>JAJPKF010000012.1 GCA_021323865.1 Pseudomonadota bacterium | reverse complement strand
CGAGCTGCTCGGAAAGTATCTCGACGGTGGCGAGCTGGACGCTGGAGAGCTGCAGGCGGCGCTCAGAAAAGCCGTTCTGACACGGGGAGTCTATCCGGTGTTCGTCAGCTCCGCGACCCACAACATCGGCGTTGAGCTGCTGCTCGACGGCCTCGTCGCCTTCACCCCGAACCCGATCGAGGCGTCGCTCAAGCCGGAAACGCCACTCTCGGCGCTGGTGTTCAAAACCGTCAGCGACCCGTACGTCGGAAAGCTCAACTACTTCCGCGTGTTTGGCGGGAGCCTGCGCAACGACAGCCACGTCTTCAACGCCACCCGGGGAGCCGACGAGCACGTCGGTCCCACCCTCATCGTCCGCGGGAAGACCCAGGAGCACGTTCCACAGATTGTTTTGGGGGACATCGGCGCCGTCGCCAAGCTCCATCACACGCTGACGGGCGACACCTTGACGGTCAAAGACTCACCGGTCAAGCTGGAGGGAATCAACTTTCCGGCTCCAGCGTACGGCGCGACGGTCAACCCGAAGACCAAGGCCGACCTGGACAAGCTGGGACAGGCCCTGCACCGCCTCCTCGAGGAGGACCCGACATTGCGGGTCGAGCGTGACCCGCAGACGGCCGAGACCATCCTCTCCGGCGTTGGAGAGTCACACCTTGCCATCGCCGTGGAGCGGCTGCGGCGCCGCTACAGCATCGACCTCGATCTCGGCGATCCGCGCATCCCCTACCGGGAGACCATCACCACCGGCGCCAAAGCGGAGGGCAAGCACAAGAAGCAGACTGGCGGTCGTGGTCAATTTGGGGACGTATGGATCGAGCTAGAACCGAGCCAGGAACAGGAGTTTGAGTTCGTCAACCGCATCGTCGGCGGCGCCGTGCCCAAGCAATACATCCCGGCGGTGGAGAAGGGCATCCACGAGGCGATGGCGCAGGGAGTCCTCGCCGGCTATCCGGTCATCAACGTTCGCGCGATCCTGTACGACGGGAAGTACCACGACGTCGACTCTTCCGAAATGGCGTTCAAGATCGCCGGAGCGCTGGCTTTCAAGGAAGCGGTCGCGAAGTGCAGTCCGGTGCTCCTCGAGCCGATCATGAACGTTGAGGTGACGGTACCGGACAGCTACATGGGAGATGTCATCGGCGACCTGACATCAAAGCGGGCCAAGATTCTGGGGATGGAGCCATCCGGCCCGGGAATGCAGCGCGTCAAAGCGCACGTCCCAATGGCGGAAATGGGTCACTACGCTACGGCCCTCCGTTCAATCACCCAGGGTCGCGGCAGCTTCAGGATGGAGATCCTGGATTATGAGCGCGTACCCGCGCACGTTGCCGAACGGATCGTCGAGGAGGCTCGGAAGAAGCGAGAGCAGGACGGCCACTGATCCCCTGCCCTGCGAGGCGGCCTCTTAGCTCTTGCCGACCGTCTGGGCAGCTTCAACCGCCTGGATAAGGTCTTCTGAAGCGAGCGCTGCTGCGCCCAGCTTCTTCACCACCTCTCCGGCAGCGATGTTGCTGAGAACGGCCGCCTCCGCCATGCCGGCCCCGGTCAGCAGGGCGAGAGTAAAGACTGCTGAGACCGTGTCACCGGCACCGGTGGGATCAAACACCTCCGTCAGATTCGAGGGCGGAATCGACCGAGGCTGTTGATCTTCCTCGAAGAGGATCATCCCCTTGCTTCCCCTGGTAAGCAGCAGTCCTCGGGCATGCATCTCCTCACGCAGCTGCTCGCCGGCCTGCGTCACCTCCTCCTCTGACTCGAATGTCCGATGCAGCGTCGACTCCGCTTCCGGCTGGTTGGGTGTGGCCACGGTAACACCCTGAAAGCGATGGAGGTCGCCGTGGGAATCCACCGTGGTGACGATTCCGCTTCGGAGTGCGTGCGGCAGCGTGTGGTCGATCACCCGCTGACTGATCACGCCGTTCTCGTAGTCGGAGATCACGAGGCCATGAACGGCGGAGATCGCTGAGTCGATCATCTTTAACAACGGTTCCGTGATGCTCTCCGACAGCTGACTCCGGTCGACCCGATCGACTCGCACGATCTGCTGTTGGATCTCCTGCTCACCCCGCCCGACGATCCTGGTCTTGGTGGCCGTTCGTCGTTCCGGTACCTCCATGAGCGCTGACGTGTCGATGCCGGCGCCATCAAGAGCATCTCGCAGCGCGGCTCCCTGGGAATCACATCCGATCACTCCCGCGACTCGCGTCGGCGCGCCGAGTCGAGCCAGATTGTAGGCCACGTTGGCCGCTCCACCTGGACAGACGAACTCTTCGCCGTGATGAAGCACGAGAACCGGGGCCTCGCGAGAGATGCGGTCGGGCCGGCCGATGATGTACTCGTCGGCAACCATGTCTCCGAGTACGAGCACCGGATGCCGGGAAAAGCCACGCACCGAAGACAGGAGCCGATTTCGGTCGAACACAGATCCGGACGCCATCCTATGCCGACTCGGAAGCAGTCCTGAACTTCCCGAAGCCGCCGCCTCCCGGGGTTCGGATGCTGAGTACATCAGCCGATTGCAGATCGATGACCGCCTTACCGGGCAGGGGGATCTCAGTGCCCCCGCGGATCACAAGGTTTCGGCCTGCTGCCCCGGTGCCGCCAGCGGACAAGCCGTACGGGGGTATGGAACGGCGCTCGGTGATGAGGCTGGCGGTCGCAGGAGAGAGGAACTCGATATCGCGGCGTATGCCGTTTCCTCCACGGTGCGCTCCCTTGCCTCCCGAGCCCCTGCGGAGCTCATACCTGCAGACCCGGACCGGATACTGACTCTCCAGCTCCTCCACCGGCGTGTTGCGCGTGTTGCTCATGTGATCATGGACTCCGCTCATTCCCCCATTCCATGGACGCGCTCCCATCCCGCCGCCGAGCGTCTCATAGTAGGCAAAGGGAGCGTTGCGACTCGCGTCCCAGCCGCCGAAGGTGACATTGTTCATGGTGCCTTGACTGGCCGCCGGCACGCGGCCGGGCATAGCCTGCGCGAAGCAGCGGAACAGGACATCAACGATCCGTTGCGACGTCTCGACGTTGCCTGCCGAGACTGCCGCGGGAGGACGTGCGCATACCACGCTGCCCTCCGGCAAATGTAGGTGGAGTGGGTGAAGCATGCCGGCGTTCACGGGAACGTCCTCGTCGATGAGCACCCGGATGACATACAAGAGAGCCGCCCTCGTCACGGCCTCGACGGCATTTATCGGCCCTGGCTGCTGAGGTGCACTTCCTGAGAAGTCAATGCGGAGCCTGTCGTCTCCCGGAACCTCAACTTGGGCTCGAATGGCCACCGGCTCGCCGTCAAACCCGTTGTCGTCGAGGTGATCCTCTGCCATCCATTGGCCGGGTTTGAGCTTGCGGATCATGCCACGGGTCATCAGCTCGGCATAGCGAATCAGCTCTTCCGATTGGGTCTCGATCGCGTCGATTCCGTATCGAGAGGCGATCTCCGTGAATCGCGCCCGACCGCTGGCTTGAGCCGCAAGCTGAGCCGCCAGATCGCCCTGCCGCTCAACAGGAGTTCTGACATTGCGGCTGATCAGCGTCATGACTTCCCGATTCAACACGCCTTGCTCGACCAGTTTCACGGGCGGCAGGATCAGGCCCTCTTGGAAGAGCTCCCGCGAGAGTGGCATGGACGCCGGCGTCATGCCGCCGACATCGGAGTGGTGCGCTCGGCTCATCAGGTAGCCGAGAAGCACTCCCTTGTGATAGGCAGGCGATACCAGGCTGATATCGGGGAGATGCGTACCGCCGGCGAATGGATCGTTCAGAATGACCACGTCTTCCGGCCCCAATGTCAACCTTTGGCGGACGGCTTCCATCGCCAGAGGCATTGCCCCAAGGTGGACCGGTATGTGTGCGGCCTGCGCCAGGAGGCGTCCTTGAGGGTCGAAGACCGCGCACGAGTAGTCTCGCCGCACCTTGATGTTGGGCGAGAACGCCGAGCGCATGAGCACGATGCCCATTTCATCGGCGAGAGAGCTGAACAGATTGCCGAAGACTCGCAGGGCGACAACATCGAACGGCCGGTCGGTCACGAGCGGGGTCGGTCGGCGATTCACGAAGCGAGTGCTTCATCAGGGTTCGTCTCGAGCAGCCGCATCTCCAACACCTGGTTCTCCTCGAAGTGATGCATGCGCAGGTAATGCCGCGCGACGTCGAAGAGGGCCGCGGCAGGCAGGAGCCCAACGACCTCCGAGTCGGTCACAGCAACCCCATATGACTCTGCGGCTTGGCGGACCAGGTCGAAGACCGTGAACATGGCCGAACGCCGGAAGTTGGTGAGGTTCATGGAAACCTGCACGCAGCCTCGCTCGGGGATGTCGAGCCCCAGCGCTTTGACGAAACGGAGGCCGCCGCCACTATGCCGGACGGTCTTCGCGATCGCCTTCGCGATGGTGATGTCTGGCGTGTTCAGGTAGATGTTGTAGGCGATGAGCGGCCCGCGGGCCCCGGTAATCACAGCGCCGGCCGTGGGATGGAGCTGTGGGTTCCCGATGTCGGGTCTGCGACGCGGCTCAGCCGCCACGGTGGCCAAAGCTTCCTCGAACCCCTTGCCCCGTACCTGCTCGAGGTTGACCCGCTCGGGCTGGGTGGCCGATTCTTCGTAAAAGTAGACCGGGATGGAGAGACCGGTCCAGACACGGTCGGCCAACGCTCTGCTGGCCTCCACGGCGGTCGACATCGGCGTGCCGGTCAGCGGGATGAACGGCACGACGTCGGTGGCCCCCAGTCTCGGATGAGCCCCCGTGTGTTTGGTGAGGTCGATGCGCTCAGCTGCGACCCGGGCGGCCTGGTACACGGCGTCGACGAGCGCCTCGGGTGTTCCCACCAGCGTGAAGACGCTGCGATTGTGGTCCCGATCGGAGTGAACATCCAGAAGCGTGACGCCGGGAATGCCGAGTGCCGAGCGAAGCTCAGCAATGATCTCTTCGTCGCGACCTTCCGAAAAGTTCGGGACACACTCGAGCAGATCCGCCATGTTCCTCCCCTGCGGTTCCGGGCCGGATGCACCTCATGTTATCGACCTAACGGCTCGCCTTCCGGTGCGTCGAGTGTGGACGGCAAGTGGAGGGAGAAGCTGGATTCGGTGAACATCAGGTGCACAGCGTGTTGCCTTTGTCAAGCCCGATATCTTGTGCTATGCTGTCCCTTGGGCCCTAGATGTTGTGGTGCAGGGCCTATAATTGAGAACCGGGTAGGGAGATTGAGATGGCGGTCGTCGATGTGAGCTCCGAAGTTGCAGGTCTGGATATCGAGCCGAGGGAGCGTCCCGCTCGCGGCGGCCAGTGGTCCGAGAGCGCCCTTCGGGTGCTGACCGAGCGCTACCTGATGAGAGTCGGCGGCCAGGTCGTTGAGGATGCCGACGGCATGTGCTGGCGAGTCGCTCGGGCCGTTGCCGACGCCGAGCGCAAATGGCTGCCCGCCGGTGATGTCTACGACGTCGCCTCTTCCTTTTACGATCTGCTGATCGATTGCAAGTTCCTGCCCAATTCCCCGACCCTCATGAACGCCGGTAAGGCCAACGGACTCCAGTACTCGGCATGTTTCGTTCTCCCGGTTCCCGACTCCATCGACGGCATCTTCGAAACCCTGCGCAATGCGGCCATCATTCACCAGTCGGGCGGTGGGACGGGTTTCTCCTTCTCGCGAGTTCGTCGGAAGGACAGCGATGTGCGCCGGAGCGGTGGCCGGGCCAGCGGACCGGTTTCCTTCCTCAGAGTCTTCAACGCCTCGACTGAGGCGGTGAAGCAGGGCGGAACCAGGCGTGGGGCCAACATGGGGATTCTCCGCATTGACCACCCGGACATCCTCGAGTTCATCGAGTGCAAGAACGATGGCGGCATCACCAACTTCAATATCAGCGTCGCCGTCACGGCCACGTTTATGGACGCGCTGCGGGCGGATGGCGAGTACGACCTCATCGATCCGCATACGGATGAGGTGACGGATCGGCTCAGGGCGAGAGAGGTTTGGCAACGAATCGTCGATTCGGCGTGGCGGACGGGTGATCCGGGGGTGGTCTTCATCGACCGGATCAACGAGAGCCGCGCGAATCCGGTACCGGAACTGGAAACCATTGAGGCAACGAACCCCTGCGGTGAGCAACCGCTGGCCCCCAACGATGCCTGCAACCTCGGCTCGATCAACCTGGCCAAGCTGTGCAACGCTGGCCGCTCCGACCTCGATTGGGACGAGCTGGATCGGGTGACGCGTCTGGCCGTTCGATTTCTCGACGATGTCATCGAAGTCAATCCGTACCCATTGCCGGAGATCATGGCGGAGGTTCACGCGAACCGCCGAATCGGCCTGGGCATCATGGGTTGGGCCGATCTACTCTTTCAGCTGGGCATTCCCTATGACAGTCAGGAGGCCCTGGCATTGGCGGATCGCGTGATGGAGCGAATCGAGAGCGTGGGCCACCTCGCATCTCAGGAGCTCGCGGAGGCGCGAGGCCCCTTCCCCAACTGGGTCCGCAGCAGATATCGCGACGATGCCCCGATCCGGAATGCGACGGTCACTACCATCGCGCCCACCGGAACGATCAGCATCATCGCCGACGCGTCCAGCGGGATTGAGCCAATTTTCGCGTTGGCCTTCTACCACAAGGTCGAGGACCGTAAGCTCACCTTTGTGAACCCCTATGTGAAAGAGGCGTTTCGGGAACGGAATCTTGACACGGCTCCGGTTCTCGAGGAGATCACGCGGCGAGGGACCGTGCACGGCATGGAGACCATTCCCGAGGATTTGCGTCGCATCTTCGTGACGGCCCACGAGATCGAATTTGAGGCCCATGTCCGCATGCAGGCAGCCTTCCAGAAGCATACCGACAACGGCGTATCAAAGACCATCAACCTCCCGAACGGCGCCACCACGGATGACATCGAGCGAGCGTATGCCCTGGCCTACGACCTTGGCTGTCTGGGCATCACAGTGTTTCGGGATGGCTGCAAGGGAGAGCAGGTGCTGAACGTCGGGTTGGAGGAAGCTCCGCCGGCCGAGGATCGCGGCGCGCAGGGAATGCTGCCGGGTCTGGCCACGATCAAACCAAGGCCGCGAGTGGCACGTGGCGCGACGCACCGGGTCGAGACACCGGTGGGCACGGCCTATGTGACGGTCAACTGTGATGACGTGGGTGATCCACTGGAGCTGTTCGTTAACATCGGTCGTGCCGGCAGCGACATTCTCGCGATGGCCGAGGCCATTGGGAGATTGGTATCGCTGGTGCTCCGAACACCATCTCCGTTGACTCAGCGGGAGAAGGTGGAGCAGCTGGTGGACCAGCTACGGGGTATCGCCGGCAGCCGGACGTACGGCTTCGGGGCCAATCGCGTGCTGTCGCTCCCCGATGCCATCGGACAGGTGCTGAGCGAGTACACGGTCCGCCCGGGTGAGCAGGCGGAGCGGCCGAATGTAGCCGAGCCTCAAACCAGCCTGCTGGTGGGGAACGGAAACGGCAAGACCCTGGCCGACATCTGTCCGAAGTGTGGTGTGGCCGCCTTCGCCCGAGAGGAAGGGTGCAAGAAGTGCCACTTCTGTGGCTACAGTGAGTGTTGAGGAAGCTCGTGGGCATCGGGTGTGGCGTGGGCCCGACTGCCCATAGCCTCACCGATAACGCGAAAGAAGCGTTCCGCCGACTCCCTCCAGGTCGGCCGGTCTGCAGATCGGCGACGGCTTCCTTCTGAGAGGTGCCGGCGAAATTCGGGGTGATCCGCAAGGAGCCGGATGGCTCGCGCCAATCCGTCGATGCTTCCGGTCTCTACCATGATGCCTTCGGACTCCGAAGCGAGATTCGGTAGATTGCCGCTTCTCCAGCCGACCACGGGCAGTCCAAAGTGCATGGCCTCTCCGTAGACGGTCCCGTACGCCTCCTGTCGACTGACAAGCACAAACACGTCCGCGTCCCGATAAAGCGAGGCGACAGCGCCAGGGTCGATCGGGCCGTGAACAACGACCCGATGACCCAGATCTGGCCTGTGGAGCATTTGTCTCACCCGATGGGCGTATTGCTTGTCCCGCGTCGTGTCGCCGGCGAGGTGAAGCGTTGCCGTCTCGTCGGGCAGGAGTGCAAGGGCTTCCAATAGCTCCGTGATTCCCTTGTGTGGAAGCCAGTTGGCTACACACAGGACCGCAATCCGTCGACCATGGCGAAGGTCGCGCGGTTGATCACCTGTTGGCGTTGCCACGTCCTTTCCCGGTGGGACCACGTGAATCAGCTGCTCACCGAGTCCGTAGGACCGAAGCAAATCCGCCAGCGATTGAGAAGCCACGATCAGCCGGCGACACGCACGGTAGGCAGCGAGATCCATGCGCATTTGGATCGAGTGGCGAAGGCGGTTCGATCCGACGCCCCCAGGGGGCTGATGCAGCGAGCCGATTAAGGGAACCGAAACCCGAGCAGCCGGCACATAGGCCGCTGCGATGCTGTCGATCACAAGGGCGTGCGGACGGATGGACTCAAGGGGACGCACGATGGACCGAGACGCAAGCATGGGGAGAGGAAAGGGCCGTTGGGGCAAAGAAATGAACGTTACCTGGGCACCCAGATGAGGAGCGAGCTCTGCCATGCGGCGGTGATATTCGTAGCCCCCGGTGAGCTGGTCGGGGGAGCCGAGAGTCACCAGAGCCACTTGGTCGAGTGAGCCTGGAATGCCGCCCTCCCTCAGCTCGTGACGACTGACTCGTAGCCGCCAAACACGGCAGCCGACTCCCAGACGCGAACCTGCACTGTGGTCTCAGCCGGAGCGGTCCAATCGGAGGTAACCTGCTGCCATATGAATCTGGCCATCGTCTCGGCTGTGGTGTTTGTGTGCCGGAGGCTGGGCACGTCGGCCAGGTTTTGATAGTGAAGCTCGGCAAGGCATGTGGCCAGCCTCTCTTGGAGAGATCCAATGTCCAAAAGTACGCCAGACGCATCGATCTCAGGACCCCGAACGACCACCTCGACTCGGTAGGTGTGGCCGTGAAGACGGCACGCCGGGCCAAAGTCGCCGTGGAGCTGATGGGCGGCCTCGAAGTGTCCAACGATCCCTACTTCATACATTTCGGTCCTCGTAGGTCAGAGCGATGTGAATTGCCCCGTCCTTTCGCGATTCGAGCAATTGGTATGCTTCGCGTGCCCTTTGGAACGGGATCTGGTGGGTCACCAGCAGGTGGACGGGAATCTGGGGCAGGATGGCGCGGGCAAGGTCGAGCCGGCGGCCACGGTTCCAGCGTGGGGTGAGTGCCGGATCCATCCCTCCCACCTGACTGCTGATGATGCGCAGTCGCTTGCGATGAAACTCGGCCCCCAAGTGCAAGGGGACCGGCTTCACCCCATACCAGGAGACCGCGACCAGCGACCCCTCAGCTGCCACGGTCCCCAGCGCCTCGTCCATGGCGGCTGGGTTACCGCTGCATTCCAACGCAATATCGGCCCCCTTGCAGTGGCCCAGGTTCTCAACCATCTGCGCCGCCTCGTCTCCATCCCGAGCAACACCGTCGGCTCCGAGCTGCATCGATAGGTTGGCTCGGGCGGCATCCGGTTCAACCGCGATTAGTAGGCCGGCTCCTGCCCGTCGTAGCAGGGCGGTGATCAGCAGGCCAACAACACCCTGACCGAAGATGACGATTCGGTCGCCCAGTCTCGGGTGGGCATCGAGGACCACGTTGATCGCGGTCTCCAGGTTCGCCAGCAGCGTACCCACCGTTGGCGGTGTTTCATCGCCCAGCGTGATCGCGTCCTCCGAGCGAGCGACGTACTGACTCTGATGCGGGTGATGGACGAACACCAGCTCACCCATTCGCGACGCGTCGACCCCGGCACCGGTCTCGACGATCCTTCCGACACTCGCATACCCGAACTTGATCGGAAAACCAAAGCTTCCGGCCATGCCAGGCAAATCGAGAGGAAGCTCGGGGGGTACGAGACCGCGATAGACGAGGAGCTCCGTGCCCGCGCTGATGCCGGAAGCAATCGTCTGGATACGCACCTCGCCTGCGTCAGGTTTCCCGATCTGCTCGGTGCGTAGCTCTACGGTCCGCGGTGCCGGAAACCACAGACTGGTAGCGGTCAGCTTTTCAGACGACAAGAGCGTCTACGATTGTGTCCGGCCCAAGAGACCGCACCTCGAGGCGGTCGAGGCGCACCGCATCCGCAAGGCTCTCAATGCCAAGATCGCCCACGGCGTCGATCCCCGTGCCCAGCACTTTGGGTGCAATGCAGATGACGAGGCGATCAATCAAGCGTTCTCTCAGCATCGAGGTGATGACCTGACGGCCGCCCTCCACCAGCATGCGTTGAACGCCTTCGGTCGAAAGCATCTCCAACAGGCAGGCCAGGTCGACCCTGCCCATCGCATCACGGGGAATGGCAAGCACACGGCAGCCCAGCCGCTCAAACCGCCGACGCTGCTCCGCAGGCACGTCTGCCCGCGTGGCGATGATTGTTTCGGGACCCGGCTCGTGCAGCATTCTGGCGGTCTCGGGCATGCGCAGGCGGGAGTCGACAACCACACGACGCGGGGAGGTTCCGTCGACAAGTCGAACCGTGAGTCGTGGGTCATCGGCCAGCACGGTGCCGACGCCCACCATCACTGCTTGGTTCTCGGCTCGAAGTCCGTGGGCAAAGGCCAGGGATTCATCGCCTCCAATCCACTGCGACGCTCCATTCCTGGTGGCGATGCGGCCATCGAGCGTCTGCGCGAAGTGCAGCGTGACGACCGGCCGGCTCTTTCGGCGGCGGCTCTGGCCGGGGGTCCGCGATTGCCCGGGCTGAGGAACGGCGGGGATGGGATCCGTCAGTGGATCACGAATCGGTTCGAATGCCGTGAGTCAGGTCAAGCTGCAGATCATGGCCCATCAGATCAGCCTTGGTCTGCATGTATCCCTGATTGAAGGCGTTCGCCGGAACGACGATGGGGACGCGCTCGATCACTTGCACCCCGTTCTCCTCGAGCTGCCGGCACTTCTCGGGATTGTTGGTCATCAGGCGAATGCGGACAAGCCCCAAATGGAGCAGCAAGGCAGCGGCCGAGCGATATTCCCGTGCGTCAACCGGCAGTCCCAGAGCGAGATTGGCCTGTATGGTGTTCAAACCCTGGTCCTGGAGCGAGTAAGCCTGGAGCTTGTTGAGGAGACCAATCCCTCGGCCCTCTTGGGGTAGGTAGAGCAATATGCCACGGCCGTCCGCGGCAATCGCCGCCAAGGAGGCCTGCAGCTGTTCGCCGCAGTCACACCTGCGTGAGCCAAGTACGTCACCGGTGAGGCACTGAGAGTGCAGCCTGACAAGCGGGGGCGTGGGCGACGCAGCGGAAAGGTCACCCTTGACGAGCGCAATGATCTCGGACGCCACCTGACCGACTCGGAAGGCTTGCAGAGAAAAGACGCCGTGCTCGGTGGGCAGCCGGCACGTCGACAGATGCGAGACTTCGGGTATTCCCATCTGCGCGGACGAAGGGGAGTCTGCGAAATCGGAACCGGACGGTGGTTTCTCAGTCACGCTGTTCCCGGTATCCATATGTCGCTCTCCTTGCGCGTCGCTTCGAGCACGTTGTGTGCCAATTTTTAAAGAGTCAGCTCAAAGCTCTGTACGACTCACGGTAACGTGATGCCGGGGACGACAAGAACTCGTTCATTGATGACCATGTCCGCAACTAGGCACCCAGGTCATGAACGACCCCATCGGATGGCGCCACTCGCCGGTTGCCGGCTCCCAACGCGCTCAGAATGGCGTCGTACACCTCGGATGCGTGGGCCACGTCACGTAGCTCGAGGGCAATCGGGCCCTGGCCCGGCAGCTGCCCCGTGCTGAGAACGATGGTCCCGATGTCCAGTAAACGCGACGGTGGACTTTGATGCAGCTGCAGGTTGACGATGGCCCGGACGGGAATCGCATCCCTATGATGTCCGAAGATACCCGACTCTACCGTGACGGCGAACTCGTCCACGGCATACCGGTGGCGAAATCGTTCGACGATACCGGCGAGCAGTGTGAGGAGTGCCAAGGCGCCGACCACCACGGATGCTGCGGTCAGGCCTTGACCCCCGAGATCGTGGCTTGGGCCGTTCGGCAGCAAACCTCCGGCCCGATTAATCAGCACCGCGACGACGGCTATAACGAATGCCCAGAGGATGTAGCGCACGCAGGTTGGTCGAAGCGATAACCACGTCCGCGGAGATGGAGTCGGCTCGACCGGGCCGACCGCTGCCGTGGCGTCAAGGGAGGCAAGCGCCACTGGGTCCCGTTTGATGGGGACGGCCCGCACATCGCGCGCCATCTCTTCCGCGGATTCGTAGCGTCGGTCCGGCGCCTTTGCCAGGGCTTTGAGAATCAATCCGTTGAGCTCGACGGGAATCTGTGGATTCGAGCGGGAAGGCGCTTGGGGCTGGTCATGGATGTGCCGCGATGCGATGGCCAGGAGGTTCGTGCCTTCGAAGGGCACCCCACCTGTGGCCATCTCATACAGCACCACTCCCATCGAATAGAGGTCAGATTGAATCGAGGCCGGTTCTCCGGCCGCCACCTCGGGCGCCAGGTAATGCACAGATCCGAGAACCATGGCGGTCTGGGTGGTCGAGGATGCTTCGACGGCTTTGGCTATACCGAAGTCAGCCAGCTTGGGCGTCCCCTCTCGAGAGATGAGGATGTTCTGTGGCTTGATGTCTCGGTGGATGAGGCCATGCTGATGGGCATAGCCCAGCCCGTCAAGAATCTCCGCGCCGATGGCGACCAGCTGCTCCATGCTCAAGGGGCCGCGATCACGGATGAGATCCTTCAAATTGCGGCCCGCGATCAGCTCCATCACGATGAATCGGCGGCCCTGGTCCGCGCCCACGTCGTAGACGGATACGATGTTGGGGTGCGAGAGTCGCGCCGCAGCCTCCGCCTCGTGCTGAAAGCGCCGAACGAAACTCTCGTCCGAGCAGAGACTGTCCGACAAGATCTTTATGGCCACGCTGCGACCCAGCCGCTCGTCGACGGCCGCATATACTGAGGCCATGCCGCCCTCGCCGAGGGGGTATTGAAGGCGATAGCGCCCACCGAGAACGAAGTCGAACCCGGTCATCTCATGCCCAGGGCTTGCGGGGAAGCCCTTTGTACCTCCGCTGGGCGCTCACGAGGAAGAAGCGGCTCCTCCAGTAGCCGCGCCACAGCTGAAACAGCGGTTCGCGATAGCCCTTGGCATAGGTTTCCAGAACGGTAACGTGACGACCACCGAACCCGGACTTGAAGCGGTAGACGCCGTACATCTCCTGGTCCTCGGCGAGAACATCGGGCACACCTCGGAAGTCGTAACGCTCCGCTCCACGGGACTTCGCCCATTTGATGGCTTCCCACTGGAGCAGATGGGGCGCCATGACTTCACGATGCTCGTTGGTTGAGGCCCCATACAGATACCATACCTGGCTGCCGACATGAACCAACGTCACGGCAGCGATGGGCTTGCCCTTATAGACGGCCAGCAGCAGCCGGAACTGGCCCAGACCCCAGTAGATCTCAAACGCCCGCGCGTACATTTGCTTGGGTAGGATGAAGAATCCGTCGCGCTGACCCGTTTCGATGTAGAGCTTGTAGAAGTCGTCGAGGTTCTCGGCCGTCCCATCTACGACTTCCACGCCGCGCTTTTCCGCGAGGCGGATGTTGTACCGGGTCTTTGACTTCATGTTCGAGAGCAGGGTGTCCAGATCTGGTTCGAGGTCCAGGATCCATGTGCTGCGAGGCTGACTGGGCGGATACAGCGGCTTGTAACCTTGCCCGACAAGGAGTTGCGGCCAATCGGGATCCCCCGCGGCTACCGGCGGCTCGATCTTGCTGGACAGTGCGTTCACCCGGGAGGCATACTCCGCCTGTCCGCGCTCCAAAAGCATGAACAGCTCCTCGGTCGGCCGGTCGAGAACGGGACCTCGAGAGACGGCCAGCTGGGTGAGGGGGCTGCGTCGGATGGCATGGCAGATCGTCGACATGGTGGCTTGAATCTGACCATCTTCGACCACGGCCAGCCGCCGGATTGTCCCTCCGAGATCGATGGCAAACTCGCCCCAGCCCCATCCCTGCTGAAAATGTCCGCTGTCATGTGAGCCAACAAATGAGTCCCAAGACGGCTGATCGGTCCACTCACGCAGCTCGAGGGGCACGCACCCTCCCGGTTGACAAAGTCGCTCGATACTATCAATGCCTCCTCCAGGAAACCGGCTCGAGTCCCACTCGCCGGCCGAAGAGACCCCGATAGTATGAGGCGATTCTCGGAACCAAGGGAGCAAGGGATCGCACGACTAGCCCGTGTCGGAGCCCTCGGCACGTCCTCTCAAGGCATCTTCTCGGCTGCCCTCCTTGTGTCTGGGTCCCTCATTGCGTCTCGCGTTCTTGGGCTACTGCGGCTGAGCATATTTGCCAGCCTCTTCGGCACGTCCACGAGTATGGCCGCATACAACGCGGCGTTTCGGATTCCCGATCTGCTCTTCACAATCGTGGCCGGGGGCGCGCTGGCATCCGCGTTCATACCGGTGTTCTCCGGACTCTTGGAGGTGCGTCAGGAAGAAACCGCCTGGCGGGTGGCGAACACGGTCTTGAATACCTTGCTCGTCACCCTCGTGATCCTCGCGGCTTTGTGTTTCGTATTCGCTCCCGAGCTGGTTCGGGCGCTCGTGCCCTCGTTCAGTCACTCGGAGCAGCTCGAGACGGCGAGCCTCACCCGGATCATGCTGGTTCAGCCCGTGCTGTTGGGCATCGGCGGTCTGTTCGCGGCCATGCAGAACAGTTACGGCCGCTTCATCCTCCCCTCAGTCGCACCGGTGCTCTACAACGCCGCCATTATCGTTGGCGCCGTGGTATTTGGCCCTCGCTACGGCGTCTACGCCGCTGCCTGGGCGGTAGTGGGCGGCGCAGTGGTGATGTTTGAGATACAGATCTGGGGAGTCGTATGGGAGTCGGTCCGATATCGGCCGACAATTGACTGGCGTCTTACGTCGGCCCGCGAAGTGCTACGCCTCCTCGGCCCCCGATTGATCGGGCTCTCAGCGTTCCAGTTCATGCTGCTCGTTACGACGTTTCTGGCCTCGGGGCTTACATCCGCCGGATTCAACGCGATCACCTACGCATGGAGTCTCGTCATGTTTCCGGTAGGCGCCGTGGGAAGCGCTCTGGGTACGGCCGTGTTCCCCACGCTCTCGCGCCAGTCGGCGACGGCTCAGCGGAGCGCCTTGGAGCACACGGTCAGTCGCAGCATACAGGCGATACTGTTCCTGGCACTTCCGGCGACCGCCGGCCTCATCCTGCTGCGCCATCCGGTCATCACGCTGCTGTTCGATCACGGCGCCTGGACGCCGGCGTCAACCGCGGCCACCTCCTTCGCGCTGGTCTTCTACGCGCTCGCGATCGCCCCTCTGGCATTGATCGAGGTGGCTGCGCGTAGCTTTTATGCTTTGAGAAACACAAAAACGCCGGTCATGCTGGCTGTCGGCGCCACGCTCGTCGACGCCGTGCTGAGCGTCGTCCTCATCCATCTCTTCCCGCGAGACAGGGGCCAGGGAGGATTGGCCCTCGCGACCGCGATCAGCGTGTGGCTGCAGGTCGTCTTGCTGATACGGGCATTGCGGGTCCCGCTTCCGCATGTCGCTGGATCGGAGCTGCGACGCGCGTGCAAGGGTATGGCGCTGGCAACCATAGGGATGTCCGCCTGCGTCTATGCCGCGTTCTGGGTGCTGTCGCGAGCGTCAAGCTCCTCCACCCTCTGGTCCGGCACTGAGGTGGTTCTGCCCGTCTGTATTGGAGTCTTGAGCTATCTCTGGCTGGCAAAGCGGCTCGGCCTGCCCGAGGCCGACCGCATCCTGGGTATGCTCAACCGAGCAAGACGATCGGCGTGACCATCCGAACTGGGTACGGGCTGGACAGGCTGCTCGAGCCGCCCAGCCCGCCGTTGCCTACTTGACCTCGACGCTGGCGCCGGCCTCTTCGAGCTTGGCCTTGGCGGCGTCGGCCTCCTCGCGGCCGACGCCCTCCTTGACGGGCTTGGGGGCTTCGTCGACCACGGCCTTCGCCTCTTTGAGACCCAGCTGAGTCAGCTCACGGACGGCTTTGATCACCGCAATCTTGTTGGCCCCCGCTCCGGTGAGCATGACGGTGAACTCGGTCTGCTCCTCGGCGGCGGCCTCGGGGGCGGCCTCGGCGCCGGTGGGCGCGGCGGCGACGGCGGCAACCGGCGCAGCGGCGGTTACGCCGAATTTATCCTCGAAGAGCTTGACGAACTCCGAGATCTCCAGCAGCGTGTAGCTCTCGAATTGATCAACGAGCTCGGGTGGTGAGAGTTTCTGGGTTCCTGCCATCTTCCTCTGTTCCTTTCAGATATCTGGTTGTTCGGGCAATCGTCTCGGGCGCGCTATGCGGCTGCAGTATCTCGCTGCGCTTGTAGCGCCGTCACGGCATTCAAAACCTGTCGAGCGGCCGCCTGCACAACCCCGAGGGCGGTGGCGGCAGGCGCTTGGGCCGCACCCAATGCACGAGCCAGCAAAACTTCTCGTCCGGGCAGTTCCGCAATCGCTCGAATCTGGTCTGCCGTCATCACTTTGGATGCGACGATTCCGCCGCGTATGCTGATCACAGCTCTGGGCTGCCGAACTGCCTCACTGAGGAGACGTGCCGGGGCCACTTCGTCGGTGGTACTCGTAGCGATGGCGGTCGGACCGAGAAAGAGTCCATCCGCTCCCTCGATATTCGCGCTGGTAGCGGCTCGACGAAGCAGCGTATTCTTGGCGACGTGGAATTCGACACTCTGCTCGCGGAGTCTTCTGCGGAGCCCCGTAATGTCGGCCACGTTGAGCCCCCGATAGTCCACGATCACGGTGCTCTTGCTCTCGGCCAGGGCAGTTGCCAGTCGTTCCGTGGTTTCTACCTTGTCTTGAAAAGCCATTCAGCCTCCTCTTGTGGTGTGCTCCGAGGCCAAAAAATGAGGCCCCGGTATGCCGGGGCCACAGCAAAGAACAGCCGCGCGGAGTGTCCGCGCGACGGTATTGGCCTCGGCAGGATGCTTAGGCGCTCTCGGCGCCCCTGCTGTCTGTGGCTATGTACTTGTTGGTGCTGTTTTGTCGGTAAAGCCTCCCGTCGGCTTGGAGCTGGTCGGCCGGCTAGGCCGCCGCCGGCTGAAGAGCGAGGGTGCTGGCAACATCCAGGCGGACGCCCGGCCCCATTGTGGGCGCCAGCGAAATCGAACGGACATATTGACCCTTGGCGCCCGAAGGCTTGGCCCGGGTAATGGCATCGACCATGGTAGCCAGGTTCTCGAGAAGCTGCTGAGACTCAAACGAAATCTTGCCAATGGGCGCGTGAATGATGCCGACCTTGTCGACAGTGAATTGGACCCGACCCTTGCGAATCTCGTCGATACCGCGTCGCAGGTCGCTCGTGATGGTCTGACTCCGAGCGTTGGGCATGAGCCCCCTTGGACCCAGTACTCGGGCCACCTTTTGGACGATTTGGGCCTGCATCACGTCGGGCGTCGCCAGCGCGACGTCGAAGTCGAGCCAGCCCCCCTGAATCCGTTTAACGAGGTCCTCGCCGCCCACGAAATCGGCGCCCGCTTCCTCCGCTTCGCGAGCCTGATCTCCTTGAGCGAAGACAAGCACTCGGACATGCTTGCCGGTGCCCGCGGGCAGCACCGCAACGCCCCGAACCTGCTAGTCGGAGTGTCTGGGGTCGACCCCCAGCCGCATGTGCAGCTCGACGGTTCCGTCGAACTTGCTGATCGATAGCTTCTTCAGGAGCTCCACAGCTTCCGCAGGCTCATAGGCCTTGGACTTCTCCACGAGCTCCAGCGCGTTCCGATACTTCTTTCCGTGCTGCATTCCGGTCCTACCCCGCTACCTTGATGCCCATGCTGCGCGCCGTGCCCTCGACGATCTTCTCCGCTGCCTCGAGGCTGTTGGCGTTGAGGTCCGGCATCTTGGTTTGCGCGATGTCACGAACCTGCTCGCGAGTCACCGTGCCCGCCGGCTCTCTTCCCGTCAGCCCAGACCCCTTGTCGACTCCGGCGGCCTTCTTGAGCAGCTCACCGGCAGGTGGCGTCTTGGTGACGAACGTGAACGAGCGGTCATCAAAGATGGTGATCTCCACGGGAATGACGGTTCCCGTCATGGCGGCCGTCCGCTCGTTGTATTCCTTGCAGAAACCCATGATGTTGACGCCGTGTTGACCAAGGGCCGGCCCCACGGGAGGCGCAGGATTCGCCTTGCCGGCGTCGATCTGAAGCTTTACGATTGCCTTTACTTTTCGAGCCACGTCGCTTGCCTTAGAGTTTTTCGACCTGCAGGAAGTCGAGCTCGACGGGCGTTTCGCGGCCGAAGAAGCTGACCAGGACCTTCACCTTATTACGTTCCGGAGAAACCTCGTCGACGACGCCGATGAACTCGGAGAACGGTCCATCGTTGATTCGGACATTCTGGCCACGCGAGAACGTGGGTCGAACGCGAGGTGCTTCCGTCTCGATCTGCTTGAGAATCTGCTTGACTTCCTGATCGCGCAAGGGTATCGGGTTACTTCCGGAACCCACAAAGCTGGTCACGCCGGGAGTATTGCGGACAACGGACCAGGAATCGTTGTCCATCTCCATCTCCACGAGCACATAGCCGGGAAAGACCTTGCGCTTGACGGCCTGGCGCTGGCCGTTCTTGATCTCCATCTCTTCCTCTTCGGGGACGACGATGCTGAAGATCTTCTCGCCGCCTTCCTTGCGCATCGACTCCTTGCGATGCTCCAGATTGCGCTTGACCTTAGCCTCGTAACCCGAGTAGGTGTGAATGACATACCACTGGCGGGTCTTGTTCTGGGTGTCGAGTTCCAATGCCGTCCCTACTTGATGCCGGTGAGCGGACCCACCAAGCTGGTGAGAATCTGGTCGATGATGCCCAGGAAGGCCGCCACCGATACGGTCATTACGATGACCGCCGTGGTGAGCTGGATGGTTTCCTCGCGAGTTGGCCACGTGACCTTGCGAAGCTCGGCTCGGGACTCCTGTACGTACTCCGCCAAGGAAGGTACGCGGGCGGAACGGCCTGTCCGACCGGGAACGGTTACTTGTCTTGCCACAACTGCACCTTATACCTTGCCGAGCGAATCAGAGGGTTAACTTGGCCAACGCCGGATACTGGCAGGCCCGGCCGGACTCGAACCGACAACATCTGGTTTTGGAGACCAGCGCTCTACCAAATTGAGCTACGGGCCTGCGGCTCGGTCCATTTTCGCCGGCTCTCGACTAGCTCGGTTGCCTGCGTTGCGCCCGAAAAGAAGATGACCGGCCCCGATGGGCGCGGCTCGTCTGCATTATACAGGCGAAATTGGGTGAAATGAAAGGCCAAGATGGCCACGGCAAGTGCCCTTGCGTCTGGCGTCAGGACCAAGCGTGGCGGCGGCTGCGCAGGGGGAACGCCTAGCGGGTCTCCCGATGGGTCGTGTGCTTTCGGCACCGAGGGCAGAACTTGTTCAGCTCCAGGCGCTCCGGGTCGTTCCGACGGTTCTTGGTGGTGGTGTAGTTGCGCTCCTTGCATTCGTTGCAGGCAAGCGTGGTCGGATTGCGATCTTCCTTACGTTTCGCCATTGGCTCTCTCTCGCGGTCTCAAACTGATATGAACTGGAGCCCCAGGTGGGAATCGGACCCACGACCTCATTCTTACCAAGAATGTGCTCTACCACTGAGCTACTGGGGCACAGCATTGGTGGTGGGGGAGGGATTCGAACCCCCGAAGCGATATCGCAACTGATTTACAGTCAGTCCCCTTTGGCCGCTTGGGTACCCCACCGCGCGGCGCCACAGATTGTATCAACGGAGGTTCGCAAACCTGACCGTTCGGCGTCACTGCAGGAGGATTCGACCACCGAAGCGGTCGAGGTCTCGCCCGGGAAGGTGCTCTGGAGCTTCCGTCCGGACTCGAACCGGAAACCTACCGCTTACAAGGCGGTTGCTCTGCCAGTTGAGCTACGGAAGCCGGCAGAATGGAGGCAGCCCAGACTATCACTGCCCCCTCTGACGAGCGGCCTCGAACAGGGCGATTGCGCCGGCGACCGAAGCGTTGAGGCTCTCAACCCGGCCGGCCATGGGAATGGATATCCTGACGTCCGCGCGCTGCCCTACCAGACGCTGCACCCCCCGGCCCTCGCTGCCGACGATGATCGCCGTTGAACCCTTGAGGTCGACATCATAGATAGTTTGGTCGCCGGACTCATCGAGGGCGTAGGTCCAGACGCCAGCCGCCCGGAGCGCTTCCACGGCTCGCGACAAGTTGGAGGCCTGGGCCAAACGGAGATGAAAGAGCGCTCCCGACGACGCCTTGACCGTCGTGGCCGAGAGGGGAGCCGTCCCATGTTCGGTCATGACCACCGCGTTTACGCCGGCCGCATCTGCAGTGCGTAACAAACTCCCCAGGTTTCTGGGGTCCTGGATGCGGTCGAGCAGGAGAAGGAGGGGAGCAGGGTCGGCAGCCGCTACATCGTCCATGAGCCTGCTCACGGACAATAATTCGGGGAGTCGCACGTCGGCGGCAACGCCCTGAGAGACTTCGTCGGCAACGTGTCGGCGCAGCTCCTCGCGCGAAACATCACTACAGGGGATCCCGCACGCTTGCGCGGAGGTGCGAATCTCCGTTGTGGTCGGACCGGGTCGAGACTCACGAGCAACCAGGATGCGGGATGCGCTACCGGCTCGGAGGGCTTCGATCACCGGCCTGCGACCGCCGATCCACATTGACCTACCCGGCCAACTGGAGCAAGGCCACGGCTCGCGCGCTGATTGCTTCCCCGCGGCCCTCGGGGCCGCTCCCCTCAGCGGTGGTGGCCTTGATATTGACGAGCGAGGTGTCAATGCCAAGGACGTCACTGATCCGGGCCCGCATCTCCGGCACGGTGGGGGCGATGCGTGGGGCTTCGGCGACAACAGTGGCGTCCACGTTGACCACGGAGTATCCGGCTGTCCGGATGAGCTTGTTGGTGCGCGCGAGAAGATCCAGGCTAGAAGCGCCTCGCCACTTCGGCTCGGCGTCGGGGAAGTGACCACCGATGTCCCCCAGTCCTGACGCACCCAATAGGGCGTCGATGACGGCATGGAGAAGCACGTCGGCATCCGAGTGGCCGTCGAGACCGGTTGGGTGCTGTAGCTCGACTCCTCCAAGGATGAGATGTCGTCCTGGCCTCAACCGATGGATGTCGTACCCATAGCCCACACGCATGGCCGGCGCCGGCCCTACGATCTCGTACGTTCCAGGAGGGCAGCCTCCCGAAACTCATGCAGCGCCGCCGCCACCTGCACGTCCCCGGGGGATGTCACCTTCACATTCCAAGGCTCTCCGTCCACCACGGCCACCTCAACACCGGATCGCTCCACGATGGACGCGTCGTCCGTGATGGCGCCCTGCGCGTCATCCTCCTCTAACCCATCGTAGGCACGAAGCAGAACCGATCTGCGGAAAATCTGCGGTGTCTGTATCGCCCGAAGGTCGCCCCGCTCGACAGTGGTCGCAACCCTACCGTCGCGAACGCGCTTGATCGTATCGGCAGGGGGCAAGCCGGGCACCGCCGCACCGGCCTCAATGGCGGCCGACCAGACGCGATGGAAGAGCTGAGGTGTTGCCAGTGGTCGTCCCGCGTCGTGAACGGCGATGTACTCGGCGGCACCAATGGCCCGAAGGCCATTGCGGACCGAATCCTGACGGCGAGGACCGCCTCGAGCAATTCGCCAGGGAGACCGAAGCCGTTGGCCTTCAAGCGCCTGCACGACCTTGACCTCATCACCAGGCTTCACCACCACGACGATCTCTTCGGCAACCGCGTCGGCCGCGGTTACGGCATGGAGCAGGATCGGCTTTCCGCCCACCGACGCCCATATCTTGTCCGTTCCCAGGCGAACGCTCGAGCCCGCGGCGACGAGAATGACCCCCAGGCGTTCCGGTCTGAACTCGCCCCTGGCCGCCTCATGATCCTGCGGACTCAACGGCCTACTCTGAACCACGGCCGGCGGTTGTGCCGCTGCTTTGGCGCCCCGCTGCCTCATGAGCAGGTCGGGACTGCGCACAATTCGAGGGCCTCCGAAACCGTCTTAACCGCTGCAATGCGTATGCTTCCGTTCCCAGGCTTCCCATTGCTCCCACGCGCCGGTACGACGGCTCCCGTCAATCCCAGCTTGATTGCCTCGTCGATTCGACGCTCCAATCCGCTCACTGGACGCACCTCACCGCCGAGCCCAACTTCGCCGATGAAGGCCGTCCGGCCAAGCAGCAGATCCCGTGCGCTTGAAAAGATGGCGGCGATAACAGCGAGATCGACTGCCGGCTCGTTGATGCGCAGGCCACCCACGACATTGACATAGACGTCCTGGGCCGAAATGTCCACACCGCCTCGCCGCATCAGTACGGCACCCAGCATGCTCAGCCGGTTGAGGTCGATGCCGTTGGCAGATCGCCGGGGCAGGCCGAAGACCGTTCGGTTCACGAGCGCCTGTATCTCAACAACCAGCGGCCGGTTGCCCTCCATGGTTACGGCGAGCGAGGCCCCGCTGTACCCCGGAGCGGCCTCGGTGAGGAAGAGCGCGGATGGATTGGCGACGTCCACGAGGCCGGAATCTCGCATTTCAAAGACGCCGATCTCGTGGCTGGGGCCAAACCGGTTCTTGTTGGCGCGAAGGAGCCGGAATGTCTGAAACGGCTCACCCTCCAGATACGTGACGACGTCGACCATGTGCTCCAGGACTTTTGGTCCCGCGATGCTTCCGTCTTTCGTGACGTGTCCGACCAGAATGATCGGGACATGGGTCTCCTTGGCAAGACGCACCAAGCGCGCGGCCGACTCGCGAACCTGGCCGAGCGATCCGGCGGCCGAGTCCAGATCCGTAGTCTGCATCGTCTGAATTGAGTCGACCACCGTCAGCTCTGGAGCCTGGGATTCCACGGCGGCCACGACGTCGTCGACGTCCGTGGATGCCAGCACGGCAAGATTGGCAGAAGTGTGGCCCAGGCGATCGGCTCTCAGCCTGATCTGGTGTGATGACTCCTCACCGGTGACGTACAGAACGGACCGTCCCTGTGCCGCTGCCAGCTGGGCAAGCTGCAATAAAAGCGTCGATTTTCCAATGCCCGGCTCACCCCCCAAGAGGATGACCGAGCCGGCCACGATACCGCTGCCAAGCACTCGATTGACCTCCTCGAGCGGCAGGACGAGCCGGCCGCCGCTGGATCCATCTATGTCAGATAGTGCTTGAATGTGGGCGCGGGAACGGGGAGGTGCCTTCGCTTCGGTCCGGAGAAGTGTCTCTTCGAGCGAACTCCAGCTCCCGCATCCTGGACAACGGCCGTAGTGCTGAGGATAGTGACTACCGCACTGCTGGCAGACATAGGCCGTCTGCTGCCGCGGCAAACTACCCCTCGGTTTCGGCTGCCACGGCCGGCTGCGGTTCGTCCTCGGAAGAAAGAACCTCCGTCTCAGGAGCGGCGTCGGCGAGCTGTGACGCATCGGGCTCAACCGCGATGAGCTCGATGCCGTCCTCACTGCGCTCGGCGATGATTCTGAGACCTGGGAAGAACTTGCCCGAGAGCATTCCCTCGGCGAGCGTATCTTCGATTCGGTTCTGAATCACGCGGCGCAGGGGCCGTGCTCCGTTGGCGGCGTCAAAGCCCTCCTCGACGAGGAATGCCTTGGCCGAGTCCTTCACCTCCAGGTCGATCTGCTGCTCCACGAGCTGGTTGCGAACACGCGTGAGGAGCATCTCTGCGATCTGATAAACCTGCTCCTGCGTGAGTGCCCGGAAGACGATGGTGGCGTCGATCCGGTTCATAAACTCCGGCTTGAAGGTCGACTTTACCTCGCCCATGATCTTCTTGATCATGTCGCTGTGGGACCGCTCCATCTCCTTGGCTTCGCTGTCCTCGCTGCTCTTGACCTTGAAGCCCAGCTGAGCCTCTTTGTTCAGGAGGGTCGCGCCGACGTTGGAGGTCATGATGATGATCGTGTTGCGGAAGTCCACGCTGCGGCCCTTGGCATCGGTGAGCCGGCCATCCTCCAGAATCTGCAGCAGGATGTTGAAGACCTCCGGATGTGCTTTCTCGATCTCGTCCAGGAGAACAACGGAATAGGACTTGCGGCGGACCGCCTCGGTGAGCTGTCCGCCTTCCTCGTATCCCACATAGCCGGGCGGCGCTCCCACCAGCCGGGCCACCGCGTGGCGCTCCATGAACTCCGACATGTCGATGGTGATGAGGGCGTCCTCGCTGCCGAACATGAACTCGGCCACCGCCTTGGCCAGCTCCGACTTGCCCACCCCGGTGGGGCCAAGGAAGATAAAGCTACCGATAGGTCGCTTGGGGTCCTTCAAGCCCGTGCGGGCCCGACGGACGGCGCTCGAGATGGTCGAAACCGCCTCATCCTGGCCGACGATGCGCTTATGGATAGCGCCTTCCATTTCGAGTAGACGGGCCGACTCCTCTTGGGCAATCCGCATGACAGGAATGCCGGTCCACATTGCCACTACTTGGGCCACGTCTTCCTCGCCAACCTCGAGATCTTCGGCGCTCTGCTGGGAATGCCAACCCTGCTCCAGCTGTCCGATATTGTCTCGAAGCCGGCCTTCCTGGTCGCGCAGCTGAGCGGCGCGCTCATACTGCTGAGTCTGGATGGCCTCGTCTTTATCCGACTGAACCTGTTCCAGCTCCTTCAAGGCGTCCTTGAGGTCCTGAGGCGCTACGGCCCGCTGCATTCGGACCCGCGAAGAGGCTTCATCAATCAGGTCGATGGCCTTGTCGGGCATGAACCGATCCGTGATGTAGCGTTCAGCCATCTCGGCGGCAGCCTTCAGCGCGCCGTCGGTAATGCGCAGACGGTGATGCTGCTCGTAGCGCTCACGCAGTCCACGAAGGATCAGGATGCTTTCCTCGACGGTGGACTCGCGCACGGTTATGGGCTGGAAGCGGCGCTCGAGGGCTGCGTCCCGTTCGATGTACTTGCGGTACTCGTCCAGAGTGGTGGCGCCGATAGTCTGGATCTCACCCCGAGACAGGGCCGGCTTCAAGATATTCGCCGCGTCCACGGCGCCCTCGGCCGCCCCTGCTCCGACGATGGTATGCAGCTCGTCGATGAAGAGGATGCAATCGCCCGATCCGCGAATCTCCTCAATGATCTTCTTGAGCCGCTCCTCAAACTCACCACGATACTTGGTACCCGCCACCAGTGAGCCGATGTCCAGCGTCAGCAGACGCTTGCCTAGGAGGTTTTCGGGCACCTCGCCCCCGACGATGCGCTGGGCGAGCCCGTCGACGATCGCCGTCTTGCCAACTCCCGGCTCGCCGATGAGGACGGGATTGTTCTTCATGCGGCGGGAAAGGACCTGAATCACCCGCTCGATCTCGCTCTCGCGGCCGATGACCGGATCGAGCTTGGCGCCCCGGGCTTGAGCGGTGAGGTCAATACCAAGCTGATCGATGGTGGGAGTCTTGCTGGAGCGGCGCTCGTGAGCGGGAGCGCTGCCGCTCTGCGTAAGAACCTTTATGACCTCGGTTCTCACCTTCTCCAGGTTGACGCCCAGGCTCTCAAGGACGCCCGCAGCGATTCCTTCGCCTTCCCGGATCAATCCCAGAAGCAGATGCTCGGTGCCGATGTAGTGATGGCCGAGGCGTCGGGCCTCGTCCACAGCCAGCTCGATAACCTTCTTGGCGCGCGGGGTGAGACCGATATCACCCGAAACCTGGCGCTCGCCCCGTCCAATGATGAATTCGACGGCGCTGCGCACTTTCTGCAGCTCGACGCCGAGATTTGAGAGGACCTTGGCTGCCACTCCATCTCCCTCGCGCACGAGGCCCAGGAGCAGGTGCTCGGTCCCAATGTAGTTGTGATTGAACCGCTGGGCCTCTTCTTGGGCAAGGGTCAGAACCTTGCGAGCCCGCTCGGTGAAGCGATCGAAGCTACCCTGGTTGGTCATCCCTTGTGATCCCTGGATCGCAACTTTATTGACATTATGGCGGACAGATCCGCTCCCGAGTACACCCCGTGGTGCCTACAGCGCTTCGACAACCGACTGCACATCTTCCTCGGCGCCCGTGTCGACCGAATGAGCGCCGGCTTCGGATTCATCGGTATTCGGTGTGTGGGAAGTCGTAGAGCCGGCCTCGTCGTCTTGCCCTTCGGTCGCTGCCGGCTCGTCAGCGACCGCCATCGGCGAGGGCTCCACCTGGGATGCCGACTCAGACTCCATGGCTGCGCCGGACTCATCCTGCGTGAGGGTGGGCAAGGATTCGCTCGGCTTCGACTCGCCGGCCTGTTCCTCCTCAATCCTGGGCTCAGAATCCGGGATCGTCGGCGGGGCCACCGCTGCGGTCCCCGACTCGGGAGCATGGTCAGCGGGAGGGGCCGCTGCCTCCGGTTCACTGCCAAGGTTGCCGGCGAGCCCGGCGAGCGCGTCAAACGCCGAAGACACCGGCTCGCGGTCCTGTTCCTGCGTCGCAGCCCACTCTTCAGGCGTCATCTGCGTCTCGACCGGCTGGACCTGCCGGATGCTCAACCCGAGCCGTCTGCCAGTGCTGTCGATGTGGATGATCT
The DNA here is from genome assembly GCA_021323865.1 of Pseudomonadota bacterium. Classification (GTDB taxonomy): domain Bacteria; phylum Chloroflexota; class UBA5177; order UBA5177; family JAJPKF01; genus JAJPKF01. Next base: position 255,774 of record JAJPKF010000012.1, on the reverse strand, counting down.
TCACGGGGACCGTCTGCCCTTGATGCACCACCTGCGAGGCTTCACGTGGGGTGTTTTCGGCGAGCTCCGTGAGGTGGATCAGGCCTTCGACTCCTGGTTCAATCTGGGCGAAGGCGCCAAAGACGGCCAGTCGGGTGATGGTGGCGTCCAAAATCTCTCCGGCCTGGTGTCTGCTCTCAAGGTCCTGCCACGGATCGGCTTGGGCCCGTTTGAGACTCAGCGAGATACGCTGGTCGCCGGGCCGCACGTCCAAGACGTAGACATCCAACTCCTGGCCGACCTCCAAGACCTTCCTGGGATCCTGAACACGGTCGTAGGAGAGCTCTGAAACATGAACCAGTCCGTCGATGCCACCGAGGTCGACGAAGGCGCCGAAGCTCGTGACCGACCTGACCTTGCCGCGCCGGATCTGCCCGGGAGCCAGCTCGTTGAGAAGCTTTACCCGGCGCTGAGCACGCGTCTCCTGCTGTGCGGCTCGCTCTGACAGAATCAGTCGGTTTTGGGCGCTGCTCACCTCGAGCACCTTGACGTTCAGACGCTGTCCATGGAGGCGCGCGAGTCGCTCCTGGGTGTCCTCGCCGTTGTCGTCCTGTCGGGAAGCCGGGCTTAGGCTGACCAGCTGAGAAATGGGTACGAACCCACGCAAACCCCGTACGTCCAGCAGCACGCCGCCTCGGTTGTGGTCGACGACCGGCGCCTCGATGGTACGGCCCTCGGTTGCGAAGTGCTCCATGTCGACCCAGGCCTGCTCGCGCCGAGCCCGCCTGAGCGACAGGATCGGGCCTTCCCGGCCCTCGGGGTCAAGGACCTGCACCATGACCTCATCACCGATGTGAAGCTCGGGCAGCTCCTCACCAAATTCGGCAAGCTCTTCTCGAGGGACGATCCCCTCCGACTTGGTGCCGACATCGATGAGGAGCGCGTCCTCCCCGATGCTTACGACGATCCCGCTCGTGGTCTGGCGACGACGCAAGGAGCGAAAGCCCGCCTCCTCAGAGTCCATCAGGCTCTGCATGTCCTCGACGTCTCCGGGCGGTCCGGTCACCGGCTCGTCGGTTTCGGCATCGAAATAGACCGGCTGGGCGCCGGTCGTCTCAGGGTCCTGATTCATGTGTCTCCTGGCCGTTGGTCCTCGGGAGGGCACCTGGTAGGTGGCGGAAAAATCGAGAACCCTATCTAACCAAAGTATATCAACGTCGCCTGGAATCCCTGAGAAAATGCGGCCTGACGGCCGAATGGGTTTACATAAGTACTATCAAGGTGCGTTAGAGCCCCGGGACGTCACGGTGAGACCAGCCGACGCAATCCGTAGAACGCCTTCCAGGAGTCGGTTCTGACGCTCGGGCAAGCTCGGGTGGAGGCCAACGCCTGATCAGTGGGTTTAGTCCCAGCCCGTACGTTGGGCAAGCCACGCACGCGTGACCTCTGCCTGAACGGCCTGGAAAGCTCGCAGGGTGGGAAGGCCGGGTGGCGGAGGGAGCAGTGATCGCTGGGTGAAGTATCCGGCGATGGCGCAAACAACGGCGGTGACGTCCTTCGGTGCCGCCTTTCTCGCCGGAGGATATCGTCGCAACAGGGTTTCGGGATCAGGGCCGCCCTGCACTCGCAAACTGGGAGCCCAGACCAGCAGATCTACCCATGCCTCCCCGACCGCTGCATCCGGCCAGTCAACGAAGACCACGGAGTCCTCGGTAAGGAGGATGTTGTCGGCACGAATGTCCAGATGCAGCAGCGTCTCTCCCGATACGGCTCTCGAGGACTGCCGTTCCAGGGAAATCAGCTGCTCTAGGTACTGGCGGCTCCAGTCATCCAAGGAAGCCGGCGCAGAAGGCTCGATCAGACCCCAACCGCCGACCACCCCCGGAAAGACGCTCGAGGCGGACCGGGCAGGTACGGTGGCTGGCGTGCAGGCCGACGAGAGGTCTTCCATCGCCGCCAAAACGCGTTCGATGTCGTGATCCTGCCAGGGAAGATCCGGCTCTCGGCCCTCGATTGCTTCGAAGGCCAACAGAACCCAGCCATCGTGTCCCTGGTCGATCGCCCATAGAAATCGAGGGAGCGACGGATGCCGAGGCAAGTGCGGTGCGAGTTGAGCCTCACGGCGATAAATGCGCGGAGTGTCCGGGTTCTGCTGGGGACTGGCCCCTTTCACGAACACTCTGGATCCGTCATGGAGCTCGAGAATGGCCGCAAGGCCAGGGGAGAAACCGCCCGTCTGGTCTCTGGCGCCCACAATGGATGCGGCCAGCCGGGTCTCCACCGTTGACCGCACGTCTGCCGATAGATCAGACCATCTGCAGCGTCGTCCCCGAGTCGGTATGGCCGCGCTCATCACGCTCCAGTTCTCCGCGGATGCCGGCGTTGCCCGACCTATGAATCGCGGGTGATGCCGGCAGGCGGTCGACTGGTGGAGACGAGGGGATTCGAACCCCTGACCCCCTGCTTGCAAAGCAGGTGCTCTTCCAGCTGAGCTACGCCCCCAAACTCCCGCCTGTGCCGCCCTTTGAGCGTGGTGGGTCTTGGTGGACTCGAACCACCGACCTCTGCCTTATCAGGGCAGCGCTCTCACCAACTGAGCTAAAGACCCCCGCCAGATTCCGGTCTTGAGACGGCACTTCACTCTAGCCAATGGGGCGGCATCCCTTCCAACGCCATCGCCACCCGATGTTAGGAAACAGAGCTGTCGGCCAAGAATGGTGTGATGAACCTCTCAACTGACACTGCCCCGATGGAACTGGACGTCCTGAAGCCCTCAGAGCTCAGACAAGCGGCGGAGATGGCGGCCCGCGCACTGAGAGACAACCCCGTTAGCATCGCGGTCTACGGTCCCCGTCCGAACCGCCGAACCAGGGGGTTGCTTACGACCTTCCTGTGGATGCTGAGCTTGCTCCGGCGCCAACCGATCGTTGCCCGGCGGGGCGAGTCGATCGTCGGTCTTGCGGCGATTGCACCACCAGACCAGTGTTTCCTTCGGCAGATGGCCGCGAAAGGCAGAGAGCTACGGATTCGCGGCAAAGAAGTGGGTCTGACTATGGCCCCACTACCGCCTCGGCTTGTCCTCCCGCTACTTCGCCTCGGCCCCCGAACGCTGTCACGGATGTCGACATGGGGTGAGATCGTCTCACGCCACGATCCCTCAGAGGCGCATCAGCACGTGGAGTTGGTCGCCGTCGAGCCTGAGCTGCAGGGTAAGGGAATCGGATCCATGCTGATGGGGAGAGCCATGAGCGAGATGCAGCAGGCAGACGGCATGCCGTACCTAGAGACCGACACGATGCGAAATGTTTCGTTCTACCGGCGATTCGGCTTTGAAGTGCTCGGCGATGCGCAGATCCTTGGCGCTGCCACGTGGTTCATGGGCAAGCCAGACTAGCTGCCGCGGCGCAGCCCCGCCCACCCGTATTGCCGCTGCGGCTTACAGCACGAGTCACGGCTTGGATCGCACCGACACAGTTTTGCCGCCCTCGGCCAGCACCTCAAGGCGAAATGGTCCGTGAGCTTTGCTGGTCAGCCGGAAGGTGTTGACGAGACTCCTGCGTGGCTTGAGCAGGTGCCGGTTCAAGCGATGATGACTCCCGAAGAGGCGGAATCCCTTGATTCCCACCGCTTCCGCCATGACCCATCGAAGTGACCGTTGGCTTCCCTTCTGCACGACCCGGAAGCGAGCAACGGCTCCCGTGCTGACTGGCGGACTGAATGCCCGAAGGTTGCCATAGGTGTCCGGCACATAGAGAGCACCGTTTGAGATGGTGGGCGCTGAATAGAAGATGGACTTGTCCGTGTACTTGAAGAGAGTCGCCCCGTTGGAGCTGGCGACGACTCGCAGCTGGAGCCCAGCCGTGACAGCCACGATTCCCGGCGATGCCATGACGGCGCCCAAGACTCCCCCATAGCTTTGTCCGGTATTGATGCAGTTCTCCCAGACGAAATGGCCTGTCGCCGGGTCGACTGCTCGAACGCTCGCGATGCAGGCGAGACCGTTCACGGTGGTCTTACCTCCGGCGACGTAGAGCTGATTCCCGTCCCAGGCGCTCGGGGAGATGCTGCCGTATCCGGTGTCGGGTGGACCTGGCGTTGCGATCTGGTCTTCCCAAACGGGGCCGGCAGAGACGTTGTACCGGTTGAAGGCGTAATAGATGCCGTTCTTGTTGGCCACGCCTACCAAATATTGGCGACTTCCGTTGACGGCTGCACTGAAGAGCGTTGGTGTACTGCCGAAGTCGCCGTCCTCTATCTGCTGTGAGGCCGGCACCTGCCAAGAGCCGACAACACTAAGATCGGAAGCGTTCAGATCAACGAGGGCCTGGACGTATGGCGTGGGGGTGTTGGGGCTCGAACATGACCCCGGGTTTCCCGTGGCCACGTATAGCCGGCCCGTGACGTAATCGATGGCCGGGGATCCCCAGACGCTTCCGCCCACACATCCATCCGGCTCCGTATAGAAGACGTGCTCGATTGCTCCGGTCATGGCATTGAGCTCGAAGACGCCTCCGTGAACGAGTGGGCAGTCGGAGAAGGAGGACAGCCCCACATAGATGTTGCCGTTGTAGAGCGTGGGTGAGCTCCAGATGAAAGCGCCGAACTCGCTGTCCAGCAACGTACGCCAGAGGACCTGGCCGGTATCGGCGTTGAGCGCATACATGGCCGCGTCGCCGCCGCCGATCCACAGCATGTGATGGGCATGCCCTCCGACCCATTCCGTCGCAACCTTCGGAGTGTCCGTGATGCCGGACTTGTACTGACGATTGCACTCCGGCGCTTGGCCGAGGAATGTCGACCAGAGGGGAGCGCCAGTCGAGGCATTGGTGGCACGCTCGTACCCATCCCATGTGCCCCAGTACGCGTTCCCGTAGGCCGTGACCGTCTGGGTCGAAGCCTGGCTGTTCGACGATGCCGTCCAGCGCAGAGCAAGGTTGGGGGCAGTCGCCGGGGTGATCACCGTCTCTGCGCCGTTGTAGCCCGACTTTCCTGCGTTCCCGAGGTATTCGGTCCAATCACCGGACGCGGCCTGCACAGGCGTGATCCAACCGATGGCGGCAAACACGATCAAACAGGCCGCACTCAGGCGTGCAGCCGACACAACGATACTCCGCATTCTTGTCCTCCTCAGCGTCTACGCTTCCCCAACGCTGGGACTACAGTACGCGGGTGAGGTTGGCAAACCGTTGAGCCGGCCGTCGAGAAATCGTTGAGTGGGCGTCGCCGGCGGTGGAGATTTCTTATCCGGAGAGGCGAACGCACCGACAGCGGAAGCTTCTCTTCAAGCCAATAATGAAACACTTCCTAACACCGGGGAACGACAGGCGATGAGTGTGACCGCGGACATGAGCTTTCCACGGGTCGGGGACGGAAGCTTCATCGAGCCGTCCGACCGTTTTCATCAGGAGGAGCTGCAGCTGGCTCTGCGGAATCACGCGGTCCCGCTCGAGGCGCTCCGCTACGACGTCACACCGCCGGGACTGCACTACACGCTGATCCACTACGACATTCCGGCCGTGGACGTCCCGGCATGGCGGCTCACCATCGGAGGTGCGGTCCACCGGCAACTGACCCTTAGTCTCGAAGATCTGCGGCGCCGGCCGCAGACGACGCTTCGCGTGACACTCGAGTGCGCCGGTGACGGTCGGGCACTCAGCCGGCCGCGGCCGATCAGCCAGCCCTGGCTCCTGGGAGCGGTTGGAACTGCCGACTGGACCGGTACCTCGCTCTCAGCCATTCTGCGCGAGAGCCAAGTTGCCTCAGGCGCTCGAGAGGTGCTGTTCACCGGTCTGGACGAAGGGTTCGAGGGCGGGCAGCGTCAATGGTATGAGCGGAGTCTTCCGCTCGACGAAGCGATGCGCGATGACGTCATCCTCGCCTGGGCCATGAACGGAGCGCCAGTGGCTCCTCAGCATGGATTCCCGCTTCGCCTGATAGCTCCCGGCTGGTATGGAATGGCGCACGTGAAGTGGCTGCGGTCGATTCGGCTGTTGGATCACGAGTTCACCGGATACCAGCAATCAACCGCCTATCGCTACGCTTCAACCCGTGAAGCCGTGGGCGAGCCGGTGACGCTCATGCGGGTGAGATCGGTCATGATCCCGCCCGGCATCCCCGACTTCCTTACCCGAACCCGGGTCGTTCAACGGGGTCCCGTGCAGCTTTCCGGGCGTGCATGGTCTGGGAGGTCGGCAATTAGGGGCGTGGCCGTGAGCCTGGACGGGGGAACGAGCTGGGAAGACGCCGAGGTGGTCCCGCAAAGCGGACCGCACCAGTGGCAGTCCTGGAGGTACGATTGGAGCGCTGTGCCTGGCTCGTATCAGCTGTGCTGCCGGGCCACGGACGCCACTGGGAATGCTCAGCCTGTCGAGCAGTTCTGGACGGCTCGGGGCATGGGCAACAACCTCGTGCAGCGCATCCCCGTTATCGTGGTCTGACCCCGAGAGGGAGAGAGACCGGGCGATGCGCATCGCCCGGTCTCGAAAGCCTACGGTTTGATGTTTTGGTTCAGATGGAAGAAATTGTCGGGATCATAGTTGCGTTTGATCTCGACAAGGCGATCGTAGTTGCCTTTGTAGTTCGCTCGGATCCGGTCCTGATCGTCGCTACTCATGAAGTTGATGTAACCACCTTCCTCGGAATGAGCGGCGGTTGCTTCGTAGTAGTCGCGAACCCACCGGATGTTGGCCTCGTTGTCGGCTGGGTCGGGCCACATCCCTGCAATCACCGTCGCGAAGCTGGCATCGCGGTACGCGAAGGCGGTTGCGTCGGGAGCAACACGATGACAGGCGCCATTAATGGGGTAGATGTGCATGGTCGACGTGAGCGCCGGCACCTTCGGTCCGTACTCTACGTGTGCGGCGATCGCCTCATCGGTCAGCTCCGTGACAAAGTTCGCCTTCCAGTAATGCTGCAGCCCCTTGGGATAGAGGGCATCGAAGGCGCTGTTCAATGCGGGATACGGCATCGGTCCGACCATCTCGGCAACTACCGGGGCGACATCATGGAGCGGCTTCAGAGCCTGCTCGCCCTGAGCCACGTCACCCGACCAGCAGGCGACAAAGATGACGAACGGATCGCCGTGGCGGTCCTCGGGAATGAAAGGCAGGGGCGGAGCGATCTGGAAGCCAGGAAACCCGCCGAACTCCTCGGGCGCCGTCTCAATGAAGTCACGATAGAACTCAAGGATGCTGGTGGCGTACTGGAGCTCGAAGAGCATTGGTCCGCCATAGATGTCCTTCACCGGATGCAGCCTGAACTCGAACATCGTCACGATGCCAAAATTGCCCGAGCCTCCCCGGAGAGCCCAGAACAGATCCGGATGATCGTCCGCGCTGGCAGTCACGATTTGGCCGTCTGCGGTGACGACCTCGGCGGACACGAGATTGTCGAGGGACAGACCATACCCGCGAGCCAGATAGCCTATTCCACCACCGAGCGTTAGGCCGCCGAGACCGGTGGTGGAAATGATACCTCCAGTGGTGGCAAGTCCGTACTCATGCGTGGCGGTATTGAAGTCACCCCAGGTTGCGCCGCCTTGGGCCCGGGCTGTGCGCCGTGCGGCGTCGACCTGGACCTGTCGCATGCCTGAGAGGTCTATGACCACACCTCCGTCACACGTGCCGAAGCCCGGAACGCTGTGAGCGCCGCCTCTCACGGCGACGTCCACACCCTTCTCTCGGGCAAAATTGACCGCCGCGACCACGTCAGCCGTGTTGGTACACCGGATGACGGCCGCCGGGTGGCGATCGATCATGCCATTGAGGACCGTTCGTGCCTCTTCGTATCCGTCGTCTACCGGCCCGATGATCGTTCCGCTGATCTGGCTGCGAAGCTGTTCGATGGATCCGGCTACCACAGTGCCCATGTCATTTGCGCCCTCCTTGCGCATCGGGAGCGAACAGCCCTCCGAGTGCATCGTTCTATCACGGTGACAGATTGAAGGCAAGTGTTGACAACTCTCGAACTCGGCAGAGAGGCCCGAGGAGGCCATCGAGGCGAATTTCTCGGATCGTTCCTAAGCGGCGCGCTATGTCAGTGGCCCAGCATGCCTTGGATGAGCTGACCTGGGTCGGGGCGCCCAGGGACCTCGTGGCAGTTCAGGCAGCGTGCCTCGTAGCTGTCCAATCCGCCGACCAGAATCTCAGGGCTGTCATATGGCGCGGGCCTGCCGTCGATCAAGCGCTGCGGGAGTGTGGCCGTGACGCGAGGATCCTTGCACCGCATGCAGACGGCCCGCAGCTTGATAACGTCGTCGGCAATGGCCAAAAGCTCTGGCATTGGCCCAAAGGGCTCGCCGCGAAAGTTGCGATCAAGCCCCGCAACGACAACCCGCATTCCCTTGTCCCGCAGCCATATGCAGACCGCAGCCAATCCCTGGTCAAAGAATTGGCCCTCGTCGATCGCAACCACCGTCGGGGTGACCGGGGCAGATTGCACAATCGCGATGATCTCTCTCGCCGTATTGACGGCCCGAGCCTTCATCGTGAGACCGTCATGTGAGGCGACATCGTCCACGCTGTACCGAAGGTCGATGCCCGCCTTAAGCAGCGTGACAGGTTGCCCGGCAATCTCGGCGATGTGGACGGTCCGGATCAGCTCTCGAGATTTACCCGAGAACATCGGACCGCAAATGACGGTCAGCGTGCCCTTGGTCTGCACCTGGGTTTCCACCTCTGAGAACTGGGCTCGGAGGCGCTGCTTGGTCCGGAAGCCCCCCGCGGTCAGACCATTATCCAAGGCCAAGCCGTTACAATGCCCTAGCCACGTGCCGATGTAGCTCAGTTGGTAGAGCAGGCGCTTCGTAAGCGTCAAGTCGCCGGTTCGAGTCCGGCCATCGGCTCCATTCATTCCTTCCCGCGCGATTGACCTGCGTCTCGCGAAGGGTCAGGAACCGGGCGCCGAGGCATGTATGCTGCAGACCCATCAGGGCCCTAGCAACACCGTCTTTCGAGCGCGGCGGGTCATGCGTCGATGTGCACTTCTCCCGCTCGTGGTCTTGGGCTTTGGGTTGGAGGCTTGTGGCCACTCAGCGGCGCCTCGAGTCCTGCGACTAGCGAGCTCAAGGCCAATCTCAAAGGATCCGGCCACGGCGCTCCCCGGCAACCTGTGGCCGAACTCGCTCGTCTACCGGGGCCTGTTCCAATTCGACGCGAACATGGCGCCGGTGCCGGACCTTGCCGTGGCTATTCCCTCGATCTCTGCGTCGGGACGGGAAATGACCTTCACCGTCCGTGCCGATGCACGGTTTTCCAACGGCGATCCGGTGACCGCGGCCGACGTCTCCTTCTCCCTGCGCCGGGCCTTGGTCCGGAGTCGGGGTTCCAATCAGGGTTGGCAAGCGCTGTCCTCGATTGAGGGCGCAGCTACCGTTCACCGCGGGGCCAGGAAGACCGTGCGTGGTTTGCACGTGCTTGGGCGGCGATCGATTCGCATCCGTCTGCGGCATCCGGATCCCGGCTTCCTGGCCGACCTTGCCTTGCCCATCGCTGCCGTGATCGACAGGCGCGTCGTGGCCCGGGGAGGGCATTGGTGGCGGCGGGGAGCGGCCGCGGGACCGTTCGCCATCGATCGACTGGGCCCGACGACGGTGCTCACACCCAACCGGTACTACTACGGAGGCCGGATCAAGCTTCGAGAGGTATCACTTCAGCTGGCGTCGAGCGGCCGCGCGTACCGGTTGTTTCGGGAACACCGGCTGGACGCGGTACAGCTCCCTGCTGCCATGGTGGCAAGATACGCCTCGTCCCCGCTCTTCAGCCCCACCGATGCGATGACGACCATGTATCTCGTCACTCAAGCCGTTCGGGATCGGAGGGTTCGAGTCGCGCTGGACGAGTCCCTGGATCGCAGCCGCCTCGCCCACCCTGGATCGATCCTCGATCCCACGGCATCCGTGCTGCCGCCCACCGTTCCAGAGGTACCGCCTGTGGTTGATCCCCGGGTCTACCGCCCCGCCGCGGCACGGAAGATTCTTGCTCGTGGGCCTGCCATCCGCCTGAGCGTCGAAGGAACGGTGCCCCGTGTTGTCGTGGCCTGGCTTAGGACGTCACTTCACCGGGCAGGCGCGAAGCTGACCGGAACGGGCCCGCGGGTTTCCGTGGTCGCACTGAACATCGTTCCGCCTGTTCCCCAACGCTGGCTGCAGCAGCTGGGACGGGCCGTCTTCCCCAGTGGAAGCGCTCGCTTCAACCATCTGTTGTCGCAAACCAGCCGCATCCTTCCCTCGAAAGACCCAAACGGCGAGTTGACTGCCGACACGCGCTCTCAGCAGTACCTGCTGTCAGGAGCGCGGCTGGTTCCGATTGGGGCCATTCGGCTTGGGTTCTTGATCTCAGGTCAAGCACAGGGTCTGGCTCCGACGCCCATCGGCCTGCAGCCCGTCAATGAGAACTGGTCGTCCGTGACTGTGGGCTGAGCAGGTCTCGGTACTGTTCTACGCAGAGCCGGAGGCTGGTTGGGATTCGAATGGGCCGACCATGATCGATGCTCAGAAACACGAATTTTGCCTCCCCCCTCGCCAGGTAGTCTGCCTCCCGGGAGACATGATAGCCAAGGAGCATGCTTGCCGCGGTCATCTCCCTCAGCATGACTCTGACGTTGATGAGATCGTCGAAATATGCCGGGAGCAGGTACTCACATGCCACCTGGCTTATGACCGGCACGAATCCCTCACGTCGCGTGCGGTCGAACGTATAGCCAAGGCTACGAAACACGTCGACGCGAGCTGCTTCGAAACAGTCGAAGTACGACCCGTGGTACATGACACCGTTCAGGTCGGTTTGATTGGTGCGAACCCTTATGGTCAGCGCATTCACGGGCGTGTGGACAGCCGACTCAGACTGCTTCACGAGAGGCGCGGGCACTGCTGATTTCCGAGGCCCAGAGCAAGGCGGCTCACTCATCAGTGTCCCCCATCGGTTTGGGAGAGACCTGCACCATGACCACAGCTATTGACACTCTGATAGCCTAAGGTTGCTCCATGATCAGCCTGTTCAACACGGCCACGAGGCGAGTGCAACGGCTGGAGCCCCGAGACGGCCGGATCAGCCTCTACGTGTGTGGGGTCACGCCCTACGACACGACCCATCTCGGCCACGCATTCACCTACGTGGTGTTTGACGTCCTGATTCGCTACCTGCGCACGGTGGGGATCGAAGTCGACTATGCCCAGAACGTTACGGACATCGACGACGACATGATGCGCAAGTCGCGTGAGCTTGGAATCTCCTATGACCGCCTGGCCGCGTGCGAGATCGAAGCGTATGAGCGCGACATGGAGGCGCTCAACGTCCTTCCCCCCGACTATTTCATCAAGGCCTCCGATGTCGTTCAGGAGATTATCGAGGCCATCGAGGGCTTGGAGCGTGCCGGGGTGACCTATGAGGCGGGGGAAAATCTCTACTTTCGCGCCGCCGGGTTTCCGAATTACGGCAGCCTGGCCGGCGCAGATAGAGAACGACTGATTGAACTGGCGGCCGAGCATGGCGGGAACCCGCGTGACCCGTTCAAGCGTGACCCGCTCGACTTCATCCTCTGGCAGGCGGAGCAGCCCGGCGAGCCCGCTTGGAGCAGCCCCTGGGGGAAGGGACGACCGGGCTGGCACATCGAGTGCAGCACCATCGCATCCCGCTTCCTCGGCACCCCGGTCGACGTCCACGGCGGCGGCAGGGACCTGATCTTCCCCCACCACGCCAGCGAAATCGCGCAGGCCGAAAGCTTCAACGGTTCCCACCCCTTTGTTCGGATCTGGATGCACACGGCGATGGTGGCGCTCGGCGGCGTCAAGATGAGCAAGAGCCTCGGCAATCTGGTGCTTGTTCGAGACCTGCTGCAGCGCGTTTCGGCAGCCGGCATCCGCCTCTATCTGCTGTCCCATCACTATCGGCAGGATTTCGACTTTGACGAACAGCAGCTGCGCAGCTGCCAGCTGTTGGCTGACCGACTTGCTATGATCCTGAGCTCGACGCCTTCAGACGGAGAATCAACTGTGGTCGACGACCTGAGACGTCACTTCGAACGGGATCTGGACACACCGGCCGTGGTTCGGGAGGTGGAGGGCATCATACGCAGCGTCGGAAAGGAGCCACCGTCGGAGGAACAGGCGGCCGCTCTCAGCTGGGCATCATCCGTTCTGGGGCTTGGGCTGGAGCGTGCAGCGGCATGACGGTCGAAAGCCGGCTTGAAGTGTCTCCACTGCTGGTGAATGGACGGAGTCTGAGTAGGGGTGAGCCTCTGGAGGTGTTGAGCCCCTATGATCGGTCGGTCATCGGATCGACCTTCGTGGCCGACGCGGACACCGTAGAGGAAGCGGTCGACGCGGTTGCCGCGGGTGCCCGTCGCATGGCAGCGTTGAAATCCTACGAACGGGAAGCGATTCTGAACCGAATCGCGGATGGCATCGATCGCGATGCCGAGCAGCTGGCACGCTTGATCTCGCTCGAGGCCGGAAAGCCGTTACGAGACTCCCGAGTGGAGGTCAGTCGTGCTGCTTTGACAATGCGGACCGCGGCCGGAGAAGCGACTCGACTGTTCGGCCGGCAGCTTCCGCTCGACGTGATCCCGGCCTCCAGCGATCGAATTGGGATCACCCGCCGGGTTCCCCTAGGGCCGGTACTGGCGATCACGCCCTTCAACTTCCCGCTCAATCTCGTGTGCCACAAGCTTGGTCCTGCCATCGCTGCCGGCGACTCGATCTTTATCAAGCCGGCTCCCAAAACCCCGTTGACGGCCCTGGCGCTGGGCAAGCTGGCTCTCGAATCCGGACTGCCGGCGGATGGGATGGCAGTGGTGCTCTGCGATAACGAGCAGACGCAACGACTCGTGCAGGACGACCGCTTCAAGGCCCTGACATTCACGGGATCAGACTCCGTGGGCTGGCGCCTCAAGGCCATGTCCGGCAAGAAGCGTGTGACGCTGGAGCTGGGAGGCAACGCGGGTGTCATCGTCGACGAGAGCGCGGATGTCGAGCTTGCGGCCACCCGAATCGCTGCCGGCGGGTTCTCTTACGCCGGTCAAAGCTGCATCTCCGTCCAGCGCACCTACGTTCATGACCGCCTCTTCGATGACCTGGCCGATCGCCTCGTGTCAATCGTCAAGACGCTCAAGGTGGGCGATCCTCTCGACGAGGACACGGACGTCGGGCCGATGATAAATCCCGAGTCGGTGAGTCGCATTGAAGAGTGGGTCGCCGAGGCGGCTGATAGGGGAGCAATGGTCCTTGCCGGAGGCACCGCCCAGGGTCCGGCGTTCGCGCCCACGGTGCTGTCGGGAGTGCACCCGACCGCCCGAGTCTGTAGTCACGAGGCATTCGCGCCGGTCGTGAGCCTGTTTCGGTTCAGCAATATCTCCGATGCCATTAGAAGCCTGAACGACTCTCGATTCGGGCTTCAGGCGGGAGTGTTCACGCGCGATCTGAATCATGCCCTGAGAGCATTCGAGGAGCTGGACGTGGGTGGCGTCATCGTGAATGACATTCCCACATTTCGCGTGGATCCAATGCCCTATGGCGGCGTGAAGGACTCCGGGTTAGGCCGTGAAGGCTTGCGATGTGCAATCGAAGAGCTGACGGAGCTGAAGCTTCTCGTTCTCCGCATGCCGCAGTGATCAAGCACGTGGTTCTCGTCGAACTGCCCGAAGAACATCGGGAGAGGGGTGAGGAGATCCTGGCCATGTTCAGGCAGTTTGTGCAGTCCATCCCGGGCGTGACGCGAGTGGAGGCGGGCGAGGATTTCAGCGGTCGCTGCCGTCCCTATTCGCTGATCGCCATCCTCGAAATGGCGGATCGACCCGCGCTCGAGAGCTATAGCAGCCACCCCGAGCACCTTCAACTGCTCAGGCTTCTCGACGCAACGGAATGTCGCCGTCTGGTGGCCGATTTCGAGGTGAGCGCGTAGCTCGCAGAGTCCAGTCTATCGCTGCTCACTTCCGCGACGGCATGCCGCTCTGACAGTGCGAAGTGAAGTGGTGGGCCGTGCTATCCTGGCAGCAGTCGAGAGGGTGGAGGAGGACAGCCAAGCTATGGAAATCCCGCAGATCCTGCAAACGAAGGTCGAGGACGAAACCTTTGCAGGAGTGACGTATCACGTCCGTGGAGAGTTGGTCCCCGAGCTGGCGGTCCAGCTCGATGGCGGCCAGACCATATTCTTTGAACATCACGTGGCGTTATGGAAGACGCCGGGCATCGACATCGGAATCAAGACAGGCGGTCTGGCGAGCGCGTTTAAGCGGAAGGTCGCCGGCCTGCAGATTCTGTTGACAGAGGCGAAGGGAAGCGGACAGATCGCCTTCTCTCGTGATGCGGTGGGCCATGTCTTCGGCATGCACCTAAAGCCCGGTGACTCTCTGGAGACTCGTGAGCATCAATACCTGGCGGCTACCAGCAACGTGGAGTACAGCTTCAGTCGGGTCAAGGGCATCGGAAGTGTGCTCTTTGGCGGCACGGGTTTTTTCCTGGACAAGTTCACATGTGAGACGGCCCCGGGCATCGTGTGGCTTCACGGGTATGGGAATGTCTTAGAGGCACAGCTGGGGGAGGGCGAGTACATCGACGTCGAGCCGGGTGGGTTCCTGTACAAGGACACGACCGTGTCTCTCGAGTCGAAGGTGCAGGGCATGCGAACCGGCTTGTTCGGGGGCTCCAACATCGTCTGGAATCGATTCACTGGGCCTGGCCGCGTCGGCATTCAGACCATGTATTACCATCTACCCACAGAGGAATAGGGCGATCATTCGCCGCCGGAAGGGATAACGAAATGGAGCTCGAAGAGGCACTTGCCAACGTCTCGTTGTTCGCCGGACTGGACAAGAAGCACCTTCGGAACATCGCCAGACGCATGAAGGTTGTGAACTATCAGCCCGAGCATGTGGTCATCGAGGAAGGCAGTGGCGGATATGGCGGCATGGGTGTGGTGCTTTCCGGCTCATGCAAGGTGATGCGTCATGGGGAGGCCGTGGCCCAGATTGGACCCGGCCAGGTTTTTGGGGAGATGTCGCTCATCGACGATCGGCCCCGATCGGCGACCGTAGTGGCGGACACGCCCACTCAGGCCGCGGTCATCTCGACCTCCGAGTTCCGAGCCCAGATCCGCGAGAATCCGGACATCGCGATCAATCTCCTCAAGACGTTGTCCACCCGCCTGCGGGAGCCTGGGCGGTGAGTGCCTCCGGCTGACTCGGGGCTGCGGCGAGCGGCCCTTTTTGCGCACCTCGACGATGCCGAGCTGACCGAGCTGCAGCGTCGCATGACGCGTCGCTCGTTCCGACGCGGCGAGGTCATGTTCTATCAGAACGATCCCAGTGGCCGCCTCTATCTGATCGAGCGGGGATGGGTGAAGATCACTCGCCAGACCGACGCCGGCGACGAGCTGCTCATCGACGTCTTCGGGCCGGGCAGCATCATCGGTGAGATCTCCATCTTCACAAACGAGCCGCGCACCGGCACCGTCACCGCAGTCGAGCCCACCACCACTCTCTCCCTGAGCAGGGAGAGCTTCTACGCTCTGGTGCAATCGCACCCGCGCATCGCGCTACGCTGCCTGGAGATGCTTGCGCGGCGGATTCGCGCCTCAGATGAGCTGGTGCAGGACATGACCTTCCTGGACGTGCCTGCCCGGCTTGCCAAGCGTCTGTTGGAGCTGAGCGATCAGGTGGGCGTGGATGGCGATGGCGGCCGCCTGATTGATCTCCGGCTGACGCAGGAAGAGCTGGCGACCATGGTGGGCACCACACGTGAGAGCATCAATAAGACTCTTGCGCTGTTTCGCCGGCAGGGCGTTATCCAGAGCAAGAACGGGCGCATTCTCATCCGCGACCGACATAGGCTCGCCAGGCGCGTCTACTAGCCGAGAATGCCTCGCAGCGCTTTCGGAACGCGCTTGCCGCCGGTCATCATCGACTTCATGAGCTTCTGCATATCTCGGAACTGATTCAGCAGCTGGTTAACGTCCTGAATCGTTGTTCCGCTGCCTTGCGCAATCCGTCGCCGTCTGCTGCCGTTGATCATGGTCGGATTGTGGCGCTCCTGCCGCGTCATTGAGGTGATCATTGCTTCGACCCGCTTGAACTCTTTGTCGTTGAAGTCGGGAACTCCCCCCATCCCTTTCATAGCGCCGCGCATGCCGGGAATCATCTCCATGATGCCCGTTAGGGGGCCCATCTTCTTCAGGCTCTGGACTTGATTTAGGAAGTCCTCGAGGTCAAATGTGGCCGTGCGCAGCTTCTTCTGCATGCGCAGCGCCTCTTCCTCGTCGAAGGTCTCCTGCGCCTTCTCGATGAGGGAAAGCACATCGCCCATGCCAAGAATTCGCTGAGCTAGACGGTCGGGATGGAACGTCTCGAGGCCATCGGGCTTCTCGCTCGTCCCCAGAAACTTGATGGGGACTCCGGTGACCTGGCGAATCGAGAGCGCGGCGCCTCCTCGAGCATCGCCGTCGACCTTGGTGAGGATGAGCCCGGTCAGCGATACGCTTTCATGAAACTGCTCCGCCACGCGGACGGCGTCCTGGCCGGTCATGGCGTCCGCGACCAGCAGGGTCTCGGAGGGGCGCGAGAGAGCGCCAATCTCGCGAAGCTCTTCCATCATGGCGTTATCAACATGCAGCCGACCGGCCGTGTCCAGAATGACTACGGTTCGCCCGGCCGTCCTCGCCTCTCTGAGTGCATTGGCCACGATAACCGGAGGCTTGCTGCTCGTACCTTCCGAATAGACGGGAACGTCTAGTTGCTTGCCGAGGTAGACAAGCTGGTCGACGGCGGCGGGACGGTAGGTGTCGGCGGCGACGAGCAGTGGTAGCTGCTTTTGCTTGCGGAGCAGCAGGGCAAGCTTGGCGGCGGTGGTCGTCTTTCCGGAGCCCTGGAGCCCGGCCAGCATGATGACGGCAGGCGGCTGTCCGTCCAGGCGCAGAGGAGCGGCATCGCCGAGCAACGCCACCAGCTCCTCGTGCACGATCTTCACGACTTGTTGCGCCGGCGTGAGGCTTTGGAGGACATCGCCGCCGATGCTGCGCTCTTTCACCCGAGCGACGAAGTCCTTGACGACGCGGAAATTGACATCGGCCTCGAGGAGAGACATGCGCACCTCACGCATCGCCTCCTCCACATCCTGCTCCGTCAACGCGCCCTTGCTTCGAAGGCCGGAAAAGATGGAGGTGAGTCGGTCGGTCAGATTGTCAAACATATGGTTAGCTCTCCAGATCCTGTCGCTTGCGTGGCGAGTCCCTCACCGGAACAGGGCGTTGACGAAGGCAAGGTGGTCGAATGGCGCCAGATCGGTGAGCTTTTCTCCCGAGCCGACATACCAGATGGGCAGGTTGAGCTCCTCGAAGACAGCAAACACCACCCCGCCCTTGGCCGTGCCGTCCAGCTTCGTGAGGATGATGCCGTCGACCTGAACGGCCTCGAGAAACCGCTTTGCCTGCATCAAGGCGTTCTGCCCCGTGGTGGCATCGAGAACGAGCAGCGCCACCTGAGTCACGTCCGGGTCGGCCTTCGTCGCTACCCGCCGCAGCTTGCTGAGCTCGTCCATCAGATTGGTCTTGGTGTGCAGCCGGCCGGCGGTATCGATGATCACAGTATCGAGCCCACGCATCCTGGCGGCGTGCACGGCGTCGAAGACCACGGCGCCCAGATCGGAACCCTGCTGACCGGCGATGACGTCCGTCCCCGTCCGTTCTCCCCACACCTGCAGCTGGTCGATGGCCGCCGCTCGAAACGTGTCCGCCGCGGCCAGGAGGGTCGATCGTCCTCGGTGCCGGAGATACGCCGAGAGCTTGGCAGAGGTGGTTGTCTTGCCCGAGCCGTTCACGCCCACCATATGGACCGCCAGCCGACCGGGCTGGTCCTCGAGGAGCATGGGCTCGGCCGCTCCCAGGCTCTCAACAAGCTGTCGCCGGAGCGCCGTCTCGGCTTCCACCGGCGTCTTCAGCGTCTCCCCTTCGACCATCTCGCGAGCGTGCTCCACCAATCGGAACGCCCGGCTCGGGCCAATATCCGATTCCATGAGGAGCTGCGTCAGCTCATCCCATGTTGACTCGTCGAGGACCGGCCTTCGAAACAACTGGGAGACACGGCCGAAGACCGATTCCCGGGTCTTCTCGACACTGCGTTCGAGGGCCTCAGCCTCCTCCGATTGCAACGGAACGGCAACGGCTCGATTTCGTCGCCAGAACACCCACGCGCTCCTGGTACAGAAAACCTCCCGCCTGAAGGCAGGAGGTATGCCGAATTATATCGAGGCGGCTTTGACGGATCGGACGAATTGCCCGTAAAATCGAGCAACGTCGGGGAGTGGCGCAGCCCGGTAGCGCACTTGCATGGGGTGCAAGGGGTCGCTGGTTCGAATCCAGTCTCCCCGACCAGTCATCTCCGGGAGCCGTTCGGTCAGCGGCGGCTCTTGGTGGCGTTCAGCTCGGCATGGTGAACTGCGAGCAGCGCCATTTTGGCCTCGCGCATGAATGTGTCCAGGTCGTCGGCGGTGTCTGCGGAGGCGGGCTGACGCGGCCGAGCCGAATCCGTGACGCAGCGAAGGCGAACTTTCGAGCCGGCGATCTCGTGAATGGCGCTCTCGACCAGCTGCCGGTTACGGATCTTGTCGACCTCATCCCGCTCGTAGGGATAGACGAAGCCGACCGTAAGCTCTCGTTCTGAAACGTCCATCAAGCGCCCCCTCCGCAGGGCCCGTTCGACGATGCGCGACTTCTGACGTACCGCCTCGAGCACGGCAGGCCATGCCTCCTCGACGCCAGCCGTGGGCGGGGCGCCGGAGTCGCTGCGGCTCGGAGATTCCAGGCTCTCCGCACTCGAACGATCGGAAACCTCCGTGTCTTCCGGTCTCCTTGACTCCGCGACGGCGGCGAGCGGCGCGTCGGCCGGCGGTGGCGAATAGAAAGGTTCCGCGCCCGTCTCCACGGGCACGCTTGGGCTCGATCTCGGACGAGAGCCGCGCGGCCTGCTGTCCTGATCCGTTGGGACGCGGGTGTCTCGAGGACCGGCGACTTCGACGGACCCTCCCGCCGCCGCACCCGCGTCGTGGAGCAGGAGGATGGCCTGCACGATGCCCATTTCCACCGGTAGCTGTGGGTCGACGTTGAGCCGTGGCTCCACGACCTGCTCCGTGAGTGCCCTCAGGACGGCCAGGCATCCGGCGTTTGAGATCCGAGCAGCCTGGGCGCGTATGGGCTCTCTGAGCGCCGGATCGATATCCAGATCCGATTCGGAGCCGTTAACCGCCAGGAGCAATCCTCGCCAGTAGTCGATGAGCTGGCGGGACAGCGATCGGGGGTCGACGCCGTGGCCCACCGCGTCGTGAAGCTGTGCCAAGGCAGCTCCGGCGTTCCCGTCGATGATGTGCTGGCCGAGGGACGATACGATGGCCGGACGTCCGATGCCGACGCTGTTCCGAACGGCATCCTCGTCGACGACGTTTCCCCCGAAAACCCGCACCTGATCCAGGATTCCCAGGGCATCCCGCAAGCTACCGGCGCTCTGTTGAGCGATGAGGTCCATGGCCGTGTCGGTGAGCTCGATCCCCTCCTCACGCGAGACCTCTCTCAGGCGGGAGATGGTGCTCTCTCGATCGATGCGATGAAAGTCAAAGCGCTGGCAGCGAGACAGGATCGTTTCGGGCACCTTGTGCGGCTCGGTGCTGGCGAAGATGAACAGCACGTGTTGAGGTGGCTCTTCCAGGGTCTTTAGGAGGCCGTCGAATGCGCTGCCGCTGAGGCGGTGAATCTCATCGATGACGTAGACCTTGAAGCGGGCTTCGGCAGGCACAAACGCGACTCGCTCACGCAGCCCGCGAATGTCGTCGATGCTGTTGTTGGAGGCGCCGTCAATCTCGATGACGTCCGGGCTGCTCCCGTCGGCTATGGCCACACACATCCGACACTGGCCGCAGGGATTGCCATCCTGTGGGGCGAGACAGTTGACTGCCTTGGCGAGGATGCGGGCGGTGCTGGTCTTCCCGGTGCCGCGAGGTCCGGTAAAGAGATAGGCGTGGGAAACATGGTCGTGCTTGACGGCGTTGCGAAGGGTCGCGACGATCGGCCCCTGCCCGAGGATGTCTTCAAACGACCGAGACCGCCATTTCCGGTAGAGGGATTGCGATGACAAGGCTGTCCTCAGGTTGTGATGCCCCGAATTATAGGCAGGTGTTGCTGCTCTTTTGGCGGCCTAGTCGCCCTTGGGCTGCCAGGGATATATGATCCAGTCGGCCGTTTCTTCGACGTAGTAATCCGGTCGCTCCGCAGGGTAGTTCGAACGCTGTGGCTTGTAATGCAGGACGGCCACCTCGGGTAGAGCTCCGGCTCGCCGGAGCCGGTTGCAGACCGAGACAGACGTGCCGCCGCTGTCCCAGACGTCGTCGATGACCAGGATTCGCTTTCCGGCGACGAGTGGGTCTTCGGGGAACTGAAGGAAAAGCGGCTCAGGAAGACGGGCGTCGGGTCCCGAATAGAACATCACGGCGGCGACCAGGATGTCCCGTATGCCGAGAAGCTGACTCACCAGGGCCGCCGGGATCATTCCGCCTCGGGTAACGACCAAGAGGCGGTCGTAGGTCTCCGGCAGTTGGTCGACCAGTCGCGAAACCAGGGACTCGACGTCCTGCCACGAGAGGTAGCGCTTCCCGTCCCCCTCACCCATCTCCTTCCATGGTAGTGGCGGGCCGCACGAATAGAGCTCGAACTCCCACACGGCGCGAGCTCGTGCCGTCCCGCTTCTGGCGACAATCAGAGGTGATTGCCACCCGAGATGTCAGCTGATGTCGGGAAGCAAACGGCCGACCTGGGTGCTCGGGGTCGACATCGGCACATCCTCCGTCCGGGCGATCGCATACGACGAGCGCGCGATGCCTCTGATGGCGCCGGTTCAACGAGCCCATGCTCCCGACATCTCACGGGAGGGCGCTTCTGAGCTCGATCCGGGAGAACTCCTCGACCTCATCTGCTCGATCTTGGATGAGCTGCATGGGCAGCCGCAGATTGGGCGAGGCGAGATTGCCGCCGTCGGAATTTCCTGCTTTTGGCACAGCATCATGGCGCTCGACGCCAGAGCTCAGCCCCTGACTCCGCTCCTGCTTTGGGCGGATACGAGGCCGGGCCAGATCATTTCCAGACTGGAAACCGAGTGCAAACCGTGGCTGCTTCATCGACGGACCGGCGCCGGCCTGCACGCCAGCTATTGGCCAGCCAAGATCCGCTGGATGAAGCAGCAGTGGCCGACCTTGCTCGATTCAGCGGCCCACCTGTGTTCGTTCGCCGAGTATCTTCACCTCCGTTTCACGGGCCGTTTACAGGTGAGTGTATCCATGGCCTCGGGCACCGGCCTGTTGAATGTGTCCTCAGCCGGCTGGGACCCCTACGCACTGCGGCTCGCACATGAGGAGTCGGCCCTCCGGCTGTCGCCGATCGACGATTCTCCTGCTGCCCTGACACCGGAATTCCAGAAACGCTGGCCCCACTTCAGCCGGGCCGTTTGGTTGCCGGCTCATGGCGATGGCGCCTGCGCCAATGTGGGCGCCGGGGGCCTGCTCTCTCAGCGCGTGGTCATCAGCGTCGGCACCTCGTCGGCGGTACGCGTCGTCGTGTCCAAGGGCGCCGGAAAACGCCCGGCTAGCAGGACCGACGGCGCTCGGTCGTCGCTCTGGACGTACCGTCTCGATCGGGACCGTGAAGTGCGCGGAGCGGCACTGGCCGAAGGCGGCAATCTTGTCGCCTGGATCAAGGAGACGTTCCGGGTGGCATCGCTTACGGAGTGTGAGGAGGAGATTCGAGCCCGTCCACCCGACGCCGGCGGATTGACGGTGCTGCCTTTCATCGCGGGCGAGCGAAGCCCGGACTGGATTGGATCGGCACGGGCGGCCATCGTGGGGCTCCATGTCAGCACCAAGCCGGTCGACATTCTTCAGGCGGCCTTGGAATCCGTGAGCTATCAGCTCCGCGCCGTCTTCGACGATCTCACAGCGACCATGGATGGCAGGCCGATGGTCATCGCGGCCGGGGCGGCGCTCCTGGAGTCACAGACGTGGCTTCAGATATTGGCCGCCGTCCTCGAACATGAGGTCTGGGAATCGCCGGTACTGGAAGCTTCGAGTCGGGGCGCGGCGGTCATGGCCCTGCGGCTTCTCGGCGTCGACGAAGGCGACCTCGAGCCGGTTCTCGAGAAGGTGCACCAACCGGCTCGCATGGGCGACGCCTATCGAGTCGCACGAGAACGCCAAAGCGCCCTGTACCGTCTACTGGTTCTCGGCCCTGCCGGAACGGCTCAAAACTCAGCGGTCGAACCCCGGCCGCCACTGGCGTAAACTAAAGTCGCGACCGAACTTGTACTCCGAAAGGGCTGGGAGTGCGACAGGAGCCGGGGGCAGGCGCGTGTCCAATCTGTGGGGCAGCCGAACAGGGTGCCTCGTACTGCGGGCATTGTGGCGCGTCGCTGCTAGAGGGCTCCCGACATGGGCCGCTCAACGCGAGAGTCAGCTCTCGGCGGCACCGGCCACTTCGGCGACCCAGATTTCGGCGCAGGCAAGCCATCTGGGCGGCCGCATGCCTTGCGGTCCTTCTTCCCCTGGGAGGCGTCGCATCCCTTGGTTTTCAGCGCGTGCCAAACAGCGGCATCTGCTTTGCCAACCCTCTTGACCACACCTCTCTCTGGCCGTACGATCCCGCCTCAGGGACCCTCAGGCTCAGCTATGCCTTCCGGCTCGGGCCGCCCACACCGTTCCGAAGTGAGTACGCGGCCGCAACCAGGCGCGCCTTCCAGTCCTGGTCGGCCGCCTGGCCGGTGCTGCGATTTCAACAGGTGGGTCGACCGGGCCGAGCCGACATCGTGGTTCGGTCCGGGTTCTTTGGGACTCGAGGATTTTGGTATGACCATGCCGGGCTCACCATCCCGGATGTCAACGTCTTCGGGTGTGGCTTGAGCCACGCCACCATTGAGGTGAACAACAGCTATCTGGTCCACGGCGACCTTCTGCAATACCCGCTTCCGATGCTCCGACACCTGCTTCTCCACGAGATTGGACATGCCTTGGGGCTCAAGCACGTCTACCGACACGTGGCCTCGGTGATGGTGCCGACATCTGATGCCTATCGCTACGACAAGCCGCAGAACTTCGACATCAGGACCATCTCGGCCCTCTATCCACTTTCGCCCCACATCTCGGCACCAGGACTGGGCGAATCTGGCCAGCTGCGAGCCGGCATCCCTGTCGGCTCCTCTCTGCCACGCCGGCACAAAGCGCGCTCGGGGCTCTGACCTCCCCGGCCAACCCCACGGAAGCACCGAGGGGCATTGTCGAGGGCATGCTCTCTGTTTGTGCCGCGCTGGAAGGCGGGCGGCGTCAAGTGTTTTGCGTTCGGGTGAATCGAAAGCGACTACCCCGGGGCTACATGAGGCTAAGACAGCTCGCGACGGCAGCGGGAGTGCCGGTATACGAGGTGAACGAACGGGAGATCGCCGAAAGAGCAAAGGGGCGCTCCCATGCAGGCGTCGTGGCCGAGGTTGGAGAGCGCCGAGCTGTTGAGCTCGCGGATCTGGGAAACGTCCCCGAGCCAGGAATGGTTGCGATGCTGGACGGGATCGAGGACCCGTACAATTTCGGCTCTGCCATCCGTTCGCTGTACCTGGCCGGTGCGACGGGCCTGGTTTTAGGCCCACGGGACTGGACATCGGCCCTCACGGTCGTGACGCGGGCCTCGGCAGGCGCCTCAGAGCTTCTGCCGGCCGCCAAGGTCAAGACTGCCGCGGAGGCGGCTGAGTATTTCGAGGCACTCGGTTGGACGATACTGCTTCTGGAACCGAAGGGCGAGCAGTCGCTATTCCAGGTTGACCTGACTCAGCCAGCCTTCCTGATCATCGGCGGTGAGCATCGTGGGGCTCATCGGCAGCTGTCCGACAGGGAGATTACGAGAGTATCGATTCCCTACGGCAGGTCGAGCCCGATCTCATTGGGAGCTGCCGCAACCGCTGCTGTCGTTGGGTTCGAGGTGGCCCGTCAGCGAGGCGTGGTCCACCGGCCGGTGTAGTCGGCTCGGAAGCTACTCGTCCGACTTGCGGTTCTCGGTGCTCCACCGATGCTGGTCCTGCCCTGACACGTGAGCGATCACCTGCTGCTCTCGCGTGGCAGCGGGATGCTTGGGGGCCTTGGCCTTCTTGGGACGCCGCTGCTCTCGTTTCGGCTTGTCGCGACCGTGCGCCATGAACGGCCTCCACGCCTTGGGCTTCTGAAGTATACTCGCGTCGAAATGGGCCGGAGCGTTACGCCAGAGCCTGGGCCAGCTCCAGCGCATGATACGTCAGGATGATGTCGGCGCCGGCCCGAGCGATCGAGCCGACCACCTCCACCATCGTCGCCTCTTCATCGATCCATCCGCGGGCGGCGGCGGCTTTGAGCATCGAGTATTCGCCGCTCACGTTGTACGCCGCGATCGGTACCGAAAAATGTTCCCGAAATAGACGGACGATGTCCAGATATGCGAGAGCCGGTTTGACCATGAGAATATCGGCACCCTCTTGCACATCCAGGGTCCCCTCCCGCAGGGCCTCTCTGGCATTCCGAAAGTCCATCTGATAGCCGCGTCTGTCGCCAAATTCGGGGCTGCTGTCGGCTGCTTCCCGGAAGGGTCCATAAAAGCTGGACGCGTATTTGGCCGAGTACGCCAGGATTCCGGTCCCGGAGAAACCCGACTCTTCCAGGGCGGCGCGAATGGCGCCGACCCTGCCGTCCATCATGTCACTCGGCGCCACGAAATCAGCGCCGGCCGTCGCCTGCGAAAGGGCGGTCCGGATGAGAACCTCCAGCGTCGCATCGTTATCGACCTCACCATCCTTCAGGACTCCGCAGTGACCGTGACTCGTGTACTCGTCGAGGCAGGTATCGGCGAAGACGATGACATCGGGGAGGTGGTGCTTGATGGCTCGAACCGCGCGTTGGACCACACCGTCTGGATCGTATGCCTGAGAGCCAAGCTCGTCTTTTTGGGCAGGAACCCCAAACAGGATGACGGCCGATATCCCCAATTGCTTCGCCCGACGCACCTCCTCCACGACGCCTGAGACGGGCCAACGCTGCTGTCCTGGCATAGAAGGAATCGGTTGCGGCTCCAGGGCCTCGTGAACGAACAGGGGATACACCAAGCTGTCGATGCTCAGCCGGGTTTCGGCGACCAAGCGCCGCAACGATGCCGAGCGCCTCAGCCGTCGTGGCCGCTCGGCCGGGAAGCCCATCGAGTCGCTCAGCCCCAGATGTGGTGAGCGACTACTAGGGGAGCGATGAGGAGCGCCACGATATTGACGATCTTGATCATGGGGTTGATGGCAGGACCGGCGGTGTCCTTGTATGGATCGCCCACGGTATCGCCGGTGACCGACGCGGCATGGGCATCGGTCCCCTTGCCACCGTAGTGGCCATCCTCAATGTATTTCTTGGCATTGTCCCAGGCACCGCCGCCCGAAGTCATCTGAATCGCGAGGAAGAGCCCAGTCACGATGGACCCGATTAACATGCCTCCCAGCGCTCGATAGCCAAGGACGAAGCCGACAATGATCGGAGCCGCGACCGGGATGAGCCCCGGAAGGATCATCTTCTGCTGGGCCGACGCGGTGACGATGTTGACCGCCCGCGCGTAATCCGGCCGGGTGGTGCCTTCCATGATCCCCTTGATCTCCCGGAACTGGCGCCGGACCTCCATGACCACCTGCTCGGCCGCCTGTCCCACTGCCTGGATGGCGAGCGACCCAAAGAGGAAGGGCAGCAAGCCGCCGATGAAGAGCCCCGCGATCACGTACGGATCACTCAGATCGAACAGTACCAGGCCGTGCACATGGGAGCTGACGACCTGTGTATAGGACGCGAAGAGCACCAGTGCCGCGAGCCCGGCAGAGCCGATCGCGTAGCCCTTGGTTACCGCCTTTGTGGTGTTACCCACGGCGTCGAGCGGATCAGTGACCTCGCGCGCTTCATGGGGAAGCTCCGCCATCTCAGCGATGCCGCCGGCGTTATCGGTGATGGGGCCGAAGGCATCTAGGGTCACGATGAATCCGGTCAGGGAGAGCATGGCCACAACCGCGATGGCCACCCCGTAGATGCCGTGCCCGACGGGGGCGACCGAGAAGGAAACCACGATGCCGATAGCGATGACAATGACCGGCATGGCAGTGGCCTGCATGCCGACAGCCAATCCCGAGATGATGTTGGTCGCGTGCCCTGTGACCGACGCGGCGGAGATGCCCTTCGTGGGAGCGAAGGAGGCCGAGGTATAGAACTCCGTGATGGCGAAGATGGCGACGGTGATGAGCAGACCCACGATGGCGTCCGCATAGTAGCGCCACTGGTCGTGCAGCAGGCCGGTAATGGGGATGAACAACAGGGCTGAGATAACCCCGGTCAGACCGAGGCCCATGTAAAGGCCGGCCATGACGCGTCCCCCGATCACGCGCACCACGAAGCTTCCCACGATTGAGGCGAGGATCGATCCGGCCCCAATGAGCAGCGGGACGAGGATGGCGTGCAAACGCTGCGTGCCGGTGAAGGCCAGGAAACCGAGCAACATTGCCGCGACCGAGGTGACGACATAGGTCTCAAACAGATCGGCGGCCATGCCGGCGTCGTCACCCACGTTGTCGCCGACGTTATCGGCGATCACGGCCGGATTGCGGGGATCGTCCTCGGGGATTCCCGCCTCCACCTTGCCGACAAGATCGGCCCCGACGTCCGCTGCCTTCGTGTAGATGCCTCCGCCCAACCGGGCAAACACTGAGATCAGGCTGGCTCCGAACGCCAGTCCCACTAGCGGCTCAGGCCCGGCCGCGTGCCCCTGGCCCCAAACGGCGTAGGAAAAGACCACCGCCAAGAGGGCCAGACCCACGACGAAGAACCCCGTTACCGCTCCGCCACGAAACGCCATCTGCATGGCGGGTCCCAGTCCGACAGTCGCTGCTTGGGCAACCCGCACATTCGAGCGCACCGCGACGTTCATTCCGGCATAGCCTGCCGCGGCCGAACAGGCGGCTCCAATGATAAAGAGAACCGCAGTCAGGATGTGCCCTGGATCTCCCCGCGCTTCGCCCTGGATGAAGATCGCCAGCAATACTGCGACGACGGCGCCGATGATTGCGATAACGATATATTGCCGGTTCAGGTAGGCGGCGGCGCCTTCCTGAATTGCGCTCTGGATTTGGCGCATGCGGTCCGTACCCGCGGGCTGCCTGAGAATCCAGGCAGTGAGCGCGGCGCCATAGGCAATGGCCGCGAATGCGCCGAGAAACACGAGGAGCAGAACGATACCCTTCATTGACTCCGGTAACCTCCCCGATCCGGACCTAGGCCCGAACCCAACATCCCGCCGACCGGCTCAGCCGGTGAGGCGTGGCCTCTGTGGAGGCCAAAACACGCTAGAACGTTGTGTGCACGAAGTGCAGCTTCTTGCCCAAGAAGCGCTTCGTTTCGACATCCACGATCCGGAGCCCTCGTACGTCACTCTGCGTGGTCAGGTGACGTTGAGTCCAGATACCGAGGGGCTGCGCAACCAGCACTGCCAGCAGACCGGCAAGTATTGCCATGGGGTACGCCCCGTCTCTGCGGTTGGCGCGGGCGGCGATGGCCGAGGCGAGACCGGCGAGCGTGCCGCTGACGGCCAGGTTGGTTCCGCAAAACGGGTGAACGGCAAGCTCCGACTGGCCGGCATTGAGCCGCTGCAGCGCATCCGATGCAGCGCTGCTCACTTCGTCTCGGGGCACTTCGCCCATCACGTAGAACCCATGCCGATTTGACCTCCCGCGCAGCGTCACGTGGCTGAACCGTCCGCTCAGGATCGTGATGGTCGCATGCTCCAAGGCGTGATTCGTCCTAACGCGGTGCCCGACCGCACCCAGCACCGCCCAGTCGATCATCGGTACTCCGGAAACATGAAAATGCGAAGCAGCACACGGGCACCGCTTCGCGACCAATGCTATCACGGAGCCTGAATCTGGGCAGAGCACGTGCCATCATGCAGCGGGGAGGAATGCATGGGTCTTTTCGACGGAAAGCGGGGGGTCGTCTTCGGACTTGCGAACAAGAACAGCATCGCCTGGGGAATCTGCAAGCGCCTGGATGAGGAAGGCGCTGAGCTCGCGATCGGTTTCACTGAGCGTCTGGAGCGAAACGTTCGACAGCTGGCGGATGAGCTGGCCCACCCGCCACTCCTGGTTCCGGGCGATTTAACCTCGGACGAGGAGATCGGCGGCGCCTTCGCCGCCGCCGGCGACCGGTGGGGCTCTATTGATTTCGTGGTGCATTCCGTTGCGCATGCCCGCAAGGA
Organism: Pseudomonadota bacterium; assembly: GCA_021323865.1. Lineage (GTDB taxonomy): Bacteria > Chloroflexota > UBA5177 > UBA5177 > JAJPKF01 > JAJPKF01. The sequence continues at coordinate 227,500 of JAJPKF010000012.1, read as the reverse complement.
AGATATCAGCGGCCGTTTCGTCGACATCTCCCGGGAGGGGTTCTCCTTTGCCCTCGACTTCAGCGCGTACTCCCTGATCGGGGTGACGAGGGCCGCTTTGCCGCTTCTCAGCACTGGCGGCAGCATTGTGACCATGACCTACATTGCCTCCGAACGGGCGTTTCCTTCCTACAACGTCATGGCCGTGGCAAAGGCGGCGCTGGAGAACATCGTCCGCTATCTTGCCTACGATTTAGGACCGGACGGCGTCCGAGTCAACGCGATCTCGGCCGGGCCCGTGAATACCCTTGCGGCCCGGGGGATCAGTGGCTTCCGCTCGTTCCAGGAACGGGCACGCGAGGTAGCTCCGCTCCGCCGGGACGTCACCTTGGATGAGATCGGCAATGCTGCGGTCTTTCTGCTGAGCGACCTGAGTAGCGGAGTGACGGGCGATGTAGTGTTTGTCGACGCCGGCTACCACGCGGTGGGCGCCTGAGGCCGGTCGCGCAGTCGGCGGCGAGGGTGCAGACACCCGGCTGACGAAAGCCGTTTATCCGCGCAGGGCGGCACCGTCCTTGATGCACGCTCGGTTGGGAAAATAGTGCATGCATAGAGTGCGGCTTCCCTGCCGGGCGGGTGTCGTTGCCGGCATCCTTCTAGTGCTGCTGTCCAGCCCCGCTGCCGCCGGAGGCTCAGGAACGCTCGGGGCTCCTATTGCGGCGACGGTCTCGCCCGTGCCTTCTCCCGAATCAGCCGGCACGCCCAGCGCCACGGCCACGGCAACCGCCTCGCGTACTCCGACGGTCGTGCCGACCCGCTCGATCTCGCCTACGCCGACACGGGTGACACGAACGCCGCGACCGAAGCCGAAGGCGACTCGGCCCAGGCCCACCCCTCGACCGGAGGTAGGCCCGACACGAATGGCTCACGGCCATCATTCCACTTCTCATCACCGGAGCCATCATGCAACGGGCAGCCCGAAATCCGTCGTCACGCCACCCGCGGCGGCGGTTATAGGGAAGCATTCCTTGGGGAACCGCCGACGAATCGAGTCGGCCATTCTTTCGGGAGTTGAGCTGCATCTCGTGCACAGATCCGTGATGCCGAGGAGTGTCCCACTTCCTCCCTCACCGGCGCTTGACGTAGAAAACACGATCAGCCCCATCAACTGCACGCCACAGCTGTGGCCGCAACGAGCGCCATTTCTGGTTCCGCCGTACCACGGTTTTGTGGAGCTATACTCCTATTTCGATCACGACCTGCCCGACTTCGCCCGGGACGGGCTCATTGTCCTGGCGAATGGAGTTCGCGCACCGTCGGTACCGTTCAATGCCCGGTTCGGCATGGCCCCGGACTTTCCGGCGTACTGGTCCGACGCCTTGCGGCAGTATCTGTACTACGACGGTCACAACGGCTACGATTTTGGTTTGGTGTATCAGCCCGTCTATGCTGCGGCCGCCGGGCGGGTCATCTTCGCCGGCTGGAACTACCCCGGCCAACGTGTCACCGGATACGGGAAGATGGTGCTCATCGATCACGGTGGCGGGTATGTGACCCTGTACGGGCATTTGAGCCGCATCCGGGTCCACACGGGGCAGCGGGTGAGGTCCGGACAGGAGATTGCGACCAGTGGGGATACCGGCCACTCAACGGGCCCGCACTTGCACTTCACCGTCTTTCACAACTGCCATCCGACCGATCCATATGGGTGGAGCGGTCAGGGGTCCGATCCCCTAGCCTCCTATCAAGGCGAGGCATCTCACTATCTGTGGAAGCAAGTGCCGCAGATCCTCGACCCGCTGGGCGGCTGGCCCGGTCTTGCCGGCATTGCATCCCCTCCCGGGCCTCAGGTCGTCGATTTGGTCATCCCAAGAGCAGGGCGCTTGCGCGCGCTGCTTGGGCGGCTCCATGCCGAACGAGTCGACTTGGGAAGGAAGCTTGCCACCGCGGGCATCCCGGCGACCTATGACTGGACGGCGGCCGCGTTCGTGATATCCCCGCCTGTGGCGCCGGGCCGGCTGTATCGCCTGCCCTGGGTGGACACCGTGACGCCGAGCAACTACACGGACGTCTACATGGCTCAGGCCAGCTTTCAGGATCGAATAGCCCGGCTCATGGGACCACCCTCACAGGGGAGTGTCCTGCGGTCGGGGCGGTGGACCGCGTTCTTGGTGCATTTCAAGGATCGGTCGTACCTGCTCGGAACGGGGCCGGCCCATCGAGTGATGCAGGTCTATGTGACCCGGTCCTCCAACGCGCAGCCCATGCTGGCCGTCACCGACCACGCGGGCAGGTTTGCCGTATCCGTATCCACGCGGATCCGTCGCGACAGCCAGATCGTGATCCTCAGTGGTGGGAAGCACTTTCCACTGAGGCATCCTCCGGCCGAACGTCCTGCATTCGGCAGTGGGAGTGCCGTCCGTACCACCCCGTCGCGTCCTGGCCCGGCGAGGAGCAGACGACACGGGAGATCTGTGGAGTCGCCGGCCGGAGCAATCTACGGTGTCGCTGGGCTGCTCCTCATCCTCGGCGGAGCCGTTGTGTTTCGAAGGCGGCGCCGCGTCGGCGGGAGCCTGAACCAGGACTAAGCGTCAGAGGGCGGCGAACTCCCGCACGATCTCGTAGAACACCTGGGCGCCCCACGCAAGTCCGGCACTTGGGACTCGTTCGTCATGCCCATGGACAAGGCCTTCGGTGGAGAAGTCCTGGGGGAGGGCCAGGGGGCTGAAGCCGAGGCACTTGGTGCCCATCCGACTGACCCAACGGGCGTCAGTCGCTCCACTCAGCATCACCGGGACGACTTCCGATCCGGGATCGTGACGCTGCACGACGCGCTCGATCAGCTGATAGAGCGCATCGCCGGCTTCGGACTCCTGAGGCAGCCCCTCATCTATGGGCGTAATCTGGCACCCGTCGCCAATCACCGCCCGAACTTCGCGGAACAGGGATTCCGGGGTTTCTCCAGGAACGATGCGCGCATCGACCCACGCCTCCGCCTCGCTGGGGATGACGTTGATCTTGGTCCCGGCGCGAAGCCCTGTCGGGACGGCGGTGTTGCGAACCACGGCCTGGAGACTACGGGCGAGATCCGAGGGAAGACGCGACGCAATATCGTCGAGAACCGCTTCCGTCAATCCGGAGCTCACATCGAGTCCCACCGCCTCCGCCAGGGTCGTGGCATAGCGAATCGTGGTCTGCGTCAGGTGTAGGGGGAGACGGTGCTCGTAGAGGGCCTCGACCGCCCGGGCCAGGACGTGGACGGAGGTCTCCCGCTTTGGGATGGAGCCGTGGCCCGGCTGACCAACGGCTCGCAGTGCGAACCGGGACGACCCCTTCTCTGCCGTCCGAACTCCATAGAAGCGCTTTCCTGCGACCTGGAGTGTTGATCCAGCCCCTTCGCTGAGCCCGTACTCAGCGAGGATGAGATCCTTGTGGTTCTCCACCAACCAGCCTGCTCCCAGCTTTCCCCCCACTTCCTCGTCGGCGGTTGCCGCAAAGATGACATCGCGCTTGAGCGACGGGTTCTCGCGCGCAAGCAGCTCCATGCACTGGATCTCGTAGGCAACCATGTCCTTCATATCGAGAGCGCCGCGACCCCAGACGCATCCCTCGTCGAGGTCGGCGGCGAAGGGCGGATGCCGCCACTTGTCTGCCTCAGCGGTGACGACGTCCACATGGCCGTAGATCAAGAGAGGCGGCTTCTCTCCGGTGCCCTTGAATCGAGCGACGACGTTGCCTCGCTGGGGCGCCGACTCCAGAACGATGGGATCATAGCCGGCTTCTGCCAGGACATCGGCGATGTACTGGACACAGGCCAGCTCATTACCGGGAGGATTCGTGGTGTCGAACCCGATCAGAATCTGGAGATGACGCTCCACGCTGCGCGCCACGGCCGGCCAGTCGATTCCGTGCAATCGCTCCTCCCGCTGCCTTCGATTATCTCTACCCAATCTCATGGCATCTCGGCAGGTCTAGGACCATTCAGGAAGCCGGCGGGCTCGAACCTTGCATGTGCCTCCCGTTCGTTGGGGCGCGAGACTTGCGACAATTACTGAGCAATCGCCCGGCTCAGGAGGAAAGCGATGGGAGTCCTGCAGGGCATTGGCGACGTCATCCTCATCCTGGCGGCACTGCTGTCTCTCATCGCCTTCGCCTTTCTGGCCTACGCCGGCTGGATCATCATCCGTCTGGTCAAAGAGGTCAAGGGTGAGGTGAAGACGGTCAGTGGCTCAGCCAAGGAAACACTGCAAGAGGTCCAGGAAACCGGACGCTTCGTCAGTGGTTCCGTGGTTCGGCCGGCATCCGTGGCGTTCGGTTACGTAACCGCCGTGACGGCGACCATCAAGGCCCTTTCGGAGAAAGCTTCCAATCGAGAGAAGAGCTGATGGGCGTCCTCAACCTACTGGCGTCCATCGCCGTCATCGTGCTGGCGCTGGAGCTGCTCGTTGCGGTCTTGCTCTTTGCCGCCGTGTGCGGCGGGCTCTGGTTCGGGCTGCGTCTTGGCCAAAAGAAGTCAAGCACGCTATTCGCAAAGCTGGATGGCTATGTGGGCATGGCTCGGGAGCAGGAACGTCGGGTATTGGGGTACGCAGCGCTGCCGTTCATCCAGGGAACTGCCCTGGGTGAGATGGTCCTCACCATCGTCAGGAGCCTCTACTCGCGGGCCGATCGAGGCGGCGCCGGGCCGTAACTAAAGGGTTTCGAAGGGGCCAATCGGCCCGGCACCCAGCAATGGCTGTGCATAGCGGCGGAATGCGTCTGTGGCTCGCAGCTCTCGAGGATCGAAGTAATCAGCCGGTAGAGCCCTTTGCCGGTTGGCGATCTTCTCGAGGGGGATGGGGAACGTCTCGACCCGGTATGGGGAGTCGTCGAGGCGCCTGAGACCAACCATCACATCCGTCTGACCCTCTAGGACGAGCCGAACCGCCTCCGTTCCGACCTCTCGCGCTTCCTTGGCGTCGACGTCGGACCTGAGGCAGAATGACGATCGCTGGAGACCGCCCGGCTTATCGAAGCGCGCCGTGACCCCAAGCTCCCGTTCAACGAGCCGCATGAGGGTATCGGCGGTTCCGCGCATGATGGGGTGGCCGAAATCGTCAACTGACGCCAGCTCGGCCCCCACCGGTTGCCCATGCTTGTCTCGGATGGTTTCCGCCACCACGGCAATCGCGTAGCCGCAATCCCGGTGAGCCTGCTCTATGCGAGCCAAGAAATGGGCCGGATCGAAGGGTAGCTCGGGAGGCCAGATCACGTGCGGCCCTAGCTCGGGGTTACGAGAACCGAGACCCGCGGAAACGGCGACCCAGCCCGCATCTCGGCCCATCACTTCGATGATCTTGATCGGATAGGCTCTTGGCAGAGACCGAGTATCGAGAGCAGTTTCGAGAACAGCCGTGGCCACAAAGCGGGCAATGCTGCCGTAACCTGGACAGTGATCAGTCTCGGGTAGGTCGTTGTCTATAGTCTTGGGGACCGCGACGGCGTGAAGTCCGAGATGGTTCTCAGATTCAGCCGAGATTCGGTGCGTCGTATCGGCCGAATCATTACCGCCGATGTAGCAAACGTACTTCACGTCGTGATCCCGGAGAGTGGCGCCGGCCCTCTCGATGTCCTCGTCGGTGATACGGCGGCGGCATGAACCAAGGGCGGCTCCTGGAGTGCCCGCGATACGCTCAGCACGGTCTGCATCCAGGTCGGTCAGATCGATGAGCGATCCCTCGAGAAGACCCTCGATCCCCCGGCGCATGCCCAATACCCGATCCACCTCGGGTGAGGCTTGGGCTGCCTGCACCACGCCCACCAGGCTCTCGTTGATGACTGCCGTAGGGCCGCCTGACTGGCCGACGATGAGGTTCCGGCTCAATCGCTGCAGGTCAGTAGGCGCCCCGACCCGAAATGACTGCCGATGGGGTCTTGAGGAGAATGCGCAGGTCCAGCCACAGGGACCTGCTTTCGACGTACTCCAGATCGAGCGCGGCCTTCTGTTCCCGACTAAGCGAGCTGCGGCCGCTCACCTGCCACAGCCCGGTCATTCCGGGCAGCACCTGAAAGCGGCCGAAGTCCGCCACGCGGTAGCGCTCGATGTTCTCGACGATTTCCGGTCGCGGACCAACCAGACTCATGTCTCCTCGTATCACATTGATGAGCTGGGGCAGCTCGTCCAGACTCGTACGACGCAGGAACCGCCCTATGTTTGTAACCCGCTCGTCGTCCGGCAGCTTGTCAATCGGCCGGACCTTGTCTATTGGCCGCATGGTTCGGAATTTCCACATGCGGAAGGTCTGCCCGTCGAGCCCAACCCGATCCTGGATGAACAGCCACTTTCCGTCTGACTCGGCGAGGATGGCCAGGGGGATCAGAGGCCACAGCGGCGCCGAAAGAAGCAGGAGCACAAAGCTGAGGACGAGATCCGCCACACGCCCTACCGTGGAGGTTTCCGCATTGAATGATGTGTTCCCGGCCCATGGCGCCGGACAGGCGTCAATTGCCGGGTCGGCCGGACTCCGGAGCATACTGCTTCTCCCACAGCGCTGAGACACAGCCTAGACCAGAATGCGCCGGTTGTCAAATCGGCAGAGCCCGGAAGGAAACGAGCCGTGCCTGGGTCAAGCACAATGAGGCGTGTTACCGATCTACCTGGACCATGCAGCAACCACTCCCCTGGGGTCGCCGGCTCGGGACGCCATGGCACCATTCCTCGAGACTGAGTTCGGCAATCCATCGAGCATGCATCAACTCGGTCAACGCAGTCGATGGGCGCTCGAAGACGCGCGACAACGGGTGGCGAGTTTGCTCAACGCTGAGCCGGCCGAAATCGTGTTTACGGGCGGTGGCACGGAGTCGATCAACCACGGACTGCGTGGTATTGCATTGGCACGGGAACCTAGGCGACACATGGTCACGAGTGCCATCGAGCATGAGGCGGTGCTGGAAACCTGTCGATCGTTGGAGCAAGACTTCGGGTTCCAGGTCACGTATGTGCGCCCTGGCGTTGATGGGATCATCGATGCGAAAGCGTTCGTCGATGCGATGCGGGCGGACACAGCAGTCGCGGCGTTGATGTACGCAAACAACGAGATTGGGACCCTGCAGCCCGTTGGGCAAGTGGCCCACGAGTGCCGCGCGCGAGGAGTTCCACTGTTCGTCGACGCGGTGCAGGCCGTGGGGCAGATACCGGTGGATGTCCGGGAGATCCAAGTCGATGCTCTGGCGTTGTCGGCGCATAAGTTCACGGGCCCGAAGGGAACTGGAGCGCTCTACCTCCGGAATGGTGTCGGCTGCCGGCCTGGCTTACGCGGCGGGCCACAGGAGCGGCAGCGGCGGGCAGGTACCGAGAACGTGGCCGGCATTGCCGGCATGGTGGCGGCGCTGGAGGAGTCACTCGGGAGCCTGGACACCGTTTCGCCGCGGTTGGCAGCCATGCGGGACCTCTTGTTCGACCGGATCCTCTCTGCATGTCCGGGGAGCGTGCCGAACGGCTCACGAACAGATCGACTACCGGGGAATGTCAACATCTCGTTTCCCCGAGTGGATGGCGAGTCGATGGTGATGGCCCTGGATCGTGAGGGCGTTCTGGTGTCGAGTGGAGCAGCGTGCGCCTCAGGGTCGACCGATCCCTCCCACGTCCTGCTTGCCATGGGGGCTTCGGAGGCTCGGGCCCGAGGCGCACTCCGGGTAACCATTGGGGCCGAGAACACCTGGGACGAGATCGGCCAGGCCCAAGCCGCCATCGTGAGGATTGCGGACCGGCTGGGCGCGCCGGAGGCAACCCGAGGAGGCGGCTCAGCACCTGCGTGGGCCGCCATGGTGACGGGCAGCAAGGCTCTTGGCTGAAGCCGGCTCCGTCTACTCCGACATCGTTCGTCAACATGTGGTCAACCCGCGGAATCGTGGCGAGCTGATCGATGCCGATGGTATGGGACAGACTCAGAATCCCGTCTGCGGAGACGTTATGAGCTTCTGGATCAAAGCAAAGAACGGATTGATCCAAACGGCACGATTCGACGTCTCCGGGTGTGCCCCCTGTGTCGCGACCGGAAGCGTCCTCACCGAGATGATTCTCGGCAAGGATGTGGCGGCCGCCGACAACCTCAGCTCAGAGCAGCTGAATGATGCCTTGGGCGGACTTCCGGCCGGGAAGGCGCACTGCCTTGTCCTTGCCCTGCAGGCATTGAAACTGGCGATCGCGAACCACACCATGCAGAAGGCCCATTGACTCTTCCCGCCATACGCCCGGTCGTGCTGGTGGTCATGGATGGATTCGGTTGCAATGACAATCCGTACGGTAACGCCGTGGCCGCCGCCCGCACCCCGATGCTTGACCGACTGTCGGCGCTGAACCCGCACGGCATGATCGCCGCTTCCGGTCTGGCCGTCGGCTTGCCGGATGGTCAAATGGGGAACTCGGAAGTCGGCCATCTGAACCTCGGGGCCGGGACCGTGGTGTACCAAGACTTCACTCGAGTGTCTCGGGCAATGGACGACGGTTCCTTCTTCGAGAATCCGGCGCTCGTTGCGGCCTGCGAGCACAGCCGCAAGAACGGTTCGACCCTCCACGTCATGGGACTCATCGGCTACGGCGGTGTGCATGCCCACCAGCGGCATCTCATCGCGGTCTTGGGCCTTGCGTCACAGCGGTCGGTCCCGAAGCTCGCGGTTCACGCGATCACGGACGGTCGGGATACGCTTCCGCACGACGCGAAGGACGCGATGGATGAGCTGGAGGCCCATCTGGGCCGGCTCGGTCTGGGCAGAGTTGCAACCGTTTCGGGTCGCTACTACGCCATGGATCGTGACGGCAGGTGGGACCGCACGGCAAAGGCCTATCTGGCCATGACCAAGGGTGAGGGGCCCGTTGCGCCCAGCGGTGTGGCGGCTGTCGAGCACTCATACGCGGCTGGAGTGACGGACGAATTCATCGTGCCGTCAGTGATTCGAAGGGAAGGCGAACCACCACGCGTGGTTGCCGACGGCGATGCCGTTATCTTCTTCAACTTTCGAACTGATCGACCCCGTCAGCTGGTTCGGGCGTTCGTTCAACCGGACTTCAGCGAGTTCGACCGCGGCGGTCGAATGGGTGATCTGTGCTTCGTAACCATGACGGAATACCAGAAGGACCTGCCGGTCGAAGTTGCCTTTCGCTCCCAGGACGTGGAGGAGCCAATCGCTCGGGTGGTGAGTGAAAACGGGCTACGACAGCTCCACGCGGCCGAGACAGAGAAGTATGCCCACGTCACCTTCTTCTTCAATGGAGGCCGCGAAGCGCCCTTCCCCGGCGAGGATCGCATTCTGGTGCCGTCGCCTCGGCATGTGGGGACGTATGACAAGATTCCGGAGATGAGCGCCCCTGCCATTGCCGGGCAGGTCGTCGAGGCAATGCAGGCTCATGAGTATGGCTTTGTGCTGGTTAACTTTGCGAACGCAGACATGGTCGGACACACCGGGAGCATGGAGGCGACCGTGCAGGCGGTGGAGGTGGTCGACAACTGCGTTGGTCGCGTGGTCGATGCGACTGTCAAGCAGGGCGGCGTCGCCATCATTACCGCCGACCACGGCAATGCGGAGCAAATGGTCGACTACCAAGGGGGCGGCCCATACACGGCACACACCGTTTCGTTTCCCGTCCCGTTTGTCGTCGTCACTGGTCAACACGACCAGCTGCAGGACTGTCGTATTCGGAGTGGTGGAAGGCTTGCCGACGTGGCTCCGACCATCCTCAGTCTGATGCAGCTGCCCCAGCCGAAGCAGATGGATGGCACCAGTCTCTTGGCGTGTGAGTGAAGGGAGGCTCCGGGAATGAGCATTATCGAGTCGGTCGTCGCACGGGAGATCTTGGACTCTCGGGGCAATCCCACCCTCGAGGTGGAGGTTTCTCTCGAGGATGGCGCCGCCGGCGTTGCCGCCATCCCATCCGGCGCGTCCACGGGCACTCACGAGGCCGTGGAGCTGCGAGACAAGGACCCAAACCGGTATTTCGGGAAGGGCGTCCTCAAAGCGGTTGAGAATGTGCAGTCGACCCTTGCCGATGCGATCGTGGGCCTCGACGCTCGTGACCAGGCTTGCATCGACCGGCTGCTGGTCGAATTGGATGGAACGCCGAACAAATCGGCCCTAGGCGCCAACGCGCTGCTTGGCGTGTCGTTGGCGGTGGCGCGCGCCGCCGCCGATTCCTGCGAGCTGCCCCTGTTTCGATACCTCGGCGGCGTTGGTGCCGTGACGCTTCCGGTTCCCATGTTGAACATCCTCAATGGGGGCAAGCACACCGAGTGGCAGTCGACCGACATCCAGGAGTTCATGGTCATGCCCCTTGGGGCCGACTCGGAATCAGAAGGCGTGCGTATGGGTGTCGAGGTCTACAAGGTGCTGGGGGAGCTGCTCGTGAAACGAGGCCTCAGCACCTCGCTGGGAGACGAGGGCGGCTATGCGCCTGCTCTGGAGTCGAACCGAGATGCCATCGAGGTAATCGCTCAAGCCATCGAGGGCGCGGGCTACCAGCCCGGCAGCGATGTAGCCATCGCGGTCGACGCGGCGGCATCAGAGCTCTTTGAGGATGGGAAGTACGTGTTCCGGCGCGAGGGCAAGATCCTCTCAAGCCGCGACATGGTCGACTATTACCGGGAACTGTGCGAATCGTACCCGATCGTCTCGGTGGAAGACGGCCTGGATCAGGAAGATTGGGACGGCTGGCACCACCTGACAGAGGAGCTAGGTTCCCGGGTCCAGCTCGTCGGCGATGACCTGTTCGTCACCAACACGGAATTTCTCCAGCGAGGAATCGCGACGCGAACCGCCAACAGCATCCTCATTAAGCTGAACCAGATTGGCACCCTGACGGAGACGCTTCGAGCGATCGAGATGGGGAAGACCGCCGGCTACACGGCGGTGGTGTCGCATCGGAGCGGCGAAACCGACGACACCACGATCTCCGATCTCGTCGTGGCCACGAATGCCGGCCAGATCAAGACGGGAGCGCCTGCGCGCGGCGAACGGGTGGCCAAGTACAACCAGCTCCTCCGGATTGAAGATCACCTCGACGACGCATCCATCTACGCCGGTTGGTCGGCATTTTACAACGTGCCCGATCTTGCCGGCAGGGCGCGGAACGCTTGACAGAAGGCTCGACGCTGTAGGAGTATGGCAGGGCGTCTTGTTTCGCGCTGTCGTACTGCTGTTCCCGAAAGGAATTGGCAGTAGGCACCGGATCGCCGTCAATTCACGAGAAGGCCAGGATGGAAGAGAGACAGAGCGACTTCGAGGGAATGCTCAAGCGCTGGAAGCGCTCCTCGCAGTCAACCGTGGCTGAGTTCAAGCGCCGGCAGTATTACAAGTCTCCCTCGGAGCTGAAGCGCGTCGCCAAGCAAAAGGCCGTACAGCGCGCGCGAAAAGTTCGCGCCAAGGAAGAACGGTACTGGCGCAACAAGTGATCCCCCGACCCGGGATTCCGAACTAGTTGTCTCCACGCCGACCCGGCTACAACCCTCGTAGCCGCCCACCCAAGCGAACCGGCCCACCTGGTGGCAGCCGCCTCGACGAGGCGAAGAGTGATGGGATCGTCATGCAGGGCGTGGTCAAGGAAGCGCTGCCCAACACGCAGTTCCTGGTTGAGCTGGAAAATGGCCACCGGGTCATCGGCTATCTCTCCGGGCGAATGCGCAAGAACTACATCCGCGTGGCGCTCGGCGACGTGGTGCTCGTCGAGATGTCTCCTTACGACCTGAGCCGGGGCCGGGTCATTTTCCGCGAGCGCTAGACCGCCGTTCTCATCCGGCCGGCATTCGCCGCCACCCGGTTGTTCCGCTCGGCCAGCACCCGGCTGACGTAGTCGTATCCGCCGTCGATCAGTCGACGGGTCTGGGAGAAGTCGCGCCCGTCATATATCGGACCCAGGGGTGGGCGAAGATGGGTGACCGACACGCCTTGGTGGGCGGCGTTTTGGAGAACCAGCCTCACCCACGCGGTTGCCGCGATCTGACCCCCACGGTCCATTGCTGCCCCGATTCGGCCGTCGCCTTCCGGAAAGTCGCTGCAGTCGAATGCGTACATGGTGTCGGCGCCCAAACGCACGGCCGTGGGGACGGGCAGATACTCAACGACGGCTCCGTCCACGTGGACCTGGCCGTCGATCTCCTGCGGGGGAAAGAGGCCCGGCACCGCCGTGCTGGCAAGCAGGACGGGAAGGACTGGACCCGAGGCGTGGGTGGCGACGGATCCGTCCGCGAGTCTCACTGTCACGGCGACCAGCCGGATGACGGCATCTTCGAATGTGGCCTCGCCAAAGTGGCGAAGCAGTATGTTGCGCCAGGCGTGGATCCGGTGCACATAGCCGTGACGGAGCAGGTTGTAGGCGTGCGTCGGCGCTCGGCCCGGGAAGACTTTCCGGGTTCTCAAACTCAGCCAAACCCGTTCCAGGTCGTCGAGGTTATCTGGGTTCAGGGCCAGCCAGCTGCCATTCACCGCTCCGGCCGACGCGCCGACGATCAGGTCCGGCCTCTCCCCGGCCTCGAGGAGGGCCCTCATCATGCCCACCTGAGCGGCGGCTCGAGCGCCGCCACCAGACAGGACCCATGCCGAAGTCATTCTCTCCTCCCGAAGGTCATTATCAACGGTGTCCTGAGATCAGGCCGCCAGCCTCGCCTGAGACAATCGCAGAGAGACGACTACCCACGCTTCCTGATGGGTGAGGAGTGCAGCGCTGACTCAAATTCGTGAGGACCAGGTCGTATGGAGGCCGACATCGCGGCATCTTGACCGGAGCCGTCTCCTCAGGCTCATGGCTGCGCAAGGGATCGATGCCTATCCAGACTTCTATCGACGGTCCGTGGAAGACCCCGAATGGTTCTGGTCCACGGTTGCCCAGGATCTCAACCTGTGCTGGAATCGACCCTACGACCGGGTCCTGGATCTTGCCGACGGGGTGCAGTGGCCTCACTGGTTTGCCGGCGGCCGGCTCAACTACGTCGAGAACTGCGTCGATCGGCATGCCCTTGGAGCCATGGCCGACCAGATGGCCATCATTTGGGTCGGGGACGACGGCGATGAGCGATGGCTCACCTACCGGGAGCTGTACGAGCGGGTCAATCGTCTCGGAGCGGCCCTGAGACGTCTGGGGATCGAGGAGGGGGATCGAGTCGCCCTTTTCCTGCCCATGATCCCTGAGACCGCCATCGCGCTCCTGGCCATCGGTCGAATCGGCGCCATCGTCATTCCCACATTCTCTGGGTATGGCCCCGATGCCGTGGCGAGCCGGCTGCAGGACGCCGGAGCCAAGGCCCTCATCACGGCTGATGGGTTTCCCAGGCGCGGCCGTGTGGTGTCGATGAAGGAGACGGCAGATGTCGCCGTTCGAAGCTCACCGACCGTTCGCCACGTCATTGTGGTCGAGAGGACCGGCAGAGAGATTCCCTGGACGGACGGGCGGGATGTGTGGTGGCATGAAATCGCGGCTGGAATGCCAACCGATGAGCCCGCCCTCGATACCGCGGCGGACGCGCCGACCATGATCATCTACACCTCGGGCACCACCGGGAGACCCAAGGGCGCCCTCCACGTGCATGCCGGTTTTCCGGTTAAGGCCGCTCAGGACATGGCCCACTGCTTCGACGTGCAGGCGGGCGATCGCCTGTTCTGGCTCACCGACATCGGTTGGATGATGGGGCCCTGGGCGATCATGGGCGCCACGATGCTGGGAGCCTGCGTGGTGCTATTCGAGGGAACCCCCGATCATCCAGGCCCCGACCGCTTGTGGTCGATCGTCTCTGAGCACCGGGTTACGCACCTCGGCATCGCTCCCACGGTCATACGGGCCCTGATGCCGAAGGGGGACGAGTGGGTCGAGAAGCATGACCTTTCCAGCCTCATGGTCCTGGGGGGCAGCGGAGAGCCGTGGAATCTCGGGCCATGGAACTGGTACTTCAAAATCGTTGGCGGCTCGAGCTTGCCGATCATCAACTACTCGGGCGGCACGGAGACTTCCGGTGGAATCCTGGGCTGCAACACGCTGCTTCCCCTGAAGCCCATGGCATTCAGCACTCCGGTTCCCGGCATGGATGCCGCAGTGTTCGACGAATCGGGATCGCCGATCACCGACGCGGTTGGGGAGCTGGTGGTCCGCAAACCGTGGGTGGGCATGACCAAGGGCTTTTGGCAGGACGATGGCCGCTATCTCGACACCTACTGGTCGCGTTGGGAGGGCATTTGGGCACACGGTGACTGGGCGGTTCAGCAATCCGGACCGCAGGGCGCCTGGTTCATCCTGGGCCGTTCCGACGACACCCTGAAGGTGGCCGGAAAGCGACTGGGGCCTGCTGAGGTGGAAACGGCCGCCTGCCGGCACGAGGCCGTGGTCGAAGCTGCCGCGATCGGCGTTCCCGATGAGGTAAAGGGCGAAGCAGTGACGGTTTTCGTGGTGCTGCGGCCCGGAGCCACCGCAGACGAGGGGGTTCGTAACGGGATTCGTCTGCTGATAGGAGAGCACTTGGGTAAGGCACTGATGCCGGAGCGCGTGCTGTTCGTCCGCGACCTGCCACGGACCCGCAACGCAAAGATCATGCGACGAGTCATACGAGCGAAGCATCTCGGCCAGCCCATGGGTGATGTCTCGTCGCTGGAGAATCCGGGGGCCGTCGAGGAGATCGGCCGGGCTGTGTAGCCGCTCGCCATCTACCGCACTGCCATCGTTCCGGTTGGAGCGGACGCGGCAGTGGCGGGGCGGCCTTGCTATCCTGTCTCGGTGAGCCGACCAGCATGCTGCCTCCATCGCGATCGCCGAAATGATGTTGGTGTCTCTTCGAAGGGCTCTGCCGCAGGGCAGCAGAGATGACAGGCCTGAGATCGGCCGAACCACAGGCGACCGAGCCGGCTTTCGAAACCGACGTGCTCATCGCGGTTACCAGGCGGGTACCGCGGGACATCGAGTCGTGCGCCCTCACCTTTCTCGATCGCGACCGGATCGACCTGGAGCAGGCGCGTCGGGAACACCGAGACTACGAGGACACGCTCCGACGGCTCGGTGTCCAGCTGGTGTCCCTCGAGGCGTGTGATGAGCTGCCCGATTCCACCTTCGTCGAGGACACAGCGGTGGTCCTGGATGAGGTGGCGGTTATCACAAACCCGTTTCTGGAGTCACGAAAGCGTGAGGTCGACTCAGTGAGCGCTGTGCTCGCCGAGTACCGCCCACTTGTCCGACTCTCCACGGGCGGCACGCTCGAGGGCGGTGATGTTCTGCGCATCGGCCGGCGGATCTTCGTTGGACAATCGGCGCGAACGAATCAAGCGGGCATCGCCGAGCTCAGAGAGCTTGTGGGTCCTCTCGGCTATGAGGTCGTCTCTGTGCGTGTGCCGGCATGCCTGCACCTGAAGACCGGGTGCACCTACATCGGACGCGACACCATCCTCGTTAACCAGGCGTGGATCGACATCGGCTCCTTCGAGGGATTGACCTGTCTGGCGGTCCCGGTGGAGGAGCCCTTCGCGGCCAATGTGCTCCTCGTCGGCAACGCCCTCATCGTTCCGGACTGTTTTCCACTCACGACCGGTCTGCTTCGGCAGGCAGGCTATGAGGTCGTATCGGTCGGGTTCAATCAGCTGCAGAAGGCAGAGGCGGGTCTCACCTGTTGCAGCTTGCTGTTCCGGCAAACCCAGCCGGGCAGGCCAGCCGAGCACCTACAATAAGGCGCACCTGGCGGGCATGGTTTAACGGCAGAATATCTGCCTTCCAAGCAGAAGGTGCGGGTTCAATTCCCGCTGCCCGCTCCAAAGCTGAACACCGGAAACGGACCAGAAGATTGATCGCCTCCACCAATGGTCTGGCGATTTCCGTATCTCCCGGCAGACGTGCATCGGACTTGCGCTGCACTTCTCGAGGGAATTGCCTATCCGGCCAAAGCCGCATCTTGCCCACTTGCTGGAGGGCTCCCGCGATCGGAATCGCTCGGGCACTCCTCGGGCTCACCCCCCGAAGGGTCGTCCAAACCGCTCCCGACTGACCACTTCACCCAGTGGCTTGCGGTTCTTACGGCCAACTCCCAGGGGGCGGTCGGGATAGCCGAAGGGGATGACGGCGACGACTTCATATGAGTCCGGGATGCCGAGCAAACTGGCCGCATCGTCGAGTCCCCCGAATCCAGCCCAGTTGGAGCCGACGCCTTCGGACCAGGCAGTCAGCATCATGTTCTGGATGGCCCGGCTGGCGTCCGACATGCCAAACCGGCTCTCCCGCTCCACCGCGACGGCGACCGCCAGGGCCGCTCCCGAAATGTAGGGTCCGGTCGTTACCGCAGTCCCAAGCTCGCGAAGGGTGTCCCGATCCTGAACGACGACGAAGTGCCAGGGCTGTCGGTTCATGGAACTTGCCGAGAGATGGGCCGATTCGATGATCCGGTCCACGACATCTAACGGGATGTCCCGGTCCGCATAGCTGCGTACGGCGAGGATGGTGCGAACGGCCTCGAAAACGTCCATTACAGGTTTGAGTCTCCTTGCGGTGGCTTGTTCTGGTGCAGGTATAGATATGCGGCCACGGTCGCGCCGGTTGTAACCACGACCGCCATGGCGATCATGCCGCCGTAGACACAAATCTGCAGCACCTCTCCAAACAGTCCCGGCGGCCAGATGAAGCGACTATGGTCAACGGAGAAGTGCATGGGATCTCAAGAAATGGACCCACAGCGTAGTAAACGGCAATGGCAACGAGCGCCATGACCGGCCACAGCCACTTAACCCACTTCATGTCCAGATGTTCACATCTCATACATTCTGAATCGCGTGCGCCCGCAACTTGAGAGGGGCCTGAAATTCGAAGGCCTGATCGTTCGTGGTTCCTCGTTCCCTGTGGCCTAGGAGGGAGATTCGTAGGCTCTCGGAATTGACGGTCAAATTTCGCAAAGACTTTCCCGGGATATTGTGGCCAGAGGCCGGATCAAAGCGGAACGTGATCCGCACCCGGCCGGAACCCCTAGCGGACCTCGCTTGTGGTGTGAGCCGCGTCACGGAATAGCATGGTTGCCCATGCTTAGAGTGGGGCGGGAGGCGGATTATGACCGGCTGGCGAAACCAGGTCGACGGCACGGAAGCCGCTCCGGAGGACGTCGGCATGTCGTCCGGTCCCCTCGAATCGATGGTCAACGCGATCGGGGCCGGCGAATTCGTGAAGATCACAAGCGTCCTCGTCGCACGCCACGGCAAACTCGTCTTGGAGCGATATTTCGGTGGCTGTGAAAGCTCGAGCCTCATGGACACCAGGTCGGCGACGAAGACCGTCACCGGCATGCTCGTCGGCATCGCCATCGACCAGGGATTCATTCCCGGTGTCGAGGCCACCGTCATGGGCTACTTTGCGGACAAGCACCCTGTCCAGAACGCCGACCCGCGCAAGGATCAAATCACGCTCGAGGATCTGCTCACTATGAGTTCCTGTCTGGAGTGCGACGACTTCAACTCGTTCTCGCGGGGAAACGAGGAGCGGATGTACCTCATCGAGGACTGGGTCAAATTCGCTCTCGACCTGCCGATCAAGGGGTTTCCCTCCTTCCAGACACGTCCCAAAGACTCACCGTACGGGCGCAGCTTCAGCTACTGCACGTCAGGGGTCACCGTCCTGGGCGCCGTTCTGGAGCGGGCCACAGGCATGCCGGTCCCAGAGTTTGCCGATCGGTACCTGTTCGGTCCACTCGCAATCACGGAAAGGCAGTGGCAGTATCTACCGCTGGGAACCGCCATGACCGGCGGAGGGCTTCGCCTTCGCAGCGGCGATCTCCTGAAGCTGGCTCAGCTGTCGCTCGACGAGGGCGTCTGGAATGGCTCAAGGATCATCTCTTCGGCGTGGATACGGGAGTCGACGACCGCGAAGGTGGCCGTCGACGAGGAGACGGAGTACGGATACCTCTGGTGGCTGCGTCGATTCGGGGGTGACAACCGAAAGTCGCGAGCCTGGCTGATGTCCGGCAACGGTGGAAATAAGGTAGCGGCCTTTCCCGATCTCGACCTGGTTGCCGTGATAACCAGCACCAATTTCGGTACGCGGGGGATGCATGAGCGAACCGACCGGCTGCTCGACGAGTTCATCGTTGAGGCGGCGCAAGAATGAGTGCCGCGGCTGCGGACGGCGGATAGCGCTTCTCGCCTTACAGGAGTTCGCCGGTCGTTACCCAGCATCACTTGGAGCAGCTGCGTGCAATGACGAGATGAACCGGCCGAGCCGGCTGCTCCAGCGCTAGATGGGATGAAGGCCCGGAAACTCCAATCCGGTGGTCTCGTCCAGACCCAAGCGAATGTTTGTGGCCTGCACGGCCTGACCGGCGGCGCCCTTCATCAGGTTGTCGAGCGCGCCAATCGCCACTACCCGGGAACCGTGGGTGTCAGCTTCAAATCCGACATCGCAATAGTTGCTTCCGGTGAGGATCTTCGGCTCTGGGTAGCGGTAGCTGCCCTGCGTGTCCTTGACGAGCCGGATGAACGGCTCGCCGCTATACGCCTGGCGGTAGATGCGCCACAGAGCCTTGTCATCCAGCCGCTCCTTCGTAAACACGTGAGAGGTAGCCAGAACGCCGCGGACCGCCTCGACACTGGTCGCCGAGAAGTTGATGGAGGGTCTTTCGGCTCCCATGGAGAGCTCCTGGAGCATCTCCGCGGTGTGGCGATGGCCGGTCGGCTTGAATGATCGGATCACGCCGCTTCGCTCCGGATGGTGGGAGGCGAGACCCGTATCCGCGCCGGAACCGGATGATCCGGTCTTCACCTCGGTAACGACGGGGCGAGTCATGTCGACGACTCCCTGGGCGAACAGGGGCCAGAGGCTCAGAATGGCAGCAGTGGCCAGGCATCCGGCGCTGGAGATCCGATTCGAGGTTCGAATCTCAGAGCGGTGGAGCTCGGGGATGCCATACACGAAGTCCTGCAGCTGCGAGACGGCAGGGTGGTCGAGGGTGTACCACTCGACATAATCCTGGGCGCGCCGCAGCCGGAAGTCGGCACTCAAATCGACAATCACCGTACCGATCCGCCCAAACTCATCCATCCGCTTCATCGCAAGACCGTGCGGCAAGCACAGATACAGGACGTCCACCGGTTGTAGATCGGTGGACGGGGTGAACGTGAGGTCAGTCCGGCCGCGGAGATTGGGGTGGGCCCGAGTGATCCGACGACCGGCCTGCCGCTCCGAGGTCACCTGTCGCAGCTCCGTGTGGGGGTGCGACAGAAGCAGCCGGATCAGCTCGCCGCCGGTGTATCCCGAGGCGCCGACGACTGAGGCGGAGAATCTGCCTTCGGTCATTGCGACAATTCCGCCAGCGCATCTGCCAGAGTGTCGGCAATCGTCTCCAGATGGCTCCACTCGGCGATGAGGGGCGGCAGGAGGCGGATGGTCCGGCCTCCCGCGGGCAAGGCCAAGACTCCCCGCTCTTGCAGCGACTTCAGTAGGGGTGTGACTCGCGTTCGCAGCTCGACGGCACACATCAAGCCTCTACCGCGAACCTCGCGAATGAGCGGAGCCTCGATCTGCTTCAGGCGTTGGACGAATCGCGACCCGTTGGTCCGCACTCCCTCGAGCAGGTCCTCGGTTACGGACTCAATCGTCGCCCGTCCTGCGGCGCATGCCAGGGGATTGCCGGCGAATGTGCTGCCGTGAGAGCCGGCGGGAATCCGTTCGGCGACCTCAGTGGACACAACCGTCACTCCCATCGGCAAACCGTTGGCAATCCCCTTGCTGAGACACAGGATGTCTGGGATCGTGCCCTGTTGCTCGGAAGCGAGAAATGTACCCGTTCGGCCCATGCCCGTTTGGACCTCGTCAAGGATGAGCAACGCCCCGTTCTCGTTGCACAGCCGGCGAACAGCTGTAAGGTATTCGGCGGCCGGCACGAACACTCCGGCCTCACCCTGGATCGGCTCCAGCAGCACGGCCCCGGCTCCGCGGATCACGGTGCTGAGGGCATCGACGTCGTCATACGGTACGTGTTCACAGCCGGCCAGCAATGGCTCAAAGGGGAGCCGGTGCTTGTCTCCCGAGGTCACAGAGAGGGCGCCAATGGTGCGGCCGTGGTAACCCCGAGTGGCTGCGATCACTCGTTGCTTCCCGGTTGCCGCGCGGGCGAACTTAATCGCGGCTTCGATGGACTCGGCTCCAGAGTTGGCATATGAGAGGCGCGTTAACGCCGCCGGCAGCCGCTCTGTCAAAGCCTGCTCGAAGCTTGCCCGGGCATCGTTGTAGAAGCTCTGATGGCAGCTGATCAGCCGTTTTAGCTGCGTTTCGACTGCTGAGTCGACCGCCGGGTGACTATGGCCAAGGATGTTGACGCCGTAGTTGGACATTGCATCGAGGTAGCGGCGACCGTCGGCGTCCCACAGGTACATGCCCTCGCCCCGTATGAGGGAGATCCCCCGCTTGGCATAGAGCGGAATCTCGGCCGTCGCCTCGATGGTCATGACCGGCCCTTTGATGACGTCACGTCGGTCATTGCTCCTTCTGCACTCGCGATTGGCGCCCCTTCACGGAGGAGATGCGTACCTCCGCCGCTCACCGCACTGTGGATCGGCTTCTCGGCGCGGGCGTCGGCAAGAATGACGCGCGGGACACCCCGACGAAGGGCGGCCCCGCAGGCTAGGACCTTCTTCTTCATCCGACCTTGCGCGAACGAGACCAAAAGGGCCATGTCGTCCAGCGTCGCCGACGTCAACAGACTGTCCGGATGGTACGGCGAGCGCAAGAGCCCGGGTGTGTTGGAGAAGATGAGCAATGCGTCGGCCCGAAGCGCGACGGCCAACTCCATAGCCAGCTTGTCTCCATCCACATTGATGGCCTCACCCTCGTGACTCACTGCCGGTGGACAGATGACTGGAACCATCCCAGCGTCGAGAAGCTGCACGAGAGGGTCCGGGGCAACTTCTTCGATACTGCCGGCGTAATCGCCCCTCAACACGCGAGGCTTCCCGTCGACCACCACGCGGATGGCATCCTTTCGCCGTCCTCTGATGATGCCCGCGTCAAGTCCGGTGAGGCCGACCGCCCGGCGACCACGCCTTGCCAGGCCCTCAACGATCCGCTTGTTTGCCAGGCCCGCGTACACCATGAGGAAGAGATCCATCGTTTCCGCATCGGTGAAGCGAGAAACCTGACCGTCCGCGGACGTGACCAGGCGAGGCTCAATCCCGAGCCGCCGGCTCAGCGAATCAAGCTGCGCGTTCGCGCCGTGCACCAGAACGAATGGCTCGTCGACGGTGATGAGATCGTCGAGAAAGGGATCGAGATCGATGCCGGCGCTCCCGCCCAGCTTGATCACATACATCTGGCGCTCTCCGCGAAGACCGTCGTGAGCACCCGAACGGACTGGAGATACTCGGCCACCCGAATGTGTTCCTGAGGTGTGTGATCGAGTTTCGAGTCACCCGGTCCGTACGCCACGGTGGGACATCCCCAAGTCGGAGCCACAACGTTCATGTCCGAGGTCCCCGTTTTGTGCTTGAGTCGGGGACGCACACCCTCTGCCCGGAGCGCGCGCAGAAAAGCGGCCACGAGAGGACTATCTTTTCGGGCCTCATAGGGCGGCTCCGCCTCGGCAAAGTCAATGCTGCCCGGTCGTGCTGCCTGCCTAACGCCGTCCTGAAGCTCCGTGAGGTTGACACCCGTCGGAATTCGGAACGCGACCCGCAGGTCCGCCGACTCCTGCAGCCCATCGCCGTCAGAGCTGAATCCCACGATGGAAGCGCCAACGGAGCGAAACGTGTCGTGGCCCTGCGCGAATCCGGCACAGCAATGGAGGACCCGGCCCCAGGCTTCGAATGCCCGATCGCAGATCCCCGGGGTGGGGCCCGCGCTGTGACTGCAGTCCTGAGCGAAATGAATCACCGCACGGACGCTGCCTCGATAGCCGAGCACGACGGAGTCGGAGCCTCCCGGCTCCCCGATGACCAGCGCCGGCGGCGATGGAGCACGGCGAAGAAAGCGAGCGCCCTCCGATCCACCCTCCTCGCCGACGGCCCCAACGACCGTCACGTTTGCGGATGCGCCCACTCTGCAGGCCGCGGCGACGGCGGCCGCCAGCGGGCCCTTCGCATCAACGGCCCCACGTCCGTAGATGCAGCCGTTGTCTTGGCGAACCGGTACGAGCCCTGGGACCGTATCGACGTGGCCCAGAAACATGAGCCCCCTGCCGTTGCCGGTCATTCCCACCGCGTTCCCGGCCGGATCTCTCCTTGCATTGAGGCCGTGGGCCGTCATGGCGTCGACGAGCAGATCAACCGCTTGCGACTCTGAGCCGGTCACGCTCGGGGTTGAGACGAGATCCAGCAAGAGCTTAACCGCTTCGGCGTCCGTCACGCCGCCACTGCCGCCTCGGCCCGGTGGAGGACGTAATCGATCATCCGGGCCGGGATATCCACGCCGGTCGTCTGAATGCTGTTTCGGAACTCCATGGTGTAGTTCACCTCGGTCACCTGGAGGCCGCTGGGTGTCTCCATCAGATCGACCGCGAGCACGCCACCGCCGACGGCGCGGGCAGCGGCAAGCGACAGGCTGGAGATTTCATCCGTCACCGGGCAGCCCTCGGCTCGCCCTCCGAGGGCGGTGTTGGTGATCCAGTGGTCCGAGTATCGGTAGATGGCCGCGATGGTTTGCTCGCCGACCACAAAGCTGCGGATGTCGCGTCCCGGCTTCTCCACGAACTCCTGGATGTAGAAGATCGAGTGCTGATAGGACCCGAGGGTGTCCTTGTGCTCGAGAATGGCCTCCGCCGCGTACCGATCGCTCACCACCGAGAGCAATCGTCCCCAGGATCCGATGACCGGCTTCAACACTGCCGGATAGCCGATCGTCTCGATGGCCCGCAGGGCCGATTCGGGAGTGAATGCCACCAGAGTTCTGGGCGTGGGCACGCCATGCTTGACCAGCAGACTCGAGCTGATCACCTTGTTGCCGCAGTTTTCGGCCACCTCATAGCTGTTCACGGTGGTGACGCCCGCGTCGTTGAATAGCCGCAGGGCGTACAGCGCTCGCGAGTGGTTGATGCACCGTTCGAAGACGAGATCGTACCTCGGATGCACAGAGTCCAGGTCGAAGACGACATCTCGATCGTCGATGCGATCGTACGCAACGCCACGGCGTTCCAGCTCGGCGAACAACAGCTTCTCCTCGGCACGGACTCGAGAGAGGATGACGGCGAGACGCACTCAGATCCCTTCCCAGCCGTACCGGCGAATGAACTCGAGGATGCCTCCCGCTTCGGCGATTCGCTGCACAAATGGAGGCACCGGGGCGGCCTGATAGGTCTGCTGGCGGACCCGGATGGATCCACTCTCGATGTCCACCTCCGCATCGTCACCATCTCCGGCGGCCTCCACGGCTTCCGGACAGATCAAGAGCGGGAGGCCCACATTGATGGCGTTGCGATAGAAGATTCGCGCAAAGGTGGGCGCTATGACCGCCTTGATTCCGGCGGCCTGGAGGGCGACGGGAGCGTGCTCCCGAGAAGAGCCACAGCCGAAGTTGGACTCCGCGACAATGATGTCTCCAGGCTTCACGTTCTCAGGAAAGTCAGGTCGGACCTCGCACAGGCAGTACCGGCCCAACTGCGATCGATCGGTGGTCACGTTGTACCTGCCGGGGATGATCTCGTCAGTGTTGACATTGGCGTGCAGCTTCCAGACACGACTCACGAGAGAAATCTCCTCGGGTCCGTGATCACGCCCTCGACCGCCGTCGCCGCCGCGGTCGCCGGGCTTGCAAGGAAGAGCTGGGAGTCGGGATGTCCCATTCGACCGCGAAAGTTGCGATTCTGCGTTGTCAATCCGCGCTCCCCTGCCCCCAGCACCCCCTGGTGCCTGCCGATGCAAGGGCCGCAGCCAGGCGTCGTGATCTGGGCACCTGCCTGGACGAGAGCGGCAATGGCGCCGCTCTTGAGGGCGGCAAGGTACACCTCGCTGGATGCTGGAGTTACCACCAGTCGGGTCCTTGGCGACACCCGCCGGCCGGACAGGATCGAAGCAGCCTGCTGGAGGTCCTCGAAGCGGCCATTGGTGCAGGTGCCGATGAAGACCTGGTCGATGTGCTCTCCTTCCACCGAGCCGACGTCCACCACATTTGAGACCTCGGAGGGGCAGGCGACCTGCGGCTCGAGGCTCGAGATATCGAGGTCTACCGTTCTGACGTATCGGGCGTCGGGCGTCGCTCGGACGGTCGACGCGGGCCCACCCGAGCGGTCCTCCACATACGCCAGGATTCCCTGGCTGGGCTCGATCAACCCGGCCTTGGCACCCATCTCGACCGCCATGTTGGACAGCGTCATCCGGTCGGACAGGCCCATGGCCTCGACGGCCGGCCCGCCGAACTCCAAGGATTGATACGTGGCGCCGTCGACGCCCAGGACAGCGGCGAGTCTGAGGACGGTGTCTTTGGCGAAGACCCCAGGACGCAGAGAGCCGCTGATGTTCACACGGATGGTCTCGGGGACCCGGAACCAGGTCTTGCCGGTGGCAAACACCACCGCGACATCCGTGGATCCCATTCCGGTTCCGAATGCGCCGAGTGCGCCGTAGGTGCACGAGTGTGAGTCCGCGCCGACCACGATGTCGCCCGGCCGTACCAGCCCCTTCTCGACCATGACCTGGTGGCAGATGCCCTCAGTGAAGACCTTGGTTATGCCGTTGGCGGCGATGAACGCCCGAATCCGCTGGTGCAGCTCGGCGGCCTGGGGCGTGGGCGCCGGCACCATGTGGTCAAACACGACAATCACCCGGTCCGGATCCCATAACGGCCGGTTCAGCTTCTCGAACGATTCGATGGCCAGTGGGGTGGTGTTGTCGTGGCTCATTGCATAGTCCACGGGCGCCACGACGATCTCGCCGGCGTGCACCCGGCGGTCGAGTTTCCGGCTGAAGATTTCCTCAATGAGCGTACCCATTCACTCCTCCCTCGATTGACGACCGGCCATGTCGCTCACGCCGTGACCCAACGACGGAGGAGGTCGTCAACCTCGCCAAGCGCCAAGGGGCCGCGGTCAGAGAGCCGTTTGATTTCCGCAGTCAGGTCGCGGAGCTCCACCTCGCCGAAGTGCAGACCCAGCGCATTGGCTCGATGCGCCACCGCGTGCCTGCCGGTCAGCTTGTGTCCGATATCGATGGTGCGTTCCAGGCCAAAGTCAGCCGGGTCGATGACCTCGTAGGTCGTCGGGTTATTGAGCATCGCCTTGGTGTGGATGCCCGCCTTGTGGTTAAAGGCAAACTCACCGGTGATGTAGTTGTTGAACGGCACCTGAACGCCTACCATCTCGCTCACCATGCGATCCAGACGCGGCAGATCGGTCAGACGATACTTGTCGACCAGCCGGCGGTCGATGGTGTACAGCCGTGCGAGCAGACCGCCGAGGTTGGTGATGCCGTTGCGCTCGCCGATCCCGAGTACCGTCGTATCGATGTGCGTCGCACCGGCCTCGAGAGCGGAGAACGCGTTCGCCACCGCGCATCCGGCATCGTTGTGGCCGTGAAATTCGATGTCGCAGTGAACCTGCCGCCGCACCTCCGCCACCAGCGCAAAAACCTGACGGGGAGTCGCCACGCCGACCGTGTCGGCGATACCCACGCGGTTAACGCCGAAGGTGTCCACGGCTCGGTAGACATCAAGGAGATCGCTCTCCTTGCTCCGGAAGGAGTCTTCGCTGCTGAATCGGACCTCGACCCCCTGCCCTTTGACGTACTCGATCACCCTCTGTGCCGCTTCGATGATCTGCCCAATGCTTCGCCCATGGCTGAACTCACGGAGAACCGATGAGGTGCCGAAAAGGATGTCGATTCCGGATACCCCGGTCTCCACCGCGCATTTCGCGTCTTCCATATCGCATCTCACATGCGTCAGGATCTTCATGCGCAGCGGGAGTCCGGCGATGATGCGGGCGTCTCGCGCCGATCCCGGTGAGGCACAAGGAGACGTCAGCTCGGCATATTCGATCCCAAAGTCGTCGAGGGCCAGCGCCAGCTCCACCTTTTGGCCGGTGCTGAAGTTGGACTTGGCGAACTGCTCACCCTCGCGAAGGGTCGAGTCGATGATGCAGTAGCGCTCGATCATGCCGTACTCCTTGTCTCGGCGACGTAGCAACAAAAAAGCCCGCCTGTCCTCGAGGACGGCGGGTGCCGTGGTACCACCTACGTGCGCTCTCGTCTCGCGGCGAGAGCCTCTGCCGGCGCGGACCCAGCTCTCAGAGCATAAGACCGTATGCCGTGACATTCGTTAACCGGTGCCGAATCCGGGTTCGATCTACTGACCTCAAAGAGAGGCGTTCGACGAACGGCTCAGGGACCTTGTTCGACCACCCGCTCTGACACCGCTTCACAGCATCGCGGCTCTCTCGAGTCGGAGCCCCGGTGGCCTACTGCTCCCGTCATCGTCCAGTATTCGCTTTGGTAGCAGTCTAGGCTCAGTATGCTCGCCGTGTCAAATCCCAAGAGACTGTCGGAAAGCAGCCTCATCCGATCAGGCTTACGGCCGCGAGATCCAGCGGGGATGAACCCTTCGGTTACTCTCCCCAGTCCTCCTCGACCTCTGGGGCCAGTGCCAGCTCGATTGGTTGAGCGGAAATCACTTCCAGTTCGGCACCACAGTCGGTACATTCGACGATCTCGCCCCGTTCTGGGGCTTGCAACTGAAGCTCCGCGTCACACTCGGGACACTTTGTTTGCACGCTACCAACGGCCATCATCAACCTCCACGATCTGTTCGTTTACCTTTACCACCGGTAGGGGATTGCCTTGTACTGGGGATCCGGAAAGGCCTCGCTCTGCACTAAGGCAGCCACCCGTCTCCGGAGCGCCCGGGTCTCAGGGGGAGTCAAGAGCTCGGTCACGTCTGAACACGCACCCGAACTAAAGTCAGCTTCGAGGCGTTCCAAAGCCGCTCGCTCAGCGTCCTCAAAGGGAAGCCCGGCAAAGTGCCACAGGATCGTCCGGAGCTTCGGCTGGGCGTGGAAGGTCAGGCCATGATCGATTCCCCAGAGCCGTCCATGATGTCCGATCAGGAGGTGGTCCGGCTTCCGGTCCGCATTGTTCACGATCCAGTCAAGCAGCGCCATCTTGCGCAGCTGAGTCACCGCAATCGCGGACTCGTCGGCCTCCTCGATGAAGGTCTGAAGGGACCCGATTCCGAACCTGCCCTGCGCAGCGACGGTGGCTGGAACGAGACCCCACCCGAGGGAACGATCTATTCGATATGTCGCGATCTCGCGCTTGTAGAGGCTTCCGGCCGGAAAGTCCCAGAGGGGGTATTCGCCTCGCGCCGGCTTGTAGACCGCGAAGCTCTGGCCGGCGGTCGGGTGCTCGAGGAGGACTAGGTAACAGGCATTACTGCCGTAGTAGATGCTGCGGATCTGAGCCGGCCGGGCGGTCAACAGAAGCTCGCAGATGTCCGAACGGTCCGGGTCCCAGGCAGTGCCCTGCGGCTGGTATCCCTCCATGGGGGAGGCTTCCGAACCAGCCTGGGAAGAGGCGGCTGAAGTGGGAATCTGTGGCATTTCGTCGACAGGCATCGCCACCGCAGTATGTCCCTTGTCTGATTGTTCAGAGTCGCGCGTCGCCGACAGATTCCCGCTCCTGTTGTTCTCCATTCTAGTGAGGCATTTCGCCACTTTTGGGGCTTCCGTGCTATGCTTTTGCGATGGGGACCTTGGACTTGGGTCTCGACCTCGGCTACGCGAGCCAGGGGTCGATGGCCGCGCCGACGCCGGATTCCGTAATCTCGCTCAACGGCAGCTTCGTGTCACCGCGCGTCAACCGAGTTGTGGGTATCGTCGAGGGCCCCGATGAACTGCGGCGAGGCGTCAAACAGTCCATCGAGCGAGCCTTTGAAAAGGGCGGCCCGATGGAGCAAGTTGTCGCCGGTGAAGAGGCGGAATACGTCTCGCGGATCCTGGCTGATCTGAGCGTCGATGAGCAAGCGAACCCGGGTGTCGCGGCAGCCATTGCGATTCGGATTCGAGGGGATGTTGTGCTGGCCGCTGCCGGCGGAGCAACCGCCGATTTAACCGGACCGGGTGGCGAGAAGGTAGTACAGGCGGACAGCCGGGCAGAGACGCCCGTCGTTCTCCGTTCGGGCCTCGGCCCTGCGAACTCGATCGTACTTATGGGCAAGGGTGCGGCCGAGAAGGTGAGCGAGACCGAAGTCTTGCAAACCATGCGAGGGAGCTTTTCCCTGGAGGATGCGGCTCGCTGGCTGACAACGCTTGCCGGTGGTCGTGGAGCTGAGTCGGCAACGGCGCTGATCACGCGTATGGAGCCGGGAAAGTCGCACCGGCCGGTCAAAGCTCAGGCGAAAGAAGTCCATCACATCGATGCACCACCGCGGCGAGCGAGACGCAGCAAGCCCCTCCGGATTGCGGCAGTCGCAGTCGTTGCGTTCGCCGTCGTGATCGGGGCTACGGCCGCCGGGACCACCCTGCTTAAGTCCTCGACCTCCGCGCTGCAGTTCTCCCGGCCGACAGGCCTGCGCGTGGTTGTGAACCAGCCGTCCACACAGCTGCTCAGCTGGTCTGCCGCCCCTGGAGCGACCGCCTACATCGTCCGGATCTCCGGCCGGAGGTACAGCACCACAGCCGTCAATCTGCACCTCGGTTCCGCACTGCGTCCGGGCCAGTCGTATGTTTGGCGGGTCCGAGCCCGATACGGACGGCATCTCAGCGCGTGGTCTGGGCGCCGCCGGTTGTCCGTTCCGCTTGCCCACCTCTCGTCCCCTCATGCGCTCAGCCCTCGGGGTGTTATTCACCTCAATGCAGGCGCCAAGGTTTCCTTCTGCTGGACGGGTGCAAGTGCCTCGACGCGCTATCGCCTCTTCATTGGCGGTACCTCCCAGCGCTTCCATCTGACGATACCGGCGGCGCGCTTGCAGCATCGGTCGAGCGGAGGACTCTGCACGAGCAAAGCCCTCGCGTTCGGGGCATATTCCTACCGAGTCGGAGCCAGTGCGCCCGGACATGTAAACGCTTGGACGCTGTGGCAGCACTTCAGTGTGCTCAGCCTCGTCACGCCAACACCGGTTCCGGCCGTCACCAATCCGCCGGCGAATACCGTTCCCTTGGTAACTCCCACAGTCGCTGCCTTTGGGAACGCCAACTCGAACACGACGGCACCTTCCTCGAACACTACGGCGCCGTCGTCGAACACGACGACTAACCAGAGCGTCACGTCGTCGCAGAACACATCCGGAGCTGCCCCTCAGCAGCAGCCGACGTCCGTGGTGTCGTCCTGCAGCAATCCTCCCAACTGCGGCTAGCCCTTCATGCGCGCGGCCCAGAGCTGGAGGGCACTCCGTCTACTGATCGCCCTGCTGTTCTTTGGGGGCATGGTGGCCACCGTGTTGCGGACTCCGGCAGCCGGTGCGCAGCCGGCGTCTCAACACCGTCCGGTTACGGTTGCCGGGCCATGTGGTGCAGTGGTCGTGGGCGTCGAGCCTCGGGTCACACCCACCCCGACGGCAACCCGGACGCGGCCAACACCGACCAAACGCCCCAGCCCCACACCAACCCGTAAGCCGAGCCCGACACCCACAACGCGACCAAGCCCCACCGTCACGAAGCCTCCCAGTCCGACGCCGACTGCGACTCAGCCCGTGACGCCGTCGCCAACCATCACTCAAACGGTGACAACCACGCCATCCATGACACCTTCGCCGACCGTCACGGTGACGTCTGTCACGCCATCCGTGACGCCTTCACCGACGGTCTCCGCCACGCCTACAGACACGACTACTGTGACCGTAACCGTCTCGCCTTCACCAACGGAGTCCGTGACCGTCACCACATCGCCGAGCCCGACTGCTTCGGAAACGGGCCTTCCTTCCCCCAGCCCATCGGTCTCACCGACCCTCAGCCCCTCTCCCATAGACACGACGACCGTCAGTCCGACCGCATCGGTTACCGGCACTGGGTCGGCCGCGACGCGCACCGTCAAGCGTCGACGCCCGGTGCCAAATATCGTTTGTGTATGGACCAGCGTGCGCGCCGACGGGAAGCCACAAAAGATGTTCCACAAGCACAGCCAGGTTGCCCTCATATCCGCTTGGAGGCTTGCCCGTCGGCTCGGCCTTCACCGCTACCGGCTCACACTCAGGTGGAGCGTCTTCAGCGGCTTTCAGAAGGATGTGAGTCTTCTTCCGCGTCCTCGCAATCGAGTTGCAGTTCGGCGTATGAAGGACCCCGAGCCATTGAAGGCTGGAACGTTTCGTCTCAAATTCGCGCCCATCGTGCGACACCTCCCCAGAGGGTGGTATTCGGTGGCCTCGTGGGCAACTGTCTATGGTCCTCGCTGCCGGAAGGGTTGCACCGGCATTGCGCGCCAGAACCGCTTCAAGATCGGCTAACGCTCAGCCGGCTGATTACCTCATCGACAAACTCGGTTGTTCCGGCCTCACCGCCGAGGTCGGGCGTCCGGACACCATCCTCAACTGCCTGTAGCGTAGCCAGCCGGATTCTGGCCCCGGCGTCACGGAGCTCAGAGCCCGGCATCGAAGAGAGCAACGCGGCCGCGGCCAGAATCATGGCCATGGGGTTGGCCACGTCCTTCCCCATAAGCGCGGGGGCGGTTCCGTGGGGCGCCTCCGCCATCACTACCTTTGGATTGAGGTTGGCGTCGAAGGAGAGCAACAGAGACTCGGCCCCGGCGATGGAGCCGAACAGCTGCATGACGAGATCGCTGAGAAGATCCCCATCGCGATTCAGTGTGGGGATGACGAGCGGATTGCCACCCGACGTCAGGATGAGGGCGAACGTGGCGTCGATGAGCTCGGGGCGGTAGGGCACCTGGGGATGGCGGAGATGGGCCGCGTCCATCTCCTCCTTCAGCATTCCCTCGTACACCGGGCTGACCGTGAATTTTGGCCCTCCGAATACGGTCGCAGCCGTCTGCTCGGCCACACGGAACGCGTATTCCGCCACCGCACCACAGTCGCTGCGCCGAATCATCTCCGTTCGGTAGGCTTGCTCTTCCCGGCCACTCCCTTCTCTCCACTCCTTGGCCCCGTAGGCGTCGTTTACGGCCATGCGCACCACGCTGATGGGCGCGTGGACGCCGGCCAGAGGATGGACACCGGGAATCCGTCTGCCCGTTCTCACGATAACCGTGCCGTCTACTTCTCGACGTAGGATGGCGTTCGGAGATCCCACGTCGTTCGGGTCCGGCGGCGTTATGGTGGCAGCCTTTAGCCCAAAGCCGGTCCGACGCATGGCCTCGGCCGCCTCAAAGATGACCCGATTGGCCGTTCTCCTGCGGTTTTCAAGACTGAGATCGAAGGTCAGGGTGCCGACCGTCACCCCACAGACATCCGGACGGAGCAGCCGCAGGGACTGATCGAGTAATTCCTGTCCTGTTTGGTCGCCCTGCAGGACAACGATCTCGGTGCTTGTCATGGGCTTATCTTCACGTCGCCGCTCGCGATCGCCCTTGCCAACCTTGGTGCAAACGCGACCGATGGCGGGTAGGGATCAGCGGCTAGTCCCGCAGCGCGGGGAAGAGCTCATGGGGCTCCGGTTCCGACGTCGGGAACAATGCCTGATCGCCGTGTGCGAAGAAGAACTCAGCCGCGCGAATCAGCTCGGGATCGCTGAGAGCCGCCAGCCTGAGGCGGACCACAAGGTGGTGAAACATGCGATCGATAAGCCGCGAGGTGAGCAGCTCGAGCGTGCGTCGGTCTGCCGGTGCCATCCGATCGAGCTGGGAGGCGATCCGTTCCAATTCGGCCTCGCGGACGCTGTCGACATGCTGCCGCAGCGCCTCGATGATGGGGCCGACTCTCCGGATGGCCTGGCGGCCGACGAAGTCACGGACCTCGGCCTCGAGGATGCTGTCCACCTTCGTGAGACTCGTATTCCTCGCCGCCGATGGATCGGATACCGAGTCGACGTCATAGACGTGCACTCCCGCCGCGGCGGCCACGGAAGGGTCGACATTGCGCGGTATCGAAAGATCGAAGATCACGAGGCCGTTGGCTCCGACAACCATGTCAGGGAGCACCAACGGTCTCGGGGAGTTGGTAGCGAGACAGACGAGATCGTACGTGCCAACGTGCAGCAATGCCTCATTCAGGTCCATTGCCTGGCCCTGCCAGCGCTCGGCGATCCTGCGGGCAGACTCCGGCGTGCGACTGGCAATCGTGAGCGAGCTTGCGCCGGCCAAGGCTTGGGCCAGCAGGCGGGCGATCGTACCCCCGCCCACGATGAGGACTCTTGCATCCTGAAGCGGCCCGTGCTGCTCATAGAGCCGTGTCACACTGCCGGCGACGGAACCATTTCCCGATCCAAGGTCAGTTTCGCGGCGCAGTCGTCGGGCACAGGCGGTGGCGGCTCGAAAGAGGGAGGACAATGCCGGGCCAATGGTCCCGGCGCGCTCGGCCATGTGAACCGCGGCACGCACCTGAGCGCCGATTTCCAACTCTCCGATTACCTGGGACTCCAACCCCGATGCCACCCGGAAAGCATGACGCACAGCATCCGCTCCGCTCACCACGCGGAGGTACGGCTCACTTTCGCGACTCAGGGACAGAAGCAGTCGACGCCCCATTTCAAGCACCGCATCGGCATCCGGTCCCACAAGATAGAGCTCTGTCCGTGCGCACGTCGAGAGCAGTACGGCCTCCGAATGGGCCGACTGATGGGAGAGTGAGACGAGGCGCCGGTATGCCTCATCGGCCGTCAGGGCCAGCTTCTCCCTGGCGTCGAGAGGACAAGTGCGATGCTCCACGCCGATGGAAAGAATTTCCATGCCAGCCCTCATCCGTGCTGCTCAAGTCTACTTGGGCGCCGCAGGAGATAGGCAGATGGCCGCATGAAGTTAATTCTCGTTACGGGGGCGCCGGCGACGGGAAAGACCACCGTGGCCAGCCATTTGGCGGACCGGCTCCATATTCCACTGATCGGGAAAGATCAGATCAAGGAAGCTCTGGACGACGCGCTGCAACCGTCCTCACGAGACGTGGAATGGACGCAGCGGTTAGGCGCCGCGGCCGTGCACACGCTCTGGATGGTCGCCGGTTGGTATGAACGTCTAATCATCGATTGCAATCTGGATCCTCGGCCCTCGGATCTCGCATCACAAATTCGGCAGCTCGATGCCCAAGCGCTGGAAATCTTCTGCCATTGTTCCTACAAAGTTGCGCGGGAACGGTACCGCCGACGAGTGACCTGTCGTCATCCCGTGCATATCGACACCGATCTCTCAGCGGACATCTTCAACCGATACGACGCTCCCCTCCAACTCGGCCCCATGCTGGTGGTCAATACCATGGTCCCCGAGAGCCCGAGGTCGGTGAGCGACTGGGTAATCGAGTCATGGCGGCAGCGAGATGTTGTCTGACTCCTGGTCGAGCCAAATGAGTCGCTCACTGGCGAGCCTTTGGACAAGCTCTCGAACACGGACCGCGTCAGGGTTACCGGGTAGCCTCGCGAGCAGCTCACCGAAGCCGAGCGCAGAGTCAGTGGAGCACAGGGTCGCCAGCACCCGGCCTCGCCAGAATCGGTCCGACTGGGCAAACGGTTCGGCCTTCCCAGGCCGTGTACGTGCCGGCGTTCTGGGAAGGGCCGCCCCGAAGTCGATGAGCGCCTGATTCCAAGACCAAGCGCGACCCTTGGGAAGCAGCCGGTCGGCGACTTGTTGGATCTGGCACGCCGGGATTGTAACGCCCTCACGCCCGGCGAAGAACTGGATCGCTCGCCGGGTGTTCGTCTCAACGACTGCCACCTGTAGATCAAAGGCGAAGCAGCAGATTGCTCGTGCCGTATAGGAGCCGATGCCGGGGAGGCGGGTGAGGCCATCGAGGTCGTGAGGAAACTCGCCGGGGTGAAGTGATGTCACCTGCACGGCCGTCTGGTGCAGCATGCGCGCCCGCCGGTTGTAGCCCAGACCCTGCCAGCAGCGGAGAACGTCGGCCGTGCGGGAGGCGGCAAGCGACGAGATGGTCGGAAAGCGCTCGATGAACCCCAGGAATGCGGGAATGACACGGGAGACCTGAGTCTGCTGGAGCATGATCTCCGAAACCAGGATGCGGTACGGGTCCCGGGTCTTTCGCCATGGGAGATCTCGACCATGATCGTCGAACCAGGCAAGGACCTCAGCCTGTACGGCCCGGACGCAGGATTCGGAGGGACACCAAGCCGGCCTCTCCCGGCGGGTCGAGGCGGGTTTAGCCATGCGGCGCCTCAAAGAGCGAGGATGCGAACGGATGGGAGCAATACACTCGGATATGTCTGCCGCCGCCCAGCCGCTCTTGGAGCTTCAGGACCTCGACGTTCAGATCGAGGGCGAGCATTCGGCGATTGAGTCCATCCGTCGAAGACTCGCGTCGAGCCAGGAGATCGAGTCGGCCCGCCGCCGCCTGTCGGAACAGGAGGCTCGACTGCAGACGGCTCAGACGGAGCTCCGCAGACTGGACACCGATGCCCAAGATCTTCGGAACACCATCACCCGGCTGAACAGTCGGCTTTATGGCGGTTCTGTGCACGATTCCCGCGAGCTGGCCTCCATAGAAGCAGAGATCTCCCACGCGACGAAGCGACAGGTGGAGAGTGAGGATCGGGAATTGGAGCTGATGGAGGAAATTGAATCTCTGACCGCCAGTCTCGAAGAGGGACGAGGTCGCTTGGAGCGCTTGGAATCCGATCGGGCGGCTATGACCAACTCCTTGCTGGCGGAGCGGCAGAGCCGTCAAACCCAGCTTGACTCGCTCGTCGCCGCACGGCAGGAACGAGTCCAGGAGCTACCGCCTGCTCGCCTCTCTCAATACGAACGACTTCGAGAGCGGCTGGGGCACGCAGTTTCCGCAGTGGATGGCGGGGTGTGTCAGTGGTGCCGAGTCCAGCTCCCACCAGCCGATGTGCAACATGCCCGAGGGCCCGACATCGTTCTCTGTACGAACTGCGGACGCATCCTCTGTCCGGCGGGCTAATCGATTACTTGACGGACTCGAGGATGTGCGTCTTGGCCTGGGCCCGCTGATGGGCAAGCCAGGTGCTGAAGGTAGCTGCCTGCACCTGAGCCGCGACGCCGGGCGGATACTTGCCGGTTCGCCGACTCAGAACCTGCACGATGTGATAGCCGAACCGGGAATGGATGAGCTGCAGCTTGTTCACCGGCCCCGAGAAAACGGCCTTCTCAAAATTGGGCACGAATCCGCCGGTCGGATAGAGCAGGGTGCTGCCCGGCACCGCAGGGTTCTGCTGCATCCCGCCGTGTTGAGCGCTGCCGCCAAGGCTGCTGCGGTCGTCGGAGCACTTCCGAGCAAGCTGGGCGAAGCTTTTACCGGACGAAATTTCGCTGACGAGTCTCCTGGCGAAGACATGCGCCTGAGCCGAGCTCAATCGCTTGTGAGGACACGCACTGACCGTGGGGGCCGGCATGATGAGAATCTGCCGGGCGGTCGCGACCGGTCCGGTCGATGACAGCGGTGCAACCTTGGATCTCAGCTTGCTACCAAGGACGTTAATCCGCGCGATATAGGGCACCACCTTCTGGGGCAGCCCCAATTGCTTTAGTCGCAGGGCGAAGGCTTTCTTGCCTCGGGACTGACGGATAAATGACTGCACCTCCCGATGGACGGCGGCCGGACTGGCCACGATGCCACGGCGGGCAGCGGCATTGAGGATGAGCTGGTTCTGGATCAGAGACTCGATGGTGGATTTCGCAAGCTGTCGCGGAGGGGTTATCTGCGTTGGATTAAGCCGCTCCTGGTGAAGTGCGCTATGCAGGAAGGCCTTGAAGATCGACATTGGTATCTTGGCGCCGTCAACCGTCGCGGCCACCGAGCCGCCTGAGACGGTAACCGTAGGCACGGGTGGGGTCGTGGGCGCCGTTGCCGGCGTGGCGCCCGGGCTGGTCTTCGGCTGAACCTGTTGAATGCCGCAACCGGCAAGAAGGAAGACGAATCCTGCGGACAGGACGATACGACGGTAGGGGAGCGCGGGCACAGAGCCTCCAGGGATGACCGTTCGCGGCAGAGGGGTCACGCGGCTATCGCCGGTCTGCCGGCCAGATTTTGAGCACTGAATTGTAACCGTCTCCCTCCGAGAACGGTTGGAATCCGATTGGCGTGAGCAATCGCCTGACCCTCAAGATCGGACTTCAAATGGCGAGACCGCTCCGTTACTCATCAACGCGATCCAGGTCGGTCAACTCCTGGACGACCTGTCGGCACACGGTGTAGCCGAAGCCACGGCGTCCCAAGAATGCGGTGAGGCGCGTCCGGATCAACTCCGGGTCGCCGCGTGAAAGTGAGGCAAGCTTCTTCGCGGCCGCCAGTCGGGCCCGCTCTATTTCCGTAGGAAGCGTGACCATCGCTTGCTCGATATTCTCCCTGGCAACGCCGCGCTGACTGAGCTCGTAGCGCAGGGCTCGGTCTCCTCTTGGAGAGAACTGCTGCCGGTTGGAGGTCCAAAAGAGGGCGAACTCACGATCGCCGAGCAGGCTGGTTTTCTCCAGTCGCTCGAGAACCACATCGGCGACCGAGGAATCAATGCCCTTCCTCCTGAGGTAGGCGTCCACTTCATGCCGACTTCGAGGCCGGAATGCGAGGAAACCAAGACATCGATCATATGCCTTGCCAAGCGTCTCCTCATCAGGAATGGATTCGCCGGCCGGGTCCTGAGAGGCGCTTGAGTAACGTCGGTCGGGCCGCTGCTTATGAGACAGCTTCGGCCTGCTGTTCGGCTTCGGTGCCGGGCCTCGAACGGGAGCGCTCCTCGTCAATCAGTGGTCGTCGGAGCAGCTTACCCATCGGAGACTTGGGCAGCTCGGTACGGAACTCAACCTCCCGAGGGACTTTGTAGTGGGCGAGCTGAGTGCCAAGCCAGCGCTTGATCTCTCGAGGGGTAGCGGTCTCGCCCTGCTTGAGAACCACATAGGCCTTGGCGATCTCACCGCCAAATTGATGCGGAATGCCGGCCACGACGGCTTCATGCACTTTCGGAAACCGATAAAGCGCCTCTTCGATTTCACGGGGAGCGATATTTTCGCCCCCCGTAATGATGAGGTCTTTCTTGCGGTCCACGATGAAGAAAAAGCCCTCGCCGTCCATGGTGGCAATGTCACCGGTGTGCAGCCAGCCATCCCGCAGGATGTCTGCCGTCTCTTTCGGCTCCCTCCAGTACCCCAACATGACCTGAGGGCCCCGCACCAGAAGCTCGCCCCGCTCTCCCGGCCGCACCGGTCGCTCGTCCCCGTCTACGAGCATGGCCTCGGTGTCGGCCACCGGCAGTCCGATACTTCCGGCCGGAGCCGACTGATCGTAGGGCTGGGCATGGGTGAGAGGCCCGGCTTCGGTAAGTCCGTAGCCCTCGTAGAGATGCCCGCCGGTCAGGGCTTCGAAGCGCTGTTTCACTTCCACCGGCAGGGGTGCTCCGCCGCTGACGCAGATGCGAACGGAGCGAAGGTCGTAGTGCGCGACTCGATCGCTGTCCGCGATTGCCGTGAAGAGGGTGGGAACTCCAGGGAGAGCTGTAGGCCGGTACTTCTTGATGGCTTCAAAAATGTCCCCGAGGATCGGCCGAGGTATCAGAACGGATCGCGCTGCAAGGAGCAGTCCGGCGTTCATCACGAGCGTGAGCCCGTAGGCATGGAAGAAGGGAAGGACTGCGAGGATCGTCTCCCGCCCGTCCTTCAGTTGCGGGAACCATTGGCGCATCTGTGAGGCATTTGCGATGAGGTTGGCGTGGGAGAGGAGGGCTCCCTTGGGCCGACCTGTCGTTCCGGTTGTGTACAGGATCACCGCGGGATCCGACGGAGAGACCACTGTCCCGGCGGGGCCCGGCGACCGATGCCCCAGGAGGTCTCGAAACTGATGAATACCGGGCCCCACATATGCGGCGCTGCCCCCGGCCGATTCCCGAAGGGGGCCCAGGACAGGAGCGAGCCGGACGGCGACATCCGCCAGACCTTGGGCGACTGGAGCGAGTGGGGAAGAGCCCCGTTCAAAGCGCTTGATCCACGACAGATAGGCCAAGAACCAGGCAGCCGTGAGGCGTTTGGTTAACGGAAGCAAGTCCAGCACCGAACCAATGACGAGGTGCTCGATTCCTTGACGTTCTCGCACGCCGACGACCTTGGCCGCAAGGAGATCGAGCGTGATGATGACTTTTGGTTCCGTCGAGGCCAAGTAGTGTTCTAGCTCAACCTCCGTAAAGAGGGGGCTAGCGGCGACGACGATGGCGCCCAGTTTGAGGGTGGCATAGTAGGCGATCACAAAATGCGGCACGTTGGGCAGCAGCAACACCACACGGTCGCCTTTGGCAACCCCCAGGGCCGACAGGGACCGGCTCAGCGCTTCCGAGCGGTCCTGTACTTGGCTCCAGGTGAGCGACTGCCCTTGGAAAACCAACGCCTCCGCCGAGGGATGTCGGCCGGCCACCTCGTCGAGGATGTGGCCAATGGCGAGATTCGGATAGCTGAGCGAAGGCTGGACATCGGCCGGGTAGCTCGCGAGCCAGGGTCTCTCGGTGCCGGCGGAAGCCTCTTGCGCCTGCCTTCTCTCCTGCTCGACTCCGGTCATTTTGGCTGGTACATCCTAGCACCGTGATGGCGGCCGAGGAGAGGAATCCAAGAGCTGCCCTCCCGGCGAGGCGCTGCTGTAGACTGCTGCCAGAGAGGAGGCTCCTGGGTGCACTGGGTCGACGTGGTCATTCTCGTCATCATCGCCCTATCAGCCCTCTATGGGGCAATACGCGGTCTGATTGTCCAAGTGGCGTCCATTGTCGGCCTACTCGGCGGGCTCTACCTTGCCGAGCGGAACTACAAGACCGTGCGGGACTTCCTGGAGGTGTTCGCCCATCGCGATCGCCTCGTCACGGCCATCGCCTTTCTTGCCATTGTGCTGGTCGTTTGGAGCGCAGGCTCGATCATCGGAAACCTGTTGAGGGGCATAGCGCGATTCACACCGCTGGTGCTGGTCGATCGTCTCGGTGGCCTGGTGCTGGGTGGAATCAGCGGCGTCGTTGCCGTCGAGGTGCTGATCATCCTCGCCGCTCGGTCGCATGATGTCTCTCTGCATGCAGGTCTCCACGCATCCCACCTTGCCCCGTACTTCCGTGGAGTCGTCCCAGGCCTGCACTCCTTGATTCCGGGCCATTTGCGGGTGCGCGGATAGAGTGGGTCTAAACGGTGGCCGCCGGCCGGCCGGTTCCCCGGCTGTTTGCACCCTCTCGATGGACAGAGCGGACGCCGGGAATCTGTTCCAGCCGGTTGAAGACTCGTGACAGCTGGTCGATGCCGGCGATACGAACCGTAATCCGAATGCTTGCGGAGCCGTCCTTGTGGGTAGTTGCATTGGCGGCGCTCAAACCGATTTGTTCGTCGCTCATCATGGCCGCGATGTCCCGCAACAGTCCGTCTCGATCCCAGGCGTCTATGACAACCGGTACCGGATAGACCTCCTGGGACCCCTGCTTGCCCCACTCAACGGGAACGAGGCGCTCTCGCTCGACCTCTGAACGGATGCGGGGACAGTCCTGTCGATGGACGGTGACGCCGCGATTGCGCGTGATGTAGCCCACGATCGGATCGCCCAGGACAGGAGAGCAACACGACGCGATTCGCGTCAAGAGGTTCCCGACACCCATGACCTGGACTCCCGGAGTCGGTTGGCGCGTTGGGGGCGCCTCGGCCGGCAGCTGGCCGTCGTCGGGCTGGTTTCGCAGCCCCAGCCGGGCCACCACGCCGTGCGCCGACTGCGCCCCGTAGCCGATGGCGGCCAGGAGGTCCTCAAGGGACTTGTAATGCAAGTTGACGGCCACTTTGCCGAGAAGCTCGAGATTGACCTCGCTGAACCGGCGCTGGTCGAGGCGCTGTAGCTCATGGTCTAGGAGATCGCGGCCGCGGGCGATGTTATCGTCCCGATTCTGGCGCTTGAACCACTGTCTGATCTTCTGTCGGGCCGACGCCGTCTTGACGAAGCTCATCCAGTCGCGGCTGGGACCACGTGCAATTTTGGTGGTCAGGATTTCGACCCGGTCGGCGGTTTGCAATTCATGATTGAGCGGCACCATGATGCCGTTCACCTTGGCGCCGATACAGCGGTTTCCGATGTCGGTGTGGATGCGATAGGCGAAATCAACGGGCGTAGAGCCCGCCGGGAGGTCGATGACGTCTCCGCGGGGACTGAACACGAAGACCTCGCCGCCGAACATGTCAACCTTCAGCGTGTCCACGAAGTCGGCGGCGTCCTGACCCAGCTCCTGTTGCCAGCTGGTCAAGGCCTTCACCCATGAGGTGAGCGTGTCGGGCAGACTGACCGACTGACCTCGTTCCTTGTAGTACCAGTGGGCGGCAAGGCCGAACTCGGCGATCTCATGCATGGCGACGGTGCGAATCTGCACCTCGATGGTTCTGCCGTTCGCCGGCACCACCGTCGTATGCAGTGACTGATAGCCATTCGGCTTCGGGAGAGCGATATAGTCCTTGATCCGAGAACCCATTGGCGGCCACATCGAGTGCACGATTCCCAGGGCTTGGTAGCATTCGACCTCGGTTTCCGTCAGCACTCGAATCGCAAAGAGATCAAAGATGCGCGAGATGTCCATGCTG
This sequence comes from Pseudomonadota bacterium, assembly GCA_021323865.1. Taxonomy (GTDB): domain Bacteria; phylum Chloroflexota; class UBA5177; order UBA5177; family JAJPKF01; genus JAJPKF01. Next base: position 186,997 of record JAJPKF010000012.1, on the reverse strand, counting down.
ATCTCAGGACGGAGCAGCTTTCGATAGATGCTGTAGAGATGCTTAGGGCGTCCGTAGATGTCGGCCTGAATGCCCTGCCCGGCGAGCGCCTCGCGCAGGCCACTGACCATCGAGTCGATGAACTCCTGACGGCTGCCTAGCTGTTCTGCCAGCTGGTCCACCAGCCACCAGTAGTGCTCCGGCTCCAGGTACTTGAACGCTAGATCTTCCAATGGCCACTTTAGCTGCGCGATCCCCAGGCGACCAGCCAAGGGGGCATAGATCTCTCGGGTGTCTGCAGCAATGCGTCGCTGCTTTTCCTCTCGAAGGACGTCCAGTGTCCGCATGTTGTGTAGGCGATCGGCCAGCTTGACAATGACGACGCGTGGGTCCTCTGCCATGGCCAGAAACATCTTCCGCAGATTCTCGGCCTGCTCACGGGTATAGTCGGGCTTCTTGCGATCATCCCCATCCGCTTCGCGCGGATCGCCGGCCCTACGGCGCAGCTCCGCGAACTTCGTTACGCCGTCGACCAATCGCTTGATGGTCGGTCCAAATTCGGTCTCGACATCCGCGAGCGAGGCCTGCGTATCCTCGACCACGTCATGAAGCATCCCAGCGGATATCGTGGCTGGGTCCAGGCGCATTGAAGCCAAATAGTACGCGGTCGCCAAGGGGTGGACGATGTACGGCTGGCCCGAAAGCCGCCTCGTGTCACCGTGCGCCTCTCGTGCGAAGTCGTAAGAGCGTTCGACAAGAGTCAAAGCCTTGTCGTCATAGCCCTGCGACATGCTCTCGACGAGCATAGGAAAGGTCGGATCAATTACGTTCGGAACTTCGCGTGCTGTGAGCACTGATAACCCCGGAAGGGCACGAGACGACCTCGAAGCGGCAGGACGACCACCCTCGAGCGTTAACGCGCCTATTACGCCGATTTTAGGCCGATTTGACGAATTTGGCAACCGGACTACAGTACCGTGTCGAGGTGTCCACTTGCTTCGTGGTTAAGGCACGTACCGGAGAGCGATGCGGATGTTGGGACCCGCATGCAGTCGGCCCGGTAAAATGGAGCCATCCATGCGGAACGTATGGATGAAAGACATACAGGCGTTGGGCGGAAGTAGTAGGCCCTCTTCAAGCGAGCCGGGCTGTGGTGGAAGCCGGCACCGAGGCTGAACTCATCCGTCCGCGAACGTTGTGGGCGCGCGTCCCGTTCAGCGCGCACGAGTGGTCGACAAGGTCAGTCTTGGGGCTGTAGCTCAGCTGGAAGAGCGCCTGCATGGCATGCAGGAAGTCAGGGGTTCGAGTCCCCTCAGCTCCACCAACCTTTCGACAACCCGGGTGGTACCGCGGAGCCAACCCTCCGTCCCGAATGGACGGAGGGTTTTTTGTTGAGCGGATTCTCAGGAGAGTCGAACGCGTGCGAAACCGAGGGAGTGCGATGTGAATAGCAAGATGCAGGGCAACACGGCCATCGGAGACAGGCCTCGATACATTCCCGTTGAGATCGAAGAGAAGTGGCAGCGGCGCTGGGACGAGATGAGGCTCTTTCACGCGGAGATCGATCCCTCCCGGCCCAAGTTTTACCTGCTCGAGTTCTTTCCCTACCCCTCAGGTGATGGCCTGTCCGTTGGCCACTCCAAGAACTATGTGCCCACAGACACGTTTTGCCGGTTCCTGCGGATGCGAGGCGTCAATGTTCTGCATCCGATGGGCTGGGACGCATTCGGACTGCCGGCTGAAAACGAGGCCATCCTGAAGCAGGTCCACCCAGCCGAGAACACGCCCAAGAACGCGGCCAACTACAAGCGACAGATGCGTCTTCAGGGCCTGTCCTATGACTGGGAACGCGAGATCGACGCCTCCAATCCGGACTACTATCGCTGGACTCAGTGGTTCTTCCTGCTGATGTACAAGCGGGGTCTCGCCTACCGTGCCGTTGCCGCACAGTGGTGGTGTCCCCAGTGTCAGACTATCCTGGCAAATGAGCAGGTCGAGAACGGGTACTGCTGGCGTCACACCGACCAGCTGGCGGAACGCAAGGAGTTGGAGCAGTGGTACTTCCGGATAACTGACTATGCGGACGAGCTGCTGACAGCTCTGGACGAGCTCGACTGGCCGGAACCGATCCTGGCGATGCAGCGCAACTGGATCGGCCGAAGCGAGGGCGCCCGGATCGATTTCCAGGCCACACGCGCCGATGGCTCCGCGGTCACCATCCCGGTGTTCACCACCCGGCCGGACACCATCTTCGGAGCGACCTTTCTCGTTCTCTCCCCCGAACACCCCGAAGTTGACGGGCTGACGACTGATGAGCATCGTGCGCGTGTCATCCAATATCAACAGCAGTCAGGGCTGGAAAGCGAGATCACCCGACTGGCCACGGACCGCGAGAAGACGGGGGTCTCCACAGGCGCGCATGCTTTGAATCCGTTCACCCGAGAGCAGATCCCCATCTGGATCGCCGACTACGTGTTGGTCAGCTACGGCACGGGAGCGATCATGGCGGTGCCCGGCCACGACGAACGCGACCGAGAATTTGCGCGAAAGTTTCATCTTCCCATCCGAACCGTGGTCAAGGAAGGCGTCGAGATTGATCCGGAGCGTGACGGTTACGAGCCGGAGCAGGATTCGGGCTATACGGGCGAGGGACGTATGGTTTCCTCGGGTGAGTTCTCGGGACTCAGCACCGAGGAGGGACGCCGGCGAATTGTCGAAGCGCTGAAGGAGCGTGGCATTGGACAGCCGGCAATCACCTACCGCCTGCGGGATTGGCTGGTTTCACGTCAGCGTTACTGGGGCGCACCGATCCCGATTGTGTACTGCGACGGGTGCGGCATCGTACCCGTGCCGGAAGAGGACCTGCCGGTACTGCTTCCCGCCCTCGAGCACTATCAACCGGCGGGAGATGGTCGGTCACCGCTGGCTACCTCGGCTGAGTTTGTGAACGTCACCTGCCCGGACTGCGGCGGACCGGCCCAGAGAGAAACAGATACCCTCGACACCTTCGTCGACTCGTCCTGGTATTACCTTCGCTTTACGAGCCCTCATGATGCCACCAGGCCCTTTGACCCTGCGGCAGCTCGATACTGGGCTCCGATCGACCTGTATGTCGGTGGTGCCGAGCACGCGGTCATGCACCTGTTGTACTTCCGATTCTTTGCCAAAGTGATGAACGATGCAGGTTTGGTCGACTTTCGTGAGCCGGCCATCAAACTGCGCAACCAGGGACAGATGCACGCCGCGGATGGTCAACGCATGTCGAAGTCGCGCCGCAATGTCGTGACACCCGACAGCGTGGTGGCGCAGTACGGGGCGGACGCATTACGCACCTACCTCATGTTCATGGGCCCCTTCGATGCGGACGCGGAATGGGATGAGACGGGCATCAACGGGGTATGGCGATGGCTGAACCGCATGTGGGACCTAGCCACAGATGACCGGCGTGGCGGGAACGGCGAATCGGGCAATGAGCACGAGGAGCTTCTCCGGGCCATGCACCGAACCATCCGGAAGGTGGGGCAGGACTTTGAAGCCTTCCGATTCAATACGGCCATCAGCGCCCTCATGGAATATACGAACCTGCTCTCACGTGAGCGTGACGACTCAACAGACCCAGCGCTCATCGACAATCTTTTGAAGATGTGTGCCCCACTTGCCCCCCACATGACGGAGGAGCTGTGGCACCACCGGGGCCACGATACGTCTATTCACCTCGAGTCATGGCCCTCGTACGATTCAGAGCTGGCTGTTGAGACGACGGTTACCGTAGCCGTCCAGGTTAACGGCAAGCTCCGGGACATCATCACGCTTCCGAGGGGCGCTAATCGGGATGAGGTGGAGCGCGTCGCTCGAGCAAGCGCCAAGGTTGCCAGATTTCTTCAGGACAACTCGCCCGCACAGACCATCTATGTGCCAGACCGCCTGGTCAACTTCGTAATCCGGTAACGAGCAGCCGACCTCGGTGTCCCGCTTTCGTGTCCAGCACGTTATATGGCTAGACGCGTCTTCCAAGAAGTAGGTGACCTACAGATTGAGTGTGTCCACCGCCGTGGCCGGTGAGTGGCCGGTCGTCGAGGATGACGTGGCTTTGGTCGAGGCTGCCAAAGTGGCGCCCGCCGCATTCGCCGACATTTATCGGAAGTATGCCGAGCGTATCTTTCTGTACGTGCGGACACGCACCGGCACCGAGGAGGACGCTGTTGACGTCACGCAGCAGGTGTTCGTGAACGCGTTTCGCGCTCTACCGCGCTACAAGATATCCAGCGCACCCCTATCGTCCTGGCTCTTCAGAATCGCTCGCAATGCCGTCGTCGATCACCATCGGCGGCGCCGACCGACCAGCTCTCTCGACGCGATGCCGGTGGTCTTTCAGGAGACAGCCCCCGATCCGGAAGAGTCGGCGATCAGAAGTGAGGATGCGGACCGGCTCCGCGCAGCGCTAGTGCGCCTTGATGCCGAGAAGCGCGATTTGCTGGCGCTGCGCTACGCGGGCGGACTCCGTATCTCCGAAATCGCGGCGGCAACCGGAACCGGCGAGGAAGCAACCAAGAAACGGCTCTCGCGTGCGCTGAGTCAACTGAGGAGCATCTACGAGGCGGTCGACTCCCAAGGGTAAAGTAATGATGGACAAGCGCCGTGATGTACACGAAGAGGCGGGGAGGACCCTGGTCCCGGGTCTACGGGCGGCATACGGCTCCGGCCGAGTCCCACCGGATCTGCTGGCGTCCATCGAACGGGCCCTCGACACTGCTCAGACTCAGCGTAAACGTGAGTGGGTCGTCCGTCATGTCGGCTGGTCAAGAACCATTGGTCTCGGCTTGGCTGCGGTTGTGGTGGTCGCCGGCGGGGTGGGGCTCTCAACACTGCTTGGCTCCCACCCGCATACGGGCAGCGCTCCGGTTCTGCCGTCTCATCATCGCCATGCCAAAACAGCCCCAGAATCCGGTGGATCCTCGGGCATTGGCCTACCTGTTCGGGTCTCGAGCGGGTACAACCCCTCAGGAAAGCTCCGTGTCCGACTGACCTACGAGAAGGCTCCAGCCGATGCTGAGGTACCGAAGACCACGGGGAATGACTTCTCGAAACTCGGGTTGCCCACGATCTTCTGGCATCATAGGCGTTTCATCCGGGTGCCGTGCTTGGCGGCGGGTGGACTCCAGCCAAACAACGGTCTGCAGTCTCAGTGCTTCATTCTGAAGGCTGCTCCGCGCAACCTGTCCCACCTGCGAGTGCACGTTGTATGGGGGTTCAAAGACTCATATCGCTTGTCAAGCCCTCGTGCATACAAGAGCAGGTTCCTTCCCGGAAGATCGCCTGGTTCGACTTTGACCCTGACAACCAGCGTTCCGGTTCGTCGGCGCACGACTGGAGTCCCAACCTCCGGTGTGGCCGCCTACTAGCGAAGAAAGGGATACTCTATGAACGGAATCAAGTTCCTGCTCCCGCTCGCCATCGCGTTTGCCGCCTTGCCGGAAGGGAGGATCGCAGCCGGAGGCATCCGGCACACCGCAACGGGGCCGACCTCGACGGTTGTTTCAGGTGGCGTCCGAATTGTCACGAGTATGGCACGGGCGGCCTATCCATCGAGAGCCTTGGTGGAGGTGCGAATTCGCGTCAAGAACGTCTCGTCGAACAACATCGAGATGTCGCGGTCGGCCTGCGGTAACGCGATTCAAGCACAGGTTCTCGATCGGAAGGGACAGGTACTATATCCACCTGCACTGCCATTCTTCCCGCCCTCGTGCGGTCCACATGTCCCGCCGACGACACTTCCTCCCGGTGGGCATCTCGGGGCAAGAGCAATTGTCATCCTGCGAGGCCGCAGCGTTCGGGCCGTGGTCAATACGACGACCAGCCAGATCTTCGGAAAGGCCGTCAACGTCAAGACGGTCATGCGCAGCCCCGAGCACATGAGCGTGAGCACCAACGCCAACGGAGGCTATGCCGCCAGGGTTTGGCCCTGGCGCCGGTCGATAGGGCGATTCAGGTTTGCGTCCTACGAGAGCTGCAGCTACAAAGACGGCTCCACGGAGGCATCGGGCTCGTTTCCCGGTCGGTGGAGTTTCAGCAACCAGTCCACGCTAACGACACACCTGCTTGGCACCCAGTGCGCCCGCGGCGAGCAGTGGCACATTGTGGGCGGGTGGCTCGGTTATCCGGTCGCGCGCCTCGACCTCTCGCTGACGAACACCTAGGCGGGCCCTGGGAGCCGGCCGAGCGCCCAACCCTTCAGCCTTCGTGCGACGGCATCATCAAATACCCAGCCGCCAGGATGAGGATGACCAACGTCAATATTGGAGCGTGCATTTTCCGGCTCTCGACGGTTCTGTGTAAAGTGTGACGCACCAACCTGAACCAGACCTGAGCACCTCTTCGGACGAAGGGTATACCCAGCGGCCCGGAAAGCCGACTGACGCCTTTCGGCCACTGCGCTTCTGCTGCGCCTCCCGGCCTATGGTCTACCGATCGCGCTCCTGAGCCTGGAGGGCAGACTGAGCCGCGGCCAGGCGAGCGACGGGAACGCGGAAGGGAGAGCAGCTGACGTAGTTGAGCCCAATCGAATTGCAGAATTCGATAGAAGATGGGTCTCCGCCATGTTCGCCGCAGATTCCCACCTCGAGATCCGGTCTGGCTGCCCGTCCCTCGCGCACCGCGATCTCCATGAGCCGACCGACTCCCTCCCGGTCGAGCTCCTGGAAGGGGTTCGATGGCAGGATTTTCATCTCCACGTAGCGCAGCAGGAACTTGCCTTCGGCGTCGTCTCGAGAATATCCGTACGTCGTTTGGGTGAGGTCGTTTGTCCCGAAGCTGAAAAACTCGGCGCTGCCGGCGATCTCACCAGCCGTGAGGGCGGCACGCGGAATCTCGATCATCGTCCCGATCTTGTATTCCACCTTCGGCGCATTCTCCCGGCCACTGAGCACTCGATCAACGACCGCCTGGATGCGGTTCCGTGCAGTTGACATCTCGTTGACGGTTCCCACGAGGGGAACCATGATCTCCGGCTTCACTATGAGCCCTGCGTTGGTCAGCTCCACGGCAGCCGTCATTATGGCGTGAACCTGCATGTCGATGATCTCGGGGTAAAGGATACCGAGCCGGATGCCACGGAGGCCCAGCATGGGGTTCATCTCATGCATTCGCTGGACGGCCGACAAGAGCTCTTCCTTTTCCCGTAGCTCGGGGCTTTCGGGGGAAGAAACCCGGATTTCGGTTACCTCCACGAGCAGCTCCTCGAGTGACGGCAAGAACTCGTGGAGGGGCGGGTCGATCAAGCGGATGACGACCGGCAGACCCTGCATGGCCTCCAGCACGCCCTTGAAGTCTTCCTTCTGGAGGTCTTCGAGCTGTTTGAGGGAATCCAGGTAGCTCCGAACGGCCGGTGAAGCCTCCACCCGGCTTCGCGCGGCTTCGACCTTGTGCGAATCGGTGCCTTCCGAAGCCTCCAGACTCCTTAGCGATTCGAGGAGCCGGGATGCCTCGTCGGCATTCAGGATCATTCGGCGAACCACGGGAAGACGATCGGTCTCGAAGAACATGTGCTCTGTGCGGCACAGGCCGATTCCCTCGGCGCCGTATGCCCGCGCAAGCTCCGCGTCTCGCGGATAATCACCATTCGCCCACACTTGAAGGCGTCGGATCTCATCTGCCCAATCCAGGATCTGACGGAGATCCGTCTCGTTCGCAAAGTCCGGTTGAACGGTGGCGATCTCGCCTGCAAACACTTCGCCCGTCGATCCATCGATGGAAATGAAGTCGCCCTCTTGCACCGGGGCGTCCACGTTGCCGGCTGTCATTGTCCGAGCGTTCAGGTCTATCCGGAGCGATTCCGTACCGGCAACACAGGGTTTCCCCATTCCCCGGGCCACAACAGCCGCATGACTGGTGGCGCCGCCGCGTGCGGTGAGGATTCCGCGTGCCTGGATCATTCCATGAACATCGTCCGGTGAAGTCTCGGGGCGAACGAGTACGACCGCCTCGCTCTTTCCGAGCTCGGCTGCTCGATCGGCGTCGAAGATCGCTCGCCCCGTGGCAGCTCCTGGGGAGGCGTTCAGGCCCTGGGCAAGCAGCCGACCCGCCGCAATCGCCTCATCCTTGGACCGCTGCTCGAACCTTGGCAGCAAGAGCTGGACGACATGAGCGGCTTCAACGCGAAGGACGGCGGTCGGCTGATCAATCAGCCCCTCGCGCACCATGTCCGCCGCAATCTTTACGGCTGCCGCTGCCGTGCGTTTGCCCGAGCGCGTCTGAAGCATATAGAGCTTCCCCCGCTCGATCGTGAACTCAAGGTCCTGCATGTCCTTGTAGTGTCGCTCCAGCCGGCGGGCGATCTCGCGAAACTGTCCATAGACCTCTGGCATGTCGCGCTCGAGAGTGGAGATCGGCTGAGGGGTCCGGATCCCCGCGACAACGTCTTCGCCTTGGGCATTGAGCAGGTACTCGCCGAACAAGCGGTCCTCCCCGGTGGAAGGGTTCCGCGTGAAGGCGACTCCGGTCCCCGAGTCGTTGCCCATGTTGCCGAAGACCATCGTCTGTACATTGACGGCCGTGCCGAGATCGTCGGGAATCTTGTTGTACGCTCGGTACGCCTTGGCTCGATTGCTGTTCCAGGATTCAAAGACCGCTGAGATGGCGCCTCTCAGCTGATCGTGCGGATCGGGCGGGAAGGGCTTACCGCTCTCGCGAGACACAACCTCCTTGAACCGGCCGACGATATTCTCCAAAGCTTCTGTGGGAAGATCGGCATCGGTGGTCGCGCCCACTTCCTGTTTCTCTTGCTCCAAGATGTGCTCGAAGACGGCCGGATCGATATTGAGCACGATCTTTCCGTACATCTGGATGAGGCGACGGTAGGCGTCAACGGCGAACCGACGATTCCCGGTGAGCTCTGCCAGACCGTCGACGGTTTCGTCGTTCAAGCCCAGGTTCAGCACCGTGTCCATCATTCCCGGCATCGAAAACTTGGCACCGGAACGGACGGACACCAGCAACGGATTCGACGGCTCGCCGAACTTCTTACCGGTCGCCTCCTCGACCTCACCGAGCCCGCTGCCGACCTGCTCCCAGAGCCCGTCGGGGAAGCGCTCACCAAGCCGGTAGTACTCGTTGCACGCTTCGGTGGTGATCGTAAAGCCCGGCGGCACGGGCATCCCGGCCCGGGTCATCTCGGCCACGCCGGCCCCCTTGCCTCCGAGGAGATCGCGTATGCCCGCGTTGCCTTCCGTAAATCGATAGACCCATTTGGCGCTGGTGGCCGGCCCCGCGTCTTCCACCTGCGACTCAACAGTTGTCATGCTCTTCTCCTCCCGCCGCGGATCGTCACGGCACTCAGTTCAAATTCTACGAGTCGGTCCCGCGATCCGGCCCGGGCTCGGCCGGAGCCCAGGAGAACACCTCCGTCCAGAACTCATCCGGCCGGAAGGGCTCGAAATTCATGAGAGCCGCGAGCTCCTGCCCCAGAACCTGGAATTCAGGATCCTCACCGATGTTTCCGAATCGGATTGGATCATCGCCTTCCATGACCATCAATCCCTGCCCACGGAACTGAAAGACATGAAGCTGGCGAAGACCATGTCGCTGGGCAATGCGCCCCAACTCCACACCTCGGGAGCGGAGGAAACGCCCATACGCGTCTTCCAGTCCCGGGGCGACGGTTTGGGTGACGGCAATCTACATCGCGGGTCCCCTAACCGGACCGGACCAGAGCCGCCGGGAGATCGACTCTGACATTGGTTCCGCCGCCTGGCCGACTGCTGATGTGAATCCTTCCACTATGTGCCTTCACAATCCAGGCCGCGATCGACAAGCCGAGCCCAGCCCCGCCGCTCTCATGCGTACGCGCGTCGTCGGCTCGGAAGAAGCGGTCAAATACATGGGGAAGCGCCTCGGAAGGAATGCCAACGCCGGTGTCCTGGACGCTCACCGATACGTGCCCGTTCTCGCTCTCGACCGCCGTTTCGATGTCGCCGCCCGGCTGGGTGTATTTGATGGCGTTGTCGAGCAGGATTAGCAGCAGCTGCCGAAGCCGTAGCTCATCGCCGATGACGATGCTTCTCCCTTTCAGGACTGTTCGAGCCGTCAGTCGCTTCTGGTTCACCAGGGGCTGGATGTCCTCGGTGATCGCCTTCGCGACATCGGCGAGATCGACCGGATCGTGATTGAGGGAAATCTGGGCGCCGTCGACTCTCGCGAGCGTCAAGAGATCCGTGACGAGACGGCTCATTCGGTCGACCTCAACCATGATGTCGCCAAGCAGCTCGGCGTCCTCGGCTTCAAGCTTCGAGCGGCTGGAGCAGACCATCTCGGCGCTGCTGCGGATCAGTGTGAGGGGGGTGCGAAGCTCGTGAGAAGCATCGGCAATGAAGCGGCGCTGCCGCTCGAAGGCCATACGGATCGGAGCAAGCGTTCGTCCTGCGAGAAACAGGCCCGCCAATGCGGCGAGCAACATGCCGGCAACTCCGCCAAAGATCAGCACCTGCTCCAGTCGATGGAGCGCGTGCACCTGATCGTCGACGGGTCGAAAGAACTGGACCGCGCCCCACGGCCGCCCGCCCACACCGTTCGGGGCATGAACCGGGACCGAGAGCGCCCTCCAATAGTGGCCGCCACGGAAGATCGTACGAAGATCGGTGTGCCCGGAAAGAGCCCGCTGCAGGCCGTTGGGATAGACGCCGTCCTGGTAGATGGAGTTCCAGTTGACGATGGCGCTGGTGCAGTCCACGACCGCGTAGTCGGTGTTGTCTGCATCGTTGATGATCGGAGGGCTGGCCGGGATGCTGCACGAGGTGCTGTACTGGTTTGCATGAGCCGTCAGGAAGCGGGAGTAGCCGCTTCCGAGGAAAGAAAGGGTTCCGTCCACATCTCCATACAGATTGCGCTCGAATAGCGTAAAGACCGTGAAGCTCAGACCGACCAGAATGATGGCCAGGATGGCGCTGTATGACGCGACCAACCGCCAGCGGGCACGGGTGAACATCTAGGCCTCCTTTAGGCCGTAGCCCACCCCTCGAACGGTCTTGATCAGCGGCTTCGAGAACCCCTTGTCAATCTTGTTGCGAAGGTAATGGACGTAGATGTCGACGACGTTGGTGAGCGACTCAAAGTCGTAGCCCCAGACGTGGTCCAGGATTTGACTCCGTGTCAGCACCCGCCCGCTGTTCCGCATGAGGTACTCGAGGAGTGAGAACTCCTTTGCGGTGAGCTCGATAGAGCGGCCGGCTCGACGGGCCTCATGCCGGCTGAGGTCAAGTACGAGATCGCCCACCTTGAGCTCTTCCTCCGCCTCGGGCGCCACCTCACGTCGGGAGAGGGCACGGACCCGTGCCAGCAGTTCCGCAAACGAGAACGGCTTCACGAGATAGTCGTCGGCCCCGGAGTCCAAGCCACTTACTCGGTCCTCGGTGGCTCCCCGCGCGGTCAACATGAGTATGCGCGAGTCAACACCCTCCCGCCGCAGCTCGCGGCACACTTCCAGACCATCCATCTCGGGCAGCATGACGTCGAGAATGATGAGATCGTACCGTGTCTCGGTGGCCATGGTGTATGCCGTACCGCCGTCGTGCGTCACGTCAACCACGTGGCGCTCTTGCTCCAACGCTCGCTTGATGAGCTTGGTCAGCCGGGTCTCGTCTTCGACCACAAGGATGTGCATGGCTGCCAGATTCTAGGCGGGCAGCTTGGCGACCGAACCGAACAAGGCTGGCATTTTGCTATGGTTCGGATGGCGATCCGATCGCCTCGTCTTTCAAGAGCGCATGCACGCCTCTTACGCCGTTCACAACCTGCGTAATCCGCAGGTCCACCATAAGTGTTGCCAGAGCGATGGCTTCACGGCGGTCAACGGCTTGCTGTTCCACGATCAAATCGAGCATCTCGTCGACCGCCATGACCATGGCCTCATCGAGGTCTTCACCCACTCCGAATGTCAGCCAGGCATCGTGAATCCGCGCGCGCGGCCGTTTGAAGTGGAGATCGGCTCGGTTGGTCAGCCGCAGACGAACAGACTCCACGGGGCACTCAATGGCAACACCTGATACTTCTCCGTCGCCTTGAACGCCATGCCCGTCACCCGCCGAGAATAGACAGCCGTCGACGGGAATGGGGAGATAGAGGCTGGACCCGGCCACCAACTCCTTGCAATCAAGGTTTCCGCCCCACAGACGAGGCGGCGCCGTCGGGTACCGCCCGGGCGCATTGGGAGGCATTCCCATCACACCGAGGAAGGGCCTCAACTGAATGCAGCGCCCCTGGGCATCAATGCCGGTCATCCTTTGGGCGTCAAGACGCCAGAAGGTCGCGTATCCTTGGCCGTCGGCGATCCCGAGGCGCCGGTTGAGCGGCGTGTCCCGTCCGCCGCCTGCGCTCCAGCCCCAGCCGGCTGGTTTCACATCCTCGACATCTACCTGGAGAACCTCTCCTGCCCTGGCTCCCTCAATCCAAACGGGACCGCACAGGGCATGGCCGGCATCGAGCTCGGGGTTCCGACGCTCGAAGACCGGCCCCCAGTCGCCGCCACTCGTTGGAGGGCCGACGTGCCAGCCGGCATCGAGAAGTTCGAAGACCACGGTGTCGCCCGAACGGATGTTCAGAACAGGCGGCAGGTCCCGAGAAAAGTGTCCGTGTAACGTCTCACGGCTAGGCCGCAGATGGTGCTCGGACATGGATGACTCTATCACCGGGCAAGTGGCGTTCAGTGTTACGGTGTGACCCGTCAGCATTGGCCAGAAGCGACGCCGAGACGCTAGAATAAGTCCGATGGAAGAGGTCGGATATTCATGATCAAGTTTTCGACGCGTGGCGAGTACGGGATCCGAATGATGGTTGAGATCGCCCGTCACTTCGAGCGCGGACCTGTGTCCCTGACCGACGTGGCACGAGCTGAGGACCTGCCGCTACCCTACCTGGAGCAGCTTGTCGGACGCCTGAGGAAGGCGGGTCTTTTGGTCAGCCACCATGGTGCACGGGGAGGATATGAGCTCAGCCGGACCCCGAAGGAAATCACCATCGGGCATGTCCTCCGAGCGCTGGAGGGACCCATTGCCCCCATGATGTGCGCGAGTGAGGTTCATGACGATGTCGAGTGCGCTCGTCAGTCTCGCTGCACCGTAACCAGCGTGTGGCTGCGGGTTCGTGACGCCGTCGCCGGCGCTCTCGACTCCATCACGCTGGCGGAGCTGGTACCACCGAAGGCCAACACGCGATGGTTGAAGGCCTCGGATACCATCATCATCCTGCCGGCGCCGGGTTCGGCCGAGGCGCATGGGCATGTCGCGCGACAGCATTGATTCCTTCCCGTCGCAGGCCATCAGTCACGAGGAGTGTGTAGGCGCAATGAGCAATCTACTCGAGATTCGAGATCTGCACGTCAATATCGAAGATCGCGAGATCGTGAAAGGCATCGATCTGGTCGTCAACCGGGGTGAGGTGCATGCAGTCATGGGTCCCAATGGATCAGGCAAGAGCACCCTTGCAAGCACCCTGATGGGACATCCCTTCTACACGGTCACTCGCGGCCAGGTGTTGTTTGATGGAAAGGATGTGGCCGATCTCAGCGCGGACGAGCGCGCCAAGTTGGGGATGTTTTTGGCGTTCCAGTATCCCCACTCTGTGCCCGGCGTGACGGTGGCCAATTTTTTACGCACGGCGGTCAACTCTGTGCTTGGCCCCGAGAACAAGATGCCGCCGGCTCAATTCCGCGCTCTGCTGCGGGAGAAGCTCGCGCTCCTCAAGATGGACGACTCCATGGCAGGACGCTACATCAACGAGGGGTTCTCCGGCGGAGAGAAGAAGCGCGCGGAAATTCTGCAGATGGCAATGCTGCAGCCGAAGCTGGCAGTCATGGACGAGACGGACTCGGGCTTAGATATCGACGCTCTCCGCGTGGTTGCCGACGGCGTCAACTCGCTCCTTGGTCCCGACCTGGGGGTGTTGCTTATCACCCACTACCAGCGGCTGCTGAACTACATCAAGCCGGACTTCGTCCATGTCATGGTCGATGGACGCATCGTCGCCAGCGGCGGGCCGGAACTTGCTCAGGAGTTGGAGCGAGACGGGTACGCCGGATTCATCGAGAAGGCTCTAGTAGCCGTTTAGGAGGCACCTGTGGCTGTAACAACACCCCAAGATCTCGGAACCGGATACGACGTCAAGTACGGCTTCCACGATGAAGGCACGCATGTCTTCAAGGCGGAGAAGGGCATCAACAGCCAGATCGTTCGTGACATCTCAGAGATGAAGCACGAGCCCCAGTGGATGACCGACTTCCGCCTCAAGTCACTCAAGATTTTCGAGCGGAAGCCCATCCCTCAGTGGGGCGGCGACCTGTCCGAGATCGACTACGACGACATCTATTACTACGTTCGCCCCATGGAGAACCAGGGACGCACCTGGGAAGACGTACCTGAGCAGATCAAGACAACCTTCGACCGCCTCGGCATTCCCGAGGCAGAGCGGAAGTTCCTGGCCGGCGTCGGCGCTCAGTACGACTCCGAGGTGGTCTACCATTCGCTCCGCGAGGATCTCGAGAAGCAGGGCGTGATCTTCCTGGACATGGACGGCGGGCTGCGGGAGCATGAGGACATTGTTCGGGAGTACTTCGGCACTGTGGTGCCGCCTGCCGACAACAAGTTCTCGGCTCTCAACAGTGCCGTCTGGTCGGGAGGCAGCTTTGTGTACGTGCCGGCCGGCGTCCACGTCGACATTCCCCTGCAGGCCTACTTCCGCATTAACTCGGAGAACATGGGCCAGTTCGAGCGGACACTGATTATTGCCGAGGAAGGCTCCTACGTCCACTACGTGGAAGGTTGTACGGCTCCGACCTACACGACCAATTCGCTCCACAGCGCCGTGGTCGAGATCATCGTCAAGCGGGGCGCCCGTGTTCGCTATACGACTATTCAAAACTGGTCAAAGAACGTCTACAACCTCGTGACCAAGCGAACAAAGGTGTTCGCCGACGGGACCATGGAGTGGGTCGACGGCAACCTGGGGAGCAAGCTGACGATGAAGTACCCCAGCTGCTACCTCATGGAGCCGGGCGCCAAAGGGGAAATCCTTTCGGTGGCCTTCGCCGGCTCAGGTCAGCATCAGGACGCCGGCGGCAAGATCGTTCATGCCGCCCCTCATACCACCGGGACGATCTCTTCAAAGTCGATCTCCAAGGAGGCCGGCCGCACGAGTTACCGAGGGCTGGTCAAGATCTATCCGGGGATGGTCGGGTGCAAGACCCACGTCAATTGCGATGCGCTGCTCCTCGACGAGGACTCGCGTTCAGACACCTACCCCTTCATGGAGATTGAGGAAGACGATGTGGCGGTCACGCACGAGGCCACCGTCTCGAAGATCGGGGAGGAACAGCTCTTCTACCTTATGAGCCGGGGCATCGGCGAGACGGAGGCGCGTGCCATGATCGTTCGTGGCTTCATCGAACCGATCGCCAAAGAACTGCCGATGGAATACGCCATAGAGCTCAACAGACTGATTGAGCTCGAGATGGAAGGATCGGTCGGATAGCTCGGACTGAAGTCTGTTCGGGCACTACAGGACCGACCGCATCTATTGGGGACCGAAAGGAGCGGATTGATTGGCAACTGAGACCCGCCTTAGCGGGCTAGATCGGGACACGGTTCAGACCTTGTCCCATGCAGCCGGCGAGCCGGATTGGCTTCGGCGCCGCCGCCTGGAGGCTTTCGAACTCTTCGAGTCGCTGCCGATGCCCTCACGAACCGACGAGAACTGGCGGCGAACCGACCTCCGAGGGCTGGACCTTACGGGGCTACATCTCCCGCGAGGTGGAGGCGTCGCCGAGGCGGTTTCACCTATGAGCCTCAGGAGCGACGGCTTCGGCGGCGAGCTGGTTATGAGCCAGGATGAGTTGGTGAGGGCAGACCTGGCGATGGATCTCCAGGAGCAGGGAGTCGTTTTCTGCAGCCTCGTGGAGGCCATCCGGCGCGTCCCTGAAGTGGTCGAGCCTTTCTTGTCGAATCCGGCGGTTGAAGCTGAACGGGGCAAGTTCGAAGCCCTGAATGCCGCCTTCTGGGGCAGCGGCATCTTTCTCTATGTCCCTCCGGAAACTGATGTTGCCTTGCCATTGCGAGCACTTGTTGGGCTTGCTTCTGTCGGCTCGGCGACCTTTCCCCGCACGCTGCTGGTGGTCGGCGACGGGGCGAAGGTCGTCTACGGCGAGGAGTACGCCTCACCGCCCCTCCAGGGGCAGCCAACACTCAGCGCGGGGGTGGTGGAGGTCCATGTCGGGGAGCGGGCAAGCCTCAGCATGGTGACCCTGCAAGAGTTTTTGGGCAACGTTTACGACATCAACACCCAGCAGGCTCTATTGGCCCGGGACAGCACCTTGAACTGGCTCGTAGTGGGACTTGGGGAGGGAATCACCAAGTCAAATATCGACGTTGCCATGCAAGGCCCGGGAGCGAGCACCCAGATGCACGGTATTCTCTGGGGCTATGGGCACCAGCACACTGACTACCACACCCTCCAAGACCATCAAGCCCCACACTGCACCAGCGATCTTCTCTACAAGGGAGCGCTGATCGACGATGCAGTTTCAGTGTTCTCGGGTCGGATCCGAGTCGCAAAGGGCGCCCATCGCACCGATTCCTATCAGGCAAATAGAACCGTTATCTTGAGCGATCATGCCGCCGCCTTTCCCAGCCCCAACCTGGAGATTGAGGCCAATGACGTCCGCTGCACTCATGGGGCGAGCGTGGGGAGGGTGGACGCCGATCAGCTCTTCTACCTGATGTCCCGCGGCTTGTCCCGAGATGTCGCGACCAAGATGATCGTGGAAGGCTTTTTCGAGGAGGTTCTCCAGCGGGAGCCTGCCGAATCGGTTCGTGACAATCTCCGGGATCTGATCCGACGCAAGATGGAGGAGCAGACGGCCCGGGCATGACTGCCTCTCTTGGCAGACCGGTCGCCGCTCACCTCGACACCACCACGGTCCGGGAAGACTTCCCAATCCTTCGTCGGCTGGCGCATGGCCACCGTCTCGTGTATCTGGACAGCGCGGCGACATCCCAGAAGCCTCGACAGGTGCTCGACGCCCTCCGGAGCTACTACGAAAACTCGAATGCCAATGTGCACAGAGGGGTTTACCTGCTCGCGGAGGAAGCAACGGAGCTTTACGAGGCTGCCCGAGTGCGCGTTGCCCGGTTCATCGGCGCTTCGTCTGCGGAGGAGGTCATCTTCACCCGGAACGCCACGGAGGCCATCAATCTGGTCGCCTATACCTGGGGCCAGGAGACGATTGGATCCGGAGACACGATAGCCGTCTCCGCATTGGAGCACCACAGTAACTTCGTTCCCTGGCAGGTGCTGGCGGCTAATCGCTCCGCGCAGGTCGACGTCGTCGACCTCACCTCGGAGGGCACTCTCGACCTCGATTGCCTGGACCGGATGCTGATGGAGAAGCGAGTGCGACTTGTGGCGATCGCCGGCATCTCGAATGTAATGGGAACGATCAATCCCTTGAGCGACATTGTCGATCTGGCCCACGGGCATGGAGCCATGGTGTTGGTGGATGCTGCCCAGATGGCGCCCCACATGACGATGGACGTCCGCCGGCTGGATGCCGATTTCGTTGCGTTTACCGGTCATAAGATGTTGGCGCCGATGGGCATCGGCGTCCTATGGGCCCGGGAACAGCTCCTGCAGTCCATGCCGCCCTTCCTCTTCGGAGGAGAAATGATACGCCGGGTCACAGAGCGGGAAACGACATGGAACGACCTCCCTTGGAAGTTCGAAGCCGGCACACCCAATGTCGAAGGAGCAATAGGACTGGCATCCGCGATCGACTATTTAGAGCAGATCGGCATGAAGCAGATTCGGGCACACGAGAAGGCTCTTGTCGCTTATGCACTGCATCGCTTAGCCGACATCCCCGGCGCCTCCATCCTTGGTCCCCGCGACCCCGCCCTCCGGGGGGGCGTTATCGCCTTCACCGTGGGTGATATCCACCCGCACGATCTCGCGTCGATTCTCGACCGCCGACATGGTGTTTGCATTCGTGCGGGGCATCACTGCGCCCAGCCGCTGCACGAGCGATTAGGCTTGTCTGCCTCGGCGAGGGCGAGTTTCTACCTCTACAACGACTTCGAGGATGTGGATGTGCTTTGCGATGCCATCCAGACGGCGAAGGCGGTCATGGGCTGAGGCGGGAGGAACCTCGCATTGATGAAAGGATCGAATGCTGCACGGAGTCCGACGCGCCCCGGTTCCCGTATATCTTCTCGAAACTTCACACCCGGTTCGTGGTGGTCGTGGGCGTGAACTGCGGCCCGGCCGCCTAGAATCGGCTGTGGACGATCTCTATCGAGAACTGATCCTGGACGCCTACAAGAATCCCAGGAATCGAGGCAGGCTGGAAGAGCCCGACGCCAGTTACGAGGATGAGAATCCACTCTGTGGCGATGTCATTCGGATGGACTTGGAGATCCGCAACGGTGTCATTGAGGCCGCGAAATTTAGCGGCCACGGCTGCGCCATCAGCCAAGCATCGGCCGACCTCATTCTCGAGCGAGTGAAAGGACAGCCGGTCGAGGTGGTCCTCTCGCTTTCAAGAGAGGACGTATTCGAAGAGCTGGGGGTCGAGAGCCTCACCGTGTCGCGGGTCAAGTGCGCAATGCTGCCGTTGAAGGTGCTAAAGGCTGCAGCCTATGGGATGCAGCCGAGCCTCAAACCTGGATGAGCTGGGTCTGCGTCGGTCGGACAACCGAAATCAAGAGCGGTGAGGCCGCGGCATTTGCGGTCGGCACGAAAGCGATCGCCGTGTTCAACGTAGACGGGGAATTCTTCGCGACGGACGACACCTGCACCCACGAGGAAGCGTCACTGTCTGAGGGATTCTTAGAGGATCACCTGGTCGAGTGTCCCCTGCACGGTTCACAGTTCGATCTCCGAACTGGGGAAGTCCACTCGCTTCCGGCGACATTTCCCATCAACACGTACTCCGTTCGTCTTGATGGCGACCAGATCTTCGTCGACGTCTAGTCAATCTGGCTCCAGCGCATCCGAGCGTCGACCCACACGCCGGTAAGATGGACTTATGACCACAGAGCAGGCAAGCCCTTCGGAAGAGCTGGTCCTCGAGGCCCTCAAGGAAGTGCACGATCCGGAGATCGGCATTAACATCGTCGACCTGGGCCTGATTTACGACACCGCCATTGATGACGGTGGGGTTGTCACCGTGACCATGACGCTGACGACTCCCATGTGTCCGCTCAATGAGTACATCGATGCGGCTGTGAAGTCAGCCCTACAGGAAGTGCCGGGGGTAACCGATAGCCACGTAAACCTGGTGTGGACGCCCCCCTGGGGGCCGGACAAGATGAGTGAAGACGCTCGTCTAGAACTGGGTTTCTGGTAGGTCGGTTCCTGCCTACTCGTACGCCAGAGCTCGCAGCACGTCGAGACGCGCGGCACGACGGGCGGGGAATGCCGCTGCCACGATTCCGAAGATAACGGCGAGCACCACCCAAACGATCAGCTGACCGATCGGTAGGGCGAATTCGATTCCCTGGCTGGCCAGCCCAACGGTAATGAGAACGGCGAGCAGGATTCCCAAGAGAATCCCAAGAACGGCGCCGATGAGCGAAGTGATGACGCTCTCCCACCGCACCATCCAACGGACCTGCGTCCGGGTCGTGCCGATGGCGCGCAGCATACCGATCTCTCTCGTTCTTTCGTAGATGGAAAGAACAAGTGTGTTGATGATTCCAAAGAGAGAGACCACGATGCTGAGGCCAAGGAGCACGTAGACCAAACCCAGCAAGCTGTTCACCTGACTATCCTGCTGACTCTTGAACTGCTGCTGTGAGTTGACGGAGAGGGTTGGGTACGAGGCCGCCAGGACCCTTGCGATACGGTGCTCCAGACGTCCCGTGTTCACCCCGGCTGCCGCTTGCACCACGACCCATTCGCTGTTCGCTTCGTGAAAGTCACGCACGAGGCTCGCGTTTGGGATCAAAACGTTGTCAAGGATCTGGCTTGACTTAAAGATGCCTCTCACGGTGAAGGTGTCGCGCGTGCCGATGGGGGTGAGCATGGACAGCGGCGAGCCGTCATGCAGGTGGTGAGAGCCGGCGTAGGCGTCGGCAACGAGTGCACCGTTCGAGCCAAGGCCCGGGACCACGCGGCTGGAACCCACCTTCCATTGGAAGCGGTACAGAGTCGCGAATACTCCGGGATCGATGCCGTCGATCGCGGTCGTTCCGACCCCTCGGATTTTCGCCACATCCCGACGGATGGGGGACGCGATGGCGACGCCGCGCATGCGAGACACCACGGCCGCGACGCCGGGCTGAACCGAGTTTCCAAATGACTGGTTGTTCTGGACGATGAACGTCCCGGCCACATCACGACTGACGGCGTCGTCCGCGGTCTTCTTCAGCTCCGCGGCAAAGATGGTGACAAACGCAACCAGAGCAAGTCCGATCATCAGCGCGGCCGCGGTTACTGCCGTCCTCGACGGACTGCGCATGGCGTTGTCGCGCGCGAGCCTGCCGGTGATTGCCGTCGCTCGTTGGAGAGGCCATCCGAAAGCGCTTGCGAGGGGAGTGACCAGTTTGGGGCTCAACATGGCGACGCCGATGAAGAGTAGGACGCACCCGACACCAATAATCGCCAGACGTGAACCGGTCGACGAGATGGAAGCGAAGATTCCCAGGATCGTCAACAGGAGGCCGAGGAGCGTTATGAGGCCGGCGACGTAAGGAGTGAGTCGTGAGAGCCGGCCCTTGGGAAGTGGGACGCCCTCACGCATCGCCGCGATCGGCGGGACCCGCGTGGCCCGAAATGCCGGCATGAGCCCGGAGATGACGGTCACCGCCGTCCCAACCATCAGAGAGACGCTGACCGTGCGACTCAGCACGACGAGGCCCGAGTTCGGCAAGTTTGCGCCGAAGGTTTGGAAGAGGCCGTTGAGAAGCTTCGCGATGCCCAGGCCCGCGAGCGTGCCGAGCACTGACGCAGCGATGCCGATGAGCAGCGCCTCGATGACCACCGATCGCATGATCTGCCCGCGAGTTGAGCCCAAGGTTCGGAGTAGCGCAAACTCTCTGGCTCGCTGGGCGACGGTGATCGAGAAGGTATTGAAGATGATGAAGGCACCCACGAATACCGCGATCCCGCCAAAGGCCAGAAGCCCGATGGTCAGGAAGTTCAGGGCGTTTGCGACCTGTGCCGCCTGACTCTTTGCCTGTTGCTCGCCCGTGCGCACCCGTACCGTGGATCGATCGGCAGCCGGCAGATGGGAGCGGATTCGACGCGCTATCAGCTTCTGGCTCGTCCCAGGGGCCGATATCACCGATATCTGATCATATTCGCCGATCTTGCCGGTCACTCGCTGCGCGGTAGCCAGATCCATGTCAATCAAAGCCGCGCCGCCGATGGAGCCGACACTTCCGAAACGGGTCTTCGCCACGATCCTGAACGGCTCGAGTGGCCGCGCCAGCGATGCAACCTCTACCATCTGTCCCAAGTGCAGATGGCTGCGGCTCATCGTCGACTCGTCCAAGGCGACCTGGTTGCCGACCGGCCAGTGACCCGCCACCAGGGTCAGTTCATTGAACCGTTCACTTCCTACGCCAAACAAGAGTGACGGCGCACCTCCCGTCGCTCCGACACGACGAAGATGTCCGTGGAATCTTCCGTTGATCATCCGGCCGTGCCCGGCGAACAACGACGCCTGATCAGCGATCTCGCCGTCGGCAGCAGCAACTCCGGGAACGCCTCGGACAACCGGAAGGAGGCCGGCCGGGAGCGTCGGAGTCCCCACAAAGTCGGCTGAAACGGCCGGTTTGGGGGTGATGACTGCGTCGATCTTGCGTGTGGCCTGGTGGAAGATCTGATCAAAGGAACCGTTGATGGTGTCCGTCAGGATATAGGTGCCCGAAATCATAGACACGCCCAGGATGATGGCGATCATGGTCAGGACGGTGCGCAGCTTACGGGAAGCGAGGCCCTTGAGCTCGACCGCAATCATCGCAGCTCTTTCATCTGGTCGAGAATCTCGCCAACGCTCGATGCCGGCTGATCCTTCACGATGCGTCCGTCGGCCAGGAAGACGATGCGATCGGCTCGGGCTGCGGCAACGGCATCATGAGTGACCACAATGATCGTCTGTTTGAAGTCATCGACCGCATGCCGAAGGAGCGTCAGCACCTCGCCGCTGGCGGTCGAATCAAGATTGCCGGTTGGTTCGTCGGCAAAGATAACGGCCGGACGCGTGATGAGAGCTCTGGCAATCGCCACACGTTGCTGCTGGCCGCCCGAGAGCTGAGAGGGACGGTGGGTAAGGCGGTTCCGAAGCCCCATTGCTTCGACGATTTCCGAAAAGAACGCCGGATCAACCTTGGTTCCGCCGATGCGGGCCGGGAGCACGATGTTCTCCTCCGCCGTGAGCGTTGGGAGCAGGTTGAAGAACTGAAAGACGAAACCGACCTTCTTGCGGCGCAAGAGGGTGAGCTGCCGGTCGCCCATCGACGTGATGACCTGGCCATCGATGCGAACGGTGCCGGCCGTCGGTCGGTCGAGCCCCGCGAGAATATGCATCAGGGTTGACTTGCCGGAGCCTGAGGGGCCCATCACGGCGGTGAAACCGCCGGACCGGAAGGCAATGTCGACATCCTTGAGTGCATCGACGGCGGTGTCCGCTTCCCCGAACCGTCTTGAGATTCCAGTCGCGCTCACGACCGGCTCGGTATCCACCGACTTCCCGCTTATCGCTTCAGCTGTCGTCACGTCTTCGCCTCCTTGGTTCACACCCTCACCACTGTGAAGCACCGCCGACGGCCCGTTCTGTGACACCGGGCGGCATTGCTTGGAGCAGTCAGAGCCAGCCTATTGATTGAGTCTGCACCGGGTCGAGCCGGCATCGCGGTGGCCTGCCTGTGAGCCGCCACACAGACACCTGGTAGTTCACGTCTGAGAACCGGAGCTCTGACCGTCATGGAATGCCTTGGAAAGCTGGGAGATCAGGTCGGAGGCTTCGGCGCTCGAGAGGCGCTCCGAGGTTGGCGGTTGTCGCCCGGTGAGACGACACAAGCGCGCAATGGTGTCGAGTTGATGAGGGGTCGCCGGTCTTGGCTGTCCAGGCTTGGATGGCGGTGGGCCGAGTGAGGTGGCGGTTGGAGTGGCCGTGGGCCCCCAAGTTGACGGATCTGGAACTCGGTCCGGCCGACGGTAGTCCGCCTCGAGTCGCGCATCCCCAAGGTTGACCGCATCGCGCAGCGCCCGTGCCTTTGCCCGGGTTTCCGCCATTCGGATCAGGTGAGTGGAAGCCGCACCGCTGACGTTCTGCAGGCTGGCGTCGCCGATCCCGTCAAAGGTCCCGGCCTGCGTCTCCACCTGAGCCATGACGATGGCGACGAACCGGTTATGTTCGTTGGGGGCTTGCAGCAGTCGGGTGGAGATACGGCGGAGACCGGCCTTATGAGCACGATCAAGCAGAGCGGCATACAGCAGGTGGTCACTGCTCGGCGGGTCGGGAGTTCCCTTACCCTTCATAACGCTCAACCGCAATATAGGACATGCGTACTAGCAGACCCAAGTGGATGGGCATAGTGGCAGGCGATCGGAGTCTGCAGTGAAACAATGTAGTGGGGTTTCGCGTATATGGGTAGTGAGTCTGGGCACTTGAGGGCGGTCGATCGGCCTGCCGGCCCGTCGGACGCCTCGTTGATCAGCGCAGCACTCGCCGGGAGTCAATCTGCCTATGAAGGTCTGGTGGAGCGATACAAGAACAGCCTGTATCGACTCGCTATCAGCATCTTGGGTCGGCCCCAGGATGCCGAGGACGCCGTCCAGGAAGCATTCATCAAGGCGTATCTCAACCTGGGCTCATTTCGACCTGAGTACGCCTTCTATACCTGGATATCGACCATCCTCTCCAATGTGTGCTACTCGGCGTTGCGGGCCCGCGACTGGCAGGTCTCCCGTTTGCCGGATGGCGTTCTGCATCCGCAACGACTCTCGGAACCCAACGATGATCCGGCGATCGCGGCTCTGGTCAGGTCTCGGGACGAAACGCTGCGCGCCGCGATGCACTCGTTACCGAGGAAGTACGCGCGCGTCCTCGTTCTCCGCTACTGGAGGGATCTCAGCTATCAGGAAGTGGCGGAGGTGACGGGGCAGTCAATGGCAGCAGTGAAGACGCAGATCCATCGGGCCCATCTGCTTCTTGGGCAGAGGATTGTGGCTCAACGGATGGATCTTGCGCCTGAGGCAGGGTAAGGCTGAACGGCTCCGAGCACCCCGAGCATTCGCGGTTGTCGTCCGACTTTTCTCGCCGGCTCCGAGCAGAGATTTTGCGGGCCGAAGCGAAGCGGGAACAGCGCCGCGCAATTGCTCGCCACCGCTGGATCGCGTTGGTTTTGGTACCGATCGTGTCGGCGATCTGCTGGGCAGCTCTGCCCTGGACCTTTGGCATGGGCGCCCGCTCGCTTATCAGTTTCGCCTCTTACTACGCGGCGTTACTCGCGGTGGCCTCTCGAATGGACACAGTCTTCCTGTCATATCTGGGTCTCTCACTCCTGCCCGCAGTCATCGACGGGTTTCTACTGGTCGGTGTTGTGAGCTGGCTGGTCTGGGCCTCCCGCGCCCCGCAAGACAAGGGAATACGCATATGAGCTCGAGGAACAAGCGCCGCCTATTTCTGGCCGCGTGGCTCATCGCGCTGGCGACAGCGGCGTCGATCCCGGCGCTGGCGATTGTGCGTGGCACCGTTGTTGTCGGTCCCCAAACGTACCGGGCAACGGGAATCTTGAGCCATCCACTCTTCGCCGTAGGCGCGCGAGTGGTGCTGCCTCGAGGTTCTCGTGCTATGGTCGTGTCCCTCCTTGGCCCGGTGGACGTGTCGGGGAAAGCGCGGGACGACATTGCCACCATTGGCGCGCCCGTCTACCTTCATTCCGGCAGCGAGACGAGTCGTGACGTCTTTGCTTTGGGTAGCAGCGTGTATCGGTCCTCGAATGTCCATATCGAGGGAAGGGTGGGGGCTGATCTGGTGCCGTGGAGCGGTCGTGGCTCTCCCGGTGGGCCGAATTGGGTGGTAGCGACCTGGAGATACAGTGGCCTTGGCTTCGCCGTCGGCCTCGCGCTCTTGCTGATCTGCACCTGCCTGGCGGTCGCGTTCCCGTGGCACACGGCCCTGGTGGCAACTTCCGTCCGTCAAGACCTCGCTCGGAGCATGCTGGCGGGGCTGATGGGGGCCTTCCTCTTTGTCTTTTTGGTTGTGCCGCTCGGCCTGAGCTTGTTCGGTCTGCCCTTTGCGGTTCTCATTGGCATTGCGGCGCTCGCGGCTTGGCTGCTTGGGCTGACCGGCGTGGCGGTGGTGCTGGGGACATACCTTGCGCGCATCCGCCGCCACGAAGCGGGTCTGCTGTGGGCTGTGGTTTCCGGGATGTTCGTGCTTGCGGTGGTGGGAACGATCCCCTGGATCGGCTTCGTGATCGTCGCCTTTGCGGGCGCGACGGGAGCCGGGTCCTTAGCGTTGAGCGTTGTTGCGCGTGCGCGTCTCCCGGCCTCTGAGGATGTGCCGCGTGTGCCTGGTGAAACAAATCCGGCCGAGGAACTGTATATCCAGAGAGTGAAGTAGTTGTACCAGCGGGTGGTCTGCCGGTGGGAGTAGAGCCGATGCCGTTCATGGTGGAATCGCCGGTCGGGGAGCCACGCATCGAAGTCGTAGCGCCGCGTGCCAACCCTCACGCCGTCATCACGGTCCACACGACGCGTGCCCCAGAGTTCGTCGACATAACAGAGACGATTGCACATGTCTTGGACGAAGCGCGCATGGAGTCCGGCCTTGCCGTGGTCACGTCCCAGCACACAACGGCCTCTATCAAACTCAACGAAAACGAGCCGGAGCTGTTGCGGGATATGGAGCAGTTTCTGTGCGGAATTGCGCCGCGCGACCAGTACTACCGGCACAACGACTTCTCGATTCGAACGGTCAACATCGAGGAAGATGAGTGCCCCAATGCGCATTCGCACTGTCAGCATCTGTTACTCAACGCCAGCGAGTCCATCCCGGTAGTAGGCGGGAGACTCATGCTGGGCCGCTGGCAGCGGATCTTCCTGGTGGAGCTTGACCGACCTCGCCCCCGAAACGTGGTCGTTTCCCTAATCAGAACCTAGGGCGTCTGGCTCCAGCTCCGCAGTCGTGAGACGAACCCGACAACGCCCGAGCCGACTTCGGGAGCTAGTAGAGGAACATCGGCTTGCCGATGAGATGCCGGACCAGGGGTCGGTATTCGTCCGGATCGTATAGCTCCCCGACGTCAACCCGTTTAAGGCCCTCGCCGATGACCTCGATGGGCATTTTCGTGTAAAGCCCGTCCTTGAGGCCGACCATCATGCCGGACTCACCGCGGAGCGCAAGCTCCAGAGCCAGATTGCCATAGCTGGTCGCCACCATTCGATCAAGCGAATCGGGAGCACCCGATCGCATGAGGTAGGCCAGTTGTTGGTACACGATGCCGATCCCCGTCAGAGCCTTGAGCCCGTCGCTTAGAATCTGACCAATTCCGCCCAGTTTGCGGTGACCATACGCGTCTTCCTGGCCACTTTCGACAACCGAACCGCCAGAGAGCACGGCGCCTTCCGAGACCGCCAGTAGAGCATAATGCGAGGGATTGGATTCCCGGTCTTGGACAACGAGCCGCGCCAAGTGCTCGAGGTCAACGGGAACCTCAGGGATCAGGGCCCGGTCCGTGTCTGCAAGGTATGCGGCGACAAGCGCCGTTTCTCCTGAGTTGCGGCCGAAGAGTTCCACGATCCCGACCCGTTCATGAGAGCCGATGGTCGTACGGAGCGCATGCAGGTACTCCACGCTGCGGGTGATGGCCGTCGAGAAGCCAATGCAGTAGTCGGTTCCATGAACGTCGTTGTCCATGGTCTTGGGGATCGCAACGACCCGTGCTCCCTGGCGATGAAGATGCAAACCATACCCCAGGGTGTCGTCGCCTCCGATGGGCAAAAGCACGTCGATGCCTAGGTGATTGATCACACCCAACACGTGAGCCGTGCAGTCGTAGGGCGGATTGCCGACGGGCGCGGGCAGGAACGGGGGCAGGCCGGAGGTGGAGACACGGCCCGGATTGGTCCGCGAGGTATGGAGATACGTACCGCCGTAGCGATCGATGGTTCGCACGCGGTCGGGGGTGAGGGGAATCACGCAAGCCGAGTTGTCCTCGGCGTTTATGTCGTACTCGAGTAAGCCTGCCCAACCTCGCCGGATCCCGAGGACCGAGTGACCATCGTGCGTTGCCCGGTCGACGATTGCTTTGATGCATGGATTCAGTCCCGGCACGTCTCCCCCGCCGGTCAGCACTCCAATCCGCATGGTTCGCTCTCCTCAGTGCACCCCGTATTCAGTACCTGCAATTATCGCGAGTGGCCGTTGCCGGTGAATCAAGCCAGCCTTTGGATCAAGGCGTTTGACCGGCGTCGATGAATGCATTCGCGAACCCGAGGTCGAGTGTGCAACAATTCCTCGGGATAGGGCTCCGATTAGAGCCAGGCCCGCAGGTTCTTAACCAAGCGCGAGGGACAACCCACGCCAGGCTATTGGTGAACCTGGTGGCGATTTCCATAGTAGCCGTGAGGAGCCGGACCTCTCCGACGATTTGAAGCTGTCCTTGGGAGAGCTTCAGACCCACGGGTTGTGGACGCCAACATCGAGAAAAGCCGGTGAGAAACGTCACTGAGCAGCGCCCTCGATCGAATTGCGCTGGATTCGAGACTGTCATCGTATTGAATTGGAGCATTTGCTCACACCTATCTGGCTGAGCGCGCGATTTCGAGTATGCCCAAGTCCCTCGTATTCGCGCGGCCACATGAAATCGTGACCGGGGACTCTTCTTTCCTCCGGTCAGGACTCGAGGCGCAGTTCTTCCCGTGACCCTACTCGAGCAAGAGGCGGACTCAGAGCTACGGCCACGGGAAGGCGCGGGCTTAGAGCGAGCGCTGCCGATCCTGCATGCCATCTGGCGCAGTGGAGACGACCCGTCCCTCGTCTTGTGGGGCGAGGACGGCAGCGATACGGGCCGCTTCAGCCTGCCGAGCTCAGAGGTTCGGGCGGCCCTGGAGGGATGCGGCGCGCGAGGCCATGCGAGCAGAGTAGCCCTGCTGGTCCCGGCCATCGACTCGCATCCCCTGCCGTCCACCCACAGCGAGATGAACGGAAATGTAACCATGCAACCGGTGGAGGTGACCGGTTTAGCCCTGGCCGCCGGGGAGGCGGTCCGTTGCCTGGTTGAGATCGAGGATGGCCCCGTTCGACTTGGCGAAGACTTGTTGTACTGGCGGACAGCCGCACGCTTGGCGCTTGAGCTGATGGCGCGCGAACGCATCATTCCTGTTCTGGGCCAAACCGGAGATGTCGCGGTGGGCCGGTGGGTGCCACTGCTGCAGGGGCCCGACCGGGCCCGCTTTGAAGAGTTGGCCTCTATTATGCCGGCAGCCTGCAAGGCCGTTACCAATCAGGATTCCGCCGACTTATCTCCAAGCGATCTCTTGTTCGAATTCATCGCCTATGCGGTCGACAGCCTCGCCAGGGAGTGGCTGGGTGAGCGATATGGAGGGCTGCGTTCCTCGTCCTCAAGTGAGGGGACTGCGGCCGCAGTCCGAAGCTGGCTAGCCTCGCTCACCGCTGGAACCCCTCGCCCGGTACCCCATGCCGAGCGGATACGACCCGCACTTGAACAGTGGCTGGAGCCGCTGTTTGAGACGCCTGATGCATTGGGATTCCGAACCTGTCTCCGGCTGCGGCCTCCAAAGGAGGGCGCAGACGAGTGGACTCTGACCTTCTTCCTGCAATCGGTCGACAATCCCCGGGAACTGGTCCCGGCCGGTCAGGTCTGGCGCGAGAGAGGCCGCATGTGGGACCTGGTTCGCGACAAGTATCGGCGCCCTCAGGAGAAGCTGCTCTACGATCTCGGGCTGGCTGCCCGCGTGTTCCCGCCCATTTCCAAAGGCCTCAGGAACCAACATCCCGAGATGGTCCGCCTCTCGGTTCATGACGCCTACACCTTTCTCAAGCAGGCGGCAACGACACTTGAGGACAGCGATATCGGCGTCATTGCACCGGGCTGGTGGAGCCGGAGGCGGACCGGACTCACCTGGCGCATTCGGGTTCTGCCGATAGAGGACGATGCGGGAGCAGGGGGATTCTCGGCGCCCGTTCGATTCCGTTGGCAAGTTGTGCTCGGGGGACGGCCGCTGTCCCCCGAAGGGTTTGGCCGGCTGGTCCGCATGAAGACGCCGCTCATCCGGATGAAGAACGAGTGGCTCGAGCTGCCGACGGAGGAGGCGGAGCGAGTTCAGCGATTTTGGTCGGCACAGCGGCAGAACGGACACGCGACCCTGATGCAAGCTCTCGATCTGGCCTCGCAAGAAGAGGTGATGGGGCTGGCTATCGACCGGGTTGAATTCGAGGGGTGGCTCGACGAGTTCGTTGGAGGACGTGCCCGGACATCGGAAATCAATCCGCCCAGCTTGCGAGGCGAACTGCGACCGTACCAGAAGCGGGGAGCCGGTTGGATGGATTTCATGGTCGGTCACGGGTTCGGGGCAATTCTGGCCGACGATATGGGATTGGGGAAAACCGTCGAGCTGATTGCCCTCCTGCTGCATCGACAGGAGCTGGAGACGCTACAGGGCCCGGTGCTCCTCATCTGCCCCATGTCGGTGGCAGGCAACTGGGTTCACGAGCTGAAGAGATTCGGGCCCTCGTTGCGAGTGCTGCTCCATCACGGTCCCGGAAGATCGACGGGGTCGAACTTCCGGCGCAACGCCGCCCAAACGGACATCGTTATCAGCACCTATTCGTTGGTGGCTCGTGACCTCGATGATCTCAAGGCTGTCGGGTGGTACGGCGTGGTCCTGGACGAAGCGCAGAACGTGAAGAACCCGGAAACGCGTCAGGCAAAGGCCATCCGGCAGATTCCCGCTTCGTTTCGAATCGCCCTCACGGGCACACCCGTAGAGAACCGGCTCTCGGAGCTCTGGTCGATCATGGACTATCTGAATCCCGACTATCTGGGCTCACTCGACAATTTCCAGAAGCGGTTCGCGCTCCCAATCGAGCGGGGCGGTGACACGGATGCCGCGCGTCAGCTCAGAAAGCTTGTGCATCCATTCATTCTTCGGCGGGTAAAGACGGATCCGACGGTTATCGCGGACCTCCCGGAGAAGATGGAAATGAAGGTGTACTGCTCGCTCGCTCCGGTTCAGGCGGATCTCTACGAGAAGACCGTAAACGACATGCTGAACAAGGTCGATTCCGCCGATGGGATCCAGCGGCGGGGCCTTATCCTGGCCACGCTCACGAAGCTGAAGCAGATTTGCAACCATCCCGGCCATGTTCTTGGTGAGGATACCCTCGTTACGCAGCAGTCCGGCAAGCTTCAGCGGCTCCAAGAGATGCTCGAGGAGGTGGTGGCCGAGGGGGACAGCGCGCTCGTGTTCACTCAGTTCGCCGAGTTCGGTCGAAAGCTGCAGCGATTCCTAGAGCAGGAGCTCGGCTGCCCAATCCTCTATCTGCACGGCGGCACCCCACGCTACATGCGGGAACGCCTGATTCAACGCTTCCAGAGTCCGGGTCGCGGTCCAATGGTCTTTCTCCTCTCACTGCGAGCCGGAGGAACCGGGTTGAATCTCACCCGGGCAAACCACGTATTCCACTTCGATCGTTGGTGGAATCCCGCCGTGGAGGAGCAGGCAACCGATCGAGCCTTCCGGATCGGACAAACTCGGGACGTACAGGTGCATAAGCTGATTACCATGGGCACGCTCGAGGAGCACGTGGACGAGATGTTGGACAGCAAGCGGGCGCTTGCGGGCGAGATCGTCGGCACGGGAGAGAGCTGGATCACTGAGCTCTCGACCACCGAGCTGCATGATCTCCTGCACCTGAGTCGCGATTACCTCGGGGCGACGGCGTAAATGGAGAATTCAGGAGATGTGTCCGCGGAGCCAGTCAAACGCAGACGTCGAGCACCGCGACGAACGACGACTGATCCGCAACAAGAGACGCTGGCATCCGGCCAAACCGGGGCATCCGAACCCGCACGGGCTACGAGCGGCGCCCAAGGGAGCCAACCGCGGCGAGGCAGCAGGCGACGACGCCCCTCGCGGCGAGGTCCAGGTGCGGCGGGCGTTGAGGCGTCGGGCGCCCAAACAACAGAGCAGCTCCCGAGGCGTCGATCCACACAAGGTCGGGCTGGCCAGGCTGCGAGGCGAAAGCCGGCCGGGCGTGGTCGGGCCGCCGTCCGACTTCCGGCGCGACGTCAGCAGTCAATGGAGTTTGGAAGTAAGTGGTGGGCGCGACGGTGGCTCGCGGCGCTGGAACGTTTCGGATGGGCAGGCCGACTAGAGCGTGGCCGAGACTATGCCCGGCGTGGTAATGTGCTTGACCTCGAGGTGAACCCGGGCCTCATCACGGCCAGAGTGCAGGGATCGCGTCCGTGGCCGTACAAGGTCGAGATCGGTCTCGAGCAGCTTTCTGATGAGCAGTGGGACCGGGTCATCAAACGCCTGGGGCGGCAGGCTCTTTATGCCGCCAAGCTACTCGCCGGCGACATGCCTCAGAACATCGAGGATATCTTTAACGCAGCCGATGTAGCTCTCATACCGAAGAATTCCGCGGCCTTCAGCATGGCCTGTAGCTGTCCCGATGAAATAAGCCCATGCAAGCACATAGCTGCAGTGCACTATGTTCTCGGCCAAGAATTCGATCGAGATCCGTTTGTCCTGTTTGAGCTTCGTGGTCGAACACGGCAGGACATAGTCAAGGCCCTCAAGGGCCGCCCAGGCGACTCGGTGCTGAACACCCTGCCACTGATTCCGCGGGGAAGTGAGGCACCGACACCCGGCGTCGAGTCGTTCTGGCGTGGATCCGGGTCACTTTCGGAGTTCCCGATTCACATCGCCCCCAGTCCCGCGCCGGGAGGTTTGCTGCGTCGGTTGGGGCCGCTGCCGATTCGTGGACAATCCGATGAATGGCGGACGCAGATGTTCGATGTGTATCGACTGGTCAGCCGTCGGGCCTATGCTCTCGGCCGGGGAGACGAAGCGCCGGAAGAGTTATCCGATCGGTAGTAAAGAGCGGTCGACAGACTATTCGGTAAAATACTGGATGAATCGGTCATCCTCGTCGACCAGGAGCGGCTGCAGCCGTCGGCGTCGCCGCCGGCCATGGCCCATTGAGAGCTGGTCGGTGTTGGTTCATGCCCCGCGCCTGCCCGGCAGAAGAGATGGCGTGCTGCGAAGAACCGGCATCTCGCCGCCAGGTGGCGACTTCCTTCGATGAGCGGGCTCGTGCGTCCACGACGTCGTCTCGGGCTCGGCATACTTGCCGCTCTTATGGCGGCGGTCATCTCGTACCTATCAGTTCCCGGGCATCCGCTCGGGACATTTTTTTTCAACACGTTCCCGATCCTGCGGCCGGCGGTTACCTTTGCCCATACGCCGAATGAGGACTACGGGTCCCATCTGTTGAACCACATCTCCATCACCCTGATCTCGGTGGGACTGGCATCGGCGATTTGTGTCCCGCTGGGCGTCATAGCGTCACGGATTCGCCCGGTCAGCGTGATTGCCACGAATGTTATCGGAATCGCGCGCGGGATACCAGGTATCGCCATCATGTTCCTCATGTGGCCGGCATTAGGCCTTGGGGAACGTCCTGCCATCATCGCCCTGACCATTCTGGCGAGCGCACCCATCTTTCTGAACACCACGGCCGGATACGCCGGTGTCGATCGAGCCGTCGTCGAAGCCGCGAACGGCATGGGTATGAGTCGGTTACAGACGTTGCTGCGCATCGAGACACCGCTGGCTGCTCCGGTAGTTGTGGCGGGTTTGCGCACCGCAACGGTAGAGGTCATCGCAAGCGCCACGATTGCACAGTTCATCGGTTTCACCACGCTTGGGTATGAGGTGGTCTATGCCGTCGACTTCCTCAACACCACAAGCGGGAACCAGGCACTTGTACTTGCCGTTTCTTCGATTGCCGGCATAGCTCTGCTGGCTGAGGTCTTGCTCGCCGGCATGCAGAGACTCGTTACCCCACCTTCCGGGTGAGGGATTACACGGATGAGGAGGGCAAACGGATACGATCTCGCCGCGAAGATTGCACAAGACCAAGCTGATTTGAGAAGGAGAGACACAACACTGTGAACCGAAAGATCAGCCGTAGCACGTTTCTCGCCGGAGTGGGGGCCGCGGCCGCCACTGCAGCCGTCGCCGGACCGGAGATGTTCCTTGTCGAGGCAAGTGGTGGCCCGATTCGCATCGGTGCCCGCAACTTTACTGAGGAGCAGATCGCCGGCTGGCTCTATTCAGAGATCCTCTCCCATCACGGCATCAAGGTCCAGACGAATGTTGGGTTTGGAACCGAGAACGAGATCTTTACTGCTCTGAAGAGCAGTTCACTTGACGTTGTTCCCGACTATCTCGGAAACGGGCTCGTCGACCTCAATCAGGTCTACAGGCCGGGGACCTCTCCGTACCAGGTGTGGGTCCACGTCAACAAGGAGTTCAAGAAGAAGCACTTCGGAGTCGTCCTGCTCAACCCGGCGTACAAGTTCAATGACCAGAACGTCTTCGTCACGACCCACAAGTTCTCCAAGAAGCATCATGTGAAGACGCTCTCGGACCTAGCGCATCAAGCGCCCCACATCCGGTTCGAAGTGCTGTTGGAATGCACCCAGCGAACCGACTGCCTCATTGGATTCAACAAGATCTATCACCCGAAGAAGTTCAAGGAGTTCGCCAGCCCCTCAAGTGGCACCACCCCCAACAACGGGCCGTTCTACGGCGATCTCATCTCGGGCAAGTTCGACGTTGTCCAAGGGTACGGCGTGACCGACTCAGCCATCTTCCACTACCACTTCCTTCCCCTCAAGGACGACAAGCATATGTTCCCTCCGGATCAGATGACGCCGTTCGTGCGCCCATCGGTGGCTCACGGGAAGGTCAAGCGATATCTCAATGCTCTGGCACCCTACCTGACCAATGCCAACTTCCGAAAGATGAACGCCGAGGTCGACTTCGGCGGCAAGCAGCCCCAGGCCGTTGCCCGAGCGTTCCTGAAGCACCATCACCTCATTTAGTCCAGTCAAGGTCGGACCGGTCTCAAACGACCGGTCCGGCTTTGGCCCTCTCGCGGAGGCGCGATGCCCGCGCTGACCTTCAGTCACGTCTCCAAGAGCTATCAGAAGGCCGGTCGGCCCGCGGTCGTAGACGTGACGCTGGCAGTCGAGAGCGGCGAGTTCGTCGTATTGCTGGGACCGTCCGGCTGCGGCAAAACGACTCTGCTCAAGATGACCAACCGTCTCATCGAGCCGACATCCGGCTCCATATCGCTCGACGGCACGGACATTCGAGAGCTGAGCCTGACGAGCCTGCGCCGGAGAATGGGCTACGTCATTCAACAGGTTGGATTGTTCCCCCACCTGACGGTTGCCTCAAATGTCCAAACGGTCCCGAGGCTGCTCGGGTGGCCAAAGGCCAAGATCCGCAGCCGGTCGGATGAGCTGTTAGAGCTGGTGGGCCTGGAACCGGCCAGCTATCGGAGGCGTTATCCTCGGCAGCTATCCGGAGGGCAGCAACAGCGAGTGGGGCTGGCCCGCGCCTTGGCCGCCGACCCGGCCGTCATGCTGATGGACGAGCCCTTCGGGGCCATCGATGCCATCACCCGAGGAAATCTTCAGGACCAGCTGATGCAGATACAGCGACGTCTACGAAAGACGGTCCTGTTCGTCACCCATGACGTGGAGGAGGCAATTCGGCTTGCGGACCGGCTGGTGGTGATGGAGTCGGGCTGCGTGGTCCAGTACGACACTCCATTCAACATCCTGACCAATCCGGCAAACGACTTCGTCCGCGAGCTCTTGAACACGAATGATGTGCTTCGTGAGCTCAGCGTGATCTCAGTCCGGTCCGCGATGGATTCTGTGCCACCGGCGGCCGGAGACACCGAAATTCTTGGTACCCGTAGTCTCCGTGATGCACTTTCTCTAATGTTGGGGGTTGACCGAGCGTCGGTCGCGGTCGTCGACGAAGCGGGAGCACGAATTGGCTCGATCACCATGGAGGCGATTCGCCAAGCCGGGGCGAAGGGTCGGGCGGAACGAATCGCTGCCGCCGCCGGCTCCGTCTAAGTGGACACGTATGCGACGCGCCTTCGCGGGGCGCTTGAAGGCTGGATGTGGCCCCTGAGGCTCCTCGCCGTCGGCATAGTCGTCTGGTTGCTTCGGTTGCCAATTGCTTGGGCGGGAGGGCGACTGGCTCTCGCTGCCGGCCATTTGCTGCAGCGCGTCACCCAGGTGCCTCTTCTGAACCGGTTTCCTGGATTCCAGTACGCCAACCAGAACTGGGACATCGTCGCCGGCTATTTTGGCGTCCATCTTCGCCTGACCGTGGAGTCTCTGGCGGTCGCAATCGCCCTGGCTATTCCTGTCGGCATTCTGGTGCACCGGTTCCGGTGGCTCTACATTCCGACCTTCGGTGTGCTGGATGCCATCTACACGGTCCCCAGTATTGCTCTGTTCACCCTGCTGCTCCCGGTGACAGGCTTGAGTGACTGGACGGCGCTCATCCCGATGATTGCCTACGCTCAGTTCGTTCTCGTTCGAAATGTCGTCGCGGGCCTCGATTCTGTACCCGCAGAGGTGAAGGAGGCGGCGCGCGGAATGGGCATGAATCGGTTTCAGATTCTGTCGAAGGTGGAGTTTCCTTTGGCGCTGCCCGTCATCGTCGCGGGCATCCGCATCGCGACCGTGGTCACCATCGGAATCGCGGCGCTCGCGGCACTGGTGGCCATTCCTGACCTAGGCAGAACCTTCTTTGATGCCACCACCAACGGGGGAACAAACGCCTTTCCGATGATCGAGGCCGGAGCTGTGTTCGTGAGCTTCCTTGCGATTGGCGCCGATCTTGTCTTGCGTGCCGTTGAGTACGTCATACCGGCGAACCGGGTAGCGCGGGCTGGGTCTCGCGGATGGCTGCGTTCTCTTGCAGGCAGTTTGATCCCCTCCCGCGTCGCGACGGAGGACCCCGTGGCGCCGCAGTCTGCTTAAGCGGTGTTGTGCCCGCGCCAGGCCGCATTGTCTCGTGCGGGTCCGGTCCGTGGCTCAGCCGATCGAGGTGATGAGGCGGGGAGGATGGACTGGGAGAGCTAGCCGACTCATCCGGAGTGAGCGTCGTGGTCGTGACGCCTGACGGTCATCGGTTCCAGGGCACCCTGGTCGAGCGAAGGGTGGACTTCCACGGGCGCGACGTTTGTGTGCTTCGACTCGACAGTGGATGGGTGACAACGTATCCGGCGGAGATGGTGCGCCTTGTCTCTGAGCCGGGCGATATCTCGTCGTGATTGGGTTCCAGTCTGGTTCCCACATTTGATGCGCCTTGCTTGATTGGCGCTTTTTGCGCCAGGCCACTATGATGGAACCGTTGGACATGGGTGGTCCAGAACCGGCTTCGACGGTCCGATAGCGCCTTTCAACCAGGTGACTGTGCCGGAGAGTCGGTGTCAAGTCGACCCAGGTTGTGGGTCGGTGCACCGAGCGCCCAGGGGAAGGAGAACTGATGCCCGCGATTCCCATCGGAACCATAACCCTCTATTACGAAAGCCATGGGAAGGGCGAGCCGGTTGTCGTTTTGCCCGACCTTGGGAACGACGTCACTTCCCTTTGGGCTCAGATTCCAGTGCTCGCACAGGACTTCCGCTGCATCGCTATTGACAATCGCGGAGTCGGAAGATCAAGCAAGGCCTCCATGCCCTATACGACCCGGTTGATGGCCGATGACACGGTCAAGGTCCTGGACCATCTGGGGCTGGAACGCGCGCACGTGTTTGGAATCTCCATGGGAGCGGCAATCGCCCAGGAAATGGCGATCAATTACCCCGACCGGGTTGGTCGCGTTGCGCTGCTTGGCGCGTGGGCGCGGGCAGATCGCTATCTCACCAGCTTGTTCGAGCTCTTCCGCGACGTCAAGCGCAGCGTGGATCCCCTGACATTCGATCGAGAGATGGCCCTGTGGAGCTTTACCCGGTCCTATTTCGACACGAGCTACGACGAGCTGGAAAAGCGCCAGCGAGCCGCGCTCGACGTGCCCTATCCGACTCCCTCCAACACATTTACTCGACAGGCTGAAGCCTGCATGAGCCACGATACGCTCGAGCGGCTAGAGGCCCTCAAAGCGCCCACCCTGTGCATGGTGGGCCGTCATGATATCTTCACGCCGCCGCAATTCTCGGAAGATATCGTTCGTGGTCTTCCGGAGGGTTCGCTCGAAATGATCGAGGGTACCGCGCACGCGGCGTACTGGGAACAACCGGATGTGGTGAACCAGCTCGTGGCGGCGCATTTGCGCTCCGGCCAGCCCATCGGGGGTGACGTTTCAACTCCGGAAGAGGTGGAGGCGCCGAGCCCGACGGCCTAGCCGCGGGAGCTTCTTCTCCGCACCCTAACTGAAGGGTCACAGCCCCGCCTCGCTGCGCATTGGGTTTTCGGTCACCGATACTGATCGAACCGCATCCCGACCCGTCACGGCCTGGAAGACGCCTGGAAGACCCTCCCGGTAGCCTTCACTTCAGCGGGCCATCAGACTCCCGTCAATGATCCGGATTTCCGGACGGCGCGTAGAGAGGTCTGAGTCCAATGGTGAAAGGGGGAAGGTCTATGTAGGTGTCAGCCGTTCGCGGCAGTTGGCGCCGATTCGGAATCGGCCCTTGGAGCCCATCTCCACCCCAACATGCAGACACCACAGAGGTGACTATGGCAATCAGTTCAACGGAGGAATCCGGTCAAGCGGATGACGGGATGCCCATCTCCCGCTTCGCCGGCCTCACGCGTCGCGGCTTTCTCACCCGCACCACCGTGGGTGCGGCCGCGGTGGGCGTCTTGTCCGCGGCGCCTGGGTTGGGCGCAACGGCCCAAACCGCAGAGTCGGATGCCCCCGAGCTGTCCCCCGCCACCGCTGAGCCACTTGTGGCTCAGGTTCGGGACCTGGCCACGGGAGAGATATCAGTTATGTCCGGCTTGAAGGAAGCCGTAGTGCGGGATCCTCAACTCGTGCTGCGGCTGCTGCGAGCCCTAAAGCCCTAAGCCAACAACAGACCCACAAGGAGTTTCACCGCATGTCTTCACATCGCGAAGCCCCGGAAATCTCGAAAGACCCGGTTGCCGACAGCACCGATCTCTACGCGTTCGTCAGCCCGGACAAACCGGACACCGTGACGATCATCGCCAACTACATTCCATTGGAAGCGCCCGCTGGCGGTCCGAACTTCTACGAGTTCGGAGACGATGTCATGTACAACATCTACATCGACAACGATGCCGATGGAGAGGCGGAGATTCAGTACCAGTTCCGCTTCCATACGCGGGTGCACAACAAGGACACCTTCCTCTACAACACCGGCCCGATCAGCTCGAATGAAGACAGCAACTGGAATCGACAACAGCGGTTCTCGGTCTTCAAGATGTCGGACGGTAAGTGGAAGCGCTTGGGTCAGCGACTTACGTGCCCGCCCTGCAATATCGGGCCGCGGTCTACGCCGCACTACGCGAAGCTGGCGCATTCGGCCGTTCACAAGCTGCCGAGTGGAGAGACGGTTTTCGCCGGCCAACGGCGTGAAGGCTTCTACGTCGACCTGGGATCAGTGTTCGACCTCGCAGCCCTGCGACCGTTCCAGAAGTACCACCTTCTGGCACCCAACACCAACACACCGGGCGTCGACACTCTGAGCATGAGCAACGTTCACAGCATCGCCCTTCAGATTCCCAAGCGGATGCTCACTCCGGACGGCTCGGATCCCACTTCGACCACCTCCCAGAAGTCAGTCATCGGAGTCTGGACCGGTGCGGACCGGCGCAAGGCTCTCATCCGGGAGGCGTATGGAGCCAAGACGCACGCCGGTCCATTCGTTCAGGTGTCTCGGCTCGGCAACCCGCTCATCAACGAGGTTGTCATCCCCATGACGGAGAAGGATGGCTGGAACACCACCGCGCCCAAGGATGACTCCCAGTTCCTGAAGTACTATGCCCATCCGGTGCTGCAGGACTACCTGGTGGCCCTCTATCCCGGCGTCTTTCCCAACCTGGCCAACTACACCAAGGAGCGCGCCGACCTCGAGTACATCCTGCTCCACGGGATACCCGCGGGCGTCGTTTCACCGACGTTCCAAAACTACACGGGAAGTGTGGCTGCGGACATGCTGCGGCTGAATATGGCGGTCCCGCCGACCACATCCAACCCCAGCCCATATGGCGTGCTGGGCGGAGATTTGGCCGGTTTCCCCAATGGGCGCCGCGTGTTCGACGACACGGTGACCATCGAGCTGCGTGCTGTGGCCGGAGCGACGATCCCTCTCGTAGATAAGAGCTACACGGCCGACTCGGCCGCGACCGCCATCTACGACGTCACTCCTCCCGACATGACCCGCTACCAGCCGCATTTCCCCTATCTCGGCATTCCTCTGGCCGGCTTCGACGTACCCGCAGCCGCCTGATCGAAGCAGCGAAGGGCCCGGCACCCAGCCGGGCCCTTCGCTGTGAATCTGGGACGGACCGGCGGACAGTCGTCATAGTCAGTTCAGACAGGGTGGAGTGAGCCATGCAGGTTGGTGCCGGCATCGAATCGGGAATTCTGTACAGGCTGAGGCGCGTGTGGATTGAAGCGGACCCTGACCTGAGGGGTCGCCTCGTATCGGTCTACGTTTTGCTTGCTGCACTCAATATCGGCGTGTGGGCCGCCATCTTCGCAGCGGGCACCCGGTTTCCCATTCTCTTGGGGCTGGCTCCGGTTGCCTTCGGCCTTGGCCTGCGCCACGCAGTCGACCCCGACCACATCGCCGCGATCGACAGCGTGACTCGAAGGCTCATTCAGGATCGGCAGCGTCCGGTGGCCGTCGGCCTATTCTTCTCCCTCGGTCATTCGACCATTGTGTTTGCCCTGTCCCTGATCATCGCGGTATCGGCGGTCTACGTTCGGCACAACCTGCCGGGAATGGCCTTCGTCGGAGGCATCCTCGGGACCAGCATCTCCGGCCTCTTTCTCCTGCTGATGGCGGCGCTCAACCTGGCCGTTCTTGCAGGGCTCCTCCGAAC
Organism: Pseudomonadota bacterium; assembly: GCA_021323865.1. GTDB lineage: Bacteria > Chloroflexota > UBA5177 > UBA5177 > JAJPKF01 > JAJPKF01. Next base: position 146,888 of record JAJPKF010000012.1, on the reverse strand, counting down.
GTGGCGAGAGGTGGGGCGTGGCGCCGCGTACGACGAGCAGACACTGAACGATCTTCTCAGTCAGCGGGGGCTGTTGGCCCGGCTCTTCCGACCAGCGCTCAGCCTCGTCGGCAAGAGCTGGCACATGTACTTGGTCGGCCTGCTCTTCGGACTTGGCTTCGACACGGCGACGGAGGTCGGGATCTTGGGTATGTCGGCGACCGCGGGCGGCAATGGCATGCCCGTCTGGCTGATCCTGCTTCTGCCACTACTGTTTGTGGCGGGGATGAGTCTAGTCGATACGACGGACGGCGTAGCAATGCTGGGGGCGTACGGCTGGGCGTTCGTCCGGCCGCTGCGCAAGCTGTACTACAACATCAACATCACGATGATGTCGGTCGTGATCGCCGTCTTCATCGGCGGAGTGGAGCTTTTGCAGGTGGTGAACAGCGAGCTGCCTGCGACCAACGGCGCGATCGGCTGGGTCAGGGAGCTCCCGTTGAACAACCTGGGGTTTGTCATCATCGCTGTCTTCATGCTCAGCTGGGTGCTATCGTTCGCACTCTTCAAGCTGAGAAGGATCGACCGGCTCGAGGCCGCGCTTCGGGCTTACTCGTTTGGTCCGCAAGCCCCAGCACTCGCGTGGGCTCTGGCCGGCTCGGATATACAGCACCGGATCATCGAAGGGCCGGAATCCGGCCGAGGGTCGAAGTTCATTAAAAGGAGATTCTCCATGCACGAACATCGGGTCGATCGAGTCCATCCGGAGAGCGTTGTTCTCGACATCGGAGGCGAGATCGGGGCACTCATCCTCTATACCGACCACGAGCTCAAAGGGCAGGAGGTTGACATAAGCCCACTCGCAGAGCCCGACCGCCGCACTCACGTGGAAGTGCTGCAGCGGGAAGTCAACGGTATCACCTTGTTCGCAGCCGCATATCATGGCCTTCCCGAGGGCGAGTACGCGCTGTGGAGTCAGGATGGCGCTTTGCTGGACCGGGTCTCGGTCAGTGGGGGATCCGTCTCCAAGCTGGACTGGCGCGGCCGGGGGAAGGCTGGGTTTTTCGCTAGCGCTGAGCCGGCGCCAGTTTCCGCATGAGGGCGGGAGCAACGGACGAAGGCAGCTCTCGCTCACTCGCCACGGTCTTCGGCTCCGGCTGGGCGGAAGTGTCTGGCCACGTCTCCGGCTGAGACCACCAACCCATAGCCCGTGTAGGATTCGTGCGATCGGATTCCACCAGGCACATAGGTGGATTCAAACGCCTTGCCATCCACTGCTTCCAGCAGAATGCTGACCGATCCGGCCGTCGGCGTTTCCCGAACCGTCACCTGTTGACCGCGTCGGATATGCGCCGTCCCCTCTCCGCGACGGGTTCTATAGAAGTACACGATCTGCACCTCCAGGCTGTCGAGGACTTCCAGAATATCTCCCTCTCGCAAACCCAGGAGGCCGGCGGTCAGTTCCTCTGAGTCCTGGCCGACATTTGGGGAAGGCGCCACCGCGCAGGGCTCAGGGCCCTGATCCAGCACTGATTTCACGCGTCGCTCCAGCGTCGACCGTTCGAGCAGAATCCTGCGTCCGCAGGTCTCGCAGGACAATCGGATGTCAGCCCCCAGGCCAGTGACCGTCCATGTCCAGCCTCCACAAGGATGCGGTTTGCGAAGACGTAGGCGGTCTCCTACTCGAAACTGCAGTGGCGGCCGAACGGTCACGCGGGCTGGGAACTTCCTGAAACCGTGTGTTGGCCTGCCGCCTCCGAAATCACGTCGGCTATCCGTTCCGCTTCCATCGCGGCAGCCTGCGCGAAATCGGACCCGTCCGAAGCGTACAGGATTGACCGGGAAGCGCTGATAAGGGCCTTTCCACCGCCGGAATCCACTGATGCTCGAACAGCCGATCTCAGGTCACCCCCTTGTACTCCCACCCCCGGAACCAACAGGGCGGTATCAGGCAATCCAGCGCGTACTCGCCGCAACGCCTCAACATCGGTAGCCCCCACGACCAGACCGACGTTCTGCGACCAGGCTGCCGCTGTTTCTGCGACGATCTCGTAGAGTGGACGTCCGTCAACCGTGATTTCCTGGAACGACGGATCGCGATTGCTGGTGCGGCACAGCACAAACGAACACCGATCGGCGCGCTGAAGAAAGGGGAACAGCCCTTCCTTTCCCGTCCAGGGGCTGACCGTGACGGCGTGGAAGTCCATCGCGTCAAAGATTGCCTGGGCATACATCTCGGAGGAGTCTCCGATATCGCCTCTCTTGGCGTCGGCAACCGCTAGGTGTCCTTCGGGAATCGCCCGGCGGGTCTGCTCCAGGGCTCGCCAGCCGGGGGCGCCAAGACGCTCGAAGAAGGCAAAGTTCGTCTTGAACCCGATCGCATAGGGAGAGCAGGCTTCGATGATCTCTCGCAGGAAGCGGGTGACCCCTGAAGCGTCCCGACTTAGTCCTGCGGGCAGCCTCTCGACAAGGGGATCCAAGCCGACGAGAAGGAGAGAACGGCGGGAGCTATGGACGAAGTCAAGACGCTCCGCGAAGTTTGCATAACGTCTCGTCATGCGCTAATATGGGTTGAAGCAGAGAAGGGGCGCCGCCTAGCTCTTTGTTCCCCGTCACGGACTCGGTCAGGCCTGCGAATACGTCTCGCCGCATTTGCCTCCAGAGCCATAGTACATTCCTGAGCTCCCGCTGATCGGTCGCTCCCGGAGTACTACGGGCTTTTTTGCTGTCTCCGGCGATCTAGCTGCCGTTCGCTTCTCTCTTCAATACTGCTCCGAGGAGACCGCATGGTTGTAGAGTTGTCGAGGCCGCCTCAGAACCGCATCTCTTTCGGCCGCGCTCGGGAGGTTATGCCTCTCCCCAACCTCATTCAGATGCAGGTTGACGCGTTCCGATGGTTCCAGGAAGAGGGCCTTCGCGAGCTTTTCGAGGAAATCTCCCCTATCACCGACTTCGCCGGGAAGATGTCCCTCGAGTTCATAGTGCCTGAGTCGCCGTTTGGCGAACCGAAGTACAGCGAGCATGAGTGCCGCGAGCGGGATATGACATACTCCGCCCCACTCACGGTGCAGGCGAAGCTGCGGAAGAATGTGACCGCTGAAGGCGAGCCCCTGGGGGAAATCATCGAGCAGGAAATCTTCATGGGCGATTTCCCGCTGATGACCGAGCAGGGCACCTTTGTCATCAACGGCGCCGAGCGGGTGGTCGTCAGCCAACTCGTGCGATCCCCCGGTGTCTATTGCACGCCCGAAACCGATCCGACGACGGGTCGGGAGCTGTGGATGGCGAAGCTGATTCCCAATCGCGGCGCCTGGCTGGAGTTTGAGACATCCAACAAGGATGTCCTGACGGTGAAGGTCGACCGGAAGCGCAAGATCCCCGTAACGACGTTGCTCCGTGCAGTCGGATACGGTACGAACGCCGAGATCGAAGCCCTGTTCAAAGACGTCGACACCGACCCCGACCACCGCTACATCCAGACGACCCTCGAACGAGACAACACCGAGGACGAGAAGAGCGGTCTCATCGAGATGTACAAGAAGCTCCGTCCGGGAGATCCGCCGACACTCGAGAACGCTCGAAGTCTGATCAACTCGCTGTTCTTCAGCGAGCGGCGCTACGATCTGGGCCGCGTCGGCCGCTACAAGCTGAACAAGCGCCTCGGAGTCGACGCGGAGCGGGGTCCGATGATCCTGACCAAGGAAGATCTGGCCCGGATCGTGGCCGAGCAGATTCGCTGCAACAACAGCGCGAATCGACGGCCAGACGACATCGACCACTTGGGCAATCGGCGAGTGCGCGCCGTCGGCGAGCTGCTCCAGCAGCAGTTCCGGGTTGGGCTCCTCCGAATGGAGCGGGTGGTTAAGGAGCGAATGACCATCCAGGATGTTGAGAACGCGCGACCGAACGCGCTCATCAACATCCGACCTGTGGTTGCGGCCATGAAGGAGTTCTTCGGCGGCAGTCAGCTTTCTCAGTTCATGGATCAGACCAACCCGCTATCCGAGCTGACCCACAAACGCCGTCTGTCTGCGCTGGGGCCGGGAGGGCTGAGCCGCGAGCGGGCTGGCTTTGATGTCCGGGACGTGCATCCCTCGCACTACGGTCGAATATGCCCGATTGAGACTCCGGAGGGACCAAACATCGGTCTCATCGGTAATCTGGCAACCTACGCACGCACGAACCCCTACGGGTTCATCGAGACGCCATACCGGCGTGTCTATGCGAGCCTGCCGCCAACCTCGCCCCACCTCGAGGGGAGAACCCTGCGGAAGGACGTGGCCGGCAAGAGCGGCCGCAAGATTGCCGAGGCCGGCACTGTCGTGGATGCCGCACTGATCAAGAAGCTGAAGACGAGCCTGCCCGAGGGAGAGGAGGTGCCCATCCGGCCCTTCGCTTCCAGCGACATCGTCTATATGACGGCCGACGAGGAAGAGAACTACATCATCGCCCAGGCGAACGTCGAGCTGACGGAGACCGGCGAATTCAAGGACCCACGAATCTCGGCCAGGTATCAGGATGAGTTCGTAATCGAGCCCTCGGAGCGGGTACGCTACATGGACGTGTCCCCGAGGCAGCTGGTCTCGCTTGCTACGGCGATGATCCCGTTCCTGGAGCACGACGACGCGAACCGGGCGCTCATGGGCGCCAACATGCAGCGTCAGGCTGTGCCGCTGCTCATCCCGGAGGCCCCGTTGGTGGGCACTGGGACCGAGCGACGCGCTGCCTACGACTCGGGCCATCTCGTCATTTCTCAGGCGGACGGAAAGGTTATCAGCGTAACGAGTCGGGAGATCGTCGTTCAGGATCTGAAGCCTGGCTCCAACGGTAACGGACACGACGGTCACCTGAATGGTGGCAACGTGATCGTTACGGCCAACGGCGAGCGACGGTATAAGCTGCGCAAGTTCATTCGTTCGAATCAGGGAACGCTGATCAATCAGCGACCCTCGGTCAAGAAGGGTCAGGAGGTCCGCGAGGGCGACGTGCTAGCGGACGGCTCATCCACGAGGAATGGCGAGCTGGCGCTGGGACAGAACGTTCTGGTCGCATTCATGGTGTGGGAGGGCGGCAACTACGAGGACGCCATCCTCATCAGCGATCGGCTGGTCGAGCAGGACAAGTTCACCTCCATCCACATGGAGAAGCACGAAGTTGATGCCCGAGACACGAAGCTTGGCCCAGAGGAGATCACCCGCGACATTCCGAATGTGGGTGAGGAGGGCCTGCGCAATCTGGACGAACGAGGCATCATCTTTGTCGGCGCAGAGGTGGCACCAAACGACATCCTTGTCGGAAAGATAACGCCGAAGGGCGAGACCGAGCTGACCGCCGAGGAGCGGCTCCTGCGAGCGATCTTCGGTGAAAAGGCACGTGAGGTGAAGGACACCTCGCTGCGCGTGCCGCAGGGCGAACGCGGCAAGGTCGTCGATGTCCGCGTCTTCTCGCGAGAGAACGGGGACGAGCTACCGCCGGGCGTCAACGAGCTGGTTCGAGTAAGCATCGCCCAGAAGCGAAAGGTCTCCGAAGGCGACAAGATGGCCGGTCGCCACGGGAACAAGGGCGTGATCAGCCGGATCGTGCCCAAGGAAGACATGCCGTTCTTGGCGGATGGAACGCCCATCGACATCATCCTGAACCCACTGGGTGTGCCGTCGCGCATGAACATCGGGCAGGTTCTGGAAACGCACCTGGGTTGGCCGGCCGACCATCTCGGATTCCAGGTAGCGACCCCTGTCTTCGACGGCGCGACGGAACAGCAGATCGTGGACCAGCTCACCACCGCCGAGCTGCCGCCTACAGGTCAAACCATCCTGTACGACGGTCGCTCGGGTGAGGCCTTCGATCAGCCGGTGACGGTCGGACAGATCTACATGATGAAGCTTGCCCACCTCGTCGAGGACAAGATTCACGCACGTTCAACCGGTCCCTATTCACTCGTGACGCAGCAGCCGCTGGGCGGAAAGGCCCAGTTCGGCGGCCAGCGCTTCGGCGAGATGGAGGTCTGGGCACTCGAGGCTTATGGCGCAGCGCACATCCTGCAGGAGTTGCTCACGGTCAAGTCCGACGACGTCATCGGTCGGGTCAAGACTTACGAGGCCATCGTCAAGGGCGAACCCATCCTTGAGCCCGGAGTGCCCGAATCGTTCAAGGTCCTCGTGAAAGAGCTCCAGAGCCTGGCGCTGTCGGTTGAAGTGCTCAATGAAGACGAGGAGCGGGTGGCCGTGGCCGACGAGGCAGGACTGGCCGAGATCCCGGACCTGGACATCAACATCACGGGCTTCGAGCGGGGAGACTACTAGTCCGCCGCCGAACCGCTCGCCCGACGTGCGTCACCTGGTCGGACGACAAGAGCCACAAACGGACGGAACCATCAGGAGCCCGGACATGCCGGGTATCAGTCGGAGAGACAAGTAGGAGCTAGAGGCATACATGCTCGAAGTCAACGATTTCAACGCGATCCGCATCAGTCTGGCCTCGCCCGAGCAGATTCGAGGGTGGTCGTATGGGGAAGTGACCAAGCCCGAAACGATCAACTATCGAACGCTCAAGCCGGAGAAGGATGGCCTGTTCTGCGAGCGGATCTTCGGACCGACGAAGGACTGGGAATGCTACTGCGGTAAGTACAAGCGCGTCCGATACAAGGGAATCATCTGCGACAAGTGCGGCGTCGAGGTGGCGCGGGCCAAGGTCCGTCGAGAGCGAATGGGCCACATCGAGCTGGCATCGCCCGTGAGCCACATTTGGTACTTCAAGGGCACTCCCAGCCGCATGGGTCTGCTGCTCGACATCTCGCCGCGAAATCTGGAGCGCATTCTGTACTTCGCGCTCTATCTCGTAACGCGAGTCGACGACGACGGCAAGCAGCGCGCAATCGAGCAGACCCGGGAGGATGAGGCGGCACGTCTCGCCGAAATCGACGACGGGCTCCGACTCCAAGCAACCGACCTCCAGGAGGAAATCGATCGCAACGAGCTTGCGCGCCAGGAGGAGATTTCCGCGCTGGAGCAGCGTCTCGAGCAGGAGCGAACCACCCGCATCGAAGAGCTGATGCAGGGGGCGCAGGATCTGCGCAACAGCCTGCTTGAGCGCCAGACACAGAAGGCCACCGAAGCGATCCGCATGCACGCGTACGGTGAACATGAGCCCGTCGTTCTGGTGAAGAAGGGAGCGGTGATTGACGAGTCCGCCGTTTCCCGGATGGAAGATGCTCTTGCCGAGCTGCTGGACGCCGTCAACGTCGAGCTGGACGAGGAGCGAAAGCAGGTTGTCGCTCCCCACGATGAGGCCCGCGCACAGGAGCGGGAACGCTTCGACGCCCGGATGGCCGAGCTCCGGCTGACGGTCAAAGATGAGATCGACGCCGTTCGAAACGAGACCGAAAAGCGCATCGAGCGCATCCAGGCCCTACACAAGGGCATGCTGCTGACCGAGGGGGAGTACCGAGAGCTTCGTGATTCGGTCGGCGGTCTCTTCGAGGCCGGAATGGGAGCCGAAGCGGTCCAGAAGGTGATCGACGACTTGAATCTGGACGAGCTTGCGGTCGCGCTCCGCGAGGAGATCAGACACTCCGCATCGAGCAGTCAGCGACGCAAGAAGGCCACGAAGCGCCTGAAGGTCGTGGAGAACTTCCGCAAGAGCGGCAATCTGCCGAGTTGGATGATCCTCACGGTCCTTCCCGTTATTCCTCCGGATCTGCGCCCCATGGTGCAGCTGGACGGCGGCCGCTTCGCCACCAGTGACCTCAACGACCTCTACCGTCGAGTAATCAATCGAAACAACCGCCTAAAGCGGCTGATTGAGCTGGGGGCGCCCGAGATCATCGTGCGCAACGAGAAGCGCATGTTGCAGGAGGCGACCGACGCCCTGATCGACAACGGGCGCCGGGGCCGAGCCGTCGCCGGTTCCGGAAATCACAAGCTGAAGAGCCTCTCCGACATGCTCAAGGGGAAGCAGGGGCGGTTCCGGCAGAACCTGCTCGGCAAGCGGGTCGACTACTCTGGCCGCTCCGTGATTGTGGTGGGTCCGGATCTGCGTCTGAATCAGTGCGGACTGCCGAAGCGCATGGCGCTCGAACTATTCAAGCCGTTTGTCATGCGCCGGCTGGTCGAGAAGGGCTTCGCCCACAACATCAAGAGCGCCAAGCGGATCGTGGAACGGGTGCGTCCGGAGGTTTGGGACGTTCTCGAAGAAGTCATCAAGGACCATCCCGTCCTTCTCAACCGAGCTCCCACGCTTCACCGTTTGGGAATCCAGGCGTTCGAGGGCGTCCTCGTGGAGGGCTCGGCCATTCAGATCCACCCGTTGGTCTGTCACGCATTCAACGCCGACTTCGACGGCGACCAGATGGCGGTTCATGTCCCGCTGTCGGCCGCGGCCCAGCAGGAAGCTCGCGAGCTCATGATGAGCTCCCGCAACCTCCTCAGCCCCGCCAGCGGCGAGCCGGTAGTCAACCCGACCAAGGACATGGTGCTCGGATGCTACTACCTCACAGCCATGAAGCCGGGTCAAAAGGGTGAAGGGACAATCCTCTCCGACTTCGACGATGCGCTCCTCGCGCACGAGCTGGGCAGGATCGGACTTCATGCGAAGATTCGTGTTCGAGTTCCAATCGCGGACGATGAGTCGGAGGTTCAGACCCGAGTCGGCATCATTCGTCGGGCGGATCTCGTCCCACTACCAGGGGTCGCCTCGCTGCCCAAGCCGACCAAAGGGAAGTCTAAGGCCAAGGTCGAAGAGGTCGCCTCTCGGGCTTTCGGTTTGGAGACGACCGTGGGTCGCATCATCTTCAACGATGCCCTGCGACCGCAGCCCGGATCCGGCGAGGATGGCGATGGCCATACGATAGACGAGCCTTCCCGCCTCGTCTACCGCAACGCCGTGCAGGACAAGAGCACGCTCCGGGACGTGGTGGGCGATGTGTATCGGGAGTACGGCCAGGCGGTGACGGCAAGCACGGCCGACCGAATCAAGCGCCTGGGATTCGACTATGCCACCCGATCCGGCATCACGCTGGGCATCACTGACATCAGCATCCCTGAGGCCAAGAGCACCATCCTGGCCGAAGCCGACACCAAGATCAATCAGATCGAGGAAGAGTTCAACGACGGTCTGATTACCGGTGACGAGCAGTATCGAGAGACAATCGCGGCCTGGACCCACGCCAGTGAGGAAGTGGAGAAGGAGGTCTCGAAGAATCTCGACCCGTTTGGACCGATCTATATGATGTCGCAGTCGGGGGCGGCGAAGGGAGGATTCCAGCAGGTCCGCCAGATCGCGGGCATGCGGGGACTCATGGCGGATCCATCCGGCAAGATCATCGCGCTGCCCATCCGGTCCAACTTCCGTGAAGGGCTGAGTGTGCTCGAGTACTTCATCTCGACTCACGGAGCCCGGAAGGGGTTGGCGGACACCGCGCTTCGTACCGCGGAGTCAGGATATCTCACTCGGCGCCTGATCGACGTCGCCCAGGACGTGATCGTCCGTGACGAGGACTGCGCCACGCTCCAGGGAGTCTCGATCGGCGAGAAGGACCCGGGCGATGCTCTTACAGAGCCTCTCGACAGGCGGCTTCTGGGTCGCTGGACGTCTGAGCCGTTCTTCGATCCGGCAACGGGCACCGAGGTCATCGGCGGCGACCAGCTCGTTGACGCGGCTGCCGCGGATGAAATCGGGCGCATCGTTCGTGAGAACCCGGGCACCACGATCAAGATCCGGAGCGCCCTCACCTGCGAATCGAAGACCGGCCTGTGCCGGAAGTGCTACGGTTGGAGCCTGGCTACCGGCGAGCTCGTTCCGCTCGGGGAGGCCGTGGGCATCATCGCGGCGCAATCGATCGGCGAGCCCGGTACACAGCTCACGATGCGTACGTTCCATACCGGCGGTGTGGCGGGTCGAGGCGGCGACATCACTCAGGGCCTCCCCCGAGTGGAGGAGCTCTTCGAGGCACGCGTACCTAAGGACCAGGCAATCATCGCCGAAGTCGACGGCATCGCCCATGTGGAACGTGACGAAAACAGCGTTCGCATCATCATCAGCGGGGGCGAAGAGACCGCCCGTCAGGAGCTACCGGAGGACTACGATCTGACCGTGCCCAGCGGCACGACCGTCGACGAGGGCGCCATCATCGCCATGCCGAAGGGCTCTGGAAAGAGCCGCTCCAAGAAGGCACAGGCCAAGGCCATCACGGCCACCGCGACCGGCCGGCTGTTCCGTCGAGGACCGGCGATCATCCTGGCTCGCGAGACCCCCGACACGCGGGAATATCCAGTCCCCGCAACGGCTCGAGTGCTGGTGCAGGATGGGCAAGAGGTCACGGCGGGTGTGCAGCTCACCGACGGCGCTCCCAATCCTCAGGACCTCCTTCGCGTTCAGGGGCGACAAGCCGTGCAGCAGTACCTCGTGGAAGAGGTACAGCGAGTCTACCGCAGTCAGGGCGTCACCATCAACGACAAGCACATAGAGGTGATTGTTCGGCAGATGCTGCGCAAGGTGAGGGTTGATACCCAGGGTGATACCGACATGCTGCCCGGCGAGTTGGTTGATCGATTCGACTACGAGTCTGAGAATGCCCGAATTCTGGCGGAGGGTGGTGAGCCGGCCACGGCGACACCGGTGCTGCTGGGCGTGACCAAGGCAAGCCTGACGACAGAGAGTTTCCTTGCCGCCGCCTCCTTCCAGGAGACGACGAAGGTTCTCACCGACGCCGCCATCGCGGGCCAGGTCGACCGCCTCGTGGGCCTCAAGGAGAACGTCATCATCGGTAAGCTCATCCCGGCCGGAACGGGCCTGATCGCGCGACAGCAGAAGCGCGACAAGCTCAGTGCCGGCCAGATGGATGGCGCCCTCGAAGACGGCGGGGGCGTGGACGACGGCGTGTCACTGGGCGTCTTCGAGGATGCGGGTCTCCTGCAGGAGCAGGAGATCGCGGCCGAGCCCGACAGCGAGGTGGACCTGATCCATGGAGAGGACCCGGCGGACTTCGTGCAGGATGGCGTCTCGATCTCGGAGTAACCACGTAATAGAAAGGGCGGGCCTGCTGGGCCCGCCCTTTGCGTGTCCGTCTGCCCCGCAAGCCGGTGGATTCCCATATCGGAGCGCCGGGCTCCGAGTTTTAACTTCGGTGCCCGTCTTCACCTCGCGCTAATGTCAGGCCAACCGACGACGACATGAGTGAATCGTGTCGGGAGAGCGGGTGCGACGGCCAGCAGATGCAAGGAACCTGTGGCGGCAGGACTGGCAAGAATGTCCAGACTTTTAGCGCACGTTCCTTGGCAGAAGTTTGACTGCAGGGCGCCGGGATTGCTATATTCGATGGAGCGCGGTTCCTCCTGAGGGGCTGCGTGTATTTTGCTGAGGAGCGTTTTTCGCTTGCCGACGATCAACCAGCTCGTTCGCCGAGGGCGAGCCCAACAGACCAAGAAGCGCAAGGCCGCCGACCTGATGTGGTCGTTCAATACCTTGAGGCAGAAGCCTCTCCGGTTGGACGGCGCACCGCAGAAGCGCGGCGTTTGCGTTCGCGTCGGCACGATGACGCCACGAAAGCCGAATTCGGCCCTGCGGAAATACTGTCGGGTCCGGCTCAGTAACCTCCGTGAGGTGAACGCCTATATCCCCGGCGAAGGTCACAACCTTCAAGAACACTCCGTGGTACTGATTCGCGGCGGACGGGTCAAAGACCTGCCCAGCGTCAAGTATCACGTAATTCGAGGAGCGCTTGATGCCGCCGGTGTGTCCAAGCGCAAGCGCGGACGCTCCAAGTACGGCGCAAAGCGTTCTAAATCGACGGGCTGATACGGTCTTCTCTTAAGACGCGTCCTCGTCGAGGATGAACTAAATACGGCACTGCTCGGTGGGAAATTTTCCTGCCGCAGTGCTTTTGTGTGTCGAGAACACAGGAGTCGAATCAGAATGCCACGACGCGCCCGAGTCATTCGCAGAGTCATTCCGCCGGACCGGATGTACAACAACCGGCTCGCCGGCAAATTCATCAACAACATCATGAAAGACGGCAAGAAGACCGTGGCCGAGGGTATTTTCTACGACTCCATGCAGATCGTCCAACAGCGAACTCGGCGCAATCCTCTGGAGATTTTCGAGACCGCGATGCGGAATGCCACACCTGTGCTCGAGGTGAAGCCTCGGCGCGTTGGTGGCTCGACGTATCAGGTCCCGGTCGAGATCAAAGGCGACCGCCGGCACGCGCTTGCGATGCGGTGGCTCCTACAGTCGGCGCGAAAGCGACAGGGAAAGTCGATGGCCGAGAAGCTCGCCGGCGAGCTGATGGACACGGCCAATGGGGTCGGGGCAACGGTCAAGAAGCGAGAAGATACTCACCGGATGGCCGAGGCCAACCGTGCATTCGCCCACTACCGCTGGTAGCTGCGGGCCAACTCAGAACAGCAGATCGAACACAGAAAGAGAAGTATTTAAGATAGCGTTCCCGGGGAACCGTCCGACTCCGGCCGCCGACAACATCCTATGGCACGAACTCAACCGCTCGACAAAGTCCGCAACATCGGCATCATTGCTCATATTGATGCCGGCAAGACGACGACGACCGAACGCATCCTGTTCTACACGCGCAAGATTCACCGCGTCGGTGAGGTCCATGAGGGCGCGGCCACCATGGACTGGATGGAGCAGGAGCGCGAGCGCGGCATAACCATCACCGCTGCCGCGACCACGACGAACTGGGAAGACGCAACCATCAACATCATCGACACGCCCGGACACGTGGATTTTACGGTCGAGGTGGAGCGGTCGCTGCGGGTGCTCGACGGCGGTGTCACGGTTCTTGACGCCGTTGCCGGCGTGGAGCCGCAATCGGAGACGGTATGGCGGCAGGCCGATCGCTACAACGTTCCCCGGATCGTCTTTGTCAACAAGATGGACCGCATCGGCGCCAATTTCTATCGGTGCATCGAGATGCTCGAGGAGCGGCTGGACGCAAATGCCGTTCCCATCCAGCTGCCCATTGGGTCTGAATCGGCCTTCAAGGGCATCGTGGATCTCATTGAGATGAAGGCGAGCATCTACACCGACGACTTGGGAACGACGATGGCCGACAGCGAGGTTCCCGAGGAGATGATCGAGCTTGCCCACGAATGGCGGGCGCGGCTGATCGAGCGGGTGGCAGAGACGGAGGACGAGCTGACCACGAAGTATCTCGAGAGCGAGTCTCTTGAGCCGGACGATATTCGCTCGGGGCTACGCAAGGGCACTATCAGCGCCAAGCTGTTCCCGGTTCTGGCAGGGTCCGCGCTTCGCAATAAGGGCGTGCAGCCGATGCTGGACGCCGTGGTCGATTACCTCCCCTCCCCGATGGATGTACCTCCCGTAACGGGCATTCGGCCGGAGTCAGCGCATGAAGAAACCCGTGAGGCGAGGGACGACGAGCCGTTTTCGGCGCTCGCCTTCAAGATCGTCGCGGATCCATTCATCGGGCGCCTCGCCTACTGCCGCATCTACTCGGGCACCCTCAACGCCGGTTCGTACGTGCTCAACTCCAGCAAGGACAACCGGGAGCGGATTGGCCGACTGGTGCGGATGCATGCAAATCACCGAGAGGACATCACGGAGGCATACGCGGGCGACATCGTCGCCATCGTCGGGCTCAAGAACACCTTCACCGGTGACACACTCTCCGCCCCGGAGTCACCCATCATCCTGGAATCCATCAAGTTCCCGGATCCGGTCATCTCCGTGGCCATCGAGCCGAAGACCAAGGCGGACGCCGACAAGATGTCTACCGCTCTTCAGCGGCTGGCAGAGGAGGATCCAACCTTCCAGCTGCGAACCGATCAGGAAACGGGTCAAACCATCATCTCCGGCATGGGAGAGCTGCACCTGGAGGTTCTGGTCGACCGCATGCTCCGGGAGTTCAAGGTTCAGGCAAACGTCGGCCGGCCTCAGGTTGCGTACAAGGAAACAATCAGCCGCAGCGCGAAGGCGGAGGGCCGTTACGTCCGCCAGACGGGTGGCCGAGGCATGTTTGGCGACTGTTGGATCGAGGTTCAGCCGCTCGAACCGGGCGGTGGCTTCGAGTTTGAGAACAAGATCGTGGGCGGTGTGGTTCCGCGGGAATACATTCCGGCAATCGAGCAGGGAGTTCGGGAACGCATGGAGAGCGGAATCGTCGCCGGCTACCCGGTTGTCGACGTCAAGGCCATTGTCTATGACGGAAGCTTCCATCCGGTGGACTCCAACGAGATGGCATTCAAGATTGCCGGCTCCATGGCGTTTAACGATGCCGCGTCCAAGGCCGGGCCTGTTATAAAGGAGCCTGTCATGCGCGTCGAGGTGACGACGCCCGAGGGGTTCCTCGGCGACGTCATCGGCGATCTGAATTCGCGGCGGGCACAGATCGAGGCGATGGAGCCTCGAGGCGAAGGCACGCAGGTGGTCCGGGCACTGGTGCCACTGGCCGACATGTTCGGCTATGCCACGTCTCTTCGTTCCATGACCCAAGGACGAGCGAGTTACAGCATGGAGCCCTCGCACTATGCAGAGGTGCCGAAAAACATCGCCGAGGAGATCAAGGCAAAGTCTCGGATGCAGCCTTCGGAACCCGTGGGCGGTCGACGCTAAATGCCCGCACACACTGCCGTTCAGATCCAACGTGCTCTGATAGCCCGCTCAGGCGAGCTTCGCAACCCACCAGAAAAAGAGAGATAGAGGATGGCCAAGCAGAAATTCGAGCGCACCAAACCACACGTCAATGTCGGAACCATCGGTCACATTGACCACGGCAAGACCACCCTGACTGCCGCGATCACCAAGACGCTCGCGGAGCAGGGCGGCGCGGACTTCCGGCCGTTCGAGAGCATCGACAACGCCCCCGAAGAGCGGCAGCGAGGGATCACCATCTCGATCGCCCACGTCGAGTACCAGACGGAAGCCCGTCATTACGCCCATGTGGACTGTCCCGGCCACGCCGACTACATCAAGAACATGATTACGGGCGCCGCCCAGATGGACGGCGCCATTCTGGTAGTGTCGGCAGCGGACGGTCCCATGCCGCAAACGCGCGAGCACGTCCTGCTTGCCCGGCAGGTCGAGGTTCCCAGCATCGTGGTGTTCCTCAACAAGGTCGACATGGTCGATGACGAGGAGCTGCTTGATCTAGTGGAGCTCGAGGTGCGGGAGCTGTTGAGCCGTTACGAGTTCCCCGGCGATGAGATCCCTGTCATCCGCGGATCTGCGCTCAAGGCACTGGAGGGCGATCCCGAGGGCAAGGCTCAGATCATGGAGCTCATGAATGCCGTCGACACTTACATCCCCACGCCTCCCCGCCCGGTTGACCAGCCCTTCCTCATGCCTATCGAGGACGTGTTCAGCATCAAGGGTCGCGGAACCGTCGTGACCGGCCGCATCGAGCGCGGCGTCGTGAAGGTCAACGACAACGTCGAAATCGTGGGCATCAAGCCCACCCGACAGACCGTGGCCACGGGCGTCGAGATGTTCAAGAAGCTGCTCGACCAGGGAGAGGCCGGCGACAACGTCGGCGTACTGCTCCGAGGGATCGAGCGCAACGAGGTCGAGCGAGGCATGGTCCTGGCCAAGCCGGGCAGCATCAAGCCGCATACCAAGTTCTCGGCGCAGGTCTACGTGCTGAGCCGGGATGAAGGTGGACGCCACACGCCGTTCTTCAATGGCTACCGGCCCCAGTTCTATCTGCGAACAACCGACGTGACCGGTTCCATCACGCTGCCGGAGGGCGTCGAGATGGTGCTTCCCGGCGACAACGTTCAGATGGAGGTCGAGCTGGTGACCCCCATCGCCGTCGAGGAGGCCCTGCGGTTCGCCATCCGCGAGGGCGGACGGACAGTCGGGGCGGGTGCCGTCTCGGCGGTCCAGAGCTAGGGTTCCAATATGGGTGGACGCACACTGACCAAGCAGCGAATCCGGATCCGGCTCAAGGCCTACGACCACGCCGTTCTGGATAAGTCTGCTTCTGAGATCGTCGACACGGCCCAGCGGACCGGAGCAAGCGTCTCCGGTCCCGTTCCCCTGCCGACGGAAATCAACCGGTACACGGTGGTGCGCTCCCCCTTTGTGCACAAGGATTCCCGGGAACAGTTCGAGATCCGGACGCACAAGCGACTGATCGACGTGCTGGAACCAAACAACAAGACGGTGGACGCGCTCATGCGGCTGAATCTACCCGCCGGTGTGGACATCGAGATCAAGCTATGAATCTGAGCGGGGAGAGCTGACGGGAATGGTTGAGGGACTGATCGGGAGGAAGCTGGGCATGACCCAGGTCTTCGACGATGCTGGTGTCACCGTTCCCGTCACCGTCATCGAGGTCGAACCGAACCTGGTTACGCAGGTCAAGACGCCCGAGAAGGATGGCTATTCGGCCGTCCAGCTGGGGGCCATTTCCACCAAGCGTCTCAACAAGCCACGAAAGGGCCATCTCAAGGACCGGCCGCAGTTGCGGTACCTCCGCGAATTCACGCCAGTTTCCGGGGACACCCTCGATCTTGGAGACACGGTCGATCTCGCCATATTCGCGAAGGGCGATATGGTCGACGTCGTCGGGGTCAGCAAGGGCAAGGGTTTCGCGGGAGTTGTGAAGCGACATCACTTTGCCGGTGGCCCGAAGACGCATGGACAATCGGATCGACATCGGGCACCCGGATCCATTGGCGCGAGCTCAACACCGGGACGAGTGTTCAAGGGCATGCGGATGGCCGGCCACCTCGGACATGAGCGAACGACAGTTCAGAACCTCCGCGTGGTCGACGTGCTTGCAGATCGCAATGTACTTCTGGTGCGCGGTGCCGTGCCTGGTGCCCGCAACGAGATGGTGCTCGTGCGCAAGGCCGTCAAGAGGCGAGCATAGCCATGGCACAGGTCCCACTCCGAAACCTGGCCGGGGAAGACATGGGCACCGTCGAGGTGAGTGACGCCGTCTTCGGAGCGCCTCTGAACGAAGCGCTCGTCCACCAAGCCGTTGTTCGGCTGCTGGCAAACCTGCGGCTCGGGACTCACAAGACCAAGACCCGGGGAGCGGTCTCCGGAGGGGGAGCCAAACCCTGGCGCCAGAAGGGAACCGGTCGAGCGCGGCAGGGCAGCCGCGTTTCACCCCTATGGCGCGGAGGAGGAACCGTGTTTGGGCCAATGCCGCACAGCTATCGGCAGGACATGCCCAAGAAGATGCGGCAAAGCGCCCTGCGCTGTGGTCTCTCCGCGAGGCAACAGGAGGGTGCCATCCTAGCCGTCGACGCATTCTCTTTGAGCGAGCCGCGAACGAAGACGATGCTCGGCTCATTCCAGGCCCTGGATCTCAACGGAACCGTTCTTGTCGTCGATGAAGCCTTTGACGAGAATGCCCGGCTGGCAAGCCGGAACCTGCCCAGGGTGCAGCTGAAGGACGCCACATCCCTCAACCTCCTGGATGTGCTCGGCCCGGATCACCTGGTGTTCTCTCGGGCCGCACTCCAAGCGGTCGAGCGAAGGCTGACCACCGGCGATGCTGGGGCAGGGGGTGAAGCGTGATTGAGGCCTCCGATGTCCTCCTTGGACCCATCATCAGCGAAAAGAGCACCGACCTGGCCAACCCGGAGCCAGGCCGCGGCCCCAACGGCAAGAACCTCAATCCCCAATCGAAGTATGTGTTTCGAGTGCGGACCGATATGAACAAGATCCAGATCAAGGCCGCGGTCGAAGCCCGGTTCGGCGTGCAAGTCGCCACGGTGAACACGATCTCGATGCCCCGCAAAGAAAAGGGCGCCGGTTATGTGCGCATCAACAAGCGTCGGCGCGGCTATCAGCCGGCGTGGAAGAAGGCGATCGTAACCCTGAAGGCCGGCCAGAAAATTGAAGACTTCTTTGGGGCGGTGTAAGCGCTGATGCCCATTCGTAGCTACAAGCCCACATCTCCCGGCAGACGCTCAATGACCGTCTCGGGTTTTGACGAGATTACTAAGACCCGCCCCGAAAAGAGCCTCCTGGCACCGCTACCGCAGCGTGCGGGCAGGTCACGTAGTGGCCGCATGACCGTGCGACACAAGGGCGGCGGAAGTAAGCGCCGGTACCGCATCATTGACTTCAAGCGAGACAAGGCCGGAATCGACGCACGGGTTGCCGCGATCGAGTATGACCCCAACCGGTCGGCCCGAATCGCGCTTCTCCATTACGTGGACGGCGAGAAGCGATACATTCTTGCCCCCCTTGGATTGCGCGTCGGCAGCACCGTGGCATCGGGACCGGATGCCGATGTTCGAGTGGGTAACGCGCTTCCACTTTCAAAGATTCCTTTGGGTACGGTGATCCACAACATCGAGCTGGAGCCGGGACGCGGCGGAGTTCTGGTACGGTCGGCCGGGGTTTCCGCGCAGCTCGTGGCCCGCGAGGGCACCTACGCCGTGGTGCGCATGCCCTCCGGGGAGATGCGCCGCATTCACACTCAGGCGATGGCCACCATCGGAACAGTCGGGAACCCCGAGCATCAGAACATCCAGGTGGGAAAGGCCGGTAGGAGCCGGTGGCTGCGAAAGCGGCCCACCGTTCGTGGATCAGTTATGAACCCGGTGGACCATCCCCACGGGGGCGGCGAGGGCAAATCGCCCATTGGGGGCCAACCGCAGACGCCTTGGGGGAAGCCGACGCTCGGATATCGAACCCGGCGGACCAAGCGATCAGATGCCCTGGTCATTCGGCGTCGCAATGTGGGGCGCCGCTAATGATTCGACTTGGCAGATGTTCTGCAGCTGCAAAGAACACTAGCGATGAGGTAGTGCCGTGTCGCGATCGGTAAAGAAGGGCCCGTACATTCAGCCCGCTCTGGCCAAGAAGGTCGAGGAGCTGCAGCGCACGGGAGAGAAGCGCATCATTCGAACATGGTCGCGTGCCTCGACGGTTACTCCCGCCATGGTGGGAATGACGATCGCGGTCCACGACGGAAAGCGGCACGTACCGATCTATATCGGCGAGAACATGGTTGGTCACAAGCTGGGCGAGTTCGCCCCCACGCGTCACTTTCGTGGCCACGTGGCCAAGTCCGAGCGGACTCACGGAGTTCGTTGATGCCACGGTTTGACCTTCACGGACAGGACCAGATGGCATGGATGTAAGCAGCTACCTCGAGGTCCACGCGCGCGCTCGCAATGTGCGGAGGTCACCCCGCAAGATCCGTCTTGTGGCCGATGCCGTGCGCGGCCGACGAGTGGATGAGGCGTTGGCTATGCTGCGCTTCATGCCCAATCATGCCGCTCGTGAGGTGGAGAAGGTTATCAAGTCGGCGGCGGCCAACGCGGAGAACAACTACGATCTCGACGCCGGCAGTCTGACCATTCACCGCATTGAGGTCGACGAGGCAATGACACTGAAGCGCTTCAAGCCCGGGGCCCATGGCCGTGTCAAGCCCCGGCTCAAGCGAGCATCACACATAACGGCAATCGTGAGATAGATGTGGGCCCTCATATCAGGGGCCGGCTCGACTCGGAAGAAAGGATAACGGATTTTGGGACAAAAGGTGCACCCGACAGGGTTCAGGTTAGGCATCGTCAAACCGTGGCAGGCGAAGTGGTTTGAGGAGAAGAATTTTGCCGCGCTCCTGGCCGAGGACGTCGCGGTTCGCAAGACCATCTTCGACCGTCATCAGAACGCAGGGGTCTCCCAGGTGGAGATCGAGCGCTCCGCCAGTCAGGTCACTGTGACGATCCACACCGCGCGTCCTGGAATCATCATTGGCCGCAGCGGCACCAATGTCGAAGAGCTGCGTCAGGTTCTTGAGCAGCAGACCGGCAAGCGCGTGCGCATCAACATCCAAGAAGTGCGGCAGCCGGAGCTCAACGCCGTGCTGGTAGCCCGCAATGTGGCCGACCAACTGGAGAAGCGAGTGGCCTTCCGTCGCGCGATGAAGCAGGCGGTGCAGCGAGCCATGGAGCGCGGGGCCAAGGGCGTTCGCGTCGCCGTGGCCGGGCGCCTGGGTGGCAGCGAGATGTCACGTCGAGAGCAAGAGCGACGGGGTCGCGTGCCACTCCACACGTTGCGGGCCGATATCGACTTTGGCCGGGCAACGGCCGTCACCACTTATGGGGTGATTGGCGTCAAGGTTTGGATCTACAAGGGCGACATTCTTCCTGAGCGGAGGCGTCAGCCCGAGCCGGCTGTCCAAGCGACCTCCAATGGGCAAGTGGAAGCGCCGCTCAATGGCGATGAGGGCCTTGAGGGAAGTCCGGCCGGGCCAGCTGCCGCCGAATCGCCCGAAACCCCAGACGATCAACCTGTTGAGGCCTCGACGGAATCATGAGTACGCTGCGGTACCGCGGATCCGGGCGCTTGGAGGTGCACTCATGTTGATGCCCTCCCGTACTCGATACCGCAAGCAGCACCGAGCGAAGGGCGGAGGTGTGGCCACGCGAGGCGAGACGATCGCCTTTGGGGACTATGCCTTGCAGTCGCTGGGTCATGCATGGCTGGAGAGCCGTCAGATCGAGGCGGCCCGCCGCGTCATCACCCGCTATATCCGTCGCGGTGGCAAGGTATGGATTCGGGTCTTCCCGGACAAGCCCGTGACCAAGAAACCGGCCGAGACCCGGATGGGGAAGGGGAAGGGAGCTCCGGATCACTGGGTGGCTATCATCAAACCGGGTCATGTCATCTTCGAGCTCTCGGGTGTTGCGCCGGACGTAGCCCGAGAGGCCATGCGGCTGGCTGCGTACAAGCTCCCATTCGAGACCCGGTTCGTCCAGAAGTCTGACGAGATCGCGGTGGAAACGGGAGAGGCCCATGGCTAACTCCCACACTCGCGAGCTTTTCGATATGGCATCGACAGAGCTGGCGGACGAGTTGGATCGGACCCGCCAAGAGCTGCTCAATCTGCGGTTTCAGTACGCCACGCGACAGAACGACAACTACGCGCGACTTCGCATTCTCAAGCGGCAGGTTGCGCGAATCGAGACCATCCTGCACGAGCGCGAGCTCGTCGAGAGTGAAGCCTGATGCCTAGACAATCAACACGTACCGAACCGTCCGCAGAGGCCGATCACCATGCGATCATCAAATCCAAGGTGGGGTATGTGGTCGGCGACAAGATGGACAAGACCATCGTCGTCCGCGTGGACACCCTCACACCACATCCCCTGTACAAGAAGCGTGTGCGCCGAAGCAGAAAGTTTCTGGCCCATGACGAGACGAACGAGGCCCAGGTAGGCGACTATGTCCGGATTGCCGAGGGTCGTCCTCGAAGCAAGCGCAAGTCCTGGCAGCTCGCGGCCGTACTGAGGCCATCCGCGGGCCGCATACAGGCGGAGCAAGTGGCTGCCGACCTCAAGGCCGAGGAGGCCTAGACGTGGTTCAGAATCTGTCCCGGCTTCGAGTGGCGGACAACACGGGGGCCAAGGTCATCATGGTCATCCGCGTCCTGAAGGGCTCGAACGCGCGATATGCGGGTGTCGGCGATGTCGTCATCGCCTCGGTGAAGGCCGCCAATCCGGGAGCGGCGGTCAAGAAGGGCGAGGTTGTCCGGGCCGTGGTTGTCCGCCAGGCCAAAGAGTACAACCGCCCGGATGGCTCTCATATTCGCTTCGACGACAACGCCGCGGTGCTCATCAACAACGCCAACCAGCCGCGTGGCACCCGGATCTTCGGACCTGTTGCCCGTGAGCTTCGCGAGCGTGCCTTCATGCGCATCGTTTCCCTGGCGCCGGAGGTGCTCTGATGGCCGTCAAGATGACCAAGGCGCAACGTCGCGTCTGGAAGCGATCGGGCTATGCCGAGGGCCGCAGGTCCAGACCCCGGATGGATATCAAGAAGGATGACCTGGTGGTGGTTCTGACCGGTGCCGACACGGGTAAGCAGGGCAAGATTGTGCAGGTTTTGCGTGATCAGAACCGGGTGATCGTGGAAAACGTCGCCATGGTTACACGGCACCAGCGCCGCCGACCGGGAGTTCTTCAATCTGAAACCGTCGAAAAGCCGGCCCCAATTCACCGATCGAACGTGATGATCATCTGCCCAAGCTGCGAACGGCCCACCCGGGTCGGGCACAGCACGCTGCCCGATGGCAATCGCATTCGAATCTGCCACCACTGCAACGAGATTCTCGACCGAGAACGAGCCTAAACCGGACCCCAGGAACGGATTCAATATGCCAGCCCCACGACTCAAAGAGAAGTATCAGACGGAGGTAGTTCCCCGGCTGATCAAAGAGTTCGAGTACGAGAACCCGATGGCCGTCCCGACGGTACGGAAGGTGACGCTCAACATCGGCCTCGGCGAGTCATTGACCAACTCCAGCGCCAAGGAAGCCGCGATCCGCGATTTGACCACAATCTCCGGTCAAAGACCAATCGTGACCAGGGCCAAGAAGTCAATCGCCCAGTTCAAAGTGCGCATGGGTATGGAGATCGGCGTTGCCGTCACCCTCAGGGGAGATCGGATGTGGGAATTCCTGGACCGATTCATTAGCGTTGCGCTCCCACGTATTCGCGACTTCCAAGGTGTTTCTGACCGCAGCTTTGATGGACGAGGCAACTACAGCATCGGGCTCCGGGAACAGCTGGTCTTCCCAGAGATCGATTACGACAGCATTGATCGAGTCCGTGGCATGCAGGTAAACATCGGCACCAGCGCCCGAAACGACGTGGAGGGCAAGAGCCTCCTGCAGAGTCTGGGGATGCCCTTCCGCAGCTAACATACGTGCCGGCGAATGAAGCCGGCATCAACCGACATCACACCGAGGAAAGCAAAGCTTGGCAAAGAAATCGAAGATCGCAAAGTCTCGCCGACCCGCAAAGTTCTCAACACAGCAGCACAATCGCTGTGCCATCTGCGGACGGCCGCGTGCATACATCCGCAAATTTGGGCTGTGCCGTATCGACTTCCGGCGTCTGGCTCTCGAGGGACAGATCCCCGGTGTCACCAAGGCCAGCTGGTAATCCGAGAACATACATGAAAACGACTGACCCCATCGCCGATATGCTGACTCGCATTCGGAATGCGACCATTGCTCGCAATCCCACGACGGAGCTCCCGTACTCCCGGATGAAGCTCGCGATCGCAAAGATCCTCAAGGATGAGGGTTTCATCGAGGACTTCAGCGTCACGAAAGAGAAGTATCCCAACATCCGTGTCGTCCTCAAGTACGCCCCCAACCGGGTATCGGTCATTACCGGAATCAAGCGCATCAGCCGACCCGGCCTGCGACGATACGCCCGGCATACGGCCATTCCCCGAGTTCGCTCGGGCTTGGGAACGGTTATTGTCTCCACTCCCATGGGGATCATGAGCGGGCATGAGGCTCGACGCCGTCGTTTGGGCGGCGAGCTCTTGGCGGAGGTCTGGTAGCGTGTCACGTATCGGCAAGAAGCCGGTGCCGCTTCCCGGCGGCGTGGAGCTGCGACAACAGGATGGCCACATTGTGGTCCGGGGGCCAAAGGGAGAGCTCTCCCATACCATTCCGGCTACCATTCAGCTTCAGGTTGCCGACGGTGTGGCCGAAGTCACGCGTGCGAACGACGAAGCGGAGACTCGCGCCCTTCACGGTCTCACCAGATCGTTGTTGGCCAACATGGTCACAGGAGTGACGAACGGATTCAGCAAGACGCTGGAGATCTCGGGGGTGGGCTATCGGGCCCAGAAGACGGGGGACAACCTTACGCTCTCCGTCGGTTACTCTCATCCGGTCGAGTTTGTGCCCCCGCCGGGCATT
Organism: Pseudomonadota bacterium; assembly: GCA_021323865.1. GTDB lineage: Bacteria > Chloroflexota > UBA5177 > UBA5177 > JAJPKF01 > JAJPKF01. The sequence continues at coordinate 123,244 of JAJPKF010000012.1, read as the reverse complement.
GAGTTCGTCGTCGAGTCGCCCACGCGGCTCGTCGTGTCAGGGATCGACAAACAGGTCGTCGGCGAGACAGCTGCTCGGATCCGCCGCGTCAGGAAGCCTGAGCCCTACAAGGGAAAGGGCATTCGATACAGCGACGAGGTCATCCGCCGCAAGGCGGGCAAGGCCGGAAGGGCGGGATAGGACATGGGAGCTCCAGCGAGGCCGCCAGCCGGCCGTGCTCAGGTCAAGAAGCCGGCAGCGCAGGTGCGACTTGCCAGTGCCGTCAGAAGGCATCGCCGCCACACGCATCTCCGTCGAAGCATTCGAGGAACGGCTGAGAAGCCTCGGCTGAGCGTGTTCCGAAGCTCGGCTCACATCTATGGGCAGCTGATCGACGACACGACGGGCCGGACGCTGGCCGCGGCTTCAACCGTGGAGAAGGATATCGCGAAGGGCGCCGCCAAGAGCAAGACGGATCGTGCCGAAGCGGTTGGACGGGCGCTGGGTGAGCGGGCCCGCGAGGCAGGTATCACGCGAGTTGTCTTCGATCGCGGCGGATACCTCTATCATGGGCGGGTCACGGCTCTTGCACGCGGAGCCCGAGCCGCCGGTTTGGAATTCTAGAGGCGCAACGGGAGCCAAAGCGAGAGATGACAAGATATGATTCATCCGCCAGTGGCGGATTCGAAGAGCGCGTCGTTCAGGTGAAGCGAGTATCCAAGGTCGTCAAGGGCGGCCGACGCTTCAGTTTCAGTGCGACCGTGGTGGTCGGAGACGGAAACGGCCAGGTCGGCGTGGGACAGGGCAAGGCTAACGAGGTCCCGGAAGCGATCCGTAAGGGCGCAGAGCGCGCTCGAAAGAATGTCATTCGTGTGCCCCTCGAGGGAGCGACCATTCCGCACGAGGTAAACGTGCACTTCGGAGCTGCGCATGTTCTCCTCAAACCCGCTGCGCCCGGGACCGGAGTTATTGCCGGCGGCGCCGTCCGTTCCGTCGTCGAGGCCGCGGGGGTGCACGACATTCTGTCCAAGTCTCTGGGAAGCAATAACCCGGTGAACGTGGTCAAGGCAGCAATCAAGGGACTCACATCGCTGCAATCTCCCGATGAGATCAGCCGCTGGAGGGGCCGAGAAGCCCGCGGTGAGATGCGGGGCAGAAGCGAGGAAGCGGGATCGTCAGAGGTCACGGAGGCGACCGATGGCGCGGCTTGAGGTTCGATTGATCAAGAGCCCGATCGGCTACAAGCCCTCGGCTCGCGCAACGATTCGAGCGATGGGTTTGCGGCGACTGCATGATGCGGTTCTGCTCGACGATAACCACTCGCTTCAGGGAATGATCCGGTCGGTACAGCACCTCGTTGCCGTTCGGCCGGCCACCGATGGGGACCAGAAGACGACGACCCCAAGCGTGTTGATCGTCCCGGCGTCCACGACCGAGTCAGCCGTGATGGCCAAGCCGAATGGGTCCACTCGCGAGAAGAAGGCCGGCTCGGGCGAGCGGGTCAAGCGAGAAGCCAAGGCGCCTGCAGCAGTGAGCAAAGCGGTCGAGGTGACCGAATCTCCCGTGCTCGAGGTTGCGCAACCGGAGACCGCCGAAGGGGCGCCTACCGCGAAGCGACGACCGCGCACGAGGGCGGCGCCCGACTCGGCCGGTCCTTCGGCTGAACCGGAAGCCGCTGCCGAGGAGAGTCAGGGAGACCCGACACCATGAGACTCTCACAACTGAGTCCCGCGTCCGGCAGTACCAGCTCGCGACGCCGAATCGGTCGCGGCGGTGGGAGTGGACGCGGAACCACTGCCGGCAAAGGCACAAAGGGACAAAAGTCGCGATCGGGTGGAATCAAAGCCTCCTACCGAGGAATGTCCTCCCGTATGCAGCGCTACGGCAAGCTTCCGGGCTTCCACAACAAGTGGCGCCGGGAGTACGCGGTGGTACGGATCAAAGATCTTGACCGAATTGGAGACACCCAGGTCGTCGACGCCGAGTCGCTTCGAAGTGCAGGACTCCTCAAAGGAAAGAGCTCCAGAGCGGTCAAGGTCGTCGCCGGTGGCAATATTGCTCGGGCCATGACCGTTCGTGTGGACAAGGTGACGAAGGCGGCCCGTTCCCAGATCGAAGCGGCGGGTGGACGCGTGGAGGTTCCAGAAGATGGTTCAAGCAGCACTTAACGCCTTCCGCATTCCCGACCTCCGGCGCAAGCTTCTCTTCACCATCGCGCTACTGGTGGTCTTCCGCATCGAAGCGCATGTGCCGGTCCCCAACGTGAACCGCACGGCACTTAGCACCGTCATCAACCATCAAAGTCTGCTGCAGCTGCTCAATATCTTCTCGGGCGGCTCTCTGCAGACTTTTTCCATCGTGGCCCTTGGTGTGTATCCCTATATCACAGCCTCCATCGTGATGCAGCTCCTGATCGGCGTGGTACCGGCCCTGACCGAGCTGCAGAAGGAAGGCGAGTACGGTCGCAACAAGATTAATCAGTACACACGACTGCTGACTGTTCCGCTGGCCATCATCCAGGGCTACGGCCAGATGGTCGCGCTCAACAACTACACCAGCACGCCGATCTTCAAGGACTTTGGGCTCTTCCACGGCTCAACGGTTTTCCCCACCCTCGAAGTGCTCGTCTCCTTGGCCGCCGGAACCGTTTTTGCCATGTGGCTCGGAGAGCTCATCACAGAAAACGGCATCGGCAACGGCATCTCGCTGATCATCTTCGCGGGCATCGTCTCGCGGCTCATTCCGGCCTTCATACAACAGTGGGCCGCGGGGAATTTCGGCTTTCTGATCGTCCTCGGCGCATTCGCCGTCGTGGTCATCGGAGCAATTGTCTTTGTCTCGGAGGGGCAACGCCGCATTCCGGTGCAGTACGCCAAACGTATTCGCGGTGGGCGCATGTACCAAGGCCAATCGACTCACATACCACTGCGGGTGAACTCGGCCGGAATGATCCCCTTGATTTTCGCGGCGTCCATCGTCATCCTGCCGAGCACGGTCTCCAGCTACTTCTTCGGTGCCTCTCAGCTGTGGCTCCGAAGCGTGGCGAGAGCCCTATTCAATACCTTCCAGCCTGGAAACATCTGGTATTGGGCGATCTATTTCGTTCTCGTGATCGCCTTCACGTACTTCTATACGTCGGTAACGTTCCAGCAGCAGAACCTGCCTGAAACGCTACAGAAGAACGGCGGCTTCATTCCGGGTCACCGTCCGGGACCACCCACAGCCAGATATCTGCACTACGTGCTCAACCGGATCACGCTTGCCGGTGCATTCTTCCTGGCAATCGTCGCCATTCTTCCCTTCTTCATCAATCTGGTATCGAACCAGCCGACGCAGCAGGCCCAGCAGACGTTCAGCAGCACGGCGGTTCTTATTGTGGTCGGAGTCGCAATCGACACCCTAAAACAGCTCGAAGCACAGCTCATGATGCGTCAGTATCAGGGCTTCATTCGTTAGCGACGTCCGGAATCTGGCTGCTTGAACATCATCTTTATGGGGCCGCCTGGCGTCGGAAAGGGCACGCAAAGCCAACGCCTCTCCGGGGAATACGGCATTCCCATCGTCGCCACCGGCGACATGTTCCGCAAGATACGACAGGACGTGTCCCCCCTGGCCCGTGAGGTACAGGAGTACATGGACCGGGGCGAATATGTGCCCGATGACCTCACGATAGAGATGGCCCTCAGCCGCCTGAACGAGCCCGATACGAAGAAGGGCTTCATCCTCGACGGCTTCCCCCGTACCGTACGACAGGCCGAGGCTCTGGACGACGCCCTTGCTCAAGATGACCGGCACATTGACCACGTCGTTCTGCTGACGGCACCCAATGAGATGGTGTTGGAGCGGCTGGCGGGGCGGTGGGTCTGCAGCACGTGCGGCCGGGTTTACAACGAAAGCTCGAATCCGCCCCGACTCCCTGGCGTTTGCGATGTCTGCGGCGGGAAGCTCGTGCAGCGGGCGGACGAGACACCCGAAGTGCAACGGCACCGTCTCGAGGTCTACGAACATCAGACCGCTCCGCTCATCACGTACTATCAAGGCACAAAGCGGCTCGAGGTTCTCGATGCCACCAAGTCGGTGGATGAGGTAACGAATGAGCTGCGTGCGCTCCTGAACGGGGTGGTCAAGGAACGTGCCTGAGGTTCCGGTTCGCTCGCAAGACGAGCTCGAGGCCATGCGGAAGGCCGGCTCTATTGTGGGCGACACGCTGGCCATGCTCGCCGAACGGGTCAAGCCCGGCATTCGGACCAAGGACCTTGACGAGTGGGCCCGGCAGGAGGTCGCGAAACAGGGCGGGCGCCCCAGCTTTCCCGAAGTAATTCATCCCGAGCTGGGCACCCCTTTTCCCGGGGCTATCTGCGTTTCGGTCAACGATGAGATCGTCCACGGTATTCCCTCCGATCGGGTCTTGGTGGACGGTGATGTGGTGAGCATCGATCTGGGGGTCATCTACCAGGGATTCCATGCGGATTCGGCTACCACAGTGCCGGTCGGTACGGTTTCCCGAGATGCGGCCAAGCTGCTCTCGGGTACTCAGGAGGCCCTCCGGCGGGGCATCGAGCGGGTGCAACCTGGGCGAGGACTGTATGAAGTGTCGTCCGCCATCGACCAATATGCGACATCGAAGGGACTGGGGATTGTGCGCCAGTACGTGGGTCACGGCATCGGCCGGTCCATGCACGAGCCGCCTCAAATCCCAAACTACCGGATGAGCTCTCGGGGCCCGCTGCTGCGTCCCGGTTGGGCGCTTGCCATCGAACCGATGCTGAATCTCGGGAGTGGTGAAACACAGGTGCGGCCCGACCGATGGACGGTGGCAACCGCCGACGGATCTCTATCGGCTCACTTCGAGCACACGGTCGCAGTCACGCCGAAGGGCAGGTGGATTCTCACTCTCCCCAATGGCGCCGCAGCCTGAAATATGAGATAATCTGATGTCTTACGGAAGCGAGTCCAAGAACCGGATTGAGGGAACGGTCCTCGAGGCCGTGCCCAATGCTCTGTTTCGTGTTCGACTCGTCGATGGCCGTTCGGTTCTGGCCCACATCAGCGACGAGGCGAAGGTCGGGACAGTGCGGCTCGTGCCGGGGGATCGGGTGGTTCTCGCGCTCACGGCATACGACTTGTCGCGGGCTCGAATAGTGGGACGCGCGGAGGGTAGACCCCATGAAAGTATCGGCCTCGGTTAAGCGCCGGTGCGCCAATTGCCGAATCATCAAGCGACGCGGCGTGATCCAGGTGATCTGCAGCGATCCTCGACACAAGCAGAAGCAAGGTTGACCGGACGCAGAGAACCGGCATTTCCTGGAGTGACGCGATGGCCCGAATAGCTGGAATCGACATCCCGAGAGACAAACACGTCGACATTGCGCTGACCTATATCTACGGCATCGGGGTTACCCGAAGCCGGGAGATCCTCTCCCGTACGCGCGTGAATCCGGAGACGCGGGTCAAGGCTCTGACCGAGGATGAGATTCACCGGATTCGAGAGTTGATTGACAAGGAATACCGGGTCGAGGGAGACCTCCGCCGCGAGGTGGCCCTCAACATCAAGCGGCTGACCGAGATCGGTTCCTATCGTGGTCTGCGCCATCGACGCAGTCTCCCCGCACATGGGCAGCGAACCAGAACCAATGCCCGGACCAAGCGCGGCAAGCCCAAGACCGTCGCCGGCCGCCGCAAGGCCACGGCCAAGAAGTAAGACCACCGAGTTTAATCGAGTTTCGATAGCAGCTTCAAGGAGACCAAATGGGAAGGGCAGCGCCCCGACGCCCGCGTGGCAGACGGCGAGAGCGAAAGGTCGTTCCGCACGGCCATGCGCACGTGTACGCGACCTTTAGCAATACCATCATCACCATCACGGACGTCGAAGGAAAGCCCGTTTCCTGGGGAAGCGCCGGAACCGTCGGGTTCAAGGGCTCCCGCAAGAGCACTCCATACGCCGCCCAGATGAGTGCCGAACAAGCAGCCCGCAAGGCCATGGAATTTGGCATGCAGGTCGTGGACGTCTATGTGAAAGGCCCTGGGCCAGGACGGGAAGCGGCGATTCGTTCGCTCCAGACGGTCGGCCTCACCATCCAATCCATTAACGATGTAACACCGGTTCCGCACAACGGAGCTCGCCCTCCGAAGCGGCGACGAGTCTAGACGAGGATCAATGGCACGTTATACAGGACCCGATTGCAAGCTCTGCCGACGAGAGAACGTGAAGCTCTTTTTGAAGGGCTCGCGCTGCCTTTCAAAGAAGTGCGCCGTGGACAAGCGGCCCAATACACCCCCCGGACACCAGGGGAGCGGACGAAGGCGCAAACCGTCGGACTATGCCGTCCAGCTCCGAGAGAAGCAGAAGGCACGCCGCATGTATGGGCTCCTCGAGGATCAGTTCCAGCGCACCTTTGACGCGGCGGAACGGCTCCCGGGCGTTACGGGCGAGAACTTTCTGCGACTGCTCGAGCTGCGCCTCGACAATGTGGTCTACCGGCTGGGTTTCGGTTCATCACGCGATCAGGCCCGGCAGCTCGTGAACCATGGCCACTTTCAGGTCAACGGTCGGAAGGCGTCGATCCCCTCCATACAGCTAGGGACCGGGGATGTCATCACTGTCCGTCCCGGCAGCAAGAATCGAGAGTTCTTCAAGAATCAAGCCGAGTTCGGGAGCCCCCGCCAGGCGATTCCGGAGTGGCTTCAGCTGGATGCGGAAGCGATGACGGGACGCATCGTCGGCCAACCGGGACGCTCTGACCTCGAAACTACGATCAATGAGCAGCTCATCGTCGAGTACTACTCACGGTAGCGGCAGCCCGCCGGCGCGAAACAGTAAAGAACCTTCAAACGGCCATCAACGCAGGCCGATAGACGAGCCTTGCGGATGGGAGGACTGAACATTTGGATATAGCACTACCACGAATCGAAACCCTGCAATCGACCGACACCTTCGCGGAATTTGAGATCGAGCCCCTGCAGCGGGGCTATGGCGTCACGCTGGGCAACGCGCTCCGCCGTGTGCTCCTGTCTTCGCTTCCCGGGGCCGCGATCACCGCGGTGCAGATCGACGGGATACGCCATGAGTTCTCGGCGATCCCCGGTATCCGGGAGGATGTCACAGAGTTCATCCTGAACCTCAAGAAGGTCCGCTTCAAGTCCTATACGGACGAGCCGGTCCACGTACTCCTCGAGGCTCAGGGAGAGGGGCCGGTCACCGCGGCCGACATTCGAGTGACGGATCAGGTCGACGTGATCAATCCGGAGCAGCACCTGGCCACCATCGACACCGGAAGCGCCCGGCTCACGGCCGAGCTGGTGATCGAACGGGGAACCGGGTATCGAGATATCTCGGAGCTCAGCGATGAGATGCCGATCGGCCAAATCCCCGTGGACGGCATCTTTTCACCCGTGCGCCGCGTCAACTTTACGGTCGAGCACACCCGCGTCGGTCAGATGACCAACTACGAGCGGCTTCTGCTGGACCTCACCACTGACGGCACCATCACGCCTCAAGATGCACTGACTCAGGCAGGCGGCGTGCTTATGCGATACTTCGCGCACGTCGCGTCGTTCGGTGAAGACCTGGGCATCACCGAATCGGCTGCAGGACGGCAGCCTCTCTCGACTCGAGCAATTCCGGCTCAGGAGTTCGAGCTGCCCATCGAGGACCTTGCCCTTTCCGCGCGTGCGGAGAACTCACTGAAGCGAGCGGGCATCACCAAGGTCGGGCAGGTCATCGGCATGAACATGGAAGACCTGCTCTCCATCCGCAACTTCGGTCAGAAGTCGCTAGACGAACTCGTCGATCGTCTGCGTATGCGTCATCTGGTTGAAGACGGCGACGGTCAGGAGTAGCAGGTGAGGCACCAGAAGCAGGGCCGCCGCCTCGGCATGCCGGGAGACCGCCGGCGAGCCATGCTTCGCGGTCTAATGTCGGCATTCATCCGCCATGAACGGATCAGAACCACCGAGTCGAGAGCGAAGGAGATGCGGCCGCGCGTCGAACGACTCGTCACGTTGAGCAAACGGGGGGATCTCCACGCTCGCCGCCTCGCGTTGCAGTATCTGCCCGACCCGCTGATGATCGAGAAGCTGTTCGCCGAGATCGCCCCTCGATACCAAGACCGGCCGGGAGGGTACACCCGGATCCTTCGGATTGGCCAGCGCAAGGGCGATTCGGCCGAGATCGTTCAAATCGAGCTGGTTTGATTCGACGAGTGAAAGCAACCGTGGAATACGACGGAGCAGGTTTTGCCGGGTTCCAGCGCCAACGTAACCTGCCGTCGATCCAAGGCGTGCTCGAAAGCGCTCTTGCTGACGTGACGGGCGAACCGACACGGGTTTCCGCTGCCGGCCGGACCGATGCCGGCGCACATGCAACCGGCCAGGTCGTCGCCTTTTCTACCGGGAGCCGGCTGGATGATGCCGCGCTTTTGCGGGCGATCAACGCCCGTTTGCCGTCAGAGGTGGCGCTCCAGTCGCTCGAGACCACCGAGGAGCGGTTTGACCCTCGCCGCCATGCGAAGGCGAGACACTACCTCTACCGGGTGCTGAATCGTCGGGTTCGGTCGCCCCTGTGCCGCGAGCGCGCGTACTTTGTGGCGAAGCCATTGGATCTTCAGGCGATGAATGCAGCCGCTGACTTTCTCCGCGGCACTCACGACTTCGCCAGCTTTGGCAATCCGCCCGCTGGTCCCGGAGCCAGCACCATCCGGACGATTCATCGCCTGGACATCATGGCAAACGATGAGATGATCGACTTCCACTTCGTCGCCAACGCATTCATGCACCAGATGATCCGCTGTCTGGTCGGAACCTTGCTTCTCGTCGGTGAAGGGCGTGTTGGGGCCGGCGAAGTGAAGAATATCCTGGAAGCGCGCAATCGAAGCCGCGCGGCGCCGCCAGCACCGGCTCATGGGCTGTACTTGACCCAGGTGAGCTATGAGGGAAAGCATTCATGAACACCTACTCCCCGTCGCCTCACGATGTCGACAAACGGTGGTACATCGTCGACGCCTCCGGGCAGACACTCGGCCGTTTGGCCTCGGGCGTTGCGCGCGTCCTCCGAGGCAAGCACAAACGCCAGTTCACCCCACACCTGGACCTTGGTGACTTCGTGATCGTCGTAAACGCCAAGAACGTTCGTGTAACGGGAACCAAGCTACGGGATAAGATTTACTACCGACACAGCGGCTATCCCGGTGGTCTGCGCTCCGAATCCCTCTCGGAGCTATTGGCACGCAAGCCCGAACGAGTCGTCGAGCTTGCCGTCAAAGGCATGCTGCCCGACACCAAGCTCGGAGACCAGATGTACCGCAAGTTGAAGGTGTACTCCGGGCCGAATCATCCCCACGGGGCTCAGAGCCCCGAACCGTTGATCTTGACCGAATCGTCCGGGATGAAGGACGCATCGGCAACTACGAACGTCGAGTGAGGCTCGCCCAGACATGACAACTCAGCAGCAGTATCAATATGGCGTCGGCAAGCGCAAGTGCGCCATTGCTCGTTGCAAGCTCGTGCCGGGGGCCGGCCAGGTCATCGTGAACGGCAAATCGGTCGAGGAGTATTTCGGCGGGAGCCGCTACTCGTCGATGGTCACTGAGGCGTTCGACGCCACGGGAACACGTGCCAAGTTCAACGTCCTCGTCACCGTGAGCGGCGGAGGTCTCAGCGGACAAGCAGGAGCCGTTCGACATGCTATTGCTCGCGCAGTATTAGCGGGAGATGAAGAGACGAGACGGCCACTTCGGGTGCGGGGCCTCTTAACCCGGGATGCACGAGTGAAGGAGCGCAAGAAGTACGGACTGAAACGCGCTCGCAAGGCGCCTCAGTTCACCAAGCGCTAACGCAGCTCAGCTGAGTGCGGGCTGAACCGCCTCGGCGTCCTCCTTCAGACCCAAAATTCCGAAGGAGGCTTGAGCGGGAAGGTCTGCGTCCGTTCCGGGAAGATCTTGGAGCCCGCTGAGTCCGAACGCCTCGAGGAAGGCGAAGGTGGTTCCGTACTGAATTGGGCGCCCCGGTGTACGGCGGCGTCCCCGTTCTTCCACGAGACCGCGGGACACGAGGCCGGCCAGCACCCGGTCCGCAGCCACCCCTCGGATCTCCTCGATCTCGCCACGGGTAACGGGTTGGCGATACGCGACGATGGACAGCGTTTCCAGGGCCGGTCTCGACAGCTGGGCAGATCTCTGAAGGCCCAGAAACCGCCTGACGAATTCAGCATTCTCGGGAGCCGTAACCAGCTGGACTTGATCGCCGTCCAATTGCAACCGGATGCCCCGATGGACCATAGCATTGGCGGTCAGCTGAAGTGCAGACCGCACCTCACCGGTGCTCCAGTCAAGCACATGAGCCAGCCGACGTATCGAGATGGGTTCACCCGAAACGAACAGGAGACTCTCGATGATGGAGGCACGCCGAGTTGCCTCGCTCATACCGCTTCCGCCCGTTCATCCGCAGCGTCATTGGCAGCGGCCGTTTCAATCACGATGTCACCAAAAGGACGCTGCTGAGCCAAACGTACGGAACGGTTGCGCATCAGATCGAGCAATGCCAAGAAGTACACAACCGCCGCCTGACGATCGAGCCGAGCCTCTCGTATCAGACTGAAGAACGAGAGCTGTCGGACCCTTCCCAAGGACTTCTGAAGCGATCGAGTTGCCATCTCAAGCCGTATGAAGACCGGGGGCGGTAGGCGGCGGGCGCCGCGCTCTCTCATGTCACGTACCTGGCGCTCAAATGTGCGCCTCAGCAGATCCGCCGGAAGCAGCGGCAGGATGTTGTTTGCGGGCGCGACGTGTTCTCCTCGGGGGATAGTTTCAAGACCGGCTGCCCAACGCGACTGAAGAGCCTCGACGGTCATGTGATACGGGCCGCTTCCATATGCGGCACGGACTGCCATTTCTGCCGGCTCAATCTCCTCATCCGGCTCCTCTTCCGTGAGCAGACCTCGAGATTTGACCAGCATGAGGTAGCTCGTCGAAGCCGCGAACTCGCCGACATGATCGAGATCGATCCTCGGCTCCGCGTTGACATAAGCACGGGCTACGGCTGTGAATGATGCCACTGGAACATCATGGACCGGGAACTTATGGCCGCGAACGATGTCCAGGAGAGAACGAACCGGCTCCAGAAGACGGCCCCACAATCCCGGAGTTCGGTGGTCGGGGCCGGCTAGCATATCGGCAGAAACCCGGGAACGATGACATTTCCGATGGCATCGACCACTCGATACACCGTTAGGCATAGGACGTTGGGATTGGTGGGCAGGACGAGGATGAGCAGCAGGACCAGCGGGCCATACTGCTGCACCGGAGCGATGGCATAGAGCTGCCGCGCGGTCAGGAAGCCTGCCACCACAGAGAAGCCGTCAAGCGGCGGAATCGGCAGCAAGTTGAAGGCGAACAGCACGAGGTTGATTACGAGGGCGGCCCCAAGAAAGTCAAACCAAGTCGTCGGCATTGAGATCGTGCCGTAATCGACCAACCGCAGAACGATGGCGAGAGCCCCAGCCATGGCAAGGTTGGTCAACGGGCCAACTGCCGCCACGATCGCGCCACCGCGCTGAGGACCGAACTTGAGATTCTGAGGGTTGATGAAGGTGCGCCCCCAGGTTAGGGGCGTGCCAAAGAACGAGGTGATGACCAGAAGCAGAATGCCGAGTTGGTCCATGTGAACGAACGGGTTCAGTGACAGCTGTCCGTTGCGTTCCGGTGTGCGGTCACCAAGGGCGTGAGCCGCTACAGCATGCGCGAGCTCGTGAAGGTCGATCGAGATAAGCAGGATGACGATGTACTGAATCGCCAGATTGACGTCGATCGACGGCAATACATGTCCTTACTGGTGGAGGCACGCATAAATTGAGGCCGGACGGATGTCCGACCGGCCAACGCACGCAATCATGCCATTTTATGGCATTGTGGAAGTCTTGACAAACGCGATAAACTGGTATTAGGTCTGGCAGGAGGTCGGAGGCGGGTGATCCCCGACCTCTTTTTTCATGCCCGATCCAACAGAAGGGTCATATGCCACTCTACGAATACCAGTGCCTCCGAGAGGGGCACCGCTTCGAAATCCGCCAGCCGATCACGAGCGATCCTCTCCATGAATGCCCCGAGTGCGGGGGTGAAGTCCGCCGCATCATCCACCCCGTCGGTATCGTCTTCAAAGGCAGCGGATTCTATGCGACCGACTCCCGCGGAAAGGGAGTTTCCACGTCAAACAAGGCCCCAGACTCATCCGGTGAATCGAAGTCTGGGACTGCCGGAGCCGATAAGTCAGGCGAGGGCTCGTCGAAGTCGACATCAGAGGCGAAGACGGGCGACAGCAAGCCCAAGCCGAAGTCGGAAGGATCCGCAGCCGCCAAGAGCTAGCTGCGTCCCGGACCGTCAGCGGGGGTTAGGGTTTCCGCTGCTTCTTGTAATGGGAATGCAGTCTCGGTCGACGGGAATCATCGACGTAGGCCGCAGGCTGGTCAACGGCGCGCGCGCTGGCCGCCTCTTCCAGATCGCCCTGTAGGCTCAGTACGTCTAGATAGACGTCCTCGTCGTTTAGGACTGCCGGTGAACGCAGGACGTGTCGCAGGATCATCAGCTGCGAGACGCTGATCGGGTTGTTTCGCTCCGAGTCGGCCTGCTGAATAAGGTTGTCCATCACGGCAATGGTTCGCGGTTTCGCCTGACGCTGTTGCAGCTCGGTGCGCACCGCAACCAATTGCTCGTATACGTTCATTCAGCCTCGTCGATGGAGCGCATGCTCAAGCGTATCAACCCTCATCGTTCGGGGCGGTGGGCAGCGGCTGAGCGGGAATCACGGGAGGTGGCGGTGCGGGTGCGTTTGCATCCCTATTGCTGGCCCGCAGCAACCCTATAAACGGTTCTACGATGTCGAGGGGAAGGGGAAACACGACCGTGCTGGTCCGCTCGGTCGCGATCTCCGTTAACGTTTGCAGATACCGAAGCTGCAGGGCAGACGGCTCCGCCTGAATGATCTGAGCGGCGCTCGCCAGCTGGGTCGCCGCCTGATACTCGCCGTCAGCGTGGATGATCTTGGCTCGCTTCTCGCGCTCCGCCTCAGCCTGCCGAGCCATCGCCCGCTGCATCGATGACGGCAGCTCCACGTCTTTGATCTCCACCGTCGTGACCTTGATTCCCCATGGCTCCGTCTGCTCGTCAATGATGCGCTGCAGCTCCACATTGATCTGTTCCCGCTTGGCGAGAATCTCGTCGAGATCGGACTGACCCAGAATGCTCCGTAACGTCGTCTGGGCAATCTGTGAGGTCGCACGGATGAAGTCGAGGACTTTGACCACGGCATCGTTGGGATTCACGACCCGGAAATAGACCACCGCAGTGACCTTGATGGTGACGTTGTCGAGGGTGATGACTTCCTGCGGGGGCACTTCCAAGGTGATGACCCGGAGATCGATCCGGCGCATCTTGTCGATGATGGGAATCAGCAGGATGAGCCCGGGACCGCGGATGCCGGTAATGCGGCCGAGTCGAAACACCACACCACGTTCGTACTCGGGCAGTACCTTGATGGCGGCGGACAGCAGCGTGACCCCCACGATCAGGACCACGACGACGACGATGACGAGGACGGCAAGGCCATTCATACGGGTTGGGCGGTCCCTCCTTGGGGCGAAGCGGCTTCTGTCGGTACTCCCGTGGATGAGGTTGCAAACGCCTCGGCGGGTCGGGCCACAACATGCACCGTCAAGCCCTCGATCCGACGAACGGTGACCTCTTGATTCCGTTCGATGGTCCCGTCGTCGGCGACTGCTTTCCACAGCGCTCCGTCCAAATAGACCATTCCTTCGGGGTCGAGCCGTGTCTGAGCAATGGCCGGGGTTCCGAGCAGGGATTCGGTGCCCGTTTTCACGGACCAAGTCTGAGCGTTCAGCGCCTTGCGCACGACAAACCCGAAGAATCCGGCCATAAGCGCCGTGACGAACACGACCGCCCAGGGCGAGACGGTTGGCCCATTCACGCCGGACGGACTAAAGAGCAAAATGGCGCCCAGGGCGAAGGAGATGATGCCACCGACAGTAAGAAACCCATGGGTCGGCATCTTGATATCGGCAATGAAGAGCAGTATGGCGAATGCCATCAGCACCAAGCCGGCCACATTCACGGGAATTGCCCCGAGAGCGAAGAAGGCAATGGCAAGCGCAATGACGCCCACAATTCCGGGAAGAATCGCTCCCGGGTTGCTGAGTTCGAAGATGATAGCCAGCGTGCCCACACTCATGAGGATGAGAACCAGATTCGGATCAATGAGGAGCAGCTCAATCTGCTCGGTCCAGTCCATGTTGATGTAGCGCGGCGATGCTCCCGCAGTGTGGAAGGTGACCCGGCCGTTCGGGGTCTTGACCTGATAGCCGTCGGCATGTGAGAGGAGCTGACGCAGGTTGCGGGCGGCGAAATTGACAACGTGCTCCGAGATCGCGGTCTGGTAGGGGATGGCCTTGGCCTTGCGCACCGCATCGACGGCAAACCGCGTATTGTGCCCATGGTCGCGCGCCAAGCCGGCAATGTAGCTCGCGGCAAAATTGGTCACCTTCTTCCGCTCAGTCGCCCCGAGCGTTTGCCCGCCACTGCCGACTGGACTAGCCGCACCGATGGCCGTGCCTGGGGCCATGACCGCAATGTCGGCCGCAACCGTGATGAATGTGCCTGCCGACCCCGCCCAGGCACCCTCCGGTGACACGTACACGATGGTGGGAACGGCGCTCCGCTCCATGTGCTCGATAATGTTGGTCATCGAGCCGAGGTCACCACCGGGGGTGTCCAGCTCGAGCACCACGGCCGAAGAGCCATCCGTGTTCGCCTCGGCGATCCCACGGTCGACAAAGCTCGCCGTGACCGGGTTGATATCTGACTGCAGGCGAATCACGTCCACATGGCGGCCTGAGGAGGCGGCAATGGCGACGCCGGGTAGAAACAGAAATATGCTCGCGAGCACCCAAACACGACATAATTTCATGCCGCATTGTACAGCCGTGGGCACAACCACAGCCACGGCATGCCCCGCCGGGATTGAGCTTCGGGGCCTAGGCGTCCGGCGCACCGCCCTCCGCCGCGGCTCGAGCACGATCTCGCAGAAAGTCGTCGTTGTAGAGACCGACGTCCCGACCGTGGTAGACGCTGACCAGGAAGTCCTGTCGGGGCGTCTCGGCGGACAGCACCAGGTCTTCGTCAACCTCCTCGATCAAAGCCAGAAGGGCTTCCTCGTTCAGGTCTTCCTCCAAGATCAGCGTCGCGTAGACCTCCTGAGAAGCATAGTGAAGATCCAGGTGGCCGACTCGGCGCTCATCTCGCCGGACCTCATATCCTTCGGAGAACGCGGTTCGAACATGCCGGTTATATGAGTAGGCGGCCATAAAGCTACTCCTTTACATAATCCTGAGCCACTATGGGACGCTGGGTAGGGAAGAGTTGGTTGATTCTAGGTATCAAGAAGGGAGAACGAACGGCGACCCGGTTAAGTGGGCCGTCACGTCAACGCTTTCGACGGACGCGTCCCATGCATGACCATGGAGCACCGATACCGAGCCATTGCGCATGCGGAATGCATGGAGTCGGTCTAAGCCCAAGCCCAACGCCTTCATCACGGCGATGCGTACCACTGAGTCATGGCTCACCACCGCCGCTCGGGAGGGAGCACCCGATGAGAATGCATCGTCGAGGAACGAAACCATGCGATCGGACACGTCTCGGAGACGTTCGCCACCCGGGAACTGAACCGTGTCGGGCCTCTGGTACCAGGCAGCGTAGAGGTCCGGATACTGAGCCTCGATCTCCTGACGGTGCAGACCCTCCCATACGCCCATGGCCATTTCGGTGAGCCGTTCGTCAATCACCACGGAGCAGCCGGCGGACTGAGCCATGGCTTCGGCCAGAGCGCGAGCTCGCTGTAACGGGCTCGACCACACAAGCTGCAATGAGCCAGGAGCAATGCCGCCGGCGATCTGCGCCACTTGTCGAACCCCCTCGGGACTGAGGGGCGGATCCATGCGTCCCTGGTATCTGGAGGTCAGATTCCATTCACTCTGGGTGTGCCGGAGGAGGAGGCGTGTCTTTGGTTCCGGGGCATTACTTGTCATAACTAAGAACGGGTATTCCGAGGGTCTGGACCCAATAGTGAGCCCGTCGTCTTCGCGAATGACCCCGTGTTGGCCGGATCGGCTCGTGGCTGACGTCTGAGTCCGTAGCGGCGGCATAGGAGCGAAACGTACTGTTTCGAGCACTCATGCCGGCTTGCGATCTCCCGCATCGTCAGTCCTCTGATGGCGTACAGATCGCGCAGCGTCTCCGCGGTGAGAATCTCGTTTACGCGCGGCGCGGCAGGGCGAACCTGCCTCCGAGCCTTCCTGAGGCTTATGGCAGATTCCGGTTGAGAAGAGGGCCCCAGGTCAATTGCAAATAAGGGTGATTATGTACAGTCGACTGGTGCCGGTACCCGTCTATTGCCCGGACGCCCATCGAATGATGTCCTGATACGAGATGACGAGGATCAGCGTAAAGAGTATCGCCATTCCCACGAGGTGGATGAGGCCTTCAACCTCCGGGTTTAGGTTCCGACGCCGGATCCCCGCGACGATCACCAGCGCCAACCGTCCCCCATCAAGGGCCGGAATCGGCAGCAGGTTAAGCACGCCGAGGTTGGCGCTGAGCAGCGCGACGAAGGCGAAGAACTGCCCCAGGCCCTCCTGCGGAATGCTGCTCGCCGATTCACCGGTCATCCGAGCAATCCCAACCGGTCCCGAAATATTCTGCGTGCCGTGGCTCCCGATGCTGGCGATGAGATTCGGAATCGCCATCACCATTGCCCCGACTCCCTCGAAGGACTTGATGGCCGCCGTTTGCACCGAGTACCGCTGCTCCCGGACAGCCATGATGACTCCCACCGACCCTTGGTTTGCCGGGGGATGAAGCCGCGGCCTGACGTAGACGATCATCCGCCTTCCCGACCGAAGGATCGTCAAGCTGATGCGCTTGCCGAGATGCGCTTCGGTAACTTTATGTATAGCTGCAAGGGAACGCGTGCGCGTTCCCGCTACGGCCACGATGATGTCGTCGTGGCGGAGGCCGGCTCGCTGAGCCGGCGAGTGCTTCTGCACAGAGCCGACCACGTTGGTTGCGACGGGTGCTCCGAGCCACACGGCGGCCGTGAAGAACAACACCAGCGCCAGGGCGATATTCATGGCGGGTCCGGCGACCAGAATGATGCCGCGCATCCATGCCGGTTTGGCCCCAAAGCTGCGTGGGTCGCCGGCATCCTCACCGTTTTCGCCCATCATCTTCACGAATCCGCCGAGCGGCAGGGCGTTGAGTGAGTAGGTCGTTTCCCCGCGCACGACCTTCGCGACACGCGGCGGGAATCCGAGACCAAACTCAAAGACGCGGACCCCGATCAGCTTGGCGGAGGTGAAGTGTCCGATCTCGTGGACCAGGATCAAGAGGCCCAGTACGATCGGAAACGCGATGATGGTAGCCAGCGGGCTTGTCACGCGTTCATCCTTGCCGCATCCCCCTCATCGACCGGGTGATCGACCGTGTCGCTCGGCCTGGACCGCGTCGACGCTCAGTGCTCCAAGCTCAGTGCCAGGGATCGGCATTCCCTGCGGGCAGTACTGTCTGCCTCAAGTATATCGTCAAGACCTGGATTATCACAATTTTCGTGCCGCGTGAGAACCCGCTCGATCAGCCGAGGAATGTCCGTGAATCGAAGCCTGCCGTGCAGGAACAAGTCGACCGCCATCTCGTCGGCGGCACACAGAGCGGTAGGAAAGGTGCCGCCCCGTCGACCCGCCTCAACGGCCATCGCCAGACATGGATACCGGTCCCAGTCCACGGACGCAAAGTGCAGCTGTTGGATGGCTGCCAGATCCAGCCGTGGAAGCTGATTCGACAAGCGGTGCGGGTAGCTGAGCGCGTACTGAATCGGCAGTCGCATGTCCGGAAGGCCGAGCTGTGCCTTGACGGACGAGTCGGTGAAATAGACCAGCGAGTGCACGATACTTTCCCGATGCATGAGGACATCGACCTGCTCAATTCCCACGGCAAACAGCAGCGTTGCTTCGATAACTTCGAGGCCCTTGTTCATGAGCGTCGCCGAGTCCACGGTGATCTTTGGCCCCATGCGCCAGGTTGGATGTTCGAGTGCTTGCGCCGGCTGTACACCGTCGAGATCATCAGGGGCCCAATCGCGGAAGGCACCACCCGATGCCGTGAGGACCAATCTTTCGACACTCGCAGTCTGCTCTTGATGCAGGCATTGCCAGATGGCGCTGTGCTCGCTGTCGATGGGGACGAGCTCCCCTGCCCTGGCGAGCTGGCGCTTTATGACAGGACCGGCCATAACCAACGCCTCTTTGTTGGCGAGAGCGACGCGTTTGCCTGCCTCCAGTGCGGCCAGGGTCGGAAGTAGGCCGCCGGCACCCACAATTGCCACCACGACGAGGTCGACCTCGGGCGCAGACGCCATCGTGAGCAAGGCATCGGTCCCGGATTCCCATTCCCAGTCCGCGCTCTTCTCGATGAGTGCGGCCCAGCGAGGATTGAACTGCTCCATTTGGCGGCGAAGCATCGCCTCGTTTCTGCCCGCCGCCAGCCCCAGCACACGTATCTCATCCGGAAACTGGGCGCAGATGTCTAGAGTCTGCTGCCCGATGGATCCGGTGCTGCCGAGTACCACGACGTTTCGCACCGGGAGAGCCTAGCGGTAGCCGAAGGCGAGGAGGACGAAGAACGCGGCGGAGCTGGTGAAGAGCAGGCTGTCGATGCGATCGAGCAGACCCCCATGGCCCGGTACGACGACACCGGAGTCCTTTACTCCGCAGTGGCGCTTCAGCAATGATTCGAGCAGGTCCCCTGCCTGGGCCGCGACTGCGACAACCACTCCGAGCACCAGGGCAGTCGGAATCGCAACGTTAAATGGGATGGCGAGGGCCAGCGCAGCGACACAGCTCAGACCCACGCCCCCGGCAACTCCCTCCCATGTCTTGGAGGGACTGATCCATTGCATGAAGGGCCGGCGGCCGGCGAACCGTCCAAGCAGATAGGCGCCGGTATCGTAGGACCAGGTCACGACCAGAACGAGCGCCACCAATTGAAAGCCGTCATGCAGGCTGCGAAGAGCGGTCAGACTGCCCAGCAGCCCCCCACAATACAAGGCAATGCCAACAGTGAGCACCCAGTCGATGAGGGCGTCAAACTCCCGCGAGCGCACAAGGTACCAGCAGCCCGCCACCATCGCTTCCACCAGAAGGACGCCGCGAAACCATTGGGGCCCGTGTGACAGGCCGGGCGCCACGGCCAGCAACCCGGCCGCACACAAGCCGATGACCAGCGCCGGGCGGTAGCCCCGCCTTCGCAGCATGTCGAAGGCTTCCCAGGCCGCTCCCACCGCTGCCACGCCGATAACCACGGTGTAGATCGAGCCGCCCACGTAGGCGACCCAGATAACGGCGGGAGCCGCGACCATTGCGGTCGCGATCCGGAGCAGCAGGCCGGAATCGAGAGTCGCGCGTCCGGAGGTTCTAGAGCCGGCCAAACTTGCGGCGGCGAGAGGCGAACGCGTCTATGGCGCGTGCGAACTCCTCCTCCCCAAAATCGGGCCACATCTTCTCGCTGAAGTAGTACTCGCTATAGGATGTTTGCCAGAGCAGAAAGTTGGATAGGCGCATCTCGCCGGCGGTTCGTATGACTAGGTCCGGATCCGGCATGCCTGCCGTGTAGAGGTGATCTGCTATGGTTTGTTCGTCCACGGCGTCGGCCGAGAGCTGCGACTGCACAATTTCTCGGACGGCTCTTACAACCTCTGCCCTGCCTCCGTAATTGAAGGCGACATTCAGCTGGAGCTGGTCATTGTCCTTGGTCAGCTCGACGGCCTTCTCGATGGCCCGACGTTGAGCCAGCGGAACGTTCTCCAGACTCCCGATGTGCTTGATACGCACGCCATTGCGGTGGAGATTCCGTGTCTCCCGCTCGCTTGCGTCGGCGAAGATCTCCATGAGGCCGTCGACCTCCTCGGTCGGCCTCCCCCAGTTCTCGGTGGAAAAGGCGTACACGGTCAGCATCGGTATGCCGACGTTCACGCACGCGCGAACAATGCGGTGCATGTTGCGCACACCCGCGCGATGTCCCGCGAGGCGGGGCAGATGGCGCCGCTCGGCCCACCGACCGTTCCCATCCATGATGATGGCCACGTGGCGGGGAAGAAGCTCGGGCTGCGGCACGGCCCCGTTAGCGCCGCGCTTAATTCGATCACCCGCGGCAGGCGATTCGGTGACCGTGCCCTAGACCTCCATCATCTCGGTTTCTTTGGTCGCCCCCAGCACCTCCGCTTGTTCGACCATCCGGTCCGTCAGCTTCTGGAGCTGCTCCGAGGCCACGCTTTCCTCATCCTGGGAGATCTCCTTCTCCCGCAGCATGTGCCTGATCTTGTCGTGGGCTTCCCTCCGGATGTTGCGAATCGCCACTCGAGCTTCCTCCACGCGTCGGTGGACGAGCTTGACCAGCTCTCGGCGCCGCTCCTCGGTTAAGGGAGGAATGACGATCCGGATGACGGTCCCCTCATTGGTCGGATTGAAGCCCAGGTCCGACCGGAGGATGGCTCGCTCGATATCGCCGATGACGCTCCGATCGTAGGGCTGGATCATCAGCATGCGCGGATCCGGAGCGCTGATCGAAGCCAGCTGTACGAGCGGCATGACCGACCCGTATGCCTGAACCGAGACATTCTCGAGAACGCTGGGGTTGGCTCGTCCGGTCCGAATGTTGATCAGGTCCTGGCGCTCGGAGTCGAGAGCCTTCCCCATGCGGTCCTCGGCCGCTGCGATCACCTCGTCGACCATCAGGATTCTTCGCCGGCTAGGACGGCCGACACGTCACGAGCCACGATGGTACCAATCGGTTCGCCGTTCATGACTCGCTCAACATTCCCTGGAGCAAGATTGAAGACGATGATTGGGAGACCATTCTCCTTGCAGAGCTGCACCGCAGCCCCATCCATGACTTCGATCTCCCGCTGTAGCGCCTCAGTGTAGCTGAGAGAGTGGTAGCGCCTGGCCAATGGATTCCTGAGAGGATCGGACTCGTACACACCCTCTACCTTGGTGGCCTTGAGCAGAACGTCGGCGTGCAGCTCCACCGCCCGCAGTGCCGCAGCGGTATCGGTGCTGAAGTATGGGTTTCCTGTCCCCGCGACCAAGAGCACCACCCGGCCCAGCTCGAGGTGCCGCTCTGCCCGCCGACGGATGAACGGCTCCGCAACCTCATTCATGCCAATCGCTGTTTGCACGCGAGTGGGAACGCCAAGCTTTTCGAGAGCGTCCTGAAGCGCCAGGCCGTTCATCACGGTGCCGAGCATGCCCATGTAGTCCGCGGTAGCCCTGTCGATGCCGAGGGCTGAAGAATCTCGCCCGCGAAACAGATTGCCGCCGCCCACGACGAGCGCCACCTCGGTTCCGTGCTCGTGCACGGCTGCCACCTCACGGGCGATCGATCGCACCACGGCCGGATCGAGGCCGTAGCCCTGTTCGCCCATGAGGGCTTCGCCGCTGAGCTTGAGCAGAATCCGACGGTAGGGTCGCTTCGGGTTCGCTGTCAGAGTCATGTCACCTCGACTCCCAACTCCCAGTGTCGCTACCCTATCTCCTGAACCGTAACCCAGCCGGATGATCGCGTCAATGGCCGATGTTAGCCGCCAACCTCGAACCGGGCCCACCGCTTCACGACGATGTTCTCCTTGACCTGCAGGACCAAGTCGTGGATGGCTTGTTCGACCGTCTTGGCTTGGTCGTGGACAAACGCTTGCTCCAGGAGCACGTTGGACTCGCGCCACTTTCGATACTGACCGGCCGCAATGCTTTCCAGCACCTTCTCAGGTTTTCCTTCATTGCTCCGGCGGCTCTCGTCGGTGAACGTTTGCACGATCTCCTGGCGCTCCTGCTCGGGTATGTCCGACTCTGCCGTGTACCGCGGTGGGTGGGCCGCGATTTGCATCGCGATCGCTCGGGCCAGCTGC
Source organism: Pseudomonadota bacterium (assembly GCA_021323865.1). GTDB lineage: Bacteria > Chloroflexota > UBA5177 > UBA5177 > JAJPKF01 > JAJPKF01. Next base: position 101,248 of record JAJPKF010000012.1, on the reverse strand, counting down.
TTGAACTGGTCGGAACGTGCCGTGAAGTCGGTTTCGCAGTCCAACTCGAGGAGGACCCCAATCTGGGCGCTGTGGTGCACGTACGAAGTGACGGTCCCGTTGGCCGTTTCCCTTCCAGCCTTCTTCTGGGCCTGGGCCTTTCCGGTTTGCTCGAGGAGGCGGAGGGCCTTCATGCGGTCGCCCTCAGCCCGGCCCAGTGCTTCCTTCGCCTCCATGATCCCGGCACCGGTCTGGTCCCGGAGCCACTTGATGTCTTCGATGCTCGATGTGGCCGTCTGCGTCATCGTTCGTCCATCCTTATGTAAACTAGTTCCCTGTCTGAGCTTCCGACTGCTCTTCCTCATTCACGAGGCCAGCAGGTGCTTCCTCATTGGCAGCCGGCGCTGCTTCTGCTTCGACATCCGGCAGAGCCTCCAAGCCGTCCAGCACAGCTGCCGGCGCCACAGGCTCCACTTCGGCCAGATCGGTTTCGGCCACCGGCTCAGGCACGACGTCCCCGGAGGCCGTGTCCAAGGACTCACCTCCCGCCGTTCCCACATCTAGGGTGCTCAGGCCGCTCTCGGCCGCAGCCTCCTGCCGGTATTCCTCTTCTGTGATCTCAGTGATGCCGGGGACATCGGAGCCAGGTACTTCAACATCCGCTGCCGCGTCGCGACGCGCACCCGGAGCTGCCATGGCCATAAATTCCTCGAGATCACCCAGGTCCTCCCGAGGCTTCTCATCCTCGAGGGGCGTCTCGGCCACAACCGCCGCCGGCTCCTCGTCGACCGGTTCCTCATCGGCCTGGATCGCCTCTCGAATCTGCTGGCCCTCGATGGTGGCGTCGGCGATCTTGCCGGCAAGGAGCCGGACGGCGCGAATCGCGTCGTCATTTGCCGGTATCGGGAACGCGACCGGGTCGGGATCGGCATTGGTGTCCACCAGCGCAACGATCGGAATGCCGAGCCTGCTGGCCTCGTGGACGGCGATATGCTCTTTCTGGCAGTCCACCACAAAGAGAGCGGCCGGTAGTCGCCGCATCGTTCGGATTCCGCCCAACAGCCGGTTGAGCTTGGCCATCTCATCATTGAGACGCAGCTGCTCCTTCTTGGGTCGCAGGTCCATCTCGCCACTGGTCTTCATCCGCTCCAGCTCGTCCAGCCGGCGCAGTCGCTCCTGAATGGTCTTGAAGTTGGTAAGCAGCCCGCCGAGCCAGCGCTGATTCACATAGAACTGGTTCGCGCGCGAGGCCTCGTCCCGGATCGCCTCCTGGGCCTGCTTCTTGGTGCCCACAAAGAGCATCTTCTCGCCGGTGGCCGACAGATCCCGCACGTATTGAAAGGCTTCCTCGAGCGCCATCACCGTCTTCTGTAAGTCGATGATGTGGATGCCGTTGCGCTCGGTGAAGATGTATCGTCTCATCTTCGGATTCCAGCGCCTGGTCTGATGGCCGAAGTGAACTCCCGCCTCAAGGAGCTGCTTCATTGACACGACTGCCACGATTCCCTCCTGTGTTTATGCCTCCGCCATCCTCAACCCACCTCCCCACCCGAACGGGCAACCGGGAAGGCAGTCGGCTGGCGTGTGAGATTGGTGAGCACAGCAAAACGGCCCGCGTCTGCCACGGGCCTCGTCTTAAGCCTACCACGGCAGGCGTGGTCAGTACAGGTTATGTAGAGTCTCGGACTCGTCCACCTGTTCGTCTCTGGTCGAGGGGACAGGATTTGAACCTGCGACCCCAGCGTCCCGAACGCTGTGCGCTACCGGACTGCGCCACCCCTCGGCGTACATCCGAGTCTACGTCGTAATGACAGACTCCGTCCACACGGCCTCACCGGCCCGGCTCTGCGACGCGAAAGCCTCGTCGTCCCACGACGTGACCCGTCACCTGTTGCCATGTGGCCGACGGCGACTCCTGTCGACCGGCGAATTTCCGGGGACCGAACGTATCCCCAGGGACAGGCGCCCATCCTCTACGCGCGACGGATGAGGGCGATCGGCGTCTGGTTGTCCGCTTGCCCGATGGGATTGTCGAGGAGGGCCAGGCGAGCCTCGGCGGCCGAGATGGTGACACCACGACTCATTCCCAGGATCTCGACATTGACGTTATTTGAATCCATGATCAGCGTGGGCCAACCGGTGGCATCCTCGATCGCCTGCGCATCCCGAACCGGGTCCTCAGGACCCAGCATCGCAAACTCGTTGAAGGGCCGGATGGTATCGGGATTGAATCCGTCGATCTCGGAGACGCGGTTGCCCGCAATCCGGTAAAAGTCCCCGTGCCGGCCGGCCAACCGGGTGGCGGAGCCGACGATCGCCGCAGCGAGCATCCTCCACCAGCCGGCCCGAAAGATCGCCACCTGCATCTTCGCCGGGTCCGAGAAACCCACGTCGTTCTGGTACTTGCGCACACCCTTGACGATGAACTTGGCAAGAAGCCCAGGCTTGACCAGAGAGCGGTGAATCACCCTCCCTTGAGAGATGGCCACGAGCTTCTCCGACAGAGCTACCACATCGCCGGGCTCGATCACCGGTCGCACGTATTGCTCCAGGACCTCCAGCAGCGGCTCCTTTATGTGCACGAGGTGTGTGCGAACGACGAGGCGCTCGTATTTCCGGCTGCCGGCGGCAACGATGCCCTTGCTCGTGATTCCGGCTTCGGTTGCAGGGGGGCTAGGCATGCACCGCGACGCGTTGGTCGATGTATCGCTGCATCCACAGCTCCGATACCAGGACCCGCCAGAACATCAGGACGTCGCCGGGAGCACCGGCCAGCCACCGGTCAAAGCTCTCAACCAATCGAGCGGAGTCATATATGCCCCGGCCGCGGCACGGCTCGGATGCGAAGATCTGCCGCACCTGCGAGGCTCTGCTGCGCATCCAACCGACCTCAGGATTGGTAAATCCGATCTTGTCCCGGCGCAGACGGTTCCGCTCGGGCATTCGACCGCGCATCGCTCGCCGATATATGGCTCGAGTCCATCCCCTTTTGATCTTCTGATCGATCGGCAAGCGGAAGATGAACTCCACCAGCTCGTGGTCCAGAAACGGAACGCGAGCTTCGATAGAGAAGGCCATGGAATTCTTGTCCTCATAGCGCAGGAGGTTGGGGGTGGAGTAGGCAAGCACGTCGTCGGCCAGACGGCGATTTAGGTTGGAGCTCGCGCTGTAGCTGACCTTCGGGCGGTTGCCGTTCAGCGTCAGAAGGTCATTCATGGTCATGACGCGAACCCATGGGAGGCGGGTCTCCAGCGCTTCACGGAAAAACTTTCGGTAGAGGTCGAAGCCATAGATGAACTCGCTCATTCCGGCAATCCAATGGCGCTGCTGCATGGCCGACGTCCAGTATGTCCGGAAGTAGGGAATATATCCCGCGAGCAGCTCGTCACCGCCGTTCCCCGACAGCATGACCTTTACCGTCCCCTTGGCAATCCGGTAGACCGAGTAGTAGGCGTGGGGTGCCGTCGCTATAGTGGGTTCCTCCTGGAACCACAGCCATTCCCCCATCTCGTCCCAGAAGCCTTCCACCGTGGGGTAGGCGTAGTGAGGGACGCTGTTGACGTAGCGCTCGACTTCGTGGATGTACTCGCTTTCGTCGATCGTCTCCCCCGGATACAGCGCAGAAAAGGTGTGGAGGCGGCCGGCGGTGTGCAGATCCGCGCCCTGTTGGATCAGCTGCGCGACCATCGAGGCCACGCCGCTGGAGTCCAAACCACCCGAAAGCGGTATGCCGACCGGCACATCCGCGATGAGATGCCGCCTCACTACCCGTTCGAATAGGGCCAGGAACTCTTCCGCGTAGTCGTCATCGGGCCGATCTGACGAGAAGTCGAGACTGACCGGAGGATCCCAATATCTGTTCTGTTCCACAATCCGCCCATCGCGAACCACCATCCAATGGGCCGGCAGGAGACGTTTTATGCCCGCAAAGAAGGTGTCCTCGGTGGCATCGTGAACCCTGAACAGAAGGAATCGAAGCAAGACCTCTTCGTCTGGACTGCGCGGGACCGTCTCGTCCTGAAGCAGCGCTTTGATCTCGGAGCCAAAGATGAAGCGGCCGTCATGGCACGCGTAGTACAGCGGCTTGATACCCAACCGATCGCGTGCGAGAAACAGCTCCTGGCGACTCCCGTCCCAGATGGCGAAGGCAAACATGCCCAGCAGATGGTCCACCACTGAGCGGCCCCATTCCTCGTAGCCCCGCAGGATTACCTCGGTATCCGAGTGATCCGTGACGAAATGACGCCCCTTCTCACCAAGCTCGCGGCGCAGCTCCGGGGCATTGTAGATCTCGCCGTTGAAGACCAACGCCAGTTCTCGGTCGTCACTGTACTGGGGCTGATCGCCCGTGTCGACGTCGACGACGGCCAACCGTCTCATCCCGAGAGAGACGTGACTGTTGATTTCGGTACCCGAACCGTCCGGGCCTCGATGCTCCATGACTGCGAGCATGCTCGACAGCAGCTCGCCATCGGGCCAGCTTAGACCCGCGATTCCACACATAGCTCGCCGTCTTATAGCACGCCGGAGATTTCAGCATGGACCGGTGGATGTTCCACCGGCTGAATCGATCTGCGGCGCTGGGGCCAGATGGTCGGGCCTCACTCAGCGCAGTCGCGTGCGGTGCATCTGCTTCCTGTCTAGCGGTGGGCTCTACCCCTCACCTCCCCGTCGCGCTGCGAGAGCAAGACTCAGCCTGGCACCGTGAGCGTATCGCCACTCGGCCGGCGACAGTCATCGCTGCTGATTCAGTCGCCTGCCCGGCAACGAGCGGCTCTGTCGTGGTTGGGTCTCGAACGAACGTTTTCTCGCTTCGGGCGTCCCAGTCTTTGATCGAGCAGTTGGTCGAAATTGGACAGGCATGCCAGCAGCCTCGGGGCGGGACCCCTTTCAGAGCTTCCCGACTTCCGTAGCCTGGACCGCTCTAAACGCTTGCGTGTCCGTCGGCTATGGCTGGAATCGAAGCCGGAGCTTCCTTACAAGCTGGCCGGCAGTTTGGAAGGGCGGAGGCTGGCGGTCGCGAACGGTACCGGCGGGCGACCTTGCCACGGGTCGTACCAACTATGACCGTCTCTGGGCTGTTGCGTGCGTCCATTGGAAGCTCCGTTATGCCGTCGGCGAGCACGGCAGCGTCGGAGCGTTCCTGGTTCGCTGGAGTGGAAGAGCTTGGTCTAATCTACCGGCAACTTTCGGAGCGTACGCCACGCTCCGGGCCATATCCTGCGCCGACCCTCGCCTCTGCGTGGCGGTTGGACGTCAGGGTGTTGGCGGGAATGGGCCTCTCATTGTCATGTGGCATGGACACTGATGGCGGGAAGTTACAAGCGATCCAACCGACACCCAGGGATCACCGCAGGCCGTTTCCTGCCCTTCGTCGGCATTCTGTCTGGCTGTCGGGCAGACGGACGCTGGTTCAGGCAGTCAGATCGAACGGTGGAATGGGAGAGCCTGGTCGACACGGTGGTACTTTTACTCGACCGACCTCGACGCCATATCGTGCCTCGGTGCCTCAAGATGCGTCGCGGTCGGTCGGCGTCTAGGTTCGAACGGCGACCAGTTTCCGTTGATCAAGACATGGAATGGCCGACGCTGGTCGGCCTCGCCACTGCAGGATCCGGCAGCAAATATGGACTCCATCGACCTGACCGGAGTCTCCTGCGGGACCTCGAAGTGCCTGGCGGTTGGCTCATACGAGTCGGCCACAGGCGAGTTTCCTCTTGCCTATGAGCTACGCGCCGGAATGTGGCAACTGGAGCGCCACTAGCAACGAGACGCCGGACCTCGGTGAAACGCTTCCGGATGCAGCAGGTTGGCGGCTGCCCCTAGTGCTGGTGACTACCGGGACGGTCCGGACCCTTTGCCGGCTCGGCAGCTTCCTCCCACTCTTCTCTGTTCCCTTCGGACTCGAGCGCCTCGGCTTCTTTCCGAACCAGATCGGTATTCGACTCCCCGCCCTCCGGAGTCGCTGCCTCTCCGGCAGACAGATCGTCCCGCCGTCCATGATCTGTGCCCGACTGGTCGCTCACGCTAGCCCTTGACCGCTCCGGCCGTCATCCCGGCAATGATTCGCCGCTGGAAGATCAGTACGATCACGACCAGTGGAATCGTCACGACCACCGTGGCGGCCATGATGTCGCCCCACGGCACCGCGTAGGCGCTACCCGCGGTCGACGTGAAGCTGACAATGGCCAGCGGCACCGTGTAGTGCTCTGGAGTGAATTCGAAGGTGACGGCGTAGAGGAATTCGTTCCAGGCAGCAATGAGGGCAAGGAGTCCCGTCGTTACCATGCCCGGTGTGGCCAAGGGCAGCATGATGCGGTAGAAGGTCTGGAACGGATTGGCGCCGTCGACGTAGGCCGCCTGTTCGAGCTCGCCAGGCAAACTGCGGAAAAAGCTGGTCAACACCCACACCGTGAAGGGCAGCGTGAACAGCATGTACGTGAGTATGAGCGCCCAAAGGGAATTGTAGATACCGAAGTCATGAACCAGCTCCAGCAGCGCGCTGAGTATCGCGATCTGCGGAAAGATGGTCATCGAGAGGACGAGGTACATCATGAGCATCCGCCCCCTAAAGTTGAACCGTGCGAGTGCGTAGGCGGCGCTCGAGCCAATGACCAGTGAGAGCACCGTAACCGACACACCCACGAGAGCCGAGTTCCACAACGCATGGACGAATAGGGAGTTCCCGAACACGTTCCCGTAATGACTCAGGGTCGGACTGCTGGGAAAGTATTGGACCGGCGTGTCGTACATGTGCGCGTCGGGCATGATGGAAGTTCGCACGGCCCAGTAGAACGGGAAGAGCAGGTAGACGACGATGATGCCAACGACGATCCAGAAGGCGACCCGCCCTAGAGTCAGGGGCTGCCGCTTGCGCCGTGGGGGGCGGGCTTTGGCCGCTGCGTCAGCCGAGATCGCCGGACCGAGGCTCACGTACGCTCCAACGGAATGGCTTTGACGTAGATCGCCACGATGACCGCCAAGATGATGAACACAGCGACGCTTAATGCTGAGCCGTAGCCGATCTGCCCCGGGCTGCCGGCAAAGCTGACCAGGTTCTCCTGAATGTATACGGCCATGGACATCTTGCAGTTCCCAGGGATGCAGGGAGCTGCCCCGAAGAGGACATAGAAGACGTCGAACACCCGCAGCGCGTCCATGGTTCGGAAGATGAGGGTTACCAGGATTGCGGGTTTGAGAAGGGGCAACGTGATGCGCCAGAATTGCTGCCAAGCGCTGGCGCCGTCGACGGTGGCTGCCTCGTATACGTCATTCGGGATGACCTGAAGACCCGCCAGCAGCAGCAGCGCCACGAACGGAGTCGTTTTCCAGATGTCGATTCCAGAAACCGCCCCGAGCGCCAGGGTCGGATCACTCGTGAAGGCGAACGGCGCGCCCGGCCAGTGGATCTTCTCCAAGATGTCGTTGAAGACACCGTAGGTGTCGTTGTACATCAGGTTCCACATCTCGGCGTTCACAACCGTGACGATCGCCCAGGGAACGAGCATGGCGGCGCGCAGCGCTCCGCGTCCTTTGAACCGAGAGTTGACCACCAGGGCGATCCCCATTCCGAGGACGAACTCGGAAGGCACCGTGATGAGCGCAAATTTGAACGTTTCGTACACGGTCTCCCGGAACTTGCCGTCCTGGAGAACGTTGTACAGATTGGTCCACCCGATGAAGTGGGTCCGGTACCCAAATGCCGCATCGGTGAAGCTCGTGTAGAAGGTTCTGACGAGCGGGTACGCGGCGACCAATATGACGACCGCGATGGTGGGCAGCATCAGGAGCCAGGCGAGCTGAGTCTGCTTGCTCTGAAGAGCGGTCCGGGATGAGCGTCGCTTCGGCTTGACGGCGGTCTTCTGCCCCCCTAGGACCGCCATGCCCCCTCCCTCTGGCCTTCGTCAGTGGATTCTAGTGAACCCCGGCAACCAGGAGTCTGGAATCACGAGGGGAGTGGAAGCACAGACCTCCACTCCCCTCGGACTATCTTACGGATGAAGCGACTGCAGCTCGCTCTTGAGGTTTGCTACCGTGCTGCTCACCTTGGAGCCGAGCAGAATGGCATTGACCGACTGGAAGATGTCGGTCGATCCCTTGGAGTAGTTGCCGGCAAGGACGGTCGAGGGTCGGACCACACGCTGGGTGTGCTTACCGACCGTGGACAGGAAGGGCTGCACCTTCTTGACCGACTTGACCGAGGCCACGCTGTTCATCGTGGGAACGATGCCGGCGTAGGTGGCGCGCCACACCTGGACAACCTTGCTCGCATAGTAGCGGGCGAAGGCCAGAGCGGCTCCCTTGTGCTTACTGAACTTGCTGACGGCGATCTGCCATCCGCCGGTGGTCGCCGAGGACTTGCCCTTAGCGCCGTGAGGCAGCGGAGCAACACCGACCTTGCCCTGCACCTTCGTGCCCTTCAGGATTGCCGGAGAGTCCATGTACGGCCAGTTACGGGCGAATGCCGAGTCACCGCCGGTGAAGGAGTTCTGCGTTGCTCCCTCGTCATAGGAGGTCACACCCTTGGGCGAGATGGTTCCGACCCAGCTCTGAGCCAGCTTCAACGCCGCTTTTGCCTTGGCGTTGTCGACAGTGACCTTGCCCTTGGGGCTGATGAATGACCCACCACCGTAGGAGGCGATCCACTCGAGCGCGTTGCACGTGAGACCTTCATAGGACTTGCCCTGAAAGACGAAGCCATAGAAGTTCTTGTTCGACTTGCGCTCGCCCTTCTGGATCTTCTTGGCGTCCTTGGTGAGCTGGGTCCAGGTTGTGGGCGGCTTGGCGATGTGGTACTTCTTCAGCAGGTCCTTGAGGTAGTAGAGCATGCCGAAGTCGCCCTGGTAGGGCATGGCCACGAGGCGGCCCCCGACTGTGTCGTTCTTGAGCAGGCTCTTGATCTCGAGCTTGGCGTCGGCAGCCAGAGGCTTCTTCACGCTTACCAGGTAGCGCCCAAAGGTTCCGGGCCACACGACATCAAGCCGCGTGACGTCGATCGAGCTCGATCCCTGGGTGAAGAGGTTCTGCAGGAAGGACAGGGTGGCCGTGGAATCAGACGGCTGCTCCACGATCTTGACCTTGATGCCGGTGCTCTTGTGGAAGGCCTTGACCAATGGAACGTCGGCGAGGTGGTCGGTGCCGACGGAGCCGCCATAGTAGGTGATGGTCTGGCCGCTGTACTTCTTGTCCTGCTTGGCAAATGGGTCCTTGGGTGCCTTTGGCAGGCTGGCAGCCGGCCGAGCGGCGGTGACCCCGTGATGATGAGCCGTTCGGGCCAGTACGCCAGTAGCCGATGGGGCCACGAAAGCGAACACCAGAACGGAGGCTGCGATCGAAGCGATCTTACGATTCATACGAAGCGAATCCTCCTATACCGTGCTACGGTCTTGGTTAACTTCCTGCCGGCCGGTCCTCCGGCCGTTCAGCTTCTCCTCTTCCGCGTACCTCCTTTCCCACTTCCGACGAACGTGACGCCAACATACCGACGACGGTTCTGAGTACGCCGCTCAGCGGCGTCTCCTCAAATACAGGCTGGATTTCAGCCGTGGCTTCCATTACATCGGCAGCCGAAAACACCCGCACGTACCGGGTGACCGCCCTGTCGACATGCACGCAGCACACCTGAACTATATCAACGGGACATGACAGCCCTGTGAAATCGTGCCGATCCCGGGGCCGGTAGGTGTGCATATCGACCAGGCGCGCATGGCAAGTCGGGTGCTGGACCAGGTATGAGCGCATCAGAGCTGCGACCGGCGTGAACTGATCATGAACAGCACCACGCGCAGGATAAGCAGGATGGTGATGATCAGAAAGATCACCGCCAGGACACTGTACCGAGGAGCCAGGAACGAGGCGGAGATCAGAAAGGCCGTCGCCAGGAGGCCTACGAGTAGCGCCCGGACCATTCGCTCCACTCTCACCAAGGCACGGGATACATTGCCGAGATCGCGGCGGATCCATTCGGCGTCGCTGAAACCTTCCAGGACGTCCCGCGTGAGGCGCGGCAAACTCACGGTGGTCAGGGCGACGTCCCTCACCTCAGCCAGCACGCGGCGCACCGAGTCGACCGCGGTGGCGTCCTCCGTGATGAGCCGCCGGCCATATGGCTCGGCCACGGTCACGAACTGGAAGCTGGGATCGAGGCCGGTACAAAGGCCGTTCAGTGTGCCGAGCGCCCTTCCCAGGAAAGCGAAATGAGTCGGAATCTGGAACGAGTGAGCACGGAGCAGATCCTCCAACCGATCCAGGATGTCCCGAGGATCGACGGCGCGGAGCTGGGCGAAGGACATCTCGTAGAAGGTGTCAACCGCCCATATCACCGCTCGCCTCACCAGAGTGAGATCGGACCCGGCACGTACGAAATTCAGCCGGATCAGTGCCTGGACGACCGTATCGAAGTCTCGGCGGACGACGCCGAGGAATATCTGACGGAGATCCGAGCGCATCTTCGGTGTGAGCCGTCCGACCATCCCAAAGTCGACATAGACAAGGACCGGTCCCGGACGCACGAACACATTGCCCGGATGCGGGTCCGCATGAAAGAAGCCGTCGACCACTATCTGCTGAAGGTAGGACTCGAGTAGGTTCGCGGCCACCTCGGAGCGGCTGATTCCCGCTTCCTCCAGGCGTGTATAGTCGGTGATCTTGATGCCGGGAGCATACTCCAACGTGATGACGGAAGGGCGCACGTGGGACCAGTAGATGCGAGGAATGAGAACCCGGTCATTGCCCGCGAACGCGACCCCCATCCGTTCCGCGTTGTGTGCCTCGGTGACATAGTCCAGCTCTTCCCGCAGTGTCTGTGTGAATTCGCGCAGAAGCCCCCTTAGATCGACCCGACGCCGCACCGCCGGCCAATGGCTGAGCTGCGTGACCGCGAACCGCAGGGCAGACAGATCGGCGGCCACGATGGCATCAATATTCGGACGTTTTACCTTGGCGACGACCTGCTGGCCCCCCCACAGCACCGCGCGGTGGGCCTGCCCAAGGGACGCCGAGGCGAGCGGCTTCCGGTCGAATCTCGCGTATACGTCCTCGAGTGGGCGGTCAAACGCCTCCTCGATCACAATGCGCACTTGGTCGAAATCGACCGGCGACACCTCATCCTGGAGGAGGCCCAGCTCCTGGATGTACTCGTCGGGAAGCAGATCCACGCGGGTACTGAGGAACTGCCCGACCTTGATGATCACGCCGCCCATTTCGAGTGCGGCGTTCCGAATTGCTCGGGCGCGTCTCCGGTTGGCGTCATGATCTTCGAAGAAGTCGTAGGAACCGAACGAGAGCCGGGCCCGCCAATATGACCACCAAAAGCTGGCCATCAGGCGAAAGAAGAGCCGCACGGTTCGAGTGAATCGACGCCGAGTGTTCACGGGAGCGATCAATGACGAGACCGGAGAGCCGCCACCGGTCGCCCTGGTATCCCTCAGCACACGCTCTTCTGGTTCTTCCATCACCTCAGGCTAGTCCGGTTGCAGATTGCGGGAACGATACCGCCTGGGGTGCCGGGTTGAGAGAACGGGGCCACCTATCATGGGTCAAGGATCCGAGTTGTTCAACGGCGAAACCGTCCTCGAGACGAAGAACGCCGACGGTACCCTCACCCTTGGACGGCAGCTTGGCCGGGAAGCGGGGCCACAGTCGATTTTCCTGCTCGAGGGCGACCTGGGAACCGGCAAGACCGTGCTTGCCCACGGCATCGCGCAGGGTCTCGGTGTCAGGACATGGCGAGGCAGCCCAACCTTCAATCTCATCCATGAGTATGAGGGCCGACTCCCGTACTTCCACATCGACGCGTACCGGTTGACTCCCGGCGAAGCGATGGAACTGGACTTGATCGACATGCTGGAGCGCGGCGGGGTATTGGCCGTCGAGTGGCCCGATCGAGTACTCCCGGCCCTGGGTCATCCCAGAGAATCCGTGGTGACCGTCCATCTCGAGGACCTTGGGGAGGCAGGACGCCGCATCGAGCTGCGGCGATGAGGCTGCTCGCGATCGATACCACCGTCAATTACCTGTCCGTCGCCCTCTACGACGAGACGCTGACCTATGGCTTTACGCGGCTCTCGCAACGCACCCAATCCCGAGACCTTGCGCCGGCCGTTAGAGATACGCTCGCCGCCACAGGGACCCCGCCCTCATCCTTGGAAGGGGTGGCATGCACAACGGGTCCCGGCTCGTACACGGGCATCCGAATCGGCCTATCGTTCGCCAAGGGTGTGGCCGCCTCAACACCATGCCCGCTGGTGGGATTCAGCACACTGGAAGTGTTTGCCTTCGGCCACGCAGGTTGTGATGGGACCATCATTTCCGTGATGCAAGTCTCGCCCGGCACGTTTGCCTGGGCCCACTTTCGGGGCGGCGAGACCTGGCAACGTCTCACCGAGGACTCGCTTTGGAGCACTGAAGGGCTGGAGGCGGCCCTGCCCAGCGACGCTTTACTTTGCGGCCCTGGCGCCCAAGACCTGGCCGTCCTTCAGCCAGAGCTGGGCAAGCGAATTCCGCCCGGAAATGGCCTTCGCCCAGCCCCCCAGGCGGTGGATATGCTGGCTCTGGCCATACGGCACTTTGAGGACTCTGGCGAGGACCAGCTAGAGACAGTATCGCCGAACTACCTTCGAGCCTCCGCCCCCGAGGAGCGATTCCGAAGACTGGAGGCCGTGCCCTGAAGTACGTGCTCCAACCGATGGAAGTGGCCGATATCCCCGGCGTGCTGGAGGTCGATCGCGAGAGTTACCCGCTGCCGTGGCCCGCAAGCGCGTATCGTCGCGAGATCAGCAACAACCGGCATGCTCGGTACGTCGTGTTGCGGGAGGAATCGTCCTCGGGCTCCGCCGACGACGGCGCGCCCCGGGACCACCGGCGCGGCTGGCTTCCATGGGCAAAGCCGCGAGCGCCGGAGACGGCCGCCAACATCGTCGGCTATGCGGGAATGTGGATTGTCGCCGATGAGGCGCATGTGACCACGATCGCCGTCCGGCGGCGTGATCGTGGGCGGGGGCTGGGAGAGCTGTTACTGGTCAGGCTGATAGAGATTGCCTATGAGCTGGGCATCCGGTGGATGACGTTGGAGGTCCGCGTTTCCAACGAGACGGCTCAGAATCTCTACCGGAAGTACAGCTTTCGCAATGCGGGCATTCGAAAACGGTACTACAGCGACAACAATGAGGACGCGCTCATCATGACCACCGACGACATCACTTTGGCTGCCTACAGAACTCGATTCGACGAGCTGCGCCAAACGCTGTCGACCCGACTCGCATCAAGTGAGCCCGCGGTCGCTCTGGCCGAGCCCAGATGACGAAACTGATTCCGATAGACCGGGACGCTCTCTCCCGCTAGCTTTCCATGCGAATCCTCGGCATTGAAACCTCCTGCGACGAGACCTCCGCCGGCGTGGTGGACGACGGCCGGCAGGTCCGGTCGAACGTTGTCGCGTCGCAGATACCCGTGCACCGGCGCTTTGGAGGAGTGGTTCCCGAGATCGCCAGCCGTCAGCACGTCATGACCATAACGGGTGTCATCCGCCAAGCACTCGCGGACGCAGGCAGCTCATGGCGGGAAGTTGATGCAGTGGCCGTGACGGTGGGACCGGGCTTATCCGGTTCTTTACTGGTCGGCATCAACTTCGCCAAAGGAGCCGCGTTGGCGACCGGCGCCAAGCTCTTGGCCGTAAACCACATTGAAGCTCACGTTCTCTCGGTTTGGTTATCGTCCGTGGCGTCGGCCGGCCCCGCCCCGGACCTCCCATTGGTGGCGCTCGTGGCATCAGGAGGACACACCGAGCTCATCCTTGTGGATGCGCCCGGCGAGTACCGCCGGCTAGGCCAAACGCGAGACGATGCAGCGGGCGAGGCGTACGACAAGGTTGCCCGGCTCCTCGGCATGGAATATCCGGGTGGCCCCGCGATCGAGGAGGCCGCGCGGGTTACCGACTCCGAGGGGCTTTCCCTCCCGCGCGCCTGGCTCCCGGGCACTCACGACTTCAGCTTCAGCGGCCTGAAGACGGCTGTGGCCCGCCTGGTCCGGGAAGGCGAAGCAAACGGAGATGCTGAGCCGGATGGTCGCCACAAGCGGCTGATCGCCCAAGCGTTTCAGCAGAGCGTCGTGGACGTCCTCTGCACGAAGCTCCTTGCCGCCGTCGAAGAGACCGGAGCATGCTCCGCAGCGATTGTAGGAGGGGTCGCCAACAACTCGGCGCTGAGAGAGGCTGCCACCCAACGGCTGAATGTGCCGCTGCATCTGCCCGAGCCCGGTCTCTCTTCCGACAATGGGGCCATGATCGCCGGCGCGGCATACTGGAATCCCGTCGAGGCACCGCTGAATGTAGAGCCGCAGCCCTCGCTCCAGCTCGGCGAGGCTTCCGCCTAGCTCTCCGCCTCTGCCCCGGACTCAGGGTGTCCGGTCTGTTGGGCGTCGGCATAGCGCGCCAGCAGGAATATGGTATCCGAGACCCGGTTCAGCCACTGCAGAACGCACTTGTTGCCCACCTCTCCGTCGTGCGCCAATCGGGCCACGAGCCGTTCGCCTCGTCGGACAACGGTTCGTGCGACATCGAGGGCTGCCCCATCGGCAGAATCACCCGGCATGACGAAGTCGGTGCCAATGCGGACCCGCCGCTTCAGCTCGCTGCCGAGCTGATCGAGGCGCTCAACATCGGCAGACCTCATTTTGAAGTGCACCCGCTCATACGCCTCAACGGGAGTGGCCAGCTCTGCCATCAGCTTGTACAGACCTTGTTGGATCTCTCGACATACGTCTCGAACCATTTGGTCCTTCGACAGCGCCCGGGCCAAGCCCAACGTCGACGATGCCTCGTCAAGCGTTCCGAAGGCCGACGGTCGAGGTGAGTACTTAGGCACCCGCTGGGGGCCGAGGAGACTGGTGAAGCCGTCATCTCCCGTCCTTGTGGTTACCCTGGCCTCGCGAGAAGACCCTTTTGTCGGATCGACCTCACTCATGGGCGAGCCCTCCGGACGGGCCGGAGTCGACGGCGTCCGCTCCCAGCATCAAACCCGCTCCCAGCACGTCCAGATCCTCGAGTCTGTCGACGTCGAGGCCGATCCACGCCGGCGTAATGTCGACCTTCGTAAACCCGTGACGGTCCACCACCTGTCTTCCGCCGCGATCCCCTTGCACAGCCTGTAACTCGGCGAATAGCTGGCTCGGAACAACGACCGGGTTGCCGCGCCTTCCAGCATAGAACGGGACGGCGGACACATCCGGAGCAGCCTCCCAGGTCTCCACGAGGCGGGTGATTGTAGCTTGGTCGAGCAGTGGCTGGTCACCCACTCCGATAACCGCCGCCCGAGCTTCCGGTCCCAGGGCCGCGACACCCGATCGAAGACTTGCACTCTGTCCTGACTTGTAGTCGGCCGCGTCAACCACCGTTATGTCGAGCCTGCCCAGCGCAGACCGGACCTCAGCCGCCTGATAGCCGACGACCACTATCGTCTCCGCCAGCGCTTGACAATATGCGAGGACGGTGCGGCGCACCACGAACTCGCCGCCGACGAGGGCGAGCAACTTATTCCCGTGGGTAAAGCGTCTCGAGAGCCCGGCAGCCAGCACCACCCCGGCGACGTGACCGGCCATCAGAGGCTGATGTCCGGTTTCGTGTTCGCATTCATCACATTTCGTACACAGGGGTGTTGGTCACGTACAAAACTTGACATTTTTTCAAAACCCCGTATCATACGGGTTAAGGGTGTGTGCTTCCCGGAAGGAGGGACCGTGCCATGGCGATGACCCCCGAAGAGCGCAGGGCCAAGCAACGCGAGTACAACCGGCAATACTATCTTGCCCATCGGGAACGAAAGCTGGAACAGAACGCTCGGTCGGCCCGCCGCTGGCGCGAGAAATACCCGGATCGCTACAAGCGGTCACAGGAACGGTGCCGTGCGCGAGCACGAGAGCTGCGAGGCGTCATTCCTCGAGCACCAAAGATACGAGAGTGCGTCGTTTGCCACGAGGTCAAGCCTCACAAGGCGCGAGAGATGTGCGTGGTGTGCTACGGAAAGTGGCGCTGGCAGAATCACAAGAAGATCATTGAGAGCTATTTCGCCGACAATCCCGAAGCGGCCCGGGACTACGGCTTACGAGCTCCGGAAGTGGGCACCGCTCAGGCGCCCATCGAGTAAGCGAGTCCCGCGGGGGTAGCAGTAGCCGCGTCATCGTCGAGGGCGACGATGCGCGGCAGATTGGCCATCGTGTCGTCGAGCCCGTCCAGTCCGTAGCCGGCCACGAAAACGTCGGGGACCTCGAAGCCTCGGTAGTGGATCGGCACGTCAAAGCGCCTCCTGCTGGGTTTGTCGAGGAGCGCCGCCACTCGAACCTGCCCCGGCTCGTGAAGTGCCAGGTAGCTCAGGACGAATTTCATCGTGAATCCCGTATCGACGATGTCCTCAACCACGATGACCGGCTTGCCCCGAATGTCGGTCTTGATGTCGCTGACCAAGCTCATCACGCCACTGGACTGGGAGCCGGCATAAGACGTGACCCGGATGTAGTCCAGGCGGCAGGGCATACGCAGCCGCTTGGCGAGATCGACGGCGAAAAAGCAGCCACCACGCAGCACGACGATGAGATAGAGCAAGTCGACGGTGCCAAACTCCTGGTTGATCTCGCCGGCCAGATCGCCGATTCGAGACTGCAGAGCTTCGGCTTCCACAAGCGTATGCATGCGCTCCCCCTCTCCTACGCCAAGATAGCGCCGTATCAAACGCGCTCATCCGGGGTTGAGGCAGTGAGTCACGTACCCGTTGATAAGGGGCCGGCGGCATCGACTCTGCAAGCAATCCCCTGCGGCCCAAAGAGGAGAGAATCAAGGGCGACCCAAGCCCATCACTATACTTCGAGGAGACGGGGGGCGACATTCAGAGTACGAGCTTCATGGGCGCCACGATTCGGCGCCGTGAGGATCCACGCCTCATTTCGGGATCTGCCCGGTACGTAGATGACATCCAGATCCCGGGCACGGCATTCATGGGAGTCCTCCGGTGTCCTCATGCCCATGCACGGATTCGTGGCATCGACCTCAGTCGAGTGCGCCGTGACCCGCGTGTCCTCGCGGCCGTAACGGCCCGCGACCTCTCGGATCTCGCAGCCGTCGCGGAGGTCGAAGAGGCGCAGGATCGGGAGCCCGGAGGTGAGGAGGGCGGGGGAGCCCGTCCCCCACTGGCGGTTGACGTGGCTCGCTTTGCGGGCGAGGGAGTAGCGGCGGTCGTTGCCACGGACCGCTACGCCGCCGAGGACGTGCTGGAGCTGATCGACGTGGACTATGAACCGCTTCGACCGTTCCTGGACATCGAGTCGATGGCTCCGGAGTGGGAGGACTTCCCGGAAGCCAAGCCAAGTGACGACGGGCTCCCCGTCGGCACGGAGCGTCAGTTCAGCTTCGGCGATGTCGATTCGGCGTTTCAACAAGCCGACGTGATCATCTCCCAGCGAATCGTGAACCAGCGTGTGGCCCCAATTCCCATGGAGACGCGGGGAGTGCTCGCCCAATACAATGCGGCTTCCGGCGACTTGCTGGTATACAACTCCACGCAGTGCGCCCATTTTGTGCGCGACGCACTATGCGAGGCGCTGAATCTGCCTTACAGCAAAGTCCGGGTGGTCGCGCCCGAGGTAGGCGGCGGATTCGGTTGCAAAATCGGCAAGTACCCGGAGGATGTGCTCGCGGCATTCTTCTCCATTCGACTCAACTGCCCAATCAAATGGGTTGAGTCGAGGTCGGAGTGTTTTCTGGGCACCGTTCACGGTCGCTCGCAGATCGGCGACATACAGCTCGCGGCGTCCTCGGATGGACGCATTCTCGGTTTACGCCTGGATCTGCTCGCCGACACCGGGGCATACGACGCCGGTTGGCTCGGCCAAACCACGGCCGGGATGATCACGGGATGCTACGACATCAGGAATGTGCGGACGAAGGCGCGAACCATCTATACCAACAAGACACCGTTGGGCGCCTACCGGGGAGCAGGCCGTCCTGAGGCAGCCTTCTTCATCGAGCGCGCCATCGACATCCTCGCCTCCGAGCTGCGCATCGCCCCTCCGGACGTACGCCGCAAGAACTTCGTCAAACCCGCCGACTTCCCCTACAAAACGCCCGACTGGCCGGTGTTCGATTCGGGTAACTATGCTGCTGCGCTCGACGCTGCCATCGACCGGGTGGACTACGCGCACCTGCTGGCTCTGAGGGACGCGGCGCGTGCGGAGGGGCGCATCTCTGGAGTTGGTCTCGCTTCCTATGTGGAAGTGACCGGGTTTGGCTGGGAGACGGCGACCCTGACCGTAGAGGCGGATGGAGCGGCCACCGTTTACACCGGCATCTCTCCCCATGGACAGGGACAGGAGACGACGTTCTCGCAGATCGTTGCCGACGTGTGCGGTATTGATCCGGAGCAGATTCGGGTGACCTATGGAGACACCGCTCTCGGGTACGGCCAGGGAACGATGGGCAGTCGAGGAACGTCAGTCGGCGGCACCGCCCTTTACCGAGCGGCCTGCGAGATTCGAGACAAAATGCGGGAGATTGCCGCGAACCGGCTGGAGGCGGCCCCCGTCGATCTCGAGCTGAACGGCGGCGCCTGGAAGGTTAAGGGCGCGCCGAACCGTTTTGAGACCGTGAAGGCGATCGCCAAGGCGGCCACGTCGGGGCAAGACTTGACGGAAGGCATGGAGCCGGGCCTTCGTGCGACTGGGACATTCGACCCCGAGGATGTGACGGCCCCCTTTGGAACACACGTCGCGGCGGTAGAGATCGACCGGGACACGGGCCAGGTTACCGTGCGCCGATTCCTCACTGTCGATGATTGCGGCACCATTGTGAGCCCTCAGCTTGTCGAGGGGCAGATCCACGGCGGTGTCCTGCAAGGTGTGGCTCAGGCGCTCCTCGAGGAAGTGGTTTACGACGACGAGGGTCAACTTATCACCGGAAGCCTCGCCCATTACGCCATGCCGACCATTGGAGAAGCCGTCATTCCCGAGGTAACCCATACGCATACCCCCTCGACCAGAAACGAGCTGGGGGTGAAGGGGATCGGCGAGGCGGGGAGCATCGGTTCCACTCCGGCCCTCGCGAACGCGGTAATGGATGCCCTCTCTCCGCTTGGGATTCGCCATCTGGACATGCCATTCACGCCTGAGCGCGTCTGGCGAGCAATGCAAGGCGTTGCCGAGACCGGTGCGGCCGAGGCCGCCTCGTAGCTCTGGGCAAGCCTGCACGAGGAGTGAAGCATGCCGCGCGGCTTGAGGAGCTAATTCGGGGGCGGAGATCCGTTCGCCGATTTGCGACGACGCCTGTTCCGGACTCTGTGGTGCGGCAGCTTGTCGAGCTTGCGCTTTATTCTCCGAGTCCTCACAACAGCCAGCCCTGGCGATTCACCATGCTGGGACCGGAGTCCCGAAGGCGTCTGGCTGAAGCGATGGGGAAGGAGATGCGCAGGGACATGGAAGCCTCGGGAGAGGATCCCGAGGTATCGGACCGCCGGGCCCGGCGCTCGGAGAAGCGGATCGGAGACGCGCCGGGTGCCATAGTCATTTCGACCGTGGATCAGGGCCTCGCCATCACGGGCGGGCGGTCCCACGACGATCTGGAACGCACCATGGCGGTTCAATCAGTGGGCTGTGCGCTCCAGACCCTGTTCCTTGCCGCCTGGGCTCGAGGTCTCGGCTGCTGTTGGATGGCTGCTCCCATGTACTGCCCAGAGATCGTACGCTGGACACTTGAACTCCCGCGCGACATGCATCCTCAGGCACTGGTGCTCATTGGTCATCCCCAAGGGGATGGGGCCCATCGGGAGCGGTTGGCGGTCGAAGCAGTGCTCAGCCGACGATGAACCTCGTTTTGCTCTGTGGCGGAATCGGAGGATCGAAGCTGGCACTTGGGCTGTACCAGCAGTTCCCCCATGCGAATCTTTCCATCATTGTGAATACAGCAGACGACGTGGACATACTGGGATTGCATGTGAGCCCGGACCTAGATACCCTCATCTATACGCTTGCCGGCCTGGCGAACCGCCGACAAGGATGGGGGATCCAAGGCGACACCTTCCAAGCGCTGGACATGCTCAAAATGTACGGTCATGAGGCCTGGTTTCGGCTTGGGGATCGCGACATCGCGACACACCTTGCCCGCACACATTGGCTCCGGCAGGGGTTGACACTCAGCGAGACGGCCGATCGGCAGCGTCGATTTCTCAACGTCTCCGCACAGATACTGCCCATGACCAATGACCCGGTGCGGTCCTCGATCGAGACGCACGACGGCTGGATACCCTTCCAGGACTACTTCGTGCGCCTCGGATATACGGTTGAGCCTACGGGGGTGCGTCTCGACGGAATCGACTCTGCGCGGGCCCCGACAGAGGTCTTCGAGTCCATCGCTCGTGCCGACCGGATCATCGTCGCCCCTTCCAATCCTGTCGTGAGCATCGGTCCGATCCTCGCAGTCCCCGGCCTGCGCGATGCCCTCGTGGAGTCGTCGGCGCCCATCATTGCCGTGTCACCCATCGTCGGTTCTCAGGCGGTCACAGGCCCCGCGGCTCAGCTGATGAAGGCCGTGGGAATGCCGGCCTCGGCCTGCGGTGTGGGGATCGCGTACCAAGACTTTCTGGATCTCTTGGTCGTCGATGCCTCGGATTCACAGGCGCAGACGGACGCCGCCCTCATGGGAATCGAGGCCCGGGCCACGAACACCATCATGTCCGACGCGAGGTCAAAGCGGCGACTCGCGAGATTCGTGGTCGAGGCAAGCCTGTCTTGACTCTGGCGGTGGTCATCCCCTACAAGGGTCGGGACTCGAAGAGCCGTCTGGCCGAACGGCTCACGTCCGAAGGCCGAGAGGAGTTGAGCCGCTCACTCCTCGACCGGGTACTGCTCGCGGTCAACGAAGCTCAAGAGGTATCAGCCCTTCGGGTGATATCGCCGCACGACATCGACGGAGTCGACACGATTCGCGACGGCGGGACCGATCTGAATCGGGCAATCGCGCTCGGCATCAAGTGGGCACTGCACGAACAATTCAACGAGCTACTGGTTCTACCGGCGGATCTTGCCTACGTCGGTCCGGCAGACATCGTGGCCTTGCTGACGTCGCTCCGTCCCGGCAACGCGGGAGTTGTCGCTCCCTCGAAAGATGGCGGGACGGGTGCGCTTCTCATGCGGCCGCCGAACCTGATACAGCCGGCCTTCGGCCGAGGAAGCGCCACGCGCCATCTGGCGCGGCTGCGCGCGGTCGCGGCAAGCATGAGTACCCTCTATCGTCCCGGCCTCTCGCTCGACATCGACACCTCGGCCGACCTAGCCGGCCTGGAGGGCCAGCTTCTCGACGTCGTCCGGAGTGCCGACCGCTACCGTCTCCGCACCGGGGTCGATCGAGGCGACGAGCCCACTCAAGACACGGCCGGGACCAATCTCGACGAAGCGGTGTAGGCCCTCCGCGTTCATCCGCTCGATTGATGCCGTCCACAGGACCGGCTTGACGACCTGGCTGAGAAGCGCGGCTCGAATCTCCTCCGCCGACTGCACGTAGTCACCGGTTGCATTGGCCACGACCGGCACGTCAGGAGTATGAATGGGAAGCGCATTGAGTGCCGGCTCCAGGCCGCTTTGCACCGGTTTCATGAGGCTGCAGTGAAATGGCGCCCCGACGTTCAAACGAACCGCGCGTACCCCCCGAGACTTGGCAACCTCGACAGCTCGTGCAACGGCCGGCGACTCTCCCGAGACGACGATCTGAGTCGGTGAGTTGAGGTTGGACGGCTCCACGAGCCCGGCGGTCGAGGCGTCACGGCATATTTCCCCGGCCATTGCTTCCGAGGCGCCCATAAGGGCGGCCATGCCCCCGGGTGTGTTCTCGACCGCGTCAGCCATGAGTTCACCACGAAGCCGCACGACGGGGAGAGCATCTTCGAATGAGACGGCGCCGGCAGCGACCAGGGCAGCATACTCGCCGACACTGTGGCCTGCGACCGCGGCCGGTGCCATGTGGTTGGAGACCGCCCGGAGGACGGCGACGCTCGTCGTGAACAATGCCGGCTGGGTGTTCTCAGTTCGTACAAGCTCGTCCGCCGGGCCCTCGAAGCAAAGCCGGCTGACCGGGAACCCCAAAATCTCATCCGCTTCACGGAAGATTCGTGCTGCCTCCGGGTACCGCTCGGCCACCTCTCGGCCCATTCCCGGCTTTTGCGCCCCCTGGCCCGGGAAGACGAACGCGAACTCAGAGTGACTCACGGCGGTTCCGGAGCCGATGGGGGCTGTAGGACCCGCAATGTGGAAGACTCTGCCGTCGCGAGCCCCACTCTCGTGTCGGCGGCGCCGTAATACACATCCAACCGATGAGCCTGCACATCGAGGGCGGTGGGAAAGACTACGTTCTGCACCACACCGTCCTGTTCGGAGGCGCCAGTGGGACTGAGCACCGGCTCGCCACTACGGAAGAGGATGGCCGTGGGATCGTCACGATCCAAGAGCATGAGGCCGGCCTGATAGCACACATGCTTGCTTGAAGTAGCCGACTCAGGCTCCTTCCCAGCCACTCCGTGATAGAAGATGAGCCAGCCGTCGGTAGTCAACAACGGAGGCGTTCCCGCACCGATCTTCAGTCGCTCCCAGGGTTCCCGCGGACCGGCGAAGAATCGGGTCTCGTGCACCCGCGTCAATTGATTCGGGTCGTCGTGGACCACGTCCGCGTCGATATAGGATATCCAAATCGACGCGCGGGAGTCTTCGATGCCCGGCGGCAAGACCTGATGAATGGTTCCATCCTCGTTGTGCATCAGGTAGGTCGGTCGGTGCAGCAAGGCATAGGCCGGTTTGCCGGCTGGATCGTTAATCGGCAACGGAAAGAGCACTCCGTCTTTATTGCCGTACCTCCCGAAGTCGACGCCGGTGTCACCCACAAATTCCAGGAGACCGAGGCGCTCCCAGCTCACTCCATCAAGCGATCGGGCAAGGGCGATCCGGGGACCAAGCCGTCCCAGTGCGGTGTAGGTCATGACGTACTGCCGGAGTCGAGGCAGGTAGGTGATCCGCGGATCCTCCACTCCCCCGTGGCTGCGGGTGTCGTACTCATAGTCGGCCTCAGGCTGGAGCGCAATACCTCGACGCACCAGCTCAGGGCCTACTTCCGGCCTAGGGCGCGTCACCTCCACGCGTCCGATCCGGGAGTAGTTCCCCTCCGCCACCATGCGCGGATAGAGGAAGAGACGGCCATCCGGAGTGCGACAGCTTCCAGGGTTGAGAACGCCCCACACCTCCTGGGGGTTTCCAGGCTCAGGTTCGAGTACGACTCCAACGCGTTCCAGTCGTAGGTTCTCGAGAATAGACACTCTCGCCTCAGTGCTCACGGCCGCTCCCTAGGCACCATTCAATTCTGTCCGCTGTGGGGCAACCTACAATCGGGAGAATCACGACGGGGGGCACATGAGCGTCGCGGGAATGCAGCAAGCCGTTACCCGACTCATGACGGATAAAGACTTTCGCTTCTTCGAACAGACTCACGGAGTGGCCGCGCTCAGTGGGTTCGACCTCACGGAGGAGGAGCGGCAGGCAATTTCGACACGAGATCTCTTTCGTCTCCAAGAGCTGGGCTTGGAGCCCTGGACCGCCCGGTGGGTGACGGCGCTCAGGTAGCGCGGACGGCCGGCCGACTGGACGGCCGGCGATCGAGGACGGTCGAGGCGAGCAGCGTGGCACGTCCGGCCAGCCGTTCCCGGTCGTCCGGCGAAGTCTCCACGCTTCGGACCAGGTCGTACAGACACTCGTTAATCGGCGTGCCCACACCCACCTCTCGGCCCATGCGAACCACGGCGCCGTTGAGGTAATCAATCTCGCTGGGCCCACCCGCTTGCACATCGCGTCGCAGGCCCGGAGACCGGCTGCCGCGGCCCTGGCGAATCGAGCGACCAACGGCCGTCCGGAACAGGGGAGCCGGTAACCGTGCGAGCGCGAGAAGCGCCCGCACCGGATATCCGGGAAGATCGACGGGCCGGATGCCTGCCGCCTTTAGAACGGCTCGCGTTTCCTGGAGCGCCAGCCGCTCGATCTCCAGTAGCCGGGGATGGGAGGCAATCTCGGCCGGGTCCGCATCGAGGATGGCGCACAGGGCGGCGGCGACGGAATTGAGCGCGAGCTTCGACCATCGCAAACTATCGGGTCGCGGCACTTCCCTCAGGTGTGTCCTGGTCCCGGCAAACAGTGACGGAAGGTCGAGCGGGACGGCCGGTGGATTGAAGTAGCTGAAGGCGAGGCCACCCGAGGAGTTGTGGCACCGCACCACACCCGGGGCCGGCATGTCCAGGCTGCTCGTCGTGGTGAGGGCCACGACTCGATCGGCCCCAAAGGCATCCAGGAGCAGAGGATCAGAACCGACACCATTTTGAGCCGCGAGGATCAGCCCCGTATTCCCCACCAGCGGCCGAAGATCGGCGAGAGCCGTGGCCACCGCGTACGCCTTGACGGTCAACACCACGACGTCGAATCCGCTCGGCACAGAGTCGGACTCGGTTGCCACCCGGATGGGTATCGCGCGAGAAGATCCGTTCGCATCTTGGACAACGAGGCCGTGTGAGCGGACGGGCGCCAGCCGCCATTCCCGTCCAATCAAGCAAGTTGGCCACCCTGCAGCTTGGATCATGCCTCCGAGGTAGCATCCCACTGCCCCGGCCCCGAGTACGGCTACTCGAGGGCCCTCAGGCAACCGATTGATCGCCGATTCGGTTCTCCCGACCGCTCGACAGGCGCTGGATGTTGTCGCGATGCGTATAGAGCGCAACCAGCCACAGACCGAAAGCGAGGGGAATGTATGCCGAAGGTTGATCGAACAGCGCCAACAGCACCGGCATCGCCGCCAGCGCAAGGAGCGACGCCAGCGATGAGTACTTCCAGACGGCGAGAGCCAGGAGCCAGACGATGCAGGCGACTGCCGCGGGAAGGGGTGCCAGTGCCAGCATCACACCTAGGGCTGTCGCCACCCCCTTTCCTCCCTTAAATCGCAGGAAGGCGGAAAAGATGTGACCAAGGACGGCGATGCCGGCAATGATTGCCAGTTCCGTAGGGTCGAGACCCAGCAATCGGCCCAGGATCACCGGCACGAAGCCCTTCGCCATATCGAGGATGAGGACCGCGACACCCGTCCTCATGCCCGCCACCCGGGACACGTTGGCCGCTCCGATGTTGCCACTTGCGCAGGCCCGCACATCCGCACCGGTCGTCGCACGAGTGAGGATGAGCCCGGAGGGAATCGAGCCGAGAAGGTAGGCGGCCACGGCCAGCACTGCCGTCTCTACTACTCCCGTCAAGGGGACCGCTCGGGCATCGATTCTCGGTGCGCGGCCACCGCGTCCTGACCGAGCCGTTCGGATGTCCGAAGTGCCGGCACAAAAAGGCTTCTGGCCGAGATGAGATACATAATCCCCGAATAGAGCGTGAGAATCGTCGCGACGACCATTCCAATTCGAGGCACCGTCTGCACATGCCCTCCGTGTGAGGTCGATCCAGCGGCAACCAACAGCACGAGGACGATGGCAGCCAGAGTGACGGTCGTCTTGATCTTTCCGGCGAAATTCGCCTGAACGACGAATCCTTGCACTGCAGCCAGCGTCCGGATTCCGGAAACCAGGAACTCGCGCGCCACGATCACCATTACCATCCAGACGTCGACTAGATGACCGGCCGCGAGCGCAATGAGGACCACGCTGACGAGGACTTTGTCCGCTGTCGTATCGAGATACACCCCCAAAGGGCCGACGACTCTGCCTCTTCGAGCGAGGGGCCCATCAAGCAGATCCGTAAGCGACACAATCGCGAACAAGATGGCCGCGGCGAGGTAGCGACCCGGTCCCCCGCTGAGGATCAGGACAGAGATAGGAATAGCCGCCGCGATACGCGAGATGCTGAGGAGGTGGGGCCAGGTCAGCACGACCTCCTCCCCCGCCCGTCGCGACGGCTAACCGCTTCTAAAGCGCAGAGCCACCCGTTGAGCCTGAGCCCACACGAACGTTTACTGCCCGCTGCCCTCTGCCCTTGGTGTCGGACTCAGCCTCGTACTCCACCGTTTCGCCCTCTTCGAGCTCGTCAAATTGGACACCCTGCACGCCCGACGCGTGAAAGAAAATGTCCTGTCCATTGGGTTCTTCGATAAATCCAAACCCGCGTTCTCGCACCAGCTTCTTGATGGTTCCGGTCGTCAACGGTAACTTCTCCTTCAGCGCTACAAGCGACTAGAAATCTGTGACGGCACGGCGCAGCGAGGGCGGCCGGCGCAGTCACGCAATCAGTATAACTATCCGGCTCGCCGGCTCCAATTGGCTCGAATCAGACGCGCGACGGCCTCCCGTCGGGCAGCTTCGACCCAACGAGAACGAGGCTCTTGGGTTTCCCTCTGGTCCTCTGCCTCCCCTTGGATGAGCAGAGCCGCCACGATGGCCGCCACCTCCTCCTCGGACGGCTCAGAGGGGGATGTTTCCATGCTTCTTGGGCGGGAGGCTGGCTCGCTTCGTGAGACTCAACTCCAGGGCTCGGGACAATCTCGCTCGCGTCTCCTGCGGCTCGATCACGTCGTCCACGTATCCTCGCTCTGCCGCCGTATAGGGGTTGGCAAAACGCTGACGATAGTCCGCCACGAGCTCCTGCTCCCTGGCGGCCTTATCTTCAGCCTGCTCGATCTCCCGCCGGAAGATCACGCGCACAGCCGCGTCCGGTCCCATCACCGCAACTTCGGCCGAGGGCCACGCGAAGTTGAAGTCAGCTCGAATGTGCTTCGACGACATCACGTCGTAGGCACCGCCGTAGGCCTTCCTGGTAATGACAGTGAGTTTCGGAACGGTGGCCTCGGCAAATGCATACAGCAGCTTCGCGCCATGGCGGATGATGCCCCCGTGCTCCTGATCCGTCCCTGGAAGGAATCCCGGTACGTCCACAAAGGTGAGTAGCGGGAGATTGAAGCAGTCACACATGCGCACGAAACGTGCGGCCTTTTCGCTGGCCGCGATGTCCAATACCCCGGCGAGATGGGCCGGCTGGTTCGCAACAATGCCGAGTGGATGTCCTCCCAGCCGGGCGAGACCAATCACAATGTTGCGCGCATAGCCTGGCTGCAGCTCAAGGAAGTCTTCGTCGTCCACGACTGCCGTGATCACCGACTTCATGTCATAGGGCCTGCTGGGCGACTCCGGGATGAGGTTGGTCAGAGCTTCGCAGCTTCGGTTCGGGGGGTCCGACGTCTCGACCATCGGTGGGTCGTCCAGATTGTTGGAGGGAAGGAAGCTCAGGACACCGCGGACCAGCTCAAACACCGACTCCTCGTTGGGGGCCGTTAGGTGGGCCACACCACTGCGCTCCATGTGAGTCGCGGCGCCGCCAAGCGCGTCGAAGGAGACCTCCTGACCGGTGACCGCCTTGACTACGTCGGGGCCCGTGATGAACATGTAGGCAATGTCTTCGACCATGAAGATGAAGTCCGTGATCGCGGGGGAGTAGACGGCCCCTCCCGCGCAGGGGCCGGCGATGACCGAGAGCTGCGGCACCACCCCAGACGCCATGACGTTGCGGTAGAAAATCTCCGCGTAGCCACCGAGGCTCACCACGCCCTCCTGGATTCGCGCTCCTCCCGAGTCGTTGATGCCGATGATCGGACAGCCCATTCGCATGGCGAGATCCATGATTTTCACGATCTTTTCTGCGAACACCTCGCCAAGCGATCCCCCAAACACGGCGAAGTCCTGGGAGAACACAAACACCTTACGGCCGTCGATGAGACCGTGACCCGTAATCACCGCGTCGCCGAGAAAGCGCTTTCGGCTCATGCCGAACTCATGAGCTCGATGCACCGCGAACCGGTCCATCTCGACGAAGCTGCCTGGATCGAGGAGTAGGTCAATGCGTTCTCGCGCGGTCAGCTTGCCTCGATCGTGCTGTCGTTTTGTGCCGGCGGCTCCCGCCGGCTCCTTCGCCTCCTCGGCCAGTGCCCGCAACCGATCTAGTGGCAACTGTCCGTCCCGGGTCACCTGGCTTTCACTCAACAGCTCTCGGATATGGCCTGCTCCCTGTGCGTCGCGCTTGAGTCGAGCTAGCCACCAGTGTGATACTCACCGAAGACCGACCGCAGTGTATCGGAGACCTCGCCAATGGACGCATAAGCGGCGAGAGCCGCTTTCATCGGGTAGAGCAGATTTGCGGTCCCTTCCCGCGCCGCCGCTGCCAAGTCGGTCAGAGTCCGCTTGACCTGGCCACCATCACGTCCCGCACGGACGGTCCGTAGGCGTTCGACCTGACGAGTTTCCATGTCGGGATCGGGTCTCAGGATGTCTACCTCTACCGCATGTTCCGCGACAAACCGATTGACTCCCACGATGGTGACCGTTCCCGTATCCACCCCACGCTGCCAATCGTACGCCGCCTCCTCGATACGGGCCTGCATCCAGCCGGCCTCAATAGCAGCAACGGAACCGCCGAGGTCGTCGATCTCTTGCATCAACGCCTTCGCCTCTCCTGAGATGCGATCGGTCAACGCCTCAACCATGTACGCGCCACCAAGTGGGTCCGAGGCCTCGGCGACTCCCGTCTCAAAGGCAATGATCTGCTGCGTGCGCAATGCCAGAGTTGCGGCCTCTTGCGTGGGCAGGGCCAGCGCCTCGTCGAACCCATTCGTATGCAGGCTCTGAGTCCCACCGAGCACGGCGGCCAATGCCTGCAAGGCCACGCGAACCACATTGTTGAGCGGCTGTTGGGCTGTCAACGTGGCTCCCGCGGTCTGCGCGTGAAACCGCAGGAGGCACGAACGGGGATCCTTGGCGCCGAAACAGTCCCGCATCACTGCCGCCCACAGCTGCCGCGCGGCCCGAAACTTCGCGACCTCTTCGAAGAGGTTATTGTGGACGTTGAAAAAGAAGGAAAGGCGAGGAGCAAACTCATCGACGTTCAGACCGGCAGAGATTCCTGCCCGGACGTACGCAACCGCGTTGGCCAGCGTAAAGGCCACTTCCTGTACGGCAGTCGAGCCCGCTTCTCGTATGTGATACCCGCTGATGGAGATGGTGTTCCAGGCCGGAATCTCCCGACCGGCATAGGCCATGAGATCGGTCACTAAGCGCATGGACGGCTCGGGCGGATAGATGTACGTGCCGCGAGCGGCGTACTCCTTGAGAATGTCGTTCTGAACAGTGCCTCGAAGCTGCCGGCCCGATATGCCTCCGCGTTCCGCGACCAGCTCGTAGAGCAGGAGCAGGCATGCGGCGGTCGCGTTAATGGTCATCGAGGTGCTCACCTGATCGAGAGGGATGCCCCCGAAGAGCTCTTCCATATCGGCAAGCGTGTCGATGGCGACCCCGACTCGGCCGACCTCGCCTCGTGCCCTCGGACTATCCGAATCCAAACCCATCTGAGTCGGAAGATCGAACGCGGTGCTGAGCCCCGTCTGACCCTGGGTTAAGAGATGCCGGAATCGCTCGTTTGTCTCCGCCGCGGTGGCGTAGCCGGAGTACTGTCGCATGGTCCACGGCCGCTTCCGGTACATGTCCTCGTACAGTCCACGAGTATACGGAAATTGGCCGGGCGGCTCTTTGGTAGATCCGTCCTCCGGCGTGTAGTACGACTTCATGCGCCCGGGAGCGAGGTGAGCCGGCGAGCCGGACCCCTCACACCTGCGTAACGGTCTTGTTGGGGCATCGTCTGGCCGCTTCGTCGGCCAGATCTCCGAGAGTGTCCAGCACCTCGACTCCCGAGGCCCTTAAGGCGGCAACCTTTTGCTCCGGACCTCCCTCGCCGCCGGTGATGATTGCTCCGGCATGGCCCATCCGTTTCCCGGGAGGCGCCGTCCGTCCGGAGATAAACCCGAGAACGGGCTTTCCACCCCTCTCTGCGATGAATGAGGCGGCCGCCTCTTCATCGGCACCGCCGATCTCACCGATGAGAACGATGAGCTGCGTCTCATCGTCCTCTTCGAAGAGCCGCAGCGCATCCACAAAATTGGTGCCGATGACCGGGTCGCCCCCGATGCCGAGGACGGTAGATTGTCCAATATCCCGCTTCGTCAACTCGTCGACCATCTCGTAGGTCAGCGTCCCGCTTCGGCTCACGACCCCGACCGGCCCTCGCCTGAAGAGGTAATTCGGCATGATGCCGATCTTCGCCTTGCCGGCGCTCGTTAGCCCTGGACAGTTAGGCCCAACGACTCTGCTACCTCGCTGCCTCGCGAATTCGAGGGCTCGCATAGCGTCGCGCACCGGAATCCACTCGGTTATAGCCACGATCAGCTTCACGCCCGCGGCGGCAGACTCCATAATGGCGTCGGCAGCGAATCGGCCCGGTACGAAGATGCATGTAGCGTCTGCGCCAACCGCATCAACCGCCTGGTGCACGGAGTTGAATACCGGCAGGCCCTCCGCATTGGTGCCGCCCCTTCCCGGGGTCACACCGCCGACGACTTGCGTTCCAAATTCGCGCATCTGTTGTGTGTGAAAGGCGCCCTCGCGGCCCGTGATTCCCTGAACGATGACTCGGGTCGACTGGTCAATAAGGATGCTCATTGGTTTCGTCCACTGTCTTTGATTGCGCTCATTACCTCGCGAGCTGCCGTCTGGACGTCGGCTGCGGGCACAAAGGGACTGTCCTCCAGTACCGCCAGGCCCTCCGCGGCCCTGGTACCGGCCAGGCGAATGGCAATCGGAACGCGCAAATCAAGCTGTGATGACGCCTCCAACAGGCCCCTGGCCACTTCGTCCCCCCGGGTAATGCCGCCGAAGATGTTCAGAACGATACCCTCGACTTTTTCATCCTGCAGCACAATCTCGATTGCCTTTCGCACCACCTCCGCTCGGGCGCCGCCACCGATATCCAGGAAGTTCGCGGGGCGGCCACCAACCTGTCGGACGACGTCAAGCGTCATCATCACCAATCCCGCCCCATTCCCGATGATCCCGATGTTGCCATCGAGCCGCACATAGGGGAGCCCCTGCTGGCTCGCGAGAAGCTCCAAGGGATCATCAGCGGTCTCCTCGCGAAACTGCGCAAGATCGGGCTGCCGGAAGAGCGCGCTGTCGTCGATTTCCACCTTGGCATCGGCCGCCATAGCTCGACCGTCCTTCGTCACAACCAGCGGATTGATCTCGGCAAGGACGGCATCCCGCGCCTGGGACATCTCGGCCAGACCGGTGATGATAGCGGCGATCTCCCGGAGCGGCCCCTGCAGTCCAGCCTGATAGATGGCCGCATTCACCTGGAATGGCAAAAGTCCATAGGCCGGATCAATCGACAATCGATGAATGGCTTCCGGGTGGTCCCTGGCCACCTCCTCGATGTCAACTCCACCCATTTCACTGATGATCATTGCCGTGCTTCGATGCGATCGGTCGACCACCAATCCGGCGTAATACTCGGATTGGATCTCGATCCCCTGTTCGACCAAGACCTTGCCGACTCGCAGGCCCTTCAGATCCATGCCGAGAATCGACTCAGCCGCCGGGCGCGCCTCCTCGGGTGTGCCTGCCACCTTGATACCGCCAGCCTTGCCTCGGCCACCCACCAGCACCTGAGCCTTGATTGCCACCGGATACCCGAGCCGATCGGCGATCGCGGCCACGGCCTCCGGCGTCTCGGCCACCTCCCCTGCCGGTACGGGTATGCCCGACTCCCGCAGCAGTCCCTTGGCCATAAACTCTTGCAGCTTCATTCGATCCCCCTGCCGCACCATTATTCCAGCGACCCAACGGCCTCTCGATCGCGGCGGCCGTGGCACCTCAAGCGGAGACCGGTCGATGGGGCTACGGCTTGTGAAGGGACGCAGCCCGGCCTGACTCAGGCGTCGAGCGGATGGAACATGCCGATTCCATTGCCGCTGCAATGACAAGAGTCAGGATAAAGCCGAGAAGGGACTCCTTGTTCGCCGCGGCGAGGGCCAGACTGATGACGACCACCGTGGCCAGCAGTCCTCCTCGCCGCAGCGCCACGGCGAGCGCCGCGTCTTCTTCGGCGGGGAGGGCAAGTCGGAAGGTCAAGAGCAAGCCCCCGACCCCTGTCGTGACCAGGATGAAAAGGGGCACAAAGAAGGCCAGATATGTCAGAAGCCGGTGCGGAGCAATGGTAAAGAGCACGACCAGCCACACCGCAACGGAGACAGCCGACAGGGCCGAGAGTGTTGCGATGCGAACCCGCCCCCGATGGCTGCGTGTTGGTCGTAGTTTTGCCCTGGGGATAAAGGGAGGAAGATCTGAGACTGCGCTGTCCAGAAGAGCTCCTAATCTATCTCCCGGCACATGCCAGGCCCGAGACAGACCTCACTACAATGCACCATGACTGAACCGGCCAGGGTCCCTGCCGCTTCACCACTACGACTGTACAACACGCTGGGGCGCCGAAAGGAAGTGTTTCGGCCATTGCGGCCGCCTCGTGTCCTGATGTACAGCTGCGGTCCGACCGTCTACCACTTTAGCCATATCGGCAACATGCGTTCGTTTGTCGCGGCTGACGTCCTTCGCAGGGTCCTGGAGTACAACGGGTACCAGGTCGACCACGTCAAGAACATCACTGACGTGGGCCACCTGCGGAATGAGGTGGCAGACACCGGCGTTGATCGGGTGGAAGAAGCGGCCCGCGGGGAGGGGAAGACCGTCGACGAAGTCGTGGCCTTCTACACCGATGCGTATCTGCAAGACGAGGCTCGCCTCAATGTCCTGCCGCCCCGGGCCAGACCTCGAGCATCGCAGTTCATCGCCCAAATGATTCAGATGATCGAGAAGCTCATCGAGCAAGGACATGCTTACGAGGCCGACGGCAACGTGTACTTCAGCGTGCGCACGTTTCCCTCATACGGCGAGCTATCGGGCAACCGTCAGGACGACCTCATCGCCGGCCAACGCGTGGAGGTCGAGCTGGACAAACGGGACCCCGCCGACTTCGCTCTCTGGAAGAAGGGAGATCCCTCGCGGCTCATGAACTGGGACAGCCCCTGGGGCAGAGGCTTCCCGGGCTGGCACATCGAGTGCTCCGTGATGGCGTCCGATCTGCTGGGTCCCCAGATCGACATTCATACGGGAGGCATCGACAACCTCTTCCCCCACCACGAGGACGAACGGGCTCAAAGTGAAGCGGTCAGCGGAGAGCGCTTCGTCGGTTTCTGGGTGCATGGGGCGCATCTTCTCATCGCCGATGAGCGGATGGCAAAGTCTCTCGGAAACACCATCACCGTTGCCCAGCTTGCCGAGCGTGGCATTGATCCCTTGGCCTTCCGGTACTTCCTCCTCCAGGCACACTATCGGACGACTCTGAGCCTCACGAACGACTCGCTGGCAGCTGCGCAGACCGGCCTATCCCGTCTGATCGACGACGTCGCCCAGCTGCTGCAGGAGCCCGAGAGCGGAGACGAAGGCAAGGGCGACGAGGTAAGACTCGCATTCCTCGAGGCGATAAACGACGACCTCTCGATGCCCAGCGCTCTGGCGTTGGTCCAGGACCTGGTCGCCGGAAGCTTGTCCCCCGTGACCAAGCTCCACCTTGTGGAGCAGTTCGACCGAGTCCTGGGACTTGATCTCCTCACGCGGGCACGAGGGAGCGTGGAGCTGACCGAAGAGGAGCAGCAGCTTATCTTTCGCCGCGAGACCGCCCGTCGCGCTCGCGACTGGCGGCTGTCAGATCAGCTTCGAGACGAGCTGGCGGAACGTGGAGTCGAGGTTAGAGACGGCAGCGCGGGACAACGTTGGATAAAACGTGCTGCCAGGTCGGGCGCGTAAACGGCGCAACACCGAACCGTGAATTGACGCGAACCGCTCGGGGGCACGGACCATGAAGCATACGATTCAGCCCGCTCGATGCAATCGCGTCATCCTGCTGCTGATGACCGCCACGACAACGGCCAGACAAGCCCCCATCAGTCCGCCAATGCAGGCGCCCAGTCCTGCGAAGACAGGATAGGAGAGCACGACCAGCAGAGCGTCAAGCCAACCGACGGGAGCGCCCCCAAATGTGCCCACGAAGGCAATCCCCATGACCAACGCATACACTGCTCCGCTGATGCCACCGGCGATTGAGCCGGCCGTGGCCGCAGCAAGGTACGCATGAGGGTCCTGCAGCCGGCGAACGATGACGGCGCCACACAGCAGCCCTGTGCAGGCTGCAACGGCGAGCAGCAGCACTAGGATGACGGGACGCTCCGCCGGATGGAGATTAGCCACTCCAGGGCTGGCCAGACCCCACATGCAGAGCGCGGCACCCAGGCCGCATAACCATGGGACGGCGCTCCGATTCACAGGGTCGCAAGCGTGGATGTTTGCATCATCGGTATGATAATCCAGCGCGCTCCACATGGCTAGAATTGCACGACGTGGCTGGAAAATCGCTGGCCGAGGCGAACGGCGCTCCGCGCCCAAATGGCTGATGCTGCCGTGAAAACGGAAGTCGTGGGCCACTCCGGCGTGCTGACATCGGGCGACACCTCCGGGCCGGAGACGGCTTCCCTTCCGCAACGGGCCGACGAGTGGTTGGCCTGGATCAGGCCGAGGGACATCGACGACCCTCGGATCGTCATGGCGAAGGTCTCGATCTGGCTTCACTGGCTTGCCGGCTTGCTGGCCGTGGCGCTGATGGCCATTCCGCCAACCTCGATCACGCTCATTGAGCGGATAACGCCACTGGCCGCGGCCGCCTTCGCTTTCACGTTCTTCATTCATCGGTTCCCGTGGCGGGACCATGACGACCGCCTGTTCCTAGGCGTGAGCCTCCTGGACACGGCTCTGGTCAGCCTGGGGGTCGCATTTACGGGCGGCCCCACGAGTCGCTACCAGCCGATCTTCTTTCTCATCGTGGTCTTCGCGGCGTACTTCTACCGGATTCCCGAGGCTGCCGCGATCACCGCGGTGGTGCTCGCCGTCTTCTGCGCACCATTGATCTATGCCTCTCATGTGCCCGGCTGGGCGAATCCCTGGACCGCCGGCGCCGCGGGTGTCATGCTGCTCGTCGCCGCTGTCATCAAGGAGACCGTTCTGCGCGTGGAGCACGAGCGCACCATGCGGGATACGGCAGAAGGTGAACGACGGAAGCTGTATGAGGACGAAGTGGCCCGAAGCTCCAGCCTCCAGCAGAAGACTCGGCAGCTGGAGAGCATCCTCGAGATGGGTAACGCCTTCCGGCTTCAGCTCGGATTGGATGCGTTGCTGGCCAAGATTGCTTCGGCAATCGGGGAGACCGGCGGCTTCGGCGCGGTCGTCGTGCGGCTCTTTGATGAGCAGACCGGTGCGGCCCTCTGTCGGGCTGCATATGGGATCGACTGGCAGATTGTGGAGCCGCCCACGCCCCCTGAGCTGATCCGTTCTCTCATGGACCCTCGCTTCCGGGTGAGCCGCTCATATCTTGTTGAAGTTCATCCAAGTGCATTGCAGGACCCGGATAAGAAGCCCTATCTCTACGTTCGTCCCGGCGTCCACGCCGCCGAGGGCGAGTGGAGACCTGAGCACTCCCTCTTGATTCCTCTCGAGACGCGAGAGCACGGACTGATTGGAATCATCTCCATCGACGAGCCGCTCGACCGGCGCATCCCGAGCATTGACACCATTCAGGCGCTGGAGATCTTCGCGAATCTGGCGGCCACTGCCATCGACAACGCGCGCCTATTGGAAGAGGCGAGCCAAGCGCAGGCACTCCGGGAGTTGGATCGCCTGAAGTCTGATTTCCTCGCGGCGGTCTCACATGATCTGCGCACCCCCTTGACGGTCATCAAGGGATCGGTCGACTTGCTCGAAGGAGAAGCGAATACGCTGTCACCGCTCCAAACTCGTCTGATCGACGGCATCAGCCGCAACACGGACCGGCTCATGGGGATGGTCGAGCAGCTGCTGGAGATGATCCAGATTCAGGACGGTCGAATCCACTTGAACCGGCAGTTGCTCGATGTCGGCGAGGTTGTCGTCGAGACCGTCGAGGCCATGACCGTCGCCAGGCAGCCTCGGGGCCAGACCATACACCTGAAGGACATCCAGTCGGCCCGCGTGCTGCTGGATCGGAATCGCATCCAGCAAGTCCTGACCAACCTGGTTGGAAACGCCTGCAAGTATGGGCCGGAGAACATGCCGGTGGACGTCTCCATGTGCGTCGGCGAGCGGGAGGTCACGGTGAGCGTACACGACCAAGGTCCGGGCATCCCACTCGAGGAACAGAAGCGCATCTTCGAGAAGTTCTATCGAGGCGAGTCGGATACGAAGCTTGCGGAGGGAGCTGGCCTGGGGCTCGCAATCTGCCGCTCCCTGGTCGAGCTGCACGGTGGCCATATCTGGGTGGACAGCTGGCCGGGTCGAGGGACGACCTTCAGCTTCTCGCTGCCCCGCTCGGACGTGGAAGCATGAAGGTTCTGGTCGTCGACGACGAGCCCGAGGTTGCAGACATCGTCGCTCTGGCCTTCGCGTTCCACCGACCCGACTACGAGGTGAGCAAAACGGACAACGGCTGGGATGCCCTGCGCATGGTCGAACGTGAGCGCCCCGACATCGTGATCCTGGATGTTGCCATGCCAGGTCTCACAGGCTTTGAGGTAACTCGCCGGCTCCGGTCCTCCAGTGATGTCCCCATCATCCTCCTCACGGCAAAGGGCCTCGAGGACGACAAGGTTCTCGGGCTTGAGCTGGGCGCCGACGACTACATCGTCAAGCCATTCGGCCCCAAGGAGCTGATGGCTCGGGTGGATGCGGTGATCCGGCGCGTTCGAGCGGGCGCGCCACCTCAAGAGGAGGCAGAGTTCTCCTATGGGCCTCTCCGGATCGATTTCGGGCAACGTCGCGTGTTCCTCAACGGCGGGTCAATCGACCTCACTCCGACGGAATACAGCGTTCTGTACCACCTGGTGAATGCCCGGGGCCGCGTAGTATCGCAGGAAGAGCTGCTGGGGCGTGTCTGGGGGCCGGAGTACCGCGACGAGGCTCAGTATCTCAAGGTATATGTGCGACGATTGCGAGAGAAGCTGGATGATAATCCCGAGGACCCTTCCTTCATCCGCACGCTGCGAGGGGTAGGATACATCTTTCCAGGGAGGGACCTGACCGTTGAACAAGCGTAAACGTGTGGCGCAAGCCAAACATCGAAAAGCCAGGAAGCGGGCCGAAGAACGAGCCAAGGCGCAAGCCCGGGCCGGAAGTCGCCGCTAGCCTCGCGCCCGTCCGGCCTTTGCTGCCTCTGCGGAGCCACCTCGTGCGGAAGTTGCGATCGGTAGGTGGCGCAAAACCTCGAGCGCGTCATGCAGGGTGCGCACCGGAATGACCTTGAGATGAACGCGTGCGGAGAGGGCCTCCGCGTAGTTCTCGCTCGGAACCAGGAAGTATTTGGCTCCGGCGGCCTGTGCGGCAATCGCCTTTTGTCGAGCCCCTCCAATTGCTCCCACGAGAGCCCGGTAACCCTGCTTGCCGTGGGGAAGGTTCACGTCGACGTACTGAATGGTTCCGGTCACGGCCACTCGATTTCCGTGCGTCAAATCCCTGCCCGTGAGCTGCTGAATGAGACCAAGCGCAAAGGCGAGGCCGGCAGAGGGACCACCGACATTGCCCGAGTCGATATGAACCCGTAGCGGGAACTTGAAGGGCAGCGACATGACGATACCGATCGTCGTGTGCCCACCACTCTTCACGATGTCTCCCAAGCTATCCGCGCGTCTGGTGGGCACCGACACGGTTCTTGTTCGGCCGTTGCGGATTATCCGCAGCTTCACGATGCTGCCCGGCGGACGCATTCTGGTATAGCGCTGCACCTCCAGGAGCGACTGTCCGGGCGGCCCAGCACCGGTGATCCTATGACCATCGACGGCAACAATGCGGTCACCGGGCCGGAGAATACTGATCGCGGGAAAGTTGCAGCTCACCTCGTCGATTTGCGGTGTCGGCTCGGTTCGGATCCGATGCCCGAGAACGTGCAGGGCGGCCGCCTCCGCCTGAATCTTGCTGTCGTCCATCATGGCAAGCAGCTGCTGCTCATACTGCTGGTCGGGACACCCGCTGCTCACCTGCGCCGCCGGCTCAACGCTCACATCACTACGCATGAGACCGAGGAACAGGTACAGCAGGTGGCTCACCTTGTACTCGTTGACATAGGTGTCATATATGGCGCCCGGGCCCGATGACCGGTGGTGGCCGTGAATGCTGATCATTGGGAGAACCCTTTGGGCCTGACCGGGCATGATCAGGTAATAGTTTGCCGGAATGATCCATAGGATGGCCAGGGCGAGGGCCGCGATGACCAGCACGTAGCTCAAGACTCCCGAAAGCTTGGGCAGGCTGCGGCCGGTGGGGTTTCTCATGAGGTGACTCGTAGCACTTCCGACTCATTGCACCCGCTGCAGTGGAGCGTGTCGAAGCTGCACTCGTTGACGGGAGCCGTCCAAGAAGAGTATAGAAACCATGCTATCTCTTCCGGTCCCTTCGACCTGCACTACCACTCCGTGACCCCAGCGGGCATGGGCTACCTTATCACCGATGTCGACGCGTGACAAGCGGTCGCGAGGACGGCGGCCCACACCAAACTCAACCGTCAGCAACTGAGGTGGGATCTCCTCCAGAAACCGAGACGGAGGATTCGCGGTGAGTTGCCCCCCGACGGCCCGGGTGCGAGCGTAGGTGAGGAATAGCCGGCTTCGGGGTCTCGTCATGCCTACGTAGAGCAGTCTCCGTTCCTCCTCCACCTGATCCGGTGCCTCGAACGCCTTCCGATGCGGAAGCAATCCGTCTTCCAGACCCGTGATGAAAACGACGTCGAATTCTGAGCCCTTTGCTCCATGCAGGGTCATCAGGCGAACGCCGGATGCCGTCGATGACGGTCCACCCGACAGGGTAACGTGATCGAGAAAGTCGCGCCGGCTCGCCGCCCGGGAGCTTTCGTACTGAGTCGCCACGGAAAGAAGCTCGTCGAGGTTGGCTTGCTCGGATTCGCTCTCGGCGGCTGAATCGAGCGGGCCCAGCACGGCGTCGAGGTGGGCGACGATTTGTCTGATTGTGTCTACCAACATGCCACTTTGAGGCGGCCGGCCGGCTTCGTGGTGCACCAACTCGGTGAGAAGTCGAACCGATGCACGTGCGGCGGCTGGGAGAAAACCCGGCAGGTCCCGGCCGAGCAGTTGCAGAGGTTGCCCCTCATCCGGCAAAAGAAGAGCAACGCGGCGAGCCCCAAGTCCGCGAACACGGGTGAGAAGTCCGCGCCACGCATCACGATCCTCAGGATCCGCAATCACTCGCAGGGCGTCCAGGACGCGGACGATTTCCGGCCGCTCATAGAACCGAAGGCCCTCAATGTGATATGGGATCGCCCCACGTACGAAGGCTTCTTCCAAAGGTCGAGACTGAGCGTTCAGGCGAAAGAGAACGGCGATATTATCGGGATTGAGTCCGGCATCCTGCAATGTGCGAACGGTGGCAATGACAAAGGCCGCTTCCTCGCTGGCGTCGCCCGCGGCAAACACGGTCGGTTTCTGACCGGCCGGGTTCTGTGTGAAGATGCGCTTGCCCAGTCGAAGCCGGTTGTGCTCGACAAGACTGTTGGACACGGCCAAAATCCGCTTGGTCGAGCGATAGCTCTCTTCGAGTCGGACGATGCGCGCCCCAGGAAAGCGGTCAGGAAAGTGGAGCATCTCGGCCACGTCCGCGTGTCGCCAGCCGTAGATCGCCTGGTCCTCGTCGCCCACGACGGTTATGGAGCCCTTTCCCCCGACCAAGAGCTGGAGCAGTCGAACCTGCTGTGGATTGGCGTCCTGATACTCGTCTACCAGGACGTGCGAGAGGCGATGGTTGACCCGGGTTCGAATGGAATTGTGGGATTCAAGCAGTTGAATCGTCTGAAGGATGAGGTCGTCGAGGTCCAGTGCGCGGCGCTCGCGGAGCTCCCGCTCGTAGGCCATGACGGCAGCCTGAACGTCGAAGCCGGCTGGTGAAACGACGCTTCCCCGATTCCGGAGCGCGCTCACGGCGTCCTGGAGCCGGGAAAGATCCGTCGGAAGTCGATCGTCGTCAAACCGCTGTTTTGTGTCCGCGCCGTGTGACATGAGCTGACGGCGGATCACTCCGGCGAGAATCCGGCCGGACTCCCTGGGGGTCAGAAGAGTGAAGTTGGACCCAAAGGGGGTGAATCGACCGTACCGACGGAGAAGGCGATGTCCGAGCCAATGAAAGGTACCGATTGCCACTCGGGCGCTCCCTTCGCCGATAAGCTGAGCGGTGCGAGTCCGCATCTCATCGGCGGCCCGGTTTGTGAAGGTCACCGCGGCGAGGCTTTCAGGGGCCAGGCCCGCTACCCCAACCAGATAGGCAATGCGATGCACAACCACGCGCGTTTTCCCCGTTCCGGGTCCCGCGGTGATGAGGAGGGGCCCACCGGCGTGTGTGACCGCCTCGCGCTGTTGCTGATTCAGCCCGCCGAGGACGTCGCCTCGACCCGCCGCAGTCAACCCTTAGGCCTCGAGCTCCCGACCCACAATGCGATAGCGGCCGGACGCCTCTGCCACCGCTACAGCACCGACGACGGTGGTGATCCGAGCCGTGGCATCCACCAGCGGACGTCGCCGGTTGAACATCTCGGCGGTGATCCGCAGCGCCTCATCCGGTCTGGCCGGTCGCCGAAAACGAGAATCCAGCCTAGCCGTAAACGCGTGGATATCGTGAAAGAAGAGGGCGTAGCTCATTGCCTCATCCATAAGCGCCAGGAGGATGCCGCCGTGGATGATGCCCGGCCACCCTTCTTGTTCTCGAGCGGGGACGTAAATCGCTTCGGCTCCCCCCTCGGTCTTCTCGAACTCTGCGTGGAGGCCCTTTGGGTTGGTGGTCCCACAGACGAAGCATCCTTGAAGCTGCAGCTTGCGACCCTCAGACATCTGGTTCACACTCATGAGGGAAGACCTTGAGTGCCGACCTGAGCAGGAACACACATGGGTCGTAGGCGGGCGCGTCGTCGAGCGGAACGGGCGCGAGCCCGCCGTTCTGCACGGCAGCCCCGGTCGTGGCGTTCCCGCATCATGTTCTTTGTCGGTGGGATCATCATGGTTGCGGCCGGCGTCGCCCTGTTGCTCTCTGGCGGTTCGTCGTCTCGTCTTTTCCGTGTGGCCGGGATTCTGATTGTGGTTGGCCTGGTCCTGGCCGGCATTGGGATCATCGGATCGTGACCTACAGGTAATCCACGACCGGAATCCCAATGACTCCGGCCACATTTGTCAGAACTCTCCTCGTCGCCGTGACCAGCCGCAGGCGGGCCAGTCGCAGCTCCTCGGGAGCGGACAAGATGGGGCAGTCACGGTAGAACTGACTGAACTCTGCCGCCAGCTCATGGGCATACTCGGCGACGAGATTCACTCCGAGCGTTCGCAGCGTGGACTCAACCGCGTGAGGAAAGCGAGCCAGCTTCAGCACCAACCGGCGTTCCGGCTCTGACTGAAGGAGGGCCAGATCGCCACCCCGGATGTCCTCGCTACCGAGACCGAGGTCTTTGGTGGCCCGGCGGAGCACCGCGTTCATTCTGACGAGTGCGTATTGGATGTAGAGGCCGGTATTGCCTTCGAAGCTCACGACGTCGTGCATGTCGAAGACGATGGGCTTCGGTGGACTGTACTGAACCATGAGATATCTCACTGCGCCAACGGCGATCGCCTCGGCAACCGCCCGCCGCTCGGCCGCTTCCGTGTCCGACTGCTTCTCGTTGACTCGCTGGACCGCCACCTCAAGCGCCTCGTCGAGAATCTCGTCCGCGGAGGCTCCTGATCCCCTTCGTCCCTGAATGCGGCCTGTCTTCTCACGCACCATCCCATAGGAAAAGTGCTCGGCACGTCGCGCCTCGTCCTCAAAACCGGCAGCGGCCAAGCCTTCCAAAACCGTCTGCTGCTGCAGCGCTTGATGCTCACCGACGACGTTGATCACCCGATCCGGTGGTCGCGGATCGAACACGTCGCCGTCTGGGCAGGTGGTCCAGACCGGACCAGGTGCCCCTGTGTCCCAAATGCACCGTCGCAGCCTTTCCTTGAGCAGGCCGAACTTCCACATCATGTAGGCCATGTCCTTGCCCGTGTAGGTAGGCAGCCCATTGGAACGAACCAGTACTCGCAGCAGCTTCTCGTCCGATTCCTCTTCCGATCCGGAACCCGGAGGTACCTCGATAACTAGCGCCCCCAGATACTCCCCTTCGGTGGGAACGTATACCCGAGGTGACCGCTTGAGGGACTCGAGCGCCTCGTCGAGGAGCCGCGCTTGGACGATGTCGCTTTCCCAAACGAGTAAGTCGTACTCAGCCCCCAATCTCTTCGCCGTCTCCAGTTGAGCGCGAACGATTCGCTCGACCTGGCCTCGGTGTGCGCCCGACTCCAGCTCGTGCAGCGTTCGTGTGATTCCGGCGTCCAGTTCTTGGTGGCGAGACCCTTCCGAAGCCTCGGCGAGCTCCGCGTTGACGCGCACGTAGTAGGAGCCGACGTACTGATCGTACTTTTGACAATCCGAAGCGGATGAGGCGCCATAGCGCTCCAGCGCGTAAATCGCTTCGGCGACCTGACGGCCAGTGTCGTCGATGTAGTTCTGAACCTCAACGTCATGACCGGCCAGCCTGGCTGCCCGGACCAGAACGTCCCCGATGACCGCGTTCCGCAAGTGGCCAACATGCCACTCCTTGTTCGGATTGACGGCGGTGTGCTCGATAAGGATCCGGAGTCTGGTTAGATCCGCCGGCCGTCCAAACTCGGCGCTACTGGCTTCAATAGCCTCGACCGCGAATGGCAGAAACTCCTCATAGTTCAGGAA
This sequence comes from Pseudomonadota bacterium, assembly GCA_021323865.1. Taxonomy (GTDB): domain Bacteria; phylum Chloroflexota; class UBA5177; order UBA5177; family JAJPKF01; genus JAJPKF01. Next base: position 58,535 of record JAJPKF010000012.1, on the reverse strand, counting down.
GAAGTTGATGAAGCCGGCGCCTGCTACCTCAATCCGGTCGATGAACCGGAATTGAGCAGGTTCGAAGGGCTCGACCAGCGATTCGGCAACCTGACGAGGCGCCGCTCCACGTTCCCTCGACAAAAGGAAGGCGAGATTTGTCGACGCCTCGCCCATCGTGGGGTTTGGCGGCGCCGAGATGACGATCTGCTCCGACTGAGCCCCTTGTGCGGATAGGTACCGGCGGATCTCGTCGCGAAACGCGGCCAGTGGATCCAGACGTCCCCCCTTCGATGGCTCATGTTGGAATGCGTGCCCAGCGACAGGGACGAGCAGTCACACCCGATGCATTCCGCTGCAGCGCAGCCGCTGCTTAGTTTGGAAGCACCCGGTCTCGAGTCCCGCTCCCCGCCTCGCTGACGGCCCCGAGGTAGCTCATTTTACGTGGGCATAGGTAGAATTCGGCGCATTGCGACTGGCTGCTGCGAGCGGCCGCTGGAGACCTTGGTTGCTCCTATCCGATAAGCGTGTTCTCGAAGAGCGAGCCGCGGGAAACATCGTCATCGAGCCGTTCGACGAACGTCAGCTTGGTACCAACTCCTACGACTGCCGCCTGGGTCCCTGGTACTTCGAGCCCACCAAGTACTTCGAAATCATCGACTTCACCGACGAGGATCAGGCTCTGGCATTTTGGGGCGAACCTCGGAGGGCATCGGAGGCCATTGTCGTGAAGCCGGGAACGACGATCCTGGCCCACACCGACGAGGTGGTCGGAGCCAAGAACGGCATCACCACCACCATGCACGCCCGGAGCAGCATCGGCCGATCCAGCCTCTCCGTTTGTAAGTGTGCGGGCGTTGGGGATGTTGGATATATCTCTCGTTGGACGATGGAGATCAGCAACCATTCAACGTGCTCGATCTCGATCCCTGTCGGCATTCGCATTTGCCAGATCAAGTTTGATTTCGTGGGCGAAACGCTGAAAGAGTATCGCGGAAAGTACGGGCAGGAGGCGCGATGGACGCCGTATGACATGCTGCCTCGGCTCTACCGCGACTGGGACGTGGAGAGGATCAAGGGACGGCAGCAGGTCGCCCCGTGAGTCTCGAGCCGGATCCAACCTACGAGACTGTCGAGGAGCACTTCTGCGTCAACCACCCGGCTGTGTCAACCGTGGTGTCCTGCGGAAAGTGCGCCTCCTACCTCTGTCCGCGCTGCATGGTCTTCACGCCGGTCGGAGTCCGGTGCCGCAGCTGCGCGCAACTTCGAAGGCCGGCGCAGTTCGACGTCGCCCCCGGACGGCTGGCGCTTGCGGGTCTGGCATCGCTGCTGGTGGCGACGATCTGCTGGTACTTTGCGCTCGATATCTCCTTCGCCCTGTGGTTCATTGCCATATTCATCGGTTTGGCCGTCGGTGAAACGGCCAGCCGGGTTGTGCGGCGTCGGGTGAGCCGGCCACTCGAGGTTGTGGTCGCGGCGGCCATATTCGTCGGCTATCTGGTGGCGAGCGGACTCTTAATCCTGAGTCTGGCACAAGGCAGGTTCGGCAGCATCGTGTTGAAATCGTTGGGCTGGGCCGGCTACACACAAATCGTCTTCCAGGCGTTGTCGCTACTGTCCGTTGCGGTCGCGGTCGTGTTTGCCGTCGGAAGACTCCGCCGCTAACTGCGGTCAGGAACCGGGAACAGATCGCCTTCATCGATCTTCGCTGTCCGATCTCGACATTGTTCTTGAAGCTGGGGACGAGGGTAGCCATCGCACATCCACCCGGGACCAACAATTTCCTGAAGCAGCCGGTTGGCCACCGGGGTCATCTCAACGTCTGAGCCAGTAGGCCCTCGCGGCTTGAGTGGGACAATATGAGATACCGTCAAGCCGTCAGGAGACAACGATGACCGCTCTCACACGGGAGTCAATCCATCCGGCAACCACCGTGGGTAGCGTGTTCCTTAGCGTTGCGGACCTTGGGCGATCTGTCGCCTACTACACTGATGCCGTCGGCATGCGACTGCTGGCGCAGAACGCAAGCACGGCAACGCTGGGCGTGGGTGAGGACCGTCCGTTGCTCCAGCTTTCCGAGGTCCCGGATGCCCGTCCCTGGCCGCGCGGTGGTCGTAGCTACACCGGCCTCTACCACTTCGCGATCCTCCTCCCGACGCGAGCCGACCTTGGTATGTGGGCCAGGCATTGGCTGTCACTTGGGAACCCGTTGGGCCATGCCGATCACCTCGTGAGCGAGGCTCTGTATCTGGAGGACCCTGACGGGCATGGCATAGAGGTTTACAGAGACCGGCCTCGCGGGCAGTGGCATTGGGACGAAGGTCGGATTCGCATGGGAAACGCGCCCATAGACCTCTCGGGACTGGTGCGAGAGGCAGAAACTGGAGGGCAGGAGTTTACCGGCCTTCCCGGGGGTACGCGCATGGGACACGTTCACCTGCAGGTGGGGGACATCGAAGAGGCGGGCCAGTTCTACAGCCAAACTCTAGGCTTCGATGTCGTGGCGGCCATGCCCACCGCGCTGTTCGTTTCGGCCGGCGGTTACCACCATCACTTGGGACTGAACACCTGGCATAGCCAGGGTGCGGGGCCCGCGCCCCAGAACGTCGCCCAGCTGAGGCGTTTCGCGATCTGTCTACCCGACGAGAACGGCCGGTCTGAGCTGCTCCAGCGCCTCGATCGGGCGGGCGTGCCGCTGTCGCATCAGGCCGACGGCGTCGAGCTTGCCGACCCATGGCAGAACCGGATTCTGATCCGTTCGGAGTCAGGTTAGGAAGCGCTGACCAGCCGGCCGTTCCATCACTTGGAGATGATGGAATACACCACGCCTTTCTGGCTTCCCAGCGTGTTAGTGTTGGTCCCGGTGGCCAGACAGATGCCCTTCCCGGCACAGGAAATGGCGACCAGGTTGGACGACCCGGGAACCCGACCGGCGCCGCCCGCCTTGCCGTTGCGCACCGAAAACGTGACGGCTGCCGTCGCGCCACTGCTCGAAGTGTCGACAAGTCCAGAGCCCTCACAGACCTTCTTGCTCCAACATGAGATGCCGTATAGCCAGCTGCTGCCGGTAACGATGGAGTCGCCTGCGACACGACCGTTCTTGATGACGGAGATCACCCCCACCTCTTGCTTCCGCACTCCGTGTCCCACTGCCATGCAATTGAGTGGCGTGGTGCACGAGATGGCATCCAGCTCGTCGTTCACAAGATAGCTCACGCCTGAAGGCTTGCCTGCTTTGATATCGATGACCGCAGTCTTGTCCTGCAGGTTTGTGTCGGGGCCAAAGATTCCGAAGCCCAGACCCACGCAGATATTCTTCTTCCAGAGGCAAGAGATACCGATGGCCGTCATGCCGATGGCGGCAGCGCCGGAGACCGTGGTAACTTAGCTTGGCTTTCCGTTCTTCACCAGACCCACCACGACCGGATTCTGATCGCTCTTCTTGATATCGGCTCCGTCCCCCGATGATCGTGCAGACCTTCGGTCCGACACACGACACTCCCCACAGCAGCGTCGCACCGGAAACGACGACGGGCTTTCCAGCCACACCCTTCTTGATCGAAACCACCACAGGCTTCCCCGCGGCACTGGAACCGGTCGCTTCACAAAAGGTGACGGTTGGGCAAGACATGGCGTCCAGCTCCTCGGTACCTGAGATCACACGACCGTGCCCCGGGACACCGTTCTTCACAACCGCCATCGCTCCACTGGAGGTACTGGAAGTCAGGTAGCCTCCAACCATGCAGGATCCGGCCTTACCGCATCCAACTGCCATCAGGCCTGAGGTCCCGGATACGGCGCGGACTCCCGGAGCTTTGGCGAGGGCGGCGAACGGGCTGGCCAGCATCGCAGCGACCAGCGACAGGATGATCCAGCAGATGCCGAGAGTGGCAAACGATGTGCGGCGGGTCGTCCTCACTTCACGTCTCCTTGTCGTGGACGGGCCATCTGTGCCGTGAGATAGTACTGCATGTCAGCGCACGAACTCCAAGCGCTCAGTCACCGAATCTGAGAAGCAACCTCCAGTTGGTCCTCGAGCAGCTTGAGCACTTCCGCGGCGGGGCTTCCGCCGGCCCGCGCATGCTCGATCAGCGGGATGCCATGCGGACCAGGTGCGGTCGCGACGGAGGGAAGCGCGTGCAAAGCTGCCGCGATAACATCTCGGTACCCCAACATTGCCGCAGCGAAGAGGTCGAGTCGGGCGCCTCTGTCGAGAAGACACAGGGCGATGTCCCGCCTCCCGATATGGGATGCGGCTCCCAGCCCGGTCTCCCAATCACCGTTTCCCCAATCCCAGGTGGCATTGACCAGGCCTGGATGTGCCTCGATCAGCTCAGAGACTGCCTCTAGGTCCCCGTGTGCCTTTATGACAAACTGTTGAACCAGATCTACAGCGATTGCCTGTCCTTCGGCCATGCTTAACCCCCTGCGGTGCTTTGCGAGTCTAGACGAGCCGTCGAAGTCTAGACCTCGGAGCCGGGATAGCATGAGTTTGCCGACGGACGAGGAGAGATCGGTGCTCAGAGCGGTGATATTCGACTACGGTCATACGTTGGTCGACTTCACAGTTCCCGAGGATGCCCTCCACGGGGTGTACGGAGAAATCCGGACCCGTCTGGTCGCGGAAGCATCGGTTGAGGTGCCTGAGGCGGCTGATCTCGTGGAGCTGGTGGCCCGCCAGGTCACAAGGCGGGTCGACGAGTCCTACGCTCATGACCGATTGGTCGAGCTTGACATCCTGCATCTCTTCACGGCGGCGTTGACCGGCCTGGGATTCGCACCCTCGCCAGACACCGTCCGCTGGATCGCTGAAACCGAACACCACGCCCTTGCCCGACACCTTCACGTTCCGCCGGACAGCTTGACTGCTCTCCGAGATCTGCGAAGCGCTGGTTTGCGTATGGGCGTCATCTCGAACGCCCATCTCTTGCCATACATGATGCGCCGAGACTGGGATGCTCTCGGCTTCGGTCAGTTGCTGGATGATTCGGTCATCAGCTCGGAGGTCGGAATCCGAAAGCCGCACCCCGACATCTTCCTCGACCTCCTTGGACGACTGGGCGTCGACGCTTCCGAGGCGGTCTTCGTGGGCGACCGGCTTCTGGACGATGTGGGGGGCGCCCACGGAATCGGCATGCGGGCGATCCTGACTCGCCAGTTCCGAGCCGAGGAGGTTGGTCCTGAGACGGCTCAGCCCGACTTTGTCGTCGACCGCCTCCCGAACATCGTTCCCTGGGTCTTCGAACGCGCCTCCGAGGCTACCGTACCAGGAAAATCACGATGATAAGGACCGCGATTATGGTCGCGATGAGCAGTGACGTGAGGAGCACGGGCACCCAACGAACAGCCGTCCTCTGATTCAGTTGCGCGTTTGCACGGCGCTCAGTGACGGACTGGGAGGTCTCTGTGTCAAGCGGCCGCGCACACGCCCGGCAGTAAGGTGTTCCTGGGGGGTTGTCCGATCCGCAGGCCGGACACCGTACTACGGCAATGACAGCACTCCCTCTCTGGTTGGCATGGTCGGGCACTTCCTCTTTGGCTACTGACCATCGCCCGCGTTTGACTTGGCTAGTATGCAGTAGCCGGCCCCTTCCATACTGACGCAGGGAGAATCGATTGGGCGACTCGATCGCGGGTGACCGGGTGACGCTCAAGCCTGCGTCGAACGGCTTCACGGTCGCTGAACAGCGGCGGCGGTTTGAGTGGAGCAGAAACGCGGAGCTTCAGTATTGGAGCGGGAGGATTCCGACCGCTCCCAGCTTTGCCGAATTCTGCCGGGTGTTACCCGAACGTGACTGGCCCTCGAGCGGTCAACGGCGGAGCTACGGCATCCTCGACGAGGGCGGACAGCTCATCGGCATGGTGAGCTGCTACGGGATCGACTGGGAACAAAGGACGGGCGAGTTGGGCGTCTATATTGGCGAGACGGACCTGTGGAACCGGGGATACGGGACGGATGCGGTCCTGACGCTACTCGCCCACCTGTTTACAGACCTTCGCTTTGCCATAGTCTCCCTGACTACCTACGCAACGAATACCCGAGCGCTCAAGAGCTATGAAAAAGCCGGTTTCCGCAGAATCTCAACACGACGCCGGTTTCGGCCGGCGATCGGATATTACCGGGAAGTGGCGATGAGCGTCGATCGGGAGACATTCCTCGCTCTTCACCCCACTCATCTCCAGTCGCAACCCTCGGAGCCGGCTCCGTTCGCCGGTTCCTCGGTGACGTCCTGAGTCAGAGCCGATCGAAGCTTGCTGACGGCTGCCGAATCGTGAGGTGGGGGCGCCAAAGTCGCCCATGATCGTCGTCTTGGATTTTGGCTCCCAGTACAGCCGGCTCATCGCGAGACGCATTCGAGAACAAAATGTCTATTGCGAGATCCTGCCCAACACCGCGAGCTGGTCGCAGATCCAGAAGCTGCAGCCCAACGGCGTGGTGCTGTCTGGGGGGCCGGCCAGCGTGTACGAGCCGGGAGCCCCCCGCTGCTCCCGAGAGGTGCTGACGGGCCAGATCCCGGTCTTGGGCATCTGCTATGGCCTTCAGCTCATCGCGCTGGAGCACGGCGGCAAGGTCGCGGCCGCGACTCGACGCGAGTATGGCATGGCAGAGCTGAAGATCGACGAGCCGACGAAATTCTTCGCAGAGATGCCTGATCGATTTCACGTCTGGATGAGTCACGGCGACCGCATCGAACAACTCCCTAACGGGTTCCGCGCCCTCGCTCACACCGAGAATTCGCCGCACGCAGTAATCGCTGCCGGAGAAGCAAGACTGGGGATACAGTTTCATCCCGAGGTCGCCCACACTCCGCTCGGCGGACGCCTTTTGCGCAACTTTGCCGTCGACATCTGCGGCTCCAATCCGGATTGGACGCCCGGGCATTTCGTTTCGGAGGCCATTGGTCATATCCGAACCCAAGTAGGCAAAGAGAGGATCCTGTGTGCCCTGAGCGGCGGTGTCGACAGCATGGTCGCGGCGGCGCTCCTGGCCCGCGCCGTAGGTGAGCAGCTCGTCTGCATCTTTGTCGACACTGGACTTCTCCGCAAGGAGGAAGCGCACAATCTTCTTGAGGTCTTTGAACGGTTGCTTCCCGGCCAGGTGGTCTCCGTGGACGCCGCCGACCGCTTCCTGGAGCGATTGGACGGCGTTGCCGATCCGGAAGAGAAGCGGCAGATCATCGGTCACGAGTTCGTCCAGGTGTTTGCAGAGCAGGCAAAGCGCATCGGTTCGATGCGCTTTCTGGCCCAGGGCACCCTGTATCCAGATGTGATCGAGAGCACGAGCCACGACACCCACGGAGCCGCAAAGATTAAGACCCACCACAACGTCGGCGGCCTGCCCGCTGAGCTGGATTTCGAGCTGGTCGAGCCGCTTCGGTACCTGTTCAAGGATGAGGTCCGTAAAGTAGGCCTGGAGTTGGGACTTCCCCGGGAGGTGATTTGCCGCCAACCCTTCCCCGGTCCGGGCCTCGCAGTCCGCATTCTTGGTCCGGTATCTCGCGATCGTCTGGAGATCTTGCGGTGCGCAGACGCGATCGTCGAGGATGAGATTCGTCGAGCCGGCCTCTATGAGCGGCTCTGGCAAAGCTTCGCCGTGCTGACGCCGCTCCAGACCGTAGGCGTCATGGGAGATGGACGCACCTACAACAACCTCGTTGCCATTCGTGCGGTTGAGAGCCAGGACGCCATGACGGCGGATTGGGCACGCCTCCCGGACGACGTTCTCAGCCGCATCTCGAACCGGATCGTGAACGAGGTTGCGGCAGTGAACCGCGTCGTCTACGACATCACGAGCAAGCCGCCCGCCACGATCGAGTGGGAGTGACCCGCTGTTAGCCCGCTACACGCGTGCCACGATGGGGCGAATCTGGTCGCAGGAACATACGTTTGAGCTGTGGCTTCGCGTCGAGATGGCGGTGGCGGAAGCATGGGCCACGCTGGGACGCATACCAGCCGAGTCGGTCCAGGAGCTTCGGCACGCATCCTTCGACGTGCAACGAGTTGTCCAGTATGAGGAGCAAACCCAACACGACCTGATCGCGTTTCTTCAGTCCGTTCGAGAGAGTACCGGTTCCGCGGGCAAATACCTTCACATCGGCCTCACCAGCTCAGACGTGAAGGACACGGCCCTCTCGATTCAAATGGCCGAAGCGATTCAAGAGATTGTCTCCGCGGTCCAGACACTGCGGGCGGTCATCGGCCGGCTCGCCCTGCGCCATCGCGATACCGTGATGATGGGTCGGACCCACGGGATCCAGGCGGAACCGACGACCTTCGGGTTCAAGCTTGCCGTCTGGTACGACGACCTGAGCCGAAGCCTCGATGGTTTGCGTCGGGTGGAGGCCATTGTTTCGGTCGCCAAGTTGGCCGGCGCGGTAGGAACCCATGCCGACATTCCTCCCCAAGTCGAGGAGCTGGCCGCGGAGCAGCTTGGGCTGAATCCTGCACCTGCTGAGACTCAGGTCATTCAGCGCGATAGGCATGCGCGCTTCATTCTCGAGCTTGCCCTTCTTGGAGGGACGCTCGACAAGATTGCCACCGAGATTCGCGGCCTGCAGCGAACCGAGGTTGGTGAGGTGCGCGAGCCATTCGGCGCCCGTCAGAAGGGCTCATCGGCAATGCCGCACAAGCGGAACCCGATCGGGTCCGAACGGATCACCGGGATTGCCCGGCTGCTTCGTGGCTACACCGTTCCGGTGCTCGAGGACATCGCCCTGTGGCACGAGCGCGACATGAGTCACTCGGTCGTTGAGCGAGTGGTGCTAGGCGACGCATCAGCCCTTGCCGACTACGGCGCTCACCTCTTGACCGGCATTATCGAGCATTTGGAGGTCTTCCCGGAGCGCATGAAAGAGAACATCGAGGCGACCCACGAAATCGCATTCTCGCATCGCGCGCTTGAACGGCTCATTTCAGGCGGACTGCCTCCGAATGAGGCGTACGACGTTGTCCAAGAGGCAGCCTTCCGTGCGCAAGACCAGCGACTCTCGCTATCGCAGGCGCTCAGGGAGAGTCCCGATGTCTTGCGGCTCTTGGGCGAGGAGGGCTTACAAGAGATTTTCGACTTCAGCTACTTCACTCGCCACATCGATGACACCTTTAAACGTGTCGGGCTCGTCTCGAATGGGAGCCATGAGCTGGCGAGTGTACTAGCCAAGAAGGGTCATTGAGCGCCTCCCCAGAGGCTCTACACTTCCGTCGGGAGTGGAATCTCGTGCTTGAAATCCTTGGCAGAAAACGCGAAGCAACCTCAGAGCAGCTGAAGCGCACCTATCAAAACGATCTGCGTGCCATCGGTCGCTATGCAGACGACTCCGGGCATCGCAACGTGGGAGTTTATGAGGTCAACGCCGGCTTCATCGTTCGCGCCACCCCGCGCACCGATTCCACCGTCATCGAGGCGCTCGAGATCCCGGACTCGGACCTGACCGGACTCATACTGAAGAACTTCACGGCCCGGCGCGGACGCGGTCAGGACGCCAGCCCTCCGCCACTGTGCCCAACGGGCTACGAAGACTTTCTCCGGGCCCTTGGCTACGAGCTGGACAAGATCAGCGCTCGCAATGTCACGGTGCAGGAAATGGTTGACTGCTTCGCGGTTTCATACCAGGAGCTGGCGCCAACTGCAGAAGGATATGCGCACAATCCGCGCAGCCTCATCCTCGACATGAGCGCCATTCAGGAAATCTTGGATGAGGCCTTTCGTCGGCGCGGCGCCCGGTAGGCTCTAGCCCTCAGCGCGCCGAGACGGGCGTGAAGCGTCGATCCTGGGGACCGGTGTACTGAGACTGCGGTCGAATCAGGCGGTTGTCGGCGTACTGCTCGAGCACGTGAGCGCTCCAACCGGCGACTCGGCTCGCCGCGAACGTCGCCGTGAACAGATCGCGCGGTAGGCCAACGGCGTTCAGGACCACCGCGGAGTAAAACTCCACATTTGTGTACAGCCGACGACCTGGCTTCTGTTCCTCGAGCAGTCTGAGTCCCGTCTGTTCGGCGTTACTCGCTAGTGCATAAAGGTCGCCCTTGTCCATCCTGGAGGCCAGCTCACGGAGTATCTCGGCCCGTGGGTCCTCGGCCTTGTACACGCGGTGTCCGAATCCCATCAGGCGGTCTCCTCGCCCCAGTGCCTCTCGCATCCAGGACTCGACGTTGTCGGGGCTGCCTATGGCGTCAAGCATGTCGAGAACCAGCGATGGTGCGCCGCCATGTAGCGGACCTTTGAGGGCGCCGATTGCGCCCACCAGCGCTGATGCCATGTCCGCCTCGGTTGAGGCGATCACACGACCGGTGAAGGTGGACGCGTTCATCCCGTGGTCTGCCAGCAAAACAAAATAGGTATCCAGGGCCTGGGCGTCGATCTGGGAAGGCTCTGAGCCGGTGAGCATGAACAGGTAATTTGCCGACTGCGACAGGTCCTCCCGAGGTTCAACCGGATCAAGGTTGCGACGCCGGCGCTCAAACGCAGCCAGGATGGTGGGGAAAATGGCCGTGAACGTGACGGCTTCTCGCCGCGCCTCATCGGCAGAGGATCTCCGAGACACTCGTTGATTCGCTCCTACCGCCGACACCACCGTGCGCAGAACGTCCATCGGCAGCGCGTCCGTGGCGAGGTCCGCCAGGCAGGCAATCCCTTCCTTCGAGAGCCGGCGCTGTGTCGCAAGCTCCGATCGAATCTCGTCGAGCTGTGATTGGTTGGGCAGCTCTCCCTCCCAGAGGAGATACGCCACTTCCTCGAATGAGGCCTTGCCGGCAAGCTCATGAATGTCGTAGCCCCGGTACACGAGCCGTCCTTCTTCGCCGTAAACATGGCTTACGGCCGTCGAGGCGGCAATGACCCCTTCCAACCCCTTCGCGGCCACCGCTTGTGACATCGGTACGTCCCCTTTCGAGAAGAGTCCGGCTACACTGAACTACAGTTGATACTATCACGTAGCCCTATGGATAGCTTTATATGTTGATTAGTGTTGATTTAACAGCCCTGGGGGCGGCGACCGGTGCTTGAGGTCGAAGGCGACGTCTATCTCAGCTCCGGCGAAGCATGCGAGCTCCTGGGCGTGAAACCGGCCACGCTGTACGCGTACGTCAGCCGCGACCTCCTCCGCAGCTACCGACAAGGCATCAGACGGCAACGGCTATATCGGCTGGAGGACGTTCAACGCCTGCTGCGCGTTCAACCTACGGCCGATGGTCTGGTCGAGCTTCCTCGCGCGGAGTCGTGGATGGACGACAAGTGAATTTCGCGCCTAGTGCGGTCTCGCGACGGCAAGACTGAAGTAGTTCGCCGCTCCGATGACGGTGCTGACCGCGGGCAAGCCAAGAACCGGCAGGGGAACATCCGTTTGATTGGGTGCGTCTCTCCCCAACTGTCCGATCAGATTATCCCCCCAGCCCAGCAGCTTTCCATCGGCACCCACGCCCAACACGTGGTCGGTTCCGATCGAGACCATTCGCGCCGACGGAATCGCCGACACCAGCTGAGGTACATTCTCGCTGCAGCCCAAGTAATTGGAGCCACAGGCTAACCCGGTACCCAGTTCTCCCGCGCCGTTATCGCCCCACATCCAGAGCTGTCGGCTTCGGGTGATCGCGCCACTGTCGTTACCCCCAGCGGCAATCTGAGCCACACGGCTCAGACCGGTCACCACAACCGGATGAGTCTGAAAACAGTGGTAGTAGCCGCAATAGGTACCATCCCCCAACTGACCGAGATAGTCCGATCCCCACGCCCACACCGCGTGGCCGGCGCTCAAGGCGAGACTGTGGGACTCGCCGGCGGCGAGCGCTTTGATTCGAGGTAATCCGCTCACCCGCATGGGACTGGTCGCTTGGATGATGCTCGAGTCCTGACCAATCTGGCCGCTGGTGTTCACTCCCCATGCGAGGACCGTTCCATTCTGTTCAAGCGCAAGGCTGAATCCGTCCCCAGCGGCAATGGCGACGACCCTGGACAGATGCGGAACGCGGACCGGGTTTGGCCGGCAGAGACAGGAAGGTAAGGAGTGATTTCCATCGCCCAGTTGGCCAGATGAGTCATCTCCCCAGGCATAGACACTTCCCGACCGAGAAAGAGCAAGCACATGGAACCAGCCCACGGCCAGACTCTTGATCGCCGGAAGCCGCCGTACCCGTCGTGGTGTTTTCTGATTCTTCTGGGCTACCTTGCCGTTGCCCAGCTGGCCGTGGCTCTGGTTGCCCCAAGCCCAGACCTGACCGGATGACGTCAAGGCAACGCTGAAGTCGATGCCGCCGCCAACCCTCACCACTCCACGGAGAGCCAACCGCTGCGGTTGGCTCGTTCGCGTGCGAGAACCGTTGCCCAGCTGACCTGAACTATTGGCTCCCCAGGCATAGAGATGTGGCCGAGTAGAAGCTGCGTCGGCGGCATTCAAGGGCGGCCAGACTACCGACAGTATCGGCACCAGACCGAGGGTTAATGAGAGAAGAATACCAATCGATGGGGTAGGCTTGGCCAATGCTCTCCTCCGGGCGGGTCCGGTGTTAGACGCAGTGAAACGCATGTTTCGTGCCCCAATGTGAGGGCGTTGCCTCTGCCGCTACCCAGTCATGGCGGCCCGGACGGCGAGGGCCACGATCAAGAGGCAGGCCAAGCCGTAGAACAGGCTAACTTGCCGATCCTCTCTCTGAGCCGAGAACACGTACGCCACGGGAACCGACAATACGAGGACCGCTCCATAGAGCCAGTGAAGGGCGGAATCCGGCCTTTTTCCAATGGCAATCAATACCAATCCCACAATGCTCTGCAGGAGCAGAAGGGCTTCGCCGATGATGAGCGCGCCGAGGGCGCTGCCACTTGGACCCTGACCCCGCAACCAGGAGACGGCGAAGAGCAGTAGCATCACGGCGAAGTAAACAACCACGGCCGTAAAGAAGACGCGGTGAAGCTCGATCATGACAGTTCCGGCTCCTGCCGAGACCCGGCGAGGGCCAGGGCGGTTTGAAGTGCGGCAAGGTCGGCAGGTCTTCGGTCCGGATTCGGCGTTTCCAAGATCAGCGGCAGTGCGCGTATCTCCGGGTGTGAGAGCAAGTTCGCAAACCCCTCCGGTCCAATGCAGCCTGCTCCAATGTTTGCATGCCGGTCACGCCGGGAACCTGCCTCAGTCATCGAATCGTTCACATGCACGAGCCGCAGCCGTTCCAGTCCCACTGTCTCGTCGAGCGAGCCAAGAAGTCGGATGCTCTCCTCAGGCCTGCGGAAGTCATATCCAGTGGCGAAGGCGTGAGCGGTGTCAATGCAGATGCCGAGCCGCGGGTCCCAGCTCTGATCCGCCAATATTGCCCGCAAATCCCGGAAATCGCTGCCAATCGTACCACCCGCGCCGGCGCTGTTTTCGAGCAGCAGCATCGAGCCGGCAGACGCCTGCAGTAGCGCTTCAAGGGCGGAGGCAATCTGCTTCCGGCAGTTCGCAAAGCCGCGCCCCGTATGGGAGCCGACATGGAGCGTGACCGCAATCGCGCCGGCTTGCTCTGCGGCACCAAGGGTCCAGGAGAGAGATCGGATGGAGGCAGCCCGGATTTCGGCATCCGCAGCGGCGAGATTGACAAGATACACGGCATGGATGTACAGGTCGAGACGGCAGTCCGCGCACAGGCAAGCGAGCGGCGCGCAGGTCTCAGGCGCTCGTTGAGGAACACGCAGTGCTCGAGGACTGGAGGCATGAATCTGGGCTGCCTGGAACCCCATTGCTCTGGTCTCCTCGAGCCGGCGGGCCGCGTCCTTCCCCAAGGAGATGTGGGCGCCGACCCGCAATTCCGGAGGGGAAGGGGGCATCATGCGGATGAGGCGCCCGTCCCGGCAATTCTTCGGTCGTCACGCCCGGGAGCCCTCCTAGAATCAAGCGCTCGAACATTGTATTCAGGCCACACGTTGGATAAGCCCTCGAATCCGGAGCATCAAGAGCGAAAGCCGACTGGTGCGGTTCCCACCATGCCATGTCCGCGCTGCGGGCATCAGATGATCGCCATTCGCGGAAGCACGGGCGCAGTTTGCACGAACTGTGGGTTCAAGGACTCGTGCTGCTACTGACCGATTCGCGGTCAACCGGCAGACCCGCTCGCCACATCGGTGAAGGCGCGATCCGCGGCCATCAAGATGAGCTCCAGGTCGCTGTCCTGATGCGCAAAGGAAAGCATCCAGGTCTCGAATTGTGACGGTGGCAAGTAGACCCCGGAGTCCAGCATCGCATGGAAGAAGCGCGCGTACCGGCTGGTGTCCGAGCGCTGAGCGCTCTCCAGATCGTTGACGGGGCCCGGAGTGAAGAAGCAGCTGAGCATTGACCGGCAGCGATTGACGGTGATCGGTACATCGTACCGGCGACCAAGCTCAATGAGGCCATCGCCGAGCACGGTCGCCAGCCGAGTCAGATAGGCGTAGTCGGAGAAGGCCGCGAGCTCGACGCTTGCCAGCCCGGCAGACATCGCCAGCGGATTCCCCGATAGGGTTCCCGCCTGATAGACCGGGCCTTCAGGTGAAAGCAGGGCCATGATGCTTTCCGAGCCTCCGAACACGGCTGCCGGAAGCCCGCCACCGACGATCTTGCCCAGAATGGTCAAGTCGGGTCGAATCCCGAACATCTCCTGAGCGCCACCCGGACCGAGCCGCAATCCCGTAATCACCTCGTCAAAGACCAGAAGCGACCCGGCAGACTCCGTGAGTCTCCGGAGCAGGGCGACAAACTCGGGTTGGCCGGCCACGACGCCCATGTTGCCCGCGACCGGCTCAACTATCACCGCCGCAATCTGCTCCCCCTCCTCCGAAAAAAGCTTTTGAAGGCTCACCAGGTCGTTGTAAGGCAGCACGCGTGTGGTTTCGGCGACCTCCGAAGGTATCCCTTTGCTGGTGGGTTGTCCGTGGGTCAGAGCGCCGCTTCCAGCCTTGACCAGGAGCGCATCGACGTGGCCGTGATAGCACCCTGCGAACTTCACGACCACGTCCCGACCTGTATGTGCGCGAGCCAGACGAAGGACGCTGAGGGTCGCCTCGGTGCCGCTGTTCACGAACCTCAACCTCTGCATGCTTGGAAAGAGCCGTTGAATCGCCATCCCGAGCTTGACCTCAACCTCGGTAGGCGCCCCGAACGAGGTACCGCCCTGAGTCGCCTCTAGGACGGCGGACACAATCGTCGGATGAGCATGACCATGCAGAAGCGGTCCCCAACTCATCACCAGGTCGAGATACTCGCGGCCGTCCACGTCCCAGATGCGAGCACCTGACCCGCGGACAATGAAGCGAGGAACGCCCCCCACGGCGCCGAATGCCCGGACCGGACTGCTGACGCCACCGGGAAGGACATCTCGAGCCCGAGCAAACAACTCCCCGGACCTGCTCGCCTCCGTCACGTCTCGACGCGGCTATTCCACTGGCTGAGCCGCGCTTCAAATTGGGTCCCGCGCGTCCGCCACCTCCACCATCCGCGGCCGCCATTACGCAAGACCACATTGATTTCTCGAAGCCAGCGGAGGTACAGAGCCAGAGAGGCGAGAACGAGCAGGACATTCCGCCCAGGCGGCAGCCGCACGGGACGGCCAGGCACGGCCGGGTATTCGAGGCCGAAGGTCTCCATCCGGAACCGGAGCTGCCCCGCTCCCACGAGGTTCCACAGGTGGCGAACAACCCGCATGCTAGACGTTTGCCTCCGCCTCCAACGCATAGCCGAACAGCGCCGGCGAGCCACCGGTGTGCAGGAAGATGACCGAGGCCCCACACTCCAAGCGTCGTTCTCGTGCGTGTCCGATCAAACCAGCCATGGCCTTGCCGGTATAGACCGGATCCAGAACAATGCCTTCCAGCCGAGCGACGAGACGTATCGCCTCCCAGACCTCCTCGGTCGGAACGCCGTAGCCCCCTCCCACGAACCGATCGTCCACCAGTACATCGTCGGTCGCGACGCGGGACTCGATATCCAACCAGTCCAGAATGTGGTTCGACAGCTGGCTGACCTTTACCTCCTGGAGCTCGCGAGGACGGCTGACGCTCACTCCTTGAACCGTCACCGGCAGCTTTAGCATGGCTCTCCCCGCCATGATTCCTGAGTGCGTCCCGGCGGATCCGGTGGCAACGTAGAGAAACTCGGGCGAGAAGTCCACTTCGTCCAACTGGGCTGCCAGCTCCACTATCATTGACGCATAGCCGACTGCACCCTCACGTATGGATCCACCGCGCGGAATCACGAAGGGGCGATGTCCTTCGGCCTCTCGACAGGCCGCGACCTCTTCCATCCGCGCGGCAGCAACCTCGGGGTCCGGATCGTCGATTAGCTCGACGACCGCTCCAAACAGCCGGTCGAGGAGCAGATTACCGCTGTGAGGATGCCGCCCCCGATCGAGGACCAGGTGGCAGTCCAGGCCGAGCTTACGGGCGGCGGCGGCAGTGAGCCGGGCATGGTTCGACTGGGAGCCACCGGTCGTAATGACGAGATCGCTCCCGACTCGGAGCGCCTCTGCCAGAAGAAACTCCAGCTTTCGCACCTTGTTACCTCCCAGCGCGAACCCGGACTCGTCGTCCCGCTTTATCCAGAGATCAAGAGATAGCTCCTCGGACAGGCGGTCCAGACGATGCAGTCGCGTGGGCCAGAATCCCAGTTTCTGCCGGGGCAGAGCGGTCAGCACCCGCCCTGCATCAGCACGGCGCACTAACGGGTCACTCGTCGCCGGTATCCTCAATCGCAGCCTCATCACATCGTAGTGTGCGGCTGAGACCATCTTGACCCTGAGGCCCTTCAGAGTCACGGATAGAATCGAGCACAGAGCCAGCGAAAGGGAATCGGCATGAGCATCTGGGTCTTGGTGCTTCTGGAATTTGTTGCTCTGGGAGCCATGATCGGTGCCGCGGAGCTGCACGTTCGTCGCAGCTCACGTTCGCTGAGAACGCTCCGCAGACGCGGATGATGCAACGGCCGTTCCCCTTCTGACGAAATTGGTCACAGTTACGTACGGAATCCAGGAGCAACGCCTCGTGGGCCGCGAAGGCGAGTGCTTACTGGACGTAATTCTTGCCCACAACCCGGAACATCTTCACGTCTGCGGAGGCAACGGGTTCTGCACCTCCTGTCGAGTACGCGTCGTCTCCGGAGAACTCAGTGCTCCAACCCGGCTTGAACGAGAGCGGCTTGGAGACCGGTGTGGAGGGCTGCGCCTGGCCTGTCAATCGAGACTGACCGGGGACGTAGCCGTCGTGCCCGCGGCGGCGGCTTCACTGATTGACTGGTAGCGATCAACAAGGGAGGAGCATTCTGTGACCTTCGGTACAGGAGCCAGTCTTACGTGGCTTGGCCATGCCGCGTTTCGAATTGAGTCGCCGAAAGGCAAGGTCATACTTACCGACCCCTTTCTCGAAGGTAATCCCAGCGCAGCGGCGGTGGAGCCGCCCGACAGGGTCGACATCATTCTTCCCAGCCACGGCCACTCGGATAACCTGGGTGACACCCTCGCCATTGCACGGCGAACCGGTGCGAAGGTATATGCCATTTTCGAGATCGCTCAGTGGCTTTCTCGGCAGGGCCTCCAGGCAGTGGTTGGAATGAACATGGGAGGCACGGTCGAGGAAGACGGCATAGCGATAACCATGACGCCGGCCTGGCACAGCTCAAGCATTATGGATGGCGAACAAATGCTTCCGGGGGGAACGGCCTGCGGCTTCGTCATCCGATTGGAAGACGGCTATACGATCTACTTCAGCGGCGACACCGATGTCTTCCTGGACATGCAGCTCATTGCCAAGCTGCATCAACCTGACCTTGCCCTGCTCTCCATCGGCGACCACTTTACGATGGGCCCCAAGGGCGCGGCCGAAGCCATCCGACTCTTGGGCGTGCATCATGTGATACCGATGCACCATGGAACGTTTCCCGTTCTGACGGGTACACCTGAGAAACTGCGGGAAGAATCTGCGGATATCGAAGGGCTCGAGATTCATGCCCTCAAGCCCGGTGAGACGCTTCGGTAGAGCCGCCGCCCTGATCTACTGGTAGAACCCGCCGGACTTTGCGTGCATGATCGCGCTCATAATGTTGGCGGTCGTGGGCGCCGGAAGGATCTCCCCGTTGATGGAAACGCTGGGCGACGCTGGCTCACCGCCTCCAGCCCGGGCTAACTGTTCCACCACCTCAGAGGGCGCATCCGCGATCCGGCACTCATCGTAAGCGACGTCCAACTCGTCCAACTCCCGAATAAGGCGGATGAGCCGGTCATCTTCGTCTCGGAAGTAGATGGTTATGTCGAGAGTATCAGTCGTCATTTCGTTGACACGGGGGGTGATTAGTACCGTCCACAAGGGCGGGGGGAACGTTTGCGTCCGTGTCCACTGGATCGGCGTCGACCGGAGGAAGTAGCCGGCTAGCCGTCGCCGGTGTGGATCTCCTCCTCGTCGTCCTCGACGATCTCCGCGAGTTGACTCTGAACCTCGGGATCGACCGCCATAACCAAGAGTTGTCTACAGTGAAGGCACTGAAGCCAGAGGCGTTCTGAAGCGGTCGCAACCTGGCCTTCGGCGAGCATCAGGAACGGCGCAAAGTCCGACTTGTGGCAGTTGTCACAGCTCAAGACCGTCTGCATTCCTACCTCGCTCTCGGCGGCCAGCCGCCAGATATTCACCATGCCATTCTATCGGATGGGTCTCTCGAGTCCTTCCGGTTGCGCGGCTAGAATCCAGGGGATCTTGGGCCGTTGGGCCAAGGCGAGGGGAGCTTCCAATGGCCCTGTTGCTACGTGAAGACGACGTGCGGACACTGCTGCCGATGTCCGATGCGATTGCCATCACCCGCGATGCCCTCCGTTCCACCCGTCCGGACAACGACAACCTGCCTCGCCGCCGCCTGCGCTTGAGGGACGGTGTCCTGAATGTCATGGCAGCGTCTGTCCCGCACCTTGGTGCTGCCGGTCTGAAGGCGTATGCCGCGGCAGGGGGAAGCCTGAGCTTTGTGGCCCTGCTGTGGGACGTGGAGACTGGCCGGCTGCAGGCCATCCTGGAGGCTGACGGTCTCGGTCGCCTCCGTACCGGCGCAGCCACCGGCGTCGCAACAGATCTGCTCGCCATCCCACGGGCATCCACCCTCGGTCTCATCGGGTCGGGCCGGCAAGCAGAGACTCAGCTTGAGGCAGTCGCTGCCATCCGACCACTCCGATCTATTCGCGTCTTCAGTCGCGGGCCAGAATCCCGTAATGACTTTGCCCGTCGAATGAGCTCCCGACTCGGGATTGACGTCGTCCCGGTAGAGACGGCAGAGGAGGCGGTCAGAGGCATGGAGATTGTCGTTACCGTCACCACAGCGCGTGAGCCGGTCATTCAGGGTGCGTGGCTAGAAGAAGGAGCGCATGTCAACGCCGCAGGTTCAAACCGGGCCGATCGGCGCGAGGTCGACACCGACACGGTGACTCGAGCATCGGTCGTGGCCGTCGACTCCATCACCCAGGCGCACCAAGAAGCCGGCGATCTGATCCAACCGGTGCATAGGGGCGTGCTCGAGTGGGATCGCGTTCTCGAGCTGGGAACGTTGCTTCGCGGAGAAGAGTCGGGACGAGAAGACGAGCAGCAGCTGACCCTGTACAAGTCCCTCGGCATCGCCGTGGAGGACGTTGCTGCCGCACGATTTGTTTACCAGCGCGCCGTGGAGCAGGGCGTTGGCGAGGAGACAACCTTCGGAGCGCCCCTTGGCTGATCGTCCGGCACGCTTCGTTATTGTCGGGAATGGCGCTGCCGGGACTACCGCGGCGGAGAACATCAGGAAGCTCGAGCCGGCTGCCGAGGTAACGGTGATCGAGGATGAGCCATACCCGCTGTACAACCGGGTCGCCCTTCCCCCGCTTCTCAAGGGCCGTGTGCAGGAACGCAATGTCATCATGCGTAAGCCCGAGGACCACCTGGCCAAGGGATTCACTCTCCTTCTCAACACAGTGGCCTCCAAGATCGATGCTGAGGATCAGATCCTCTATACGCAGGATGGGGCGGCATTCCCGTATGATGCCCTCTTGGTGGCGACCGGAGGGCGCACGAGGAAGCTTGCCATTCCCGGTGCGGATCTGCGGGGGGTGTACCTGTTTCAGACGCTGGATGAGACGAAGGCGATCGTAGAGAGGATTCTCGAGTCGAAGCGTGCGGTGGCCCTGGGCGGAAGCTACATCGGATATGAGCTCGCCGATGGGTTCGCCGAGCGTGGCCTCCAGACAACCTGGATCATGCGAGGTCCCCGGTTTCTGTGGCGGCTGCTGGACGAAGCTGGAGGCGAAGTCGTCCACCTCTTGGCACAAGACATGGGAGTCGACATCATCTACGATGACTTCGCGGCCGAGCTGTCGTCGAACAACGGGGCCGTCGATTCAGTCACCACTCTCGGGGGCCGACACGTCGAAACCGACATGGTTGGGTACGGGATCGGCAACGATCTCAACGTGAAGATCCTCGAGGGTACCGGGGTGGAGATCAACACGGGGGTGGTGACCGACGCGTGCCTTCGGACCAACATCTCCAACATCTATGCGGCCGGCGATGTGGCCGAGTTTTTCGATGTGGTTATCAGCCGACACAACGTCATGGGCACGTGGGACAACTCCATTTCCCAGGGCCGAGTCGTCGCTCGCAATATGCTCGGGGCAAACGACCCATATGATGAAGTCCCTACCTATGTGACGACCATGTTCGGGTCCCGGCTGTCAGTGCTCGGCATAACACCAGACGTCATGGGAGGCCTCGAGGGACGTAGTCGAGTCGACCTCGACACCCGTCACTACAAGAAGCTGTTCTTCTATGAGGACCGACTGGTAGGAGCCGTCATCATCGGGGAGCTGCGCGGCCGCCGAAAGCTGGTTCAACTCATTCGGGGCCGCGAGCCTCTGCAGGGGGCTCGGGAAGAGCTATTCGATATCGGTGCTGCGGCGGAATGAGCGCATGATGCTCCCCACCTCGGCGTCCGAGACCTGTTCGAAGCGTTCATAGTACTGGCCAACGGCCCAAAAGTCTTCGGGGCATTGCAGTAGCACGATGTCGTCGACGTGCGGAGCCAGCATGTCGCGTCCGGCACGAGAGCCAACCGGTGCGGTCCCGACGATTCGAGTCGCGCCGCGAAGGCGTAGGCCTTGGGCAGCCGCAACGACTGTTGATCCCGTCGCGATGCCGTCGTCGACAATGATTACCGGCCGAGTGAGCGGACCGGGAAGCGACTCTCCATCACGAAACAGCAGAACCTGTTTCCGTATCTGACGCCTGCGCTCGGCAACCTCCCGCGCAACGTATTCCTCGGAAACCCCGAGTCGCTTGATGATTTCCGAGTCGAGGAGCGGCTCCCCATCCTCGCCCACAGCCCCGATGGCAAACTCCGGATTGCCTGGAGCGCCAAGCTTCTTGACCACGTAGACTGCGAGCGGCAGGTTCAAGGCCATCGCACACGCAGTGGCCACGACCACGCCTCCCCGTGGCAAACCACACACCAAGGCCTGACCGGTGACATGCTCGGCGAGGGCATGGGCAAGCCGGTTTCCGGCATCGGTCCGATCTCGGAACATCAGAAGCCAGGCCGCCGGCAGTCCGGCTGGGACGAATCCGGCCGGCTTCAGCTAGGCGTTCACCACTGCGGGACGGGCGAGCTCGAGCGGAGTCAGCCAGTCGGCGTAGTCCGGGTGCTTGCCGCGTACGACGTCCAGATAGAGCTGCTGCAGTCGCGATGCGATAGGGCCGACGTCGCCGTTTCCGACTGTACGTCTATCCACGCTCGTCACGGGTGCGATCTGGGCTCCGGTGCCCGTGAGGAAGATCTCCTCAGCGACGTAGAGCTCGGACCGAGCCACCGTCCGCGACACGGTCGGGATACCCAATTCACGCTCGGCGAGCTCGCTCACGGCTCGCCGGGTAATGCCTTCAAGAATGTTGTCGGCAACACTCGGAGTAACCAGCTGACCGTCTCGGACGAGAAACAGGTTCTCGGCGCTCCCTTCTGCCACGTAGCCTTGCTCCGTGAGCACAATCGCCTCGTCATATCCGTTGACGACTGCCTCGTTCTTGATCAGAGCCGTGTTCGCATAATTGCCGGTAACCTTCGCCCGAGGCGGAATCGCATTGTCACTCGTCCGCCTCCAAGAGCTGACGCACACTGCGAGACCACGGTCGATGTCCACGTAGTTGCCGAAGGGTGCAGCGAATATGGTGAGGCCGTCGGAAACGCCTTCCATGGAGACCCCGATTTGGAGCGAAGACTTGTACGCCAGGGGTCTGATGTAGGTGTCCTCGCGGAACCCATCCAGTCGCAGAAGCTCAAGCGTGATGTTACACAACTCCTCGACACTATGGGGAACGACAATCGACATCATGCGCGTGTTCTGGATGAAGCGCAGGAAGTGCTCCCGCAGCTTTACGACATAGAGCTTCTCATGGGAGGGGTTCCAGTAGCCGCGAATCCCTTCAAAGACTCCGGTTCCGTAGCTCAGTGCATGCGTCATCACACTGACGTTGGCATCTTCGAAGGGCACGAAGTCGCCCTGGAAGTAGGCATAGCCCCGAGTGCTGCTCACGTCGCGGACCTCCAGTTTATCGGCAAAATGGCCGCGTTTTGGCCGCCGTATTATATCGCCGGGGCGTGGAGGTTTCGGAGCACGCTCAAGGGCGCAACAGGACGTGCCGGAGTGTCCTTGCTTACCGAGAACGGCTTGCCGGAGGCATTGACTGCTGCTCTGCCCGACGGCTCTACCTGTGAGATCCGCCGCTACCGTTATTGGAGCTGCCACTGCCGCTGCCAGTGCCCGTTCCCGGGTATCCGTTTCCGGTCGTGCCTGTTCCCGTTGTGCCAGTTCCGGTTCCGGCGCTTCCGAGACCAGACAAGCCCGTGCCCGACAGCCCGCCGAGGGGTGAGGCAGCCGCCGGGGTGATGTAGCGGTGCACGTAGCCGGGAATGGCCTCTTCTTTCGCAATCCAAGCTTGGAGCGCCTGCTGTTTGTTCGTGGAGAGCTGACTTGCGCTCAGCTTCCTACGCTGGCGTCCCAGAACCTCGAGAACGTGATAGCCGAACTGGCTGTGGACGATGCCGATGGCGCCAATCCTCCAGTGGAGGGTCGCCTTACGAAACGGTGGAACGTATGAGGTCGGAGATGCCCACCCGAGATCCCCACCGGTGGACTTCGTCGAGTCCGTATTGTATTTCGCTGCGAGGGCCTTCCAACTCGCCCCATGCTTCAGTTGCCGCTCGACCTTGACGGCCAACGCATGGCGGCTGACCAGGACATTGCGTGCGTGCACCTGCAGCTCCCGGGACGGAACCTTCGCGGCCAGGACGGTTTGCATCTTCTGGTTCAAGAAGTCGGCGAGCAAGAGACTCTTGAGCTGGGTCGGAGTCATCGAATATCCATGCGCAGCGAGGGAGAACTTCAAGGGTCCGCCGGCCTGCTTGTAGATGATGTTGTGCAGAAACTTGGCCTTCGCGGCAGCGGTCACGTGGAGTCCTGCCGAGCCGCCGCGCTGGAGCACGATCTGGTTCGCGATCATCTGCTGGTACACCGTCTGAGGAAGCTGCGCCTGCTGGGATGACAGTTGGCTCATGAAGCTCTGCAGCAGCGACGCCTGCTGCTGCGCCTTCTTCGACTTGCTGGCGGCAAGGGCTTGCGCCTCGCTCTGATACCGGGATAGCTGGTTGGTCAGCACCGTTGTCTGATACTTGAGCACCTTGTGGTACCAGCCGTTGGTGATCACGGTCGAGCCGACCTTTGCGACCGGCTTGGTGAGCTTGGCCCGTTGTGCCGCCGGCTTGACGACATTGTCCTGAACCCAGCCGTTGACCAGCAGCGCGATCACGGTCAGCGCAATGATCACGCCGATGCTCGCCGCGATGCGCTCCTTGACCTGCTCCCGTTCGTGGTGGGTCAGGTGTGCTCCCCAGCCAAAGAACAACGGCTTGCCGCTGCGCCGCACACTCTGAGGAACCGCTCGCTGCGGTGTTCGCCTCTTGGTGCGCGGTGGGCGGGCGGGGGTATCCACGTTAGTCGAAACTCCTGTGAGAACTGTTGACGAATTCTAGCGAACTGGCGCTACTGATCACAACCTCGTGACATGTCCGCAGAGAGCTAGGTAGCCGGAGTCTCCCGTTCCGCTTCGTCCTGCTCGCCACCTTCGACAGCGGGTGTGTGTTCCGCCACGGCAGCGGGAGGCTGGGGCGGCGCGGGTCGGGGCTCTCGCGGTGTGTAGCCGGAACGTCCGCCGGAACGATAACCATCCCCGCGCTGATATCGACCGCGGCCGCCTTCGAACCGGCCTCGGAATCCCTCCGGACGGCTGAACCCGAGTGTTTTGAGCTGATCAGCGGTATAGGGTAGGAGAGCCAGGCTCCGCGCCCGCTTGATGGCCGTGCTGAGCCGACGTTGGTGCTTGGCGCACGTGCCGGTTGACCTGCGAGGCTCGATGCGAGCCCGCTCCGACAGGTATCGCCGCAGACGGTTGACGTCCTTGTAGTCGATGTACGAGATCTTGTCGACACAGAACTGGCAGACCTTGCGCCGGCCGTAGCTTTGGCGATAGTCACGCCTCGGCCGCCGCTCTCCACCCTGTCCCGGTCCTGTCGGTCGTCCCACGATGCCTCCGAAGATCTGAGCTAGTCAGGCCGCCCTGACGGCCCAAGTGTCTTTCGTTCCTGTTGCTAGAAGGGCATCTCGTCGATGCCTTGATCATGCTCCGGTACTGGTCCGGAACCAAATGCGTCTCCGCCGCCTTGCCCGCCACGCGGCTCGAGGAATTGGATGTCAGTTGCAATCACAGAGGTTCGATACTTCTTTTCGCCGGAGTTGGAATCATCCCAGGATCGGGTTCGCAGCCGGCCCTCCACGTAAACCTTCTTGCCTTTGGCCAGGTACTGATTAGCAACCTCACCCAGCCGGCCCCAGGCATCGATGGCGAACCATTCGGTTTCTTCCTGAGATTCCCCTTCCGGGTTCTTCCAGCTGCGGGTGACCGCAACACTGAAGTTCGTGACCGACTGGCCACTCGGCGTCAGTCGCATCTCGGGGTCACGACCAAGATTTCCGATGATCATCACTTTGTTCAGTCCACCAGCCATTGCCTCTCCTCCTATGCTTCGGCTTCTGACTTGACCGCCGGTTCCTCTGCC
This sequence comes from Pseudomonadota bacterium, assembly GCA_021323865.1. Lineage (GTDB taxonomy): Bacteria > Chloroflexota > UBA5177 > UBA5177 > JAJPKF01 > JAJPKF01. The sequence goes on along the minus strand of JAJPKF010000012.1, from coordinate 33,462 downwards.
CCATCCCCCTCCACGGCGTCAATCTGCTGGTCCGTGGGTGGGATTTCTTCATGCGTCCCTGCCGCCTCCGGCTCTGCTACCTGAGCCGGCTCGGGCTCAGCCGCCGGGGGCTCACCTTGCGGTTCAGGCTCCTCTGCGACCGGGCGATCCGGCTCCGTGGTTGTGGAACCGGCATCTGCGGTCTCCGACGAGCTCTCCGTCCCTTCTCCATCCGCCTGAGCGACCTCCCCTTCGGCTGCGGCCGTGGCTGCGACTTCGGGTTCTTCCACGGGCTGCACCTGCGCTTCCTCGATGGTCGCGGGCGGAGCAGCTTCTGCAGTGGCTGCAGCAGCTTCTACAGTGGCCGGGGCCGGTCGCGCTGCCGCTGGACGCTGCGCCGGCAGGAGCGATCCCGTCATGTTGATGTTGCGCTCCTCCTGCCGTATGAGCAGAAAGCGCAGGATCTCCGGGACCAGCTTGAGCTGATTCTCGACGTTTCGAACCTCAGCTCCCGGCAGCCGCAAGATGGAGGTGAAGTAGAGGCCTTCGCGCACCTTGTCGATGGGAAACGCCAACTTGCGGCGACCCCAAGGCTCCGACTTTACGATCTCGCCGCCCACATCGGTGAACCGAGCCGCGATGCGATCTTGCGCCGCCGAGAGTACGTCCTCTTCAAGATCCGGACGCAGGATGTAGGTGAGCTCGTAGAGGGTCATCATGTCCTTCCTTCGGGTGCGTGCCGCGATATTGGCAACTTGCCTCGCGCGGGACAGGGGACGCCCAGGTGCTGGGCCTATGGAGTATAGCAATTTCGCCTATCGGCGGCCGAATTCGCGCTCGAGCCGTTCCGTGCTGATGTGAACCGTCGTCGGCCGACCATGGGGGCAGGTACGGGGATGATCCGTGCGGACCAACAGCCCGATTAACTCCTGCATTTCCGGCATGGACAGGGTCTCGCCGGCCTTGACCGCGCCCTTGCATGCGACGACCGTGAGCGCCCGAATCGCGACCTCGTCCCCGGAGCGGGCCTCGGACAGGGCGTCCAGTACCTCGCCCACCTGCTCCGGCGTCATCGACCGATTGCCCATTGCGGGAAGCGCTCTGACGATGCAGGAGGTGTCGCCGAACGGCTCGACGTGGATGCCGAGTCCACGGATGTCCTCGCAATACGCGGTCAGTGTCGCCCACTGATGCGGCAGGAGGTCAATCTGCACCGGTTCCAGAAGGGGCTGGGCGGCTCTGCCATTCCGCCGGGTCATCAGCTGATCGAAGAGCACCCGTTCATGAGCCGCATGCTGATCAATCATGTAGATCCCCGAGGGCCCTTCTGCTACGACGAATGTTCGCGCGGCCTGGCCAAAGACCCGCAGCGTCGGTAGCGCCTCGACGATCGACGGCCGCTGCTCCTCCGGCGGAGGCGCGAACGAGATCTGTTCCGGATACGGCCGTCGGGGAGGCTCGGGAACCCGAACAAGGGCCGAGGCCACGACGTCGAGTGGCCATCGCTCGAGGGTTCTGACGGTGGCGCCATCTGCCTGTCCCCGCAAGGCATCCGAGACTGCGGAGCGCATCGTTGAGAAGGCCGCCCGCTCGGCCACAAACCGTACGTCCAGCTTTGCCGGGTGGACATTCGGGTCGAGATCCTCGGGGGGTACCTCCAGCATGATGACTGCCAGTGCATGGCGACCCGTCATCAGCAGATCTCCATAGGCGTCCTCGATAGCAAAGACGAGCGCCGGAGTCCGCACCGGTCTGCCGTTCACAAGTAGGAGAATCGCCGTCCGGTTGGGTCTCGTGATGTCGGGCGGTGAAACCAAGCCACGCACGGAGATGCGATCCTCACGGTGAACTGGAAGCATGCGATGCGCAATGTCACCCCCATACACCGACCCGAACGCATCGGCGAGATCTCCAGTGCCCGGAGACTCGAGGACCGGTCGGCCGTCTGCAACATATCGGATGGCGACGCCCGGGTGCCCCATGACGTATTGGGCAACGACCTGATGCAGCGCCGATGCCTCTGCCCGTGCCGACTTCATGTGTTTGCGACGCGCCGGAACATGGGCGAAGATATCCTGCACCGTAATCCGAGTGCCACCCGCCGACGCCACCGGCGCCGAGGAGACAAGCTTTCCTCCCTCGTAGACGACACTCATTGCCGCCTCTGATCCCGATACCCCGCTGATCGCTTCCACGTGGGCCACATTGGCGATGGCGTAGAGCGCCTCGCCCCGGAAGCCGAGCGTCTGCACGCGAGGAAGATCGTCGGCTTTATGGAGCTTGCTGGAAGTGTGCTGTGCAAACGCCAGGGCCAGCTGCTCGGGTGGGATCCCATGCCCGTTGTCCACGACGCGAATCAGACGTGTTCCGCCCTCGGCAGCCTCAACCCGTATTCGTGTAGCTCCCGCGTCGATGGCGTTCTCGATCAGCTCCTTGACCGCCGAGGCCGGCCGCTCGATAACCTCACCCGCCTTGATTTGCGCAACGAGGTCATCGTCCATGACTCGAATCATGCCGCACTCGTTTGCACTGACAGCGCCTCAAGCGTTTCGATCATCCTCTGCGTCTCGGCCACGTCGTGGGTGCGGATCAGCTGGACGCGGTTCAGGACAGCGTACGCGGCAACGGCAAGGGAGCCTTCCAACCGATCGGACGGCCGAGCCCCGTCCAGCACTCGACCGATGAACGCCTTTCGCGACCCCGCGAGCATCACCGGCCGGCCAAATCCCTGGAGCTCCCCGAGCCGTCGTACTATCTCGAGATCGTGACTCGGCAGCTTTCCGAATCCTGGCCCGGGGTCAATCGCCAATCGCTCCTCATGTATGCCCTCAGACCGAGCGACCTCGATCTGATCCTTGAAGAACTGCGCGATGTCACCGATGACCGTATCGTAGTGGGGATGCGGCTGGTGCACCCGAGGCCGGCCTTGTATGTGCATGATCACGGCGCCGGCCGCAGTTTCTCTCACGACCGCTCGCATCGCTGGGTTGCGGAGCCCGTTGATGTCGTTAACGATCGTCGCTCCGGCCTCAAGGGCAGCTTTGGCAACCAGCGGGTCAAATGTATCGACGGCAATGGGAATGTTTACCCGGTCCCCAAGCGCGTGGATGACCGGAATCACCCGGGCCAGCTCCTCGCTGGTCGGCACTGTCGGTCCCGGGCCGGCCCGCACGCCTCCCACCTCGACGATATTCGCGCCCTCCGCCAGAATTTCCTCGCCCCGAGCGACAGCAACGGGGAGGTCGAAGTAGCGACCTCCGTCGTAGAAGGAATCGGGCGTGATGTTGAGAACGCCGATGATGAGTGGTCGTTCAAACGATAGCCGATAGCGCCCAATGTCCCAATGCTTCGGCTCGATAGCAGCCCCAGACGCCTCGGTTAATGGTGCAGCGGCCGGCTGGATGCCGTCCAGGCGCAAACTGGGCGAGACTCGCTCGAGCTCCCCGTCGTCGAGCTCGATGGAGAAGGTGCGGAGCGGGTCACCACCCACTCGCGGGCAGCCGGCATCCTCGAGGACCTGGGAAGCCGGGGCGGGCACATTCTCCCACAGACGCCCGAACAGCCAGGAGAGCCATTCCGTTCGGCCGGTCCCACTGGTCCCCTCAGTACCCTGGGGACGAGAAAGGTGGGAACGCTGTTCCAGATCAGGTTTCTTGGATCTGACGGATGCGTCGCTCGATATCGGCGACCTCGAGGTAGTCCTCGTTGAGGAGCTTGTAAGAGCGTTGGATGTGCAGGGTCGCAAGCTGCTGGCCTCGGTCGCCAGGCTCGGCTGCCCATTCCAAAAGCTCCTCCATCCGGTACTTGGACGGCAGCGTATTTGCCAGGAGATGCAGCTCGGCTTCGACCTCCTGGGCGTCAGAGGAACCGAGGCTGTCTCGCAGGCGTCCTACCAGCTTTGTTAGCTCTCCGAGGCGTTCCGCCTCCGAAAGATCGGCGTAGGGGTTTCCCGCCGCAGTCTCAGGAACGGAGACGGGTACGCGGGGACGAGCATTGTAGAGTGCAGCGTATTGCGCGGCGGCCTCTTGTGTCAGTGCAACCACATTGGGCAGGTCAACGGAGTAGAGAGTACCGGCATTGACCAGATCGTCTCGGCGCAGCTCGGCCATATCGCGCAACCACTGGACACTCTCAACCTCCTCGGCAACGGGCGGCATCGGGGGCGAGGGCAGATCTACGTCTCCCGGCTTTAACAGAGACGCAAATGCGGGTGGCACGTACTTCTCAAGACTGATGTGAATCGGCGGGATCACAACGTAGGTGGCCAGCACCGAGTCGCCCGCACCTGACGTGAAATAGATCAGGGCGTGGCCGCAAGGGGCGGTCGGCTCACCGAACTCGAATGAGAGGTCCATAATAGGGCGGAATTCCGCCTCGTTTCCCTGTCCTTGATTATAGGCGGGCCCTCTCCTCGGCTTGCGGGCTCCCAATCGAATGGGGTAGGGTTATTCGATTCGGGTGAGGGAGGGATCTATGTCGGACGACAGCGGGCGCGCGCAGCCAAAGGGAACTCAGTCGTTGAATCCCGCCCTAGGCCTCGCCATTCTCGGCGGCTGTGCTCTTGGCCTCTTGATCCTGGCCAAGCAGATCCCCTCCAAGCATCTCAGCCGGTCCGACGTGGAACGCCTGCTCTTCTATCGCTATCTTCGCGAGAAGGGCAAGCTGGAATCCTAGCTGCCTTCGGGCGGACACGACTGATCCACATCGACGGAGACAACGGTGGCAGAACCCGAGCGTACCCTGATCATCGTCAAGCCCGATGCCATGCAGCGAGGGCTTGCCGGTGAGATCCTGACCGAGTTCGAGCGGCGCGGGCTTCGGATCAGCGCACTCAAGCTAACCCAGGTCGATCGATCCCTGGCGGAAAGACATTACGGGATCCATAAGGGCAAGCCCTTTTTTGAAGGTTTGGTGTCTTTCATCACCTCGTCACCCGTGATCGTGGGGGTCTTCGAAGGGCCGGACGCGATCGCGGCCGTCCGTCAGACAATGGGCGCCACCAACCCGACTGCCGCCGATCCCGGGTCAATTCGGGGTCGGTATGCACTCGATATCGGCCACAATCTGGTTCACGGATCGGACTCGTCCGAGACGGCCGCCTTTGAGATTGGCCTGTTCTTTCAGCCGGAGGAGATCCGGAGCTATCGACGCGACATCGATCCTTGGATCGGCGCCTAGCACGGGATTTCGGCTTTCTTGCCGCGCTTCTCGGAAGCGGGGCGGTGTTCTACGTTGCCGGACCCGCCGAGATCTGGGGTCCGTTCCTGGTGGTCTTCCTCGTGCTCGCGTGGATAAGAACCGATCTCGCGGCCGCGAGCGTTATCGTGTTCCTGCCCTACTTCATGGAGCCGAAACATATCGGCTCCCATCCGCTGCCGCCCAGCGAGGTATTGCTCGGGTGCGTTGCCATCGTAACGGTGGCTCGCGCACTGACCCCGTTCTTGGCGCCGCGGCTGCGGGTTCATATCAAATTGGGGACAGCTCCTTCGGTCCAGACGCTCAGAGAATCACCGTTTGTTCTCCCTGGCCTGCTCTTCTTCGTCGCGGCAGCCATCAGCACGGGGGCGGCGACGGAGCTTCATCTGGCCGCAAGGGCGCTGCTGGAAGTGGTTCTAGAGCCCGTCATGCTGTTCGTCCTTCTCATCTGCAACCTCCCCGCAGGCTCGCCGGGTGGGCGGCGTCGGTCGCTGACCCTGTTGGGCCTGGCGCTTGTGCTGGCGGGTGCGGGTCCAGCAGCTGTCGGTATCGTCCAGCTTGTGACGCACACAAGTCTGGTGGCGATTCCCGGAGCCGGCTACGAGCGTATCCGGTCCGTATACGGAAGCCCGGATAACCTGGGACTCCTCCTTGATCGCGCGATACCGATGGCGTCCGCTCTCCTCTTGACGCCCTTGGCTCTCCCCCTAATCGGATCGCTTTCCGGAGACCGCGTGCACTCAAACGACCGTCTACGAGTCATCGTCGGAGCGGTGGCCTTGATTGCGTTCCTGCTCACGGTCGTCGCCCTGGTGTCCACATTCGTCCTTGGAGCTTGGATCGCCAGCTTCGTGGGCGCTCTTCTCGTCTTTCTCACTCGCCTCAAGGCAGGCTGGTGGCTGTTGATCGTTCTCGCAGTCGTCTTCGTCGGCGGCCTGACCGTTGGTCGGAGTCACCTGGCTCACGGCTTCTCGTCAGCACACGGCGTGACGGCGGCGCAACGGCTCCGCATCTGGCGATCTTCGCTGCGCATGATTCGTGATCATCCGATTGTCGGTGTAGGGCCGGATAACTTTCGACACTACTACACTCCTCGCCATCAAAGCCAGCATGAGTGCCCTCCCGGACTCGGCTACATGGAGCCTGCCGCCTGGCGTGAACCCTGTCTCTCCCACCCTCATAACGTGTTCCTCGACTTCTGGCTCAGCACCGGAGTCGTCGGCCTGGTGGCCTTTGGCTGGCTCCAGGTCGTCTTCTGGCGAATCGTCTGGCGGTCCCGTAGCCTGCTTGCTCGAGACCTTCTCCCGCTGCTCGGCGCCGCTGGGGCAATGTTGGCCGGCTTAGTCCACGGACTGGTTGATAACTCCTACTTCCTCGTCGATCTCAGTGCCATTACCTGGGTGCTCTTCGCGATCGCCAGCCTGGCCTCTGCACCGCTTGCCCGCTCCGAGGATCCGTGCTGATCAGCCACACCGGCCGGCTGTCGCGGCATGGAGAGCAATCCTGGATGGCCAAGGGGTTCGTGCTCCTGATTGCCGCCATCGCCGCGACGTCGACGATCGCCCTGAATCCGGGGAGGGGACTCAGCATATGCGTCCTGGTATTCTCGGCCCTGATTGTCCTGCTCGAGCCACGGTCCGCATTCGTGCTCATACCCGTGTCGGTGCCCTTCGGGTCAGTCGTGCCGTTGTCGCTGGGTTCGGCGGCCATCACCCCCACCGACGCGATGGTGGCAAGCCTCCTGCTCGCCTGGATGCTGACCGCCGGCTCCCGGCCGGCGGTTCGTTGGAAAGCCTGGGGAGTTGCGGCTCTCGCACTTCTTGCCGTCATGGTCCTCTCCACCAGCCAAGCAATCTCCATCGTCTCGTCCCTCAGGGAGATCGTGAAGTGGCTGGAGCTGCTCGTCCTGGTCTGCCTGACGCCCGTCTATCTCAGACGAAAGTCAGATGTGATCCCGGTTCTTGTCGCCGCCGCGCTCGCAGCAACCACTGAGGCGCTCGTTGGCATCGGTCAGTCCCTGCTCCATATGGGACCCGCCAGCTTCCAGATCTATGGCAGATTCCTACGCGCTTACGGCACGTTCGGTCAGCCGAACCCACTTTCCGGCTATCTGAACTTGATGTTTGCCATCGCCGTGGGCGCCTGGGTAGCTCTGCGTCGCCCCATGTTCCTCATGGCTGCTGGCGCCTGCGCCCTGGGAACGCTCTTGACCTTCTCGCGAGCAGGATGGGCCGCCTGGACCGTATCGGCCGCGGTCATGCTCCTCCTACGAGTGCGGCCGCTTCGTTCCTGGGCCGGCTTGACTGGCGTCGCCCTCCTCGTACTCGGTCTGCTGTTGTCGTTCTCGGTAATACCGTTCAGCCCGTTCAGGCGCCTGGCCGCGTCGTTCGGCATCACCGCGGTCAACTTTCATCATTACTCTCATCGGAATTTCAGCGAAGTTGAGCGCGCAGCCCACTGGTTGGCAGGAGTCCGAATGTTCGCGGCACACCCACTCCTGGGTGTGGGCATCGGCAACTATCCCGAAGCCTATGGGCGATACCACGTTGGCGCGTTTGTCGATCCGCTCGGTCATGCGCACAACTACTTCATCAACATTGCTGCCGAGACCGGATTACTGGGACTGTTCGCGTATACGCTGTTTGTGACGGCTGGATTCTGGCTGGCGTGGCGGTCCTTCTTTCATGGCAGATCCCCGCTGAGCCTGGGGGTTGCCATTGGTCTGGTCGGCGTCTGGGTATCCTCGACCTTTCACAACCTGTTTGACGTTCTATATGTCCACGAGATCCCGGCTCTCCTGGGCCTCCTGATGGGTCTGCTGATCGCCGCTGTCGCGATCGACGAAGCTGACGCGGCCAACACCACGCGATACCATACGACGGACCTTGAGCCCCGTCATCCTCACCTTTCATCCACAAGATTGGGAGCGACTGAGAGCTGAACATTGAGGATCGGACACTCGAAGTCCCACCGGAGGCGGCTCTCGATGAGCCGAGCGTCGACGACGCGGATGCCCTGGTTCACGAGCCTCGCGAGCCCCTCTCTCTCGGGAAGAGCGTCTTCAACTGGAGGACGATCGGCTCCTTCGTGCTTGCGGTTGTCATTCTCACTCTCGTCATCTTCATTGGGATCAAGCACGGCTTCAATCCCACGCAGATCTGGCACCGAATTCACAATGCCAATTGGGCCCTGTTTCTGGCCGGCTTCGGGGTGTACTACCTGACGTTCCCGCTGCGGGGACTTCGCTGGCGTATCCTTCTGGAAAATGCCTATCGCGAGTCCCACGCCAACTCCGTCGCCGACATGCATCTCTCGGGGCTGACAGAGATCATCTTCATCTCATGGTTCGTGAACTGTGTTGTGCCGGCGAAGCTTGGTGATCTCTACCGCGCGTACCTTGCCAAGTTGTGGCAGCACATCTCCTGGGTCAAGACCATCGGGACCGTGGTCGCGGAGCGAATCGTCGACATCTTGGCCCTCGCCTTTTTGCTGGCCGGATCCGGCCTCATCGCCTTCCATTCCCGTCTCGGGAGTATCAAGATCATTCTCGGTCTGGGCCTGATCCTGGCCATCATCGGCATCATCGTCCTCACACTCATGAAGCGGCTCAGCCCCACCATCCATCGCCTGGTGCCGGCGAAGCATACGGCACGATATGCCGCCTTCGAGGAAGGGACCCTGCTCAGTCTGCGTAGGCTTCCACTCGTGTTCGGCGTGACCATCCCTATCTGGCTCCTGGAAGGTCTGCGCATCAACTTCATGTTCCTGGCGCTGCACATCAGCGTCTCCTCGATCACCAGTGTTCCCTACGCGGCGATGCTGTTCTTTGCGCTTGGGACCGCCGTCCTCACAACCATTCCCTTCACCCCCGGTGGCCTCGGTATCGTGCAGAGCGGTCTCCTAGGTGTGATGGTGCTCCTCGGTCTGAGCAAGTCGGACGCCGGAGCGGTGGTGATCATGGACAACCTGCTCAGCTATTGGAGCATCGCCATCGTCGGTTTTTTGGTCTATTTGGTGAGTAAGCGGTCTCACTTCCGTAACGTGTAGATGCCGCCACTGACGGTCGGCTATGACGCCACGGCGGCCGTCACGCAGCAGGCGGGGATCGGCCGGTATGCACGCGAGCTGCTCCGGGCCCTGGGGCACCTTCCCGAGTGCTTCCGATACAAGGTTGTGTTCGAGAGCCGTGGCGCGAACGTCCCACTGCCTCAGCTCGGCGACCAATTTTCCGTGTACCCCATTCCCGCATCAGATCGCCTCATGAACGCAGTCTGGCACCGCGCCCGCCTGCCGATCCCCATCGAGGTGCGCACCGGGCGCATCGACGTCTTCCACTCCCCGGACTTCTCGATGGCGCCCTCCATCGCGCCGTCGCTAGTCACGGTTCACGATCTCGCATTCGAAGCGGTTCCGCAGCTCAGTTACCCGAGCCTGGCGCGGTATCTCCACAGGGTCGTGCCCCGAGGGGTCCGTCGCGCACGGGCGGTGATCGTCCCGAGTAGCCATACCAAGGCCGAGATGCTCGCCCGGCTCGGCACCGACGAGGGCAAGGTGCACGTCATTCCGGAGGGAGTCTCGGGTGTGTTCCGGCCAGACTCGCCGGCTGACGACGCAGCAGTCCTCCAGAGGCGTGGGATTACCAGGCCGTATATCTTTACCCACTCGACCCTCGAGCCACGCAAGAATGTGGATCGGCTCCTCGAAGCAATCAGCCGCCTACAAACCAGCGAGTTCCCGCACGTGCTGCTGCTCGCCGGCCGCCTCGGCTGGCTCTACGAACCCATCTTTGAAACCCATGCCCGGCTGGAACTGGGAGATCGTGCTCGTTTTCTCACCGACTGTTCTGATCAGGAGCTTGCCGCACTCCTACGGCAAGCAGACCTGGCCGTGTACCCATCCCTATACGAAGGCTTCGGCCTGCCGGTATTGGAAGCGCTGGCCTGTGGCGCTCCAACCGTCTGTAGCGGCAACACGTCGTTTCCCGAGATTGCAGGCACGGCCGCCGATCTCTTTGACCCTTGGGATGTGGATGACATTGCTGCGGTCATGCGGGCGGTGCTGGAGGATGGCGATCGACAGGCCGCTCTTCGGCGCCAGGGGCCGGTTCAAGCCCGCACGTTCACCTGGGAGCGATGCGCGCGAGCGACCGTGGAGGTCTACAACGCCGTTGGCCAGGGCTAAACGCATCGGCCTTAACGGCCTCTTTCTCGACTACCCCTACAGCGGCACGTGGACATACACCCGAAACCTGACCAGGGCGCTTCTGTCCCTTGCCGAGGGATTCGAGTTCACCCTGTACGTCCGCCGAGGCGAACCGTCGGACGACCTCACCAAGACTGCGGTGCGACCTCTGTGGCCGTTCTCGAGAACAGGGTCTCACTCATCATGGCTAGAGCGTTTGGACAAGGTGGGCTGGGAGACGGTTGCCCTACCTCTCAGCTCTCGACATGACGACCTGCTCCACAATCTCTATTTCACGGCGCCACCGTACCCATCCGGGTCCATGGTCGTGACGGTGCACGACGTCATCTCACTGGATCAGCGTCACCGTCACAGTCAAGCGGCCGGCCTCTACGCTCGACTCATGTCGCGGGCCATTCGACGCGCGCATGCGGTGATCGCCGTATCGAACCACTCCAAATGGGAGATTGCGAATCGACTGGGCTACCCCGAAAGGAAGATCCACGTCGTCCACGAGGCGCCTGATCCGTCGATGGCTCCGGTCGAACAAGTGGGGCTTGAGAGCGTACGTCGTCGGTACGGGCTGCCGGAAAGATACTTCCTGTACCTTGGAGGCACCGAGCGCCGCAAGAACATCGAGGTCTTGATTCGAAGCTGGTCCATGGGGCCACCGCCGGCGAGTGGATTGGTCATCGTTGGGCGCTTCCGAGGATCGGCAGATCCCCTCTATCCGGACATTCCGGGCCAAGCATCCTGCCTCGCGCACTCGGATACGATTCACTTCGTCTCTTCCGCCGACCAAGCCGATTTGGCGGCCCTTTACAGTGGCGCCCTGGCATTCTGCTATCCTTCCACCTATGAGGGTTTTGGGCTGCCTCCCGTCGAGGCCATGGCCTGCGGAGCTCCCGTTCTCGCCGCCAACGCAACCAGCTTGCCCGAAGTTCTCGGTCCCAATGCACAGCTTCTCGACCCCAATGATGCCGCTGCTTGGAATCGGGCCATGCATCGGATGGCGGATGATCCCGCCTGGCGTACCGAGGTGAGCCGGCAGGGCCTCCAGCGTGCTCGCGAGTTCTCGTGGGCAAAAACGGCTCGGGAGACCATAGCGGTCTATCAAACCGTGCTCGGACGGTGAGAGTCGCGATCCTCTCCAAGGCTCTGGTTGTCGCCAGTTACCGAACCAAGTTGCGAGAGCTGAGCCGCTTGGGAATTGACGCGATAGGCATTTCACCGAATGGCTGGGTGGAGGAGGGGGCACGCATCCCCTTTGAGCCGTGGGATTCCGACGAGAACTACCGGATGGAAGTCCTTCCAATGGCCTGGAACGGGCATTTCCATCTGCATTACTATCCGAGCCTTGGTCGCGTACTGGGCGTCATCAAGCCCGATCTTTTGCATGTGGACGAAGAGCCCTACAACCTCGCGACTGGATTGGCATTCCGAGACGCCGACCGCCTCGGAATGCCTGCGGTCTTCTTCTCCTGGCAGAACATCCACCGGAACTACCCGCCGCCGTTTCGTCAGATCGAACGATGGGTGTATCGACAGGCGGCCCATGCCATTGCCGGCAGCGCCGATGCCAGGGATGTACTACGCGCCAAGGGGTACACCGGGCATCTGAGCGTGATTCCGCAGTTCGGCGTCGACATTGAGCGGTTTCATCCTTACCCTCCAATCGATCGACCGTTCACCGTCGGTTATCTTGGCAGGCTCGTACCGGAGAAGGGTATGGCCGACCTGCTTTCGGCATTTCGGCGCCTGCCGCCACCGTCGAGGCTCGTTCTCGTCGGCGATGGCCCAATGGGCACGTTTGTCGATTCTGTTACCGCCGATCTGCGTCGCGACCAACGGATCCAGCGACTTTCGCGCGTGCCCTCTTCAGACGTCCCCGATGTTCTCGGGCAGATGGATGTGGTTGTCCTGCCCTCACGATCACGGCCTCGCTGGCGAGAGCAATTCGGGAGGGTCCTGGTCGAGGCGATGGCGTCGGGAGTTGCCGTCGTCGGTTCGACCTCCGGCGAGATTCCGAATGTCATCGGCGACGCCGGAGTGATTGTTCCCGAGGGAGATGTGGACGCGCTATACAGAGCCCTCGAACGCCTCCAAGAGTCGCCGCAGCTCCGGCAAGACCTGGCGGTCCGGGGCAGGGAACGGGCCGTGTCGACCTTCTCCCAGGCGAGGATCGCACAGCGGACGGCCGAAGTGTATCGCACGGCTCTCGGGCAGCACCAACCGTAAGTGTTGATCCGTAACGCGCTGTCGCTCAGTTCAGCGCGTCTGGCCGCCAAGGGAATGGCGTTCTTTGCCGCCGTATTGGTGGCCCGAAGGCTGGGGGCCGGAGACTACGGGCAGTACAGCCTAATCCTGGCCTTCAGCCTCCTTTTCTCGTATCTGGCCGACTTCGGTCTTGTCTCCCTGCTCGTGCGCGAGGTGGCCTGCGAGCCCTTCCAGGCTTCGGATCTACTGTCCCGTGCCTTGACCGCTCAAGTGACTGTCTCCTTGGCCGGCATCTCGGCTCTCCTGTGCGCAGGTTTCCTTCTGGAGCCGTCTGGCCTGATCCGTATCGGCATACTCCTGGCTGCAGCTGGACTGTTCCTGGAGAGTCTCGGCCGTCCCTTTAGTGGAGTGCTGCTTGGCCAGCAGCGAGTTCTCGCGTCCGCCGTCGCGACCGCGACGGGCAGCATTGTCAACACCACGCTGCTCATCGGGGTGATTCTGGTCCGACCTGGCGTCCTGAACCTGGTGCTGGTAACGATTCCTGTGGGTGTCCTCTCGGCTCTCCTGCCCGCAGCTCTCGTCTGGCGGACCGGCGTTCGCCCGTCCATGTCACTCCGGCTGGATGCGATACGGCTCCTCCAACAGTCGCTGCCTTTCGCGATTCTGGCTGGGTCACTGGTTCTGTATGACCGAATCGACATCGTACTGCTGGCACACCTCAAAAGCTCGGTGGATGTCGGCATCTACGCCGCCGCGGATCGGGTAATTGAGGGGCTGTTGGTGATCCCGGCGGGAATCGGCGCTGCTCTGTACCCGACATTGGCCTCGAATCCGGTTCAGGCGCGTCGCAGGTTGCGCTTCGCGCTTTCGTGGACGCTGCCGCTGGGGCTGCTGCTGACTGTACTGGCGGTCCTACCCGGGTCCCAGTTGGTCGAGCTGCTCTTTGGAGCGAGGTATTCGGGTGTGGGTGCAGCCTTCGCCATCCTCGCGCCCACACTGCTTCTCCAGATGCTGAACATTCCGCTTGCCTACCTCCTCCAGGCCGAGCGACGCACCTGGTCAGCCATTGCTGCAGTGCTCGGCGGCCTGCTGACCAACGTCGCCCTGAACTTCGTCCTGATTCCGGCGATGGGCTTCAGAGGAGCAGCACTCAGCGCCACGATCGCGGAGCTCACTGTTGCGGGTGTCCTCGCCGCCTCCCTGCGGTTAGGCTCGCGACGAGCGCACCATCGGATCCAGATTGCGCCCGCCGCTTTGAGCGAGCCGGCGCCGAACATAACTCCGTAGTTAGGCGGAGGCTCCCGAGCCCTCTGTCACCTCGTGTGACGCCTCAGCCATCCCTGAACAGCGAGCCCAGGAGTAGCCGGAGAAGAGTCTGCCGAGCTCGGCCCGCCTCCCACCGGTGGCGGCTGCGCAGATGCACATAGGTCCAAATGCTGTTGAACAGCACCACTGCAACCTCATCAGGTTCGCCGTGCGCAGTCAGCGAGCCGTCGACCAATCCATCGCGCAGGAGGCGGGCGAGGGGGGCAATAAACGACATGCGCTGCTCCTCGACGCTGGAGGCGCGATGAAAGGCGGTGTCACTGGCGGCGAGCAACGGTAGGTGACGGTCGGCGACATCGAACAGGGCCTCCATGGCGCGTTGCAATCGCTCACGGCCGGCCTCAGACATGGTCAGAACCGGCCACACCCTGGATCGATAGTCCTCGGCCAGCCCCGACAGGAGCTCCCGTATGATGGCTTCGCGAGTGACACCGGATCGCCACAGGGTCGAGCGGGACGATCCGGCCCGCACTGCCACCCGGTCAAGCGTCAGCCCATCCCAGCCATGGTCGGCGATCACCTGAATCGCCGCTTCGACCACGTCTCGGTTCACGGTTGCTGAGGGTTCCTGGCCATGCTGGATTGTCTCAGCCTGGGTGTAGCCACGCTACACGTATGCACCTTGTATGATACAGATATGTTGCATACACGCATCATTTCTGCCCGCAGTCGATTGGAGGAGAACATGGCCGATTGCGTCTTTTGTGCCTCGACAATTCCCTTCGCACCAGATAGTCGCTTTCTCGTCTACGAGGATGACCTTGTTGCCGCCAGCCATATGACCACACAGAAGGATCCGACCACCTACCTCGGTCATCTTGTTCTCCAATCGAAGCGACATGTCCGCGACTTTTCCGGCCTGACGCCAACCGAGGCTGGGGCCGTGGGTCGTGCAATTCAACGGCTAAGTGCCGGCGTGAAAGCTACCACCGCCGCGGAGAACGTCTATGCCGTCTTCTTCGCTGAGGTGGTTCCGCACCTTCACGTACTCCTCACCGCACGCTACCCGAAGACCCCAGAACGTTACTGGCGCATGAACATCTTGGAGTGGCCAGAGGCCCCCCGTGGCGACCTGACGGCGGTGGCCGCCCTCTGTGAGCGCGTGAGACAAAGTACTGCGACCTGCCAGCGCTGAGCTAACTTCTCCGTGAGGCCGGTCCGCCTGTGACGAGCGTCACAGACAAAGCCGGCCGAGGGCCTTCACAATAGAGGGCTCGTTCGCTCCGGGTTCATCGCCACGAACCAGTCATGACGACCCGTCTCGTCCAAGAAGGTGTCCATCTCGAGCACGGGGCACCAACCGGCTGTCGCAGCAGTTCCGCGAGCTGGACCTCGCCATCCAGGCGTCGAACTGGTCTACCGAACTGGTGGACTAAACCGCAAAAAGAGCAGGTAACCTCTCGACGAGCGAGAGCGAGCATCAGGCGGCAACTGCCGAAGTTGCGCAGATCGCAAGATCTCGGAGCTAATCCCTCCACTGGTCGCGCAAAGAGCAGCGCTCCGGGTTCGATTCCCGAAAGCACAACTACGCTCAGCATCGTGACACGCGCACAGGGCATAAGTCACAGGCTACAACCAGGTGCTGACTCGTTCAATGGGAGGCGAGGGTGGGTAAGGGGCTCGCTGGACACCAGCCGGGACGGAGTCTACCAGGACGTCCGTCCCGGTTCTGGCGGGTGCGAAGGCTGTTGGGGAAGGTCGGACGTAGCGAAGTGGCGACACCCGGTCCGCCGGGGATCGGCCTGGCCGCTCACATGCCATAATCAGCAGATGTTCGAGGGAGAATGACCAGCGGGGTGCTCGACGCCGTTCGGGTACTGGCGATTGCCAACCAAAAGGGTGGAGTCGGCAAGACCACGACGGTTATCAATCTCGCTGCATATCTTGGGGCCCTCGAGTTCAAGGTCCTGGTCGTCGACTGCGACCCGCAGTCAAATGCGACGCGCAGCATCACTCCGGCCACGCCTGTCGAGGATTCTCTCTATCAGGTCTTAATGGAAGGGGCGGCTGCGGAACCGGCGATCGTGTCAACGACGACGCCCAACGTCGATCTGTTGGCATCCTCACCCGAGCTGGCCGGGGCGGAGATTGAGCTGGCCGGCATGCACGATCGGGAATCCGTGCTCGCCCGGAACCTCAAGGGAATCGTGGGTTCGTACGATTTCACGCTCATCGATTGCCCGCCGTCGCTTGGCTTGCTTACCATCAATGCCCTGGTGGCCGCTGAGGGACTCATCATTCCCGTTCAGTGCGAGTATCTGGCGTTGGAGGGGGTGGCACATCTGATGGACACGATTCGACGCGTGCGTTCCGGGCTGAATCCGCGGCTACGCGTCTTCGGGCTCCTCATGACGATGTACGACCGGCGGACATCGCTCTCAGAAGAAGTGGTGGCCGAGGTGCGGAGCCACTATCCCGATCTCACATTCGAGACACTCATCCCCCGTAACGTTCGATTGGGGGAAGCGCCCAGCTTTGGACAGCCCATCCTGGACTACGACCCAGGCTCCAGTGGTGCGCAGGCGTATGCCTCGTTCGCGCGAGAGGTCATGGCTCGTGGGTAAGCGACGGACGGCGCTCGGCAGAGGCTTGGATGCTCTGATTCCCGCGAGAGCGCGGGACAGTGTTCATGAGCTCAATCTGGAGGACATTGTTCCTGACCGCTCGCAACCCCGACAGCGGTTTTCGGAAGCAGAACTCGACGAGTTGGCTGATTCCATCCGAGTTCACGGGCTCCTGCAACCCCTTGTTGTCTCCGGCCCGGACGAGCGAGGCAAGCATCGGTTGATCATTGGCGAGAGACGCTGGCAGGCGGCCAAGAAAGCCGGACTGACGCAAGTTCCGGTGATGGAACGCGATGCCGGCACGCCCGAAGCTTTGGAGATGGCGCTGGTGGAGAACCTGCAGCGCCAGGACCTGGACCCGCTGGAAGCCGCCGCCGCCTTCGATCGCTTGATCAGCCGCCACGGCCTGACCCAGGAGGAGGTGGCGAGGCGCGTTGGCCGCAGCCGGCCGGCCGTCGCGAACAGCCTACGCCTGCTGTCCCTCCCGACCAAGGTCCGAGATGCACTGATAGCTGGACAGATTAGCGAGGGACACGCGCGAGCTCTGCTCGCAGCCTCAAATCCTGGCCGGATGGAAGAGTTGCTGCGAAGGGTTATTGCGCTTGGCCTCAACGTGCGTCAGACGGAACAGCTCGTTACCGGATCCCAATCGCCCTCCACGCCTCGGCAGGCGGTACCACCAAGCGCCGAAGTGAGGGAGTTGGAGGATCGGCTCCAGCGAAGCCTGGGAACCAAGGTGTCCTTGATGCCCGGCCGGAAGCGAGGCCGCATCGTCATCGAGTACTACTCGCAAGAAGATCTCTCATCCCTCGTCGAGCGGCTGCTCCAGGAACGGGATTAGCCGGCTCCCCTGCCTAGACGAACCGGACGCGTCGATAACGTTTCTTGCCGACACGCAGTAGAGCCGACTCGGAATCCGGTTGTATGTACGCGGGGACGAGAGACTCATCAGGCGATGCGACTGGCTTCCCGCCGATGGATAGGCCTCCCTGATCGATGAGCCGTCGAGCCTCCCGCCTAGAGGAAACAAGCCCCATCTCGGTGAGGAGGTCAACCGCGTTGAGTCCGCCACCGACGGCATCCTTTGAGATATCCGTGGTGGGAGCGTCCGCAGCCTCACCTTCTCCGGAGAACAAGGCCCGAGAAGTGGCCAGCGCTGTCTCCGCCTCTGCCCGACCGTGGACGATGGCGGTTACCTCAACCGCAAGAATTTCCTTCGCCTGACGAACGTCGGCATCTTTCAGAGCTCCCAGTTCACGCACTTTCTCCATGGGCAGAAAGGTGTAGATCGCCAAGAAGCGCTCGACATCCGCGTCCTCGACATTCATCCAGAACTGAAAGTACTCGTACGGGCTCAACAGCTGAGGATTGAGCCACACCGCCCCCTGCTCGGACTTCCCCATCTTCTGCCCGCCGGCGGTGGTCAGAAGCGGAGTGACCAACGCAAAGGCTTGTACGCCTTCCATGCGACGGATCAGGTCCACGCCCGCGAGGATATTTGCCCACTGGTCGCTGCCACCGAGCTGCAGCAAGCACTCCTGGGTCCGAAAGAGATGAAGGAAGTCGTATCCCTGTAGGAGCTGGTAGGAGAACTCGAGGAAGCTGAGCCCACCCTGCTCGAGCCTCATTCGGTAGGTCTCGTGGGCAAGCATGTGGTTGATAGTGAACCTGCTACCGATATCCCGCAGGAAGGGCACCAGCCGAAGATCCAGCAGCCAGTCGGCGTTATTCAGCAGCAGTCCGCCCTGATCGAATCGGACGAACGGCTCTAACTGAGGCTTCAAACGAGCGACGTTCTCCTCGATGGCCTCGCGAGTCAGCATCGGCCGCTCGGCGCTCTTGCCTGACGGGTCTCCCACCATCGTGGTTCCGCCGCCCATGAGGGCAATCGGCCGGTGACCGAATCGTTGCAACCAGGCCAGCGCCATGAGGCCCATCTGATTGCCGACGTGCAGGCTCTCGGCAGTGGCATCGTAGCCGCAGTAGACGGCGATCGGGCGCTCTAAGGCCCGCCGCAGTCCCTCGAGGTCCGAGGCATCCTTGACGAACCCCCGTTCCTCGAGTATGTCAAGGACGTTCGCAGCAGTCATGCCGGCTCTCACCCGCAACCAGCTCGCCAAGAGGGCATCTGGCCCAACCACAGCGCATTCAGGTCGATTCTGTCACTTTTTCAGTGCAGAAGTCCGGCTCGACCTCTAGGCGCCCCGGACGGTTCGATCGAAGGGAGCGAACGCGCCGCCTCGGCTAGTTCTGGGGATAGGTCGTGCGGAACCGAGCAATGAAGCGCCACGCCTTAGACCCATATCCCTTCACAATGCCGGGCTGGGCCTTCGCGACGCAGTGATAGCTCCTCACGCCCGTTGGGAACTTCCATCCGAACTCGTAGGCGTAGACACCAAGAAGTGTCTTTGACGCCGTCCGAACTTGAATGTAGTACAGGTTGCCGTTGACGGTGCTCTTGAGAACATCGAACAGCCGCGCCCCATCCTTTGTCCACAGAACCGTGGACAACTGGCGGCCCGACTTGCACAGAGGGGCATTGAGCGTCGACACCACGTAGACGGCCCGGTCTCGCTCTTCCCAATTCACCTTCGATGGATGGTGTTTCGTGGGTTGAACTGAACCCCCACCCGCGGCGACGACCCTTGCCGAAGCCGTGGTTGCTCCACTCGCCAAACAAAGCAAAGAAGTCAGCATGCATACGGCGATTGCCCCAGGAATCTTCCCCCGCATCACTCTCCGGTCCAGTTTCCAGACTTTGTTACAGGATTGCAACGGTTTCAATATAGTCGGATGTGTGCGAATCTGCAAGTCGCGCGCTGGTACCACGTGGAATGGTCACCGGCAGAATGAGCCGGCCATATACTCGGGCACCCCACAGCGAGGAGCAATCGCCCATGCACACCGGAGAAACCCTCTCGGCACAGCAATACATCGAGGCGATTCACTCGAATGCCGCCATGTTCTCGACGGCGGCGCAGAAGAACCTTCGTGCGCCCGTCCCGAGCTGTCCCGGCTGGTTCGTGGCCACACTAGTGGCTCATCTTGCCGAGGTGCAACACTTCTGGGCCCTTCAGGTTCGACGGCGTGCACAGGAGCCGATTAGCCTCCCGGAAGCCACATTCGAAGAGTGTCCGGGGTTGCTCTCCTGGTTCGACGGAGTCGATGCGGGCACTCCGGATCTCGATGCCATCCCCGCGACGTTGCTGGACTGGTTCGAGTCGGGAGCCCGAGAGTTGGTCGAAGCGTTTCAGGCCGTACAGCCGGACGAACCGATCTGGCACTGGTCGGGCGATAACCGGGCCATCACGCACATGCGGAACCAGGCCATTGAGGCGGCTGTTCATCGTTGGGACGCGGAGAATGCTCAGGGCGAGACCTCGCCCATTCAGGAGACTGTAGCCCTCGACGGGATCGATCAGCACTTCCAGGTGCAGATTCCGGCAGCGCGAAAGGGTGGCGAGGCTCTGAAGGGCTCAGGCGAAAGCTACCACTTTCACCGAATGGACGGGCCGGGTGAATGGCTGGTGCGCTTCGAGGAGGACCAGGTCATCATGTCGCATGCCCACGCCAAGGCGGATATCGCGATACGTGGTCCACTGGAGCTAATCTTCCTTTGGCTCTGGCGACGGGTGCCGAGTGATGGGCTGGAGGTGCTGGGCGACCGATCCCTGCTGGATCGGTACCGTCGGCTCGTTCCTCCCTCGCAGTAGCTTCAACTGCTAAGAAGCCATCGGCAGATTACTGCCGACTAAGCGTCGGGCAGGCTAGTCCCCGACGGCTGACGAATGGTCGTGGTCGAAGGACGCTCGCGCCCGGCTAGCTGTAGCTTCTCTCGACGGCCGCCTACCGACTGCAATACCTGGGGCAGGAATGGCCCAGCGCCGGCCAGAAGCAGTAGGCCTGGAAGCGGCCATAGACTCCCGGGCCCGGGGATCCCCGCGAGCATCCCGAGGTTCAACGGAATGGTTCCGTGGGCGAGCTGCGGCAGATTGTAATCAAACAGCGGGTCATGCACCCCGCCCCCACCATAAGCGCGGCCACCAATTGTCTCCAGCCAGACCATGACAACCGAGGTGGCAAGGAGTGCCCAGACGGCGAGACGGCCTGCCAGGGTTTGCACACGATCGAGCACGAGGACAACTGGTAGGGCCAAGAACGGCAGAATGGGAATAAGATATCTGGGCCCAACCACCTGGCCACCGTACCAACCCCAGTAGGCGCTGATGGCGAAGAAGAACATGAGCGGCACCACGAAGGCGGTGACCGGAGTCATCCAATCCCGACGGCTGCGAATCGCCCAAACCAGGAACCCCGGGAACGCTAGAAGTAGGAAGGGCGAGAGGAAGAACAGGCCGCGGTAGCGACTGGCCGTCATACCGTCGATGGCATTCCCCGCCGGTGGCCACGTGAATCCCGCGATTCCTCGACACTCCTGTGCCCAAATCTTCTCATTGCATCCGTACCCGGTCGTCAGTGGATTGTGATAGGCCAGGAAGTTGTATCCCATCACAATCGCAAGACCCGGAACACAGCCGGCAATCAAGGGCACGATGGCGGAGCGCGGCAGACGCAACAATCCGTAAAGCCCGATCACGGCGCTCATCAGGGCCGCCGGGTATTCGAAGACAACGGCGAGGCCCAGGCAGATGCCTGCCAGCACCGCCGTAAAGGTGGGACGAGCAACCAACCATTCTCCTAGCCTGGACCCGGTGGCTGCCGTTCGCCCGGCAATGTAGAGGAGCACAAATGCCGCAAGCTCCAGGGCGGCAGCCGGCACGTGAGAGTAGAACTCCTGGGAATAGGGAAAGATAATCGTACCCAGTCCGAACGCGAGGGTGGCGAGCATGCGATTGAGCACAGACGCGGACAGATACTGCAGGAACCAGAAGAACAACAGCAGCATGAGTATGGAGGGGATCGCCACGGTGAGCGCCGACTCGAGATACTGGAGGAGGGCGAAGTCGAGTCGCTTCGGAATGAAGCGGCACGGATCCTTGAGCAAGCGGCGCGTACAGCCGGCATCCTCGAGCGCCAGCCGCCAGGCCGGTCGGGTTTCCAGACTATTCGCCGCCGTTCGGAACGGCGGTATGGCGAGCGCCAGCTTGAAGGCCGCATAGACGGGAACGCCCAGCAGGCTCTGACCCGGCGCCTTATTGCTGTAGTAGTGCCCTTGGTAGTGATCGTCGTCGCTGGTATTTCTCTGATAGGCGTCGATGGCGATCGTGGCATGATTCACCACGGCCATGGTCATATCCAAGCGGGCATCCTGATTCCAGTCATGCCAGCGCGGAAGAAAATACACGAAGCAGACGAAGAATAGCCCGGCGAGGGCGAGATAGGTGCGCACACCGGGCGCCGTCCCCATCCGCTCCGAGGGCCGTTGCGCGGCCTCCAGAGAGGATCCACTCATGAGCGTCGAATTGTAGCAATGAGACCCTGTACGCTGGTTACGGCGAACAGAGATCCCGAGCGCCGCCTCAGGCCAGGTGGCTCTTGAAAGTGTCGTAGTTCTCCAGCGCCTTGCCGGTACCCACAGCCACGCAGTAGAGCGGGAACTCCGACAGATGGCAGGGCACGTCGGTGACCTTCGTCAAGAGCTTGTCGAGATTACGAAGGAGGCTTCCTCCTCCGGTCATCACCATGCCTCGATCCATCACGTCCGATGCCAGCTCCGGCGGAGTTTCCTCGAGAACCACACGAACCGCGTCGACGATTGCGGAGAGCGGATCCGCCATGGCTTCCACGATTTCATTGGTGCCAATGGGGATGGACTTGGGCAGGCCGCCCACCTGGTCACGTCCCCGCACCTCCATCGTGAGCTCCTCCTCGAGGGGGAGTGCAGAACCAATACGGTGCTTCACTTCCTCGGCCGTCTGGTCACCGATCATCAGGCCGTGCTTCTTCCGGATATGGTTGGCAATCACTTCATCCAGATACATGCTGCCGAACCGGACGGACTTGTATCTCACGATGTCGTTGAGACTGATCACGGCTACCTGAGCGGTGCCACCGCCGATGTCGATCACAAGGTTGCCCTGGGGTGAGGCGATGGGCACGTTGGCGCCGATGGCGGCGGCCAGCGGGGCCTCGATCAGAAATGCCCGCTTTGCTCCGGCCTGAATCGCTGCATCGTGAACGGCTCGCTTCTCCACGCTCGTAATGCCGACCGGAATGCTGATCATGACTTCGGGCCGGAACATTGAGAGCGAGCCCGTTACCCGACGCAGCGAGTACCGAAGCATGCCCTCAGTGCGTACGTAGTCCGCGATCACGCCGCCCTTCATGGGACGCACGACCGTGACGCTCTGGGGCGTTCGTCCGATCATGTGGCGTGCTTCCTCGCCGGCCGCCACGATCTTGTTGTCCTCAGTGACCGAGACAACCGAAGGCTCATTGTGCACAATGCCGCGCCCGCGAACGTACATGAGCATGTTCGCCGTGCCCAGATCAATGCCGATCTGTCTACCAAGCAAGCGCTGTTCCTTCCTTCCGTCTCGGGACCCGCTCCGGCCGGCGAACGCCGTCAGCCGGTATCAGTATGCCCGTTGGTTCCCGGGATGGTCCTCGGTCGCCTCCCCTCGTGTCGACGTTCGGCCACCCGAAGCCTCAGAAGTGCGCGCTGCAGCTGGGCTTGCGCTTCCGCCTGGGCCTCACCGGCGGCCGCATCAGTCAGTGCCTGCTCGGCCTGACGCCTGGCAGCTTCAGCCCGCTCTCGATCGATCTCCTCCGATCGCTCTGCAACATCGGCGACCACCGTCACACCATCCGGCAGGACCTGAATGAAGCCTCCCCCAATGGCGATGTGCTCCCAGACCCCATCCTTCTTGTACTGAAGCTCCCCGACCGGTAATGGCGTCACCATCGGCATGTGCTGGGGAAGGACTCCGAATTCACCCTCTATGCCCCTTGACAACACCTCTTCCACCTCGTCGTTGACGATGGTTCGGTCGGGGGTAACGAGACGCAGCTGCATGGTGGCCATGGAGATGGCCTAGCCCTGTGCCTCGAGCGCCGCGGCCTTCTCTCGGGCCTGATCGATCGTTCCCACGTAAAGGAAGGCGTTTTCAGGAAGATCGTCGACGCGTCCCTCGATGATCTCCTTGAAGCCCCTGACCGTCTCACGTACCGGCACGTATACCCCCGGCTGCCCGGTGAAGCGCTCGGCCACGAACATGGGCTGCGAGAGAAACCGCTCAATCTTCCGTGCGCGCGACACCGTCAGTTTGTCTTCATCTGAAAGCTCGTCGATGCCGAGGATGGCGATGATATCTTGCAGCTCGCGGTAGCGCTGCAGGACCTGCTGAACACCCCGAGCCACCTCGTAGTGCTCTTCTCCTACGATCCGTGGATCGAGGATTCGGGACGTGGACGCGAGAGGGTCGATGGCTGGGTAGATCCCCTTCTCGACGATTGACCGTTCCAATGCCAGGGTGGAATCGAGGTGCGCAAACACCGCCGCCGGCGCCGGATCGGTGTAGTCGTCCGCGGGGACATAGACCGCTTGAAAGGAGGTCACGGATCCGTTCTTTGTCGATGTGATGCGCTCCTCGAGCTCCCCCATATCCGTGCCAAGGGTCGGCTGGTATCCGACCGCCGAGGGCAGTCGCCCGAGGAGGACCGACACCTCCGAAGCCGCCTGCGCGAAGCGGAAGATGTTGTCGATGAAGAGCAAGACGTCCCGGCCCTCCCGATCCCGGAAGTACTCGGCCATGGTGAGGCCGGTCAAGCCGACGCGCATGCGCGCTCCGGGCGGCTCGTTCATCTGACCAAAGACGAAGGCGGTCTTGTCGATGACCCCCGACTCCTTCATCTCGAGCCACATGTCATTGCCTTCACGGGTTCGTTCGCCGACGCCGGCAAATACCGAGTATCCACCGTGCTCCGTGGCAATGTTGCGGATCAGCTCCTGGATGATGACCGTCTTTCCCGTTCCGGCCCCGCCGAACACGCCGACCTTGCCGCCGCGGGCGAAGGGGGCAACCAGATCGATGACCTTGGTGCCGGTCTCGAGTATCTGGGTCTCCGTCGATTGTTCGGTGAGGTCCGGCGGACGGCGATGGATGGGTAGGCGCTCGTCCGTCGGCACGGGTCCCAAGCCATCGGTCGGGACTCCAACCACGTTAAACACCCGGCCTAACACTGCTTCACCCACAGGCACCTCGATCGGCTTACCGGTGTCCCTCACTTCCATGCCTCGAGAGAGTCCATCCGTGGGCTGCATGGAAACGGTCCTGACCCAGTTGTTGCCGAGGTCGTTCGCGACCTCAAGGGTCACGGTATTGCCGGCGACGGTGACCTCGAGCGCCGTATTGATCTCCGGAAGGGAGCCCTCGGGGAACTCAACATCCACGACCGGTCCGATGATCTGCACCACATGGCCGGCTTGGTCCCGAGAGCCATCCTCTGCTGTGATCGGTATTGTGGCTTCCTCAAGCGTTGTCACTTGTTGCTCCAGTCCTCCTAGGTTCCGCTGATCGCTCCGGCGGCGGTCGCGATTTCGGCGATCTCTTTGGTGATCTCCGCCTGGCGGGCCTTGTTCATCGCCAGGGTGAGGTCTCCCACCATATCGTTGGCGTTGTCCGTCGCATTACTCATTGCCACCATCTGAGCGCTGTAAAAGCTTGCCCACGACTCCAGCATTGCCTGGTAGATGATGGACTCCACGTAGCGCGGCAGCAAGACATCCAGCACGCGCTCCGGCTCGTCGGGCTCGAAGTTCCATGGCGCCGCTCCCGCGGGCAGCTCGGGCGGCTGCGCCGGCAGGAGCTGAATGACTTCGGGCGTCTGCCGGAGCGTGGTGATGAATCGGGTGTAGACGAGGTGAACGCGATCTACTTCTCCGTTGGCGAAGTCATCCAGCGCTTGACGCGCGATCGGACCGATCTCGGCAAGGGTGACGCGATCGCCCAGATCCGTGAACGAAGCCACCACATTGAGACGGGCACGAGCCGCGAAGGAGCGCCCCTTGCGGCCAACCGTGACGACCCGAACCGGATGGCTCTCGTGATCGACAAACCGGACCATGGCGCGGTTAATGTTCGTGACCAGCGGGCCGGCCAGACCGCGATCCGGAGTGATTGCAATCAGTTCCGAGGTGCGCACTTCACGCTCCACCAAGAGCGGATGTTCACGGGCTCCCGAGCGGGCACCGAGCTGCGCGACGACATCTCTGAGCGCATCAGCGTATGGCCGAGAGGCGGTGACTCGCCCCTGCGCGCGGCGCATCCGAGAGGCCGCAACCATCTGCATCGCCTTGGTGATCTGCGCCAGATTCTTGACCGAGCGGATCCGTCTTCGGATCTCTCGCCTACTGGCCATGGATCACTCCATCCTCAAGCCGTGCCACGCTACGCCGCTTGCTCCTCGACGAACTGAGTCGTCTGGTTGAACTCCTCAATCGCTGCGATCAGCGCTTGCGTCGTGTTATCACTGAGCTGCTTCTCTTCTTGGATCGCCCTGCCGACTTCGGGATGCGACGCATCCATGAAGCGCTGGAAGTCCTGCTCCCACTGACCCAGGCGCTCCACGGGCACCTTGTCGAGGTACCCGTTTACGGCCGCGAAGATGACCTCGACCTCCCGGTAGAGCGGCACCGGCTGGAACTGCGGCTGCTTGAGCACTTCGGTGACTCGCCGCCCGCGTTCGAGCCGCTGCTGGGTCGCGCGATCAAGGTCCGAGCCAAATTGTGCGAATGCGGCAAGCTCTCGGTACTGGGAGAGATCCAATCGAAGTGCACCGGCCACCTGCCGCATGGCTTTGGTCTGCGCCGCGCCGCCCACGCGCGAGACCGAGATGCCGACGTTGAGTGCCGGTCGAATTCCCGCGTAGAAGAGGTCGCTTTCCAGATAAATCTGCCCATCGGTGATGGAGATGACGTTGGTGGGTATGTAGGCGCTCACGTCGCCCGCCTGGGTCTCGATGATAGGGAGGGCAGTGAGCGAGCCCCCACCGTGCTCTTGATTGAGCTTGGCAGCGCGTTCCAGCAGCCGCGAATGCAGGAAGAACACATCACCAGGGAACGCTTCCCGACCCGGCGGCCTGCGCAGCAGAAGCGAGATCTGCCTGTACGCCTGCGCGTGTTTGGTCAGGTCGTCGTAGACCACCAGAGCATCCCGCCCGCTCTCCATGAACTCCTCGCCGATGGCCGTGCCTGAATAGGGGGCCAGCCACTGCAGGGCCGCCGACTCTGACGCGGTTGAGCTCACGATAACCGTGTACTCAAGGGATCCGTACTGCTCGAGGATGGCCGCGATCTCTGCAACCTTTGATTGCTTCTGCCCGATCGCTACGTAGATGCAGAGAAGGTTCTGTCCCTTCTGGTTGATGATGGTGTCGAGCGCGATTGCCGTCTTACCCGTCTGGCGGTCCCCAATGATCAGCTCTCGCTGACCACGGCCGATGGGGATCATGGCATCGATTGCCTTGACGCCCGTCTGCACCGGAGTATTCACCGGTTCCCGAACCACCACTCCCGGCGCCAACCGCTCCACGGGACGGTGCTTGTCCGTGTTGATGGGGCCCTTCCCGTCAAGCGGCCGTCCCAGCGGATTCACAATGCGACCCAGCAGGGCGTCGCCCACGGGCACTTCCACCACTCTGCCGGTGCTGCGCACCTCCATCCCTTCGGTGATCTTCGAGTAGTCGCCAAGGACGACGATGCCGACCGAGTCTTCTTCCAGGTTCGATGCGATTCCCATCACGGGCTCGCCCGTCGCCTCGTCCGTCGTGCCGCGAAACTCAATCAGCTCGTTGTAGAGCGCCTTCTCCAAGCCATAGGCGTGGGCAATGCCGTCACCAACCTCGATGACCGTTCCCACATTGGTGGCCTCGATCTCTTCCGTAAATCCGGCGATCTGTCGCTTGAGAATCTCGTTGATTTCGTCGGCTTTGACTGCCATCCGTGCCTTCTCTCCGTTTCAGTTAGTGTTTCCGCCGTTTCAGGCGAGGCGTTGACGAAGCCGCTCGAGTCGGGTCGCGACGCTGGCGTCGATCAGCTCGTCACCCAACCGAATCACCAGTCCGCCAAGGAGTTTCGGATCCACGGCCCGCCTGACGCGAACGGTGCGTCCCGTACGTTGACTGAGCTGCTCTTGTATCGACCGGACCTCGTCCTCACTCAGAGCCCGGGCCGACAACACGTCGGCTTCCACTCGACCTTCCAATTCATCGAGATACTGGGCGAAGGCGGCGGCGATGCCGGGAAGGATCTCGATCCGGTGTCTTTGAATCAGGAGCCTCAGTAGATTGATCAGCTCGGGGCTGAGATTCGGCGCCAGGTCTTTGAGCACCCGAAGCTTCTGGTCGCTGGAGAAGTTGGGGCTCCTGAGAGCGGCCAGCAGGTCGCGATCCCTGAGGGCGTCGGCCAGACGGTCCAGGTCTTGAAGCCAGGAACGGGGATCGCCATTCTGGCGCGCGACCTCAAAGGTCGCTTGCGCGTAACGCCTGGCAACTGACGTGGTCCTCATGATCCGGCTCCATCCGACGATCCGCTTTCTCGCAGAGCCTGCGCGACGATACGCCGATCGGTCTGATCGTCGAGTGTGCGCGCCAAGACCTCTCGCGCGGCATCGACCGCTGCGTCGGCGGCCCGGACACGCAGCTCGAGGATGGCCCGGTTTCGCTCGGCCTCGATTTCATCCTTTGCCTGACCGATGATGCGGCTCTTCTCGGCTTCCGCCTCGGTCGCGAGCTCATCGCGGAGGCTTCCGCGGATGCCTTCGGCGCGGGCCACGATGCTTCCCGCCTCCTCATGTGCCCGGGCAATCTCGGCTCGTGCTTCCTCGCGAGCCTGCTCCGCCTCGGCTCGGCTCTCTTCAGCAAGGCGCAGCTGCGCATCGATCCGCGCGGCCCTGGCATCC
Source organism: Pseudomonadota bacterium (assembly GCA_021323865.1). Taxonomy (GTDB): domain Bacteria; phylum Chloroflexota; class UBA5177; order UBA5177; family JAJPKF01; genus JAJPKF01. The sequence continues at coordinate 5,138 of JAJPKF010000012.1, read as the reverse complement.
AGGGCTCCCCCGATCCACTGGGCGATGCTGCGGCCGCCGAACGATTTCAGTCGCACCGCCACGACGCAGCCGACTAGGAGGAGGAAGCCGGCCAGCTCGGCGACCCAAAGCAGCAGGTTTGTCACCGTGTTTGCAGCCAGAAACAGGGGCATCAAGCCAGCCCTTCCCTGGCCACGGCGGCCGCCGCCAGCTCCCGGGTCTGCGGTGTGGCATATGTTTGGCCCGTCACTTTGGACGCCGCCTCCAGAGCCAGGTCGATCACCAGGTCGCGAAGCTGCGCAGCTGCCTGTGCTTGCTCCGATTGAATCTGGACACGTGCCTCGCCGACGAGGCGTTGGAATTCCGCGGTCGCCTCCTCGATCTGTTGCGCCCGGAGGCTTGCCCCCTCCTGGCTCACCTCGTCCAGGATCCGCTGGGCCTCGCGACGCGCCTCAGTCAAGATCCGTCGAACCTCGTCACGAGCCTCCGCCGTCTCGTCGCGCGTCTCGCCGACGGCCCTGAGCCCGGCTTCGATTTGCTGATTGCGCTCTCGCCAGGCGCGCCGGACCGGGCCAAATACGGTCGCCTCCATCAGCCAGACCATGCCGAGGAGCACGAGCGCCTCGATGATCAGCGTCGGAACGCTGATCGAAACCGGGGTCGCGGCAACCACTGGCCGGAGGGCGGAGAAGAGCATCAGGGTGCGGTCGTCCTCAGGGCTTCGTGAAAGCGATGATGATTCCGAAGACGAGCGCGATGACGGCGTATGCCTCGATGAGGCCCACGCCGATGAACATCCAGGTGGTCAGAGTTCCACGCGCCTCGGGTTGGCGTGCGAGCCCGGCGACCAGCTGTGACGTCACCACGCCGTCGCCGATACCGGCGCCCACGGCTCCGCCACCGATCATGAGGCCGGCGCCGATGTAAGCGCCGGCATCCTGAGTTGCCGCGATCTGCGTGGTCGCGGTCGCAATCCACAGGGGCAGGTCTGCAATCAATTCTTCCTCCGTCTACACTCCGAGAATTGGGTCGCTTCGGCTAATGGCTTCCGGCCGGCTCGCTGGCGATCGCCATGTATGCCACGGTCAAAACCGTGAAGATGAACGCCTGAATAGTGCCGACGAAGAGGCCGAACGCCAGGATAAAGGGGTTGATGATGACGTTGGCGACGATGGCGAACTCGAGCGGCAAGAGGGAGGCGGCCACAACGAGGAGAATCTCGCCCGCCAAGATGTTGCCGAAAAGCCGGAAGGACAGGGTCAACGGCCGGGAGAGCTCGGTCACGACCGTGAGCAATACCGAGACAGGGTTCAGCGCAATCGCCTTGAATCCACTGGTCCAGTAGTGGCCCTTGTAGGCGCCCAGGCCACTGGTCTGAATGTACCGGACGTGCATGAGGACAAACACCAGGATCGCCAGGCCGAAGGTGGTGCTCACATCCGCAGTGGGCGAATGGAAGTACGGAATGGGGAGCAGCCCGATCACATTCATGATGAAGATGAAGAAGAACAGCGTCAGCGCGATGCCGGCAATGGCTCCCGGATCTCTGCCGAGGTTGTCTTGGATAATGCCGTCGATGAACTCCATGACGGCTTCGACGCCGTTCTGAATCCGGCTCGGCGGTCCTGAAGTGACGTTGGTCCGGATATACAGGCCAAGGGCCAACAAAATGGCCGCGGAGGCCAGTGTCATGACAATGGTGTCCGCATGGATGTTCCAGAGACTTCCCGATTTTCCGATGATCCACCAGTGCTCTCCGATTGGGAGGGTGGAGGCAACCAGGTGCGGCAGGCCGATCATGCGCCGCTCCCGGAGATCCGGCTACCGTCCGCCCACGGGCCGACCCTGCCCCGGCGGCTGCGGTAGTACAGGGCCAGCTCCAGCGTCTGCGTGACGAAGAAGGCAATGGCCATGGCCACTGTCATGGTCACTGACACGAACAACATGGCGACGGTGATGCCGCCGGCCAAGAGGAAGGTGACGAGCATGCCGACCTGCATGGCAATCATGGCACCTGCGGGATCGCCGGTCGACGCGGCCAGTTGTATGCGCTTCACCAGCAGACCGCTGTTCAAATAGGCACCAAGAGCACCGGCTGCAATGCCGGCGCCGAGCAGGGGCCGCCCAACAAGCGCTACCACCGCGGACCCCATGACAATGAGGGCCGGAAGTACCGCGTTCACGTCTCCCGAGCGTAGCTGGCCAGGACGCGACGCAGCGTCACTCAGTTATCTCCTTCATCGCCACCCGAACAATTTGGAACATCGCGGCGCCAAAGCCGCCCAGGACGCCGATCAGTAGGAAAACAGGCGTGGAGCGAAGCGCATGATCAAGCAACAGACCCGCCACCAGGCCCCCCACGATGAACAGCGCTGAATAGGCCCCAAGCTCTCCCAGCAGCGCGACGCCACTCTTACGAGGGCGCTCGCGGGCGTCCCGACTCTCCGGAGACAGGTCTAATTCTCTCCGAGCCATGCTATCACGGACCGGATTTCGGGCCGGTCGCCAGGGATGAGACCTCAAGCGGGCGGGCGGGTCGTCCCGGTTGCATCGTCACCAGGAATCCTGCGAACAGCACCACGAACCCAAGCGTCAGAACCAGCCAAAAACTGCCGGCAAATCCTCCCTGGTCGGCGGCGGCGCCGGCGAGCGCGGCCAGGAAGGTCCCGGTCGCAATGAGCACGTTCGCCCAAAGGTAGCGGATGGCCGCCCCTCTTCGGACGGTATTCCACGCGGAATAGACCGCGCCGCCTACAACGGCAAGCGCTCCGAATGAGTTCAGGATGGCCACCAGGGCCTTCCAGGCTCCAGGTCGGAGCGCGCTCGTGCCCGGCCCGACTGTCGACGCCGCCACGGCAAGCTTGCCGTGGTCCACTCCGGCCGGCAGCAACAAGATGACACCCACCACGCTCAACAGGATGACCAAGCCGGCCGTGAGGTGCGCCCAAGGTCTGGGCGCCAGAAGATACACACTCCCCAGCCCCAGATATGCCGCCATCAGAAGACCACCGCAGACGTAGTACAGCTTGAACGCGACGTCGTTGTCGCTGCTGTCGAGAAAGACGACGTAACACACGGCAGCCAGCAGGCCGAGGGTGAGCGCCACCGTCCACACCAGCTGGTGGGTATGACGGCGCCTTCGATACTGGCCGAGCACGACGGCTGCAAACAGCCCGCACACGACGGCGACAATCAGCGGATAGACTGCCAATCGCGCTCCCGCCGAAAGTCTACCCCTTCCGTATGCGTACGCGCGCCATGATAGATTTGATGGAGTCGGCGAGGCGTCAATCGACGCCTCTTTTTGGCGTCCGGAGGAATTGTGGGAACGATCATCGACAGCATCAACCGCCAACAGCTCAAGGAGCACGTTCCCGACATCTTTCCGGGCGACACGGTCCGAGTGAGCGTTAAGGTCGTCGAGGGGAACCGCGAGCGGCTCCAGGCATTTGAGGGCACCGTCTTGCGTCTCGGCAAGAGCGGCCCTGCACGCAGCGTCACCGTTCGACGCGTTGCCCACGGAGTGGGCGTCGAGAGAACGTTTCTCGTCAATTCGCCGCGAGTCGACAAGATCGAGGTGGTACGTCGCGGCGACGTTCGACGAGCCCGGCTCTATTACCTCCGTGACCGAGTCGGTAAAGCCACTCGCATCCGCGAAAAGCGCACCTAGCCAGCAGCGGTGACAAGCGGCTCCGGGCATCGGCAACCGGAAGCCGGGACCGCATCGGGTCGCAAGACAAGGACCATTCCCATACCCACGCGGCGTTACGAGCTAGGTCTGTCTCGCGCCGGCATGAGAATCATTGCGGGCGTCGACGAGGTTGGCCGTGGCTGTCTTGCCGGGCCCGTGTTGGCGGCTGCAGTTATCCTACCGGATGAGCGCAGCAAGCTCCGTCATATCTCCGGTGTACGTGACTCTAAGGAGCTGAGGCCGGAGGAACGGGAACGGCTCTTCGGACGAATCCTGCGCATCGGAACGGTCGGCGTAGGTCTGGCATCGCATCGCCTCATCGACCGTTACGGGATTGGGCCCGCGACCCGCTTCGCCATGCTCAAAGCGGTGGGGAGGTTGGGGACGGAACCAGACCACCTGCTGATCGACTGGGTCCGGCTGCCATTGCTCCCCTGCGGGCAGACGTCAATCGTGGACGGTGACGCGCTTTGTCTCAGCATTGCTGCTGCTTCAGTCATCGCGAAGGTCACTCGTGACCGGCTCATGGCGAAAGCAGCAAGTAAGTATCCCGGGTACGGATTCGAGCATCACAAGGGCTATGGAACGCCGGAGCACCATCAGGCGCTTGTCGAGCACGGCCCGTGCGCCATCCATCGCCTGACGTTTCGCCCGGCCTTCGCCGACTGCACGATCGCCGAGATGGCACACCACAACGGCCACACCTAGAGACCTCGGGGGCTTCGGCGAGACCTACACGGCGCACGCGCTCCTCAGGCGCGGCTATGAGATCGTGGACCGCAACGTGCGATTCACGGAGGGAGAGATCGATATCATCGCCCGTGAAGGGGCCGAGCTGGTCTTCGTCGAGGTGAAGACGCGCCATCCCTCACCGTTCGCCACACCCGAGGATGCGATTGACGACGACCGCATGTCGCACCTAGAGGCGGCCATCGAGCAATACTTCGACCAGCTGGGACGACGGGTCCCCTATCGCATCGAGATCGTGTGTGTGGAGGTCGACCGCCAGGGACGAGTCAGGCGCTTCGAGATTCTTGGCGACGTCGGGCTGCGCTAAGGAATCGAGAGGCCATGCCCGCCGGGCACGGACAGGGAGCGGCCTCGACGTCGCGCGTGGTCGCGGATTGGAGGGCGGAGCGGTCATCACTCCGCTAAAATGACGTGAGTGCGCTCGTGGCGGAACAGGTAGACGCGCCAGGTTGAGGGCCTGGTTCCCGCTACAGGGAGTGCTGGTTCGAGTCCAGTCGAGCGCACCAAGCTTCCCCGCGAGGCCCCGGGGGGTCAGGGACCGTCCTGCACCAAAGTTTGACTAGCGAAGCCAGTGGCTGAGCAACTGGTCCCACACTCCCAGTTATCCCCGTTTGTCAGCGCCGGTTTGGAATTGACCCACTTCCGCCGGTTTGGAATTGACCCACCCCGGCTGTTGGGATTCTAGAACGCTGGCTCTTCACCTCCTTCCTGGCGGTCG
>JAJPKF010000008.1 GCA_021323865.1 Pseudomonadota bacterium | reverse complement strand
GGACTGAGGTAATTCGTGACCTCGCGGTAGGGCACGATGACCGTCTGACCGCCGTTGGCGCAGAGGTTCAGCTGCACCAGAAGGCCCTTCCGCGTCAGGGCGAAGTGCCGGTAAACTCCCCACCGTGGCGTAAGCGCCGTGAGGAAGATCTGTCTCACGTCCCGGGGACCGTATAGCCCAACCCGAGTGCACGGCCACGGCCGGACCATGCGCTGCAGAACGGCTCGACGGAGCGCTCGAAGTCCGGTCTTGGGGTGCGGCCCGGCGAAGAGGCGCCGCAGTCGCACGCGGTGACCTGAGGGTACGAGCACGACCGTGGAGACGGACCCGCAGAAGTCGACTTCGTCAGTCACGCAATCAGCCAAGAACGCGTACCAGCTCACCACCGAGCTATTCGCGACCAGATATGAGTATCGCCGCATTACCCTGAACGTTAGCTCGGGGGTTTTCCCGGGTCCCTTGGACCATGCGCGCACGAAGGGCAGCCTCTCTCGCTGTCCCCGAATGACCGCCGCGCGCAGCGACGCGTTCACCCGGTGGAGCGGCTTGCCGTTGAGGGCCACGTTGGGGTACGTGCCCCTCGTCACATAGCCCCGAACGGGAAACCCAGGAGTCGGGGCCCCATATACCCGCAGGGGCCGGGCTTGCCGGAGGCCGATCCGTGTGGCCATTGCGGCGTGACCACACCCCGCTAGGACCGCTGCGCCGAGGCCGAGAAGGGCAAGCCAGGATGGGAGACGGCCGGGCGCCGCCCCGTGCCGCCCGGCGGGTGCCAGCTTGACCTCGCGGATCATCGGCCACACTCCTTTCGCTGGGCCGCCTTCACCACGTACCTCTTGCATACCCGCCGAGCATCTTGGAGCCGAGCTCCCCCGATCCCGGCGCCCTCGTATCTGACGCTCAACATGTTGACGGCGGCGCTGAGCTTCCGGGTGTTGACGAGCCCACGGAGCGCCAGCTTTCCCCACTTCGCTAAGCCCCCGCGGCGGCCCATCGACATTCCCTGCCCCTGGAGCTACTTCCCTCAACTTCGCGATGATCTGCTTGATAGAGTACTTCTTCGCTGCTGCCATCTCTCCTCCAACTATTCCTATCAATGTGCTAAATCACCACACTGAATATGGACCAGTTTTTGGAGGGCCGGACACCCCTCCACCGGCTGCGTCGGGACCTATGACGCAATCCGCCGTCCCCAGACCGGCCAAAAGTGTGCGAGCACCGTCAGGATTCCCCACCCCGTCGTCTACGGGCGGCTTCCTCGGACTTCTCCCTCCGTGCCTCAGTTTCCATAATGGTCTGCCGGGCTATCCTCTCAGCCCAGTTCTGCCCCCGACACCAGTAGGGCTGGAAAATCGGCTCATTGGGGTGCCTACGAAGGTATTCCCGCCCCCTCACGGCGGACTTCCTGGCCGAGATCAGGATGGCTGTGAGGACCAGAAACAAGACCAACAGCAGGGCCACAAGCAGCAGAGTCACTGGCGCGTCATCCAAACATGCAAAGTAGCCGCCGAAGGCCAGTCAGTCTGGGGCGCTTCGGCCGGCTCTGTCTGGCGCATGGTGACGGCATCAACGACACCGACCTCCAGGCAAAGGGCAAGGGGCCATCCTTGAGGTAGCTGCGAAGGATCTGCGGCGTCGCTGTTCCGGGGTGGAAGGGGGACGGCAGGCGAAGAGTACCGCCGCAGAGAGGCCTGACGACCTTGGTAGAGCCAATCACTCGTCGGTCGAGCACGAGTACGGCATCTGATCCGGGATCGCGCGTCGTGAGGCGGCACCACTGCCGAGATGCTGTCTGCCTCAGGCTGTAGGTTACGACCCGGTTGCTGGCGGATGCTTGCTGGACGCGGGGACCGACCACCTCCCGCCAGCCGATCACTCCTCTGACTGCCGGCAGAAACCGGTTCCGGGCCGTCGGTTTGTCGGTGGGGAACCGAATTGCATGCAGCCTCCCCGTCAGCACGGGTGGCCGCAGAACCAATCCAACAACCAGCCGCCCTCGATCGGACAGGACGTTCTTCACGCGGCTGAGATCCGGATGGCTCGATGCGACCTGCAGGTACGCGCACGGCCTTGGGTGGGCGGCCGAAACGAGCTCGGCGACACGTACCCTCAGGTCGAACGCGTCCTTCATCCTACCGGCCTCTATTGCCACAGCCGACCTTTGCTGGCCGCTTGAGGCGGTGACCGGGGGACATAGCCGAACGGCCAACCTCGACAGGTGCACCGGCACCTTCTGCGAACATGCCATGCAGCTGAGGCAGACAACGGATGCGAGAACGACTCCCGGCAGTCGACACTCGGAGGTCCCAGTTCTGGCTCGGCGCATCGGGCTCAGAGCCCGTCCCATTCATACAGGTTACGCTGCCAGGCAAAGTCGTCCAACTCCTCCGGGCTTGACGTGAAGTCTTTGGGCTCGCAGACTTGGTAGCAGTCCTCGTGCTCGGGGAGCGAATTGTCACAGGCCCCGGAGCATTCCAGGTAAGGCCCGCCGCGGATTCCCGACCCGATTAGCTTAACGTGCGTGGGGAACCCGTCGAAAAAGTTCGCCGTGAGTATGTACGCGAATGTGTCGGATCGCACGCACCCTCCGGCTCTCTTGAGGCATACCCACACGACCAGCGCCGCCGCGAGCGTTATCGAGTTGGTGTAGACGAGTTTGTGGCGCTTTTGTCGGCAGATGAATACCGTCTTCAAATCGCGCTGAGCCCTGGAACTGACGGCGCTCCCCCAGCAGTGTCTGGCGTCTGGGTCTGCGAATCGCTCCTGGGAGCCTGCTAGGATGCCGTGGTCTCGGTACCGGAAGCGTCCCCCAACCAACAGTCCCCATGTGCACTCATGCCGATGATGTCTGCCCCTGCAGGCCCCGACAGCGGTCTCGCCTCCCCACCTGCTGAACCATTTATGGTGCGGCGATAGCCCGGTTGGGTCGCTCATACCCGTCGGGCTGTCGGCAGCATACGCGTACGGCTGCAGCGTCTGACCCACCATTGGATCCTGGCTCACAAACTGCCCGGTCGAGGGATCGTACCAACGCGCCTGGTCGTACACCAGCCCCGTCCACTGATCGGTGAACGTGGCGTTGTACTGCAGGGGCGT
>JAJPKF010000016.1 GCA_021323865.1 Pseudomonadota bacterium | reverse complement strand
TTCTCCACGCTGTACTTCTTGGCCGCTGCCATACCACCTCCAACTGGTCTCACTGAATTCTCAAACCACGAGACTCAAAGTGGACCAGTTTTTGGGGGGACGGACAGATGCTATATTCACATCGTTCGGATCACTCAAACCACCCTTAGCGGGCGGAGTCGGATCATGGAGATGAACCCCGAGGAGGAGGTCGAGGTGAGCCGGGAGGAGTTTGTGGTTCTGCGCTATTCCCGCGTTTGGCCTGACTACGTGGTCACGTGGATCCGCCGCCGTCGGGAGTCGCACGAATCGTCGTTCCCGGTCGCCACCGGGGATATCAAGTCCCGAACGGATCCACCCGACTGGGATGCCATGCGTGCCCAGGCCCTTGAGGCCGCGGGTGCGCCCGCGCAAGCCTCTGCGGGCGAGCCGGCTCACCGGCCGCTGATGGGACGCCTATTCGGCCGCCGGTAACGAGCCACCGGGCTCGCTGGCGGCAGGCTCCTCCATCTCATCCAGGCTGATCGGCTGCGACGCCGTGTTCATCGCCACGACCTGTAACACGGTGTGATGTTGCCGGCACAGACGGAGGCGTGCGCCGTCGACCGATTGCTCGACGGTCTCCGCCTGGAGGTCCGCTATGTCGTGCCCCGTGACGCAGCTCCAGCGCGGCGCCGGGTTTTCCGCCCCTTCTGGGGGCGAGGTCACGCCGGTGTGGCGGCCGGCTCGGGCGCCGCTTCGACGCCGCCGCCTCGCGCCTTCGCGCGGGCGATCATCTCTCTGCCCAGGATGACCAGCTCTTCCTCGCCGATCTCCCCCGGGTCGACCGCTTCCAGACCCAGCTGGTGCAGAGAAATACCGCCGTGGACGAGGGCTCGCTGTCCGTCCCCGGTGGTGATGATGGCATCCGGAAAACCGCCCTCGACAAAGTCGACCAGGTCGGCCGGCACGGCCAGGGCATCCGCCAGCCGTTTGGCCGCCGCCTCGGACGCCCAAACTTTGCGCCCGTTCAGGAAGGCCGTGTCGCTGGCATAGTACTCAACCGGACGCCCGTTCACGACCAGCCACTGATCATCGCTGGAAACGGCGATGCTCATCACTTCCGTCATGCAAACTCCCGGCGGAGGCAATTCGCCTCCGCGCCTTGGGTCGATTCAGCGCAAGTCCGATGCCACCGCAGCGCGCGGCATAGGGGAAGGGCTCCGGCTCACTCCCATTGTGCTGCTTACGGGAACACTTGTGTGGCCGCCGATGGACCGCGGCCTCATCAGGGATACTGGATTGTGCAAGCTCCTCGCGAGGGAGAAGAGTCATGAGATTGATCGCTGGTGCGCTGCTGGGCTTGGTCGGCTATGCCGCGTGGTCGCTCTCGGAGCCGCGACCCGGTGAGCCGTCTGATTTCTCGTCGCGCCTGGACCGCCTTCGAACCGAGTGGAACCAGGCGTTGAGTGAGGGGAAGATTGCCGGTGAGGCTCGACGCGCGCAGATGCAGGCCGAGTTCGAGGCCATCTTCAAACACTCCTGACCCCGTCTGCGATCTGAGCCCAAACTGCTGAGGAGTGGCCGCCGTGACCGGTGATGAGCTGATCACCTCCTTCGTGCGCTTCTTTGAAGAGCGCGGTCACCTCCTGCTGCCCAGCCTTCCACTGATCCCTCAGGACGATCCTTCGCTGCTCTTCGTTATCGCCGGGATGCAGCAGATGATTCCTTTCTTCGTGGGTCAGACAAAGCCACCTGCCCCTCGTTTGGTCAGCGTCCAGAAGTGCCTGCGAACCCTGGACATCGAGGAGGTGGGTGACGAGCAGCACCTGACCTACTTCGAGATGCTCGGCAACTTTTCCGTCGGGGACTACTTCGTTTCCGAGGCGCTTCATTTCACCTGGGAGTACCTGACCGAGGTGCTCCGCCTCGACCCCGGTCGTCTCTGGGCAACGATCTATCCCGGCGACGAGCTGGCCGGAAAGACCTGGCTGGAGATCGGTTTGCCGCCCGAAAGGATCGTCGAAGATCCCTCCAACTGGTGGGAGCGACCGGGGCTTGCCGGCCCGGCGGGCCCGGACTCGGAGGTCCACTTCGATCGGGGGATCGAGTACGGCTGTGGTCGGGCCGGGTGTAGCCCGCTCGACGAGGATTGTCATCGCTTTATGGAGATTTGGAACAACGTCTTCATGCAGTCCTTCGTCAACGAGAAGGGCGAGGTGCTGCGCGAGCTGGCTTCCAAGAACATCGACACCGGACAGGGGTTCGAGCGGCTGCTGATGGTGGTGCAGGGGAAGGAAACCGTCTACGAGACCGACGTCTTCCAACCCATCCTTGATTCCGTGGCTTCCACCGTGGGGACGGTTTACAAGCAGGATGAGGCCGTCGACCGCTCCCTGCGGATCATCGCCGACCATTGCCGGGCCTTCACCATGGCGGTGGTCGATGGCGGTGTCCCCGGTAACGAGGGACGGGGCTACGTCCTCCGGCGTCTGGTGCGGCGGGCGCTTCTTCGCGGCCGGCTGCTGGGCATCGAGAAGCCGTTCTTGGTTCGTCCCGTGGAGACCGTCATCGAGATCATGAAGCCCCGATATCCGGAGGTCTCCGCGCGACGCAGCGCCATCGTCGATACGGTCCGTCGAGAAGAGGAGCGCTTCGCGGAGACCTTGAGTCGCGCCCTGCCCCGGGCCATCGAGCTGATGGAGGCGGCCGCCGCCAATGGTGGAGTGGTGTCGGGTTCGGACGCCTTTCGTCTGCATGACACCTTTGGCTTGCCCCTGGAGCTGATCCGCGAAATGGCCTCCGAGCGCAATGTCGACGTGGATATGAGCGCCTTCGAGGCCGAGCTTCGCAACCAGCAGCAGCGCGGACGCGCCGGACGCGCCGCGACCCATCAGACGACGGATCTGGAAAGCCTGGCCGTGCTCTCGGATCGCATTGGGCCGACGGAATTCGTGGGCTATACCGAGTGCGAGACCGAGGCCCGGGTGGTCGGCCTGGTCGCGGACGGCCGTTTGGTCGAGGAGCTGGACGGCGACGCGGAGGGCGAGGTGGTTCTTGACCGCACACCCTTCTACGCGGAGTCGGGTGGCCAGGTGGGCGATACCGGACAGCTGGTCTGGCCGGAAGGACGGTTCGCGGTGCTCGATACTCAGCGGCCGTACGGCGGGATCATCGTCCATAAGGGCCGGCTTGTGGAAGGATCGCTGCCGACCGGAACCTCGGTAACGGCCCAGGTCGACGAGGCTCGTCGGAACGCCATCCGTCCGCACCATTCCGCCACTCATCTCCTGCATCTCGCCCTGCACGAGGTGCTGGGGCCGGAGGCAACCCAGGCGGGATCGCTCGTCGCTCCCGAGCGTCTGAGGTTCGACTTTCGCTGGCCCGAGCCGGTGGGTGAAGAGCGGCTCGAACGGATCCAGGATCGCATCAACCAGCTCGTCTTCCAGTCGCAACCGGTCGTCACTCGCGAGCTTGCCTACGACGACGCGGTGCGTGAGGGGGCCATGGCCCTCTTTGGAGAGAAGTATGGAGATCGGGTGCGCGTCGTCAGCATGGGGCCCAGCAAGGAGCTGTGTGGTGGCACGCACGTCGACGAGACGGCCGATATCGGTCTCGTGGTCATTACCTCGGAGTCGGGCATCGGCAGCGGCATCCGGCGGATCGAGGCCCTTGCGGGGCAGGCGGCGTATGACCATTTGCGGGCAGTCGAACGCTCGCTGGCGGCCGTTTCCGCGGCACTCGGGGTTCCTTCGGATCGGGCGGCCGAGCGCGCCGGCGAAGTCATGGCGCAGCTCCGCGATACCGAGCGGCGGCTTGGCCGGATGGCGGATCAAGTCACCGCGCAGCGGGCAGGTGAGCTGGCGGGCACGGCCGAAAGCCTCGATGGGGCCGGCAAGCTGTTGATCCGGCGCGTCGACGCGGAACAGGTCGAGGACCTGCACCGCCTCACCCTGGCGAGCCTCAAGTCGCTTGGTTCGGGTGTGGTCGTGGTCGGATCGGTCATCGACGGGCGTCCCCATTTCGCCGCCGCCGTCAGTCAGGACCTGAACGATCGGGGCGTGGACGCCCGTGAGATCGCCCGCCGGGTGGGACGGATGGTGGGCGGTGGAGCGGGAGGAAGCCCCGCATTCGCTCAGGGTGGGGGTCGGGACGCCCAGGCGATTGACTCGGGACTGAATGACGCCCGGGAGTTTCTCCGGGCCTCCGTGGCCGGTGAGGCTACGCCCAGCTGATCCCCAGATCCACCGATGAGGGCCGCATGACGCCGCGCGCTGCTCAAGTTGACGGGCCGGTCCTGGGACTTGACGTTGGTGACCGGCGGATTGGTCTGGCGTGCAGCGACCCAACCGGCCTTCTGGCGTCGCCGCTCGGGGTTTGGAGGCGGCTGGACGAGGAGCGCGACGTGCAGCACATTGTGGCGATGGCCCAGGAGCACGAGGTCCGTGTGGTGGTCGTGGGCCTGCCCATCAACATGAATGGCACGGAAGGGCCGCAGGCGGAAAAGACGCGACGATTCGCGGAGTGCCTGCAGCGTGCCGGTCTCCATGTTGTCCTTTGGGATGAGCGGCTCACCACAGTCGAGGCCACGCGCATGCTCCAAGAGAGAGGGATGCGAGCCAAGCGCATTCCCCATCACGTGGATGAGGCGGCGGCCGTACTGATTCTCGAGGCGTACCTGGCAAGCCTGGGGAATCGACCCCAGGCCTGGACTCCCGTGTAGTGCAGCAGCGGGAGCGGCGCCTGGAGGGGCCATTCGACTGGCGGCGGGGCGAGCGGCCCAAGAAGCCGCGAGCAAAGGGGCGCTGGGCGTTCCTGGTCCTCGCGGGGGTGCTCCTCATCGCCGGCGCCCTGGTTGGGTACGGCTATCATGAGATCTATTCGCCACAGGGATCCAGCTCCGCAAGCTTTGCCTTTCAGGTGCGGCCCGGCGACAGCGCCGGATCGATCGCCTCTCGTTTGGAGGCTCGCCATGTGATGCACGACCCGCTGCTCTTCCGGCTGGACGCGCGGCTCCGCGGGCTGGGCGGAAATCTGCGCGTCGGAACCTATTCGCTCCGCCGGAACATGAGCATCGATCAGATGGTCTCGACGCTGAAGTCCTACAACGTCCGGCTGATTCATGTGACCATACCGGAAGGATGGCGGGCAGGTCAGATCGCCTCGCGCCTGAGCCTGGACGGCATCGGCGGCCGTGCGTTCCTGCGGGCGGTGCATCATCCCACGTTCGGCGCCGGCTTCGCCACCGGCCGCCCGGCCCACCGATCCTTGGAGGGCCTGCTCTTCCCCGACACCTATGCCGTGGCGCCCGGCACGACCGGAAGAGCCTTTGCCCGCTTGATGGTGAGACAATTCGCCCTCGAGTTCACGCCGCTCATGCGCTCCGAGGCGAGGAAGCAGGGCCGGTCGGTCTACGATGTCCTGAAGCTGGCCTCCATCGTGGAGCGGGAGGCGCGAGTTCCTTCGGAGCGTCGCGTGATCGCCGGTGTCTACCTGAACCGACTGCGCGCCGGCTGGTTCCTGGACGCCGACCCCACGATCCAGTACGCGCTTGGTCGACCCGGAGACTGGTGGCCCCTGCTGAGTGTCGCCGACCTTCACGGCGTGCAGTCGCCCTACAACACCTACATCCACAAGGGATTGCCGCCCGGGCCGATCTGCGACCCCGGACTGCCCAGCATCCTGGCGGCTCTGCATCCGGCGCGGACGAGGTACATGTACTTCGTCGCCAAGGGAAACGGGCATCACGCGTTCGCGGTCACGCTTCAGCAGCAGAACGCCAATCGGCTCCGCTACGGCGGCCACTAGCCCTCGAAACCTCACTCCACCAGCGGCGCTCATGGCAGCAGGGACAGCCGCCGGGTGGCGCATGGCCAAAGCCCCCGAATCATCGCCTTGCCCGATCCCCGGCTCCTGTCAGCGTGAACCGTCTTCGCTGTGCCTTCCGGTGCCCACAGGCTCCCAGCGCCACCGATATAGCATGAGAACAGCAGGAGAGCGGCATGATTTCTACGAGCGATCTGCGTCGCGGCTTGACGGTGGAGATCGACGGCGACCTTTGGGCCGTCCTCGAATACCACCATCTCAAGATCGGACGTGGCAGCGCCCAGGTGCGTATGAAGATGCGCAACATCAAGACCGGCACGATCATCGAGCGCAGCGTTCAAGCCGGCGAGAAGTTTCGCCGCGCCAACCTTGACCGGCACGTCGTGCAGTACCTCTACCACGAGGGCACGATCTACCACTTCATGGACCAGGCCACCTTCGACCAAATCACCCTGGACGCCACTCAGCTGGCCGACGCCGTGGATTACCTGGTCGACGGAATGGAGCTGGAGGTGCTGACCTTTCAGGACCAGCCGGTGAGCACCGAGCTGCCCAACACGGTCGAGATGACCATTACCCGCACCGATCCCGGGGTTCGCGGTGACACTGCTGCCGGAGGCACCAAGCCGGCCACCCTGGAAACCGGCAAGGTTGTCCAGGTGCCCCTCTTCGTCAATGAAGGCGAGCGCATCCGGGTCGATACTCGTACCGGTCAATACCTCGAGCGGGCATGACGGCCGAACAGAGCGATCTGGATCGCTATATCCGTGAGGAGCTGCCCCGATTCCTGGAGATCGTGACCCGCTCCAAGGTCCGAGAGCTGGAGATCAGCGAGGGAGAGGTCAGCCTCAAGCTTCGGCGCGGCGAACGCCTGCTGCCCGCGGACGAGGGCGGCATCGCCGCGGTGATCGCCGAGAGCGAGGAAGGCCCAGCATTGGGCAACATTCGGATCATTTCCTCCCCCATGGTCGGCCGCTTCTATCAATCCGAGCAGCCGGGAGGAGCCCCGCTGATCACGGAGGGCAGCCGCCTCGAGCGAGGCACCGTCATCGGCGTGGTGGAGGCGCTCCAGGTCCAGACCGAGGTTGAATCGGACTTGATCGGTACCGTCCGGCATGTGCTGGTCGGCGATGGCCAGGCGGTCGAATACGGCCAGCCGCTGGTCGAGGTCGTGCTTGACGGTTGAGGCCTCCGGCCTGAAGTCACCGCAACGGGTGCTGCGCGTGGGAGAGCTGACCAGGTATCTCCGCCGCATGGTCGAGGGCGACCGCCTCCTGCAGGATATTTCCGTGATGGGCGAGGTGGGAAGCCTCTCCCACCCCGGGTCGGGTCATTACTACTTTGTTCTCAAAGAGAATGACAACCAGCTGCCTTGCATCATGCAGCGACGGGAAGCCCTCCAGCAGGGGCAGCAGGCGGCTGCCTTGCGGCCGGGAGTCAATATCGTCGCCGAGGGCGCGCTCACCATTTATGAGCCTCGAGGCTTGTATCAGCTCTCCGTGCGGCGCATCCGTGTTCAGGGCGCCGGAGAGGCGCGACAGCGATTTGAGCGACTCCGACGACAGTTGGAGGCCGAAGGCCTGTTTGCCGAGGAGCGGAAACGGCCGCTCCCCACGCATCCCGCAACCCTGGCGCTCATCACCTCTCCCAACTCCAACGCCTATCACGACGTGCTGACCCGGCTTCGGGCCCAGTGGCCTCGGATCAAGGTCATCGTCGCCGGCTCCAACGTGCAGGGGGAGCAGGCCCCGGCGCAAATCGCGCTGGCTCTGGACATCGTCAACCGGATGACGCGAGCCGACGAGATTCTGCTTGTGCGGGGTGGTGGATCACAGGAGGAGCTCGACTGCTTCAACGACGAGCGCATCGCCCGAGCCATCTTTGCCTCCAGAATCCCCGTCATCACGGGCATTGGCCACGAGCAGGACTACACCATTGCCGACTATGTGGCGGATGTTCGGGCGCCGACACCCACGGCCGCGGCCCACCTCGCCGTCCCCGACGGTATTGCCCTACGCATGACGTGCCGCAAGCTGAGGCAGGATCTCCGGGTGGCAATTGTGGGTAAGGTCGGCGACCGCAGACGCGCCCTTCGAACCGCGGAAGCCGCACTGCTGCGTTTCAGTCCCGACAACCGCGTTCGCGTCCGCCGCCAGCGCCTGGACGAGATCTGGGAGCGGATGTGGCGCCTGAACCGGGCCGATATGGCTCGCCGCCGGAGCCGCCTGGATGGCCTCAGCCGCCAGCTCCAGCTCCTCGACCCACTGGGCGTGCTGGCTCGGGGCTACGCCGTCATCACCGACCCCGATTCGGGTCGGGTCATCAGCACCGTCGGGCAGGCCGCTCCCGGACGCCGTCTCAAGGCCCGGGTCCGAGATGGATCGTTCCCGCTCGTGGTGGAAGAGACTCCATGACCGATGCAGCGCCTTCGTTCGAGGAATCGCTGACCCGACTGGAGAAGATCGTCGAGCGACTGCAGAGCGAGGACGTGCCACTGGAACAGGCGATGGCCCTCTTCAAGGAAGGCACCGAGCTGACCAAGCGCTGCGATGAATTGCTCTCGGGCGCGGAGCTGCGCATTCAGGAGCTGACCCTGGCGGTGCAGGAGCGCTTTGTCCAGTACGATCCACAGGGAGGTGACGAGCAGGAGACAGAGGACCTGCCTGCAGCTCCTGAGCCGGGCTGCTGACTCCGTTCGAGCTCTTCGCTGCCGCCCTGGTTCTTCCGGTCATCCTGGGAATCACATTTTTCGCCAAACGGGCCGCCAAGAAAGGGGAGCGCTACCTGGGTACGGACGATCCCATTGAGCAGTACAACCGGCGGGTCGCCGATATGCAGGCGGGTCGCTTCTGGTCGACGTCGTTCAACTGGTGGCCGGCCCTCCGGAGACGCGAGTCGCCCGGCCCCACGCCTCCCCGCCAGCGGCGACCCAAACGAAGCTTTCGTTCCTTGCGACATCGGGGCCACCACAGATGAGTGGGCTCCAGACGGCGCTGGTAGGCATTGGGTTCGTGGTGGCCTGCGTGCTGGCCATCGTCGTGGCGGCGGGGCGGGCGGCGAAGGAGGGACGTGATCTGGAGCAGCCGGAGACGGAGGACCCCATCGAACGCCTGAACCGCCGGGCGTCGCCGTACTTCGGAAACCTCCCGTCCTTGTGGGAACGGGCTCGCGAACCCCAGACGGGACCTCAGAAGCCGCGCCGCCGGACCTACCGCTCGCTGCGGCGCCGTCCTACTCGCCGCTAAGGGATGTCCGGGGCGCACGTTGACACGGATGCCAACCCAAAGGATTGGTTCACGCCGCCGCGGAGGGCCATGCCGATCGCGGCTGATCAGTCCCAGCGGCTCGCGGCCGTCTGAGCCGGCGGATTCCTCCTAGGAGTCGACGCGGAGAAGCTGGTTGTACCGATCCAGCTCGGCGGCGTCGCCTTCAAGCGTGACGCGGTCCGTGCCGAGGCGCCGCCAGATAAACAGCAACACGTCGGACGCTGAGCCGCTAAATGTGAGTCTGGCCGGAAGCGCTCCCTCCTCCACGTCGATGGTGCCGCTCCCGAAGGAAACGGACCAGGCAGCGTTCCCATCCGTCTGCCGGAAGGCGTAGACCTCACCCCGCCCGTCGACTTCCTCCTCCTCATACTCGGCGGGCAGGTGGATGCGAAGGGCTTCGTCGATTCCGTCGACGGCCATATCCGCCGGTATCGGCTCCTCGCTTCCGGCCGCCGACTGCACATCCCAGAGGTGCACGCATGTCTCCTGAGCCATCCGGCGCTGCCAGAACCCGGCGGACTGATCGAGCTCCCACCACGTCCACACCGGGGCATCCGGTTCCAGCGACTCAAGCCGCGTCAGGAGTCTCTGCAGCTCGTCACCGAACCACTCACCCAGCCCGGGGGACGCTGGCAGCCCCTTTCGCAGCTCGTGCCGTGCGTCCAGGTCCCTGCGGATCGCCACGATCGAGTCGCGATCCATCTGACCGGACGCAAGCACGGCGCTCACCCATTCGTAGACCTCACCGAGGTGCACCATGAGATCGGCGACGCTCCACCCGGGGCAGCCGGTGACGGGAGCCGTTCGGCGGTCTTCCCCAATCTGCCGAATCCGGTTGCCGTCATCACGGAGCCGGGCGAGATACCGCTCCTTGCCGAGATGCGCCATGCCCAGCTCTTTCCCTCGAGTCCTGCGCCTGTGGGGTACTACCCGAGCGTCTAGATCGTTCTCCCGCTGGCCGTCACCGGCTTGGCGCTGGTCGGCTCGTCCGTGGTGCTCCGTCCGAACCGGCGGCGCAGCTCGCCCGTCTGCCAAACCACAAGGATGGGGCTGGCGTTGAAGATCGAGCTGTAGGTTCCCGAGATGATGCCGATCAACATGGCGAGTACGAAGTAGCGGATCGACTCTCCGCTGAAGAGGAAGATGGCCCCCAGCGTCAGCACCACCGTGAAGGAGGTGTTGATCGACCGCACGAACGACTGCAGAACGCTGTGGTTGACCACTGCCTCAAACGGCTCCCCGGTCCGGCGGCTCACATTCTCGCGGATCCGGTCAAAGATCACGATGGTGTCGTGGACGGAGAAGCCGATGATGGTCAGCATGGCCGTGACGAAGGTCGCGTCAATCTCCACGTTCAGCACCTTTCCGAGGATGCTGAAGATGCCGACGACGACCAGAACGTCGTGCAGCATGGCGATGATGGCCGCCGTGCCGTAGCGGAAGGGATGGGGCATCTTGCGGAAGGCGAAGGTGATGTACAGGAGAATGGCGATGGCCGCGAAGAGCACCGCCTCGACGGCGTTCTGAGTGGTGGAGCTGGCCACCGTTCCGCTGACGGACTCGTTGGTGAGCACCTTGCCGACCTTGTGTCCGGCCGTCGCCGGATAGGCCTTGGCGAGTGCCCGTTCGAAGCTCACGACCTGAGACTGCTTCAGGATCTTGGAGCGGATGATGTAGCGGCAGTCGGTGGGGCAGCTGGTGCCGAGAACCGGCTGGACGAAGGAGACCGTCGTGCCGCTGGTGCGGGCCAGGATGCTGCTCAGGTTGGCGCTCTGGTTCTTGACCGCGATCCGCACCTCCAGCTCGTTCCCACCCGTGAAGTCGGGGCCGAGCCGTAGATGGAAGGCGATGAGGGAGATGGCGCCGGGGATGATAACCAGCGCCGACAGCAGGAAGTACCAGTAGCGTTTTCCAATGATGTTAAGCAATGGATCCTCCGGCAACCGGCACCTCGGCCGGAGCGGCAGACTCGCCGATTCCGTAGAGGCCCGGAGATCGGAAGCGGCCCGAGGTCACCAGGATCCGAAGGAACGTGCGCGTCACGATGATGGCCGTGAACATGCTCACTGCCACGCCGATGAACAGGGTCGTGGCGAATCCGGTGATGATGGTGGTTCCGAAATGCTGTCCGAACCAGTACAGGATGGCGGTCGTGATCATGGTCGAGATGTTGGAGTCGCGGATCGAGGTCCACGCGCGATTGAAGCCGGAGTCGATCGCCGAACCCAACGTCTTCCCCGCGCGTAGCTCCTCCTTCATTCGTTCAAAGATCAGCACATTCGCGTCGACCGCCATACCGATGGAGAGGATGAAGCCGGCGATGCCCGCCAGCGTCAGGGTGACAGGGATGAGCTTGAAGATGCCGAACACCACCAACGCGTAAATGATCAGGGCGACATCGGCCAGGAGACCCGGAAGCCGGTAGTACAGCAGCATGAACAGGGCAACCAGGATCACGCCCACGATGAAGGCGACGATGGCCTTGTGCACGTACTCGGGGCCCAGGGTCGCACTGACCTGCTGCACGCTGTTGATGTGCAGCGCCACCGGCAGGGCGCCGTAGTTCAGGATGGTCGCGAGCCGGTGCGCCTCGGTGAGCCCGACGCCGGTGATCGAGGTCTGCCCGCCACAGATCGCCTGCCGGATGATCGGGTCGCTCACGACCTTCTTGTCGAGGATGATCGGCGAGAGATAGCCGACGTGGCTGGTCGTGTAGTTACACCAGTTATTTGATCCCTGACCGTGCAGGGTGTAGTCGACCTCCGGCTGCCCAGTGGTGCCGTTGAAGTTGACGATCGCGCTGCCGGGGTTGATGAACTTGCCGGTGGTGATGACCTTGACCATGGGCGGGTTCGCCGAGGAATTGGCCACGCCCTTGGTGGTGAGGCGTATCTTTTGTCCAGGGGCGAGCGACTGCGTCTTCGTTCCGCTGTCTCCCAGCACCAGCTTGCCGGTGGTGCCGATCGTCTGAATGACCTGATTCTGGTGCTTGGCACCCGGTAGCTCCGCGTCGATGCAGTTGTTTCCCACCACCGACACCTGAGGTTCGGTGACGCCAAAGCCGCCCGCGGCGCGGCTCTCGACGACGTCCCGAGCGGCGCTCATGTCGGAGGAGGAAGGATGCGCTCCCTTGGCTGCGCAGAGCAGCACGCGAACGCCGCCCTTGAGGTCGAGACCCTGCTGGACGGAGACGGCACGGTTGACCACCGGCAGCTTGTGGGTTCCGGGCAGGTCGGTATAGATGGCCACGAGGGCCAGCACCGCTATACCGAAAAATGTCCACCAGATGTGGCGCATGACAGTGACTCCTTGTGACCCTCGAACTGCTCGCCGTTGGGCCACGGCCAAGACAAACCGAATGCCAGGCTGCCCGAAGACGCCTGGCCTCTCGCGCATTCAGTTTACACGTTCAATTGTCCACCCCCTGTCGCATTTCCGCTGCCCGGTTCGTAGCGATGGGCAGACGGCGAGATGAGCCGGTTCATGACTCGTCCGACGATGTGGTCCGCCGGTTTCGAGCACCCGGCTGCCGGCCGGCAGAGCCGGCCGCAAGGACACTCGTCCGGTCTCCTACTGGCGGCGTCCTGCCCGCGCCGGTCCGCTTGCCCCGTGATCGACGCCCAATCGGGCGTCCCGGGCCTGGATGACGTACGTCTCGGCGAGGTTGGTGTCGCCGATGCGAGATCGGAGGCGCAGCTCCATGTCGTCCAGGCTCAGATTTGAGCTGATGACCGTCGGCAGCCGGCGGTTGTAGCGCTCGTTGATGATCTGATACAGCTTCTCCTGCGCCCATGAGGTGGTGCTCTGCGCGCCCAGATCGTCGAGCACCAGCAGAGCGGTCGAGCGGGCTGCCTCGAATAGCTCGTCATAGGAGACGTCGCTGCTGGGAGCAAAGGTCGCTCGGAGGCGGTCAAGCAGATCGGGGACCACGACGAAGATGGCCGGCCGAGCCTGCTGGAGGCGGTAGTTGGCGATGGCCGCCGCCAGATGCGTCTTCCCCGATCCGTGGTTCCCGAGCAGCACCAGCCACTCGAAGCGGGGCCGCTCCAGTCGCTGGGTTTCGGTTCGCTCCCCGCGCTCAGCGAAGATGCGGGCGGCGCGATGGGCTGCCTCGGGGCTGTTCTTGGCAGGCCGTCCACGCGAGGACGGGTCGGTGACAAAGTTCTCGAATGTCTTGCCCCGCAGCGGTCCCAAGTTGCTGCGCTCCTGGAGCCGCCGCAAGCGTCGCTCCTCCAAAAGCTCCTTGGTGCACGAGCAGGGGACCATACGCCCGAACCGCGGATCGTCGACCGCGACGTCGGCCCGCAGGTAGCCGGCTCCGCCGCACAGCGGACAGGCATCAGAAGCCGGTGACGCGGCGCGGCCGGTCCGTCGAGGCGTCGGCACCCGCTTCAGCACCTCACCGATCGATTCCATCGGCCCCTCGCTCATCGATAGAGATGCTGATACTTGCTGCGGAAATAGCCATAGGGATCGCCCTCATCTTCGGCCGGCTTCCGGCTCGCTCCGGCGGTCTTCCCTTCGGCCGACCAGCGCTCCAGGATTGTCTCAACATAACGCCAGTTTCGGCGATTGTATTCCACGCCGGCCTTGATCGCCTCCTCGATCCATTCCCACGGATACTGCTGCTCGGCCGCCCGCAGCTTCTCGGCCATCATCGGCGTCAGTGGGCCGATGTTCTGCTCGTAGAGGGCAAAGACATTCGGCCGGTAGATGCGGATCTCGCTGATCGGCTCGCCGCCGAACACCTCTTCTGCGCCGGCGAAGGTGCCCGCACGCAGCTGTTCCACCGCCTCACGACTGGCGGGCGTATTCAGGAAGTACCATGTTTGTCGGCGGCTCCCTCGTTGGAGCTGGACCTGCAGGGCGGTGCCGCGTGTGACCGCCAGCTCCAGCCCTTCCCGCAGATAGTCTTCAGCCGGCCGCGGACCATCCTCGGCCTTGACGCTCTGCAGCAGGAGGGCATCGTTGGCCAGCTCTCCGTACTCGATGCACCGTGGTCGCCCCACACGTTGGGACAGCACCCACATGAGGTGAAGGGTGACCTTCAGCTCGGGAAGTGAGCGAATCTGCGGCGCAAGCTGCGTGAAGAAGACGTCCGGAACGGTGACGTGCCGGCCCTGCATGCCCTGGAAGCCGTCGAATCCCTCGGTCATCAGGTGGCAGATCGGCGCGAACGCCTACTCCCATCCAGTCTCGTCGTCCTGATACACGGCGAGGTCAAGGAACCGGGTCTGTGCCTCTTTGAAGAACAGGTGAATTTCGCCGGTTGGCCCATTCCGGTGCTTGGCCACGATGATGTCGGCGACGTTGGGGTGCTCGGTCTCCCGGTTGTAGACCTTGTCCCGGTAGATGAAAAGCACCACGTCGGCATCCTGCTCGATACTGCCACTCTCCCGAAGATCGGAGAGCATGGGAACGTGATTCGGCCGCTGCTCGGGCGCCCGAGAGAGCTGTGACAGGGCCAGCACCGGGACGTGAATCTCGCGCGCCAGACCCTTGAGTGCGCGAGAGATCTCAGAGATCTCCTGCACCCGGTTCTCCTGATTGCGGCCCTGCATGAGCTGCAGGTAGTCGACCACGATGAGGCCCAAACCCTGCTCCATGCTCAGCCGCCGCGCCTTGCTCCGCATCTCGGCCACCGAGATATTGGCCGAGTCCTCGATGTACAGCGGCGCCTCGGAGAGCAGGCCGATCGCCTCGGCAAGCCGGTCCCACTCGTCCTCGGAGATGTAGCCGGTTCTCAGGTGCTGCGAGTCGATCTGGGCTTCCATGGCCAGCAGCCGCTGAACCACCTGCTCGGCGGACATCTCCAAGCTGAAGATGCCCACCGGCAGCTTGCTGCGGACCGCCGCCGAGTGGGAGATGTTGAGCGCCATGCTGGTTTTGCCCATGGACGGTCGCGCCGCCAGTATGACCAGATCGTCCGACTGGAGGCCCCCCGTGATCTTGTCCAGATCCACGAATCCGGTGGGCACACCCGTGACCTGACCTCGATGCTCGTGGATGTAGTCGAGCTTGCTGTAGTACTCGGACAGGACGGCGCGGATCGAGCGGAAGTCGGCCCCGAGCCGGCTTCGAGAGACACGGAACAGGATCTCCTCAGCGCGCTCCAACGCCGACTCCTGGCTGTGCGACTGGTCGTAGCCCAAGGCCGCGATCTGGGAGCCTGCGTCGACCAGACGGCGAAGAATCGCCAGCCGCTCGACGATGTGCGCGTAGTACTCGACATTGATGGACGTCGGGACCGAGTTCGCCAGCTGACCCAGGAGCGGCAGGCCGCCGACGGGCTCGAGCTGGCCGCGTCGCTCGAGATAGTCGCTCACCGTCACCAGGTCGGTCGGCTGACTGTCGCGATAGAGGTCGAGCATGACCTCGTAGATGTCGGCATGGGCCGAGACGTAGAAGTCGGCCGGCTGGAGGAACGTTGCCACCCGAGCTATGGCCACGCGGTCAATGAGCAGGCTGCCCAGAACGGCCTGCTCGGCCTCAGCGTTCTGGGGTAGCAGCCGGTCCTGAGCTACCGCCGGCTCTTCGAGCTGGGTCATCCGACCCGTCGCGCGGCGAGATGGTCGCGAGTTTGCGCGCTCGGTTTCTGAGTCGCTGCCGTGTACGCGAGAACGACCCGCGGCCTCGAGGAGATCACTTGCCTCTTCGACGCTGCCGGAAGCGAAGATTCCGCTGGCCCAAACGGGATGTGATAGCCCGGCAGCGCCATTCGATCACGCCCCAGATCGCGTGAGCGGCACGGCCAAAACGACAGGCGCTGGTGCCCCCTCACGTCCCCCTCGTGAATCCTCGTGAGTAAGCCTACACCGATACCCTGGCCCCCAGCGAGCACCCGCGGCAGGACCAGATCGACGGTTCTCGGCAGGCCGATTTGGCCGCCGCTCAGGCTCTCCGTCGATATTCAGCTTGGATGCGAGCGCTCAAACAACTGAATGAATCTCGGCTGAGCTTTTAGGCGAATGCCGAGCTGGGAACTCAGCACGTTCCGCAGCGCCAAGCCGATCCAGTCAGTAGCCCCAGTCGCGGGCGGCTAGCTCTCCTCTTCCGGCACGAGATCCACCTTGAGGTCCGCGTCGATGCCGTGATCGAGCTTCACCGTGACCGTGTGCTCACCGGCCGACCGGAGCGCTTCGGTGAGCACCACCTTGTGCCGGTCGACCTCGACGTCGGCCGAGCGCTTGATCTCGTCCGCCACGTCCTTGGCGGTGATGGACCCGTACATGCGCCCCTGCTCTCCGACCTTGACGTTGAAGGTGAGCTTCAGGGCGCTCAGCCGCTCCGCCAGCTCGCGGGTCTGTTCCACCTCGCGCGCCTCTCGCGTGGAGGTTCGAGACGCGTGGCTGTGCTGCGCCCTCACCCGGCCGCTCGTCGCCTCGACCGCGAGCCCGCGCGGCTGCAGGTAGTTACGGAAGTATCCGGGCGCAACCTCGTGGGCCTCGCCGCGCCGGCCGATGCTCTGGACATCCTGCTGCAGAATGACTTTCATGTTTCACCTGAAATGAGGGAAATTACGGAAGCCGCCGACGCCTATCCGGGCAGGTAGGCCTGTCCCATGGGAAGCTGCCGCTTGAGACCGATGTTATGCCGGGTCTCAATGAAGCGTAAGGTGCCCGACCGCGACCGGATCATGACGCTCTGTGTCCTGGCCGAGTTGGGGCCGAAGCTGACGCCGTTCAGGAACTCGCCGCTGGTAATGCCCGTGGCGGCAAAGTAGGCATCGTCGCCCTGTACGAGATCGTCGAGAGTGAGGACGCGCTCCAGGTCAAGATTGTCCTCGGCCGCCGCCGTCCGCTCTTCATCGTTTCGTGGCCACAGCTTGGCCTGCATGTCACCACCCAGGCCTTTCAGGGCGCAGGCCGCCAGGACCGCCTCCGGCGTGCCGCCGATACCCATCAGCACGTCCACCCCCGGGTGCTCTTCCATGGCCGCCGTGACCGCTCCCGCCACGTCCCCGTCCGAAATGAGCTTGATGCGGGCGCCCGCCATGCGAACCTCTTCCATCAGAGACTCGTGTCGTGGCCGGTCAAGGATGACGACGGTCAGGTCCTCCATGTTCTTCTCGGTGAACCGCGCGATCCGGGTGAGGTTGTCCTTGACCGGGGCATTGATGTCGATAGCGCCCTTGGCCTGCGGGCCGACGGCAATCTTCTCCATGTAGGCGATGTGTGCGCAGGTGAACATGGCGCCCCGTTCCGCCACGGCGACCACGGAGATGGCATTGGGAAGGCCGCGAGCGGTGAGGGTGGTCCCGTCGATGGGGTCGACCGCAAAATCCACCTGCGGGCCATTGCCGTTACCCACGTGTGAGCCCACGGGAATCATGGGCGCCTGGTCCTTTTCCCCCTCGCTGATGACCGTCACGCCGTCCATGTCCACGAAGGCCAGGGCGTCACGGACGGCATCGCGAGCGCCGGCATCGGCGGCGTTTTTGTCCCCGCTGCCCACCCAGCGGGCCGCTCGGATGGCGGCGGCCTCGGTGACACGGACCAGCTCCATGGCCAGGTTCCGGCCCAGCGACCCGTTCTCCGTCATCCCCGTTCTCCTCCCGCGATCCAGTTTCTCATGCTGTCTCGGGGTCACAGGTCGATGGGTTGGCGATGAACCCGCAGCCGCTCGGCCGTGATGACGCACTTGAGCTCGTCGGCCGCGGACGCGACGTCGTCCTCGTAGTTAACGATCACGTAGTCGTAGGCATCCCGCTGGGACAGCTCGAAGTTGGCGTCTCGGGTGCGCTGCTCCAGCTCTTCTCGGGACTCGGTCTGCCGGCGGTTGAGACGGGCCAGCAAGCCGGCGGGTGTCGGTGGGGCCAGAAAGACGAAGACGGCCTGGGGAATCCGCCGCTTGACCTGCAGTCCACCCTGGACGTCGATCTTCAGCAGCGCGTCCTGTCTGCGCTCGAAGGCCTGTCGAACCTCGCGGATAGGCGTGCCGTAGCGCCGACCATGCACGTCGGCGTACTCGAGCAGCTCGTTCGCCGCGATCATCCGGCTGAACTCGTCATTCGAGACGAAGTAGTAGTCGCGCCCGTCAATCTCCGCGGCGCGCGGGGGCCGGGTGGTGCAGGTGACGACGTGATGGATGTCGAAGCCGGATGCCTTCACCTCGCGAATCACGGTGTCCTTGCCGACGCCGGATGGTCCGCTGAACACCACCAGCATGGGCGGCCGGTCGGGGTCGGGATGGGACTGGCTCATGCGGTGCGCCTTCTGCCTCGAGCCCATTGATGCTCGTTGCTATACTCGGTTCCCATGCCGTTCGACATCTTTACCATGGCCGCGATCCATGACGAGATTGCCGGCATGGCGAGGGCCCGGGTGGACCGCGTCATCCAACCATCCGAGCGCAGCATCGCCCTCAAGCTCTGGGGACGGGGCTCCGGAGCCTGGCTGGTCATGTCGGCCTCTCCGCATCCCCGCGTATACCTGGCGGCCGACCGGCTGGCGAAGGGCGCGGAAACGCCATCGCCCTTACTCATGCTGCTCCGCAAGTACTGCGCAGGAGCCCGGCTCGAGGGCGCGCGTCAAGCCCCACTTGATCGCGTCCTGTTCGTCGATCTGACGGGACACGAGCACGGACCGGTTACTCTGGTCGCCGAGATCATGGGCAACCGGAGCAACGTCATCCTCACGCGGGCAGACGGCGAGATCCTGGGCGCCGTCAAGCTAGTGGGTCCGCACCAAAGCCGCCACCGCCGCATCCTGCCCCACGTTTCCTACATGTTACCGCCCTCCCAGAGCCGCCTCCCCGCTTTCGGTGGGGGCGAGAAGCTCGACCCGCTTGACGCCGATGGCCTCACCGCCATTGGGGCGGCACTGGCCGCTCCTCTCACGGACGTCACTCTGGAGCAGACGCTGGTCGGCTTGGTCCGAGGCTGCTCCCCCTCGGTCGCCCGGGACATTTGTCTTCGGGCCGGAGCCGAGCCGGGGACGCCGTTTGCGGGGGCCGCCGGAGAGCCGGTTCTCACCGCGGTTGAGGCGCAATACGCGCTTATGACGACCAGGGCATGGACACCAATCACCATCTCGCGAGACGGCACGGTTGTCGATTACCGAGCCTACGACTCGCCGCCCGTCGAGGGTGGCGCGGCCGCGCCGTCCATGAGCCGTGCCGTGGAGATGGCCAGTGAGGGGCTCGAGTCCGCCGATGCCCTGCAGGCCTCGCGAGCGCGCGTCGGGGGCCTGGTGGAGCGAAGGAGGGGCGAGGTCACCGCGCGGATCGACTCCCTCCAGCGAGGGCTGCAGAGCGCCGCCGAGGCGGACGATCTCCGTCGCCGGGGAGATCTTGTCATGGGCTATCAGTACAGTATCGAGCCGCAATCGGCCGCCCTCACCCTGCCGGATACCGGCGAGACGATCCCGCTCGAGCCGGACCGTTCCCCAGTCGAGAATGCCGAGCGGTACTACCGCCGGTACCGCAAGGCGCGGGAGGCGGCTCGTCAAGTTCCCCAGCTTCTCGAGAAGGCGAAGCACGACGCGGCGTTTGTGGAAGAGCTGGCTACCTACGTTGACTTGGCCGAAACGCCCATGGACTTGGAGCGGATACAGGCGGAGCTCGAGGTTGCGTTTGGGGCCCGGCCGACCTCCGGTCGAAAGACGCGGCGGGAGCCCGGTCGGCCGCTTTCGGTCCGGCTGCCGGATGGTCTGCAGATCCTGGTTGGTCGCAGCGCGCGCCAAAACGAGGAAGTGACATTCCGGCTCGCCGGGCGGGCGGATCTCTGGTTCCATGCCCGCGATGTGCCGGGCGCGCATGTGGTGCTGAAGGGATCGGTGGGGCGAGAGCTGGCCCGCGATGCCCTGGCCGTCCAGGATGCGGCGGCCCTGGCCGCCTATTACAGCAAGGCTCGATCGGAACGGT
Source organism: Pseudomonadota bacterium (assembly GCA_021323865.1). GTDB lineage: Bacteria > Chloroflexota > UBA5177 > UBA5177 > JAJPKF01 > JAJPKF01. The sequence continues at coordinate 22,489 of JAJPKF010000016.1, read as the reverse complement.
TGGTCGACGTTCACATGACGCGGGTGCGGGACGTTCACCGGGTCGCCGGAGGGCCGCCCGGTCAAGTCACGCTCCGGCGCAGCGAGACGGTGCGCGTGGCCCCTCGCTCACCCGACGAGGTCGCCGGGCAAGGAGACGCAGTCTAGGGCGTCAGATGCCGTTCGCAGAGGCGGAGCGATCGGAGCGGTCGGATTGGCTGCCCCGCTCTCGGGTGTGAGATGTGTCAGCGAGCCGCGGCCAGCAGCTCCTCGGCGCTGCGGATGGCCTGCTCCCCGGGATCGGCGCCCGCCAGCATCTCGGCCAGCTCCTCGAGCCGTCGCTCACCTTCCAGCGGTTCCACGGTCACGGTGGTCCGGCCCTCCTCCTCGCGCTTGCCGACCCGCAGATGCCGGCTGCCGAGGGCCGCGATCTGGGGCAGGTGCGTGATGGCGATGACCTGATGATGCGCGGAAAGCTCCCGCAGCATGTCTCCCACCACCCGGCCGCTCCGTCCGCCGATTCCCGTGTCCACCTCGTCGAAGATGAGTGTGGGAATCGCGTCGGCCGCGGCCAGAACCGCTTTGATCGCGAGCATGAATCTGGCGGTCTCACCACCCGAGGCGATGCGCTCGATCGGCCGCACCGGCTCTCCGGCATTGAAGCTGACCAGGTACTGAATCTGGTCGATACCTGAGGCCGTGAATGCCGCGGGCCGGCCGCGGTCGTCATCCTCCAGGGGAAGCCCGCCGGCGTCTTCAACGTGCTGCAGCCGTATCTCGAACCGCGCCGGCCCCAGTCCGAGCTGCGCCAGCCGCTCATGAACGGCGCTCGAGAATCGGTCGGCGGCGTCTGCCCGCTGGGCCGTCAGCTCCAGAGCCACCGTGGCCACTTGTCGCTCTGCATCCCGAAGCCGCTCCCCTGCCGCCTGCAGCCGCTCCTCGTATCGTTCGACCCCCTCCAACTCGGCGGCCGCCTGGTCACGGAACTCCAGAATCTCCTCGATCGACTCACCGTACTTGCGCTGCAGACGCGCGATCTCATGCAGCCGCGATTCCGTCAGCTCCAAGCGAGGAGGATCAAACTCGACCGCATCTCGGTAGGCTCGAACGGCGACCGCCAGATCTTCCGCCGCGAACCGCAGCTCATCCGCCCCCTCCACGGTCGTCGCAACGGTCGGATCGACCTCCGCCAAACGACTCAGACAGCGTGAGAGCTCACCGAGCCGGTCCACCGCACCCTCGACGACGCCGTCTCCCTGCAGCGCTGCCAGCGCTTGGCTGGAGAGTTGCGCAAGCTTCTCGGCGTTGGCCAGCCGGCTGCGATCCGCCTGCAGGCGCTCCAACTCCCCAAGCTCCAGGCCGGCGCCGCTGATCTCCTCGACCTGAAAGCGCAGCAGGTCCAGCTTCTGTTCGGCCGACCGCTGGCCGGCGCGCAGCTCTTCCAGCGCCGATCTCGCCTCGACATATGATCGTGCCAACCCGGCGAAGCGGTCCCGAAGTGGTCGCAAACCCGCGAAATCGTCCAGCATGTCTAGCTGCCGGCTCGGCTTCAGGATGGACAGGTGCTCGCTCTGACCATGAATGTCCACGAGCAGGGCGGCGAGCCGTCCCAGTAGGCCCACGGGCACGGGCCGGCCATTGACTCGAGCCATTCCGCGACCGGCGGCAGAGATCTCACGGGTCAACACCAGCATTTCGTCCGGCTCGACGCCGTGCTCCTCCAGCAGCCGGACGGCCTCGTCTCCTGAAGGGGTGGCGAAGACCGCCTCGCACCGAGCCATCGGTGCCCCGTGGCGGACGGCGTCGGGACCGACCCGGCTGCCCAGGGTCGCGCTCAAGGCATCGACAAGGATTGACTTACCCGCTCCGGTCTCGCCCGTCAGCACCGTGAAGGGCGCGTCGAAGCCCAGCACACAATGCTCGACGATCGCAAAGTCCTCGATTCTCAGCTCGAGAAGCATGGGGCTACTGAAGCCGTCGAGAGAGAACCGAATAGAAGTACAGCCGTGGCCCCAGCCGCACGAAACGGGCTCGGTGGCTGCTGGCCGACACCTCCACCCGACCACCCACGTCGAGCGGACACTCGGTCTGCCCGTCGATCGCCAGCATCGCCTCGCGGTCGCCCCGAAGCTCAAGGCAGACGGTGGCCGATCCGGGAACCAGCAGCGAGCGTCCAATGTGCAGATGAGGCGCCACCGGCGTGAGCAGCAGGTCTTCGGCCTCCGGATAGAGGATGGGACCGCCGGCGGCGAGCGAGTAGGCGGTCGATCCGGTCGCCGTCGCCACCAGCACACCGTCGGCGGTATGCGTCGTATATTCGAAGCCGTCGATGTGGATGCCCACGCGAACGGCCCGCGTGCTGGTGCCTCGCGCAAGGGCCACCTCGTTGAGGGCCAGGTGACGGTTGCTCTGGCCGTTCTGCTCCCATCTGGCTTCGAGCACCGTGCGCGTTTCGATCCAGAAGTCACCCTGAAGCACGCGGGGCAGAGCCTCATCCACGAGCGCGGGCGTCAGCTCGGCCAGGAAGCCCACGTGACCCAGGTTGACGCCGAGGATGGGAACCTCACAGGCCGCCATTTCCCGAGCCACTCCCAGAATGGTGCCGTCACCCCCCAGGGCGATGGCCAGATCGCGACCGGCAGCGTCGCGACGCAGAGTTTGCAGCTCGAAGGCCGAGCCGCTGACGGCATCGACACCGTCACCGGCGAGTCGGCGGCGCAGACGCTCGGCCTCCGCCACGGCCACCGGCCGCTCCGGATGGAACAGGATCAGAACCGACCGCAGCGTGGTCCCGACGGTCGTCTGCTGTTGGTCGACGGAAGTGGTCCCGCTCATGGCCTCATGCCGATCTTTCGTTCTCCATGTGCCCGCCCCAGTCTGCGGCATGGGGTCATCCCATGTTCACCCGGCCGCCGCTTCCTCCATGGCTGCCTCGATCTGGGGCTCGAGCGCCAGAACCGTCGCAGGGCGCTCCAGGTGCGCCAGGAATTCGCGGTTCCCGGCAGGCCCGATGACCGGCGAAGGCATGACCCCACGCACGCCCCACCCCTCCGACACGGCGTGCTCGAGAACCCGCTCCAGTACCTGCCGGTGGACGGCCGGGCTCCGCACCACCCCCGTCCGTCCCACCGCCTCTTTGCCTGCCTCGAACTGTGGCTTGATCAGGGTGATGACGCCCGCCGACGGTGTCAGGATTCGGCTCAGCACCGGCAGCACGAGTCGTAGCGAGATGAATGAGACGTCGACCGACGCCAGACTCACCGGCTCCGGAAGCTCCGTCAGGTGGCGGATGTTGGTCCGCTCCATGACGGTCACCCGAGGATCGGTTCGCAGCCGCCAGGCCAGCTGACCGTAGCCGACGTCGAGCGCATAGACGCGTGTGGCCCCGCCGCGCAGCAAAACCTCCGTGAACCCTCCGGTGGACGCGCCCACGTCGAGCGCGGTCCTCCCCTCAACCGCAATGTCGAAACGCTTGAGAGCCGCCAGCAGCTTTCCCGCGCCTCGACCAACGAATTCGTCCTCGGCTCGATCCACGTCGACGGCGCTGTCGGCTTGGATCATCTCGCCTGGTTTGAGCACCCTCGCTCCGGCCACCCGAACGGCTCCGGCCAACACCAGGGCCTGGGCCTTGGCCCGCGACTCGACCAGGCCCCGTTCGGTTAGCACCACGTCCAATCGGGCCTTCGCTGCCTTGGCCACCGTTATCCCGTCAGCAGCTCCTGAGCGGACATGGCAACCGGCTCCTGATCCTGGATGGCGATTTCCGTGGCGTCGACGTGCTCGCCAAAGAGCAGCCGGGCCTGCTCCGTGAAGGTGTCCGCGGCTCCGGTGACCAGGAATTGGTGTGAGGGAGTCTCATCGGTCGCGACAAGGCCCAGGTGATCCAAGACGCTCTGAGTCGTGTGGGCCGTGGATGAAGCGGAATCCACGATGGTGGCGCGGCCTCCTGCCACGGCCTCGAACACCGGTTTGACCAAGGGGAAGTGGGTGCAGCCCAGGATGATCGTGTCGCAGCGACGGTCCTCCACAAAGTCGTGGACGATGCCCTCGATGAGCGACGACGCTTCCTCAGAGCCGGCCGCGCCCATCTCCACCAGATCCACCAGCCGGCCGCACGCCCGCTGATGGACGGTGACGGACGGATCCAGGGCTCGCAGGGCGTGAGCGTATGCCTGCGAGCGAACCGTTCCCTCGGTGCCCACGACCCCGATGATCCCACGGTCCGATCGACGAAGCGCCTCCTCTGCCCCCGGCCGTACCACGCCGATCACCGGAACCGCGAGCGTTTGACCAAGGGTGTCGAGGGCAGCCGAGGTTGCCGTGTTGCAGGCCACCACGATCGTCTTTACCCCGCGATGCTCCAGGTACCGGCCGATGGCGCAGGCTCGTCGACGCACTTCCTCCGACCGGCGCGGACCGTAGGGAAAGTAGCGCAGGTCACCGACATAGATGGTCGACTCGCGAGGCAGCCGGTCGTGGATGGTGCGGAGAACCGTGAGTCCTCCCACGCCGGAATCGAACACGCCGACGGGTCGGTTGTCAGGCATGAGGCGTCACCGGTCGAACCGGGGCGTGGTAGCGGCGCCGGAGGTCGTTGAGGCGAATGGTGATGATGTCGCTCAACATCGTCCGGGTATCCTGCAGCGCCCGGACCTTGGTGTCGTCATTGAACCGCCACTCCACGGGAAGCTCCGCGATCCGGTAGCCCAGCTTGCGGGCGAGGTAGAGGATCTCGACGTCGAACGCCCAGCCGGTGATGGTCTGGAGCGGGAAAAGCGCCAGGGCCGCCGCCCGGTTGAAGGCCTTGAAGCCACACTGCGTATCCTCGATATCGGGCACCGCGAGCACCTGGACCAGCCGGTTGAAGACCCGGCCCATGATATGCCGGTATTCCGGTTCCCCATAGCGGATGGCGCCCACGCCCTCGCGGGATCCGACCACAATGTCGTAGCCGGCGTGGATGGTCTTCATGAACCGGGGAATCTCGGCCGCGGGCGTCGAGAGGTCCGCGTCGCAGAGGAAGATGATGTCGCCGGTCGCATCCAGCACGCCGGCCCGGACCGCTCGCCCCTTGCCCGCCTCCTGGAGCCGCATCAGACGCAGACCGGGAAAGCGGGGAATGAGCCGCTGCACCACCTGAGCCGTGTCGTCGCTGCTTCCGTTCTCAACGACCATGACCTCGGCTTTGTAGGATTGGGTTGTCAGGAAGCTGAACAGCTCCCCCAAGGTGTCCGGCAGGCGCCAGCCTTCGTTGTACGCGGGGACGACGATGGACAACTGGGGCTGACTCGCTCCCTGCGTCGTTATTCCACTCCCCCGTTCCATCAATCTGGCAAAGGCTATCAGTCTGAGCGATCTCCCGTCACGGCCCACGCCGCCGGTCGGCATGCAGTATCTCTGGGCGCCATGGAGGATGAGCTACATCGTGAGCGGCGATAAGCCCAAGGACTGCATCTTCTGCCGCCCCGTGCCCGAGGAGATGCTGCATCGGGGAGATCACGCCTACGTGATCCTGAACGCCTACCCCTACAATCCGGGCCACCTCATGGTCATCCCCTTCCGGCACGTCGGCTCATTGGCGGCGCTCCAGGAGGCTGAGGCCGCCGAGATCATGGACATTACGCGCCGCTGCATTCGGGTCCTGGAGCGGGCAATGTCACCCAATGGACTCAACATCGGCGTCAACGAGGGCGAGGCGGCCGGCGCCGGCATCGCCGGCCATGTCCATCAGCATGTCGTACCACGCTGGGTGGGTGACACCAACTTCATGACCTCCGTGGGCCATGCCAAGGTGCTGCCGGAGATGGTGACCGAAACGTTTGCCAAGCTTGCGCCCCTCTTTGCCGAGGAGTGGCGATGACTGTGGAGCGCCTGTTCGTTGGGGTGATCGGCTCGGCGGCCATGGTTGCGGTTATCGTGCTTTCGGTGATGCTCTCGCGTCCGCATGTGCACCCCACGCTGCGTCTGCGGAATGACCATGCGCTGGCCCCGAAGATCGGAGCGCTCCCCACGCTGCCGCCCCGATAGACCCTCGGGCTCTAGCCGGCGGACGCCCCGAACATCAGGCTGCGAATCGACTCGACGTCGTGCCGGACCGGCCCTTCCCGCGACATCTCCCCCGAGATGCGGTTGCAGCCATAGATCACGGTGCTGTGATCGCGGCCGCCCAGCAGATCGCCGATTTGGGGCAGCGAGAGCCGCACATCCTCACGCAGCAGGTACATGGCCACATGCCGCGGCAGGGTGACATTGCGGCTGCGCTGCTTCCCGGCGATGGCGCCGGCGCCCAAGCGGTAGTAGGCGCACACCGCCTGCAGCACGTGGTTGTGGCTCAGCTCGCGCCGGGAACCGCCGCTGACAATCCCGGCCGCGAGGGAAAGGGTCGGCTCGACTCCATGGAGGTCGGCCAGCGCCAGCAGTCGATTCAATACGCCTTCCAGCTCACGGACGTTGTAGCCCGGATCTGAGGCGAGGAAGGTGAGCACCTCGTCGGGCACCCAGCGGTTGCGCTGTCGTGCCTTTCGCCGGAGGATCTCCAAGCGGGTGTCCCGGTCAGGGCCCTGGATGTCCGCCTGCAGTCCCCAGGAGAAGCGCGAGCGCAGGCGCTCGTCGAGCACCGTGAGCTCCGCGGGCGGCCGGTCGCTGCTGAGGACGATCTGCTTTCCGGCGTCGTAGAGGGTGTTGAAGGTGTGGAAAAACTCCTCCTGCGTCGACGTCTTGCCGACGATGAAGTGCACGTCGTCAACAAGCAGCACGTCGATCAGGCGGTAGCGGCGCCGGAAGTCCTGGGTGCTGCCGCCCCGAATTGCCGAAACAAGCTCGTTCGTGAAGGTCTCGGAGGAGATGTACAGGACGTTTTCACCTCTGGACGCGCGGCGCGAGCCGATGGCCTGGAGGAGATGTGTCTTCCCGACGCCCACACCACCGTGTAGGAAGAGGGGGTTGTAGCTGCCCGCGTTCTCGGCCACCGCCAAGGAGGCCGCGTGAGCCAGCCGGTTTCCGTTGCCGATCACGAAGTGCTGGAACGTGAAAGCAGGGTTGAACGTCGGGGCAGGCTCGTCGGGCGCCGAGGAAAGATAGGGACCGGCGAGGGGCGCCGGTTCCAGAGGAAGCGTGAGCACTCCCGATGTCCTGGCCGCCGGGGGAGGCGAGACCGGTTCCTGAGCGACCAGGAACTCGACTGCGACGTCTGGATAGCCGTTCACTTCCAGCGACTGCAGGATGGCCGGCATGAGCCGGGCGAGAAGCCAGGATCGGGTGTATTCCTGAGCGACCTCGACTTGGAGGAGGCCCGGCTGGCGGTTGACTGCTCGGGTCTCCTGGAGCCATCGAATCTGCGTTGGGCCAAGTGAAGACTGCAGGTCGTCACAAACCAAAGCCCAAAGCGCCGACGCCGTCAGCTCCGGAGAGAGGACTGGGCGAGGGGTGGCGCCCAGCTCGGCCAGCGGCGTGAAGCTGGCACAGAGGGTGGCTCGCTCATCCCCGAGCTCCAGGATCGGGCACCAGGACGAGCCGACGGCCGGGTCAACCATGGCGAGGCAGTTGCCGCAGCGACGATCCGGCTCGTCCACGTCGAGCATGACCTTGCGCATGGTCTGCTCGGCCGTTGCCAGCAGAGCGCTGTAACAGTGAGGGCAGACGCTCTTCTCGCCGAAGACCCGGAGACCGGACTTGCGCGCCACGGTGCCGCAGTCGTGACACCGACCCACCAGTGCGGCGGGCAGTCCCGTCAGGCCACCCTGATCATCCCGTCCCACGGGCATGGCCTGCGACTGAGCCACCGGTTCCTCCCCTTGAAATTGGCCGCCCATCGCGACTGCAGGACCTTCCCCTTGACCTGCAGGCGACTGCTCCGAGAAGCGGCACCTTGACCTTAACGCACTTCATTCCCGTCCGCAACGAGGAGAAAGCCCCCCGAGGCGGCGGAATGACAGGTGAGAGACCGCGCCGGTCATGAAATCAGCGCTGGTTCGCGGTAAGGGCACGGAGAATCGCGCCCTGAGAGCAAATCTATTCGACAGTACGGAATGGCGTGGATGAAGTGGAGAAAGATGTGGATATTCGAGTCAAGGCAGGGGTACAAAGGTGCCATGTTGCATGCGCACCACGCGGTTCGCGCCACTGGCACGGCGGATCGTGGTCGAAACCGGCCCTTCAGCCACCAGCAGGGAGGCGGATAGCGACACTCGGAACGGCAGATCCTCCTGCTCTCGCGGGCTGGCCGGTCCCAGAATGACGACCCGGCGGCCGCCGGCTCGAATCATCAGGACGCCTGCGCCGTCCTTGGGATTGGGATAGACGGCATCCGGTGCCAGGACTCGCACCTGCAGGTGCGGCGCCGATATCCGAACTCCCGCGCGGAGAGCCGTCGTCGGAATGCCCTGGGAATCGAGCCATTGGCGCCACCGTGCATAGGTGTGACTTGGGTATTCCACGCCCGGGTCGAGAACGCGGCCCACGGACAGGTGCTGGGCAACCGCCAGCAGCGAGGCCACGTTCTTGGCGTTCGGCTCCAGGTCGATGAGGAGATCGATGCGGTTGTCTCCGAAGGGGAGCGTGGTGCCCAGAGCGGTCATCAGCTTCGAGGGGTGGCTGCCGCCGTCCACCAGGATCGTCTCGCCACGGTCCGTGACCAGCGTGGAGCCATTGACCAGGAAGTGGAGGCCGTCCGGCGGTCGGTGCTCGGAGCCGAGTGTGAATCCCAACCCGGCCGCGGCCACCACCAGCCCGAACAGCCACTCCCGCCGCGCCCGGATACCACTGGAGAGTGTGAATCGCCAGGCGAGGATGGCCGCCATAATCAGCAGCCCGTAGTAGCCGACGACGAATGCCAACGGGAGGGTTCTGAGTCGAACGACACCCGGCACCAGAACGGCCCAGCGTGCCACCACCACGACCGCGTGCGTCAAGCCGTACGCCACGGCCAGGGGAGGCCCATGTGGATAGAGACAGACCAGGAACCCCGCCAGCATGGTGAAGGGGATGAAGGTCAGCACCACGGCATTGGTCAGCAGCGAAACCGAAGAGACGACATGAAAGCCGATGATCTGGACCGGGAGGACACCGACCTGCGCCGCGGCGGTGGTGCCAAGGGCAGCCGCCAAAGCGGCGGGCAGCCGTCGTGTGGCCCGATCGAGCAGCGGCGTGAAGGCCACGATCGAAGCGGTGGCGATGGCGGTGAGCTGAAAGCCGGTGTCCCAGGGAAGGCTGGGATCGATGCCGGTCATGATCGCCGCGGCCAGCGCCAGTGATACCAGCCCCTGCGTGGGGCGCCCGAGAAACGCCGCCACGAAGACGAGCAGCCACATGATTGACGCGCGCATGCCGGCCACGGTAGCGCCCGACACCAGCCAGTAGCCGCTGATGGCGGCAATGGAAAGCACCAGGGCCGGCCGCCGGGCCGCGATCCGGCGTAGGAAGCTGTTGACGCTTCCCGCCACAATCGCCACCTTTATCCCCGAGACCGCGATGAGATGGATCAAGCCGGTCTGAATCAGAACCGGGGCCAGATTACCCAGCTGTGCCGTGCGGGCGCCGATGAGAATGGCGATCAGCAGCGTCGCTTCCGGCTCCGGCATCGAACGGGAGAGCGTCGATTGGATCCAGTGACGGATGGCCTCGGCGATGCCGATCAGCCCGAGGGACTCGTGGCCGGTGACGAATCCCTTGGGGAACGACATCAGGCTGTAGATGCCCCGATGCGCCAGGATGTCGCGGTATGGCACCGCGGCAGAGTTGCTGGGCGTCTGGAGCGGGCCCGTGAGCTGAACGTCGTCGCCCTGGTCGAAGAGCTGCCCAGGCGCGGTGTGCACCTCCACCTGCCCGGCGGCCGGGTACGCTTTGCCGGAGCGCATGATGGTCTGCACCGCGACCACGTAGTTGTTTCCGGTGTCCCGCACGTCCGGCTCGGCATCGACCACACCCGTAAAGGTGACGGTCTGACCGTTGTAGAAGGAGACATCGCCGGGCCCGATCCGGTGGCGCGTGCTCTCGAACCGCCCCGCGCCCAACAGGAAGACTGCCACCAGGAGGATGGCAAGGCGCGCATGAGGATGGCGCCCGCGGAGCAGGAGGAGCAGTGAGACGCAGGCCGCTGCCACGAGCAGAGGCAGCGGATCGACGACCACTTGAGCGCCCGCCAGAAGGCCCAGGATGAATGCGGCGCCCAGCCAGGCCAGGGTCATCCGATAACCGGTCGACCCATCGAGCGCTCCTCGCGATCGTTTTGGGGCCCGTGTGACGATCTTACCGGCAATGGCGCGGGCTGTCCAGCAGCCCCCGAGAGCGGCCCCTATAATGTGCGTGGCCCGACGGGCCGGATTTCCGCTCAGCAGACCTCAATCTGCTGGGCTTTTTGTTGCCGACCGACTATCGAGGATGATCCATGAAGCGAACCTGGCAACCGAAGCGTATCCCGCGACAGCGGACACATGGCTTCCGTGCCCGAATGGCGACCAAGGCCGGTCGAGCCGTCCTGCGGGCCCGGCGGCTCAAGGGCCGCCATCGCGTCGCCATTTGAAAACGCTTCGTGCTGCCCAGAGCCTACCGGATCGTCCGATCGGGCGACTTTCGAAGGGCGCGTAGCCGGGGCCGAGCCTACCCCGGTCCACTCCTGGTGCTGCACGTCTATCGACGGCCCGGCGAGAGCCTGCGCGCCGGCTTCACGGCAAGCAAAAAGGTCGGCAAAGCGACCGTTCGCAACCGTGTGAAACGGCTCATGCGCGAGAGCCTCCGTGCTAGGCTTGGGCAGGTCAAGCCGGGTTATGACCTGATACTGACTGCGCGTCCCGCCGCCGCAGAGGCGACGTTTGGGGACATCCGGCACGCCATGGAGGAGCTGCTCGTTCGCAGCCGCCTCGTTCAGACTGAATTTCATGCGTAGGCTTGCGCTGCTGTTGATCGCCGGCTACCAACGCCTTTTGTCTCCCCTGCTGCCCACGGCATGCCGGTATTACCCGTCGTGCTCGGAATACACCCGTCAGGCCATCGAAAAGTATGGCGCGCTCACGGGGTCGTGGATGGGCCTGCGACGGCTCTTGCGCTGCCATCCGCTGCACGCGGGCGGGTACGATCCGGTACCGTAGAGCCAAGTGACATGATCCGTGGGTAGTCTCTTCAGCGTCGTCAGCAACCCCATGGAGTGGGCCCTGGTTCACCTGGCGCTCACCGTGGGCAGCGCCGGCGTGGCCATCATCCTCTTCACCGTCGGCATTCGGGTCGTGCTCGCGCCCCTGCAGATCGTGCAGCTCAAGAGCGCACGCGCGATGCAGCGGCTGCAGCCCAAGATCGCGGAGCTGCGCAAGAAGCACGGCAAGGACCGGCAGAAGCTGACCGAAGAGACCATGAGGCTCTACAAGGAGCACCGGGTGAACCCCGCCATGGGCTGCTTACCCATGCTCCTGCAGCTGCCCATCCTCATCGGGCTCTTCTGGGCGCTGCGGCTGCTGGGCAGCACCCCCACCAACAAGCACGGGCACATCATTCCCGTCACCCATCACTGGCTGGCCAGCAGCTACAACCACTACTCGCTGCACGCGTTCCACCTGTATCACGCCCACTTCCTCTGGCTGAGCAACGGCCTGGGCGCGACCGACCCGCTCTTCATCCTTCCCGTCCTGGCCGGCGTTACCCAGTGGATCCAGTCGCGAATGATGATGCAGCAGTCCAGTGATCCGCAGCAGCAGACCATGAACTTCATGATGAACTTTACGCCGCTGATCATCGTGTTCTTCGCCTGGCGATATCCGTCGGGCCTTTCCCTCTACTGGGTGACCTCCACGTTGATCGGCATTCTCATCTCCATGCCCATCACCGGCTGGGGCTCGCTGCCCCGCTTCGATCAGATGATCGCCGGCTTTCTGGGACGGGACAAGCCACAGTCCGGACAGGGACCTGCCGCGCGGAGATTGAAGGCTCGCCCCAGCGCCTCGGCGCTCTTGACGGGCATGGCCCCCGCCGGCGCCGACATCGCGGCCACCAACGGCGACGGTGTCGACGCCGCCGACGCTCCGGAAGAGGAGGTCGACGGCAACCCACAGCAATCGAATGGCCCGAAACCGGCCCGACCGGTCACCCGGCGGCGCAGTGGACGGCCGCGGGGAGGACGGAGACGGTGACTGAGCCGGTGCAGTTCACGGGAAAGAACGTGGAGGCCGCGATCGCCGAGGCCGAGGCACAGCTCGGCAAGTCGCGTGACGATTTGGAGATTGAGGTACAGAGCCAGGGCAGCCGCGGCGTGTTTGGCCTGGGTGGAGAGCCCGCACGCATCCTCGTGCGCGACCCCTCCGCTCCCCCGCCGGTCGAGGTCCCGGCGCCCTCGCCGCCGACACGTGTAGAGTGGGAGCGACCCCAAGCCCGCGTCGCGAGGCCGGAACCGTCGCCGTCACTGTCCGAGCCGGCCCCGGCGCCCGAGCGCTCTCATGCCGAGGTCGGCGAGATCGCCCAGCCCGCCGAGGAGATCGTGGGCGCGATGCTCACCAAGATGGGATTCGACGCAGAGGTGTCGGTCCGGTCCGACGAGGATCCGGTCACCGTGGATGTCGCCGGAGACAACCTGGGCGTGCTGATCGGGCGGCGCGGGGATAGTCTCACGGCTCTCCAGTTCATGGTCAATGTGATCCTTTCCAAGCGGTTTCATACCTGGCCGCACGTGGTCATCGACGTGCAGGGATACCGCTCTCGCCGGGAGCAATCGCTCAGCAGCCTGGGCCAGCGCGTTGCCGACCGCGTGCGCCGCAACCGGCGCCCCTTTACGCTCGAGGCCATGCCGGCCAACGACCGCCGCATCATCCATCTCGCTCTGCGCGATCGTCGCGATGTGGAGACCTATAGCGTGGGTGAGGGCCCAACCCGCCGGGTGGTGATCGCTCCCAAGCGCTGAGGTCCATGACCTCGTACCTGATCGCGGGCCACCTGGCCGAAGACGTCACCGTTGACGGTCGGCGTCCCGGTGGCACGGCTCGCTATGCCGCGATGGCGGCCGCTGGGTTGGGCTGCCGGGTTCGGCTGGTCACGGCGGGGCCCCAGGCCGGTGTGAGTCTGCCGCCGGTCGAAGCCCAGGTCGTCCCGTCCCCATGCGCGACCACCTTCGACATCAGCTGGGCCGATGGCCGTCGTGACCTCCGCCTCCTGGCCCGGGCATCGGAACTTCACGACCACGATATTCCCATCTCTTGGCGCGACAGCGACATATGGCATCTCGGCCCGATCGCGGGTGAGCTGGACGTCGACATGCTCGACGCAGTTCCCGAGGAGGCGTTCCTGGGCATCACGCCGCAGGGTTGGATGCGGAGCCTGCGCCTTGGCGAGGTCGTCCGCCCGGCGCCGTGGCTGGCCGCGGATCGGTTCGTGGATCGCGCCCAGGCCGTCGTCTTCAGCGAGGAGGACCTCCAGGCAGCCGGGTCCTGTGCGGCCCGTTGGTCCAGCCGCGGCTGCGTGGTGGTGGTCACCGCGGGCAGATCGGGCTCAACGGTCTACCAAGCTGGAAGAGCGGCCCACGTGGACGCGTTCGTCCGTTCCCGCCTGGATCCCGTCGGCGCCGGCGATGCCTACGCCGCCGCGTTCTTCATCCGGCTGCGTCAGGGAGAGGATCCCGTTCGGGCGGCTCGCTTTGCCTCGGCCGCGGCGGCGCTGGCCCCCACCGATACCGACGATCAGGGATTCCCGTCGGTTTCCGAGGTTCTGCGCCTCCTCGGGAGCGAGTGATGGAAACCGATACCATCGTCGCCATCGCCACGCCTCCCGGTCGAGGCGCCATTGGCCTGGTTCGGCTGAGCGGGCCCGAGAGCCTCGGCGTGGCCCGGCATCTCTGTCCCGACGTGGACGAGTGGCGGCCCAGATTCGCGACCTTTACCCGCCTCCGCGATCTGTCCGGTGCGGCACTGGACGAGGCGGTTGTCACCTTCTTCGCGGGCCCGCAGTCCTATACGGGAGAGGACATGCTCGAGGTGAGCTGTCACGGCAGCCCGCTGGTCCTCCATCGAGCCGTGGAATCGGCCCTGGGTCTGGGTGCACGCGCCGCACGTCCGGGCGAGTTCACCCTCCGCGCTTTTCTCAACGGGAAGCTGGACCTGACCGAGGCAGAGGCTATCGTGGATCTGGTCGAGGCACGAACCGAGGGAGGCTTGGGACTGGCCCTGCAGCAGCTGGCCGGAGCCCTATCTTCCCGCGTCAATCCCGCGCGAGGCCGCCTGCTCGATCTGGCCGCCCACCTCACGGCGCTGGTGGAGTTCTCGGAAGAGGACATTCCCGACGTGCCCTGGGAGGAGATGCGCGGCACGTTGGTCGAGGTGAGAGCCACCCTCCTCGATCTCCTCGCCGGCTCGCGACAGGGGCAGGTCCTGCAGCACGGCGTCGCCCTGGTGGTCGCCGGTCCGCCCAACGCCGGGAAGTCGAGCATCGTGAACCGCCTCCTGGGCCGTGACCGGGCCATCGTGACGCCCATTCCCGGCACCACGCGCGACCTCCTGGAAGAGGAGCTGTCATTGGAAGGCGTCCTCTTCCGGATCGTCGATACGGCAGGCTTGGCTGAAAGCCGCGATCCCGTGGAGATCATCGGCGTGGAGCGAACCGCCATGGCGCTCGATCAGGCCGATGTCGTGCTGCTGGTGGTGGACGCCTCCCGGCCCCTGACCGAGGCCGATTGCTCCGCTTTGCGTACTGTGACTGGCGCGGCGCCGGCCGGCCGGCTGGTCGTGGCACGAAACAAGAGCGATCTGCCCGAGCGCGTCGGAGCGGCAGAGCTGACCGCCCTGGCCCCGTCGGGTCGCCAGGTGCGCACCTCGGCGGTGGTCGAAGGAGGGCTCGATGGCCTGCGTACCCTCCTCGTCGAAACCTGTCTTGAAGGGCCGCCGCCGGACGGCTTTGTCGTCTCCGGCTCCCGGCACGTTCAGGCGCTGCGGGCCGCCACTGAGGACCTTGATCGAGCCCTCGGGGCACTGGACACGGAAATTCCGTTGGATCTGATCTCTCTCGACATCCGCTCGGCCGCGGCCAGGCTTGGCGAGATCACCGGCTCGGAAGCCGGAGATGAGATTCTGGACCGGGTGTTCAGCCGGTTCTGCATCGGCAAGTAACGGTGAGCTTTCAGGGGTTCTCGGATGACGCGTTCCAGCTGCTTCTCGAAGGCGCAGCCGATCCGGGGCCGGCCTGGCAGAAGGCGCACCGAGAGCCGATGGAACGGTTCGTTCGCGAGCAGATGATGGCTCTGTGCGATGAGCTGACGGCTGAGTTCGGAAGGCCCTACGTGTACCGCCTTCACCGCCCGGAGATCTTTTGGAAGCGCCAGGTCGGCATCCTGTCGGCCAGCGATTCCGTCGGCTACCGACTCGAACTGACCTTCACGGGGCTGACCATCGCGGCGGGTTGGTCCAAGGAGCGGCCCTGGCAGCGGAGGGCCTACCAGGACGCGGTTGCCGACGAGGTTCGCGGGCCGGCGCTCACGGCCATCGTGGCTGATCTCGAGGACCGCGGCTGGGAGGTGGTCGGCCGGCTGCGCAAGCGCCCACCACCTCCCCTTCGCGCGGACCACCCGCGTGCCCATCTGCTGCGAAACCGGACGCTGTCGGCGACTCGTGGCGTGGGCCGCCCGGCCTGGCTCCAAATGCCCGCCGGGAGCGCAGAGGTACGCGCCCTCCTGAGAGAGGCCTGTCCCTTGGTGCGATGGCTGGCGGAAGTCATCCCGTCCGCACCGCCCTGATCGAGTCTTCGGGGATCGAGAAGCGTCCAAACTGCCGTCGGCTGGTTGGCCGACACCGGGTCTGAGCCATGGCCCGTTACGAGCTGCGGCTCGTCTGCCTCCGGCGGGGCCTGAGAAGATTGCCGCCTCCCGGCATGCCGGCCATGGTTGCCGGGTGGACGCCGTCAGCGTGATACCGGGCTGTTGGAGCCGCATCTCATTCCGCCTGGAGAATCTCGGCGACCGGGGCGGAGGACGCCCATTGGGCGGGGAGCCATGCGCCGGCGATGGCCAGAACCGCCCCGGTTGCGCCCAGACTCACAAGGACCGGCATGGGGATGAGGTTGAAGAAGCTCGGTGGAATCCGGGTGCTCGAGGCCGCCTGCCCCATGATCTGGATGACCTGCCGGTGGAGCTGCGTGCCGATGGGAAGACCGACCGGCCCGGCGAGGATGCCGAGGATGGCGGCCGACGTCATCACCATGGCGACCACCTGAGCCGGCGGCATCCCGACCGCCTTGAGGATGGCGATCTCTCGCCCCTTCTCGCGAGTGCTCAGTATGACGGTGGCGAAGATTCCCGCCAAGGCAATGGCGATCAGAATGGCTGCCAGCGATGCGATGATGCCGTTGAGCAGAAGAAAGCCGACATCGGCGCCGCCCCGAACATCGATCGAGAACGGCGTGAAGCCGTGTGGAGCGATGCTTTGCCCCAGCTGCTCGCCGACGGTCGAGGGATTCGATCCCGGCCTGACCTGGATCTCGTAGTCGTCGAGCTTGGCCGTCGGGTCGAGACGGCGCTCCGTCCTCCACGCTCCGCGGAAGAGCATGTCATTCGCGGACTGATCGAGGATCTCGCCCACGATGCGCACGCGCATGGCTCGTCCGTGGAGATGCAGTGTGACGAGACTGCCGACGTGGAGATGGGCCTGCGTGAGCAGGCGGGTCGGGGCCACGACCTCGCCTGGTCGCCTGAACCAGCGCCCCGAGATCAGGGCATATCCCAGCCAGGAGGATGGACGGTCATACCCGAAGTACGTAACCGGCTCCGCGATTCCCGGAACGAGCGGCGACGACTGACTCTCCGAGACGTAGCGCGCGATTCCTGGAGTGGTCTTCAAGGCTCGGAGGATGCGCGTCCGCGAAGGCGGCGGTGGTGGAGTGAAGCCGCCCTTCAGCTTGGAGAGGCCGGCGGGAAGCGGTCCCGTGGGCACGTTGAGCTCCAGCTGAACATACTTTGACCGGTCCAAATGGGCCGCCACCTGTCCGAGGGATAAGTGGAGATCGAGGGCGAACACGATACTCGCGACCCCCACGACGATGGCTGCCAGGGTCATCATCGACCGCGCCGGCCGCACCAGTGCCGTCTCCAGCCCGAGGCTGAGCGGCGGGATGAGGGGTGCCCGCCCCACCAGGCGGCCGATGACGGAAGCCCTCCGGCCGGCGGGCGCCTGTCCCTTGGTGATGGCGGCGATGGCGGCCAGGCGGCCCGCCCGCCAGGCGGGACCCAAGCCGGCCACGATGACGACCACCAAGATCAGGCCCACCACGCCGGCGTCCACCGGCAGGGTCGCCGTCGACGGGGTCGGCAGACCCAGGGCGTGGGCCGTGTTCTGAAGGAACGGGCGGGCCGCCAGGGTGCCCAGGCCCGCGCCGGCAGCCGCGCCCAGCAGCGCCGGCCCAAGCACCTGACCGAGAATCACCGCCACGACCTGGTTGGGCGTGAAGCCGATGGCCTTCATCAGACCGATATCGCGGTACCCGGTTAGGACCAGACCGCTGATGATGTTGGTCACGATCAGTACGGATGCCAGCAGCGCAAAAACGGCGAACGCCAGGAGGAACGGAATCATGACCGAGGTCAGTACGTCGGCGTCACGCTTGACCGAAAGGTAGTCGCTGGTTCCGACCACCGATCCGGCCGGGAGGCGGGCGGCGATCTGCTGGGTGGCCGCCCGGAGCTGGGATGCCGTTCTCGCCGGGGACACCCGGTAGAGCATGAGGTACTCCAGCGGCGTCTGCCGTGTTGTCAGGCCGCGGATGACGCGCGGCTGTACCCAGGCGCCGGCAACCGGACTGACCGAGGCCGCGATGGCGCTGACCCGGAAGAGCCGGTGGCCCCGTGCCGTGGGCAGGGTGATGCCCGTCCCCAGACCGGCTCCGATATCGTCCGCGATGCTCTGGCTCAGGGCGATCTCGCTCTTGGAGCCGGGCCAGTGGCCTGACTCGATGGTCAGTCTGTCCACCGACGTTTGAGGATTCCGTCGCCCCACCAGCATGGTGTTCACCCCCAGCTGAGAGGTGGACCCGCCCGGGCCACTCCGGGCGATCACCGTGGACATGCCCGGCCAGGGCCCGCTCGTCGCCACCACCCGACGCCGGCCGGAGTTGCCGGCCAGCCGCATCGGGGAGACCTTGGAGGCGTCGAATGTCAGCGCCAGGTGCGGGCCATGGGCCCGGGCGAAGGCCTGGTCGTATGGCGCCGTCGTCTCGACGGCGAGACTGACGCCGAGCGTCGCGGCCGCGCTGGAGAGCAGGACCACGAAGAGCACCACGCCGGCCTGCAGGCGGCGCCGGCGAACGTCGGCCAGGAGCTTTGAACGTACCGCCGTCATTGCGCCGCTCCCAGGGCCGTCAGGCCCGGGCGGGCGACGGCCCCGTCCTCGAGCGTTATCACCTGATCGCCGTACTGGCGGGCGAGACCCCCATCATGAGTCACCAGGACGACCGTCTGGCCCGAGCGATTCAGGTCTCGCAGGAGATCCAGCACCTGCTCGCCGCTGTGACTGTCCAGTGCTCCTGTCGGCTCGTCCGCGAGGAGCAGCGGCGGACGGTTGATCAACGCCCGGGCCACGGCGACCCGCTGTCGCTGTCCGCCGCTCAGCCGGGCCGGATAGCTCCTCTCCGCGCCGGCGAGGCCGAGCTGCTGCAGCAGCATCCGTGCGCGATCGATCGCCTCCCTTCGCTTGACGCCGCTGAGCTGTGCCGGAATGATGACGTTGTCCAGGGCCGTCAGGTTGTCGAGCAGGTTGAAGAACTGAAAGATGAGGCCCACCCGGGCCCTGCGATACCGCGCGAGCGCCGCTTCGCCGAACCTGTTGATCTCCACGCCGTCCACCAGCACGCTCCCTCGGGTGGGACGGTCGAGGCCCGCGATCAGGTTCAGCAGGGTGGACTTCCCGCTTCCCGACGGCCCCATGACGGCCGTGAAGCGGCCGGTCGGAATGGTCAGCGAAACGCCGTCAAGGGCGGGAGATTCGGCACCCGAGTCGTAGATCTTGGTCACCTGCTGCAGCTCGACGAGGACTTCCATTCGGCTCTCCTTGTCCGGCGGATTGAGTTCAACGTAGGGGTTTTCGGCACGGCTGTCGTCAGCTCAGGGAGCGATTGTTGACTCAACCGCCGGGATGATTGGACTTCCTGTCGTTCCTGGGAACGACCCAAAATCAGCCGCCGGGATGATGCATCCGGGTGGGGCGCAGACCTAGAATCCTGCATGGATTCGATGGCCCGCTCTTGGCAACGCCTTCGTGCGCTGTCGCCCGCCCTCCTCGATTGGGGACTGGCGCTGCTGATGACGATGCTCATGCTGCTCTCGGCCAGTCCCCTTGCCAACCAGCCGGGAGGCTATGCCGCCACCTTCCTGGTCACGCTTCCGCTTGGTCTCCGGCGCAGGTATCCGGTGCCCGTCTTCCTGGTGACCATGGCGGGCGCCATCCTGGGCGGCGGTCACGTGAACGGCGCGGGTCCGGGCTATGTCGCCATCGCGTGCATCATGATCGCGGCGTATTCCGTCGGCGCCTACAGCTCGCGGCGGCTTCCCTCTCTGGGATTGTTGCTGGCGGCGGGGCTCGTGGTGGTGGCCATCCATGGCGAGCTCCCCGCCATCCCGGCCGAGATCGGTCCGTTCCTGGTGCTCGTACCACTCTGGCTCATCGGTAGCGCGATTCGGTCGCGTCAGCTTCGGGCGGATCTCTTCGAGGACCGGGCGGCCCGGTTGGAGCGTGAGCACGACGCGGCCATGGAGGCTGCCGCGGCCGCCGAACGAGAGCGCCTCGCCCGGGAGATGCACGACGTGATTGCGCACGGCGTCAGCGTCATGGTAGTGCAGGCCGGTGCCGCCCGGCAGGTGCTGGGCTCATCACCGGAGCAGGCTCGCGAGGCGCTGCTGTCCGTTGAGGAAACGGGCCGGGCCGCCATGGGGGAGCTGCGGAAGATGCTGGGCATCCTTGGAGACGGGGAGCCGGCGGCCGCCCTCGCTCCGCAGCCGGGGCTGGAGCAGCTGGGTCCTCTGGTGCGACGGACCGAGGAGGCGGGACTGCCCATCCAGCTCCACATTCGGGGCGACCGGCGCCCGCTGCCTCAGGCCGTCGACCTCGCCGCCTATCGAATCGTTCAGGAGGCCTTGACGAACTGCCTACGATACTCGGGTCTGGCGAGGACCGAGGTCCGGCTGGATTATCGGGACCGGGAGCTGAAGCTCGAGATCCTCGACGAGGGCGGGCACGACCCTTCCCCGGGAGCGGCCGGCGGTGGCCGGGGGCTGGCGGGCATGCGGCAGCGTGTGGAGCTGTACGGGGGCACTCTCGAGGCGGGTCCCCGGCTGGAGCGGGGATATGCCGTCCGCGCCTGGCTTCCCCTGGCGCCGGCCACCTCGTGACCGACACCATTCGCGTGCTCGTTGCCGATGATCAGGCCCTGGTGCGGGCCGGTTTCCGCATGATCCTGGAGTCCCAGCCGGATATCGAGGTGGCGGGCGAAGCCTCCAATGGCGAGGAGGCGGTTGGCGGATGGCAGCGGCTGCGGCCCGACGTGATCCTGATGGACATCCGCATGCCGCTGACGGATGGGCTGGAGGCAACCCGGCGGATCATCGACAGCGGCGGGGGGCAGACCCGGATCATCGTGCTCACCACGTTCGATCTCGACGAGTACGTGTACTCGGCACTGCAGGTGGGTGCCAGCGGGTTCCTGTTGAAGGACGTCAAGCCGGAGCAGCTGATCGCCGCCGTTCGTCAGGTCGGCATCGGCGACGCGCTGCTCGCGCCCTCGATCACCCGCCGGCTGGTGGAGCGCTTCGCCCGGCCGGTTTCGGCCTCGATCGCCGATGCCGGTGCACTACGAGGGCTCACTCCCCGGGAGACCGAGGTCCTCCGTTTGATGTCGAACGGGTTGAGCAACGCCGAGATCGGATCCGCCCTGGTGGTGAGCGAAGCCACGGTTAAGACCCACGTCGCGCGCATCCTGTCCAAGCTCGAGGTTCGCGACCGCGTGCAGGCGGTCGTGATCGCCTACCAGTCGGGTTTCGCCGGTGGGTCGAGCCGGTTGGGTGCTCCGGGCACATCGTGAGCGCCGGCAACGGTTGCCTGCACACGGGCCGGCATGCCCTCCGACCGGACCAGTTTGTGGGTACCGCAGACCGGACAAAATCGTGATCGCCTACACTGGGCGCTTCGCTACACGAGCGCCCCGTCAGTGAGCAAGTAGGCGGAAGAGTACGAGCCAGCCGATCCAGAAGATGCCGATCGGAAGCCGAATGACGAGGAGCGCCGCCAGAACCGGAGCAAGCGCCTTGCGTTCCGCCGTGAACGGCTCCGCAAGGGCGGCCAGCTGTGGATAGGGAAAGGCGAGGGTGATCCCAATCGCTGCAAACTCCGCATCGATGTGGTGAGCCGCCCAGAGGGCGACCGCTGCCAGGCAGATGAGGAGGTAGCCGAGGCCAATAAGCAGATGCCCCGAAGAGACACGTCTGGAGGATCGCACCTGCTTCATGACTGGAACCTGGATTGGTTCATGCCGCTTCGCCGTGGCAAGCCTCGGCGTCTGGAAGGCCTAGGGCTGCTGACGGCGGTCGAACACGACCCGAACAACCGGAAAATAGACATTGAACTAGCCCTTCCACTTCGTCCACCTCCAGTCCGGCCACGGGATGCACACGTGCCCGGTCGGGTCGCACTTCTTTCCCCAGTACCAGTGGAAGCAGGCGCCATAGGACTTGAAGCGCAGCGCCTTAGTCTGAATCTCGTTGTTAAACCACCCGACCGTGAATCCAAGAGCCATCGCGATGATGGTCAGGGTGTCGATCGCGCCTGGCCGCTTAAATCCCTTCGCTACCTCTTTGAGCTTTGGCCAGCGCTTGTAGGCCTCACGCGCTCGGTGGCCCCCATCGAAGACCGGCGCCCCAATGAGGAGTCCCTTTGACACGCCGTCAAGCCACCAACTTAGCCCTTTCCACAACTTCCTTTTCATGCACAGCCACCCATTGCCCAGTGAGAGGTCCTGGCGCTTCTTGGGACCCGCCCCACCGCCGCCGGCCACTACTACGAGGTCTGAGGTCTCGGCAATGGCCGCCGCCGCCCTTCCACCTGGTGCGCGGCACAGTCTCGACGGAACCAGCGCAGCGGCGGCTACAGCTATCGGGCTGTCCCCCGCGTATGCATACGGCTGAACGGTCTCATGGACGAGCGGATCCTGGCTCACAAACTGCCCGGTCGAGGGGTCATACCAACGCGCCTGGTCATAAACCAGACCCGTCCACTGATCAGTAAACGTGGCGTTGTATTGCAGGGGCGTGCCGTTGCCGTCGCCCAACGAGTCCGTCGTCGCTCCCCACGCCGGATAGTTGTAGGTCACCTGTGGGCTGCCGCTCGCGTCCATCAGCACCCGCGTGTTGCCCTGGAAGTCGGCGTAGTACCATTCCGGCGTGGTTGAGGTACCTAATGTCGTCAGCTGCTCCACCGGCTGGCCGTCGGGACCCATGACGTAATCCGTGGTCCCCAGATCGAGCGAGCTGGACCAGGTGTGGGTGCTGGCCAGCGTGGGATCGCCCAGGGCCG
>JAJPKF010000018.1 GCA_021323865.1 Pseudomonadota bacterium | reverse complement strand
TCGACACCGGCTACGCAGCTCCGACCTGGATACCCGAGCAGTGCCTGTCTCACGTCGACGCCCAAACCAAGACATACAACGGCTGCCTCGACAATCCCGGAGGCTGACGACCGGCAAACGGTATAGAGTCGGACGGGCAAGGAGTCAGGCCACCGCGAGGAGGGCCGGCAATGGAGTCGCGGCGAGCGGAGGGTGGCGACCACGCGGAGGGCTCGTTCGAAGGGGCCGGCGGCCTTCGACTCTACTTCCAGACGTGGCGCCCGACGAACGTCACACCGCGAGCCGCGCTGGCCCTGGTGCACGGCTTCGGCGGTCATAGCGGCCTGTTTGCACCTCTCGTCGATGGTCTCGTCACCCGTGGGTACGCCATCTACGGTTTCGATCTTCGAGGAATGGGCCGCTCGCCTGGGCCGCGCGGCTACATACGCAGCTGGAGCGACTACCGCCAGGATGTGCAGGCATTCCTGCATATGATCGGCGAGCGGGAGGCGGGGTGTCCCCTCTTCTTGGTCGGAGAAAGTTTGGGCGGCCTCATCGTGCTGGACTATGCCCAGCAGCGCCCTGAGGGCATCCGGGGCGTCATCGCCTTCAGCCCGGTGCTGGGCGAGATCGGAGTGCCGCCGGTCCTACTGATGCTGGGCCGCATCCTGTCCCGCGTGTGGCCACGGTTCGCCATGAGCTCACGGATGGATTTCGACGCCTCGTCCCGGGATCCCGAGGCGGTACAGCGCTTCGCGACCGATCCCCTCCTTCATTCCAGGGGCACGGCGCGCTTGAGCACCGAATTCGCGGCAGCCAGGGCACGAGCTAATACGGGTGCCGCCGGCTTCCCTCTGCCGCTTCTCATCCTTCACGGTGACGCCGATCGGCTTGCCACGCCCGATGGGAGCCGGGAGTTTGTCGAAAGGGTCACCCAGGGGGATAGCCGGCTGCAAGAGTATCGCGGCGGTTATCACATGTTGCTTCACGACCTCTGTGCCGACCAGGTCGTTCAGGACGTCGAAGCGTGGATCGAGGGCCATCTCTGAGAGCACCCAGAGATGGGGGAAGAGACGGCTGAAAGAACCACCTGGGAACGCTGCGCGTCACTCCAGGTGCCACCCAGTTCCTTCTGCCCCAGTCTCCTCTGGCAGCGTTACAAGGTGATTGAATGCCCCGTCTCCGGCACCACCGGCGAGATCTTTCCCTACTGGTACCCGATGGGTGGGCCGCCTCCGGGAGGCTCATACAGTGTTTGCAAACCCGGCCCATGGCCCGGAACGAAGAACGTCTCGTGATTCGGATTCACCCCGCCCCCGTTTGAGTCCTGGGCGCCGTACTCGACGTACCTCCTGGGATAGTCCGTCTTGGGGACGGGACATCCAGAGGGAATCGGCGGAGGCGGGGGTGATGGCGGCGAGGGGTCGCTCCATCCCGGCGGAGGCGGGCCGATGGACGACGGTGACCAGTTTCGCCCCGGTGGCGGTGGCGCGGGCCGTGGCGCCAAGCCCAGAGGGTCGATGTAGCTGTTCGGATTGTCGAGTGCGTATTGGTACATGTTGGCGGTTCCTGCGCCGATGCCGAGCGGGTCTTGGCTGATAAACCGGCCTTGAGTCGGGGCGTAATACCGGGCGTTGTCGAGGTACAGGGCTGTGGAGTTGACGTAGGGCATACCGGTGAAGGCGGGTGTGGTTGCCGGCGACGGTCCGGCTACCGTTGTGGCACCGAACGGGCCATACGTGTACTGGGCCGAGATGTGATCTGAAGCGCCCGCTACCGCGATGGTCGACCCAAGGCCATCGGTCAGCAGCGAATCGGTCGAGCCGCCCGTGGCGATGGCGAAGGTCTCGTCGAGGCGCAGGCCGGTGAGCATGTTGACGGTCGGCGTCCCCGACTGGAGCCGCTGGACTGGATTCAAACCGTCGTAGAGGTACGCGCCGGTCTTTCCCGGGAGGATCTCGGAAATCCGACGTCCCAAGGCGTCGTAGCGGAAGGCCGCGGTCGACCCACCGGAGATACCGCTCAGCTGATGACGCACATTCCAGGCGTAAGTCTTCGCTCCATCGCGGATCAGATTGCCGTCGGCATCGTAGGTGAGATGCCGGCTTCCCCAGGTGGTCAGCTCGTTGTCGGCATTGTACGAGGCTTTCCCGACCGCCGCCGGCAGATTGGTTCGGGCCCATGGGCCGCCCATGGAGATCTCGCGGCCATCGGCGTCGTAGCCATAGCTGAGCGAGCCAAGGCAGGATGCCGCGGAGGCGCTGCCGCATTTCGTTGAGCCCAAGCCCCTTCCGTAAGAGATACCGGTCAGGCGGCCGCCTGCATCGTAGGTGTAGAGCTGCCGAATCCGATCAGGCAGTGTGATCGAAGCTGGCCGACCATCGGAATCATACGAGATGCAAACGGTCATCCCGTGGCCGTTACAGCTCGCCTTCCCCGAACCCCATGTCTCGCCGGTAATCTCGTTGCCGGCGTCATAGGTGTATCGAACCGGTTGTTGACCGGAAACCACCATGCCGGAACGGTTGTTGGCTTGGTCGTAGGAGTAGCATACCGTCACGCGCAGGCCACTGCAGCTCACAGTCGGCTTGCCGACGGGCTGGGTCTGAGAGGTCAGGCGGTCGAGCCCATCGAAGGTGCTCGTAATCGTGCCGGAGGCCGAGTCCGCGATCTTGATTGGTCGGCTACCCGCGTCGTAGGAGATGACCTCGCGCGAGCCGTCCGCGTAGGTCACCTTGGTGAGACGGTCGAGCCGATCGTAGGCGTAGGTGGTCAACGAGCCGTTCCGGTCAAGGGCTCGGACCAGATTTCCACTGGTGTCATAGGCGGCCGCGGTTGTGTGGGAATTGTGCCGGAGCCACGTGCGGACGGCGACTCGGGTGGGGTGCGAAAAGGAAGCAACGGATGGACACGCCGCCGGCGGCCCGTGCAGATGTGCCAGCGGATGGGTAGCGGCGCACACACGATCCATGGTGTCGTAGGCGTAGAAGGTCGTCCCGCCACGTGGATCGGCGACGTTCAGCAGGTTGTTGTCGGGGTCGTACGTCATCGAGGTGGTGTCGCCCAACGGATCGATGGATGACCTAAGGTTGTTATCGGAATCATAGCGATAGGTGGTTTTATTGCCCAGGGGATCGGTCGTGCTCATGACTCGACCGAGAGCGTCCGAAACTTGAACAGTGGTCTGCCCGAATGGGTCCGTGCTGGAGCGCAGAAAGCCCGAGGCGTAGCGGTAGCGCCAAGTGTGTCCCATGGGATCGGTCACGGAGGTCGCCTCCCCCTCGGGGTTGTAGGCATACCTCCAACGTCGACCCAGGGGATCGGAAACCGAGATCAGGTTGCCATGGGAGTCATAGGCATAGGTCGTCCTATGACCCAGGGGGTCCGTCTCGCTGGTGGGCTCGGCGAATTGGTTCCATCGGTACCGGTATGTTTGCGCCTGCTGTGTTCCGGCCAGTCGCGTCACCGAAGTGACATTGCCGCTGGCACCATAGGTGTATTCCGTGCGCCGACCGAGGGGATCGGTCTCACTGCTGAGCAGCTCGCTACGGGTCCGGACGAACCGGTACTCCGCGTCGATGTGATGAAACCCGGCGTCGAAGATATCCAGGATGGGAAAACCCGCCGGGTCCAGGCACATGATCCGGACGCTTCGGTTGGGGTATTGAACCTGCGTTTCCGAGCCGTACCGGCTATTTGTGTAGGGGCACCCGGAGAAGTAGCTGAAGGCGAAGGTTCCACCGTCGGCCTGCTTCTGCTGGACGACGCGCCCCTCGTTATCGTAGGTGTTCGTCTCGAACACATTCCCCCGAGCGTCGGCAATGCTGGTGAGATCGCCGTTGGGGCCGTACGCATAGGTGGTTGTCTCGCCCCTAGGGTCGGTCACGGACGTCAACTGGTCGCCGGTGTATCCGTAGGACACGGTTCTCCCAGCGTTGTCATGGATCTGACTGATAGAGACGGGGTTTTGGGCCGAGTTGTACGAGAAGGTTGCCCAATAGCCGGCGGGAGAGCGGACAGACCTGATGTTCCTCGAGTTCGTGTCCCACGAAAGCGTGGTGGTGTTCCCGTTTCGGTCGACGACACCCGTGAGGACGGCATTTGACCCGGACCATGACAGGTCGGTGAACTCGTAGCTGGTGCCGTCGGTGAGAGTGAGCCTCCACCCTGACCAGGCGTCCCAACCGAGTCGCCTCAACTTCGAAGCGTAGAACAGGCCTGGAGAATCTACGGCCTCGTACTCCGAATCAAGCTGCTGTTGGCCGGCCGAGATACGGTCGTACTCAATCTGCTGACCGTCGGGCAGGACCAAACTGGCCTTCAGCCATGGGAGGGTCGGTGTGACGTAGAGCCCGTAGCTGAAACTCTGGCCCACCCCGAACCACCGGTCCCAGCCGTCATTCGGTCGGTAGGTGCGTTCGATATTGATGGGTATCAAGTCGGGTACATGCAGATCCGTCTGCTGCACGACATTGAGGCCCGATACCATGCTGACCGGATCGCCACAGGAACTTTGGCCCGGCGCACCCATTCCGCCGGGTCCCGGAACGCCTCCCCCACCCCCACCTGGATATCCGGATCCGCCGGGACCTGGCGGAGGGCCACCGCCCCCACCTCCCGGGACACCGCCGCAGTCGCATCCGCATGGCCCACCGCCGTTATCTGGCGGCGGCTTGTCACTCGGGGCGCCGGCGCCGGTGAAGCTCGAGAAGTCGACGCCGGTGTCGGGAACGATGGACGCGCCATTCGCAGTCACCGTCCCGTAGCCATACTTCCACCAGCCACCGTATTCGGGGTCGTAGCTCCAGAAGGGCACACGCGTACCGGCCGGCATGTGTTCAATGTTGGGATAGATCACCCGAACTCGGGCCGGCGTCACCACGGCGCCTCCCGGTTGAATCGTGAAGTACACCGGAAATGGGTGGCCGCTAGGGAAAGGAAAGGGCGGCCGGCTGGTTGGTATCGGCGTGATCCCCAGATGGTGAATGACTCGTCCGTGTATATCCCGAACAATCGCACCGGCGGGGAGAACGATCTTCAGCCCCGGTATCCGCGGCGTGCTGAGCGTAACGACCCGTTTTGTGGGTGATGCGATCGTCACGTCGTGTTTCGTGTCCAGCCGCGGCATCCAAATGACATAAGGCAGCGCCGTTACGTGATCAGCAGCGACGTGCACGCTGATGGGGAAGAGACCGTAGCTTGCGCCCGGTTGGTTGGCCGTGCGACCGTCGACCAGGAGCACCTGGTCACCGGCCTCAACCCGGGTGAGCGTGAAATCGCCCCAGCGGGATGTCCGAGTTCGGCGGTTGCCTACGCCAATGGTGGCACCGGAGAGGGGACGGCCGTCATCGTCTCGGACCGAACCGATAATGGTGCCGGTTGGCAGACTCTTCCGGTAGGCATGCGACGCGACCCTTCCTATATGCCGTCGGAAGGTATGGACGCGGTGGGACATTGTGCGGGCCGGGGGCCGTGCAGGCGGGTCGAGAGCAACCGACCCAAAGGCCGTTTCGCTCAAGCTCGCTTGGGCGGCTCCAGTACGCAGGGCATCGTGGAGGATGGCCACCGTGTACCGGCCGTTCTGGGTAAGCGCGATGTTCTCGAGGGCGCCGGCGAAACCGCAGTTCGTCCCGACGAGCAGGGTCCCGTCGGGAGCGTAGATCGCGGCGCCGCAACCGCCAAGGCTGCCAAGGGCAACGTTGAGCGTGACGCCGTGATTGGGCGCACCCTTGAAGGTGAGGTAGCTATTATCGCCGGGCAAAGCCAGGTTGACCGGCACAGGCGGGCCGTTGGGCTTGATCGTAGTGACGGTGTCGTGCAGACGATAGAGAGTGATGGTGGCCGACCCGGTGGTTTCCTGGGAGTGCAACAGCACGAGGCGATAGTTTCCGCCGTCGGGTAGCTGCGTACGCTCGAAGAAGCTACCGCTGAGCCCGGTCCCTGGCATGGTCTCGCCATTGGGCCGAACGAGCTCCATCTGGACGCCGCCCAGTGTGGAGTTCGTGACAACGGCACTGATGTATTCGCCGGCGGAACCCTTGAAGGTCATCGCCGCATTTTGGCCCGGTATCTTTAACGTCACCGCAAGCGGGCTGCCTGCGATGGTGCTGCTGAGGGTAATCTTTTTGTGGATGTCGACGCCCTGGAAGACTGTGACCTGCACCGAGCCGGTGCTGTCTCCGCGATGCTGCAGGAGGAGGGTATAGGTCCCGGTCTGATGGACGTCAACGCGATCGATGAAGCCGGCACCCCCGAAACCGTTGCTATAGAGCTGATCGCCGTCGGGGGCCGTGAGCACCGCCTGCAGGCCGTTCATGGTCATGTTCGAAAGCGCCAGGGAGACGAAGTGTCCCCGCACTGCATGGAACGTCAGGTAGGCGTCCTGACCGGGGGCCGTTGTCTTCACCGTGACTGGGTTACCCGGAAATGCGTGACTGCTCTTCACTGACTCCTTGATGTCTTTGATACGGTAGACCGTCGCAGACACACTGAGGGTCGCCGTACCGGAAGGCATGAGCAGGATTCTGTATCGACCACTCTGAGGCAGCGTTACCCGGTCCAAGAAACAGATCCCGCTCCCGCAGCTGGTGGACTCCAGAACCGAGAAGTCAGGGGCGACGAGGCCCGCCGTGTAGGATGCTCCGGCTGACGAAGTCGAGAGCAGAATGCTCACGTCGTGGCCGGCCTTACCATTGAAGCTGAGGCTGGCATTTGTTCCTTGGGTGGTAGTCTCGCGGAAGTGCAGACCGTGGATGTCATGACCTGCAGCCGGGCGATCCCGACCGGGCACTCTGTAGGGGGCCGTTGCCGGCTGCACCTGCAGCCTCTTCGGGCGTTGCCGGCGGCTGGATCCTGTCGCCGATTGCGTCATGCTGACCTGCGTTGCGCCCGTGACTGCTTGGTTGTGGAGTATGGCGATGGTGTATTGGCCGTTCTGCGTGAGCGGGGCCTTCAGTGAGCCACTCGTCCCGAAGCCCTGCTCCGCGAGCTGCGCGCCATCGGGTGCGTAGATAGCAACGTAGCAGTTCGGCAGAGTGGTACTGGAAAGGTTGACGGTGACGGTATGGCCGGCGCGACCCTGGAACCCGAGATAGGCATTCTCACCGGGCAGCCTCAGATTGAAGGGCACTGCGGGACCATTGGGCTTTATCGTTCCGTGGAGGTCGCGCAGCCGGTAGAGCGTGAGGGTATCGGACCCCGTGCCGTTCCGAGAGTGCAGGAGAACGAGTCGATAGGTTCCAGTGTCGGGGAGCTGGGTGCGCTGTAGGAAGTTCCCGCTGAGGTATCCCCCGGGCAGCGCCTGGCCGCTGGGTCGCAACAGCTCGAGCTGGGCATTGCCGAGAGTGTCGTTTGCCTGCGTTCCGCTGATGTATTCACCCGCCGTTCCCTTGAACGTAAGGCTTGCATTCTGGCCAGGTGTGCCCAACGTGACGGTCTGCGGCCGCCCGGCGGGTGTACTGCTGAGGGCGATCTTCTTATGGACGTCGCCGGCCTCGAAGACGGTCACGTCGACAGAGCCAGTGGCGTAGCTGCGATGCTGTATCACCAGCCTGTAGGTCCCGGTCTGGGGCAGATCGACCCTGTCGATGTAGCCCGACCCGGTTCCGAAGCCGAAGCCCGAGTTCGTTAGGGCATTTCCATCCGGCGCGATGACGGTGGCGTCGAATCCGCCAATGGTGGAGCTGGCAAAGGCGACAGATACGAATCGGCCCCGAATGCCCCGAAACGTGAGATCGGCATCCTGGCCAGGAATGGTCATGTTGACCCTCATGCTCTTCCCGGGCAGCGCACCACTGGTCTCGATGCGCTTCTTGATGTCGGTCACCCGGTAGAGGGTTGCGGCCACCTTGAACGTGTCCGCGCCCCCGTGCGCGAGAAGGATTCGGTACGAGCCGGTTTGAGGCAGTGTCACTCGATTCAGGAAGCAGCTTCCGTTGCCGCAGCCGCTGCTGGACAGAACGGTGAAATGAGGAGCAAGCAAGCTGGCGGTGTAGGGAGTGTTGTACGCGTTGGAGAGGAGCAGGCTCACGTCTTGCCCAGCCCTCCCCGAGAATCTCAAATGGGCGTCCTCGCCAGGGAGGGCGGTGGTAACCGTCGCCGGCGACCCAGGAGACGTGGCGCTTTGGGAGAGTTGCGCTGCCTGGTCGGTAAGGCGATAGAGATTGACGTCGAATGTACCTGTTCCCGGCCAGGAGCTGGCCTCTGAAAACAGGTAGTATTGCCCCGTTGCGGGCAGGGTTGCGCGATCGATGAAGGCCGTGGGGCCGCCCAAGTTGGTCTGCGTTAGTACGTCGCCGGTGGCCGTCTCGATTCCCACGCTCTGACCGCCCCGCGTGGAGCCGGACACGGCGGCGCTCACCAGCTCACCGGCGACACCCTTGAAGCGTGCGAGCGCGGTTTGGCTTGGAACAGTCGTCGAGATCACTGCCGGCTTGCCACCGAGGGAGCGGGACGGCACGGCAGGAACAATCACGTCCTTGAATGGCCTCGCGGTTACCTGGACCGCGCCGGTGCTCGTACCCGGGTCAACCACGATCGTATAGATACCGGATTCGGCCAGGTCGAACGCAAAGCCATTACTCCCGGTTCCGTAGCCTCGGGGACCATAGATCAAGCGGTTCTGGGGATCATATACGCAGACGTTATAGGCAGCGAGCGTGGCGTTGTCGAGCGAGACACTCATCCTCTTCGGCGCGAGGGCATCCGCGTTCGGATCGGCATGAGTCCGTACTGCGACCAAGGCCACCCTGCCGGCCTTGGCGAGATCTACGGTACTGGGCGTCCCGTGCACAAGTGTTGTCGTAAACCCAACCTGTGCGGCCGTATACGGCCCCGGGGGGACAAAGAAGTTCCCGGCTGAGCCGCCCGTTCCCGCCGACGTCGTCACGGTCACGGGACCGGCACCCGAGGTGGGCGGGACAACGACCGTCAGCTGCGTCTTGCCGGCGGACTCGACCCGAGCCAGCGTCCCATCGACGCGGACGACATCCCCGGACGGCGATGGATCAAAGTTCAGCCCATTCACGACTACGCTTGCGCCGGCGTCAGCGGTGGTGATGACCGTTCCTCCGCTCGTGACACCTGTGACAACCGGGGCAGCTGCATGGGATCCGCGGACGGAATGCCGGTTGGAGGAAGGGAGAATGGAGGCCGGACCTCGCTTGATCGAGATAATGTTGCCGGCACGGTCATAGTGGTAGACGGCGGCCTGGTTGGTTCTGGTATCCGCGACACCGGTGAGACGGCCGGCAGCATCATAGGAATATTCGATCGGGGGCTGCTGGGCTGCTCGCGCACCCACAGCGAAACCAATGTTGGGAGCAACCACACCCACGACGAGCAGCACAGCCGCAAACCCGACCCTTAGGATCGGATCTCCAACAGAGTCATGCCTCGATGCAATTTGCGGCGAGGCGCTACGACGACCAAAGGATCGGTATGACATGCGGGCTCCCTCACTCGTGACGGATCTCGCCGCGAGCCCGTCGTCCCATCGGGTTGAGGCGCTCAATCTCTCGAGGTCGCGGCCGCAATCCTGGCACCAGTATGAGCCACCATATGCCCCATGTCCAGGAAGTATGAACACATTTGATGCGCACAAATTCCCGCGTTGTGTGCCGTGACCACCGCCGCTTCGGCTCAGGGGCGGCATCCTCGGTGCAGGAGGAATCACGACGCTGCGGCAGGCACAATCCGTTTGGCAGGTCGGAAGATGTTTGGTAGCGGCACCATTTCGGGTTCCCGTGGGGGCGCTCCAGCCCTTGCCATGAGAGCCTTCAGCGCCTACGATGATGCCGTGGAATGCGGAAAAGAGCCCGATCGGTAGCGTTGCAAGAGACCAGACACACCTGCAAGAGCTGCGGGAGCGCGCTCATCGGAGCTGAGCGCTTTTGCATCCGCTGCGGTGCACCGACTGCCCGATTCTGTACCGCATGTGGAGAACCGCTCTCGCCCGATCACCGCTTTTGCGCCCGCTGCGGGAGCCAAGCTACCAATGTCCCTCCACCGCCCGCCGGATTTGTGCCCATGGCTGCGGGAATACCCGGAACACGACCGTATGCCGTGCAGTCAGGATCCGTTTACGCGCAGCCCTATCCGCCGCGTCCGGTGCCCCTCAGCGCATTTGGTACCCCCCTATCCGGATGGTGGCGCCGGGTCGGCGCTTATCTCATCGACCAGTTGGTGCTGCTGATTCCCGTGACCATTCTGGCCATCATCGTGGGCGCCGTTGGCACGACTTCCCACTGGCCTCTTAGCGTCCTAGACCTCCTCGAGACCGCCGTCGTGGTGACCATCGAGGCCTCGTACTTCGCGATATTGAACGGCGTCGAAGAGGGGCAGACGGTAGGAAACATCGCGACGGGAATCGCCGTTCGCGATGCCCAGACGGGCGCGATCATTGGCATCGGGCGCTCCCTGCTTCGGTGGGTCGTCCGGCTACTGCTCTACGTCTTTACGCTCCCGGGCATCATCAGTGACCTATGGCCCCTCTGGGATGCACAGCATCAGACACTGGCCGACAAGACCTGTGGCACAGTTGTGATTCGCGTTCGGTGATCGTGACCTCACCTCGAATTTGCGCCTCGTGCGGCCATGCTCGCGACCAGGCCGATGGCGTCTGCACAAAGTGCGGTAATCGGCCGGCAGCACCTCCGGGTTGGTATCCGGACCCTCATCAGCCGGGTTGTCTGCGGTATTGGACCGGAAGCTCGTGGACCGGCTACACCGCACGACCCCTCGCCCCCACGCGTGCACCATCGCAGGCCCTCAGAGCGTCGCTCGCCGGCGAGACATCCGGTCCCGCCCTTCCCGGACTGGGCATCGCGGTGGTGGGATTCGGTCTCGGGGTCGCCGCCTCCGCGTTGGTGCTCTTTCTCCTGGGGAGGATGGGGCAGCCCGGTGGCGTCGCCCTGGCGCTCACAACCTCGGAAATTGTTCTGTGGATGGGCATGCTTGGGCCCGTATTCTGGGTCAGCAGGCGTCGGGGATCCGGCCGCCTCTCCACTGACTTTGGCTGGCGAATCCGGCCGATCGACGTGGGTCTGGGCGCATTGGGATCCGTTGTTGGTCGCTCAGCCACTCTGCTTGCCGCGTGGCCCCTCTACACGGCGTTCCACGACCTGCTCGGTCATCCGCAGGTCGGGCTGCAGGCCGCTCAGATCACCGGCCCTACCTATCTGGTTTTCGGCATCATCGTCTGCATTGGTGCGCCAATGGTGGAGGAGCTATTCTTTCGGGGCCTGGTGCAGACACGAATGGTGGGCCTGCTGGGAGCGGGAAAAGGCATCGCCATCACCTCCATTCTGTTTGGGGCCGCCCATCTGATCGGCTGGCAGGGCCCGGCGAGCCTGCTCTCCGCGGGCGCTATCGCTGCCGGCGGGTCGGTTCTGGGGTTTCTCCGCTGGCGAACCGGCCGGCTGGGAACCTCCGTCATCGCCCACTCGCTCTTCAACGGCGTGGCGTTTGCCGTCCTGCTCGCCACGACGCTGTAGGGAGATCCGTCCGCGAACGGGCGGATGACGGCGACCCGCGGTGGGCTCACCCCTCAATGCACGGCCAGACGGGGAGACGCCGGGCGCAAGACTCGGGCTGACCCGGCTACTGTGCATGAGCCGAAGGGGCTTACCGCTTCACTTTTCGGTCAAGCTTCCCCCGGCCAGCTGCTTCGTGCCATGCAGCATGCG
This sequence comes from Pseudomonadota bacterium, assembly GCA_021323865.1. Taxonomy (GTDB): domain Bacteria; phylum Chloroflexota; class UBA5177; order UBA5177; family JAJPKF01; genus JAJPKF01. Next base: position 413,320 of record JAJPKF010000018.1, on the reverse strand, counting down.
GAAGGTGTAGCGGCCGGGTTGGCTGATGCCCAGCACGGAGAGGTTGGCGGGAGCGAGGACCGCTCCGACGACATTACTTTTGGGATTGGCGATGGTGATGGTGAGCTGATGGGCTGAGCCGTGCCATGTGACCTGGAGCCTGAGTGCCTTGGTGCCGGCGGCGCTGCTCAGATGGGCGACCAGCCCGATGTTCTCGCCCACCCTGAACGTGCTCCTCTTGCCGATGATGGAGATGTCGCCATGCTGTCCTGCCATCTTGTAGTTGGTTCCGAAATCGATGTGGCCCGCGCTGCACCCGCTTCCGGCGCAGAAGCTCGCATGGCATCCCGCCGTGCCCACAGCGACGATCAGTAAACCCAGCAGGGCAACCGCCTTCAGTGCCTGCCCAAACGCCATTCCACTATCCTTTCTCCCACTGACTTCGCTCACAGATAGCACGTGCCGGCGCATGCTCTGTGGCAATCTGTTAAGTGCGATGACCTATTTCGTCGTCACCCGACGCATCGGCCCAGACTGGAACCGCTTGCTGCGGCTGGAAGAACAGCAGGACTGGCCGGACCACGCCACCTTCATGGATGGCCTCGTCGACACGGGCTTTCTGATTCTCGGAGGTCCGTTGGCGGACGAACGCCGTGTGATCCTGGTCGTTGAGGCGCCGTCTGAAGAAGCGGTTCGGGCCACTCTTGAGCGCGATCCGTGGCACGACCGCCTGCTCCAGATCGAGTCCGTGGATGGATGGACCATCCGGCTCGACGGTCGCTCCCGAGACCCCTAACCAACTCCATGCTGGGGCGTTGGCTCGATCGTTCCAACCCCATCATCGGTGCCTGGCCGGTCAAACTGGCAGACGGGACCGGGAGCCACTGATGGCTCCAGACTAGGCAAGCCACGAAAGAGGCCCGGCTCCCCGGCTCAGACGACGGCGGCCTCCAGGGTCGTGACCCGTTCCGGGAGTGGGTGTCGCAGCAGACCCGAGTCGGATAGGTAACGCATCAGGTAGGTGACCGTCTGGCTCAGCGTGGCGTCGGGCCTGCCCCCAACGGCCTCTCGGGCAGCCCGATATTCACGGTTGTCATAGCGTTTCCGCTCCATGCGCTCGATCTTCAGATAGGAACGGGTCACGAAGTCGAGCAGTGGATAGAGCGGATCCTCGGGCTCGCAGCGACGCTTCAGTTCTGCCACGAACTCGGGAATGTCGTAATAGACAAAGGGGAAGCCGTGCTCACGCGAGATCGTGCGCGTGAGGTCGATGATGCTGTAGAAGTCGTCAACCGTCACATGGAAGACGCGGGCAGATTCACGATCCGGGGCCGGGTCGGCGGAACGAAGGCGGCCGATGATGCTGGCGATGTTGTCGGCGGCGATATCCGCGGGAAGAAAGCTGATCTGGTTGCGAGCGTTGACCCCGATGCCATGGTTGATCATGAACGCTAAGAGCCGGACGGTGATGTCCGCCGGGCTGGCGATACCTCCGGTCGATGCAGAGACGAATGAAGGCCGGTAGATCTCGACCGGCAGCCCGCGTTGAGCGGCTTCGAGCACTAAACGTTCGGCCACCCACTTTGTCTGGGCATAACCGAAGTCCAGATTCGACATCTCGTCGTTGTTGTCGGCCTCGAAGAGGCGTGGCTTCGGCGTCCAGCCAAAAATGATGGTGCTCGAGATGAAGTGGAACCGCTTCACCGCGTCGGTACACGCGAGCCGCAGGAGCTCTCGAGTACCATCGACGTTGTGAGGCTTGAGTGCGCCGTAGTTCAGTGAGTAGTTGACAAGGGCCGCATTGTGAACCACGGCCCCGACCTCAGACGCGAGCCCCTCCCATGCCTGCCTGTCGAGACCCAGTCGCGGCTGGGAGATGTCGCCGCAGATGACGCGAACTCGCTCGGAGAGGTCGCGGTCCATTTTGGGCCAGGCGACCCGGGCTTGGTGGAACCCCTCGCGAAGCCGGTTTAGCCCCGCCTCGGGCGAGGCTGCGCGGGTCAGCGCGTGAAGCGTGAATGGAGTCCGTTGCAACAGGCCGGCCAGCAAGAACGGTCCAAGGAATCCTGTGGGACCCGTCAGCAGAATTTGATCGGCCGGTCCTGCAGGCAGCCCTTCCTGGAGGATGTCGGTGAAGCCGAGCGCCGCATCGGCCTGCATTGCCTCACGTTCGAAGTCCTCCTGCTCTTCTTTCAGCCGGCTCAGGATGGGCCTCAGGACCGAGTCGTCCTCTCTGGCTCCCTCTACGAGCTCCACGAGGGACCGCAGCTGATCAACCGTGAGGCGCTGCAGCAACCGCCCATCTATCTCTCCGTACGGTGTTTTCCTGCCCTGCCTTCCGAGAAAGCGCTCGATCTCCTCGACCACCATGACCAGATCGAGCGAATCGATGCCGATCTCCTCCAACGTGAGATGCTCTCTACCGCTGATCCCATACGGCTCGAGCATCTCTGTGAGCCGGGCGACCAGACCTGTCGACGGGGAGGGCGCAACGTCCAAGAGTCTGCTGCGGTGCGTCACAAGACAGGGCAGCTCGCCCTCGAGCCACCGACGCCGGGTACGGCTCCGCGCCAGCTTGCCGGACGTGGTACGGTCCACTGATTTGCTGCGAACCAACACCACGGTGTAGGGGCCCACGAACTGCTGAGCACGGAGCGCCTGCACGACTTCCATGGGATCGGGTAGGGTTTCCGGGTCTTTCACCTCGGCGACCACCACGATCGATTCCTCCTGGTCGTCTCCGGCGAACGCCACCACTCCGCCCGTCCGAATCTGGGGAGAAGCCTCCTCCACCACGCGTTCAATGTCGTGGGGGTAGTAGTTGATCCCGCGAACGATGATCAGGTCCTTCAACCGGCCGCACACGAATAACTCGCCTTGGTCGAGGAACCCCAAATCTCCGGTGCGCAGGTAGGTACCAGCTTCGGCTGGCACCCCCTCGACTCGGTTTTCAAACGTCTCGGCCGTCGCTTCCGGGCGGCCCCAGTAGCCTTGGCATTTGCTGGAGCCGCCCACCCATATTTCCCCGACTTGCCGGGAGCCGAGGGCCAGTTTTGTCGTCGGATCTACGATCCGAACGTCAACACCCTCGAGTGGCCTGCCGCAGCTCATGACTGAGCTGCGGGCCTCCGAGCCGGCCGTGCGACGGTCTTGGCTGGGCGACCCATCTCGATCCACGGCCACGGCACGGCGTCCGTGATGGGTTACCGCAAGCGTATTCTCCGCCAAGCCGTAGGCCGCGACGTGAGCACTCCTACGCAAGCCGTAGCGGGCAAAGCGCTGGAAGAAACGTTCGAAGGTCTCGGCTCGGACCGGCTCGGCGGCGTTCATCAGCCATTCAAGGCTGCCGAGGTCAAGGCCTTCCAGCTCCGGGTCCGGAAGCTTGTCCTCTCGCAGGCAGTACTCGAAGCCAAAGTTGGGAGATGAGCTGAACGCCGCGCGCGTTCGACTGATGGTCTGCAGCCAGAGAGCCGGACGGCGGAGGAAATCGAGCGGTGAAAACCCGAAGGTTGTTCCGCCGACGACGAGCGGGTAGAGATAGTACCCGATGAGACCCATGTCGTGGTACTGCGGCAACCATGACACCCCGACCTTTCCGACGGCCTCACGGCCCAAGGTGGCGATGCCGTTGTCGACGACGTTCTGGTGGCGTACGATCACTCCCTTTGGCGTGCTGGTCGATCCCGAGGTGTACTGAAGAAAGAGGACCTCCCCCGGTGTGTCGACGTATTCGGTGGGCACACTGCCCGAGAGGTCGTCGGTTCCGATCCATCGAAGCGCTGTCTCCCCCCGGCCATTGGCGCTAACGGTCTGATCGCCCACACCATCCACCCCAAGCTCTCCCGCGAGGGCAGAACTGGTGAGGACCGCGACCGCTTCACAGTCCCGAGCAACGAACCTCATTCGTCCCATGCCGGTCCGAATGTCCCGATGAGAGGGCGGATGGACCGGGACCGGAATGACGCCGCTTCGAGCACACGCGACGAACGCGGCCATCGACTCAAGGCCCGGTGGATAGGCCAGCAAGACGCGCTCGCCCACGGATATTCCCGCCTCTCGGAGGTGGTGAGCCAGGAATCTGGTCCGCTCCGTAAAATTGCCATAGGTGTAGGCTTGGGCCTGACGGCCGCGACTGTCGAGGAAGACGTAGAGCGCACGATCCGGCTCGCGTGAGGTCCATTCGTCCAGACAGCGAACGATGCTCACGTCCTCACGCCGGCCGGTCAGCATGAACCAGTCCCACTCCTTCTCCCCGACCGCTCGCGTCTCGTGGGGAGCGACCCCTCAAACCGACGGCGCGCTACTCGTGCAAGTATAGCGGTGAGGCACGGAGGACTTCACGTTTCATGGCTTCCCTGCAGGAGCAGATTTCGCCGTCCACGGACGATGTGACCGCCTCGGCGATCGCAGGCGAGAGACAGCGTCCAGGCCGAGGCAACGGCCTACCTGACCGGGACCGGGATACAGGATCGATCCGCTGGGCTATGCCGCCGGTTTTGCGTGCCGAGCCCTTCCGGCCAGCCTCAGCGGCGGATCGCGCTCGTGCCGCGGAAGTTGTCCGGCGCCACGGGAACGACACGCTCTCGTACTTCTCGCTGCGCGACACCGGCTGCTACGTGTTCAACGAGGACCGGACGGCTTTCCTGTCGTTCAAGGCTTGGCATGGTGTCGCAGTGGTGGGCGCAGACCCGATCGGGCCTCGTGAGGCGCTGCCCGATTTGATTGCCGGCTTCCTGCAGCGCTGTCGCAATCAAAGGCTGACTCCCTGCTTCCTGGGCATCTCCGGCGAGAACCTCCCCACCTACCGATCCCTGGGACTCCGCGTCCTCAAGATCGGCGAGGAGTGCATATTGCGCCTACCGGACTTTGAGGTCTCCCGCCTGAGACGAAAGGTGCGGCGAGCAGAGCGTCATTGCCTTGCCCTTGGCACCGGATTCCGGATGTGCCGCAGCGGCGAGCTAGGCCGGGCAGAACGGGAAGCGGCCGATTGTGTCTCTCGTGAGTGGCTTCACGACAAGGGCGGCTCAGAGCACGGCTTCTCCATGACCTTGGGTCGCTTCCCGCGACCTGAGGACGAGGATGTGCGGGTGGCCTTCGCCATCCAGGATGGCCGCGTCTCCGGCTTCCTCACGTTTGTTCCCGTTTACGGCACCCGAGGATGGTCCCTCGACATGATGAGACGGCGACGCGATAGCCCCAACGGCCTGACGGAGTTCCTCATTCTCCAGAGCGCACGGGTCCTGCAATCCGAGGGGTGGGACTTCATCAGCTTGAACTTCGCTGCCCTGTCGAACACGAAGCCGGTCCCGGAGCCCAAGGCACTCACGGCCCTCCGTACCCTTGCCTTCGAGCGCCTTTCGTGGCTTTTCCAGCTGAAGAGCCTCTACACCTTCAACGACAAGTTCCGTCCCCACTGGGTGACCCGCTACGCGGCGTATCGTGATCTGGCGAAGGTACCACTGATCACGCTCGCGATCATTCAGGCCGAAGACAAGCTTTTTTGAGGTCGCCTTGAAGCTCGGACTGATTGCGGACATTCATGGCAACGCAGTGGCGCTGGATGCCATCATCTCGGAACTACCGTCTGATCTCGATCACCTCGTGTGTCTGGGCGACACCGTGCAGGGCGGCACCCAGCCGGCCGAGGTGATGCGGCGCCTCCGCGATCTTGGGTGTCCCGTCATCATGGGTAACACGGACGCCTGGCTCCTCTCTGGACTGGCGGAAGATCCGGCCGAACCGGTGAACCCAGAGCAACGACGCGTCGGCGAGTGGACGCTGTCCCAGCTCGGCTCTTCCGATATCGAGTACATGCGGGGTTTCGTGCCAACGCTCGAGCTGTCCATCGCTGCCGACCGGACGGCCCTCTGCTTCCACGGGACGCCCCGCTCTTTCGACGAGCTCATCTTTCCTGAGACGCCGCAAGAAGAGGTGCTCGAATTGCTGGGGACGTCTGAGCCAGTCGTGCTGGCAGGCGGCCACACCCACGTCCAGCAGATTCGCTGCGTCGGCCATGGGCTCTTCGTCAACCCCGGCAGCGTGGGCGTCGTATACGATCGCCACCAACAGGGGGAGGAACCCGTCTTCGACCTGTGGGCGGAATACGCAGTGGTCGAGCTGGCTGGTGGCCACGTTTCGGTTGACTTTCGGCGGCTGCCGTATGCGCTGGGGGATGTCGTGGAGGCCGCGGAGGGCTCAGGGCGACCACACGTTGATCGCTTTCTGCGAGGCTACTCCGGGCGCGGCTAGCCGACCGCTTATCCCGCCGGGTCGCTCGGCGGGTCCGAAGGGTCAGACTGAGGTTATATGGATTTGCCGCCCTTAGTGCTGCGTCGGCTCGCGTCTATGAGGCTCGTGGGGGCCGTTCCGTCCTCGCCCGGGGAGATCGTCAAGACCCTGGGAGCGATCCAATGTCAGGACTACCACTTTGGGGCCTGGTCTGTGGGTCAGCGGTGCGGAGCCACACTGCAGGCGATCGACCGTGCCTTCGCCGAGGGACACATGCTGCGAACGCATATCCTCCGTCCCACGTGGCACTTTGTGCATCCGGATGACATTCGATGGTTGCTGGACGTCACCGCACCGCGAGTCCTGCAGGTTTCGACCAAATACTGCCGACGTCAGGGGCTTGACGAGGACATCGTGACGACATGCCTGAAGCTAATGACGGAGGCACTCGAAGCCGACGAGGAGCTGACGCGACCGGAACTGAGTTCGGTGTTGTCCCAGGCCGGCTTCGACCTGCCGGCGGGTCATCTCTCGCTGCTGCTATTGCACACCGAGCTCTTGGGCCTGGTCTGCAGCGGTCCACCCAACGGATCCCGGCAAACCTACGCGTTGCTGGAGCGTCGGGCGCCCAATGCCCGAAGGCTGTCGCCGGAAGAGGGGCTTCGTGAGCTGACGTTCCGCTACTTCGCAAGTCACGGCCCCGCGACTCCGCAGGACCTCAGCTGGTGGTCGAGTCTCCCGATCCGGGACGTGAAGCGTGGCATCGAGCTCAGCGAGGACGACCTGGACAGCATCACTACCGCGGGCGTGACCTATTGGGTCGCGCCCTCCGAAGGTCCGGCGGTGCTGGAACCACGTGCGCAGCTACTGCAAACGTGGGATGAGCTCTTCGTGGGCTATTCGAGCAGCAAATATCTGGCCGACCTGGAGGGGTTGACCGCCACGAAGGGCGCCGGGATCTACAACCCATCCATCCTGCTCGACGGTCAGATCGTCGGACGATGGCGGACCCGACGAACGGCCGGTGCGCTCCGCGTCGAGGTCACCCTGTATCGGCGGCTCCCACGACCGGAACTCGACCCGGTAGAGGATGCGATTGGAAGGTACGGGTCCTTCTTGGAGACGTCCGTGGATGCGACGTTCGTTCCCCTGAACGAAACGTATTTCGGGTAGTGCCGTGACAATGCAGTCATGTCTGGGTCCGGCGCATCCAGTATTTCTCATCTGACCCAACAGGTTAGCGGTAGGCAGCGGCCTGAATGCCATACAGCTCGGCGTAATGCCCACCTAACGCCATCAGCTCTTCGTGTGCTCCGACCTCCACAACCCGAGCCCCACTCAGCACCACGATCAAGTCGGCCATACGGACGGTTGAAAACCGGTGCGACACCAGGATCGTAATGCCCCGACGGTCCGGGACGCCGTCGGCGTGAGCCGCCGAGGCATAGCGCTCGAAGAGCGCGTGCTCGGTCTCGGCGTCCAGCGCGGCAGTGGGCTCGTCAAGAATCAGGAGCAAAGGTTCCTCGCGCATGAACCCGCGTGCCAGCGCCAGCTTCTGCCACTGTCCGAACGAGACCTCGACGCCTCCCGGCCATGTCGGCCCCAGCTGAGTGGCCAGTCCGCGCTCGAATCCAGCAACCAGGTCTTCGGCACCGGCCCGGCTCACCGCCCGCAGAACCGCAGGCTCATCCTCGATGCGCCGCACATCTCCAACGCCCACAGACTGACGGGCCTGCAGCTCAAACCGAAAGAAGTCTTGGAACCCACCGGCCAGATGCCGGCGCCAGTCTTCGGCGGGTATCCGTCGCAGATCAACCCCATCGACCAGGATCTGCCCCTCCGTTGGGTCATAGAACTTCGCCAGGAGTTTGACCAGGGTGCTCTTTCCGGCGCCGTTCTCACCTACGATGGCGACGACAGAGCCGCCCGGGAGCTGCAGGTCGACATCCTCCAGCACTCGTCGCGCAGTTCCCGGATAGCTGAAGCATACGCCGTCAAGCCGGATGCCCGTCCCGATCGATTTGGGCACCGGCTGATCGGCCTCGGACCGTGTGTAGGCGGCGTAGTCCTCGAGCCAGGCCAACCGGCGAGAACCATCAAGCCATATGCCGCGGAGAAATCCGATCTCTCCCACGGTCGCGGCCACGTAGGTGGAGAGGCGCGAGCCGGCGGCGAGCACCAGCAGAACCGCTCCCGCGGACGCGTGGATCCCGAGGGCAACGAAGGCTATCGCCCCCACGTATCCCGCTCCGAAAATGCTCCATGCAATTGCATTCCAGGCCGCGCTGGCCAATCTGGTGCGAGACATCGTCCCATACCATTGTTCCCACGCCTGGCGGCGTTCCCGGGCAACACGGGGACCAATCCCCCACACTCGAATCTCCTTGCCCGGACCGGCGGTCGTGGCGATGGTGAAGAAGTGACGGGCCAGCCTGCTGAAGGGCGCAACACGCTCCTGGACCGCTCGCTCCACGCCGGGTCTCCAGGCTGAGCTCAGCACCGTCGGGAGTGCGAAGAACAACAGCAACCCCAATGCTGGGTGGATGGACATCAGCAGGCCCAACGTTACGGCGAGCCTGAGAACCCAGCCGGCGGTGCCGAAGACCGACATATACATGTGGTCCAGCACGAAGACCTGGTCGCGCAGAACCGCCAGCCGGTCGAGATAGTCCGGCCGCTCCTGGTGAGCGATGGTTGGGATGGAAGCTTGCAGGCGAGCAATGTGACCCTCGAGAACGATGGTGACCTTGTCCCGAAAGCGGCGTTGGACACGGGTGCTTACGGTACTGAGAAGCCAAGTCCCGGTGGCCGAGAGGCCAAGGCCGAATGCGGCGATCAGGAGCAGAACCCGGTCGTGATTCAAAACTGCCCGACCCAGCAGCGAAAGCCAAACGGCCAGCAGGGCGTCCGGTACGGCGGCTACCAGTGCCAGCACGAAGGAGCTGGCAAGGAGCCACGGCTCATGCCGGAAGCCGAGACGGTACAGACGCCACATCGAGGGAATTGCAGGCGGCAGACGGTCAGGCGAGAACGTCATATCCCACCTCGGCGTCGGCGTCCTCAGACTCGAACTGCCGTGCCTGCAGCTCAAACATGGTGCGGTAGCGTCCGCCAAGGGACATCAGCTCCTCATGGCTCCCGAGCTCCACGACTCTGCCCTCCTCGAGCACGCAGATTCGGTCGGCCCGCCGGACAGTGGAGAAGCGATGCGAGATGAGGACAGTCGTGCATTGCCTGGTCGCCGTGAGGATGCGCTCGAAGATCTCTGCCTCCCCCCGCACATCGAGCTGCGCAGTGGGCTCGTCGAGAATCACCAGCCGGGCGCCGGATTGCACGGCGCAGAGCGCCCGAGCCAGCGCCACCCGCTGCCATTGCCCACCCGACAGATCGATGCCACCCTCGTAACCGCGCGCCAGCACCGTATCCAGAGCGGCGAGATTTGTCGCTCCTGCCCGCGCGAGCGCGGCGTTCACCAGCTCGTCGTCGGCGCCGAAGGGAGCCACGTTCTCCCTGAGCGACAGCTCCAGGCGCGTGAAATCTTGGAACACCGCGCTGACCTGAGATCGCCAGCTCTCCGAGTCGAGGCGGCGTAGATCGATCCCATCAGCCTCTATCCCTCCCGACTGAGGGTCATAGAGCCGGCAGAGGAGCTTCGCGAGGGTCGTCTTACCCGCCCCGTTGCGGCCGACAATGGCGAGTGAGCTGCCCGCGGGTATGGTGAGCGAGAAGTTGCGGAGGATCGGGTTGGAGCCGGGAGTATACGCGAAGGAGACATTCCGGAAGGCGATGTAGCGAGCAGGCATGCCGGTCGCCTGTTCGGGCCCGCTCGTCAGCCGTCCCACCGGCTCCATTGACGGACCGAGTCGAAGCACGGCAGCGATGGGTGCGGCGGCCCCATCGAGAGCCCAGTTGATGCCACCGAATCCGATCAGACTGGCGCCGACTGCCGCTTGGGCAAATACGACGATCTGCCCCAGGCTGATCGCGCCGGTCAGCGCGGAGTTTGCAAGAGACCAGAACACCAAACCGTTGGCGGTCAGCACGATGAGCAGACTCCAGCCCATCGATCGCTCCCGCAATCGAGTCGCTCGATATTGGAGCTCAAACAGCCGCTTTCGCCGGCTGAGAAAGCGCTCCATCGTCCAATCAACCAGTCCGAAGAGGCGTAGCTCCTTAGCGGCCGGCGGATCGACGGCCAGGCGGTACGTGTACTCCGATTCGCGCTGCGCCTCTTGCACCTCGGGAGTGTTTCGATCGCGCCAAACCGTACTTTCGCGAAGAAGCCAGTGCGTGGAGAGCCATGCCACCGCGAGGAGCAGGGCAGCCCACCAGGCGTAGCCGATCAGAACGATGGCGAGGGCGACTCCGGAGAACAGCTGAACCAGGCCCGTGGCGATGAAATCCATGGTCACGAACATCGGTGGAGCCGTTATGGCGAGATCAAAGTCTCTGGCGAGCGTGAGGTCATTGGTGAGCGCCGGGTCTTCCAGGTGGCCGATGCCCGCCGGCCGAATGCAGGCATCTGTCAGGCGGTCATAGAGCCAGGCGGCCACCCGATCGCCGAGGTTGGCGCCGATGGCCGTGTGGACGGGAGACAACACCTGCATCAGCACAAAGGCGGCGCCCGTGAGGACGAGCGGACCGACGAGGCTGCCGTGCGAGCGGACCGCACTCACGAGGATCCCCATGGCGATGGCGAACACGGCCGGAAGGAAGGCTCGCAAAAGAACCAGGATCCACCAGATGACGGCGAGCGGGCGGTCGGCCTTCGGCAGGACGCTGAAGAACTTCCACTCCTGACGCTCGGTCAGCCGTCTCACGATCACCCTTCCGCCAACTTCATTGCATGGTATCTGTCCCACTGTGAGTCGTGGTATAGGATGCGAGCATGGTGAGCCCATCACGGATGGACTGGGCTTCGCAAGCCGAAGATGGGACCTTGGCCTACGAGTATCGGGGTCTCAAGGCGCAGACCTGGGATCTATTTCGAGACCCATGTGAGTGGGACGATCTTGCCTTCTATCGGCAGACTATCCAGGAATTCGGTGAGCCGGTCCTCGACGTCGGCTGCGGGACGGGTCGCCTCCTCCTGGAGTTTCGGAGGTTGGGGCTGGACGCGGACGGCGTGGACGTGTCGCCGGAAATGCTCGAGCTTTGCCGCAGCAAGGCCGACGGGGCGGCCATCGCCATTCGTACCTATCTTCAGGATATGCGCCAGCTTTCGCTGCCCAGGCGCTATCGGACCGTCCTTGTGCCCTCGAGCTCCTTCCAGCTGTTAACCCAGCCGGATGATGCGGCGGCAGCCATGAGCAGCCTCTTTTCGGTGCTCGAGCAGGGCGGATCACTAATCATGCCGTTCGTAAATCCTTCGTCGCGGCGGTCAACCACAAACGGCGTGGACTGGGCTCTGACGTGCGAACGGACGCTTCCCAATGCCCAACTGACCTATCAACTGTGGACCAAGCAATGGTTCGACCACAAGCGGCAGCTCGAGCACATCGAGAACCGCTTCGATGTACTGAGAGACGGCCAGCTTCATGAGCGCGAGTACTGCCGTCGATCTCCGGCGACGCGCTGGTACACCCGAGCCCAGGCCCGGGCTCTCTACCGACGTGCGGGTTTCAAGGTTGTGCGGCTCACGTCCGGCTTCACAAACCGGCCGGCAGGCCCCGCGGACCCGCTGTTCTGCATCGTTGGAAATCGACCGGGCTGAGACTCAGCCGGGCAGACGACGGCGGAGCGCCTTTCCGCAGCCGCTGATACGTCGGCCGTACAGGCCCATTCCGCTCTTCTGGCATGCCATCTCGACATGGGTTGTCTGACAGCTAACCGCCGCAGTTCCATTGGGCTCGCAACCGGATTTCGCGTTCCAGGACGAGCTGGCGTCCGTCCAGGTCACTCTGGCGCCCCCATCCGGCCCGATCGCCACACCCATGTCGTCGTATAGGATGCGGTCTTGTCCCCAATTGAAACTGCTTGGTGCCACTCCGCAGAAGATGCCGGTGCTGCAGATGTCGCCGAAGTAGTTGGCGTCGGAGACCTTGCTCTGGCGCCAGGTCTTCCCACCATTCAAAGTCTGGGAAAGATAGACCGCCCAGATGCTGTCGTGTGGCGTCGCTGCCGGCTTGTTGTTCTCTCCAACTCCGGCCACCTTCGCCGTCCGGTAATACACAACGTCGACCTTTCCCCGTCCCCCGGCTGCGAGCCAGGGCATGTAGTGAGTGCCCGAACCGTCCTGAGTTACCTGGTGCCGTGTCCAGGTGTTCCCTCCATCCTTGCTGACTGAGACGTAAATGTCGTACTCCGGCTTCCTCTCGGTCAGCCTCCGGAACGTGTAGGCCACATAGACGTCACCCGCCCGGTCAACGGCGAGCGAGTTGAAGAGCTCGGACAGATCCTGGCAGGAGGCGGCGTTGGCCGGAGGCGTTGGTGGGCTCGGCGCGCACGGGTCGTTGAACACCGGCTTGGATGTCCACGTGACACCATTGTCATCGGAGTACGAGATGAAGATGTGGTCAAACGGCTGTGCCTGGGTGTAGTTGCAGCCCTCACCGTTCTGAGTGACGTCGCTCGTCTCCCAAATCACATAGACGCGTCCCGGATGGGCCCCAGTCTGGTCCACGGCCACTCCGCTGGGTATGGTGTTGCACGCGCTGGTGGCGAGGCTGGCGATCTGCGACGCGGCAGACCCCGGCTGAATGGCAGGGTACTGTACCTTGTCCCAGGTTGCTCCACCGTTCGCGCTTCGGGCCAACCAGATCATGGACGCGCCGAAGTCGTGGTACTCAGCATAGACCCAAGTGTGCGCCGTGGCGCTGTCTTTCCCTCGGTACTGCTTGGGTGTGTAGGCGGCGAGCCAGTCACGGTCGACCTGTGCCGGCTGGCAGCTGGCATCGGTGGGAGCCCAATGCCCCCCGGAATCGACGGTCGTGCTTTCCCGAATCTCAATCGCTCCGCAGGTCCCGGTGCCGAGCGTGCCGAAGAACACTCCATTTGCCCCCTTAGGGCCTCCCGGGGTTGCACGGCCAACCCGGGGCCAGGTTGTCCCGGCCCAGGCCACGTCACCCACCTCCTTGGTGGCGTTGTCGGGGTTGCCGAGGTAGGTGAAGTGACGGCCGTCCATCGTCGATGAGGCGGCCACCCCCTTGGGGCTCGACTGCCAGTCCACGTAGGTCCGGCCGGTTTGATCTACCATCACCTGCGGCTCGTTCTGACCAGTCGCCGTTCCTTCTGCGCGATCCACCCGCACATTGTTGGTGAAGCCAATTGCCGGCGAGCGGTCGAGACGGCTGGAGGCCGACACGCCGACGACCGACGTCGAGAAGTATCCCACGACGCCAACAATGGCGAGGGCAACCACCAGCCGTGCCGCTATGCTGCTTCCTCGACGCTTTGGACGCGAATGCATGAATCACCTCTGTGATGGGCAATGCACATCCCGCGCTGGGCGGCCAGCCCTCCCGGCCGCCACCCAACCGCGGCTCTTCGCCTCAATCTAGCCCCCCGGTTCCGCTATTTGGCCAGGAGCTCGGTAAATATTCGGTAAATAGTGCGTTGACAAACCCATGGAAAACGTTGCAGAATCGTAGCAGGACGCGCTTGCTCGCAGTCGGAGCGCTCTGATGACGCGCAGGGAGGCGGAGCAGATTGTTCGTACTGCTAGAGCTGAGTATGGACTTGCGGCGAGGATTGTGCGTGAACCAGGATGCAGATATGCCGTTGCAGTGCCGGCTGAGTCGAACATCCCTGATCTGTGGTACTTCATCCGAGATTTCCATCCCATGCATTCCGAGATCACGGGCATGTTGGCAGCGATTCCGCCGGTTACCTTCCACCGGCTGTCGGATCTGAAGTCGGATGATGGAGATACCAGTACGTCGTGCGTTTCTCCGCGAGATCATCTATCAGAGTGACTACGCGCTCCTGGCTTGGGACCAGTTTCGTAACCCTCTGGGACAACAGCCGCCAGTTCCTGGTGTGATGCTGTGGTACCACATCCAGCAGTTTCTAGTCAGTGCCGCGATTGTGGCGAAGATACTTTGGGCACCGTATCCAAAGGGTGACAAGGGCTTCAGAGAAAGGTGCCTTGATCGCGCCAAGGAACTTCGCGACGCATTGGAGGTCGAGGAGAACTCTCCCCTCGCAAACATGGAACTGCGTAACCATCTGGAGCATTTCGACGAGCGCATTCAGAAGTGGGCGGATGAGTCCGGCTCCCTCAACATCTTCGATTTAAATCTTGCTTGGGGTGAGGGAATTACCGGCTTCAGTCCGTTCGTTTCAGGCGGTCACCCAACAGAGGGTTGGAGGAACCTGCAAGGCCCCCCGCCTGTTGCGACGTTATTTGGGGCGTCCTATCGGCTTCAGCCGGTCGCCGCCGAGCTTGCAGGCATTCGCCTTAAGGCTATGGCTCGAATGGACACTGACATGGCGCAAGAAGTACGAGAGATGCATCAGCGTCAGGCGCAACAGTCTGTGTCGTCAAGCCCGTCGCAACCCAACCCAGTGACTGGCGGAGCAGGCAGCCAAAACCCCTAGGGCTCCGTCGCTTCCATGGCGTGGGCCAACTTGTCGAGGGTCTGAGAGCGCGGTAACGTCCGTCCACCTTCGAGCATCCTGACCGTTTCATCGGAGATGCCAGCCTCACGCGCCAACTTCGCCTGAGACCAGCCTAGTTCCTCACGGCGGGTCCGGACGGACTCCGCCAGCTCAGACGCTACCCTGTCACGTTCCTTGCCTTCCGGCGGGCCAGTCTCTAGAAGGGCTGCTAGAAACTCCTCAAACCGCTTTAGGCTTTCCTGTGGGTTCTCGATAGGTCAACCGCCTTCCAGTGGTCTGCCGGATCATGTGAGCCATTCGCTCACCGTCCTTGACCTTCCGCAGGTTATACCGCAGATCAAACTCAGCGAGATAGCGCGGCAGGTGCCGACGGCTCACATGATGATGCGTGCCGTCAATCGACCGCTTCAACTGTGAGAAGTAGCCCTCAGCCGTGTTGACGTGGACCGGGCCGCGCACGTACTCGTCCCTCTGATGGTCTACGGTCTGATGGCTGGCAAACTCCCGGCCCGGAAGCGCATAGACGGTGTTCTGATCCGTCATGAGCGTTGCAGACGGGTCTACGTGCGCTTGCAAGACGGTTGCAAGATTATCCCGATTGACCCTGTCAACCGCCATGCTCCGGGCTTCACCGTTTCGCTCGACGAGTGTCACGACGGCCGTCTTGTTGTCCAGTTGCGGACCCTTGCCGCGTCCCTTGATCCTACCGCCGATGTACGTCTCATCACTCTCAACGATTCCCTTGAGGAAGGACGCGGCCGGCTCACGAACCATCGCATGTCGCAGTCTGTGGGCCATGAACCACGCGGCCTTGTAGCTCAAGTCGAGCGTGCGTTGAAGCTCCAAGGCAGCGACCCCGTTCTTCGATGCGGACATCAGGAACGCGCCCTGGAGCCACTTCGAAAGCGGTATGTGCGAGTCCTCAAAGATAGTGCCGACCGTGACGGTGAATTGCTTCCGACACTCGGCGCACTTCCACAAGCTACGCGGGCTGACCCTGCCCGAGCGTGTCCTTTGGTTCTTCAGGTGATAGGCGCGATTTACCACGCCGCAATGCGGACAGACCGGCCCATTCGGCCAGCGGATGGACTCGATGAGCTTGTATGCTTCAGCCTCATCCGAGAAGTACTTCGCGAGGCTGCTGAGGTTGATGTCCGCTTCCTTCATGGCCTTGCCGTCCTGCAGTTTCGGGCTCATACCCGATTATCGCAAGAAACCATGGGTTTGTCAAGGTCATATTTACCAAATATTCGGTGAATAATCGGCCCGACTTCGGCTACGATCCGTTGCTCCGTGCCATATAGATCCCGTACGGCAGGGCAATGGCCGAATCGTCTCAAACTCGAATTGAATCTTGCCTCCCTAGAATGACCTCGTAATGCCATCCACACGATCCGGGGACGCTGTGGAGGCGCCGGCCGGGTCCACGCGGAATCAGAAGATCGTCGAGGGCGCACTGCTCGCGGATGTGGCGGTCGTGCTCCTTCTCGGGCGGGTCTATCTCCCGATTCCATTGGTACGAACCGCTTGGCGCTTCATGGCCGCGGCGCCCTTTGTCCTCCTTGCTCAGCGCCGTGGAATCAAGACCGCCATCATGTCCGGCATTGTCGCGTACCTGCTGTTGACGGCCCTGGTTGGGCCGACCCTCGCCTTGACCGCGCTCGACACGGCCTTCGCCGCCATCCTCATTGCCGCCGCCATTCACTGGCAGTGGCCGAGAGCCGTCACGGCCGTCGTCGCAGGTCTGGTCTACGCGGCATGCGACATCGTGATACCGACGATATTCTTTGCGATCGTCTTTCGGATTCCCGTTACAACACTGGTCGCAGACGTGCGCAACGGCATGCGTGGCTCCACCACATTGGCGGCCCGATCGGCAGCCGAGGTCAACCGGATCCTTGCGCTGCTCTTCGGCTCGACTGGCCCGCGGTTGCCCGTCCACCTCATCCACAGCGCGGGCTTCGGTATCACCGCCTTTTTGGTGAGCCACTGGCTGGTCTTCGCCCTGCTCGTGGCCGGGGCCATGGGAATTGCCAATATATTTGCCTATCACGCGGCGACCGACCTGATCCTCGACCGCCTTCCGGCATCAGAGCGCGCCCCCCTGGCAGCTGCCGCGTGATTGACTTCGCAGACGTTACTTACCGCTATCCGGACGGCACCAATGCCCTGACGGGCGCTTCCGTCAGCTTCCAATCGGGTGAGATTACGGCCATCGTAGGGCCGAACGGCTCGGGCAAGTCCACCATGGCGCGTTTGATGATGGGCCTGCTTCTCCCTACCGACGGCCGAATCCTGGTCGACGAACAGGACACGCGTACGACGCCCGCCTCAGTGATCCGGCGCCTCGTCGGCCTCGCCTGGCAGAACCCCGACAACCAACTGGTCTGCGGTGTGGTCGAGGACGATATTGCCTTCGGGCCAGAGAACTTGGGCCTAACGACCACGGAGATCGCGGAGCGAATCGACGAAGCGGAGGACCTTCTCCAGCTCGGCGATATTCGAACCACCTCCATTCACTCGCTCTCGTCTGCGCAAAAACAGCTCGTGGCGGTTGCCGGAGCGATGGCTCTCAGACCCAGCTACCTCATCCTTGACGAGGTAACCGCCCGACTCGATCCCAGCTCATCTCACCGGCTCTTGGACGGCATCCGTGTCTGGGCCCGAGACCATCGCTCAGGGGTCATCATGATCACCCACCATCTGTCGGAGGTGCTGCGGGCCGACCGGGTGTGCCGGTTGGAGGCATTGCCATCCGGCGGTCGCGTGGCTGCCTTTGGATCTCCGGACGAAATTCTTCGCGATGCCAAGCATGATGACGATGTAGCGCTCGAGAGCCCCCTGTATGACACCATCTTTCGCCTCGAGCAGAACGGTGTGCATCTTGCGGGGGTCCCTGAAACGGTGGATGAGCTGGTGGAACAGCTATGTCGCTAAACCTCGAGCACATCGGGGTGCGAGCGGGGGGCCGGATGGTGCTCTCGGACTTCTGCCTCCAGCTGGAAGAGGGCGAGTGGATGGCCGTGGTGGGCGCCAACGGCAGCGGACGATCGACACTCGCCCAGGTAGCTGCCGGTCTCCTCAAGCCCAGGCGCGGTTGCGTTACCTTCAATGGCATCGACATCTGGAGCCGCGACGGCAAGCCGGCTCGTGCTCGGTTAGGGCTCGTCATGCAACGAGCGGAGGACCAATTTCTGGGCGAGACGGTCTATGACGACCTCGCGTTCGGCCTTCGCCAACGGCGCGTTGCCGAGCCCGAAGTCGAACGGTCAGTCGAAGAGACGCTGGGGCTCGTCGGCTTCGATCTCCAGGAGGTGCGGGGGCGGTCGCCATTGGGATTCAGCGGTGGCCAGCGACGCAGGCTGGCCATCGCAGCGATATTGGTTCTCCAGCCCAAGGTCCTGATCCTCGACGAGCCATTCGCAGGTCTGGACTGTCAAGCCCGGCTGGACATGGTTCAGCTGCTCGAGGTCCTGCACCGCCGGGGTGAGATGACGATTCTCAGCCTGACGACCGACCTCGATTTCGTGATGCAGGCCAACCGGCTCGCACTTCTGATTGACGGCAAAATTTTGCTAGTCGGCCACATGCCGGACTTTGTCGCGAACCGAACACTGTGCCGGGAGGCCGGCATCATGCTTCCCGAGGTGATACGCCTCGCACTGGGACTCCGAGAGCGTGGCTGGACCGTCCCGATCCTCGGATCAGTCGGAGCGCTCGAGTCGGCCATCGCCAGCCAATGGGGTCAGCGGAAGCATGCTTAGCGAGTCCCTTCCCATGCTGAGCTACGAAGGGGCAGATTCGCCGGCCGCCACCTTGGACGCCCGCTTCAAAGTGACCGCTGGATTGGCAGTCGGGATCGGCATCCTGATGGCCAACGACGTCCCTCAGTTTCTGTCTCTCGGGGTCCTGCTGGTCATGGCGATCACGTTGGCTCGGGTGAATGTCGGCGTAATCTGGTCCAGCATCAGACCGATCTTCATGTTCGTGATCGTGGGTGGCGCGCTGATTTCTCTAACCACGGCGGGTCATGGATGGTCCTTGGGGCCGGCACATGTCTCGCGTGCCGGTCTTGAGCTGGCCGGGCGCCTCTCCGCGCAGCTACTCATGCTCTTGGTGGTCACAACGTTGGTGACCTATACGACGCCTCCCCTCTCGATTGCCAATGCCTTGAGACGCCTCTTCGGTTTCCTTCGCTATATTCGGGTCCCCGTCGAGGACATGACCACAATGCTGACGATCGCCATAACCTTTGTGCCCATCATGAGCCGCGAAGTCGACCGCTACCTCATGGCGCGGGCCGCCCGCGGAGCGGATGTTCGGCGCCTTGGTCTCTGGTCAATGCTCGGCGATATGATGGTGCCGCTTCTCCAGGCAAACCTGCAGCGCGGAGAGGAGCTGGCACTGGCCCTCGACACTCGTCTCTACGGGTACGGCAGGCGCACGCACCGCCTTGATGCCGAGGGTGTCGATCCGGCATCGATCGGTCTTGTGGTAGCGGCCGGCATCTGGGTTGCCCTCACCTTGGTGCTCCTCTAGTCCCCGTCGGTCCTGACACTAGGCGGGCCCTGCTCGCCGTCGATGTCGGGCGATAAAGCTGCTTCGAAGCGCTTCGAAGTCTCCTGAGCGGATGGCCGCACGAACGTCTTCCATGAAGCGAATGGTCCACCGCACGTTGTGCAGCGTGGCGAGGCGATACGCCAACAGCTCGCGATTCCGAAACAGGTGATGCAGGTAAGCCAGGGAATAGCGCGCGCAGGTCGGGCAGTCACAGTTGTCCTCGATGGGACCGGGATCCGTCCGGAACCGAGAATTGTTGACATTGAGACGGCCGTCTCGCGTCAGCAGTCCCCCATTGCGTGCCTCTCGCGTTTGCAGGACGCAGTCGAACATATCGACGCCACGGGCGACGGCGTCCAAGAGGTCGTCGGGGGCGCCGATGCCCATGAGGTAGCGGGGCCGGTCCTCCGGCAGCTCCTCCACAGAGGCTTGGAGCATTGTCCGCAGCGTGTTCTTGTCCTCTCCCACGCCGAGCCCGCCGATCCCGTAGCCGGTAAAGTCGAGGGCCGCCAGTTCTCGGGCGCTCTGCCGGCGCAAATCGGCGTGCATACCACCCTGCACAATGCCGAACAGCAGGCTCTGCCCCTTCTGCGCCGCCTTGGCACGTTCCGCCCAACGAGCCGTGCGAGCGGCCGACGCGGAGGCCTCCTCCCAGGTCATCGTGTGTGCGGGACATTCGTCCAGGACCATCATGATGTCGGAACCCAGCTCCTCTTGAATCTGGACTACCGACTCCGGCGTGAAGGTCTGAAGTGACCCATCCGTATGCGCGCGAAAGGTGACGCCCGACTCATCGATCTCGCGCAGGTGAGCCAGGCTGAACACCTGGAACCCGCCGCTGTCGGTCAAGATCAATCCGGGCCAGCCGCCCATGAAGCGGTGCAAACCACCCATCGCCGCCACCAAGGACTCGCCTGGCCGGAGATGGAGGTGATATGTATTGCAAAGAATGCACTGTGCACCGACACTGGCCAGGTCCTCGACGGTGAGGGACTTGACCGTGGCCAGCGTACCCACGGGCATGAAGGCGGGCGTCTCCATCGAAGCCCGAGGGAGCTCCAGCACTCCAGTACGCGCCCGCCCATCCCGAGTTTCCTGGGTCGCTAGGACTCGCAGCTTCGCTGGTGCCACCAGCTCAGCGCACCAGAAGCGAGACGACTGCACCCAGCGCCAGGGCGGGCCCATAGGCAAACGTCTGCCGGCGTCCCTGGCCGGCCACGAGCAGGCCGAGCGCCATGACACCACCAATGAGAATCCCCAGGATGAGCGCTCCCCATACTCCTGGATAGCCGCGCATCAGGCCGATGACGGTCGCGAGCTTGGTGTCGCCCCGCCCCATTGCCCCCCGGCCGATAAGCTCAATGACGAAAAAGATGACCAGCCCGACACCCCCGCCCAGTAGGGCGCTCGGCAAGCCGATTCCGACCCAGACCGTCCCACCCACGAGCGCTACGAGGGCAGCCGGGTACGACAACACGTTCAGGACGAGCCGGTAGTGAAAGTCGATGACGGCGATCTCGAACAACAATGCTGCGTAGAGGCACCCTAGAGCGATGTGCAGCGTGCCATGAAGGCGCACAGCGATGAGCGCAAAGAGGGCGGCGAGCAGAATCTCAAAGAATAGCGCCTGAATGGAAAAGGATACGGGCCTCTTGGCGCCGCCTTCGTTCGCCTGCCGTCCCTGCGGAAGAAGGGCGGTCACACCGAAGAGCGGAATCAGGGCGGTGACCGGGTTGTTGTCGGCGGGCTCGCCGTTCGACCGACGGTGTGCCACCAGGAGCGGCTCGAGATAAAGACCCACCGTCGCCACCATCAATCCCGGTGCGGCCAGCAGGAGGGGAATCACGGACGGGGTGCGCACGCTCGAGCGGCGACAGTAATGCTCCGCCTAACCCGGGATGCTGATGCGATAGATCCCGTGGCCTCGAATGAACAAGATCGACCGCCCGTCGGCCGACACGGCCATCTGACGCATTTGCATCCTGGGACCGACTGGGACCGCGAAGGTCCGCACGTACTGGCCCTGCTTGCCGAACTCGAGAATGTGCCCGCGGGGCCCATCCACCACGAAAACATAGCGCAGGTCAGATCTGGTGTAGACCTGACTGATGTGGAAGAGAGGCACCTCGGGATGGGTGGGAAACGGCACCTGATGCCCGGCGACGTATTTCAAGATGGTGCCGCCTCGCAGAGCGACATACACGTCGCCGTCAATCGCGAGCCCGACAGCCCGGTGCAGCTGAGCCGGATTGGGAGCTCCGATGTAGCCCCCGGCATAGTTCTGGAACCCTCCCGTGGCTGCCCCGTAGTAGCGCCAAATCTGACCGGCCGCCGAGTCAAGGAGGTAGAGATTCGTGCCGAATGTCGTAGTGGCCACAATATTGGCCGAATTCGAGGGTGGCACCAGCTGCTCAACCGTCGGCTGGGCTCCGCCGGGCGTGAACGTCAGTGCGTGATATTCGGTATCGATGGCCACCATGGTGTTGCCCTCGACCGTGAGCTGCGTCGGGTCATGCCAGAAATAGCCGGACAGACTCACACCCGGGTGCGCTTCGACGGACAGCCGATGAGTGCTCGGGTCGACGTAGAAGAGATCCTGGCGATGGTTGTCGAGAACGTAGATGGCCGATGTTCCGACCCCGAGCTGCGCGGGATGAGCGTTATGGAGATGGCCGAAGCCGGCCACAAATGTCGGATTGGCGAAGCGGATCACATGATGGATCGAATCCGCTTGGGCCTGCACGAATCTTGCCGCCGCAGCCACGACGCGTGCCGGCTCTCCCTTTCGGCGGGCCAACACAATGTCATGCCAGGCCAGTGCAAGCTGGCGGCGCTGGTACTGGCGACCGGTGCCGTGCAGAGCGGCGGTGGCATGCGCTCGAGCCTTTGTAGAAAAGTCGGGCGCCGCCTTGCCCGACCCCAGACCACCGGCCGCCGACACGGCCACAATGATCACGACCAACAGCACCAGCCCAACGGCGCTCCAGAGCCACATCGCCGCGGGAATCCGCGACAGACCCATCGCGCGTCCCGCACGCATCCCGGCCGCCCGCCTGGTCCAGCCCGCCTGGCCAATCCGGGCCTTGACGGCGCCCCGTCCCTCGCCTCCGCGCCATCGGAGGCCATCCCGCATCTGTGCCATGCGTCCGGCCCTTGGGGGCCCGGCCGGGGTGTAGATTCGCTCCGGCGCGACGCTCGTGTCCTGGAACCCGTGCACAGGCGGGGTGACCGCGCCGAGATTCATGGTGTTTTGGATGAACGAGTTGACCTCATCCATCTCCGCCTGTCTGCTCGCTGCAGATGAAGGAGCAGGAGCGGGAGGAGCCGATAGGTCGGGTTCATTCGGCAGCGAGCCCTGGGGCAGGATCGGGATCTCTTCCGTTCCGTGTTCAACTGCCGTCTCGGTGACGGTCCATTCGGGCTCCCCGAATTGCTCGACCGGTGAGATTGGCTCGCCGGCACTGAGGTCCACATCCGTCGGCAGTTCCTGGGATTCACCCGGCTCGGCGCTCTGCCCCGCTGCCGACTGCGCTTGGGGCTCGACCGTCTCGTCGATATCGACCCGGGATCGTCGGGATCTTGCCACGGTTGTCGGCGAAGGTTTCAGCTCCTCGAGGGCACGTCGCCACACGTATGCAAGCGATGAAGCCGCTTCGTCGACCTGAGCCCACAGGGTAGGGCTGTCTTCTGTCACGTGACCGTTCGGTTGTTCCTCTTCGACCGTTTCATCCGGCACGGCCTGGAGCGCGATCGCCGTCACGTCCCGAGCATCAAGATCTCTTGCCCGCTGGAACAAATTTTGGACGATGGCATCGGGACCGTCATCGGAGAAGACCGAACGAAGCTCCTCTGCGGGCAGTCGGCCTGCAAACCAGCTGCTGCACAGAAGGACCACGTCATCCGGCTCCATGGTGTCGCGGAACAGTGAGATCGCCGGCTCCTCGTCACCACCCATGGCCTGAGCGAAGGGTTTGTCCGGCATGCGAGAGGCAGCGCTCACCGAATGCAGACTGGCATCGTGCAGCACAAATGCCTGGGCAGGCGGGACCTGGAGCAGATAGAGCGACGTCCCCTCGGCGACGAGAGCCGTCAATCCAACCTTGACGTGGCGCTCGAATTCGACGCGAAGCTGCTCGTGGGCGGCCAGCACCGCACCACGCAAACGGGCCGCAGGTCCGAGCTCAAATTGAGAGGCATACGCGCCTTGGATGACATCAATGACCATCCGCCGTGCGCGTGAACCCATGGGACCGGGCGCCGAGGCCTCGGAGACGGCGTACAAAGCAGCCTCTTGGCCCGAGTGCGTCTGCATCGAGGCCAGTACCCGGAAGGTGTCGGCCGAGTCCTGCCGCCGCCCGCCGGTGATGTTGAAGTAGGCGCTCGATAGGAGCAGTCGCTCAGTCGCCTGCATTACCTACGCTTTCCATCTTGTCGCAGCATAGTCGTCCGCGACGCCAGACCGCAACCAAGGCCATGGGCCCTCAGACATCTGCTCCGACAACGGCAAGTGCTCGGCGTGCCCGCTCAAGACGGGCCATGGTCACGGCCCGCCCCAGAACCTCCAAACTCTCGATCAGAGGCGGGGTCACCGTCTTGCCGGTAATGGCAATGCGCACGGCCATCAGCAGCTCCCCTCGCCTCCAGTCCAGCCGTACGGCAACACCATCCATGGCTGCGAGAAGGGCCTCCGGTGTCCACTCTTCCAACCGATCCACGGCGTCCTGGACCGCCTCCAGAGCCTCGGAGGTTTGCGCCAAGTCTCGCCGCTTCAGGTCCTTGACTTGGAATGAATCCACTCCGAGCCCAGACGGATCACGGTACAGGAATTCGACCATTGACGGGATCTCCGCCAGCGTTCGCACTCGCTCCCGCACATGGGGCAGTATCCGGCTCAGGCGAGCCCTCTCCTCTTCCGAAAGGGCCCCAGTGGGCACCAGACCTGTCCTCTGGAGGAACGGTGCGGCCGCGACGATGAGATCCGTGAGTGGCATTCGACGGATGTATTGGCCGTTGAACCAATCCAGTCGGGCAGGATCAAACGCGGCATTGCTTCGCTGAACCCGATCAAACGAGAACTGCCGGCACAGGTCGTCGAGCGATAGGAACTCTTCGCCACCGGGCGGCGACCAGCCGAGCAGGGCGAGGACATTGACAACTGCCTCGGGTAGATAGCCCTCCTCCCGATACTCCGTTACACCCTTGGCCCCGCGGCGCTTGGCCAGACGCTGTCGATTCTGATCCAGAACATCGGGCAGATGCGCGAACTCAGGAATCGACCAGTCCAGGGCCTCGTAGAGCAGGATCTGCAGCGGAGTGTTGGATAGATGCTGCTGACCCCGGACCACAATGGTGATCTCCTGCTCATGGTCGTCGACCACGTTGGCGAAGTTGTAGATCGGAAGGCCGTTGGGCCGAAGAATGACGAAGTCACCCAGCGCATCACCCTCGAAGGACGTGTGGCCATAGACGCGGTCATTCCATGAGATTGATCTGCCGGTCGGGACATGAAAGCGAATAGAGGCTTCTCGTCCCTCAGCTCGAAGCCTCGCCCGCTGCTCCTCGGATAAGCCGTAGCATCGACCACTGTATCGCGGCGCCTCACCCCGTTCCTGTTGCTGCCGCCGATCCTGCTCCAGCTCTTCGCGGGTACAGAAGCACTCATAGGCATGACCCGTTTCTGTCAGTCGGGCCGCCACCTCCCGATATCCCGTACGCTCCGTCTGCCGGTATGGCCCATGGGCGCCGCCGATGTCCGGTCCTTCATCCCATTGGATGCCGAGCCAATGCAGCGCGTCGACGAGATATGCCTCAGCCTCAGGAGTCGAGCGCTCGGCATCCGTGTCCTCAATTCTGAGAACAAGCGCACCGTCATGGCCGCGGGCGTAGAGGTAGTCGAACAGAAACGTCCGCACGTTTCCGAGCTGCAGAAAGCCCGTGGGGCTGGGCGCCATGCGCAGGCGCGGTCCGTCACCGCTGGCCATCCGCCACCCTCTCCCAAAAGCTCATTATATGGAGGCGGCGGTTCAGCTCCCGAAGTGGCCGGCGGTGCCCACGACCTCCATGTACGCCAGCCCGTGGACGCGGCGACCACGCATGATTCCCGCAACGGAACAGGCCCCTTCCCAATAGCTGGACCGGCGCGCAATCGGATCATAGACCTCTTGATCCGAGACGAGCGGCCGGATAAGCAACCGGGCCTGGAGCGCGGGAATCTTCAGTCTCCACCCGGATGGATAGACCACGTGATCGTGAGGGCTACGCCACCGGCCCAGCGACCGAAGTACGAATCTGCGCAGCACCCGTTGATGGCCACGGGAAGATGAGGAGCTGATGCCCCGGAGAGAGCCGCCGACCGCCCGGAACACGGCCAGGCTGAAGTCCAGCCGATCGGCCAGCTGAACGGCGCCCCAGGTCCATCCGTCGATACGGGCCCAGTGCCAGTTTCCCCATTGATGGTCGAGCCAGGCGATTCCGGTGACCGCTCTACGGCGGCCGTGATATGTGAGTGAGCCGGTCACCCGAAGCTGCGGCAGGGAGTAGTAGTACGAAGACCCTCCCGATCCCATCGGGACCAGACCCCGGCCACCCTCGAGCAGCGGCGCCCTTGCGACGGTGAGTGAGAGGTGCAACCGAGCGCCATGGACTGACGATTGGAGCCGGATCCGCTTCTGACCGGCTGCCGTAATGGCTGCATTCCCGATCCGCTCGTTGAGGCGCCTGGTCGAGAGCACTACCGGTGCAAGTCCCGGCTCAACGTAGGAGACGCGACTGATGAACCGGTTCTGGTTCACAAGCGTCAGAGCCACATCGGTGCGAAGGACCGACAGAGAAGCCCCGGATCCAGGCAACTGGAGATGGTTGAGTTTGAACAGGGTCGTCTCGAACCCGTACCGGTGCCCAGCCGAATCACGGAGATGTCCAACCACGTACCACCATTCGTTGCGCGCCCACGGATGCATCGCCTGGTCTCTGGGAAACTTGATGAGGGCAGACCGGCCGGCAGGCGTCGATTGCGGCCTCCGGTCGCCACATCCCGCAAGGACCAGTGGGACCGCAACCGCGATGGCGAACGAAATCAATCCGAGAGTACCCGAACGGTGACGCCATCCCTGAGCCCTGTTCACCTGGGTCTCGGATCGAATCTGGGCGATCGGGAGGCGAACCTTCACTTCGCGCTCGAGGCGTTGTCCGGTGTAATGAGCCGCCCCAGGGTTAGCTCACTGTACGAAACGGGCCCGGTTGGTGTCGAGGACCAGCCGCCGTTTCTCAATCTCGTCGTCATCGGGACCACGGATCTCGAGCCGCAGACCCTGCTTGAGCGGGTAAAGGCCATCGAGCGGTCGGCGGGCCGAACGCCCACATTCCGATGGGGCCCCCGCATCCTCGACATCGACATCCTC
Source organism: Pseudomonadota bacterium (assembly GCA_021323865.1). GTDB lineage: Bacteria > Chloroflexota > UBA5177 > UBA5177 > JAJPKF01 > JAJPKF01. The sequence continues at coordinate 386,594 of JAJPKF010000018.1, read as the reverse complement.
CTCTTCGGGGGTCGAGCGGTCGATCTGCCGGACCTCACCATTCCGCATCCGCGACTGCATGAGCGCCTATTTGCGCTCGCGCCGCTGTGTGAGGTCGATTCCACCGCTCGGTGGCCGGACGGGTCGCCTGTGTGTGCCGACGTGGAGAAAGCCGGCGGCGATGTCAGTCGCCTGGCGACGCCATATTGGCTCCAGCAGTACCAATTCGGCATGAATTCGCCGCCTCCGGTGGAATAATGGCGTGACATGCGGCTCCTTATTGTCGAGGACGACACGAAGCTCAACGCTGTGCTCCAACAGGCGTTCGAGGAGGAGCGGTATGCGGTCGATGTTGCCTATGATGGCGAGCATGGTGAGGAAATGGCCTTTGTGAACGAGTACGACGCCATCGTCCTTGACCTCATGCTGCCCAAGCGGCAGGGGACCGAGGTCATCCGGGAGCTGCGCGAGCATGGCGTCAAGACTCCGATCCTCATCCTCACGGCACGCGACCGGGTACAGGATCGGGTTTCGGGTCTGAACGACGGAGCCGATGACTACGTCGTCAAGCCCTTCGCGATCGACGAGCTGATTGCTCGGGTGCGAGCGCTCGTCAGGCGAAGCTCAGACGTCCGGAGCACGAAGCTTCAGGTGGCCGACCTTGTGCTGGATGTGGCATCTCACACGGTCAAACGGGGCGCGAGCCAAATCAACCTCACTCAGACGGAGTACTCCATCCTGGAATACATGATGCATCACCCCAACAAGGTCGTGAGCCGCGCCGAGCTCATGGAGCACGTATGGGACGATTCCTACGAGGGATTCTCAAATATCGTCGACGTATACATGCGTCGGCTTCGCAGCAAGATTGACGAGAATGCCCAGATGCGACTGGTGGAAACGGTTCGAGGAGCGGGCTACCGGCTGCGAAGCCAGGACTTTTCATGAACTTGCATCGGCTGCTGAGGGTCCCGATACCCATCCTTGACCGCCGCAGCATTCGCTTCCGGTTGACCGTCTGGTATGTTGCCGTCCTGGCAGCCGTTCTGCTCGCCTTCTCGCTGGGCGTCTACTTCTTCCTGATCGCCAGCATCGCGGCCGACGTCAATCACATTACGCAAAGCTACCGGAGGGTGCTTACGTCCGAAGCCGCGTCGTCGCCCTCTCACCTCGGGAAGGTTCAGCGCAACACGAATCTTCTCGGTCAGCTCTCCATCAAGTACCAGGGGAAGGTCAACCTACAGCAGCTCAGCTTCGGGCCTCCCAGTGGGCACTACGCGAATCAGCAGCTCATCAACACGCTCTTCACCGGCAAACAAGGCTGCCACAGCACCAAGTCGGACCAGCTCGTTTGCACCTATGCCGTCTACTCTCGGAGCCGGCACCATCAGATCGTGGGGGCGGTGTCCCTCCAGGGATCGCTGGACAGCGTGACACACGCCCAGTCCCGATTGCGTACTGCTCTGTTCCTGGGCATTCCCATCAGTCTTCTTATCGCCCTCCTGGGCGGCTGGGTCTTGGCTTCTCGGGCGCTGGCGCCGGTGGAGGATCTGCGACTCACTGCCCAGTCCATCACCGGTAGTGACCTGAGCCGGCGTATTGGAACCACCCGCGATGACGAGCTGGGACGGCTTGCCCAGACATTCGACGACATGATTGGGCGCCTCGAGACCGCCTTCAAGGAGCAGCGGCGCCTCACCGCCGACGTATCCCACGAGCTGCGCACACCCCTAAGCGTCATTCACGCGCAGGCATCTCTGGCGCTCCGCCGCGAGCGCAGCCCTCAGGAGTATGCCAAGACGCTTTCCAGCATCCAGGAGGAGGCGGAGAGGATGTCGCGGATGGTGGGCGATCTCTTGCTTCTGGCACGCGCCGAGGCGGGCCAGGAGTCGATCGACCGTGAGCCGGTTCGCCTGGACGCGGTCGCCGGCTGGGCCGCGGACAAGGTACGCGAGCTGGCCGCCGAGAAGGGTGTGCATCTGGTCGTCAACGTCCGCCCAATCATGATCGACGGCGATGCTGACCGGCTCCGGCAGCTTGCCATGAATCTCATCGACAATGCCCTCAAATACACACCTGCCGGAGGAACTATCTCCGTCTCCGTCGGCATGAAAGACAAGCAGAAGGGCCAGCTGACCGTGGCAGACACCGGCGAGGGCATCGAGGAGAAGCATCTGCCCCATATCTTCCAGCGCTTCTATCGGGTAGACCGAGCGCGTGCAGGTCCTGAAGGGAGCACGGGCCTTGGCCTTGCCATCGTGCACTGGATCGCCACCGCCCATGGCGCCACCATTGACGTGTCCAGCCGCAAGGGGGAAGGATCGACTTTCACCGTCACCTTTCCCCTTCCATGGAATCCGCCGTCGCAGCGCACGCCACGACCAAGGCGTCGCGGCAAGACCGCAGAGCCTCCACTCGAGGTGCCGGTCGGCTCCGCCTAGCCCTCGCTGCCGCCGCAGGTCTGCGTCGATATACTGAGTCGCCCGCCCCTATAGCTCAGATGGATAGAGCGAGCGCGTCCTAAGTGCTGCGTCGGGGGTTCGAGTCCCTCTAGGGGCGCCAGCTTGTTACTGCCAGCCAGAGTGAGGCGGCCCTTTCGCTACTGGTGCTCTTCGGCATAGCGCTCCAGGGCAAGTTCAACCAGCCGCTCAACGAGCTCCCCGTAGCTGAGCCCGCTCGCCTCCCACAGCTTTGGGAACATACTGGTCGGGGCAAAGCCCGGGATGGTGTTGATCTCGTTGAGGATCAAGCGCCGGGTGTCGCTCTCGATGAAAAAGTCGACGCGCGCCATCCCCGCGGCATCGATTGCCTGGAACGCGCGGATGGCCATTTCGCTGAGTCCCGAAACCTCCGTGGCCGTCAACTTGGCAGGGATGATCAGGTCGGCCAGCCCGTCGGTGTACTTCGCCTCGTAGTCATAGAACTCGTGATGAGCGATGACTTCTCCAAAGACAGACACAGTCGGAATATGATTGCCGAGCAGGCCGCACTCCACCTCTCGCCCGCGAACCGCCTGCTCGACGATGATCTTGCGATCGTGCGCGACGGCCAGAGCGATTGAGGCCCACAGCTCGTCTCGGGTCTTGGCCTTCGAGATACCCACACTGGAGCCCAGGCGGCAGGGCTTGACGAAGGCGGGTAAGGACACCTGAGTCTCGATACGGTTGAGGACGGCGACGGGATCCGCCCGCCACTCGTGAGCCTGGAACACCAGGTACGTGGTTACCGGTAGGCCCGCCTGAACGAAGAGCGCCTTCATGAGAGCCTTATCCATTCCCACGGCGGAAGAGGCGACACCTGCTCCGATGTAGGGAACTCCGGCAAGCTCCAGCATGCCCTGGACGGTCCCATCTTCCCCGTATGGACCATGCAGGAGCGGGAACACGACATCGACCACACTTGTGCGATGGTCCAGGCCGTCTCGATGGACGGGAACCAAGGCCTTATGACTGATGTCGGGAACCAGCTCCACGGAGTCCGGCCCGGCGGCGGGCACGATGCCCTCGGTCAGGAGCTGCGGGTCTTGACCGAGCAGCCAAGCGCCTCGCTTGGTGATGCCGATCGGCACAATCTCCAGGCGTTCCGGGTTGACGGCATGCATCAGTGAACGGGCCGAGGAAACGGATACTTCGTGCTCGTCCGACCGCCCCCCAAAGAGGACGCCGAGCCGAACTCGCGGTCGCTCCTCAGCACCTCCGCTCACGAAAAGCAGGCCTCAATGGCCCCAGTCACCGTGCCGGCATGATTGCGAAGCTCCACCCGCCGGAGATGATCCTGCCCGGCTAGACCAGCCGTCGACAGATCGAGCCGTTCCAGTAACCGGCCGGCAACGGGCCACATGCTCTGACTGCTTCCATCCGAGATCTTGATCCCGATGCCCACCCCGTCCAACGCTCCGATCCCCTCGCCGCCCTGGGCGCCCCCCTTGGCGACCAAGCGCCCGTCTGCCGCGGACATGAGTTCCGTATCGAACCGCCCCGTACCCGCGACCAGAAACGGATAGGTCATCATTGCGGTTCGTACCCTTGACGCGGCCCGGCTGAACTCTGGCGGCAAAGACCTTCCCGTCGCCAGTCGGGCAAAGGCCAGCGCAATTTCCCTCACGGCCACATGGAACACTGGGACCCCGCACCCATCCACGCCAAGATCGATGTCCGAAGGGTCCCGCCCGACAAAGGTGCCGAGGACTTCTCGATTGAGCCGCTGCAAGGGGTGATCAGGCTGGAGATACGTGTCCAACGGCCAACCCATGAAGCAGCATGCCGCCAGCATGCCGGCGTGTTTGCCGGAACAATTGTTATGTACAGGCGATGGGTCTTCTCCAGCACTTTGGAGCGCCCTCGCCGCTGACGCGTTCAGCGGTGTGTGAGTCCCGCATCGCAGGGCTTCGGGCGGTACTCCCGCCTTCTCCAGCAGCCGCTTGACCGCGGTCACATGTCCCGGCTCTCCGGAATGGGAAGAAGCGGCGATCGCCAGATCCTCGTCCCTGAGCTCTAGGGCATCGGCCGCACCCGTGAGTACCAACGCCATTGCCTGAAACGGCTTGGCAGACGAACGCATGAAGGTACGCTGGCTGCCATTCCCAAGGCCGGCGACCAGCTCCCCCTCCGGAGTGACGACGGCAACAGTGCCTCGATGCAGGCTCTCGACGTGTCCGCCGCGGGTCGCTACCGCCAGCGGCACATCTCCTTCAAAGGCCGATTCCGGCACGCGTACAACGAGCTTCGTCGGCGTGAAGGTTCTGATGTCGCATCCCCGGTACGGCTGAACGCCGCATTATAGATTTCGGGATTTGGGTTAGAGCTGCGGGTGACCCAGCTCCCGCCACAGTCGGGCGATCGTCTTTCGCGTGCTGGGCAATGGCTCCGCAGGGCCGGGTTCGTCACCGTCAAAGGTGTCGAAGGGTAGATCTGACGCGCCCTCCCAGGTATCCGGCACCCGATCCGGAAGCTTGAGGCCCGTAAGCTGCGCGAAGGAGGTCGTCCACGCGAGGGGAACCACATCCCGGTAGGCATAGCCTCCGCCACCGCCGCCGATCGCCATTCCGCCTGACCTCTCGACGAGGTGCCGTTCCCGTTCGGCGATGGCGGGGAATACGTGCAGGGAACATTCGAGATGCGTCAGCGGGTCCGCACGATGGGCATCACAGCCATGCTGGAGAACGACGAACTGCGGCTGGAAGGCTGCGGCGAGGGGCAAGGCGACCTCGTCCAACGCCAGGAGCACATCGGCGTCCGAGGCTCCGGGATCGAGCGGGACGTTGATCGAGGTGCCCTTCGCCGGCCCGCTACCGATCTCGTCGACGTCCCCCGTCCCCGGGAACAGAAACCTCCCCGACTCATGGATGGAAATCGTCATCACCCGTGGATCCCGGTAGAAGATCCACTGAACCCCATCCCCGTGATGAGCATCCGTGTCGAGGTAAAGAATCCGCTCCAGTCCTTGCGACAGCAGCCAGGCTATGGCCACTGCCGGATCGTTGTAGATGCAGAAACCGGAGGCTCGGGCGGGCAATGCATGATGCAGCCCACCTGCAATGTTGAAGGCGAACGATGTCTTACCGTTGAGCACCATTTCGGCTGCGCGCACCGAACCGCCGGCGACCAGAGACGATACCTCGTGCATCTCGGGAAAGACCGGGTTGTCGCCGGCACCCAGACCCATACCCGGGGCCCCCGACCCCGAATTGTGGCCGGCATTTGCAACCGCCTTGATGTAGGCCGGTTCGTGCACGGCTTCCAGCTCCGCGGGTTGGGCCGGCCGAGGTGGAATGACCTGAGCGCCAGCCGCTCCCAAGAGACCTGAGGCATCCATGAGGTCGCGAGTCAGCCGGTACCGAACGGGGCGCAGCGGATGAGCCGGACCGAAGTCGTATCCCATAACCTGCTCCGAATAGATTAGCGTCGGCGGCAGGGTCCTCTCACCGCCCGTCCCTTCGGAATCAGCCAAAGTGGAGTTCTTCGGGCCGATAAAATGGCGGGTACTCGCTCATACAGGAGGGTCTGGTGGGAGCGATTCTGACCGGCACGTGCTCCTGGACCGACAAGACCCTCATCGAGAGTGGCTGGTATGGCGAAGCGTCGTCGGCCGAGGAAAGACTCTCGCGGTATGCCACCAGATTCAGGGTCGTCGAAGTGGACAGCACATACTATAGTCTCCCCTCCGAGCGCACATCCGAGCTCTGGACCGAGCGTACGCCGGACGACTTCACCTTTGACGTCAAGGCCTTCCGGCTACTCACGACGCATCCGGCCGAGCTGAAGAGCCTCCCCAAGGACTTCCGGGAAGCTTCTCCCGCCAAACTCCAGGAGAAGCCGAAGGTCTACCTAAAGGATCTCCCTCCCGAGCTCAGCTCAGAGCTGTGGACGCGGTTCCGACAAGGGTTGATGCCGCTGCACAGCGCCGGAAAACTGGGCATGGTGGTCTTCCAGTTCCCAGCATGGTTCTTCCCGGGTCGGGACTCAAAAGCCTACCTCGGCCAGATTCGGGAAAACCTGCCCGATTATCGAATCGCCATTGAGTTCCGTCATGGAAGCTGGGTCAACGAGCAGAACCTGGATCGTACGCTTGAGTTTCTGAGAGCCAACGATCTCATATACACCTCCGTCGACGAACCTCAGGGAACGCGCCAGAGCGTGCCTCCCGTCGCCGTGGCGACCAGTGACATGGCGCTCGTGCGGTTCCATGGCCGGCGCGCCGAGACGTGGGACAAGGCGAACGTGGGCGTCCTCGAACGGTTTCGCTATCTCTACGACGAGAAAGAGCTGTCCGAGTGGGTGCCCAAGATCCGGGAGTTGGCCTCCGAGACACGCGAAGTCCACGCGCTCATGAACAACTGTTACTCGGACTTCGCGGTAAGGAACGCATCACAGCTGTCTGATCTTCTGACCAGCGGTTGAGCCAGGGGATCTTCTCCTCGGCGGCAACTGCTGTTGGACGAGTGCTCGGAGCGCTCACCGGCTCGTCATGGGGCGCCGGTTTCGAGCCAGTCTGGTATTCGCTCAGAATGCCTGAGTGGCCCGCTGCTCTGGATGGGTTCCTCGTGGCCGTGGTCGCCGACATCCACATTGGACGGAACCACGGGCGTGCCTGGACCTGTCCCGCCCTGCCGGCAGCCCTTCGGGCGATCCGGGCCGAGCGTCCTGATCTCCTGATCTTCGCGGGCGACTTCGCATTTAAGGAGTGGACGCCGGTCGACCTGGCTCACATTGCATCGCTCTTTGAAGCTGGGTCAAGGGTGGCCGTTCTCGGCAATCATGACTTCGCGCGGGGTGACACGCAGGCGGCCCAGCTAGCCGATGCCCTGGAGGATTGCGGCATCACCGTCCTCCGGAATCAGGCGCATATGCTCCGCTTCTCCAACCAGCCCGTATGGGTGGCCGGGCTCGACGATGCCCCCTCGGGCCATGACGACGTCGACCTCCTGCTCTCTCGCTTGCCCGAAGGTGCGAGCCCTGCGATTCTGCTCTCACATGGCCCAGACGCCGTGCGTGAGGCGGCTCGAACCGGCCGGTTCATGCTCGCCGTTGCCGGCCACACACACGGGGGTCAGGTCGCCATACCGGGACTTCGTTCTTTCATCCTGCGACGGTTTGCCCACTCGGAGTTTGATCGAGGGCTCTATCGGTTGGGCGGGATGCCCTTGGTGGTGACGAAGGGGCTCGGCATGGTCGGCTACCCCGTCCGGTTCCGGGCCCGCCCCGAGGTCGTCTTTCTCAAGCTGCATTCATCGCAAATCGACTAATGGGGGTCAGTCCTTGCTCAGCTCGAGTAAAGGCTGATGAGGATATCGGCTGCCTTTCGCGCCTCGAGCACAAAATCGTCCTGCCAGGTGTCGTCGAGTCGCATGCGCCGCGGGCAGTTCATCATGGCTTGAACATGAGATCGAGCCAGCTCCAAGAGGCCTTGCTGTGTGAGCGACAGGGAGTCCTTTCGCCGATCCGTGGCCGACATGAGACGATTGAGTCGAGCGCCAAACTCGGTCGCCGTCCAGAGATCCCGTTTGACGGCAACCGCTCCCACCTCCTCTCGAAAGCGGACCAGCTCGCGTCTTCCAGCCTGGGCGTCGGACACCGTATCTCTCCGTCCCATGATTCCAAACGCGGCCGAGTGGCGAGCGATCAGCCGAGGGGCAGAGTCCGCCGGGCTTTCCGGCTGGGTTCCGGCTCGATCACACCGTCCTGCTGCGTCAATCGCTCACCCCGTGTCTGCGCGGGCAGGGGTGAGGTCACGGCGCTGATCCCCTTGCTCACGATCCGCCGGGCCAACGGGGGAGGATGCTGCTCCGAGAAGGAGGTAAATGCCTCGTCAAGCGTCATTGCTCGACCGCGTTCGCGACTGTGCTCGGTTTGGTGCTGCAAGATGTCGAAAAAGATGTCGCCGATCGTATGGTCATGCAGGACGTTCGGCAGATGGGACTGCCGTATACGACGGGCAATGGGCGTATAAACGTCGCGATACCAGAGGCGAGCCCCCTCCAGCAGGTCCACGTCTCTCTGCAGCTGAGCCGACGTGAAGGTGGTGTACGCCTCAATAACCTCGAGCAGGCGCGGATAGCGCCATAGCTCCGTCAGGATGATCTTCGTCAACCCTGTCTGTTCCTCAAAGTGCTTCCGTTCGTAGTAAAGGAGGTTCTCCTTCCCCTCGGCCTTGGGCAGCGTCTCGGTGACGTAGGCGTCGATCCAGAGCTGGCCCAGTTCCTTTGCCGCCGCCACACGGTTGTGACCGTCCACGATGTAGTACAGGTCGTGGAGCTTGTAGACGGAGATCGGTTGAAAGGTCGTTCCCTTCTTGGCGGCCGTCAAGAGACCCTGGAAGCGCTTCTGGGCCCAGCCGGGCAGGAGTGGCTTGAAATCCGCATCCACCTGCTCCGGCTTCCCCGCGCTTCCGATAATGCGTGACACCGGGATCGGATGCAGGCCGAGATCCCGGCGATGCATCACCTTTAGACGCTTGGCATCAGCCTCGTAGGATCGGGGGTGTTTGGGCTTGTGCTTGGCCGGCATGGGCTCACCTGGAGAGCGAATCCTGGTAGTATATCCTGCGTCAGGGATGGGAATGCGCATACTCGCTGTCTCGGATCAAGTGGAGCCGTCGCTGTACGAACACTTCGATCCGCGCCGCTGGCAGGACGTTGATCTGATTGTCTCCTGTGGGGACCTTCCGCCCGGCTACCTCGACTTCCTGGCCACGACCCTGCGTCGACCACTCCTCTACGTCCGCGGCAACCACGACGGCCGCTACGAAGCTGACGAGTTCGCAGGGTTTTGGAACCTGGAAGCCGCCCCGTGGCAGGAGATGGGGCTGACCATCGCCGGCTTTGAGGGGAGCCCTCGCTACAACGGCGGGCCGGTCCAGTATTCCGAGCGGGAAATGGGCCGCCGCGTGCGGCGCCGGCTCGGCAAGCTGGGAACAGTTGATCTCCTGGTCACTCATGCCCCGCCGCGCGGGTGTGGGGATCGTCCGGATCTCTGCCATCAAGGATTCGAAAGCTTGCGGTCTGCGGTCCTGAACAAGCAACCGCGATTTCTCCTCCATGGTCACAGCCACCTGTACAGTCCCTGTGGCCGATATTCACGGCTGGGGGGCACGATGACCATCAATGCATTCGGTCACTGCCTCCTCAGCTTGGACGATGCCATTTCCGCCTGTGCTTGAGGACGAGCCGTCGATGACCAACCTTTCGACCGGCGAGCTGCTGAGATGCCGCAGCTGGTTGCATCCACCGTCGCGGGTCGCCTAACCGGGCAGACTTGGGACGACCTCCTCCAGCGGCAGGGCAAACGCCACGTGCCCACCAGTACCCGACTTGGAATCCACCCAGATTCTTCCGCCATGAGCTTCGACGATCCGCTTGGCAATCGCCAGCCCCAGACCCGCCCCGCCGCCGTGGAGACTGCTTCGCTCCTTCTCACCTCGATAGAACGGCTTGAAGACCTCTGAACGTTCCCCCGGAGATATCCCGGGGCCAGAGTCCACGACTTCGATGGTGATGTCCGAGTCCCCGCACTCGACTCGAGCCTCGATTCTTCCGCCTGGCGGGGTGTACCGCACCGAGTTCTGCAGGATATTCGCGACGACTCGTTGGATCTGATCGGGATCGACGTCCGCCCTACACGATCCTCCCTGATGGCTGAGTGCGATCTCGACCTGCTTCTGTTCCGCTTCGAGCCTTAAGCCGTCTGCCGTCTCCGCCACCAGCTCCACAAGGTCGATCGGCTGACGTCGCACCTCGAGAGTGCCGGACTCCAGGCGCGTGACTTCGAACAGATCGTCGATCAGCCGGTTGAGACGCCGCACCTGACGTCCCATGGCGGCGTGATACTCCCGGATCGTTTCGTCATCCTGCACCACCCGGTCCTCGATCGCTTCCAGCATCGCCCTGATAGAGGCAAGCGGTGTGCGCAAGTCGTGCGAAATGGCTGCAATCAGCATACGGCGGCCGCGCTCCATGGACTCCATCCGCTCGAAGGCAGTGCCCAGCTCCTCGGCCATGGAGTTGAACCCTTCGGCGAGATCTGAGAGCTCGTCCCCCGAGTCCAGCTTGACCCGAGTGTCAAAGTGACGGTCGGCCACGCCGCGGACGGCAGCCTGGAGGGCTCTGATCCGTGCCGCCACACCCAAGGCCAGCATGGTGCCGATCCCCAGCGAAACCACCAGAAAGCAAACCAGCAGCAAGACGAGCAGTCGCAGATCGCCCTGATCCTTGAACATCAGCAGCGGCGTGTAGATCACGGTCAGGATCGCCGCGATGCTGCCGATCGCATAGACCATGGCGATCTTGTGCGACAACCTGGGCAGGGTACGCAGACCGCCGACTACCCCAGCGAGTCCAACACCGAGGGCGATCCCCGCCGACAATCCGACATAGCGGAGAATGGCGACCACTCCGGACGGTGACTCGTGGAGCAGATCTACAGAACCGATCAGAACCACAAGCAGGGCCAGCCCCAGCGTGGCTGCGGCCACGATTGCATAGCGGATGGGAAGGCTCATCCTTCGAGCTTGTAGCCCACTCCCCAAACAGTTTTCAGGTACTGGGGCCGGACCGGATTCGGCTCGATCTTCTCCCGGAGCCGTCGGACATGTACCGTCACCGTTGAGAGATCGCCGGCAAACTCGAATCCCCACACGTTGTCCAGCAGCTGTGTACGCGAGAAGACCTGGCGGGGGCTTCGAGCCAAGAAGGCCAGCAAGTCGAACTCCCGAGTGGTCAGGCTGAGCGGCTGCCCCGACCTTTCGGCCGTCCTGGTCTTGAGATTGATGCGCAGGTCGCGAACGCGAAGGATGTCGTCGGCGGGCGGTTGCGGCCCCGAGCGCCGGAGGACTGCCTGCACTCTCGCCACCAACTCGCGAGGGCTGAAGGGCTTGACCACGTAGTCGTCGGCGCCCACACCGAGACCCACGAGCCGGTCGGTCTCGTCAGCCTTGGCGGTGAGCATGATGATCGGAATATTGCGTCTCTCCCGGAGCCTTCGGCATACATCCACGCCGTCCATGGACGGAAGCATCAGGTCCAGAATGACGAGATCGGCGTCCTCCGCCAGGGTGAGGGCGGCATTCCCGTCATGGGCAAGAACCGTCTCGAAGCCCTCTCGCCGGAGGTAACGGCCCACTACATCCACGACATCGGGCTCGTCGTCGACGACGAGGATCCGCTCCCGCATCCTGGTCAGCTCCGAGGCAAGTGCATGCCGTTCGTCGGATCCTTCCTGTGGAGAGGTTCCAACGCCGTCAATTCCGAGCGGCGGGCATCAGCCTTGGCAGTAGGTCTTCCGCTCGGGTCATCGCCACCAAGGCTACCGCCAGAAGGCCCAACCAGATCAGAGCCGCCAGATCAAACTGATGGAGGCCGGCAGCTTGGTGGTGAAGGGTACCGGGGAGTCCGCTGAACCGGTAGATGAGCTTGGTCACCGGGTCGGTGGCATTAGCGCCGAGCCACTCGAACCCGAGACGGACGGCAAGCAGACTGGCCTCCAATCCAAGGGCCAACATGGCGAGGGACCGGAGCACGCTCTCGAACCGGAGCGGCGCTTCTTGGAGGGCCGGCGCCCAGCCTGGATGGTGCGTCCGGGCCCAGGCCCGGTCGACGGTTCCTCGGATCATGCCGTTGAGAGACTCACGGGTGGTGGGATGGATGGCACTCAGATACAGGTGACCCAGAAAGACGGCCAGGGCGATGTAGGCCAAGTCGGTATGAATAACATTCGCCTGCGAGACGATACCGAAGGGAAAGCGACGGTTCTGCCAGAGAATGAGCCCTGTGACACCAAACGCCAGCGTCGCGTAGACGGTGAAGATGGCGTTGAGCTTCTGTCCGGCGTTGTACCGCCTCACCATCGGAGTCCACGTCTCCGGTCGGGTGGTGGGATGGGCCAGCCACTGGACGTCCTCGGGCGTCCACGCGTCAACCTCGGACGCGTCATCCTTGATAGATCGCCGGTTGCCGGCGAGCGCCACGAGGGACGGCCCAAACACGAACAGGAAGGCAGCGATCAGGTGAGTTTCCCGCAATAGGGCTCGGTTTCCGATGATGCCTTGAAGACCAGAAATGCCGATGGCGAGCCCCGTTGCTAGGAGTATCAGGAAGGTGATCGCTTGAACCCAATGCACGAGGCGCTGGGTGCGGTTGAAGCGAAGAACGCGTTGAACGGCCTCGGCCGTTGGCTCCGCGATACCGGGGCCTGCCAGTGCCGCATCCATGGTCATACCGGGTCCCATGCAGAGCGATATTGGGTCATGGGATCGAGCCGCTACAGGCCGTTGCTCCGGCCGATGTAGGCATTGATGTCGTATCCGTTCTGCTCCCAATAGCCGGGCACGACGCGGTCGATCACCTCGATGTGGTTCACCCACTTCGCAAACTTGTAGCCGTACATGCCAGGCACGACCAACCGGAGCGGCTGACCCTGATCCCGAGACAAGGGCTTCCCGTTCAAACCGTAGGCCAAGAGGACATCCAAGGGTTTCGCCTGGTCCAACGTCAGACTTTCACTGTAGGCGCCGTCCATGCAGGTGAACCGAAGTGCTCGAGCAGCCGCGGTGGGCTTCGCCGCCTGAATGAGGTCCCAGAGTCGGACGCCGTGCCAGCGAGGCCGCGGAACAACCCAACCAGTGACGCACTGGTAATACCGAACTTCACTTACGGAAGGAAGGGCAAGCAGGTCCGCGTACGTATACTCCCTGGGCTTGGCCACGAGACCATCGATCTTCAGTCGGTAGGTCGCGGGGTCAAACGTGGGAAAGCCGGCAATCGTGTAGATGGTAAATCCATTGACGTTGGTGCCGCCGCTCAAGAGCGAGAACGCGTTGGGAATCCGATTCCCGAGGAGCAGGGCCGCGCCGGTCAGGCCCGATAAACCGAGAAAGGCGGCTCGTCCAACCTTGAAGGTCTGGGGTCTAGGTGGCAATTCGACTCCCAAAGGCTTTGTTCTCTACTCTCACTATTCCACGCCCGGGTTACTCTTTCGTGGCGGATGTTACGCAAAGCTTACGCCGAACTTCACCAGACCGGCCGTAGAGTCAGGCCATGGAAACGAGAGTCGACATCGAGCCGTCGAGGGAGAGCACGGTCGGTCGTTGCTCCTGGTCGGAGATCTCGGAGCGTATGCGCCACTATCACGACACAGAGTGGGGGGTGCCGCAGCGCGATGACCGCCGGTTGTTCGAGTACCTGGTACTCGATACCTTTCAGGCCGGCTTGAGCTGGTCCATCATTCTGAACAAGCGGGAAGGATTTCACGAGGCCTTCCGCGGATTCGACCCGGAGGCCGTCGCGATGATGACGGCGAAGGATGTAGATGATCTCTGTTCATCGCCGCTGATTATCCGGAATCGGGCGAAGATCGAGGCGACCGTTGGCAACGCGACCACCTTTCTGCAAGTCGCCCAGGAATTCGGTTCTTTCTCGCGGTACTTCTGGCGCTTCGTGAACGACCGTCCCGTTCAGAACCGTTGGGTGGCAGAGTCCGAGATTCCGGCTCAGACGGAGGAGTCCCTGGGAATGAGCAAGGATCTTCGGAAGCGCGGTTTCCGGTTCGTCGGTCCCACGATCTGTTACGCAATCATGCAGTCGGCCGGCCTGGTCAACGACCACGTCGTTTCCTGCTTTCGACACGCGCAGGTTGCCCACGCGATTGAACGCTTCTCCGACACCTGAGCCAGATTCCGAAGTGCGTAGGCCGATTTGGCTACCATCTCCGGGCGGGAAACGATGGTGACGTAACCGCAACCCGGATATAGTGTTGAGTCAAACCACCCGGAAGATCTGAGATATGTTCGCTGACGCGGGAACCTGGACCGCCATATTCGCGGTCATCGGCGCCCTCTATCTGCTTTCACCGACTCACCCCGGCCAGTAGTCAACAGCAGGAAGACTGGCCCTTCCGACCGGCCCGGAATTAAGCTTTCTACCAGGTCCAGTCCCTGATTTCCGGCATGTCTTCGAGATGCTGGCGCGAATATTCCACGGCCTTCTGGATCAGTGACCGGCACTCGGCCATCAGAGTTCCTGCCTGCGGCCGGATGCGAGAGGCAAACTCGATCGCCAGGCTGGCCAGGTGATATCGGCTCATGCCATTTAAGACCACCATGTCGAATGGCGTGGTGGTCGTACCCTGTTCATTGAATCCGCGCACATGAAACCGGTCGGCGTTCGGACGTCCGTGCACGATCTCGTGTACGGCCCGCTGGTAGCCGTGGAAGGCAAAAATGACCGGCTTGTCGGCGGTAAACAGGTCCACGAACTGCGTGGCGTCCATGCCGTGCGGGTGGACATGCTGAGGAAACAGCGTCATCAAGTCCACAACATTCACCACCCGAATGCGAAGCTCGGGTACCCGCTCCATCAGCCACTGGGCAGCGGCCAAGGTTTCCATGGTCGGAATGTCGCCCGCCGAGGCGAGGACGACGTCCGGCTCAATGTCCTGATCGTTTCCCGCCCACTCCCACACAGATGCCCCCTGAGCGCAGTGCTGGATGGCGGTCTCGATGTCGAGGTACTGGAGCTGGGGCTGTTTGTCGATAACGATGAGGTTGACGTAGTCGCGACTGCGGAAGCAGTGGTCTGCGACCGAGAGTAGGCAGTTCGCATCGGGAGGCAGATAGATTCGGGCCACCGTCCCCCGTTTCGACAGCATGACGTCGATCAGCCCTGGCCCCTGATGACTGAAGCCGTTGTGATCGTTGCGCCAGCAGGTCGAGGTGAGCAGAACATTCAGCGAGGGGACCGGATCGCGCCAGGCCAGCCGCGTCGCTTCCTCCAGCCACTTGGAGTGCTGCACGATCATGGACGCTGCGACCATCGAGAAGGCTTCGTAGGTCGCAAACAAACCGTGACGACCCGTGAGGTTGTAGCCCTCCAGCCAGCCCTCACAGAGATGCTCGCTGAGCACCTCCATCACCCTTCCATGGGGTGAGACGTGATCGTCGATGTCGATGGTTCGACCCAGGAAGCAGCGGTTCTCCACTTCAAAGACCGAACCGAGCCGGTTGGAATTGGTTTCGTCCGGACACATGAGGCGGAAGTTCGCGGCGTCGGCGTTGCGAGTGAACACGTCACGTAACAGTCCCCCAAGCTGACGGGTCGACTCACGACGCTCGGTGGCCGGTGACTCCACGGGAACGGCGTAGTTGCGAAATGAGGGCAGGTCGAGCTCGACGCTCAGACGCCCACCGTTGGCGTGCGGGTTGGCGCCCATTCGGCGGTCCCCCCGAGGCGCGAGTGACGCCAGGTCGTCCGCCAGCTTGCCTTCGTCGTTAAAGTGGCGCTCCGGGTGGTATGAGCGCATCCAGGCCTCGAGCTCAGCAAGCTCCTCGGGGCTGCTGCGCACGTTGGCGAGGGGCACCTGATGGGCTCGGAATGTTCCCTCCATTGGTTCGCCACCCACGACGGCAGGTCCGGTCCAGCCCTTGGGGGTGCGCAAAACGATGGCAGGCCACCGGGGAAGCTCCCGGGACCCCTTCCGCCAAGCATCCTGAATCCGCCGAATTTGATGCACTGCCTGCTCCAAGGCGCCGGCCAGAGTTTGGTGGGCGGTCCCGCGGTCGTCTGTCTCAACGAATTTGACGTCGTAGCCGTTGCCTTCGATAAGTCGGGCAACATCCTCGTCGGCGTCCCTTCCCATGACCGTGGGGCCACCGATTTTGTAGCCGTTGAGGTGCAGAATCGGCAGAACGGCTCCATCACGAGCTGGATTGAGGAAGCGCGTGCCCTTCCAGGAACCGGCGAGCGGGCCGGTCTCTGCCTCTCCGTCTCCCACAACGGCCGCGACGATGAGGTCCGGATTATCGAACGCGGCGCCGAAGGCGTGAGAGAGGACATAGCCCAGCTCTCCACCTTCGTGGATTGAGCCGGGAGTCGGAACGCTCACGTGGCTCGGTATGCCTCCCGGCGTCGAGAACTGTCGAAAGAGCCGGCGCAAGCCATCGACGTCCTGTGAGACCTCCGGATAGATCTCCGAGTAGGTGCCCTCGAGATACACGTTGGCGACGATTGCCGGCCCGCCGTGACCGGGACCCGCAAGATAGATGATGTTCAGATCGTGCTCGACGATCATCCGGTTCAGGTGGGCGTAGATGAGACTCAGCCCGGGAGACGTGCCCCAGTGTCCGAGCAGACGAGGCTTGATGTGCTCGCCCGACAGCGGCTGCCGTAGGAGCGGATTGTCGCGCAGATAGATCTGGCCGATGGTCAGGTAGTTGGCCGCCTGCCAGTAGCGGTCGATCCGGTCGGTCATCTCTGCAGTCAGGACCGCCGGTATGTGCACATCCGGTTTGCCGCGCGGCTGTTCCCCTTCTCGAACTGCGCTCGAAATGGAAGCATCAAATGCGTACCCGCTCAACTTCCCTCCACCACCGTCCATGCGTGGCGCGCAATGACGGAATCCTCGTCGGTCGGTAGTACCCGCACCTTGGCCCGGCTGTCATCGACGGAGATGACCTCGCGATGAACCCCGTTGGCAGATTCATCGATCTCAATGCCCAGAAAATCGAGGTCGCAGCAAATACTCGCTCTCACTTCGGCAGCGTGTTCCCCGATGCCGCCGGTGAACACGAGGGTTTCCAAACCGCCCAGCACGGCGACCAATGCGCCCAGGTACTTGCGCGCCTGGTAACAGTACAGCGCAATCGCTTCACGAGCGCGATAGTCCTTCCCCTCCTCCTCCAAAAGCTCCCGCATGTCCGCGCTGATCTCCGAAACGGCGAGAAGTCCGGACTGCCGATTCAGCAGCCGCCCCACAATCTGCGCCTCCGCCCCGTCAGCTTCCAACAGGTGCAGAACGACGCCCGGATCGAGATCGCCCGACCGAGTCCCCATCATCAATCCGCCTGTGGGTGAGAAGCCCATGGTGGTGTCGATGCTCCTGCCGCCACGCACCGCGGTCAGGCTGGAACCGTTGCCGAGGTGGGCAATCACGATTCGGCCCATGGCTTCGACCGGATCGATCTCCCCCAACCGATGCATGATGTATTCGCAGGACAAACCATGGAATCCATACCGCACGACGCCGAGAGACTCGAGGTCCCTGGGAAGCGGATACATCTGGGCCACTCGCGGCATGTGTCGGTGAAAAGCGGTGTCAAAACACGCTACCTGGGGAGTCCCGGGCCATCGATCCGCCGCTGCCTGGATCACCGCGAGGGCTTGGGGCATATGGGTTGGATCGACGGCGACGAGCGCCTGCAGATCCGTGACTACTCGTGGCGTAAGCCGGGTTGCGGCAGAATACTTCCTGCCTCCGTGAACCACCCTGTGGCCCACGACATCAAACGCTTTGTCTCCGACCCATTTCCACAGCGGCGTCAGAACGTCTTCCTGCCCGTCGCCTCCCGAAAGATCGAACTGACACGACTCACGGAGGGCCGGCTCAGGCACCATTTCCATTCCGTCGCCACACGCATAGATGCCGGTCTTAATGGATGAGGAGCCAACGTTGAGGGTCAGGATCAACATCGCGCAGGAGTGATCGTTCCCAGGATCAACGTCAGGTCGGGAGTGAAACTGACCCATCTCATCCATGCTGCAACTGCCGGCAAGAAGCCGGAATTGGTCGCGCTAACCTCGAAGCCCCCCTGAAACCCGCCGACCCGAATGGTTACCGGAATCAATCCGGCGTCACCATGCCCATCCGGATGGCGTACTTCACCAGGTCTGTGCGATCGTGCACACCGAGCTTCTCCATAATGTGCGCGCGGTGTGTCTGAACTGTCTTGATTGAAAGGAAGAGCAGGCCGGCAATTTCCTGATTGGTCTTGCCCTCTGCCACGAGCTGAAGCACTTCCCGCTCCCGTTCGGTCAGAATCTCCGGGTCTTCCACGTCGCCCTCGGACAGTCGGGCCCGATAATCCTCAAGCATCATGCTGGCGATCGCCGGCGAGAAATAGGTCTGTCCATGTGCGGCGGCCGATACGGCGGTCAACAGCTCAGTGCCCGCCGACCGCTTCAGAACTGCCCCGGTCGCGCCGGCCTTGACGATCTGGGTCAGATACTGCTGGTTCTCGTGCATGGTTAGGATCACGACCTTGATCTGCGGCCAGCGACGCTTGATCTGTCGGGTCGCCTCGAGCCCATTCAGAGTTGGCATGGCGATGTCCATGACCACGACGTCGGGCTGCAGCTTCTCAGCAAGCTCAACCGCTTCCCGGCCATCGCCGGCTTCTCCCACGACGCGAATCTGCGGCTGCGCCTCGAGCACCATTCGCAACCCGTCGCGCAAGATGGCGTGGTCGTCGACCAGCAGCACCTTCGTCTCCATCAACACGTGTTGTCCCTCGCATTCCCCGAGTCCGCACTCGCCGGCTCTTCCAACAGCGGGAGGCGCACGTCGATTCGTGTGCCTTGACCGGGTGCCGATTCAATCTCCAAGTCACCCCCAACCAGGGCCGCGCGCTCGCGCATGCCATAGAGACCAAGCCCGCCATCACGCGTTGGTCCCTGCAGTGCCGCGAGGTCGAACCCGGTTCCGTCATCCCGCACAGTGAGCCGGGCCTCCCTGGCCTCGACGATCAGCCCAACTTCAATCACCGATGCGTGCGCATACTTTCGAGCATTATTCAGCGCTTCCTGGGCGATGCGGAACAGGGCCAGCTCCCCCTCGGGGCCGATGCCTGCCTGCCGTGCTCCCTGCTCCACTTCGACGCGCACCTCGCCCCGAAAACCCTGGGCCAGCTCGGCCCCAAGCCACTCCAGCGCCGCTTCTAGCCCTACGTCGTCGAGGATGGTCGGTCGCAAATCGTGAGAGAGCGAACGGATCTCGTCCAGCGTGCCCTTCGCAAGGCGGCGCAGCCGATCCAGCGGCTCACGCACTGCCCCTTGAGATTCCGCCGACAAGCTCTGCTCCAGCAAGTCGATGCCGATCAGCAATGTGGACAACGACTGGGCGGATTCGTCGTGCAGCTCTCTCGCAATGCGCTTCCGCTCCTCCTCCTGCGCTTGAAGGACCCGACGAGTGAGGTCTCTGCTCTGCTCGCCGATCTGTCGTGTTCGCTCCGCGACCTCCAGCTCGAGTCGCTCATTCCAAATCTGCAGTCGATCCCGCGCCGCCTTGGCCTCGTTATAGAGGCGAGAGTTCGTGATCGCTACTGCTGCATGATTGGCCAGCAAGATCAGAAGACGCTCGTCCTCCTCGCTAAATTCGACTTCCGCCTCACCTACCGCTGAGATCTTGTCGGTAAGGTACAGGTCGCCGACAGCCTCAGACTGGAAGTGAATTGGAACCCCCAGGAGGGTCGTCATCGGCGGGTGGTTGGGCGGAAAGCCCGACGAACGCCTATCGTCCTGAATCCTTGCCACCCGCAGCGGCGCACCCTCGGTGATCAGCGCTCCGAGAAGACCGTGACCCTGCGGAAGCGGACCGATGGCCTCCCGCTCCTGTGGTGTGATCCCGCTGGTGATGAACTCCACGATCCGGCCGGAGTCGTCCGAAACTCCCAGCGCTCCATATCTGGCGCCCACCAACTCCCGCGCGGCATCGACGATGCGCTGGAGGACTTCACGCGGATCCAGAGCTTCCGAAATCGCGGCGATGGCCGCGTTGACCACCGTCAACTGGCGATTCCTTTGTTGCACTTCGACATTCGCACGCCTCAGATCCTCCACCCGCTCAGTGAGCTGCGCATTCAGGGCCTCGATTTGTCGGCGAGCGTCGGCGCGCTCGCTCCCATCTTTGGTCACCTCCGAGAACCCCAACAACACTCCCTCGCCACTCCGGACGGCAGACAGCACCGCCTCGCCCCAAAGGCGCGATCCATCCTTCCGAGTGCGCCAGCCCTCGAAATGAACGCTGCCTTCGGCGCGAGCCACATCAAGTCGCGATTGAGGAGTCGCCGGAGCTGATCGCGTCTGGCGGGAAGAAGGTCGCATACGGACGGCCAAGGATCTCCTCAGCTCCGTAGCCCATGACCTGTTCCCCCGCAGGCCCCCACGAGACCACGCGGCCATCGGGATCAAGCATCATGATGGCGTGGTCCTGAATGCTCTCGAGAAGGACGGCTCCCCTCGCCAGATCGTGCTGCTGGCGCTCGATCACCCGGAATACCCAAACGGTGAACGGTATCGCCGCGACCGCCAGGAGCAAAAAAACAACCGCGAATCGCAGTCCGGGACTGGAGATCAGAAGGCCGAGCCCGAAGGCGCTCACCGCCTCCACCCCGGCGAGGAACGCGACGGGCGCAACGATGGCAACCAGTCGCAAGCGGTTCAGATCAAGTGCGAATCCCGGATGGGTCGGCCTTTGCATGGGGGAGGCACCTCGATGTCCATTCTCGCCATGCTCCAGAGCGGCCGTCGCTTGATCCTCGGCAACAACCCTCAGGTCGGGCGACACGGCGGCTCCGCGTGAGGCGCGCGGAGGAGCCTCCGCCGGCGCGCCGCGGCCGTACTTCGCGCGAGGTCCCGCCCGGACCACCACAATCCCAGCATCAGCAGCGGAATCCCGGTCGTCAAGTACGGAACAGCATGATCTGCCAAGCCGTCATAGATGAGACCGAATCCGACGATACCCATGCCTGCGGCAAGTATCATGGCGAGGTGATGGAGCGCGCTGTCGAATCTCATCCATTGCCTCCGGTTCGATAGTGATGCCGCCAGATCAGCCGGTACACGGGAATGATCCGGGGCAACCGATTGAGGCCCGGGATCCACGGGAGAAGCAGCAGCAAGAGGCTCAGGATCGTAACCGTCAGGATGGCGAGCGCGTCCGTGTTGGCGGCCCAAGCCGTGGTGTACGGCGGGATCTGATAGAGCAGCGTGTATAGCCAGAGCCACGCCTGTCCGGGGTAGTTCCCCGTTTCGTTCATGACTCCCCAGGTTGATCCCAGCAGGTTGTACTTCGTCGCCTTGTTGGCCATCGCGTCCGTGTAATTCATGAACAGCAATGGCCTGGTGTAGTCGGTCTGATAGAAGTGGCGGCTCGTCAAGAGGAGGCCGTCCATGGCGCCGCTCTGGCCCAGCGCCAGTAGCCGGCTCATCATGAGGGTCACCGGCCCGCAGCTGCAGGAAGGGATCGTCAGCTTCGATCCCTGCTGTTTTGCCTTTAGGAGGGCCGAGTTGTATGCCGCTTCCCATTTGGACTGCGTCGTCGCGGGGGCCGTTCTGAACGTCTGTAGTGCTGCCGCCAAAGCAGGGTCGCTGCGCCGTGTCTGTTCGAGCGGCCCGAGAACATAGTCCCGAGCCGGATTGACGGGAATATGAACCCCAAAGAGGTTCTGCACGGAAACGGGCCCGATATATTGCACCGAGCCGGACTGATGGTTGTAGGGAGGACCGTACCCGGCCACATCGCCGTTGCCGTCGAGCGAGTCGAGCTCCAGCTGGACGTAGTTTTGGGGCGTTTGCGTGGCAACAGTCTTGATGGTGAGCGAAGGCACGTCCGGGGAGGAAAGAAGGGCAGCCAGAACGATCACCAGGACCGTCACGGCGGCAAGGGCGAAGACAAACTCCTTCACGAGGTCGTAGGGCGCGAATCGCACGCCTGCGTAATAGGCCCGCTTCGTCGCCATCATGCCACCTCCGATACTCGCCGCTTCGACGGCCCAGGTAGGTCGTAGGGTCTCACGACGCCCCGGAGTCGCACGAGAGTGAGATGCACGCCCATGAGACCGGCCACGACCACCGGCATGATGAATACGTGGAAGCCATACATTTGACCGAAGTTGAGGACGTTGAAGAATGCGCCGACGCCGACCGAGTTCATGGCGTCCTTCCCTTGCGTGGCAATCCACTGAGAATCAAAGTTCTGCTGAGACACATAACCGGTGAAGGCAGTGACGATCGACACCAAAAAGGTGACCACGCCGGAGACCCAGGTCAAGCCTCGGCCATCTCGCCACGCTCCTTGGAAGAAGGCGGTCCACAGGTGGACGACCATAAAGAAGAAGAACGCTTGGGCGGCCCAGAAATGCAGGCTGTTGAAGAAGTGCCCCACCGCTGCACCATGCCACCACTGGGGGCCGAACGCGGCGAGGATCACTCCCGTTACGACGAGGAGGACGAAGCTCCCGATGGTCGCCACCCCAAACAGATACACGTAGCTGTGCACGTATGCCGGCTGCTCGTCCGGCAGGAGCTGGTCATAGGGCAGACCCTCACTCAGCTTCCTCTGTAGGCTTGAGGTCCAGCTCATCGTTGCTTACCCTTCCCTGAGGGGTATGGAACCAGGATGGCCGCAGCGAACACCAGAATCATCAACGCGATGACGATCAGATTCGCGGTCGAGATGAGGATGAAGCCCCAGTGAAAGTAATGAGCCGGTGCGTCCATACGTGCCTCCGCCCAAATTTGTTTGCCGCGCCTGGCTCTCAGGCGCAGCACGTCCTATCGTAGGCCGCTCGAAAGATCCTCGCCTATCGGGTCCTCACCCGATGTCGAGGATGCTGGCGCCTGAGATCCTTTTCCGACCTGGGAGCGAGCATGGCTCCGCTCCCCTCGGGCCACCGCCTGAAGATCAGACCGATGGGCCTACGAACTCGGGTCCGGAACCGATTGGAGCGACGCCTCAGTCATATCAAGCTGGAGGTGAAGTTAACAAAAGCCGAAAGGAAGTAGACGAAATGACATCCGAGCTTCGCTGGCGCATCATGTCCCTCCAGGCGGTAATGGTGATTATCTTCGCGATCGGAGCGGGTTTCCTGTTCTGGGCGTCGGCATATAGTCACTCAACCGTCACCGATGAGCTCAAGGCGCAGCAGATTGTCTTCCCGACGAAGACGAACGCCGAGTTCAAGGCCCTGCCCGCGGTGAATCAGAAGGCCATGGCCCCCTACGCCGGGCAGACGATGACCACCGGTGACCAGGCCCGAACCTACGCGAACAACTTCATCAAGGTTCATTTGGGCGAGATGGGCATGACCTATTCCCAGGCCAGCCTTGCCGCTATGACTCATCCCAAGAACCTGAAGCTGCAGAACCTCGTCGCCACAATCTTCAAGGGCACGACCCTCCGCAGCATGCTGCTCAACGCATACGGATGGTGGACGGTTGGCACCTATGCCGGACTCGCGGCGATAGTCGCGCTGCTGGCGGCGATCGGCGTGTGCGGCGCGTTCCTCTTCGAGCTGCTCGTCGCTATGCGTAAGGAGGGCGAGCGCTCCGTCGCCCGCCGCTCCTCGCGCGCCCAGGCGGTCCCGGTCGCCTAGACTCTTCCCACCCTACTCAGAGCCCGGCCCGTAGAACGGCCGGGCTCTTTCCTTGCCGAGAACGAGATCAGGTAGAGCGGTTCCCATAGACGCGGTCAAGGCCAACCATGACCGCCGTTCGTCCTTCGCGAGCCATCACGCGGTCGTACTCATCCCAGTCGTCATGCGTTCCACCCGCCGCCCGAAAGATCTCGCGTAGCAGCTGGGGAAGGCTGATCGACATCTCCGGTATCGGGTCCTGCGGGCCAGCGAGCGTCGCTTGGCCTTCAACGGAGATCCACTCCCATTCGGCCCGGAAGACCAACGTCGCTCGAGGTCGCCGCCGAAGGTGATCCAAACGCGCCGCGTCCCCGCGAGAGACGAAGGCGACCACGGGTGCTCCAGTGACGGGATGCCGGTACAGCCCTGCGTTCACCACCGAGCACAGTGGGCCGCCATCGGCCCGCTGCGTCACCACGACGGCGAGTCCATGGTCGGCAGCTGAGAGGCGGCGCAGCTTGTCAAGGTCCTGGTCAGTGGATTGACTCAGCTGTCCTGCCATGGTGGCAACCTCCTCCGGCCGTCGTTGGCGCCGACCTACCTGCTTCCATGATGAGCCAGATCGCACCAGGACGGTGGCCACTGACCAAGTTGGCGGGGGTGCATGGGAGTCGAACCCACCCGGAACGGCGACAATGGCCGCCCCGCAACGATTTTGAAGACCGCGAGGACCACCGGGCCCCGTGCACCCCCGCATATGCGCATGGCGACCTTTACTCTTGAGTGTTTGTCCAGCCGGTGTTTCGCCGAGCCGAACTGGGTGGAGCTTCGTGCGCTATCTCATCATCACCGACATTCACGCCAACCTGGAGGCATTTGAGGCGGTTCTGGGCGTGGCCGGAGAGTGGGACGCGACCCTTTGTCTCGGGGACATTGTCGGCTATGGCCCAAATCCCAACGAATGCGTTGCCCGGCTCCGTCAGCTTCCCAACCTCGCCACCGTCATCGGCAATCATGACGTCGCGGCTCTCGGAGAGATGGATCTAAATGCCTTCAATCCCCTGGCGAGGGCCGCGGCTGAGTGGACGCGCGACGTGATGTCTTCGGAGACCGAGCAATTCTTGCGAAACCTGGGGCAGGTCGAGGAGGTGGGGTCGGTCACTCTCGTCCACGGCAGCCCGCGGGATCCCGTGTGGGAGTATCTCGACAGGCTTTCGCAGGCGCCCGAGAACTTCGCCCGCTTTACGACCAAACTCTGCTTCGTAGGCCATACTCACGTTCCGCGTGTCTTCACCCAACAGACAGAAACAAAGGAGACAGACGTGTTCGTCCCAGAGCCCGAGCAGAGCCTCGACCTGACGCAAAGCGCCCGCCTCATCGTGAATCCGGGGAGTGTCGGACAGCCCAGAGACGGAGATCCCCGAGCCGCCTACGCCACGTATGACTCTCAGGCCGACACGTTTGAGTTTCACCGGGTCGAGTACCCAATCCAGCAGACCCAGAAGAAAATGCGCGCGGACGGGCTGCCCGAGCCGCTCGCGGAACGGCTTGCCTTCGGTTTCTAACGCTCGTCCGCGCTACGTCTCGCCCAGATAGGCCTTCCGGACCATGTCGCTGGCGAGCAGGTTCGGGGCCGTGTCGGCGAGAACCACCTCTCCCGTCTGCAGCACATAGCCCCGCACGGCCACTTGCAGGGCCATGTAGGCATTCTGCTCGACCATGAAGATCGTGGTTCCCTGCTTGTTGATCTCCACCACCGTGTCGAACACGCGCTCGGTCAAGATGGGAGAGAGGCCCATTGACGGCTCATCCATGATCATCAGTCGCGGTCGAGCCATCAGCGCCCGTCCGATTGCCAGCATCT
This sequence comes from Pseudomonadota bacterium, assembly GCA_021323865.1. GTDB lineage: Bacteria > Chloroflexota > UBA5177 > UBA5177 > JAJPKF01 > JAJPKF01. Next base: position 361,138 of record JAJPKF010000018.1, on the reverse strand, counting down.
GCTGCTCACCACCGCTCAGCGTGCCGGCCTGCTGGTTCTTGCGTTCGGCCAGGCGCGGAAACAGGTCGTAGACGCGATCCATGTCCTGCTTGACCTGACCATCCTTGCGCGTCCAGGCGCCCATCTTGAGGTTGTCGAGGACCGTCAACCTCGGAAAGACGCGGCGACCCTCCGGAACCGGTGCGATGCCTGCCTCGACGATTCGACCCGTCTGCTCTCCGTCGATCCGCTTGCCCTCAAACAACACCTGGCCGGACCGAGGGCGCACGATCCCCAGAATGGTCTTCATCGTCGTCGTCTTCCCCGCCCCATTCGCCCCGAGCAGGGCGACGATCTCGCCCTCGCCCACCCGATAGTCGACCGACTTGAGAATGTGCAGACTCCCGTAATAGGTGTCTACGCCACGAAACTCAAGCAGTGGCTGCTTTTCTTCCAAGGTATGCCTCAATGACTCGTTCGTCACGGCGGACCTCGTCGGGCGTCCCTTCCGAGATCTTCAGTCCGTAGTCGAGAACCGTGATCCGCTGGGACACTCCCATGACCACGCTCAGATTGTGCTCAATCAGCAGGATGGTGAAGCCCCGATCGTGCACCCGCCGTATCAGCTCCATGAAGTCCGCGGCCTCGGATGGGTTCATGCCGGCGGTCGGTTCGTCCAGCATCAACAGATCTGGCTGTGAAGCCATGGCTCTAGCCAGCTCGAGCAGGCGCCGATCCGCGTAGGCCAGATCGGCGGCCCGAAACTCTTGCTGTGTGTAAAGTCGCTGGCCCAGCATCCGAAGGAGCTGGCGAGCCTCTTCGACCGCGTCTCGCTCCGCCCGGGCCACCCAGGGCGGGCGGATCAGATCCTCGATCACGTTGGACTTCAGGCGAGAGTGGAAGCCGACGAGAACGTTCTCGAGCACCGTCATGTTCGCGAACAGCCGCAAAGTCTGGAAGGTCCGGGCGATGCCCTGACGCTCAACCCGGTCGGGCTTGAGACCGGCGATGTTGACGCCCTTGAAGAGAATGCGGCCGGCCGTCGGCGGGTAGATGCCGCTGATGAGGTTGAAGACCGTCGACTTCCCGGCTCCGTTTGGTCCGATCAGGCTGACAATCTCATCCTTGCGGACCACAAAGTCCAGGTTGTCCACAGCGGTGAGACCGCCGAATGATCTGGTGAGTGCCTGAGTCTCTAGGAGCACCGGAGGCTGGGCCATCGCCTAGATTTCCCCGGTACGCAGTGTGTACAGCTCTTCTAGCTCCTCTTGGGCTTCCTGCTCGGTCTCCGGCCGGAACTCGCGTGCGCGGCGTCTCTCGGGAATGAGACCCTGCGGCCGAAGGAGCATCATCAAGACGAGGATGATGCCGAAGATCATCGGCTTGGCGGTGGCCAGAGGAACCGTGTGCAACCAGGCTCCCAGAGCCCCGATCGGCCCCCACGCATGGTCAAAGCTGCCGCCCTGAGTGTTGAGCCAGGCCGAGAGCGTGGTCAGCCAGCTCTGGTTGAGGTAGGAGACGATGATCCCGCCGATGATCACGCCAGGCACGCTGCCGATCCCTCCGAGAATGACCATCACCAGGATGGTGACGGACACCGAAAACGTGAACAGATCGTAGCTCACGGTTCCCAGCTGGGTGGCATAGAGGAGACCGCCGAACCCGGAGAACGCCGCACCCAGCGCGAAGGCTGTGAGCCGGGCGCCGGTAATGTTGACACCCGCGTGAGCCGCCGCGATCTCGTCTTCTCGAATCGCGACCCAGCAGCGACCCAGTCGGGAGCCGCGCAGGCGCGTGATCATCACGATACTGATGACGATGATGATGACGCCCAAGAAGTACCAGGGGCGGGGATCGTTGGTCTGGAAGGTCCAGTGTATTGGACCGATGTGCACATCTGGAGGCTTGTCTATGCCCACGATGTTGTTTACGCCGTTGGTGATGTTGGGGACCGGCAGCGTGTTGCCGCGGCCCAGAAACAGGCTGTTGGAGGCGCCCAGGTTTGAGACGACTTTGGGAACGATTTCGCCGAACCCAAGGGTTACGATGGCCAGATAGTCTCCCCGCAATCGCAGTGTCGGCGCTCCGAAGAGGATGCCGAAGAACGCGGCGACCAGCGCGGCCAGGGGTATGAGTGCGAAGAAGTTGAAGTGGATTCCACCGTTCCCGACGCTCAGCAGCAGGTTGCTCACGATGGAGCCGTGCTTCCCCACTGAGAAGTGGGTGGAGGCCAGCAGTGCGGCGGTGTACGCGCCGATGGCAAAGAAAGCGGCGTAGCCCAGGTCGAGCAGCCCTGCAAACCCAACCACGATGTTCAGGCCAAGCGCCAGCAGCACAAACACCTCGGCCTGATCGGCCGTGCCGACACGGACGTCGCTGGAATCAAAGACCGGATAGGCCACAGCAACGTCGAGCACCAACAGCAGAAGGAGCCGGCTGAGCCACGGGTCCTCGCCAAGGACCTCTCGCACCGCGCGCAGCGAGCCCGCCAGCTTGTGCAACAATCCTCCCGCCGAGCCCGTTGTTCTCCAAACGGCGGCCAGCCGCCCGGCGAGTCTCCGGTTTACACCCACCTGTACGGCACGGGCCACCCAAACCACCGCGATCACCAGCGCGAGAACCAGAAAGACCAGCCTGGTCATCTCAGACCTTCTCGGCCGTGTTCGTGCCGAGGATTCCGGAAGGCCGGAAGACCAGGATCAACACCAGAACGCTGAAGATGGCCGTGTCATACCATTCGGTCCCCACTCCATTGCCCAGGCCGCTGACGTATTCCTGGAGGATGCCGATGATGAGGCCGCCGATCATCGCACCCCTGATGTTTCCGATGCCTCCCAAGACAGCGGCGGTGAAGGCGAACAGTCCCAGCGTGAAGCCGCTGTCATACCCCAAACTCCCCAGATCGATCCCATAGAGGACGGCGCCGGCCCCGGCGAGTGCGGACCCGACGAAGAACGTGAGGGAGATGATGAAGTTGACGTTGATGCCCATCATCGAGGCCGCCTCCCGATCCTGAGCCACGGCTCGCATGGCCTTACCGATGGTGGTTCGGTTGACGAACATGTCGAGACCCAGCATCATCGCCAGAGCGCCCAAGATGACCAGGATCTGGGTGTTGGTCAACGTTGTCCCCAAGATCGTATAGGAGCTGGGCTGCAGGGCAGTGGGATAGAAGACCGGCAGGCCGCCCTGCCACTGCGCCATGGCGTTCTCCATGATCAGGGAAACGCCGATGGCCGTGATGAGGGGCGCGAGTCGGGGCGCGTTCCGAAGCCGGCGATACGCAACTCGCTCGATCACGACGCCGACGACGGCGCAGCAGAGGGCTGCCACAACCATGGCGGCCCCGATGGCAAAGATCGACTGACCGAGTGTGGGCGTCGATCCGTTCTGACTGATGATTGCCTGAATGACGGGAATGGAGATGAAGGCCCCCAGCGTAAAGACATCGCCGTGGGCGAAGTTGATCAGCTCGATGATGCCGTAGACCATGGTGTATCCCAGCGCCACGATGGCGTAGAGGCTGCCGAGCACGACACCGCTGATCAGAACATCGAGGGTCATGGCCTTCGTCCGTCTGGGAGTAGGGTCAGATGCCGCGCTGCGAGCGAGATATTCCGGGCCGGGCCAAGTTCTCGGACATTATAGACAGGCCGGGTAAAGAGATGGGGACGGGAGCTGGCTCCCGTCCCCAAACCGGATTACCGAGAGAGCGACTTACGTGGGGCTGCCCTTGGCCTTCAGCTGGCCGGCGAAGATCCAGTTCAGGTTGCCGTGCACCTTCTTGGAGTGGTACACGCTGATGATCTTGTTGGACGTGTCGCCGTTCTTGTTGAACGTGGTCGTCCCGGTCGCGCCGGTGAAGCGAATGGAGTGGACAAAGCCCACCACTGCGGTTCGCTGCTTCTTGATCGAGCCCTTGAGCTTGCCCGCCTTGGCAGCCTCGTAGATCGACTTGAGGATGATGCCGGCGGCATCATAGCCGGGGGCGTCGTAGGCCTGGATTCCAGGGTTCTTAAAGAAGGCCGGGAACTTCTTCTTGTAGGCCTTGACGAAGGACTTGGCGGCCTTCGAGGGATCGGGGCCGACGGAGGTGACGTCATTGTTGACGGCTCCGGGGCCTGCGCCGCTGCTGTTGCCAAGCCAGGCGCTATTGAAGAGGGCGTCGCCGCCCATGTAGGGCCGCTTGTAGCCGCTGTTGCGCAGGTCTCGGGGCAAGGCCGCCGAGGTCTCGCTGTCACAGCCGCAGTACACGACTGCCGGCTGGCCCTTGTGGGCGTGGTTGTAGGCAACGATCTGCGCGGCGATGGTGGCCGAGGTGGCCGACTCCGTCGCCGAGCTGCTGCTGTCGATCCGTCCCGATCCCACCTGCTTCATGTGGAGCTTCTTGGCCTCCTTGGCGAAGTAGGTGGCAAGGCCCACGCCGTACAGCTTGCCGTCGTCGACCTTCCAGTAGGTCTTGGCGTGCAGCTTGTTATGCGCGTAGAGCGCGCCCGCCGGTCCCTGCAGCTTGTCGGTGGTAACGGTGCGATAGTAGGTGACCCACTTGATCTTGTGCTTGGCGGTATCGGGCTCCTGAGACGATCGGGACTTCGGGTCCGTCAGCGTCGGGTTGGTGTTGGCGGGGCTGATCATCACCAGGTGAGCCCGGTTGTTGATCGGCTCAGACACCAGAGCGGCGCCGGAGTTCAGGGTCCCGACGTAGCCAAGCGTGTGCGGCTTGGCGATACAGGTGCGGGCGTTCTGCTGCTCGACGCCTGGGTCGTAGCTCAAGCCGTTGGCGGCCGCGTCGTCGAGGTGCAGCGCCGGGAGCAGCTTGACGTGAACCTTGGCCAGCTTCTTCTTCCACTGGCTGTCGGCCAGATCGACGGCGTTTCGGACGCCCTGCCATAGCTGCTGCAGCGCCTTGACCCCAAACGGTCCCGACGTGCACAGCTGGACACTCACGGTTTTCTTCGCCACGCTGTTGCTGTGGGCGGCGAAGGCGTTTCCTGCCAAGACCATGGACGCCAGTAGCGCCACAGAGCTTGCCAGGTATAAGACCCGCTTCATAGCTCCTCCTTTGGAGTGATGTAGCCAAAAATGACCGGTGCTCCGGCCTCACCACCATTCTTATGTGTGGAAGATGAATAGGAGGTGACAATCAGCCGGAGCTCGCACTGGGAGTCGACCGCACGCGGGCCAACCGGGCGTTGACTCATCGGCCCGAACCGTCCCACCCACGTCGCCTTCAAGGCCTCCAGCCTGCATGCGACTGCAGGCTTACTATCATGGGTCGAATCAAGACGGGGGATGCGGACATGCAGCTGGAGGAAGCCCGCCCGGCTGCGGCCCCACCCCGACGGCGCGTTGCTTGGGGCGCGGCATTCGAGCCCGCCCGGCTCCAACGCCCGACGAAGGCCTGACCGGGTTTGTTCTCGACCGACGGCGGCGATCAGGTCCGGCTGGCGCTACTCTGCGACTATGCGTTGACCAGCGAGGACGGCAAGATCAGCGCGATCGGCCTGTTCAGCAGCATTACCTTCCACTCGCTCCCGGCGGCGTATCCCAGATTCTTCGTCGTCGTCGTCGCGGCTCTGGCCCCCGGCACCCATAGCGGCCAGGTGTCCATTCTCGGACCGACTGGGGCCGAAATCATCCCCGAAGGCCCTTCGATGGGCATCGAGGTCCCCGAACAGTCCAGCGAGACCAACCTGATCATCGGGTTCGACAGCCTCACCTTTGAGAGCCCCGGCGTTCATCGGCTCCAGCTTCGACTCGATGGCCGGGTGGCCCTGACGCTCCCGTTTGGGGTCGTAACCGCCTCCGACTCTCCCAACTTCAGCACCGTTGGCAACGCGTGAACCAACCGGGGGAAGGCGGGCCGGCGACCGGCATCGATTTGATTGAGCTTGAACGCATCGAGGCCACGGTGCGGCGGTTTGAGCAGCGGTTTTTGGACCGCGTCTACACGGAACGCGAGCAGGCTTACTGTCGAGGGCGTATCGAACGCCTGGCCGGTCGGTTTGCGGCGAAGGAGGCGGTCTCCAAGGTTCTCGGCATCGGCATTCGACGGATCCGCTGGCGAGACATTGAGATCCTCCCAAACCGCGAGGGAAAGCCCGAAGTCTATCTGTTTGGCCGGGCCAAGCTGGGCGCCGAGTCTCGATCGATCACCCACATATCGGTAAGCATCACTCACTCGCGCGGAATGGCCGCGGCCGTGGCCGTCGGCTGGGAGCACGCGTGATTCCGCTCCTGACGGCGGATGAGATGCGGTCACTCGAGCAGCGGTTTGTTGCCGCGGGTGGCGACCTGACCGATTTGATGCGGCGGGCCGGGCGGGAAGTCGCCGCGCGGATCGCGCCAGGCAAGTCCGTTCTCGTCCTGGCTGGGCCTGGCAACAACGGAGGAGATGCGGTCGAGGTCGCGCGGGTCCTTCGTGAACGGGGCGAGGAGGTGGCATTCTACAGCTTCGGCCGGCCTGAGGCGCCCGAGCTTCCCGGCGTGCGATCCGAGGACGATCCGGATTTCGTTCGCCTGAGAACCGAGCTGGGCGGGGCGGATGTGGTCGTGGATGGGCTGCTTGGTACTGGCGGCCGGCCACCCGAAGGCCGGCTGGAGACCATCATCGAGCTGGTGAACGCTGCCCGGGATGTGGAGCGGGCGGCCATAGACGTTCCGAGCGGCGTTGATACCGACACGGGCGCCGTCAAGACGGTCGCCGTACATGCGTCTCGGACGGTGACGTTCGGCCTTCCGAAGCGGGGCCTCTGGTCCTATCCGGGACGTGCCGTGGCGGGCCAGATTGACGTCGCAGACATCGGCCTTGACGTTCACGAACCAAGGGCTGGCTGCTCACTGATCGAGCCCGAAGACATCGCGCTCCGGCTTCCTCGTCGGCGTGAAGACTGGAACAAGGGCAGGAGCGGCACCGTCATCGCGATCGGCGGCAGCAGCCAGTTTCCGGGCGCTCCGGCTCTGATGGCGGTCGCGGCCTACCGTGCCGGAGCCGGGCTGGTTCAGGTCTTCGTGCCGGGAGCTATCCAGAGTGTCGTGGCAGAGCAGGCTCCCGAACCGGTGTTCTCCTCTCCCAATGGGTCTGATCTCTGGCTCGGCCCGGCCCACCTCGAAGCCGTGGCGCACGACTCCCAGCGGGCCGGGGCGTTTGCCATGGGTCCCGGCCTTGGCCGGCACCCCGATACGAAACAATTTGTCCTGTCCGCGCTCCGGCTCTTCCGGGAGCTGCAGCTCCCCGGTGTCCTCGATGCCGACGGCCTCAATCTGGTTGCCGAGGTCCCGCACTGGTGGGACGCCGCACCCGAGAACCTGGTCGTCACTCCCCACCCGGGAGAAATGGCCAGACTGCTCCAGTGCTCGGTGGACGAGGTGCAGTCGGACCGCTTCTCGGCTGCTTCGAGGGCGGCCTCAGAGTGGGGAATCGTGGTCGTCCTCAAGGGCTCGAGCACCCTGATTGCCCACCGGCGCCAGGGGCTACTGCTCAATGCCACCGGCGGGCCGAACCTGGGCACCGCCGGCACCGGCGACGTCTTGACCGGGGTCATCTCCTCCTTGATGGCGCAGGGGATGGAGCCGCATGACGCGGCCATGGCCGGAGTATGGCTGCATGGGAAGGCCGGAGACTCCCTTCGAGCCGAACTCGGAGACGCCGGCACCATGGCCTCGGATCTCTGGCATCGCCTTCCGATCGAGCGCATGGAGGTAGAGAAGTTGGCCGCAGTGGAGCGAGGCTGATGGCAGAGCAGTCGCAGACAGTCGTACGTGGACTGATGCGTACCGATGTACCGACGGTCGGCCCAGACACCTCAGTGACTTCCATCGCCCGGCTCATGACTGACCGTCGCTGCTCTGAGGTGGTGGTCACAGACACAGCCGGTGGAGTGGTCGGCGTCATCACAGCGGCCGACTTGGTCGCCAAGCATGCGCAGCCGCATCTGCCCACCTACTTCTCGTTGCTGGGCTATTCCTTTGCCTTGGACGCCGATCAAACGGAGCGGGAGCTGCAGCGCGCACTGGCCGCGAAGGCTTCTGATCTGATGAGCCGGTCCGTCGTCACCACCACTCCGGATACCGCCATTGACGCCGCGGCTACCGTGATGCTCGACCGCCACGTGAGCTGCCTGCCCGTGGTGGAAGACGGCCGTTTGGTGGGGATTCTCGACGAGAACGACATCGTTCGGCTCCTGGTCGTTGAAGAGCGGGACGACCAGCCATCGTGAGCCGGTCATGACCGCGCCGGTGGCGGATAGCCCCAAGAAGCGCGTCTGCATGACCGTGTCGACCTTTGGGTCGAAGTTCGCGGCCACGCGGGCGGAGATCTATCTCGATCGTCTGGCGGCCAACGTCCACACCCTCAGGACGCACATCGGGCCGGATACGGAGCTGATGGCGGTGGTGAAAGCGGACGGATACGGCCACGGGGCCGTCGCGGTCGGCAACGCGGTGATCGCGGCGGGCGCCTCGCAGCTCGCCGTGTACACGCCGTTCGAGGCCTTCTATCTCCGCAAGTCGGAGGTCAGCGCTCCCATCGTCATACTGGGCCCAATAGAGCCCAAACACGCCCACAAGTGCGTGGCCTACGACCTCACCCCCTGCATATCTTCACTACCTCTGGCCGAAGCCCTATCGGCCGAGGCCGCCTCGGCCGGCAAGGAGGTGCCGTTTCACCTCGAGGTCGACACAGGTCTCACCCGCTATGGTGTGCTCCCGCATGAAGTGGTGCCCCTTGTGGAGGCGATCGGCCGTTTGCCCCACCTGCGGCGTGAGGGGCTCTTCACTCACTTTGCGAGCGCGGACGAGAAGTCGACCGACAGCGTTTGGAAGCAGTTCAAGATCTTCATGAAGGTGCGCCGGCACCTCGAGGAAGAGCAGCTCGGCTTCCGGATCAACCATGTCGCGAACTCAGCTGCGACGCTGCAGTTCCCGGAGATGCATCTGGATCTCGTGCGCTGCGGCATCTCCCTCTACGGCTACTATCCCTCTCCGCACGTTCCGCGAACCGTCGAGCTCCAGCCGGTGATGGTGCTGGGCTCCCATCTCGCTCGGGTTCGCACCCTCCCGAAAGGGGTCGGCGTGAGCTACGGCCACGACTGGAGAACCGAGAAGCGCACCGCGATTGGCCTGGTGCCCTTCGGCTACGCCGACGGCATGCCGCGCACCGTACAGGGGAAGGGCCATGTGCTCGTGCGGGGTCGCCGGACACCCATCGTGGGCCGCGTTGCCATGGACCAGTTCATGGTGGACCTCAGTGGCGTACCCGACGCCAGGCAGGGAGATGAGGTCACCATCATCGGTGCTTCCGGCGACGATGAGCTGACCGCGGACGAGATCGCTCGCTGGGCCGGGACCATCAGCTACGACGTGCTCTCGGGCATCAGCCAGCGTGTTCCGCGCCTCTACATCTCGGATGGCCGACCCGTGGCCGAACGCCTGGGAATGACGACGGAGCTGACCATGATCGAGGCGCCCGCCTAGCGGCGCGTGGCCCTGCCGCACCTGTGGGGTGGCGGATGGGGTGGGATTCGAACCCACGAGACGGTTGCCCGCCTACGGCATTTCCAGTGCCGCGCCCTAGGCCAGACTAGGCGACCCATCCATGCACTCGCGTCACGACGCGCCAATCCATTATGCGGAGGGCGCGCTCGCCGGTCGTTGCGCCCGCAGATGCCTAATGGGCCTCTAATCTTGCGCTCGGAATAATGAGGGGAAATCCGAGTTACGGAGGTGAAAGCCAAGTCATGACCCACCGAATCGGCATCGGCACGGTCACCATCTTGGTCATCCTTGGCGTTCTCTTCGGCGCAATCGCGGGTGCGGTCGTGGGCGCCGTCACCGTGGCCGCCAACTCCGGATCGAGCCACCCGACGCCGTCGGTCCAGCTCCTGCCCTCTTCGAATCAGGCCGCCCAGACGCTGATTCCGGTGACCAATGCGGTTGCGGCGGTGAAGCGCGTCGGCCCGGCGGTCGTGGAGATTCAACATGGTCTGGCTGCCCAGACAAACCCGCTCTCTCCGTTCCCCCAATCGGGCGGGACCGTCATCGGCTCCGGTTTCATCGTGGACTCGCGCGGTGATATCGTCACCAATGCCCACGTGATTTCGGGCGCCTCGCGCTACCATGTCACCTTCGCCAACGGCCGGCACGCCAGCGCGACGCTGGTGGGCAAGGACACGCTGAACGACATCGCGGTCATCCGGGTGAACAGCCCGGTACCGGCGGTGGCCCAGTTCGGGAACAGCGCACGGCTGCAGCTGGCCGAGCCGGTGCTTGCCATCGGCGACGCGCTCGGCGTCTACCGCAACACGGTCACAGAAGGCATCGTGAGCGGCCTGAACCGCCCGTCTCCGGGGGAGGCGCTTGCGGCCAGCAACATGATCCAAACCGATGCCGCCATCAACCACGGCAATAGCGGTGGGCCGCTCATCGATCTCACGGGCCACGTGGTGGGGATCAACACCGAGATTCAGCGGTCCACGGGGACAAGCAGTGACAACCTCTTCGGTGTCGCCGATCCCAATGCCACCGTGGCGGAGGGATTGGGGTTTGCGATCCCCAGCAACACCGCCGCGTATGTGGCCCAGCGCCTCATCGCCCACGTTCCCCCGCCCTACATGGGTATCCAGTACCTCAGTCAGACCAAGCCCGTGCGCGGCGCCTTTGTCCAGGCGACCAAGCCCGGCAGCCCTGCCCAACGCGCCGGCCTGCAGACGGGCGATGTCATCGTCGCCATCAACGGCAAGCCGTTGCGCCATCCCAACGCGCTCATGCAGCGCATTGAGCCATACCACCCGGGTCAGACCATCCAGCTCCGGGTCTGGCGACAGGGAAAGACGCGATCCGTCAGCCTAACGCTCGGCGCGGCGCCCTAGAACCGCCCCTTACATCGCCTCCTTATCCCACCGGACCCGCCTGCACGCCCGCCCGCAGGCGGGTCCACTCTTTCCGTCCGATACAAAGTCAGAGATCCGCGGTAGTTGCCTCTGACAGCCGCCTTAGGAGATCGGGATCGATAGCAAACACTCGGTGGGGAGTTCCGGCGGCCGCGTATACCACCCCATGGGGCAGAAGACGGGAGTCGATGAGCGTTTGGCTGCGCCTCGCATGACCGAAGGGCGGCACGCCCCCAATCGCGAAACCGGTCGTCTCGCGAACCTCTGCCGGCGTGGCCATCCGTACCTCGGAAGCCGCCGAGAGCGCCGCCAGCCGTTTCAAATCCACCCGCCGGTCGCCCGCGGCAAGTACCATGAGTGGACTTCCGCCGGCCACCAACAGGAGCGACTTAACGATCTGAGCGACTGCACAACCCACTGCCTCGGCGGCCTGTTCGGCCGTCGCCGTCCTCGCCGACAGCTCCAGGAGCCGCAGATTGTGCTTCCTCAGGAGGGCCGCGAGGTCTTCGTGAAGGCTCACCCGAAGGCCATTCTCAATGGCATGACCGTTCCGCCCTTCGCTAGATTGGCGTAGTATGGCCGCAAAAGTGATCTCCGTGGCGAACCAGAAGGGGGGCGTGGGCAAGACGGCCACGACCACCAACCTGGGCATATGCCTCTTCCAGCTTGGAAACCGGGTTCTGGTCGTCGACATGGATCCTCAGGGCAACCTGACCCTGAGCCTGGCCTCCAGCGATGGGTTCGAGCAGACGGTCGCGGATTCGCTGCTGGATCACAAATCGGCGCTCCCTCGTGTTGAGGTCTTCTCTGATGAGAATGGCCGCCTCGACCTGGTTCCGACCTCTTTGGCTCTGGCGAGCGCGGAAGCAGCGCTCATGAACAAGCTGGGTCGCGAGTTCCGCCTGCGAGACCAGCTGGCCAAGGTGGGTGACGAGTATGACTTCGTCCTCATCGACACCCCTCCCTCCCTTGGCCTCCTCACCATAAATGCGCTGGTCGCGGCACAGATGGTTATCATCCCCACCGAGGCCCGCTTCTTCTCCCTACAGGGCCTGCAGATGCTGCAGGGTAGCATCGACGAGATTCTCTACATCAATCCCCACCTCAAGGTCCTCGGCATCCTGTTGAGCAAGTACGATCGACGCTTGGGGGAGGAAAAGACCGTGGCGCAGTACCTTCGGGACAACTGGGGCGACCTGGTGTTCGAAACGAGCGTGGGAACCAACTCGAAGATCCTGGAGGCGGCTTCCACCGGCATACCGCTGACCCAGCTGCGAGGCAGCCAGCGGGCCGTCGACGCCTACCGCGATCTTGCGAGGGAGGTTCTGGAGCGTGCCTGAGCGACGAGGCTTTTCACCCGAGCGGCTTTCGTCCAAACGGCCGGCGGAGATCGTTCAGCAGCTGCTGTCCAACAACATGGAGGACCAGGCCAAGGGATTCACACAGATCCGGGTCGTGGGCGTGGGTGGTGCCGGTGGCAACACCGTCAACCGGATGATCGAGTCGGGCGTTCACGGGATCGACTACATCGCGGTGAACAGCGATCAGCAGGCCCTGCAGAAATCACAGGCCAAGCGAAAGATCGCCATTGGCGGCCGGCTCACCCGAGGATTGGGAACGGGTGGCAACCCTCGGCTGGGACTGCGGGCGGCAGAGCTGGACACGGAAGCGCTCGAGGCGGCGATCGACGGATCCGACATGGTCTTCGTCACCGCCGGCATGGGGGGTGGCACGGGTACGGGCGCGGCGCCATTCATTGCGCGTATGGCCCGTGAGCGCCATGCCCTCACGGTCGGCGTGGTGACCAGGCCGTTCCAATTTGAAGGCCGCCGGCGCATGGACGTCGCCAATGAGGGCATCGAGGCGCTTGGGAACGAGGTGGACTCGCTCATCGTCATCGCCAACGAGCGACTCCTGGAGGTGGCGCCGGCAAGCAGCAATCTCCTGGACGCCTTCCAGCTGGCCGACGAGGTGCTGCATGAAGGCATCAGCGGCGTCGCGAACCTCATCATCACGCCCGGCCTGATCAATCTCGACTTTGCGGACATCAACGCGGTCATGGCACATGGAGGCTCCGCGCTCATGGCCATCGGGCGCGGCACCGGCGATAACCGGTCGCGAACCGCCGCTCTCGCCGCCATGGAGAGCCCGCTCCTCGAGGGCTCGGTCGCCGGAGCAAAGGGCATCCTGCTCAACGTGACCGGCGGTCCGGACATGACCCTGCATGAGGTCCAGGAGCTCGTCGAGACGGTCACGAGCGCCATTACCGGCGAGGCCAACGTGGTGGTCGGCGCCAGCATGCATCCAAAGCTCAGCGGCGAGATCCGTCTGACCCTCATCGCGACGGGGCTCGGATAGCGGGCTCCTCCGATGTCCAACGACGGGAGCTGACTCGCCGGGGGAAGATCGAGTTCGAGTATCTGCGTCCCCCCGATCGGCGCACGCGCTTTACCGCCGACCTTCTCCAGGCCGACCCCGATCTCATCGTTCTTCGTCATCAGCTGCACCCCTCCAACCCGGTGCTGGCGGACGGGCATGCCGTCATTGAGCCCGGCGACACGGGGGTCTGGTTCCTGTTTCAGGACCGGCCCTACGACATCGCGCGCGTCTACCGTTCTGGCGTCGAATTTCGTGGTTATTATGTCGACATGCTTGAGCCAGTCCGTTGGTCCGGCTCCGACCCGGGTACCCTCGAGCCGATCACGGACCTCTTTCTCGATCTGTGGATCTGGCCCGATCTCCGTCACGCCGTGCTCGACGAGGACGAGTTGCACCAGGCGGAAACCCGCGGAGGGGTCTCTCCCGACCAGGCGGCCTCAGCACGGGCCACGGCCGCAGAGCTGATATCCGGGATTGCGAAGGGCCAGTTTCCTCCACCGGTCGTACGGAACTATGAACTTCCACCACCCGTCACCTCAACGTGAGTCACCGGCCCGGGATCCCGTCGACCGGCGAGGCGCCGAGACCCAACTATCGCCTGCCCTTGCTGCGCCTCGTGCAGGCGGCCTACTACATCGTCCGCGGACAGCCCCGCGACCTTGGGGCGGACTTTCGTTTCCTAATGCGGAATGTGCCGGTGGGTCCGTTGGTGACCGGAGTCGACAACATGCCGGCTTCCGGTCCCTTCGTGCTCGTCGCCAACCATTACCAGCGACCGGGTCTCTGGATGGGATGGGCAGCCATGATCGCCGGAAAGATCATCCACGAGTGCCGGGGGCGTCGCGTTCGCTGGATCGCCATTTCCGAGTGGGACGACTACCGCTTGGCCGGCATTCCCGTCCCCTCGCCCGCGACGCGATATGTCTTCGGCCGTTTCTATGAGGTGTTCGGCTTCATCGCGATGCCTCCGATGCGCGCCTCCATTCAGGAACGGGCCGCGGCGGTCCGTTGCGCGATGGAGGCGATCGCGAGCGGTGATGTCATCGGTCTCTTCCCGGAAGGAACCGTGGGCGAAACCCCAGCCCTTCTCGAGGCCCGTGAGGGATCAGGTGGGTTCTTGCTGGCGCTCTCCAAGCAGGCGGCGCCCATCATTCCCCTCGCACTGTACGAGGAGGCGGGAAGGCTGCGTGTCGCCTTTGGTCCTCCGGTGTCACTCGAGGAAGCGACGACCACATCGCGTTCCGAGCGGGACGCCGTCGCAAGACGGCTGGTAATGGAGGCCATCGCCGCAATGATGCCGGGGGAGCTCAGAGGCTTCTACTCCGGCGGCACCGATCCAAAGGCGTCGACGCGAGGCGTCGACCAGAAATAACCGGGACGAGCGTCCTCAATCGGGGAACCCGCCATGTCGGGGCCGCACCCGCACAGATCCGGAAGGCGAGGTTGGTACGTTAAGGCAATACTGACTTTATGGGCCGGGATGAGGGCCGCAGAGCGCCTCCACAAACTGATCCCACTTCTGCCCGAGCCCCATCAGCTCGAGATGCAGACCATCTCCGGTCTTCAGTGCCCTGAGGTCGTCCCCATCGAGCGCGTAGCGAGAAAGCGCCTCGTCGGGGTCAGCGCAGTACTGGACACGGAAGCCATTATCCGTCCGAAGTCGATCGATCACCGCCGAAACCTGCTCAACCGCCACGGCATGAACCTCCCGGATCGTGTCAGCCCTACTTCATCCTACGGACCCGCGACCGATAAGTCAAATATCTTCTTTCCGATCCCATCATCAGTCAGCATTATGCCTTGGCTTGGCTCGAGCATGACTCGTGCCATGCCCGATTTCTGCCAGAATAACGGCAGAGCGTCGGCATCCCCTCACTTTCCGCCGGCCGGGAGCTCCAGACCTGGAAGGAACCTCGAGCTTGCTGTCACAGCGCATTCGCGTCTTTCATGCCGTTGCTTCCCGGCTGAGTTATTCCAAGGCGGCGCAGGAGCTGGGCATTAGTCAGCCCGCGGTTTCCTTTCACATCCGCGGATTGGAGGAGGATCTGGGTGTCAGTCTCTTCGAACGAGTGGGAAAGCAGGTCTTTCTGACGACGGCCGGGCGGCTACTGGCGGACGACACGGCGCGGATGATCCTGCTCGAAGAGGAAGCCAAGATCGCCCTGACGGAGCTGAAGGGGCTGGATCGGGGCGTCCTCGTCGTCGGCGCGAGCGCCACGATCGGCATCTACCTGATTCCCGAGATCCTGGGATCCTTCCGCGAGGAGCATCCCTCCGTGAAGGTGAACCTGCGCCTGGGCAACAAGGCACGAACCCTGGAGCGGCTTCGGGACAACGAAGTCGACTTCGGCCTGGTCGCCGGGCCCCTGCGAGAAACGGATCTGATGGCCGAGCCCTATTTGGACGATGAGCTGATTCCCATCGTCTCCAAGACACACCGGTTTGCGCAACCCCGACGTGTGCAGCCGGCCGAGTTGCGCTCGGAAACCCTGCTGACCCGCGAACGTGGCTCGGGCACCCAGCACCTCTTGGAGGAGCGGCTCTTTCAGCTGGGGGTCGAGCCTGCCGACACCATGCAGCTTGGCTCAACCGAAGCCATCAAGCAGGCGGTGGCGGCCAACCTGGGCATTTCGGTCGCCTCGCGCTACGCGGTACGCTACGAGCTGGCAGAGGGCCGCCTCGTGACCCCCGATATCCCGGGGCTGCTTATCCGCAGAGAGCTGCTCCTGGTTCATCACAAGGACAAGCGCCTGTCGCGGGCGGCAATCGCGTTCCGTCATCTGCTTCACGAACGCGCGGGCCAGCAGCGGGAGATGGTGGAGTTGACCGACAAGCCGGCGGCGAATCAGTGAGCGACCAGGGCGGCTCCCGCTTGGACGGACGGGCCGGCGACATTACCGCCGCCCTGAGCCGTTCCGCCGGCGACATGACCGATTTTCTCCGGGAGATCGTGCGCATACCCAGCTTTGACTCGCAGATCGGGGAAGTCGGTGGGCTCATTGCCGAGCGCATGAGGTCCTTGGGCTTCGACGAGGTACGGTTCGACGACATGGGCAACGTGTTGGGCCGTGCGGGAGACGGCCCGGTCTCCATCGTCTTCGACAGCCATATCGACACGGTCGGCATCGGCGATCGGTCTCAGTGGGATTGGGACCCGCTCGAGGGCAAGGTCGAGGACGGCATTCTGTACGCTCGGGGCGCCTGCGATGAGAAGGGCTCGACACCACCCATGGTGTATGCCATCAGTACCCTCAAGGAGCTGGGGCTGCTCGACGGGCTCACCCTCTACTACTTCGGCAACATGGAAGAGTGGTGCGACGGCATCGCCTGCCACGCGCTGGTCGAGCATGAGGGAATCAAGCCGGATTACGTCGTAATCGGCGAACCCACCACCATGGCGCTCTATCGCGGCCATCGTGGACGCGTCGAGGTGACGGCCACGTTTGCCGGCAAGAGCGCCCATGCCGCCATGCCACAGCTGGGAGACAATCCGCTCTACCGGGCGGCCCGGTTCTTGGAAGGCGTGGAGACGCTAGGCGATACCTTCGCCGACGATCCCTTCCTCGGCAAGGGGACTGTCGCCGCGACGGACCTGGCTGTGGACACGCCGTCGGTCAACGCGGTGCCCGATAGCTGTCAGATCTACCTGGACCGCCGGGTGACGGTTGGAGAGACACCGGACATCGTTCTCGAACAGCTGCGACGCTTGCCCGAAGCGCAGACGGCCGAGATCCAGATCCCCACCTGGGACGAGCCGAGCTACACCGGCTTTGTGTTCCCCGTCGAGAAGGTCTTCCCGGCCTGGGCTCTGGCGCCGGATCACCCCTACCTTTCGGCCGCGCGGTCGGCCTATACCAGCGCCTATGGCTCGGAACCCCGTATCGGCAAGTGGAGCTTTTCGACCAACGGCATCTACTGGGCAGGCAAGGCCGGCATTCCCTCGCTCGGCTTCGGTCCCGGCGACGAGCGCTTCGCCCACACCACCCTCGACCAGATTCCGCTGGACGATGTGGTGCGTTCCGCCACCTTCTACGCGCTGCTGCCGCTCGCCGTTACCGGCAGGCTCTAAGGCCACCGCCGAGACCAACAATCGTCGATCGCGCCGAGTTTCGCGATCACGTTGGCAGGGTAGTGCCGGCGGGCACCGCGTAACGCGGCAACCCGCCGGACCGCTAGCGCTTCTAGAGGTATGACTCGCGTGGCGGCGACAGGACGATCTCCATCGGCCGACGCGGGTCATCTCGCTCGGCGAGCACGGTGGTGACCAGGCGTTCGCGCCACGCGCGTTCGGCAACCACTTCCACCGCTTGTTCCCGCGAGAAGAACCGCCGCTCGCCATCTTCCGTATCGAGAACGAAGCCTTCGAAGTCCCCGTACCGATCGTAGAAGAGCGCGTTGATCTTCCCCGTGCGGCCGATCCACTCCTCGCCTGTGCGGCCTCCCTTCTCACCAGCTTCAGTCGTCGTGCCCTTCTGCCAGTTGCCGTCCGGACTGGGCCGAATCAGACCGGGGTTGCCGCCCATGAGATGTACGCGACCCCCGACTTGAGCAACATAGCGGCGGAAGACCGGGTACCAGCGACTCTCGAGCGGGATGGCGAGCTCGATCCAGCGAAGGATGGAGAGCAGTCTCTCCTCTCGCCCCAGGAGCTCCGTCTTGGTGCCCACCGGTATCTCAACTCGGAAGACCCCTAAGACACGCCGCCAGAAGCGGCCCTTCTCGAACTCTTGGGCATCTCTGGTCATCGCCGCGGCCTTCCCGCCGATCTGCTGCTCCCGGTTCACCACCAATCCTCTGATGGGCACGGTCGTGATCTGTTTGACCTGAACGGAGTAGCGCTCTCCCTTGTGAATCGTCGGCGGGAGGTCGACTGTGAGCAGCCCGGCGAAGTTCGGTCCGCTGCCCTGCGGCACCGGAATGTAGGCGACCCCGTCGGTCGGGCAGCCGATGGTGTCGGCGTCGAGGCGGGTGAGACGGTGAGATAGGTACATCTGATCGGCCAGCTGCAGCACCGTGTCGGCCCCCACGGCAGGCAGGTAGATGGCGGCATGGCCCTGACCCGGGACGCTGCTCCAGTCGATCATCAGCTCGTCATAGCGAAGGTCGGGTCGCAGCGCTCCCGGCGTGGGCCGGATTTCGAACACCTGCGGCGCTCGCCGAGATTCGAGGGCGCCGGGATTGGGAACGTTGATGAACGTCAGGTTGCGCTGGGCGAGCTTATCGGAAATGGAGGGGTCGGCATTGGACGGGATGGGATCGGGATCGAATGCCACTTCCGCCAGCAGGCATTGGTGCTCGCTGCGCACCAGCTGCTGAATCGAGACCAGCGTTCCCATGCCCGTGAATGGGCCGTCGGGAATGTTTGCCGGATTGCCGCCGACCATTCGCGACGGCAGGATCAGATCACCGGGCTGGTTGATGTCCAGCCAGCAGCCGAAATAGCTGTCCACCTCGCCGCCGAGGGGGTCTGGAGAGATGGCCCCCCGGACATTGCTGGCATCCGTCTGCGTCGTCATGCTCACGCTGGTGGTATCGACCCGCCGCTCGGCGAAGAAGGGAATGGTGATGATCTCATCCCCCTCGATCCCCAGGAGCGGGACCTTGTGTCCCGAACCGTCGGCATGGGATCGGTAGGCGGTCGCGGTGTCGTACGTGGCGTTCGTCTGCTGTGCAGGCCACATTCGGAAGAACAGGCGAACGTTCGAGGCGGGGATGATGTCCCGGTAGCGGACGCGAGCGACGGCGAAGTTGTACACGGACACACCGTGAGAGTCGACGGGAGAGAGGGCCAGCTCGGACAGCTGCTCGTCCTGTGGAAGTGAATCGAACTCGGTCCCTGCCGACCCGGGGCTGGCGTTCAAATTCGTGATGACTTGCTGGATGAAGCCCGTGGCGACGTCGCGGGGATCGCCGGCGGTCGCCAGATGGGCCGCGAACCGCGTCTGGCCGGCCTTGAGCTGGAAGACGCGGATATCGACGCTGAGGTACCACGGATAGCCGTGCGCGGTGTCGCCGTGCAGGATGAAGGGATTGGGGTTCTTGATCAGCTCGATCGCCCCGGCGGCGTGGACGGTGGTACCCGCGGCCGTCAATGACGCCGAAAGACCAACCGTCTCGATGTCGGGCGAGAAGCCAAACATGGACGTGTCCTGGAACACGATGCGGTACGGGAAGGTGAACCGCTGGGGCGTGGGCGGCAAGGAGGGGTCGTGGGGCACCACCGGACCACTGAACTGGAGCGAGACACCGGAAACCGGATCCGGTATGACGGGAAGGTTCGGCGGAGCGTTCAGGTTGGCCGCGGTGAGGCTGAGATCCGCGGCCGAGAATCCTTCGACGACCACGTACAGGGCCGGGTCGATCACCGCGGGAGCGCCGTTGAGATTGATCAAGGCCTGGATCTCGCCCTGGCCATAGGTGCTACGGTCGATGATGAAGAAGGCGTCGCGGGACCCAACCTCGACCACAACCGGATCGGAGGCGATGCCGTTGGCGATGACCACGAGGTCATACTGACCTCCGGGCGTCCCCGGCGGCACCTGAATGTTGGTGGTCACGGGGGTCGTCCCGGTGGCAACGCCCATGGTCGAGTGGTTGAACGTCCGCAGATAGATCACGTTGCCGCTTCCGGTGTTCGTCAGGCGGACGATCGGGTAATTGGTGGCCATCTGAGCGTCGTCGCCATAGCTGACGGCTTGGGACAGGCCGTTGAGCTGGGTCCCGGTGATGGTGTAGCTATGGCCGGTGATGAGGTCGGTCGGACAGGCGGTGATGGTTGGCTTCCACGCCGCATTCGGCGATCCATCCGGCGTGTAGACGCTGACCGTGGAGCTGTTGTTCGAGAAGAGAACCTGGCCGGTCGGCAGCAGCAGGAAGCGCCCGGTGTAACAGGCCGACCCTGCATTGGTGGGGCTCGCAACCACGGTCGCGGCGTTGGTAGATGGGTCGTACTCGAAGAAGGTGGTCGGGCCGGGATAGCTGCACGGCGGCGAGGGGCTGCCGACGCAGAGCACCTTGCCGTTGGGCAGCAGGGCGGCGCCCGCATCCATGGGGAACTGGGTGTTGTGACTGGTGTCGGTCAGGGTCGGGCCGGCTGACCATGTGCCGGCGTTGCTGGGATTGGCGGGCGCCGTGTACAGGGCGGTGTTGCCGGTCGCGCCGATGGCGAACACCCGGCCGTCGGGAAGCAGAATGGCGGGCCCGATCTCGGCCACGAATCCTGGACACGCCTGGGGTAGCGTTGAGGGCGTGCTACCCGCGCTCACCCATTGATTCGACGAACTGAGGTACTTCTCGGCGTTGGGGATGTTCGAGCACTGGACCGTCAATACCGTGCCGTCGGGCAGGAGGGTGAACGTCTCCTCAGAGCTGTTGTCTCCCTTGCTGGCGCCGGCGGTGAATGCCTGAGTTACGGGATCGTACAGGGCAACCGCCGTGGAGTTGATGTTGCCCAGCAGGAGCCTCCCGTCGGGAAGAACGCAGCTTGGCGCGTCGCCGATGTTGCTCCAGCCGCTGGGCGGGGTAATCGCCGTCCACTGGTCGGCGACCGGATCGTAGATTTGACAGGCAAGCGTCTCCGCGTTGGCGTTGCCGGAGTTGTACTCTCCTCCCGCCGTGAACACGGTGCCGTCGGCCAGAACCGCCGAGGCGAAGTACAGCGGCGCATTGGTGGGACCGCCCAGGGCGTTGGAAATGCTCGAGTTGTCCGGCAGCGAGGCCAAAGAAGACCAGGTGCCGTTCACATAGCTGCCCGACGCATCCGGCGTCAGGCGGTGCCAGTTCTTCGAGCTCACCTCGTGGCACATGACCGTCCCATCGGTGAGCTGCAGCATCGTGTCGGCGTTGAAGCTCGGCTGATTGTTGAGTGTCGTCCACGTCCCTGCCATCCTGATCCTCCTGTCCGGGTGGGCCCAACCCGCCGCTGGGCTGGGTGAGTAGCACCTGGATACCACAAAGCCGGGGCACTGTCAATCACCAGGAGCAATGGCCCGCTTGGGCGATCGAACTCCTGTCCAGACGGTAAGGTCAGACGTCCACGGGGGTGGAGTTAGAAAGGAAGAGACGGAGCGGTGCAAGCATGCCGACTCCACGCGCCTATTGGCAGAGCAACGATCCGAGGGGAATCATGGAGCCCGGCATGGACGAACGCTGGCGGCGGTACGGCTCGGCGGTGGTGGCCTCAATGTCCGAGGTGCTGGATCGAGCCCATGAAGAACATCGTCCGGCCTTGTTGGAGACGGCCGACTACTGGCTCTCGCTGGGCATCGCGATCGGCCTGAACCGTCCCGACGAAGGTAGGCGCCTGCTGGAGATCGTGGAAGCCGAGGAGGGGAATCGCGCCGAGCTGGCGGCCGACGCCGATGCATTCCTGACGGAAGCGTTGCAATGAGGTTCCGAGGGTTGGTATCAGGCTTGTACCGGACGGCGCGGGTTGCCAATACCATTTCGGCCGTGGCCTCCGGCGATCCGGGCAGGATGTCTCGAAGGGCCGGCAACGTCATTCTCGGCAGGTCCCTGGGACGGGCGGGGTTCTGGCGAAGCCTCTGGCGGTGAGGCGCTAAAGGTAGACGCCGGCTTGGGTGCCGGTCGCGACACCGGGTCGTGCAGCCGAGTCTTGGGTCCGCGTGATGGCGGGCTTGCGTTGGCCGCTCCGGGCTAGACCCATTGCCGGCCCGGTTCTACCCCACGGTTTGCATCCTCTCCGGGCGGTCGGGTCAGATGACACCCCACGGGAAAGACCCAAGACAGCAACCACGGGGTACACTCGGAAGGCGTCCCGATTCGCGTGCGTGGGGCGTCAGGACGGACGAGAGCCGCCGAGGTGACCCGGCAGCGTCTCGTGGCAATCCCCTCAACCGACCCGGTAACTCCCTTCATCGCCGGGCGGCAAACCATCTCGCGGCCATGGTGCCGTCGCAGCCCGTCGCCGTGGGATCCCATGTCCTTCGGAGTTCGCATCCCAGGCACGACGTCGTGCCCTCCCCAGTTTGACGAGGCCGTATCCGGAGAAGCTATGGCCGCGAGTGACACGGGACCCAATCATGGGATCACGCGTCCAGACGACAAAAAGGAGGAAGGTCGATGAACCAAGCAGCCGTTCGCCTCGGCGGGACGAGTGTAACGTCCCGCAAGTTTGCGTAGGTGGGTCCTGCCCGTCGCTGTAGCACTCTCGCTCGCCGGTGCGAGCCTGAGCGCGTCGGAGCAGTCATCCGCGACGACCATCCGGATCTGGCATCACCACCATGGACATCATGGGCATCATCGCCATGTCCGCCACCATCGACACCATTCGGTGGGCCACACCAAGCGACACGCTAGAGGGCAGGCGACCCATGCGGGTCGACCGGCGCTGCGGTCCGGACACGCGCGGTTTCACGCGCATCACCGCCGTTTCCACGTTCGGCGGTACTATCGCCTGACGGGGCCGATGGGGCAGCGCATCGCCTCACTGCCCGAGGGTGCGTGGACGCGCACCTTTGTTCGAGAGGCCCATCACTACCGCCTGTCCCCCCGCATCATGATGGCCATCGGCATCATCGAGTCGTACGGAGGAACCGACGGCACCGCCTATATGGGCTGCCTGGATTCCGCCACCTATGGCTCCTGGCCGCGTCAGATTCAGTGCGCGGCGAGCGTCCTGGCCCGCGTCGGCCTGGCCGGCTACAATCCGGCCAACCCCGGCTATCCCGCCGAGGTCCGGACCGATGCCGCCGGCATCCGCATCGTGGTCACCCGGCGCCGAGTCCGCTAAGTCGCCTTAAGGGACCGGTCCCAGGTAACTGGGATCGGTCCTTCGTTTCCCCGACGACGCCCCACCCCCGAAGCGTATCCAGGGGCCTCGGTTGCTTCCCTCAGCCGCGACCCGGAGGGCTCGGCGGCGTGCGCTCGAGGACTTCACGGTCCCACCCTGCCCCATTTGCCGCCGCCTCGTAGGCGCTCTGAAAGAAGGTGAGAAGCGTCCCCTCGGGATCGGCAGACCGACGCACGGTTTCATAGGGCAGGATCAGCTCGCCGAGCTGCTCGTCGAACCTCGCCGACTCAGGACGGACACCCCGCCCGTCGAATCCGTCGGGCTTGGGATACACGTAGGCGTAGAACGCCGGTTCGCCCAGTGTGACCCCGGTGAGCACCGGCTGGCCGGGCCAGAACCCGCAGGCAAAGTTCTCCTGGTCCTCCGAGAGCTGATAGAAGCGGGGGCCAGGCGGAAGAGGAGCTGGACGGCCCGAGAAGCGAGTGTGACTCAGGTCAAAGGAGCCCCAAAAGAAGTGAATGGGGCTGCTCTTGCCGATGAACGGGGAACGGAATCGCTCCAGCACCTGCTCGATGCGCAGCTGCGCCCGCCACCACCGCGAGACATACTCCGAGTCGTAGGCGCGGTGCTCGTGGTCCACATCCAGCCCGACCGGGTCTGGTATCTCCGAGGGCATGGGATCGATGCTCACGGCTATGCCCATGTCTTCCAGCGTCTGCAGAAGCTCGGCATAGAAGGCCGCCACCGTCCGCGGGCGCAGTGGAATCACCCGCGTACCGCCTTGGCTGCTCTCGATGAGCAAGTGGTGGTCGACGAAGTCGAAGCGCATCTCGAAGCACCATCCCGGTTGGGGAATGAGCCCCGTGGTCATGCCCCGCGCCGTGAGATGAAAAGCCACGTGCCAGTACTCATTGAGGAAGGGCGAGAGGGCCAGCTTGACCTTGCCCACGACCTGTGTCCACCGGTGCAGGGTGTGGATGGTCTCGTACCAGGAGTCATAGGGCAGCTCCGGCCACGCGTCCACCGTCATCATTTGCCTCCGCTCGTGCTGATGAGCACTCCGGTACCCTTCCCTCGGGCCGGCCGTCCTCTGATAGTAGGCGCAGAGGGGCGAGATGGTTGGCGTGGTGCTATGCTAACGACAGTCGCGACGGCTGCTCTCGCTCCGTCGACGCGTCGGGGAGGTCCCACCTCGAGCCTCATGACCGACGATCAGGGAACCCAGTCGGGCCCGCATGTCTACTCGCTCGGGCATTCCAATCACAGCCTCCAGGTTTTCCTGGAGCTGCTGGCGCGGCATTCCGTTCGGACCGTGACCGACGTGCGTTCGTCCCCCTACTCGAGATATTCGTCCCAGTTCAACCGGTCGGTGCTGGAGGGCTCGCTGATCGACGCCGGCATTCGGTATGAGTTTCTCGGGGTGGAGCTGGGTGGACGGCCCGACGATCCGGAATGCTACGACGAGCAGGGGTCGAGTCGACTACGCCAAGCTGGAAGAGACCCCGCTGTTCGAGTCGGGGATCGCATCGCTCCAGGAAATCGGCGACCGGATCGGGCCGGTGGCGCTGCTGTGCAGCGAGGAGGACCCGAACAAGTGTCATCGATACCGATCGGTCGGGCATGTGCTGCTCCGCCGCGGCATCGACGTGTCCGACATTCGGGGCGACGGCCGCCTGGAGGCGCAGAGCCGGCTCGAGGCTGAGGAAGATTCGGGTCAGATGACGCTGTTCGGCTTGGAGGTGAAGCAACGAAGATCTTTACAACCGGTTTTGCCGGCAAGACCGCGGAGCGATTTTTCGGAGAACTGACGCAGGCCGGGATCAGGCGGGTGGTGGACATCCGGCTGAATAACACCTCGCAGATGGCCACCTACACCAAGCGGTCCGACTTTCCCTACTTCCTTCGCGTGATCGGCGGCATCGACTATGTCCACGAGCCGCTGCTGGCGCCTACCCAGGACATTCTGGACGCCTATCGTAAGCACAAGGGGTCCTGGGACAGCTACGAGCGAGCCTTCCTGAACCTCATCTCGGAACGTCGCATCGAGAAGGCTGTGCCGCGCACGCTCTTCGGCGAGCCGGCCGTCCTGCTGTGCAGCGAAACGACGCCCGAGCACTGCCACCGGCGGTTGGTGGCCGAATATCTGGCCGCGCACTGGCCCTCGGTGACCATCGTGCACCTGTGACCCGATGGTCATCGTCATCAACCATCTGACCCGGATGCAGCCGCCGAATATCTGCGTGGCCGGCCTGGCGATGTCGCCGAATGTGGGGCATGTGCGCCCGGTCCTGCCCCAATCAGAACCTCGCTCGGCGTCACCTCCGCACCCAGGGCGGTCCATTCGCGCTCGGAGCCATGGTGCATCTTTCCTCGACCAGGCCCGCGGGCGAGCGGCCCGAGGTTGAGGATCACGAGTTTGATGAATCAGCGGCCCGCTTCCTTCAGCCGATGGAGCCTTCCCTGTTCTGAACCGTCGTCTGCCGGCGAGCCAGACCCACGCTGGCCGAGATCTTCGGCCCCGAGCTACAGATCGACGGCGCCAAGCGGTTCACAGACGTCGGTCGGGGAGATGTCTCCCTGGGGTGCCTGCGGCCCACCACTCCTCCCAGGATGGAGGTCGACGGCCGCGGAGTCCGCTTGCGACTGGGTGGCCCCGATTCTGGAGCCGGCATGTCCGCGAGTGACATCCGGTTCTACGGCGCGGATCAGAAGACGCCACAGGCGGACGTCATCGAACGGTGCCAAGCCCTCTTGGCCGGCGACGCCGAGCTGGTGCTTGCCGTCGGCCTGACCCGTGCGTTTCAGCACACTCCCCTCGATCCGCCCCGGCACTACGTCCAGATCAACAACCTCCATTTTTCGGGCGACGGCCTGTAGGACAAGCGGCTGAGCTAGCGCCCTGTTGGCTGCCGGGCCGGCCATGCGGTTCGGCTCCTGGTCTGCCAATCAGGAGCGGGCGACGTACTCCGCGATGGCCTGGAGGAAGACCGGCCCAAAGGCGGCCAGCTTGCGTTCGCCGATGCCGGAGATGCGCCTCAGGTCGGCTTCCGATCGGGGCAGGTCCGAGGCCATCTGGCGCAGCACCGAGTCCTGAAACACGAGGTAGGCGGGAAGGCCTCGCTCGGCGGCCACCGCTCTGCGAAGCCCGCGAAGCTCCTCGAAGAGACCGAGGTCTCCGTCCACCGGCCCCTTGGAGGCGCGCGACGTCACCTGTCTCGTACGCGGAAGCAGCAGCGGCTCCTGGCCCGCTTGGAGCCGGCGCCCACTCGGCGTGATCTGGAGGGTGTGATAGCCGTCGCCATCTTCCACCAGATATCCATGCTGAACCAGCTCTCGGGCTAGGTTCAACCAATGCTCCCGAGCGCGGTGGCGGCCGGTCCCATGGACCGCGATCCGATCGTGGCCGCGCGAGACCACCTTCTCGCTCAGCGAACCGAGGAGCACTTCGACGATGTGCGTGCGACCGAAGCGCTGTCCGGTTCCCGCCACGCAAGCCAGCAACGTGCGGGCATCCGTGCTCACGTCCTCGAGGACCGCCGGCGTCCGGCAGATGTCGCAGCAGTGCTCGCCGCCCGGCTCGCAATCCTCTCCGAAGTAGGCCAGCAGCGACTGGCGGCGGCAGGCCGGGCGCTCGGCCCACGCCGTGACCGCGTTCAGCTGTGCCAGGGCCCGCTCCTGTTCGTGCCGGTCGTCCTTCTGGCGGGCAAAGCGCCGCACGCGCGCCGCGTCGGCAGAGCTGTAGAGGACAATGCAATCGCTCGGTGCCCCATCTCTCCCGGCCCGGCCGCTCTCCTGGTAGTAGTTCGCGAGCGTCTCCGGCAGATCGTAGTGGATCACGAAGCGCAGATCCTGCTTGTCGATGCCCATGCCGAAGGCGATGGTCGCCACCACGACCTTGGCCTCATCACGCATGAACGCCTCCTGGTGCCTGCGTCGCTGGTCCGCGTCCAGACCGGCATGGTAGGGGAGCGCGCGCACACCGTCGTGGACGAGAGCGGCTGCCACCTCATCGGCTCGTTTACGGGCGCCGACATAGACGATCCCCGAAGCCTCGGGGCGACCACGAAGATAGGTCAGAAGCTGGTGGTAGGGATCGGTCTTGGGCCAGACCGAGTAGAAGAGGTTGGGCCGGTTGAAGCTGCCCCGAAACTGAGCCGCGCGTTCCAGGCCGAGCTGGGCCAGGATGTCCTTCCGCACCGAGGCGGTGGCCGTGGCCGTGAAGGCGGCCATGGGAATGGTGGGAAAGAGCGAGCGCAGCCGTGAGATCGCCCGATACTCGGGCCGGAAGTCATGGCCCCACTCGGAGATGCAGTGCGCCTCGTCGATCGCGAAGAGACTGATCTTGGTAGACCTCAGCAGGCGCAGGAAGCTCTCGGTCAGCAGCCGCTCGGGTGCCACGTAGACCAGCTTGAACCGTCCCGTGGCCATCTCGTAGCCCCGTTTGGATCGCTCGTTGCCGGAAACCCCCGTGTTGATGCACGTCGCCTCGACGCCCAGAGCCGCCAGGGCGTCAACCTGGTCCTTCATGAGGGCGATCAGGGGTGACACCACGATGGCCGTGCCCGGCATGGCGAGGGCCGGAAGCTGGTAGCAGAGCGACTTGCCTCCACCCGTGGGCATCAGGGCGAACACGTCGCGGCCCGCGAGGAGCGTATCGACGATCTGCTTCTGCAGCGGCTTGAAGGAAGAGTAGCCGAAGACGTTGCGCAACAGCAGCTCGGCCGACGGCGACGACGCGCGATCGTTCGTCATCCTCCGCCCCCTCTCGACCGGTACCCCAACTGTATCAGGGTGCCTGGGGGTCGGCTGCGTGGCCCTCCCATTGGAGATTCGGGACCGTGCAATGCGCTCTGGTAGCTCCCAGAGCGATATCCAAGAGCATCTCCCCTCGCGCCCGCCCTAACGTACCGGCGCGGGTGCGATGCCGACGGCTAGGCGGAGCACGGCTTCCCACTCCTCGCTTGTGACGTGGAAGACCGTCCCCTGGCTGCCCACGACGGAAAGGCGCGCCAGCTCGGCCGGCATCTCATTGCGGTAGAAGACTAAGGGGCGAAGAGGGACTCCCAAGTAACGTATGCGAACTCGCGGCCCCGCGATTAGGGGAGGCCTCTGGCTCAACGTGGCGCCGTCAGTCGTCAAGTGCAGCGGCAACCGCCTGCTCCAGGGTCAGACCAGCCCCCTCTGCTCGCGCCCGCACAAACGCGGTGGGCTCCATCCGCCTCCGGACATCGTCGACGCACTTCTCGTAGTCGGGCCGATTGGAAGGAAAGAGCTGCGCCGGCATGGAGGCCAAGAGGGCGTCGGCAGCGCCCAGGAGCATGCCCGCGCGCTCGGGTGCTGCCGGGGCCCAGACTCCTGCCAGCCCGATAAGGCATTCGACGGTACCCCTTCGGTCCCCCAATCGGGCGAAGTTCTGGATCGCGTCTCGGAAGTAGGCGCGTGCGGCATCGATGTCCCTACGGCGAAGCGCAACATGACCCAGGTTGTGATTGATCGATGACTGGCTGCTCCAGACACCCACGTCGCCAAGCAGGTCGAGCGCCTCGTGATAGGCTCGCTCCGCGCTGCCGTAATCGCCCTCGACGCGCGCCACATCGCCCAGGGTGTTGAGTGCTTCGGCCATCTCCCACAGGTCGCCCATGGCACGGAACACTGCAACGGCCTCCTGCACACATGCCCGCGCAAAGCAGTACTCGTTCGCCTCTAGTGCCGCCATGCCCAGTCCATGAAGGCCCAAACCGGTGCCCCGAGCGCAGTTGGCCGCTCGCGATACGACAAGCGTGTGCTCGAACAGCCTGCGTGCGCCGGCGTAGTCCTCTTGCTCCCAGCGCACCCAGCCCAGGTCGAACGAACAGCAGGCCACCAGCTCCGCATCATTCAGCGAGTCGGCAAGGGCGAGACCCTCTGCCAGCCGCCCCTCCGCTTTGGCCGGATCGCCGAGCATGCGGATAACCATGCCAGCTTGATAGAGCGCCTTCGCACGAGTTTCCGGCAAGCAAGATGTCCCCATACTGAGTGCGGCGTCCAGCCTGGCAAGGCACTCCTCCCAGTAGCCCCGCTTATCCCAGAACACGTAGGTTGCGGTCGCGAGCCGCAGCGCTGTCTCTCCCTGACGCTGTTCGCAGGCATAGTCCAGAGCCGCTCGCAGATTGTCGAGCTCAGCCTCCAGCCGGTCGAGCCACACGCCCTGTCCTGGTCCGACCAGGTGTGGCTCTCCTTCTTCCGCCAGTGCCCGGAAGAATTCCGAATGCCGCCGCCGAGCGACCTCCCGCTCGCCACTGTCCTGAAGACGCTCCGCGGCGTACTCCCGGATCGTTTCCAGCATGCTGAAGCGCGGTTCCCCGCTGCTCATGACTGGCTGGACCAGGCTCTGATCGACGAGCGAGCCAATGGCGTCCAGCATACGCGAAGCAGGGTAATCTTCAGCGCTGACTGCCTGAGCTGCCTCTTGCGTCCAGCCGCCCTCGAACACCGCAAGGTGGGCAAAAAGCTGCTGTTCACTAGGCGTCAGCAGGCGGTAACTCCAGTCGATGGCGTCTCGGAGCGTTTGCTGTCTCCCTGGTGCATCCCGCGCCCCGCCGACGAGCAGGTCGAGCCGTGCGTTGAGGCGCTCAAGGATGGCGGACGGAGAGAAAAGCTTGATCCGAGCCGCGGCCAGCTCGATGGCGAGCGGCAGCCCCTCCAGCCGCCGGCAGATCTCGGCAATCGTCGACGCGCCGTCGTCCTCGACCACGAAGTCGGCCCGGGCCGCATGCGCCCGCTCGATGAAGAGCGCTGTCGCCTCGGTCCGTTCGAGTGCGCCCACACCCAGCGTGTGCCAGGCGGTCGGCAGGGAGAGGGGCGGCACCTCGAAGAGATGCTCCCGCGAGAGATGGAGTACCGCCCGGCTCGTTACCAGGATGCGGAGGTGGGGACACGCCCCGATCAGCTCGGTCACGACCATACGGGCGTCGAGGACGTGCTCGAAGTGATCGAGGATTAGGAGCAGTGACATCTCACCCACGTGTTCCTTCACCCTTTCCACGAGGGGCCGCCTGCCGCGCTCCTGAACGCCCAGTGCCGTCGCGATGAACGAGGGAACAAGGTGGGCACCGCTCGCCGGTGCCAGAGAGACGAAGCACACCCCATCCGTGAATTCGGGGTACAGAACCCGACCGACCTCTATCGCAAGCCGAGTCTTGCCGATTCCTCCTGTCCCGGTGAGCGTCACCAGCCGCCCCGTTGCCCAGCGCACCCGGGCCGCCAAGGCCGCGATCGCCTGACCTCGTCCGATGAAGGACGTTCGATCGTCTGGAAGGGTCACGGGCGCCCTTCTCTCGCGTAGTCTGACGCCTCTCGCCACGCGCCCGGACGCCGCTTCAAGGGCGAGACGGTCTTCGTCAGGAAGGTCTAGCGCGTCCGCCAGCTGCCGAACGGTATCCCGGTATGGCACCCGTCGGACGCCGCGCTCGAGATCGCTGATTGCGCGCACGCTGAGGCGTGCCCGCTCGGCCAGATCCTCCTGGGTGAGCTCTCGGGCAGCACGGTGCCGCTTTAGCATCGCTCCAAAAGCCGCCGATTGCTCTTGTGCGAGGCTCGCCGGAGGCTCACGCGGCAGCCCTTGTTCTCCGGTGTCGGTCACGGTCTCACTTGGCTAGGCTCTCGCTCGACGACGCCCCAGGTTACGCCTGCTCTCGCGACGCCGCAAGAAGGGAACGGTCTGGGGCCGGCACCAGCAGTCTACCCAACTGCGTGGGTAAGCGTGTGGACTTTTCCTGGGCATTGCAAGCGGAACGGAGCACACTGGAGGTATACCACCCGGAGGCTGCGACAGAAACCGGGACCGACATGAGCCAGTCAGACGCAGTGGACAGCCAGCGCATTACCGAAGACCACGTGGCCGCATCATGCCTTGAAGGAGGACAGAATGACGATTAAGGGCGGCATCACCGTTGAGGACGCGACAGTGGAAGCCTTCAGAGGGACGGTGCGGGGTCCCGTGCTCCGGCCCGGGGACGAGGGATACGACGCGGCGCGGCGTGTCTGGAACGGCATGATAGACCGGTATCCGGCGTTCATCGTCCGATGCACTGGAGTCGCCGACGTAATGAACAGCGTCGCCTTCGCACGCGAGAACGAGCTGCTCATCGCGGTGCGCGGCGGCGGGCACAGCGTTGCCGGCAACGGGACGTGCGACGGCGGAATCGTGATCGACCTCTCTCCCATGAAAGTGATCCGGATCGACCCGACAAACCACGTCGCACGCGCTCAGGGTGGCGCCACCTGGGGTGATCTCGACCACGAGAGTCAACAGTTTGGTCTCGCGGTCACAGGTGGACTGGTGAGCTCGACGGGGATCGCCGGACTGACTCTGGGAGGGGGGCAGGGCTGGTTGGTCCGCAAGCTGGGCCTCGCCTCCGACAATCTCCTCGCCGCCGACGTAGTAACTGCCGACGGCCGCTCGGTGAGAGCAAGCGAGGACGAGAATCCTGACCTCTTCTGGGGTATCCGGGGCGGTGGAGGGAATTTCGGCATCGTGACCTCCTTTGAGTACCGCCTACACTCGATCGGACCGACCGTCCTGGGCGGGCCGATCTTCTACGCGATCGAGGACGCCGGTGCCCTACTGCGTTTCTTCCGCGACTACATGGCGGATGCGCCACCAGAGCTGGGTGCCCTTTGCGCCTTCCTCACGGCGCCGGCTGAGCCGTTTCTCCCAGAGCAGGTCCACGGCCGGGTCGTCGCTGCGGTCATCGCGTGCTACCCCGGCGACCTCACCCGGGGTGAGGAGATCTTGCGGCCCCTGCGCACCTTCAAGCACCCACTGGCCGACCTCGTTGGACCCGTTCCGTACGAAGCGCTCCAGGGCAGCTTTGACGCCGGGCATCCCCACGGACAGCGAAACTACTGGAAATCGAGCTATGTCAATCACTTGAGCGACAGCCTGATCGAGACGACGATTGCACACGCCGCCCGGATGCCTTCACCGATGACAACTGCCTACTTCCTTCGGCTGGAGGGAGCGATCAGCCGGCTTCCGGAGGATCACACCGCCTACAGTCACCGCGAGGCAGGCTACGATTTCAACATCCTCACCAAATGGGTTGACCCGGAGGAAGACGGGCGGCAGATTGCGTGGACGCGTGCCTTCTGGGAGGCTATCCAGCCATTTGCAGCCCACAGTGTATACGTCAACAACCTGGGTGAGGAGGGCTCCGATAGGGTTCGAGAGGCGTACACGCCGACCAAGTGGGCGCGGCTTGCGGCTCTGAAGAACAGCTACGACCCATCCAACGTCTTTCGGCTCAATCAGAACATCAGCCCGAATCCGTGAGAAGGTCTATCCTCGTCGGAAACGGTCACCGGAAAGAAGGAACACCACAACGGAGCGAGCACGCGCCGGTTCCTCCTGATCCCGCCCTTGGTGGACACTTGGGATCGTGCCCGGGTCGCAGACCCTGGTGGCATGCGTGCACGTTGTGTCAGCGGTATCGGGGATGCACCTTCGGGCCCGTCGCCCTATGGGTTTCATGCGTAACGTTGATGACGTATGCGGCGCGGACGCCGGCGACATGAATATCCAAGATCGACATCGCCTCACTGTCGGACTCTGCAACTTCATCGGCGCAGTTCTCGCCGCAGAAGCGCTACACCGACCATGCAACAGGAGTCCGTCCGTCGGATGAATGGCCTGCTCGCCGGCGTCGCGGACGCCCGGAATCTCGCCTAGTTTTGCAGCGACTTTTGCAGCAGACCTACGACTAGCACAAATGTGGGGCGTATCCGGTAGCCCCTACCTTGCGCGCCGGCATCGGCAGCTCTGTGCACTGCCGAAGTTTTGCAGCGCTTTTGCAGCGGAGCTGCGGTTGGGCCTCCTGCTTGGCACCGGATCAGTCGTCATTTATGGCGTCATTACTGGGGAAATCGTGGTGAGCGCCCAGGGACTCGAACCCTGAACCTAGTGATTAAGAGTCACTTGCTCTGCCAATTGAGCTAGGCGCCCGCGCGAACCGCTCCAGTGTATCAACGTGGCCTGCCGGCCTCAGGCACGATGCTACTCCTCCAGCCGGGGCTTCAGGAGGTCAAACGCCAGGTCCTCCAGCTCCGACCAGGTCGGCGGCTCGGTCGTCGTGTCCCGGGTGAGGAAGGAACGGGCCGCCGCGGTGCTCATGGCTTCACGGGCCGCCTCCTGGCCCTGGCTATCGAAGGCGAACGCCACCACCTCCCGCTGACTCCGGCTGATCCGGCGATCAAATGTGACGGCGTAGGCGCGGCCGCCGATGGTCAGACGTCGGGGCGGGTGGGTCATAAGGGACCGCCGATTATCGCGAACAGGGCTTCAGGACTGTGTCGCCTGGCGGCGCTGCTGCAGCAGCCAGTTGTTCCACGTCACCCGACCACGGCCGGCCTCCGGGTCGGTGAGCGCGCCGGAACGCAGCTCGCGACCAAGACGGCCGGGAATGACGGCAGGCAAGACCAGCTTGGACCTTCCTCGCGCGGACAGCCACCGGCTAAAGGCCGTGCCCAAGGGCAGAATCTCCGGCCCGGCCACGTTATCGGTCTTACCGGCGGGACCATGGCGCACACAGTCTATGAGAACGGACGCATAGTCGCCCACATCAATGGGCTGGATTGGGACGCGACGAGGCAGCGGAACGACCGGGAACCGGGAAAGGCGACTGAAGATGTGGTCGATCAGGTCGTGAAATTGGGTCCCTCGTACCAGCGTCCAGCCGACCGCGCCCCGTGCGACCAGCTTCTCGGCCTCCAGCTTCTGACGGTAGTAAGCCAGGGGGATGCGGTCGATGCCGACGATTGAGGGATAGATGACATGACTGACACCGGCGGTCCGTGCCGCCAAGAGGAGCCCCTGCAGTCCGTCGACATTCACTTCTCGGCTCCCACGTCCGCCCGCGTTGACGGCATGAAGCACCACGTCGACGCCGTCGAGTGCAGCCTGCACACCATCGCCGCTGGCCACGTCAATGCTGACCCATTCCACATCCGAATCGGACCCAGACGCCGGTACATGCCGCGCCGCCGCGCGCACGGCGAACTCCTGATGGTCTAGTCGCTCCAACAGCGCTCGACCGAGCACCCCAGTCGCACCGGTGACGAGGACGCGAGTCATGGCGCCATCCGGTCAGCCAGGGGCACGGCGCAGCACGTGCAGGAGGTATTCACCCGTCGAGTGTACGCCTACCGCCTGCGGATGGATCAGCATGATCGTCCCAGCGAGGCACGGCTTCCGGGTTGAGGATCGACGTCAGGGCCCGGAGCGGACCCGGCGCCAGGATGGCGGTGTCGACGCCGGCGGCGAAGTACTCCGCGAGGCGCGCGCCGATCTCGTCGGGGGAGCCAATCAGGGCCAGCCGGCGAACGACCGACTCCGGTACCAGCGCGGCGCCACGATCTACGTCACCCCGGACGGGGTAGGCACGGCAAACGGTGCGCAGCTCGGGCAGGAAGCCTCCGTCGAGACCGGCGTGCTCGAGCAGCAGCTCCCCCTGGTCGGGAACGCTGAGCATGGTCGCGGCCCAGCGACCTGCCCGACCAAACGCGGCTTTCAGATCGTCCCCGGTATAGGCAGGTATCCAGACGGCCAGACCGAGCGGCAGGCGGTCACGGCCGGCTCGATGGCAGCCCTCGGCCACACGGGCGCGAGCCCAGCGGACATAGTCCGGGGTCGTGCCCGTGTTGAGCAGAACACCGTCGGCCACCTCACCGGCGAGGCGAAGCATGCGCGGTCCCATCGCGGCGAGAATCACGCGCGGCCGGGCTCCCACCTTGGACAGCTCCCCCCGCATGGCCAGGATGGCGGAGTGCATCACGACAAGCGGCCGGTCATAGTCGATGCCGAGCTGGCCCTCGATAATGTCCCGACTGCTGGAGCCGAGGCCGAGGGTGAACCGGCCGGGAGCGATCTCCTCCAACGTGGCCGCGGCCCGCGCCAGAACGTCAGGACTTCGCAGGTACGGGGTCGCCACGCCGACGGTGAGCCGGATGCGGCTGGTGGCGCCGGCCACGAGGGCCGCCAGCTGGAACGCGTCGCGACAGCCGACGTCCTCGGCGATGAACGCTGCGCGAACACCGAGGCGCTCGGCAGCCACGATCGCTTCGACGACCCGGTCGGCCGGACGGCAGTTGGAGATGCCGAGGGCCAGGCGCGACAGGCCGGCGGGATCGGGTTCGGGCACGAGCGGTCTCCGAGCGCAATGTGAGGTTCTGTACTGATTCTGACGGCGTGCGGAGAGTGCGAGGGATGCGGAGGGGTACACGGGCCAACTTAGGCGGAGGGTCTCGGTGGCCGCCGGGGCCGCAGAAAGTCGACTCTTGTGGACGATGGTTCCATAGGAGCGGCGCCGCCCCGTCGTTGTTACCCGTAGCCAGGGGCATTTCCGGCAGCTGAGGCATTCCACCGACCAGGCGTAGGCTAACCTGCCGGCTCGGACTACCCGTCACTGCCCGCCGGCTGCGGGGCCACGGCGGAGCCAGGCGGACACGAGCGACCAGTGTCCTCAGGGCATCGCCTCTTGGTGCAGGGGACGACCCGAGCCGGACGATGCCGCCGCGGATACCTGCGGCCTCCTACCGATGCAAGTCGGTGACGGGCCGGTCGACCAGACCTCAGGCGAAAGGGCTGCGGAGACCGCAGGCAGAGGAGCCTTCGCAGATGGATGCCCTCGGCATCGATATCCGGCTCTATCTTCTCTCAAAAGTCGTCAGCCCGCCCTGTCGGCTCACCACGAGCGAGAGCACCCCGACACTAGTCCTGTGGACACGATCAGCGGACACAAGCACTGACCGGCACAAGCACGGCAGCAGGGACGGCCCTATGCCTCCGCGCCGCTAACACCCGACGTACTCGAGGTATCCCGTTTCAGCGAGGCGCAATGATTCGACCAGGCACGCTCCAGCTCGGCGTACATGGCATCACGGAAGTGCGCCACATCGTAGCGGGCCGCGTTGGCGCGAAGCACATCTGGCTCGTACCCATCCGGATCGAAGCTGCGGATGGCTTCCATGAGCCCCTCGACGGTCTGCGGCTCGAAGAGCATGCCGGTCTGGCCGTCGATCACCGTCTCCGCCGCGCCGCCACCCTTGAAGGCGATGACCGGCCGGCCCGAGGCCTGGGCTTCAACCGGAACCAGTCCAAAGTCCTCTTCACCGGGCCAGAGCAGCGCCCGGCAGGTGGACAGCAGCTCTCTCCCCCGCGCATCGGACACCCGGCCCAGGAACTCGACCGAGGGGCCGGCTAGTCGCTCGAGCCTGGGGCGATCGGGCCCGTCGCCGGCGACGATCAGGCGAACGCCGAGCCGGGTGCACGCCTCAACGGCGAGGTCGATGCGCTTATAGGCCTGGAGCCGAGCCAGGACCAGATAGAAGTCTTCGGGAACGCCAACCTGGTAGGCGCTGGTCTCGACCGGCGGGTAGATGACCGTGGACGGCCGCCGGTAGTACTTGCGCATACGTCCGGCAACGGTCGAGGAGATGGCGATGAAATGATCGACGCGCTGCGCGGCCGCATAGTCCCAGACGCGAAGCGGCGAGACGAAGAGCGGAAGCAGCACGCGAGAGCCGGCCGGCAGCCGCTGGCGACCGGTGTAATCGTGATACATCCAGGCGAACCGGGTCGGCGTGTAGCAGTAGCAGACGTGGCAGGCACCCGCCCGCGTTATGACGCCCTTCGCGAAGGTGCTCGAGCTGGTGAGGACGAGATCGAACTCGCTCAGGTCGAAGGACTCGAAGGCCAGCGGATAGAGGGGCAGCAGCGCCCGGGCCACGCCGACGCGCGTCGGGAGTCGCTGCATGAAGCTCGTCCGGACATCGACACCACGCCAGAAATCGGGCATCGCCCCCGCATCGTAGAGGGAGGTGTAGAGCGGCGCTTTGGGGAACATGCGGCAGAACACCTCGACGACCCGCTCGGCCCCGCCCGGCTGATTCAAATAGTCGTGGACGAGGGCCACGCGCAGATCGGAGAGCGGCCTCATCCCCCGATGTAGGACATCTCGACCCGCTCGGCAGGGCGCGTTTCGGCCATTCGAATCTCCGAGTAGCGATCGCGACGCACTCCCCAGATGCGCGAGACGGCGGCCGCGATCTCCTCATCGGCCGAGCCGTCACGCAACAGCGCCCGGAGGTCGTGGCCGCGGGCGGCGAACAGGCAGGTGAACAGCTCGCCCTTCGCCGACAGGCGAGCGCGAACGCAGGTGCGGCAGAATGCCTGAGTCACCGAGGCGATGACCCCGATCTCTCCCAGGCCGTCTCGATAGCGGAAGCGGTTGGCCACCTCACCGTGAACGGTGGGGCTCATCGGTTCGATCGGCCACTGCCGGCCGATTCGATCGACGATCTCGCCCGCCGGAACCACGTCATCCATGCGCCAGCCGTTGGTGGTGCCGACATCCATGAACTCGATGAATCGAAGCACGTGCCCAGACCCCCGGAAATGGGCCGCCATGGGCAGAATCTGGTCCTCATTCACGCCGCGCTTCACGACCATGTTGATCTTGACGGGAGCGAGGCCGGCATCGGCGGCCGCTTGGATCCCCGCGAGCACGCGCGCGACAGGAAACTCCGCATCGTTCATGGCCCGGAAAACCGCATCGTCCAGGGCATCCAGGCTGATGGTGACGCGGCGTAGGCCGGCTCGGCGCAGGGCCTCCGCCTTGGCGGGCAGCAGCGAGCCGTTGGTGGTCAGGGCCAGGTCTTCGAGACCGGGAACAGCGGCCAGGCGCGATATGAGCGTCTCGAGGTCCTTCCGGACCAGCGGCTCACCCCCTGTGAGCCGAATCTTCTCGACACCCAGCCCCACGAAGATGCGGGCCAACCGTTCGATCTCCTCGAAGCTCAGCAGCTCCGCTCGCGGCAGAAACTGGAAGTCGCTGCCGAAGACCTCACGCGGCATGCAGTAGATGCAGCGAAAGTTGCACCGGTCCGTGACCGAGATGCGCAGATCGCGAATGGGCCGGTTGAAAGCGTCAAGAGGCTGCGCCGGGTTCATACCGGAGGGTAGCACTGTGCGTGGATACCGGCGGCCGGTTGCTTCCCCTGATTCAGGGTCGCGGGCGATCGGGCGGAATCCGCTGACCAGGCTGTCCGGTTCGTCCGGTTTGCGCCTGACCGCCGTTGGCGGCGTCGGGGGCCTGGATGGAGGCTCCCAGGAGATTGGCGGCGGTGGCGATGCCCTCAAGCTCCGACGGCACCACAAAGAGCTTATTGGCCGTGCCCTCGGCCAATCGCGGCAGATTCTGAATGTACAGGTATTTGAGCACGTCGGGCGTGGGCGCGGAGTCATGGAGTGATGAGAACAGACGGGAGACGCCTTCTGCCTGTGCCGTCTGCACCTTGACCAGCGCCTCGGCCTGACCCTCAGCCTCGAGGATGGCCCGCTGCTTCTCACCCTCGGCCTTCAGGACGGCCGCCTGCTTCTCACCCTGAGCCTTGAGGACGGCAGCCTGCTGCTGGCCCTCCGCGGCCAGGATGAGCGCTCGCTTCTCTCGTTCGGCCTGCATCTGCTTTTCCATGGCGTGCTGCACATCTTCGGGCGGGACGATGTCGCGAAGCTCCACGCGGTTGACGCGGGTGCCCCAGCTTTCGGTGACCTCGTCGAGACTTATGCGCATCTTGGCGTTGATGTCTTCCCGACTGGTCAGCGTTTTGTCGAGCGTCATGCCGCCGATGACATTGCGCAAGGTGGTGATGGTGAGCTGTTCCATGGCGCCCAACAGGTTGGCCACCGCGTAGGTGGCTCGCTTGGGGTCGATGATCTGGTAATAGATCACCGTGTCGATCTGGATGCCGACATTGTCCTCCGTGATCACCGCCTGTCTGGGGAAGGCGACCACCTGCTCACGCATATCGAGCGTGATCTGCACCTTGTCCATATAGGGGATCAGCAGAAGCGGACCGCTATCGGCAGTCTTGAGATAGCGGCCGAGCCGCTGGATGACGACCACACGGGCCTGGGGGACAATCTTGACGGTGCGCCACATGGTGATGAGACCCAGCAGCACCACGACGGCGGCGACGATACCTAGAACCACGAACTCTTCCCTTCTCGACTGAACAATACGATGATTTTGTCGGTCCTTGCAGTCAAATCATAGGCTCTTGGGGGGAGCGAGCGCCATGCCGCTCACGACGCGGCAGCCCTTAGTGGCCGTTGCCGTTCCGGCGTCCCAGCACAAAGACGGCGCCGGCGGTGGCGACGCCGGTCGATAGCAGCTCCCACCCATCGTCGAGGAGCCGGTTGGCCTCCAGCTGATTGGCGGCGACGACCACCTCATCCACCATGCCCACGCCGGCTGTGACAAGGCGCGGAGCCGCGTGAACGGGAGCGGGCTCGCTTCTTCCATCGGCGTCCCCTCGGGGAGCCGGCGCTTCATGCACA
Organism: Pseudomonadota bacterium; assembly: GCA_021323865.1. GTDB lineage: Bacteria > Chloroflexota > UBA5177 > UBA5177 > JAJPKF01 > JAJPKF01. The sequence goes on along the minus strand of JAJPKF010000018.1, from coordinate 321,765 downwards.
CCACTCCCGTTGCCATCGATGGCGATCGGACCAGCGGGTGCCGATGTCGCCACAGCGGCCGCCGCGACCGCAGGGGTGATGCGGGGCCGCGCCGGCAGCCCCAGGCCTTCGAGAAGGCCGCCGAGCGAGCGCGGCCAGGACTCGGGGACGAAGTCCCCAACCGGCCACTCCCGTGGCGCGACACTGATGCCCTGCAGCTCCAGCTCGGCCACCACCGCAAACCCGACGACGCTCCAGAACAGCGCGGCGATCTGCTTCACCTCGAGGACTTGGAACGCGAGACTGCAGACGAGGATGCAACAGCCGGCCGCCAGCGGTAGCAGGTACTCGAGCGTCCGGAACCGGCGGTATGCAGCGGCGAGGAGGCCGAGCACGGCGCCACACAGGGACAGCCAGAGGACCAGGCCCACGGCGCCCGTCTCGACCAGCACCTTTCCCAGCTGGCTCTCGGTGATCAATGGCAGGTGGTCGTCGACACGAGTGGCCGCTTCGTCGACGGACCCAGGCCCCAGGCCCAGCAGCGGAGCGCGCTCCCAGGCCGAAATGGTCCGGCCCCAGGCGGCGAGCCGGTCCGAGTTGCTCTGATCTCCCTGCCAGTTGGCGATGCTGGCGAGATAAGCCCCGCTCCGGACGACCGGGCGCTCCAGGGTCGAGGCAGGCGCCATCCGATAGGGGAAGCGGTCGAGCGCGGCCGTCATGGGGCTGAGGACGACACGCGGATCGAGCCAGCCGGCCCAATCGTAGTCGGCGTCGTGGAGCGGCCCGGCATCGGTGGTCAGATTGATTCGCACCGTGTCGCCGGCGAATCCATACAGCGGCACCCGGAAGCCCAGCACACGGCGATCTGCGGCTCGATTCTTGGGATCCAGATACCACGCGAAGACGGGGCTGGTCGTCCCCTGATCTTCGATGGAAACACGGAATGTGACGCCATCCCCCCGCTCGGGCCTCCACACTCGGGGGTCGAGGGCGATGCCCCAGGCCAAGAGCGCCCCGTCGGGCACCCGTAGGCGATAGCTCAGGAGGGCGTGGCCGCGGGGCGGGGGCGGCTCGGAGAGCACCTGGGAGCGCCTGCCGCCGATGCGCCAGAAGACCGCCGTCTTGTGGGGAGAGGGTGGCGGCAGCCCCGAGCGCGCCACCAGGTCCCCGGAGGGGAGCAGCGATCGCACGGTCCGCTCATGACGCGGTTGCCCAGCCAGGATTCGCAGCTGCGGGCTGTTATGCAGGGTGATTGGCCGGGCGACCGGCCGCCCCGCACCATTGGTCAGCAGGGCCGAGGCGACCAGCAGCACGGCCATGACGCTGACTGCCCCAAGTCGAAGGATCAGCGGCCGCGACACGGCCAAGACGGCCACGACCGCCAGGCCAACGAGACAGCCAATCCAGGGACCGCGACTGAAGGTCAGCACCAGACCAACGGCGGTGATGGCCGCCGCGGCGATGGGCCAAAGCCGCTGGGTTAGAAGACCCAGGGCAACGGCCGTCACGGTGGCCATGGCCAGGAAGGCGCCGAGGCCCGTGGGGAAGTCGAAGGTGAAGTACGGCCTCAGAACATGGGTACCGTTGATGTAGACCTCGGCACGACCGTACTGCTCCAGCAGCGTGGCGGAGGGGAAGAGGGCGTGGCCCCACATCATCTCCGTAACCGCGCCGGCCGCGCATACCACGCCGAGGCCAACCGCGCTGTATGCCAGCACCGGCAGTCGCTGAGCGATCGGAAGCGCCAGAAGGATGACCAGCAGTGGGAGATAGGTGAGATCGACGTGGATCCCTTGGAACCCGGCCATGCCATGGGCCTCGAACAGGGTGCGGGCGATCACCAGCACCCCATAGGCCAGGCTCAGCCGGAACAGCCAGGAGTGACGAAAGGCCGTCCGCAGGACCGGCCAGAGACGAACGACCGCCACAAGGGCCAAAAGGCCAATGAAGACTTCCTTCCAGTCGGTGCCCACGGATCCGGGCACCATGCGCTTGATCAGCAGGTGCAGGGGCAACAGCGCGAGGAGAAGCAGGGCGCCGAGCGCCAGGAGATCGCTGGGAAACCGAGGCAATGCCTCCGGCTGCGGCTCCGGAACGGCCAAATACTCGGCGGGAATCAGGCGCTGGAAGAATCCATCCGGCTCCGCCGTGGGACCACTGCGCCGCCGCCGGCACACGAGATGGCGGTAGTAGGCTTGGAGCCGGGCCTCTGCCCAGCCCGCCCTTCCGTCCAGGATGCCCAGCTGCAGCACCGCCCGCCGGAACACGTGAACCAGGGGCGACAGCCACACGGCCGCCCCAGTGGGTCGAGCCAGCCCTTCGCTCAGCGCCTCCTCCGCCTCCAGACGGGAGTACTCGTCCGCGCGCTGCAGGACGGCCGCCACCGTGGGATGGGTGTAATGCTCGATGACGCCGTCGAGCCGGCCGATTGCGGATTCCGGCAGGTCCACGCGCTCGTGAACGGCGCCCACGTACTTCGCCTCGAGGCGGTTGACGAGACGCACCTGTCGGTCGGGCCACCAGCCTCCGAACCGCAGCCAGGCGCCCAGGAGGTTATTGCGCCGCCGCACACTGTACGCCGGCCGGCTCGGGCCCCCACGAAGAAGGCGGTCGATTTCCTCTCGCAGGTCAGGCGTGACGCGCTCGTCGGCGTCCAGAAAGAAGACCATGTCCGAATCGGCCAGACCGGCAGCGACGTTCCGCTGAGCGGCAAAGCCGCCCTGCCAGGGCAGGCGTTTTACCACCGCGCCCCAGCGCTCGGCAAGGGCAGCGGTCCCGTCGGCGCTCCGTCCGTCCACCACGACCATGACCGGATGAAAGCCGGCCAGGCTCTCGAGACAGGGGCCCAGGATGTCCTCGGCGTCACGGGCAAGGACGACCACCGTGACTCCCGGAACGGCGGCGGCGAGCGGTTCGGCAGCCGCGAACTGTCCGGTCTGGTCGCCCGTCCCGCTCATCGGATCTTCTCCTCGGACGGTTCGCCGGGACGCCTAGGAGTCCTGCCAAGATACAACGCCGACGGGGCAGATGCCAACTTCAGGCGATAATCGAGCAGATTTCATCCCGGAGAGTCATGCCGCATGGCGGTGGAAGCGCGCGCGACGGAAGAGACCGGGATCGCCAAGGGCGATCTGCTGAGTCTGTATTACTACCTGCTCCTCACCCGGGGAGTCGAAGCTCGAATCCGCAAGCTGTACCTTCAGGGCAAGGTCGTAGGCGGCGTCTATGGCGGCTACGGCCAGGAAGCCATCGGCGTGGGCTCCGCCTACGCGCTGCGCGATGGAGACACGGTCAGCCCCATCCACCGCGACATGGGTGTCCAGCTGGTGCGCGGGATGTCGGGGCGCCGCGTTATGGCCCACTGGATGGCGCGCGAAAGCGGGCCGACTCGAGGCCGGGACGAGGACATGCACATCGGGGACCTCTCTCTGGGCATCTTCTCGCCGATCAGCATGCTCGGCTCGTCCATCCCCGTTGCCGCGGGAGCCGCGCTGACGTTCAAGCAGCGAGGCCAAGACAACGTGGCCATGGCTTACATCGGCGACGGCGCCACCAATACCGGGGATTTCCACGAAGGCCTCAACTTCGCCGCCACGCTGCGGCTGCCCCTGGTGCTGATCGTGGAGAACAATCAGTATGCCTACTCCACACCCCTTGCGAAGCAGTTCGCCATCACGCACATCGTCGATCGTGCCGACGCCTATGGCATCCCGGGCCTGCGCATCGACGGCAACGACGTGGTGGCCGTGTACAAGACGGCCAAGAACGCCGTCGCGGATGCTCGGCGAGGGCATGGGCCGACTCTGATCGAGTGCGTGACCATGCGCATGCGCGGCCATTCCGAGCATGATGCCGCCAGCTACGTCCCCAAGGAGATGCTGGAGGAATGGGCCCGCCGCGACCCGATCCAGCGCCTCGAGGACTGGATGACCACCCACGATATGGCGAGCCAGGAGGATCTGGCCGCGGCCCGGGCCCGAGTGGACCGGGAGATCGACGAAGCGGTGCAGTGGGCGGATAGCCAGCCGTTCCCAAACGCCGATGAAGTGGCGACCGGAGTTTACGCCACCGAGGTCTAGGTAGTCTTGGCGGCGAACGCCGGCAGCGACGCGTCGATACCCAGGCGACTCAGCAGCGACTCGGCCCGCTCATAGGCAAAGTCCAACTGATCGGGGGCATGGGCGTCGGCGCTCAAGATGATGGGGATGTCCAGATCACGGCAGCGCGCCAGGATCCACTCGGACGGATAGGGCTCCGATAACCCCTTGCGCCAGGCCGAAGTGTTCAGCTCCACGAGACGGCCGGATGCGGCGATGGCGGCAAGCGCCGCCTCGACCTGCCGCCGATACCACGGCTCGGCACCGCTGAAATATTGCTCATTCAAGTTCCACCGTTTGATGAGATCGACGTGGCCAATCACGTCGACACAGCGCTGCGTCGCCATCTCCGCGACTCTGCCGTAATAGTTGGCCGACATCGTCTCCATGTCTCCGCCATACGACTGCTTGAGGATGCGACGGAACTCCTCCTCACTGCCGTCGAATGAAGCCGGCGGATAGCCGTCGCCCAGGAAGTGCACCGAGCCGATGCGGTAATCGAGCGCTCGCGCGTACACGTGATGTGCCTGGAAATCCGCCACTTCTGGATGAGGAACGTAATCCACCTCCAAGCCGACGCGGATGGTGATCCGATCGCCGTAGCGTTGCCGGAGATCGGCTGCTTCGGCCAGGTAGCGATCGAGGTCCTGAGGCGGCATGGTCCAGTCGGTCTCGAATGGCAGAGGAGCATGGCTGGAAAAACCGACATGGTGGATGCCCTTTTCGATCGCCGTGAGAACCACGTCTTCCATCGCCGCCTCGCCGTCGCAGTAGGAGCTGTGGGTGTGCAGCGAGTAGGTGGCCAATCTCCCTCCGGGGGGCGGGACCGCAAGCTTCTCACGAACTATACTCCGGGGAGTCAAGTTGGCAAGCGCATCCATGATCCACCCGTTCATTCGCCGCCTTCAATCGGGGCCACCAGTGCTCGCGGACGGCGCCATGGGCACGCAGCTCTACGAGCGTCTCGGACACCGGTACGTGGTCTTCGAGGAGCTCAACGTCACGAACCCCCAGATCGTGCAGGCGGTCCACCGCTCGTACCTCGCCGCCGGCGCCGAGCTGATCGAAACGAACACGTTCGGGTGCAACCGCTTCTTGCTGGGCATGCGGGGGCTCGAGAAAGAGGTCGAGCGGTTCGCACGAGCCGGCGCTCGTCTGGCACGTGAAGCCCAGGAGGCCATGGGCGCGCCGGCATTTGTCGCCGGCGCCGTCGGCCCGCTGAACCGCACCCTGGGCGTGCCGGTGGAGGAGATGCGCCCCGCGTTCGAGGAGACCATCGGGGGCCTGCTGCTGGGCGGCGTCGATCTCTTCATCCTCGAGACGTTCGGGTCCCTGGAGGAGCTGCTCATCGCCCTCGAGGTGTGCCGCTCCTGCAGCGATCTGCCGGTTGTGGCCAGTATGACCTTCGCCGAGGATGGCCGCACGCTCGCGGGTGAAGATCCTCTGGAGGTCTCGCGGGCTGTGGCAGTCAATGCCGACGTCGTGGCCGCCAACTGTGGCTTCGGCCCCCAGCCGACCCTGGAAGTCGTCGAAAGAATGCGGTACGAGGGTGGCCCGGTTCTCGGAGCCATGCCCAATGCCGGTCTGCCGACGCGGGTCGACGGGCGGCTGGTCTACACCTCCGGGCCTGACTACTTCGGCGCATACGCTGAGCGTCTGGCCGCCGCCGGCGCACGCCTCATCGGGGGCTGCTGTGGGACCGGTCCCGGACACATCCACAGCATGCGGACGGCGCTGGCGAGATGGGTCGGGGCGGAAGAGCCGCGCCACTACGTGGGGGATCCGCCTCGATTCGAGCTTCCGCTGGACGCAGACACCTCGCGGTCAGGCGGCGAACAGGGACATCTCGCTCGGGCGTTCGCGCAAGGGGACTTCGTCATCACGGTGGAGATGCGGCCGCCACGCGGCTCCAACCCACGAAAGGTGCTCTCGGCAGCGGCCATGCTGGGTGAGGCGGGCGTGACGGTGGTGGACGTCACCGACAGCGCCATGGCGCGAGTGCGGATGGGACCGTTCTTCACGGCGCATCTCATCCAGAGCCGGACCGGCATCGAGGTGATCGCGCACCTCACCACGCGCGACCGGAATCTCATGGCCCTCCAGGCCGACCTGCTGGGGGCACACGCGCTGGGCATACGCAACGTCCTGGCGCTCAGCGGCGACCCTCCCAACGCCAACAGCTGGGCGCCGGCCACGGGCGTCTACGACGTCGACTCCATCGGTCTGATCGCCCTGATCAAAAAGCTCAACGCGGGTGAGGACGCCGCCGGGACGAGCATTGGAACCGGAACCGACTTCCTGGTCGGCTGCAGTCTCAATCCGACGGCCGAAGATCTGGACATCGAACTGGAGCGCTTCGAGCGCAAGCTGGAGGCCGGGGCTGATTTTGTCATGACCCAGGCGGTGTACGATCCGGACTTGTTCCGCAGAGTCCTGGAGCGAGTGGGGCCGCTGCCCGTCCCCCTCATCCTGGAGCTTCTGCCGTTACAGAGCTACAAGAACGCGGAGTTCATCCATCACGAGCTGGCGGGCGTCACGCTTCCGGCGTGGGTGCTGGAGCGGATGCGAAAGGCAGGCAACCGTGGGCAGGACGAAGGCATGAACATCGCTCGCGAGACGTTCCGCGAGCTGCTGCCCTTGGTGCAGGGAATCTACCTGATCCCATCCTTCGACCGCTACGAGCAGGCGGCGGCCCTGACTCGAGAGTTTCGAGAGGCTGTCGAGGAGCGGACGCCCGTGGCCTCTTCCCTCAGCTAGGCCACTCTCGCCTGGCCGGCTAGTCCAGCCGTGCGGTCGCGAGGCAGAACGACGCGGGCGTTTCGATGTGACGATCCAGATCACCATATTCCCGTTCAGCCTCGCGCTCCAGTTTCCGTACCGACTCAGAGAGCACCTCATCGGGCACCGGCCATGACTCGGACACGACTCGATTGCGGTAGAGATCGAGCAGCTCGCGCGGCTTGACTTCACGGGTCCATTCCGCCACAACATCCTGCCTAACCTCGGCTCCCATCCCCTCCAGGAACTGGATGGCGCCCTCGTAGGCACTCAGCCCGTCGCGACGGCTCGGCGAGCCAAGGTCGGCCAGAATCTCGCGCCATCGACCGCGCATCTGATTGGTCACACTCCCGGCCGTGTCGTCGTTGCGACCCAGCGCCACGATGCCGGGCCGTCGCAGCACCCGCATCCCTTCCCTGAGAACCTGTCGAGCATCGGGCACGAGATGGAGAACGTGGACCACCAGGACCGTGTCAAAGGAAGCATCGGGAAGAGGGAGCCTCGCCGCGTCGGCCCGAATGAGATCGGCCTCCCGATCCCCGAACCTCAGCTTCTGGCGAAAGGCGGCCAGCATGGCCTCCGAGATATCGACGCCGGTGTAACGGATGCCCATCTCCACGATCGGCATGCCGATCCGGCCCGTGCCCGCGCCCAGCTCTAGGTAGAGTCCCCGGCCGCAGCGCTCCACAATGGCTCGCACCACCGCATCGGTGACGGACGGCGGAAGGGCTCTGGTTTGGTCGTATATGGCGGCAACGGGGTCGAAGGAAATCGACTCACGAGTCATGCCTGAGCGTAGCTGGGGACCGTGAACGTGAAGGAGGAGCCCTGCCCGGGGCGGCTCTCGACATCGACCCGCCCACCATGCGACTCGATGATCTCCTTGACGATCGGCAGTCCGAGCCCTGAGTGGCCACTGTCGCGGCTCCGGCTGCGGTCGGCCCGATAGAAGCGCTCGAAGATGCGCCCCTGATCCTCCAATGCGATGCCCGATCCGGTATCGCTGACGACGATCTGAATCCATGGGCCGGCATTCACGGCCTCGACGCGAACCTTCCCATCCGGTGGCGTGTGCTCCAGGGCGTTATTGAGCAGGTTCATCAGCACCCGTTCCAGCAGCTCCTCGTCGACCATGGCCAGGGGCAGATCATGAGAGACCTGGTTCTCTACGGCTCGGCCGTTCATGGCCGCGGAAATGCGGCGAACGGTCTTGTCCACCAGGTCGAAGACCGATACCGGCTCGGGCAGGAACTTCCGCAAACCCGACTCGAGCCGGGTCAGCTGGAGGAGATCGTCCACCAGACGCTCCATGCGTCCGGCCTCCTCGGAGATCACCTCGGCCGCACGGCGCACCTCCTGCGGGCTCTGAGCCGTACCGTCCAGGATGGTCCCCACATAACCGGAAATCAGCGTGAGTGGCGTGCGGAGGTCGTGGGAGACGTTGGCCACGAAGTCCTTGAGGAGCTGGTGCGAGGTGGCCACCTGGGTGGCCATGTGATTGAAGCTGGTGGCCAGCTCTCCGATCTCACCCACCTGGCGAACCTGAACGCGCTGGCTGTAGTCGCCGGCCGCCATGGCGCCGGCGGCCTCCGTGATCCGTCCGAGCGGACGCGAGACGGCGTAGGCGAAGTAGATCGCCATGGCCAGCCAGACGATGGCCGCGGCCAAGGCCGCCAGCAGGAAGGCGGGAGCGATGGTGGTCCAATCGGGCGTTACCGCCGAGGCATCGGTCACCAGGACGACGGCCGTCTTCTCATGTGGTCGCGCTCCAATGGTGGATCGCTGCCAGAGCAGGTAAGTCTTGTTGCCGACTTTCACGAAACGAGACGCCGAGCGCACCTTGCCGATAGGCCCTACCAACAGGGTGTGATAGTCCACGCCGGGCGTACAGGGGGCGGTGGCGGAGCTGAGATGGGTCGCGGCGGAGTCGTAGGCGCAGGAGCCGTTGGCGGCATAGAGGATGACGCGCTTGTCCAGCACATCGCCGTCATGGGTGATGAAGGCCTCCAGCTGGCCCAAACCAACCTGCCGCCGGTGCCCGATGCTCCGTCGAATCAGTCGAAGCTCCCGGTTCACGTCCGTCTTGAGCTGGGCCGCCTGCTGGCCCACGCCGCTGCGCTCGATGTCGACGCTGTGCTGCCTCAGAAGCTGGGCGAACACCACCGTAAGGACCAGTAGCGCGACGAGCGTGATGGCCAGATTGGTGAGGGCGAGACGGCTACGAAGGCTGTCGAACATCCTTGAAGCGGTATCCGACACCCCAGACCGTTTCGATGAAACGGGGGTTGCTCGAATCGTCCTTCAGCTTGGCCCGTAGCCGGCGGACGTGCACGTCAATCGTGCCGCTGTCGCCGAAGTAGTCGTACCCCCAGACGTTTTGCAGAAGCTGTTCGCGGGTAAAGACAAAACCCGGGCGGCGGGCCAACTCTGTCAGGAGGTCGTATTCTTTGGCCCGCAGCTGAATCGACTCGCCGTGCAGCCACGCCTCCCGTCGGTCGGGCTCGATGCGCAGCTCGCCGAAGTCCAGGATCTCACCCTGGCTCGAACGCTCCTCCGGGTACTTGCTCGACCTGCGCAATATGGCCTTGACCCGGGCGACCAGCTCCCGAGGGACAAATGGTTTCGTGACATAGTCATCGGCCCCCAGCTCCAGGCCGACGATCTTGTCCTCATCCCCCTCACGAGCGGTCAGCATGATGATGGGAACGTTGCTGTCCCGTCGAATCTCCCGGCAAACTTCCCAACCGTCGATGTCCGGGAGCATGATGTCGAGGATGATGAGGGCCGGCTTGTGGGACGCCACCCGGGCCAGCGCTTCGGACCCCGTCGCGGCGCTGGTCGGCTCGAACCCCTCCCGCTCCAGATAGATGCTGATCAGACGGACGATATTCGGCTCGTCCTCGACGATCAAGATCTCGCCCTTCGCGAGACCGGGGTGAGGCTCTCTCATGCACTCGACCTCAAGGCTGTTCTGGAGGGCAGGGACGTTGGCAAAGGCGTCTGTACTCCGATTCTATCGGAGATGTCAACGGATGCCCCAAAAACAGGAGATTCTGGCTATGAGTTAATGCAATGTTCATCTGGGGGCAAAGCTTCAGCAACGGTCGGTCGATAGACTCAATAGAAGGACGGAAATACAGGCGAAGTGACTCAATGTTCCACCGATTTACTCTGATTCCTCTGCTTGCGGTGGCTTGCCTTGTCGGGCTCGTCACTAGCCCCACCTTCGCGGCCGTTTCGGCCAAGAACCCGGCCAAGTTCTACGGTCAGGTGACCCACGTCTCCTTGAATAAGAAGACCTCGGCCATCAAGGGATTCACCGTCAACGGAAAGCACCACCAGTACAGCTATAAGGTGACCAGCTCCACGCGGTTCCTCCCCCGTTCCTCGACGGCCGATGTCGAGGGGTTCGGAGTCGGCGATTACGCGTTCGTGAAGGCTTCCGGCGCACGCGCCCAAGCCGTGGAGTTCGACACCACGGCGTTCAAGCCGGAGCCGCTGGAAAACTTTTCGGGGACGGTCGTCAAGACAGGTAAGTCCGGCCTCGTGGTGGTGAAGCTGAGCGACTCGAGCACCCGACGGGTGTACCGAGACAGTGGCACCAGCTACTACGTCAATGGGCAGCCCGTCGAGCAGCCGCTCACGATTCACCCTGGCGACTCCTTGACTGTGTACGCGGAGAAGCACGGCAACGGCCACTGGTATGCCGTGTCGATCGACGAGCACGACTCGTCTGGAAGCTGAGCATGAAGCAGCCCGAAGCGGGCCGGCTGCACTGACCCGACTGAACCGATCCGACTGAACTGACCCGACTGCTAGGTATACGCACGGATCGTAAGCTGCACGCAGCCCCACTGTCCAGGCGTGGCGCCTAGCGGCCGGGAGTGCCTTGTGCTTCGGGGCCCGACGCGCGGACGGTTTGAGGAGCGGAGACACAGCGGAACTGCCCGGTCGGGTCAACACGACACAACGGTGGCTCGGATACGACGCCCCACAGAGACCCGTCAATCCCGGAACACACTGGGCATAGGCCACTCTCTCGGTATCGTCGAGCATGGTCTGAAGGGACGGCCGGCTGCGCCTCGATCCGTCGGCTCAGCCAGGAGCAATCGACTCCGTCCGGACCACACTGGAGGCGACGGCTGGAGCGGTGTCCAACCGGCTCCCAGCAGCGGCGACTAGGCCGCCTGCTCTCCTGATCCGGCTCGGAGGGACAGCGAATCGCCCACCGCGGTCGCCGTTGCCACGCAGGTGCCCACAGGCACCTCGATGACGCGCTTGGTGCCCCGTACGAAGCGTGTCATGCGCCAGGGACGCATGCCGCGGACGATGTATCGAACCGTCCAGTCGGCGTCCACAAAGATGGCGTCAAACGCGAAGCGCATGAAGAACGAGTGGATGCCGTTCCCGGGGTCGAGAATCAAGGCGTGACCCTCGGGGAGTGAGCGCCGGAGCATCAGCCCCCGGAACCGGCTCCAAGGGTTCCGGGCAATCGAGACCCGAGACGCGATCATCGCGTCTCGGGTCTCGTTGTAGAGCTCCATCGCCGGGGCTAATGGGACATCCCGTGCATCAGCGCGGGCAGCGCCGGGCCCAGGATGATGATCATAAGTGGCGGGAAGAGCAGCCCCACGAGAGGAAACATCATCTTGACGGGCGCCTTATGCGCGCGCTCCTCAGCCCGCTGACGGCGCTTGACACGCATCGTCTGCGCCTGCGTCTTGAGGACCTTGGAGATGCCCACGCCCAGATGATCGGCCTGAATGATGGCGTTGACAAAGGCGCTGAGGTCATCCACACCGGTCCGCTCGACCAGGTTTCGGAGCGCATCTCGGCGCCGCCGACCCATCCGGATCTCGGCCGACACTCGATCGAACTCATGGGTGAGCTCGTTTTTCATCTTTGAGGACAGCCGGCCCATGGCGGAGTCGAAGCCCAGGCCCGCCTCAACCGAGATCGACAGCATGTCGATCGCGTCCGGCAGCACCTTGAGAATCGCCTTCTGCCGCCCCTTGATTTTCTGCTTCAGCAACAGCGAGGGCAGGAAGTAGCCGGCAACCATACCGGCCGCGATGAACAGGAAGATGCGCAGCGTGGAGCCATGCATCCGCCACCCCATGAAGCCGCCAAACGCGCCGAGGAAGAGGACTGCGAAGCCCTTCCAGCCGAGGAGGTCCTCGACCGTCATCCCATTGGGATTGCCTGCCATGAGCAGCTGCTTCTCCATTCGCTCCAGCGCATTGCGGCCATGAAAGTTGGAGACCAGCCGTGACACCCTGGCGACCATAGGCTTGAAGATCCGGTCGCGGGGAGCAGCAGCCAGCTCCACATCCCGCAGGTTGACCGCCTTGACCTGCTTGCCGGTGAACTGCTGGAGCCGGACGACTACCGCGTCGGGCGACTCACCGATTGAGAATCCGACGCACAGCAGGACGACACCGACCCCGCTCATGAGAGCCAGTAAGAGAGCTTCCATTCCTACACCTCCACCGACGCCACCTTGCGGGTGACGAAGAAGCCGATGATAACCATGGTGATGGCGACGCCGAGCTCCACGTAACCGATGGTGGTAGTCCAGAGCATCGAGATATACGACCGGTTCATAAAGTAGAGGGCGACCGCGAGAGCAACCGGCAGGCCGGTGATGATGTAGGCGGAGATGCGGCCCTGAGCGGTCAGGGTGCGGACCTCGCCCTGAAGCTGCTGACGCTCGCGAATGGTAGCGGCAATCGTGTCCAGAATCTCGGCCAGATTGCCTCCTACTTCGCGCTGCACATTCATGGCGATGGTCATGAGCTCCAGGTCAGTGCTCCTGATGCGATCGACCAGGTGATTGAGGGCTTCCTCAACGGCTATGCCGACGCCGACCTCCATGGTCACCCGATGAATCTCGTCGGCAATGGGATCGGCCATTTCACGGCTGACTGTCTCCAGCGCCTGCATCATGCTGTAGCCGGCGCGGAGGCTGCTGGCCATCATCATGACCGCATCGCCAAGCTGCTCGCCGAACTTCCGCTCTCGCGAGCGGACCCGATGCTTCAGCCAGAATCCGGGAACGAAGTACATGCCCACGCCGGCCATCAGACCGATGATGGGCGTACCGAAGATGAACCACGCGAGGGCAAAGCCCATGACCACGGCGCCGAACCGTAGAATAAGGAACTCGCCGGGAGTGAGCTTCAGATCCGCGCGCTGCAGGTCACCCCGCAGACGGTCGGCAAAAGACTGGCGCTCGACGAAGGTATTGATGGCCCCGCTCAAGCTGGAGCCCCGCTTGGCCACCTCCTGGCGGACATCGCCGGGTGCGGTCAGGGCATATCGCCCAAGCCGCACCTCGACCACGTCGATGGCGGCGGCCAGGTAGCTGTAAGCTCCGAAGAAGATGAGAGCCACACCGCCACCAGTGAGTAGCGTTAGCAGTAACACAGACATGGGTTAAGCCACCGTTGCGTAGGTAGTTCCGAAGATACCGGCCGGCATCTCTACGCCGAGCGCCTCGAAGCGATCGACGAACTTCGGCCGGATGCCGGTGGGTCGGAGCTCTCCGAGAACGCGGCCGTCTCGGAAGCCGCTCTGTTCGAACGAGAAGATGTCCTGCATCGTGATCACGTCGCCTTCCATGCCTTGGATCTCGCTCACATGGGTAATGCGTCGAGTTCCATCCTGGAGACGAGCGGCGTGAATGACGAGATCGATAGCCTTTGAGATCTGGTCGCGCACGGCCTTCAATGGAAGGTCCATGCCGGCCATCAGGACCATGGTCTCCAGCCGGGCGAGCACGTCGCGCGGGCTATTGGCGTGCGCGGTGGTGAGAGACCCGTCATGGCCGGTGTTCATGGCCGACAGCATGTCGAGTGCCTCTCCGCGCCGAACCTCACCGACCACAATCCGGTCTGGGCGCATTCGCAGCGCGTTGGCGACGAGATCGCGAATGGTCACCTGGCCCTTGCCCTCGATGTTCGGGGGGCGGGCCTCGAGAACCACCACATGCTCCTGGTTGAGCTGCAGCTCGGCCGCATCCTCGATCGTGACGATGCGATCGTCATTGGGTATGAAGCTGGACAGCACGTTCAGCAATGTTGTCTTTCCGGAACCGGTTCCGCCGGAGACCACCATATTCAGGCGCGCCATGACGCAAGCGTGCAGAAACTCCGCCATGTCGGCCGTCATCGATCCGTTGCGGACCAGATCCTCGACAGTCAAGGGAGTCTTGGAGAACTTCCGGACCGTCAGACAAGGGCCGACCAGCGAGATCGGCGGAATGATGGCGTTGACACGCGAGCCGTCCGGCAGCCGCGCGTCGACGTAGGGCGACGACTCGTCGATTCGGCGACCTAGGGGAGACACGATGCGGTCGATGATACGCATGACGTGGTCACCGTCGTCGAAGTGCACGTCGGTCTTGTAGAGCTTGCCGCCCCGCTCCACGTAGACGTACGTCGGCCCGTTGACCATGATTTCGGTCACGGCGTCGTCGTCCAGCAGGCTCTGGATCGGCCCGAAGCCCAGGGCGTCGGCCGCGATCGCCTCGAGGAGTCGCGCCCGATCGGCTCGGGTTGCCTGAATCCCCTCGTCGAGCAGAACCGTGTCGAGGAGCTGCTCGATGAATCGCCGGATGGCTTCCGGCGAGTTGAGCGAGCGATCTCGGTTCGTTTCCTCGGCGAGGAGCGACTGTACCTTCGACTTGACGGGGCCGAACGGGTCCTTCTGCTTCTCGGGTCGCTTGATGCGGCCGAGCGCCTTGTTGCTGGAGCCGCTGCTCAGGGCCGAACGAAGGGTTGAGGAGCGGTTCGTCCCATTTCCATCGGCGGGAGGCGGCGGGGCGGCGTCCTCCGTCGCGTTCGGCAAGTGTTGGGCGAGGGAGCCGATATTACCGGCTTCCTCGCCATTCTGACCAATTCTCTTTAGGAGTGACATTCAGTCCTCAGTGAGTGGTGAAGGAGTTTTCTTTGCGACCGAAGAACCATCCGACGGTGACGGGTCGAGTGTGGAAGAGGCCCTTATCGTAGGCGGAGCGCAGGACTGCACTGATCTCCCACGAGCCTGGGAAGTCTTTGAGATGCTGAATGATCAAGGCGGTCTGGTGGCTCGTCTCAACCGTCAGGAGGGATCCGTTGCCACCGCTCGAGCCGGCCGGGGCCGAGGTCGAGCCGTTTGGAGAGCCGGGCGTAATGGGTCCGACCGCCAGAACCTTCAGGTTCTGAAGCACGTACTGCGTCTGCGTCGGCGCACGGTAGTGATCGGAACCTCCGCTGGTGCCGACTCCCGTGAAACTGGCGATCAGGTCGATCGAGTCACCGGACGCGATGGCCCCCGCCGATTCATTGACGGACGACGCCTGAAGGCTGACGGCCACATCGCCCTTCTTGAGAGCGAAAGCCTCCGTTACGCCGGTTCTCGCCGAGCCCAGGTTGTAGAACATCGACGGCAGCAAAGGCTCATTCTGGTAGACCGTCTCGGCGGTCGCCTGCTTGCCACTCGCCAGCAGCCGCTTCTGGAAGTCGGCCACCGAGCTGAAGGCGCCGAGCGGCTTGGCGGAGGCGGGAACCTGAACAGACTTGAACCATGTGGTCGCGTCGGCCGAGGTTGTAAAGACGGTGTGGCTGGGCACTTCTCGGGCGGCGACAAGCACCGTAGCCGAGCCGCCCGCAGCGGACTTGCTGGCCTTGCTGGCGATGAAATACACACCGCCCATGGCCATGATCGTCAAAACGGCTCCCAACAGAATAAAGAGCCGGCTGGTGTTTTTGGGTTGCGCTCCCATGCGTAATCACTCCTCAAGAGGTTGGGCAGCCATCGAGACCCACGGCGCCTCAGCGGCACGGTAACCCTCCCGCCAAACCAGCCGTATAGTACTTTCGCCTCATCACGAAAGGGCAGCCGATTAATGGGCCCGCAAGAGACACCGGGAGAGAAACAAAAAGCGCCGGCGGACGATTCCGCCGGCGCTCGAGATGACCTTGGGAGGTGTTAGATGTTGTGCATTTTGATCCAGCCCTGCTGGAGGGCGTAGACCACCGCCTGTGTCCGGTCGTTGACGGCCAGCTTTCGCATAATCGAGGTCAGGTGGTTCTTGACCGTCTGATCGCTGATGCTGAGGGCGCGGGCAATCTCTTTGTTGCTGTTGCCCTTGGCCGCGTACTCCAAGACCTCGACCTCACGAGCCGAGAGAGGGACGTACAGGGGCTTGACCTGCTGGTCCACGGTAGCCAGCTCTCGGAAGGAGCTGAGGACCCGACTCGCCAGGACCGGTTTGGCCAGCACGCTGTCGTTGATGAGATAAGTGCCGCTGCTGGCACGCCGGATGACGTCGATGAGCTCTTCGGCGGTTACGTCCTTGAGCATATAGGCCGCAGCCCCGTAGCGAATGGCGTAGAAGAGCTCTTCCTCTTCCTCTGAGGCCGTCAGCAGCACCACGCTGGTGCTGGGCAGCCGCTTCTTGATCTCACGGGTGACCTGCAGGCCGTCGATGCCCGGCAGCCGCACATCGATCAACATGACGTCCGGCGTCGTCGACTCCGCCAGATGGAGCAGCTCCTCGCCGTCCGACGCTTCGCCGACGATCTCGAACGACTGCTCGCGGCCGAGCGCCGACCGGATACCGGCCCGAAAGAGAGGGTGTTCGTCCGCAATGACGATGCGAATGCAATCCACTGGGTCCCTCTCCAATTGCTCCGAGATTATAGACCTGTCGCGGCGTCCGCTCTTATACTCCGAGTTTCCTAGCACGTCCTTACTACCTCCGTTTAATGCGGTGAGCGACTGGCGATGACGGCAAGCCGACCCTCAAAATCGACGTGCCAGTGGGGTGAAGATCGAAGGATCTGGATCAGTGGGGCGCCGGGCTCTACCATGACCCAGTCAACCCGGTAGGCCGCCAACAGCCGCCGCCAGCCGGGCTTGGCGTCATACAACGTGAGGTACTTCGTCAGCGTGGAATCGTCGTAGACGGTGTCTGCCCGGGAATCGATAAAAACGGGATACCGAGGGTAGAAGTTCCAGATGACGAGACCGCCATAGCTATAGCTCTCAAAGCCTCGGCCCTGCAGTGGATGGTGATCCAGGTATCGTACGGCCGCGAGGGGATAGGAACCTGCCTCGGCGGCGTGGACGGCCCGAGGGCTGAGATATCGCGATGAGAGTCCGACGAGCAGCACTCCGACCAGCGCCAATATGACCCAGTTGGATAGCTGCACCACGCGGCTTGCCAGTGGACGGTTCAGATCCTCGAAGGCGCCCATGAGGGGTCGCAGCGCATCCTGCGCATAGACGGCCAGTATGGGGACCACCACGATGCACCAGAGGGCCACGTTTCGCGTCTGCTGGAGCGCCAGGTGGGTAAAGAGGACCACCATGATGACATCGATCCAGGACACGCGTCTTCGCGCCAGAAACGCCGACACAACAAGGCCGATCAACAGCAGCTCGAAGGGCAGCATCTGCACGAGATGAAAATTGGGCGCCAGCGACTCCTGAATGGCATTCGTGAAGGTGTTGGGCGCGACGAACTTTAGGGGATAGAGTAGTTGACGATAGGTGTTGGGATTGACTAGCGTCACCAGGAAGCAGCCGGCCAGCGTCGCCATGAGCGGCCGCTCGACTCGAAGCGCGGTCTGAATGCTCCAGCGAGAGACGAGGTGATCCAGGATCGAGCCGACCATGTACGCGGCGATGAGCAGCAGACCCACGACAAACCCACCGTGCAGGTTGGACCAGAGCAGCATGAGGCCGACCAGACTGAAGAGCGCCCACCGGTTGCCGCTATGTCGGTAGCCGTCAAGAATGAGAGCGAACAGGGCCGCAAAGGCCAAGGTCAACACCTGTACCCTCGGCCCCCAGCTGCCGAAGCTGGCGGAGGCGGCCGCGAAGGTGAGGACCAGGGCGAGCACCGGACCAACTGATCTCGACCGCATCAAGGCGTATACCAGCGCGTAGGCCAGCGTCGTAAACAACCCAAACACGAAGAGCAACAGGGGAAAGCCGCCGAGCCGGTAGAGTGCGTACATACCCGCCTCGGCGAGCCACTCGTGATCCACCCAACCGTGCCCCGGAACCGTGTAGGACAGAAAATCGTGAGACGGCACGCCGTGGCCCTGAAGAATGGTCTTGCCCACGAACAGGTGCCACCAAAGGTCGGTGTCGAAGCGGGGCAGCACGGCGACCAGGAGGACAAAGCCGAAGATGGCCGCGGCGGTTACCTGGTAGACGGAGACACGCGGAATCCGGATGGCCGACCGGGTACGGCTGAGAGTACGGGCGGTGGCGCTCATGGTCTCACTTGTGGAGAGAGCCGGAGCGCGTTATCAGAAGTGTGATACGGGATGTGCCTCAAGTGAAAGCCTCAAGCGCTGCGACCAGACGAGATGAACGGGCGGCCCCAGGAACAGACGGGACCTGGCTTCAGGCTGGCCCAAGTTGTGGTGAGGCCAATAGTACCTTCGGGGTTGCCCATGTGGCCGCCGTTGAAAGGTCAAAGGCAGAGCCATCGAGGGCCGCCGGTCCCGGAAAGCAGATATGCAGCGCCTCATCCAGGATGTCGGGATGATTTCCGCCCGGAGGCGCAGTGCGCCCGTTCGTTAAAAGAGCCGCCGTCGCGGCCGCCACGACTCAGGATGGTGAGATTCGTCAGCGACGGTGGGAACTCTTCGTGCGCCTCTTTGCCCTCACCTGTCTCGCGGTGGCGCTGGACGTCATTACCACCTATATCGGTATCCGGCGAATTGGGTACCGCTTCGAACAGAACGGGATCGCGCTTTACCTCATCCGCAACCTGGGCTGGGACGGACTGACCGCGTTCCTGGCGCTTGCCTGTGCCGCATGCGTGCGGTCATTCAAATTGGTCTACTGGCACCTCAGTCTTGAGTGGGGCCGCTGGCTCAATGTTCTCGTGGCGGTTCTGTGTCTGTTCCGATGGGTGGTCGTAACCTCCGACATCCTTTGGCTGATGCGATAGGAGTCGCGAGAACAGATCTCGGAACCGTCGGACGAAGACGTACAGCAGGGCCTCGACCACGATGGCGCGCGACATCTTAGATTGTCCCTGCCGGCGGTCGATAAAGGTGATCGGACACTCCACGATGATGAGACCGGCCCGATGACACTGGTAGACCGTCTCGATCTGGAATCCATATCCCTGCAGACGGCTTGCTTCCAAATGAATGGTCGAGAGGGCCAGCCGGCTGAAAACCCGGAACCCGGTGGTGGCATCGTGAACCGGCAGACCGAGCACCAGGCGTGCGACCACATTGCCGATGTGGCTGATCAGCCGTCGGGGAAGCGTCCAGTCGGGCGTGGAGCCACCGGGAACATAGCGCGAACCAAGGACCAGATCTGCAGCTCGGGCACGCCGGAGCAGAACCGGAAGAGTCCCCGGATCGTGTGAGAAATCGGCATCCATCTCCACGACGTACTCGTACCCTTCATCCAAAGCGCGAGCAAAGCTGTCGGCGTATGCCGTTCCCAGACCGGCCTTGTGCTCGCGGTGGAACACCCGGACGCGATCTGAAGATGCCGCCAGCTGCTCGGCCAGCTCGCCCGTTCCGTCCGGAGAGTTGTCGTCGACGACCCAGACGTGAGCGTCAGGCACCGCATCCAAGATCGCGGGAACGATCTTGGTGATGTTGTCCCGCTCGTTGTAAGTCGGGAGAACGACAACTGTGGGTGGCATCATCTCACCGTGTGGCAGGCCCGACTCCACGCGGGGAGGCGGCTCCCCGACCGGCGGCTTGCCGCCTCTTCTGCAGCACGTCGATTCTAGTACGGAGATGCACAAGCGGGGAGCTCAGGCGGCCGTGCCACCGTCCCGACGGCAACGCCCGGCGAAATGACTCCGCGTCGTCAAAGCGAGGCAGCTCAAGGTAGGCGGCGCCATACTCACTGACGGTATGGGCATCGCTGCCCGCACCGGCCAGGATGCGGTGAGAGCGTGCATACTCCTCTGCTTGACGGTTGTATCGCGGCAGCGCGTTGCGTGCATTGAAGACCTCGAGGATATCGATCTGACCAGCTACCTCGTCCAGCTGGTCCCTCGTCACCCGGCTCCCCCGAACACGGTCGAAGGGGTGTGGAACGTACACGATACCGCCCTGCTCCCGAATGCGCTCAATGGTCTCCAGGTAGGCGAGCCCTGGCGGAATCCATTCGTGGAGAAAGAGCCCGATCACCTCCCCGGTCTGGGTCTTGATCTCTTCACCTGGAATGACGAAGAATGGCGCTTGCTTCTGAAGCTCGAGAGCCCCAGCGAGCTCGTCATGATCGGTGAGGGCGAGGGCGTGCAGTCCGGATTGAGGCACGGCGCGCATGATCTCCTCAAGCGTGGACCGCGAGTCCTTGGAGTAGCAGCTATGGCTGTGGAGATCGACGCGGATCATGGTACGCCGTAGAGAACCAGCAGGCTGGTCACGATCCAGCCGCCGACCGAGACGGCCAGTACCGGATCCTGGAAGGGAAGCATCTCCGGACTGCCACCCAGCCCTTGCCGCCAAATGAGCAGCAGATAGCGGACAACGCCCACTGCCACAAAGGGGACCGTGGCAAAGGCCCCTGGTCGGCTGAGTGTCGATCCGAGGAAGGCGTAGAGGAAGTATGCCGCCACCGTCAATCCAGCCACTGCGGCGAGCCCCAGGTCCAGCGGCAAGGCTCGAGATTGGCGTCGGTGCCGCGTCTGTGTAACCGCGTGGCGCCGCTTACCCAGCACGATGAGCAAGGCCGCCAGCCCTGTCAACAGGGAGAGCCAGGCGGAGGCGGGCACTCCAATCGCAGCGGCCCCCGCCACTGCCCGAATCACAAACCCGCCCGCGACGGCGAGCACATCGAACGGTCGTACCGACTTGAGGATTGAGCTATAGGCGACGGTGACACCCAGGTAGCCGGCGGCCCAAGCCAGAAATGCCGGACCCAGCAAGATGGATCCGAGCAGAGAGGCCACCGCCAGTGCGACCGCGACTCGAATGAGGATGCCCGTCGGGATCAAGCCTGCCGCGTATGGTCGCAAGCGTTTGATCGGATGCAGCCGGTCGCGATGAGCGTCGAGCATGTCGTTGAAGAGGTAGCCGGCCGAGCTAAGGCCGCAGAAGATCACGAACGCCCAAACCGCCTCCCCAGAGGCGTGGATTGAGCTCAACCGGGATGCATAGACCAACGCCGCGAAGAGCAACAGGTTCTTGCTCCACTGCCGCGGTCGGATGGCAGTAAGCAGTGCAGCCGCGGTAAGAGTGCGCGGCCGCGGCCCGATCAGGACCGGCTGGCCCAGGCTTTCACGTGTCCCGTTCATAGAAAAAGCGTGCGCCCGGAAGCGCACCTCCAAATGGTACCAATGTGGCGTTTTCTAAGGGAATATAAGGCCTCGTGGTAGACTCCGATTGGCTCCAAGAGACTCGGTTTGTGTCTCGGTCGTGCCCGCTCGGTGGCCGTAGCTCAATAGGCAGAGCACCAGATTGTGGATCTGGCGGTTGTGGGTTCAAGTCCCATCGGCCACCCCACTGTTCCACTCGAAGCGGGACGGCTTACGCCGGGGCAGGATTGGAGTGCTCGAGCAGCCGGTCGATGTGGGCGGCCAGGATGAAGTCGTTTTCCGATAGGCCGCCGATGGCGTGAGTGGTCAACTCGATGGTCAGCCGGTTCCAGGAGTGGATTCTGAGGTCGGGATGGTGCCCTTCCTTCTCGGCAAGCTCGCCAATTTGGTTCACGATGTCGAGGACATCCCGGAAATTGCGTCGCCTGAGCTCTCGGACGAGCCTTCCATCGAAGAGAGACCAGTGATCCAGGTCGGTTAAGAGGGCCCGGACCTCCTGAGAGCGGAGTTGCGGCGTTCCCTTTTCACAGGGAACGCAATGACGTGTCCGTAGCTCGATGTCTTGGCCTCTCACGACTGCTCGGTGGACCGAAGACGCGTCATACTTCTCGGGCGGCTGCCCTACCGGCTCGATGGACGCTTCTTCTGCCGGCGTCCCCTGATTCTGCGGGCAGCCCAGAGGAGCGGGTCAAAGTACTCGTCAACCACCCGCTCTTTGAGTGGAATGATGGCGTTGTCGGTGATATGAATATGCTCGGGGCAAACGTCGGTGCAGCACTTCGTGATGTTGCACATGCCGATTCCTGATTCGTCCTTGATCTGACCGGTCCGGTCTCGGACATCCATCGGGTGCATATCGAGGTAAGCCTGGCGCACCATGAACCGTGGACCATAGTACCGGGCCTTCTCGTTCTTGTCTCGAAGAATGTGGCAGACGTCCTGACAGAGAAAGCACTCGATGCACTTTCGAAACTCAAACAGCCGCTCTACGTCCTGCTGCTGCACGCGCCAGGGGCTGGGAACGTCGGCCGGGGGCGTGAAGGGCGGAATCTCCCGATTGACTTCGTAGTTCCACTGCACATCCGTCACCAAATCCTTGATCAGTGGGAAGGCTTTCATTGGCTGAACCCAGATATCTCCCACGATCACGTCGACTCGCGTCTTGCACATCAACCGAGGGGTCCCGTTGACCTCGGCGCTGCACGACCCGCATTTCGCCGCTTTGCAGTTCCACCGCACCGCGAGATCCCCATCCACGTGGGCCTGAATCCAGTGCATCGCGTCCAGGACAACCATCCCCTCGAGCGTGGGCACCGAGTATTCAACCATCTGGCCGTCGTTCGAGTCGCCCCGGTAGACCAGGAACCGTCGAGAAGTCGCGGCTGTTTCCCCGCCTTCGGCCGGGCTTTCGAGAGCGGCCTGAGTCATGATCTGGTCATGCCGCAACCAGACTTTCGAGCTCGACCGGCGGCTGAGGCGTCGCCTGGCGGCTTACCTCCATGAACCCGTCGACCTTCCTGATCACAAAGTTAATCCGCCCCAAGGACTCGTCCTTGTCGGGGTAGTCGGTTCGCCAGTGAGCCCCCCGGCTCTCGGTTCGCTCCAACGCCGCCCGCGTGATTGCCTCCGCCACCAGCAGCATGAAGTGGTCGTCGCGCGCCATGTGCCATCCCGGGTTGAAGACCCGTGATCCGGAAACCGCGATGTTGGCGGCCCGCCGTCGAAGGCGTTGAACCGCGGCCAGGGCATCCTGAAGACGATCTGCGTCGCGAGCAATGCCGACCTTCTCCGCCATCACCGTTTGGAGCTCCTCGTGGATCGTGTAGGCGTTCTCGGGGCTCTCCTTGGGGCTAAAGGGCGCAAGCAGTAGCGCCTGCTCGGCCTGGATGTCCGAAGTGTGTACGAGGGGCGCAGAGGCGATGGCCCGCGCATACTCGGCCGCGGAAGCACCCGCCCGACGCCCAAACACCAGCAGATCTCCGAGCGAGTTCCCGCCCAGCCGGTTCGATCCGTGCAAGCCGGCAGCCGCCTCACCCGCGGCGAATAGACCGCGCACAGTCGTTGCGGCCGACTCCGGATCCACCCGGATTCCACCCATCGCGTAGTGCACAGTAGGAGCTATCTCCATGGGCTGCCGCGTGATGTCCACGTCGGCGAGGGTGAGAAACTGCTCATACATGCTGGGCAGCTTCCGCTTGATGTAGTCGGCTCCCCGGTGAGACACGTCCAGGTAAGCGCCGCCATGTTCGGAACCACGCCCCGCCTGGACCTCCCGATAGATAGATCGCGCCACCACGTCCCGGGACGACAGCTCTTTCTTTTTGGGATCGTACTCGAGCATGAAGCGCTCATGCTTGCTGTTGTACAGATATCCGCCCTCACCCCGCACCGCCTCGGTCACCAGGATGCCTCGAACCCCTGGCGGCCAGACCATGCCGGTGGGATGAAATTGCACGAACTCCGTGTCCATCAGCTCGGCGCCGGCTTCGTATGCCATGGCCAGGCCATCGCCGGTGCTTTCCCATGAGTTGGACGTCACCTTGTATATCCGGCCCCAGCCGCCGCTGCACAGAACCACCGATTTGGTTCGAAAGAGCACACAGCGCCCGTCTGTGCGTCGGTACCCAAAGGCCCCGGATATCACTCCGCCGTCCTTGAGCAGCCGAGTGATGGTTGTCTCCATGAAGAAATCGACGCCCGTGTGGACTGCGCGATCCTGCAGCGTTCGAATTAGCTCCAGGCCGGTGCGGTCCCCCACGTGGCATAGGCGGTTGTAGGTATGCGCTCCAAAGGCCCGCTGCATGATGAAGCCATCGGGAGTCCGGTCGAAGAGAGCGCCCCAACGTTCCAGCTCGAAAACGCGGTCGGGCACTTCCTTGGCGAATATTTCCGCCATTCGGTACTGGTTGGTGTTCTGTCCACCCCGCATCGTGTCCGCATAGTGGACCTCCCAGCTGTCGTCATGGTGCACATTGCCGAGAGACGCGGCGATGCCTCCCTCTGCCATGACCGTGTGCGCCTTGCCCAGCAGAGACTTTGAAACAACAGCGACCCGTACATCTACCGCCGCCGCCTCGATCGCCGCTCGAAGGCCGGCGCCGCCGGCTCCGATGATCACGACGTCGTAGTCGTAGGTCTCATAGCCGAGATCGGTTGACGAGTCGGTCATGATACCCACCTCGGGTCGGCGAACACTCCGTGAATCAGGAACCGGATGTAGATGTCGGTGATGGCGACCGAGAACATGCTCGCCCATGCCCACAGAGCGTGGCGATTGTTCAACAGGCTCACCCCGCTCCAGGCTCGATGCCTGCCCTGGGCCGCCAGGGAGCAGCTGTAGCAGTCGATCCCGCCGCCCACCAGACTTCGGAGCGCATGGCATCCAAGCGTGTAGCCGCTCAGCAGCACCACGTTCAGGAGCATGATGCCACTCCCGACGCCGATCCCGAAGTGGCCGTGAAAGTCGAACGCTCGAATCGCGTCATACCAGAGGAAGCCAAGAACAACAAGCGTGACATACAGAAAGTAGCGGTGAAAGTTGTTCAGCACGAACGGGAGGCGCGTCTCCCCCGTATACCGGCCAGGTCGATCAGCTACCGCACAGGCCGGAGGCTCCCAAAGAAAAGACCGGAAGTAGGCCTTTCGGTAGTAGTAGCAGGTCAGCCGGAAGCCCAGGGGGACCCAGGCGACGTAGAAGGCCGGTGAGATGGGCAGCCCGCTGATCACGATGTGCGGCGAGTAGAAGGGCGACAAGTAGGGATAAGCGAATCCGGCCTTCTGGATCATGGCGAAGAACGCGTAGATGCCGAATGCGCTCAAGGCAGTGACGACCCACGTTGGGTATGCCCACCAGAGCGGCTTCCAGAGGTTTAGCTGCGACCGCAGGGCGGGAGGTCGCCCGACTTCAACCGTCATTCACGCCCTCCGCGCACCCGTCCGGTGTGCGAGGCTGGACCAAATCGGCTGCAATCCGCGGAATTCTTCACCTTTCCTATTATGACGGCCCGATCCACAGTTCCAACCATGTCGCGAGGTGGCACACAAGTTGCCTTCCTCCCCATTGGACAAACGACTCAAAGGAGGTTGTAATGTCCTCAACCGAGACGAAGACCGAAGGCAAGACGGACGAGATGAAAGGCAAGGCCCGCGAAGCCTGGGGTAACGTGACAGGCAACGAGGATCAGCAGGCCAAGGGCCAGAAGGACCAGGTCAAGGGGCACGCCAAGCAGGCAATCGGTGAGGTGCAGAACGCCTGGGACAAGGCCACCGATCCGGACTAGATCGCTGAGCCCTTCCAGGGTAGCCCGGAGCCGTCTTTGGCTCCGGGCTTATTTGTATCTGGTGCCGTTCGCCCAGGCAGATCTCGGCCGGATCCCGCGAGCCGCCTGTTTGCGGTTGCCCGCCACCTCGAGGAGCACGAAACTGGTCCCCACCAGCACCACCACCACGACGAAGGCAATGAGCTTGTCGAGCCGGCTTAGGCCCAGATCCACGATACCGAGCGCGAGACAGATCGAGTACATGCACAGAACGGTGGCCGTCGGCGACAGGCCAAGCTCCACCATTCGGTGATACACGTGCTGCTTATCGCCGGCCAGGAAGCTCTTCCCCTGCATCTGCCGTCGCACGATGGCCCAGGCGACATCAAGCACCGGGATGCTCAGCACCAATAGGGCAGTGCCAATCTTGGCGACCCCGAAGATCGAGAGCGCGCCGAGCGCAAGTCCAAGGAACATGGCACCCGAATCACCGATGAACACGCGAGCCGGATTCCAATTGAAGGGAAGGAAGCCGAGGAGCGCTCCGGCGAGAATGACCGGCAGCACCAGGTCGGCATGATGGAATCCTGCCGAAGCGTGAGCAATGTAACTCGGTGGACTGGCCGCCCACCGGGCCAGGAGAACGGCCGCAATGACGCCCACCCCACCCGAGAGACCGTCTAATCCGTCCAAGAAGTTGATGGTGTTCATCATGCCCACGATCCAAAAGATCGTGAACAGAAACCCGATGACCAAGGGAATGCGCCAGCTTCCTCCGCCGGCATAGGGCGAGTGCCAGGGGATGCTGACGTAGCGCACGACTCCTACTCCGACGACCACCGTCACCAGCGCCGCCAGGATTTGCCCTCCCAGATGCACCAGTGAGGGGAGGTTGAAGCGATCGTCGATCACCCCGACCGCTATGGCGATGGCCCCACCGACGATCAGGCCCCGTACCGGTCCGGTCCAAGGCAGAAATAGGAGTGTGGCAAGGAGGAAAGCGCCGTACACGGCAAGGCCGCCGAGTAGGGGCGTGGGCACCTTGTGGATCTTCAGTCCCACCGGCCGGTCGATGATGTTGAAGCGGCGTGCAGCGGCTATGGCCAGCGGCGTCGCTCCCACAGCGAGCAGGAACGCCACCACCAAGGGCACCAGCCAGACGCCGACGCCGCTCGTCGGGCCCAAGGACACCTAGTCGGCCGTCGCCGAGGACGGTTCCTTCAAGCCCGGGAGCCGACCCGGAATCCGTCCCACCTCGTAGTATTCCACTCCAGACGGGAAGAGCCGTCCCTGCCAGGCTCCCGTGTTGTCGACAACCACGGTGCCGGCCGACAAGTGCTCCTCGAACCCCGGGTGCAGGTAATGGGAGTGGGCGGTAACCAGGATCACGGCATCGCAGTCGTGCAGGTCTTCCGGAAACTCCATGCGGGGGACGCTGCACAGATCATAGATCTCATCGCCGGAGTAGAAGGGATCGTGGAGACGAAGTCTGGGTGTGTCGCGCAGCTCATCGAGAACCGCGAAGGCCGGGGACAGCTTGTGCATCTTTGCATCGGGCGTATAGGCCAGGCCGAGGACGCCAACGGAGCGTTTTCCCTTGAGCAGCCTGCCCAGCCTTCGTCGGTAGAGCCGGTCGAGGTAGCCTTCGTTGAAGTCGATCGAGTCTCGGACGCTGCTCAGAAACTCGTTGTCTTGCCCACCCTCCTCCACCAGGTATTGCGGAGCCAGCGGAATGCAGTGTCCGCCCACTCCCAGTGACGGGTAGTAGTACGGAATGTTCCACTTGGTACTGGCAAGGCGAAGCACGTGGCGCATGTCGAAGTCCGGGAACGCAAGTGCGAGCCGATTGCCGAACGTAATGCCTTCATAGCGAATGACGTTCTCAATGACCTTGGTGAATGCCGCGTGTTCGGCGTCCATGGCCGGATGCACGATGTTGCACACCGTGGAATAGAAGGCCATCAGCAGTCGCGTCGCGCGGTCGTCGCAGCCACCGACGATTCGGGGTAGGGTTTCGATCGTATAGTCGGCGCCATTGAACCAATCGCGACGAGGAGCCGCACCGACGAGCACATCCTCGCCGACGGTTAAGCCCTCGGCGGACAGGGCCGGAACCACGACCTCTTGAATCCAGCTGGGTAGGATTGTGCTCTCGATCGACACCACGGGTGGGACCAGACCCCCCGGCGTCTTCTTGATGACCCTACCGATGCGAGGCATTACGTCCTGGAGGGCGGCGGCGCTTGGCTCGGCCGCTCGCTCGGTGGGAACACAGACCAGATGCACCGCAATGTTTTCGGAAACCAGGTCCTGCCAGCGTGTGGTGGCGTGAACCTCGAGGGTGTCCTTGGCACGCACCTCGGAGATAGCGTCGGCCGCCGTCGACTGAAAGTGGCCACGCTGGATCTCCCGCACACGCTCGGCAGAGATATCGTAGGCAGCGCATCGGAACCCTGCTTGAGCGAAGTAGTAGGCTGCACTGGATCCGATGGCGCCCGATCCCCACACTCCGACGCTGCGTTCCTTCGTGCGGAGGCCGGACATGAATGCCTCAACGCCGGCCTCCTCAGCGCGTTCGGAGTCCACCGGCTGGGTCACTGCCACATCAATCTCTCCGTAAACCGGCAAGCGCGGCAAAGACCGGCAGCACCAGCATCCGCCGCCAACGCCAGGGTTGGCGCACGAGTCGGTAGAGCCACTCCAGACCAAGCCGCTGCATCGTCAATGGAGCCCGTTTGGCGATCCCGGCGACGTAATCAAACGATCCCCCCACCCCCATCGACACCGGGACCTGCAGCTCCCTCTTGGCTCGAGCGATCCACAGATCCTGCTCTGGGGCTCCGAAGGCGACGAACAAGACATCCGGCTTGGCCTCACGAATCAAGCGGCGCTGTTCATCGTCCCGCCCGGCCGTGGGGCTTCCGGCAAACGTGCCACAAACCTGGAGACCCGGATACCGCGTCTGCAGCACCCGCGACGCGCATGCGGCCACTCCCTCAGCACCCCCCAGCAAGAATACCCGCTGACCCGTTCGTGCCGCCTGCTCGGAAACCGACCAGATGAGATCCGAGCCGCCCACACGCCCTTGAATCATGGCCCCCCTTCGCCGGGCCGCCCACACCACCCCGGCGCCGTCGGGCGTCCTCAGGTCGGCGGACTCGATGACCCGTTTGAACACCGAGTCCACGCGAGCACGCATCACGTACTCGGCGTTCACCGTGACCACTTGGGACACCTCTCGTTCAGCGACCCGACGCCCGATGAAGTCCAGCACATCGACTTCAGACACCACGTCGACAGGGACGCCCAGGACACGGACCGTCTCAGGCATGCACCGGCTCGAGGATCTGCTTCACCTCTCTCAACACGAGATCGGGCGAGAGGAGGAGCAAACACTCGCGGGTTTCACACCCAGGAGGAGTGCCCAGCTGGAAGTGATGGTACATGCACGGGCTGCAGGCGAGGTCGATGCGCACCGCCCGGGCGTGACTCGAACGGTTCATCCAGGTCTTGGGGCTCGTGGGTCCAAAGATGACAACGCTGGGTGTCCCAACCGCCTGGGCCACCTGCGCCACGCCACCGTCGTTTCCCACAAACAGGGACGCGCGACGGAGCAGGCCGGCAAGGGCATTCAGGTCGGTCTCGCCGGACAGATCTAGGGCATGTGGCGGTGGGTTCGCAATGATCTCCGAACAAAGCTTCTGCTCCTCTGCTCCGCCCACCAGGACCGACGCCAGGCCGTGCTGCCGCCACAACCCGTCCATCACGACCCGGAAGTGATCGGCCGGCCACCGGCGAGCGGTACTGTAGTTCCCCGAGCCAGGATGGATCACGGCGTAATCGTGGTCCGGTTGCGCCACACATGAAGACTCGAGCCCTTGAAAGCCGAAAGGATCCGCCCCACCCGCCATCTCTGTCCAGTACGCCTGCTCGTCGGCGGCCCCGAATCCCCGGTCTCGCACCCGCCTGTTCAAGAACCAGCCCCGGCCGTTGTCGAGGCCCCGGCGAACCGGAGCCCCCACTGCCAGCGTCAGCGCCATGAACTTCAATGTGCCCCAACGCGTGACCAAATGGTGCATGACGAGGACTTCGTCAAAGCGTCTTTGACGAAGCCCGGCAACCAGCCGAACAACCGAGGCCATCGCACTCGGCCTCAGTGAGCGTATGACGGAATCATAGAGCTGCTTGTCCGCGACGATGACGTCGTCGGCGAGCTGGTCTGCCAGCTCCCGATTGGTGGGCTTGGTCAAGAGGGACAGGTGGGCACCTGGATGTGAACGCCGAAGCTGACGGATGGCCGGGGCAGCGAGCACGAGATCGCCAAGGTCCGCCAGCTGGATGACGAGAATGCGCTTCGCGCTCTTGGTTCCGCTCGCTCGCATATCAATCCATCCTAGGATGTCTATGTTTTATGTCAACTCAAGGGATTCGATAGGCTTGAAACATGGGGGTTCGAAATGCCTGAAAGTCTGGTCGATCTCTCCCAACCCTGGAACGTCCTAACGCCGGGTTGGCCTACCTATTCGAGCCCGATCGTCCAATGGGCCAAGAAGCTCAGCACCGAACGAGTGAACGCCCAGCGCATCGAGACCATGCTCCACGTGGGCACGCACATCGACGCGCCGATGCATTTTGTAAGCGGCGGCAAGGACGTGGCCAGCCTCCCGTTGGAGCGCCTCTACGGCGAGGCTGTGATCGTCGATATCAGCGATGCCGTCGGCGACTACGACCTCTACAATCCGCAGACCATCACCGACCGTGCCGAGGTCCGTCGGGGCGACATTCTGATCATCCACACCGGCTACCACCGGTACGCATTCGACCAGGGCGTCAATGCCGATGAAGTTCGTTACTTCTGCAAACACCCGGGACCCAACAGAGAGTTTGCCAAGTGGTGCTTGGACATGCAGCTCCGCTGGCTCGGCGTCGATTGTGGCTCTGCGGACCACCCCATGAACACGGTCATCCGTCGGATCCGGCCGGACTTGGCTGCGGAATGCGAGCAGCACCTGGGCCGTCCCTTGGACGAGGTGTTCCCCCCGGACGGAATCCAGATCATGCACACGTACCTCTTCCCCCACGACATCGTCCACTGCGAGAACGTAGGCGGAGACATCGACTCGCTTCTGGGACGCCGTTGCCGGCTGGGCGCATTTCCGTGGCGGTTTCAGGGAGGCGAGGCGGCGATGTGTCGCATCGTCGCCTTTCTCGATTGAGCACCGGCTGATATTGAGATCTGGCTCGCCTTGAACACACCCAGTCAGTACGCGGATAGCGCCAATCTCGATGCTCGGATCGAGCTCCATCGACGATACAGCCTCAATCCGCAAACCTGGTTCGATTGGCTATTTGACCGCCTCGTCATTCCCGATACATCCCACATCTTGGAGCTAGGGTGCGGCACCGGCGAATTGTGGAGAGTGAACGAGGGACGAATTCCCCGCGGCTGGCGGATGACTCTCACCGACGCCTCCGAGGGCATGTTAGCCACCGCTTCCCGCAACCTCGCGGACCTGCACGAGCCGTTCGCATTCATACCTGTGGATGCCGTCGCAATCCCGTTCCCAGACCACACATTCGACGCGGTGATCGCCAACCACATGCTTTATCACGTGCCCGAGCGCCAGTGCGCGATCGCCGAGATTCGCCGGGTTCTGAGACCGGGGGGAGTGCTCTTCGCATCGACGACCGGGGCCGGGCATCTGCAGGAGCTTCAGGACGCTCTGGACGCAATCGGTGCGGGCCATGCATTGGCCCTGCCGGAGCCCAGCTTCACACTGGAGACCGGCAGGGCTCAGCTCGGTGAATGGTTCCCTGAGATTCGGCTCGAGCGCTACCCAGACGCCCTCTTGATCACCAAGGCCGAGCCCCTGGTGGCCTACGTTCGATCACTGCTGAATCCCCACCAGCCCAATGAAGCCGCGCTCCAGCGGTTTGAGTCGTGGGCGCGTTCGGAAATCGAATCTGAGGGGCGGATTCGAATTACGAAGGACTCGGGCGTCTTCATCGCCTCCTAGGCGGCCGTCCTTCCAACCGCCTCTATCTGATTGACTATGCGTAGCGGTGCAGCCAGGACAGAATCTCTTGCAACCGCTCAACCCGCCGGGAGGGCTTGCCGCCTCTGGAAAGCCCGTGACTCTCGTCCGGGAAGCGGATAAATCTCGTTTGCACACCGCGACGCCGCAAACCGGAAAAGATCTGCTCACCCTGTTCGACAGGGCAGCGGTGATCGTTCTCACTGTGGATGACAAGTGTGGGGGTGTGCATGTCTCCGAGATAGGCAATCGGCGACATCTTCCAAAGCTTCATGGCATCCGTTTCGATGGTGGTGCGCCAGGCATGTGGCCACCAGTTCGGAATGTCAGTCGTTCCCACGAAACTCAGCATATTGACCAAGGAACGCTCGACGACCGCGGCCGCAAAGCGGTCCGTATGGCCGATCGTCCAGCTGGTCATGTAACCGCCATAGCTGCCCCCGCCGATGGCCATCCGCTTATCGTCAACCCAGTCGAGGGCAGCAGCGAAGTCGGCTGCCGCCATGACATCCTGGAAGTCCCGGTTACCCCAGTCGCCATGAATCGACGTTTCGAAGGCCTTTCCATGGGAGGCGCTCCCATGCGGGTTGATCAGCATCACTCCGATCCCCTCGGAGGCCAGGAGCTGCATCTCGTGGAAGAAGGAGTTGCCATAGGCCATCTGAGGGCCGCCATGGATATACAGGATCAGCGGGTGCTTCCCGACGCCGGCGCCCACGGGCCTCATGACCCAACCTTCGATGTGCTCGCCATCGGAGCCCGAAAACCGAATCTTCTCGGGAGGAGATAGCTCCAACTTATCCATGAGGGCATCGTTGAGATGGGTGATCTGCTCGGCCTTCCGGCGGCCGCGCCGAACCATGATCTCGGCCGGAGACGTCAACGTAGAACGGGTGTACGCGATGGCGTCGCCGGCGATTGAGAAGTCCCGGACATCCTCCTCGCCACGAGTCTCCTCATGCAGCTGCCCGTCCCACCGACAGATCTGGCCGGAGCCGGCACGAGTGACGAGAAACCAGATCCCTCGTTCGTTCCACAGGAGACGCTGGTCCGCTTCGATCTTGCAGTCACTCAGCACTACATTGCCCAGCTCAATGTCGTCGCCTTCCAGCAGGTCAATCAAGCCCCGGCCTTGTCGGTCGACGCGCCACAGATGCGTGAAACCGGTGGCCGGCTGGTCATCGAACAGCCGCTCGCCCGGAAAGGCTATGTACTGCCCGTCCGGGCTATAGACAGGGCGTCCCCAGGTGCCGCGCTCGGAAGTAATGCGGCGAGGTTCACCGCCGCTCGCCGCCACCTGCCAAACCTGTGTGTCGATTTCGTTATCCCAATCCGGGTTCCGGTTGGAAGCAAAGGCGATGTGATTGCCATCGGGCGCCCAGGCAGGAGCGCCGGCATTGAAGTCGCCTTCCGTGAGCCGCCGCACAGACCCAGAGGCGACGTCGACGACGTGGAGATGCTGACGGCGGTTGTGCACAAAGCCGACGCCGTCTGCCTTGAACCCAACCCGCTCGATGATCTTCGTGGGCTTCTTCTTGTCCTCGTCGGGCTTTTCGCCATCGTTGTGCTGCTGCTCTTCGTCGTCTGTGGAGATGGAACCGACGAAGGCGATTCGGTCCGACTGAGGCGACCAGACGAATCCCGAGACCTCGACATCCTCGGGAGTGATGGGCGTCGCTTCGCCTCCTGACGCCGGGAGGAGAAACAGCTGGACCTTCTTTCCCCGTTTGGAAAGAAATGCCAGACCTGACCCGTCAGGCGCCCAGCGCGGCGACGAATCCTTGGGGCCGGCGGTGTATGGGCGGCAGCTGCCGCCCTGCCAGATCCAGACGCACGTATCGTACTCGTCCTTCTCGCGGACGATCCGCTTGTGGAGAAAGGCGACCCGCTCGCCGTCTGGACTGATCTGAGCGTCGCCAACCACGATGATCTCGTAGAGATCGTCGATTGCCACCTTGCGCTTCTCGGTCAAAGCCTGAAGTCCTCCATTCGCCACATTTCCTCAACACTACCTGTCACGCTGACCGGCTGCGGGACCACCCGAACACCGGCGGCGGACTTCGTCACCATCACGGGGGCCCCAAAGGCCACGCTCACACTGGTGTCTGTGAGCACCTCGGCAGGTGAGCCGCTCGCCACCAAGCGCCCCTCGGAAAGCAGGATCACGCGGTCGAAGCTCGAGCCCGCCAGCGATAGATCATGCAGTGAGGCAAGAATGCCCACACCGCGATCCCGCCGAAGCTCCATGAGCCGTCTCATGAAGCGCCATTGCTGGCCAAGGTCGAGATGGGCAGTCGGCTCATCCATGACCAGATACGGCGTTTCTTGGGCCAGCGCCATGGCCAGGATCACTCGCTGCGCCTCTCCACCGCTGAGAGTAGACACGGGCCGGCCGGCGAGCGTGCTTGTTTCCGTGTCCTCCATGGCCACCTCGACCGCCTCACGATCGTGGCGGGTTGGCACGCCCAGCGTTGAGAGACGGGCCGTCCGACCCAGCATGACCATTTGCCCGACAGTCAGCCCGAAGCCCACCGACAGGCCCTGCGGAACAACCGCGATTCGACGGGCAATCTCTCTTCGCGACAGACAGTCGACTCGGTGGCTGCCAAGCCAAACGCGACCGGCCGATGGATGCAGAACCCCGGTCACGGCACCCAGCAACGTCGATTTCCCGGCGCCGTTCGGGCCCACCACGGCCACTGATTCGCCGGGGCCTACATCAAACGAGACGGACGTCACCACCTGTCGCCCGGAATAGGCCACGCTGACCTCCTCGGCCCTTAGCCGTTCAGAAGCGGTAGGCATCCCCACTCCGACGCAGCAGAAACAGGAAGAAGGGAGCGCCGATGAACGCTGTGAGGATGCCCAGTGGCAGCTCCCCGCCGCCCGCCTGCAGTGTCCGCGCTCCGAGGTCGGCAAGCGTCAGGTAGATGCCGCCCAGGCAGATGCTGGCCGGCAAGAGCAGTCGGTGGTCCGATCCGTAGATGAGTCGTCCTACGTGGGGCACCACCAAGCCCACAAAACCAATGATGCCGCTGAGCGAGACGGCAAGCGCCGTGAGAAGCGTGGCAATGCCCAGGATCAGGAGCTTGACCCGCTCTGTCTCAACTCCAAGGTGAGCCGCCTGTGCTTCGCCCAGGAGCATCGCGTTGAGGTCTCGGGTGAAGAGCAGGGTCAATCCGGCAGACAGAATCAACAGCGGGCCGACGATCCCCAGCTGCGACCAGCTCGACGCGGCCAGGCTCCCCATTGTCCAGCTCAGAAGGCGCTGACTACCGCCGCCTTCGTATGCCACCAGCCACATGGCCGCAATCATGAGCGTGCTCACGGCGAATCCGGCAAGCAGGAGGGTCACGGTGGGAGTGCGACCTCCCACCCTTCCAAGTCCGTAGACGAGAGCCACGGCGAGGACGGCGCCCCCAAAGGCAAAGAGCTGCATGGCGCCGAACCCCATCCATATCGCCGTAAAGGAGGTGACGGTGGCAATAGCAACACCCAGCGAGGCGCCCGAGGCGGTCCCGATGACAAATGGATCGGCAAGTGGGTTGCGGAGAATCGCCTGAAAGAGCGCTCCGGCCGTTGCGAGCGCCCCGCCCACGAGGAGCGCTGTGACGACCTCGGGAAAGCGAGTCTGCCAGACGATGCTCACTTCCCAGGCGGGGAAGTGCTGGATGCCCGGCCAGCCCAGCTGTTGAAGCAGGATCAATAGCACTGATTGTCCCGGGATCGCCACCGTTCCGTAGAGTGAGCCGGCCACGGCGGATCCAACCACCAGGACGGGCAATGCGGAGAGGCTCACTCCCCGCACTGATGGTCGAGGCAGGGCGACCGCCAGCTGCCGCCGTTGGGTCGCTAGGCTCACGCTGCAGGCAGCCTCGTAATCGTCCCGCCACCGATCACGCGATCCCCGTCATAGAACACGGCCAGCTGACCCGGCGCAACGGCCCAGGCAGGTTCATGAAGCGAAATTTGGGCGGCGTCACCGTCTAGCTCCACGGTGCCTGGCGTCTCCGGTCCGTGGGAGCGCAGGCGCACGTCGGCCTCAAATGTTCCTCGGTCCAGGCTGCCGGTGAAGCTCAGCCGCTCACAACGCAAGGTCTGTCGGAATGCTTCCTCACGGCGTCCGACCACGACCTGATTGGTTTCGGGACGGATCTCTAGGACGTAGAGGGCCGCATCTGAGCCGATTCCGAGCCCCTTGCGCTGGCCCACCGTATAGGCGTGAACTCCCTGATGGCGACCCAAGACGGAGCCCCCAAAATCGACAATGTCCCCCGGCTCACCGTCCAATCCCGCCACCTCATGGAGGAACCGTCGATAGTTGCCGCCGGCCACGAAGCAGATCTCCTGACTATCGGGTTTCGCGGCAACGGGCAGCCCAAACGCTGCCGCCAGCTCCCGCGTCTCAGGCTTGGTCAGGTCCCCCAACGGTGTCAACAGCCGAGCCAGATGATGCTGTTGGAGCGTGTGCAGCACGTACGACTGATCCTTCTCGGGATCCACCGCCTTGCGCAACACGTATTCCTCGCGATTGCGATCGAACTCAATGCGCGCGTAGTGACCAGTCGCCACGTAGTCGGCTCCCAGGTCGTCGGCCTTGCCGATCAGACCATCGAAGCGGACAAATTGGTTGCAGCGCACGCAGGGGTTGGGGGTCCTGCCCGCCGCATATTCGGCGGCGAAGTCGTTCACCACGGCACTGAATGGCTGCCGGAAGTTGGGCACATAGTAGGGAATGTCGAGCACGTGGGCCACGCGCCGAGCATCGTCGACGGCGTCTATGGTGCAGCAGCCGGCGCTGGCACTTTCCTCTTGACCTGCCGATGATCGATGCCAGATCTGCATAGTGAGTCCGATGACGTCAAAACCGGCGTGCTTGAGGACCGCGGCGGTCACAGAGCTGTCCACGCCGCCACTCATACCCACCACCACGGAACCCGGCGGCCGGCGAATGGCCGGAAACGTCACGCCCAACACTTCACCCCGAATGTCACGTCTGCCCGTCATTCTACGGAGCGGGCGACGGTCGGCGGCAGCCCCAATTCCGGGCTACCGCCTCCGGAGTGACGCTCGAACGCTTCCCGAGAGCACTGCCGCCCCCAACAAGATGAACAGGATGGCGAGAGCGACCCCCAAGGTCACGTAGTGGAGGCTATCCAGCAAGAGGTAGATGCCGACCGCAATGACCACCAAGGCGAAGCCGGGAGGAGCATAGCTCCGTGGGCGAGGAAAGACAGGGAACGGCGAGCTGGGGTCCACGATCGCCGCGGGTCGTCGCCGCGACAGAAGCTGCCAGTAGTGGCGAACCAGGAGTGCGACTCCGAGAGCAATGATGATGACCGGCCACCAACGGCCCACCTTGGTCGGCACGACGTGATAGTGCACCAGCAAGACGATCACTCCGACCAGCACCAGGCCGAGCCCTAGAACCCGGCCGCAGCCGGTCGAGCGAACCTGGATCATCCGTTAGGGCGGGCCGGGGAAGTGGCAGGCGGCCAGATGTCCCGGCTCCTTGGCCTCGAGCGGAGGTGTCACCTGGGAGCAGATGTCGCGAGCCTTGAAACAGCGTGGATGAAAGGGACAGCCGCTGGGCGGATTGACAGGGCTGGGCACATCTCCCTGGAGGATGATCCGCCGCTTCTGTCTCTCCGTCTTCGGATCCGGCGCCGGAATGGCGGACATCAAGGCTTGCGTGTACGGATGCAGGGGGTTCCGGTACAGATCCTCGCTATCGGCAATCTCGACGATGCGCCCCAAGTACATCACTGCCACGCGGTCGCTGATGTGGCGTACGACGCTGAGATTGTGGGCGATGAAGAGATACGTGAGCTGGAATTTCTGCTGCAGCTCTTCCATGAGGTTGAGGATCTGCGCTTGGATGGACACGTCGAGCGCCGACACCGGTTCGTCGGCGACCACGAGATTGGGCCGAAGAGCGAGCGCTCGGGCGATGCCGATGCGCTGACGCTGGCCGCCGCTGAACTCGTGTGGGTAGCGGTTGATGTGCTCGGGCGAGAGTCCGACGGTCTGCAACAGCTCCTGAACGATGGCCCGCCGGCCCCTGGCCGAGCGGCCCAAACGCCGGCCACTGTCGCCGTCTTTGCCCAGGTCGTCCCGTCCCGCAATGGCGCCGGGAAAATTTTCGAGCGGCTCGGATATGATCTTGTCGACCGTCATCCGCGGGTCAAGAGAGCCGAAGGGGTCTTGGAAGATCATCTGCATCTCCCGACGCACCGGACGCATCTGTCTCGGCCCCAACTTTGTAATGTCCCGCCCACCGACGATGATGCGCCCGGATCGGACGGGCACGAGCCGCAGCAGCGCCCGGCCCAAGGTGGTCTTGCCGCATCCGCTCTCGCCCACGAGCCCGAGCGTTTCACCTGACTTGACCTCGAGGTCCACGCCGTCCACGGCATGGACATAGCCGAGCACCCGCCCAAAGAAACCGCCTCGGATGGGGAAGTGAACCTTCAGCTCCTCGGTGCGCAGGAGGGTTCCATCCTCGGTCACGCGGCCAGCTCGCGGACGGGGTTCCAGCACGCGGCCTTGTGGTCTCGAGCGTACACACCGCCTCCCGAGAGCGCGCTGTCGGTCCCAACGGGATCGAGCGGCGGCATTTCAGCTCGACACTGCGGGAGCGCATTGGGACAGCGCGGCACAAACGGACAGCCGGCCGGCTGATTGATCAGGTCGGGAGGCGACCCGGGGATGGGCTTCAGGGGCACACCACGTTGCTGGTCCAGCCGCGGGATCGACTCCAGCAACGCGTGGGTGTACGGATGCGTTGGGCGATCGAAGATGTCCTCCACGGTGCCGGTCTCGGCGACCCGTCCGGCGTACATGACCACAACTCGGTCGGCAATACCGGCCACCACCCCCAGGTCGTGGGTGATGATGATCACCGAGGTGTGAAACTCGCGGGAGAGGGCTCGGATGAGATCCAGGATCTGAGCCTGAATCGTCACGTCGAGTGCCGTGGTGGGTTCGTCGGCAATGAGCAGCTTGGGATTGTTGGCCAGAGCCATGGCGATCATGACGCGCTGCCGCATGCCGCCGCTGAACTCGTGGGGATATGACTTGAGGCGCTTCTCCGCCTCCGGCATGCCCACCAAGCTCAGCATCTCCGCCGCTCGGTTCATCCCCTCCTTCTTGCTCACCCCCTGATGCTCCTGAACGCTCTCTGAGATCTGGCGGCCAATGGTGAGCAGCGGGTTGAGAGATGTCATGGGGTCCTGGAAGATCATCGAGATATCGCCGCCGCGCAGCTTTCGCATCTGCTCGTTCGAGTAGGTGAGCAGGTTCTTGCCCTCGAAGCCGACCTCGCCCTGTACTATGCGACCGGGCGGACTCGGAATAAGCCGCATGATCGACAGCGCCGTTACGCTCTTACCCGAGCCGGATTCGCCCACGATGCCCAACGTTTCGCCCGGCTTGATATTGAAGGAGACGTTCTCGACTGCGTTCACCACACCCGAGCGCATAAAGAAACGGGTCGTGAGACCAGAAACTTCGAGCAGCTGATCAGCCACGGCAGCTCACCATTCCGTCCTCAAGTGTGACCTCGGTGGCAGGTACCACCGAGCCGACGCCTCCATCGTGGGAGCGGGCGACAAGCGCGACAGCTTAGGCGTTCATGCGGGGATCGACGGCATCTCGAACCCCGTCACCTACGAAGGTGAAAGCGACCAGCAGTAGGACGAGGGCAATGGAAGCGAAGATGGTCTCGGCGTAGAAGCCGGCCTGAACGTTGGCATTCAGGTTGGATGCCGCATCGTAGAGCATCTGGCCGGGATCAGGATCGGGCGGAGCCACGCCGAGACCAAAAATACTGAGTGTCGTCTCCGTATACACAATGCCCACGGCGATCAGGGCGGACTGCACCAGGATGAGCCCGAACATGTTGGGCAAGAGGTGACGCCGGATGATCTTGAGGTTCGAAGATCCTGACGTGCGTGCCGCCTCCACGAACTGCTGCTCCTTCAAGGCCAGCGCCAGAGAGCGGACGAACCGGGTTAATGCCGGCCAGCTGACCAGCGCGAAGACGCAGGTGAGGAGCACGACTCTTCCGGCTCCTCCGAACACGGGCGCTAGAGCGTCTCGGAACAAAGCCACGACCAGCAGGGCCAGAAGGAACGCGGGGAACGCGAACACGAGATCGGTGAATCGGGATAGGAGGCTATCCGTCGAGCCGCCGAAGTACCCGGCGAGGAGGCCGATGACGGTCCCGAGGGCCACCGTGATGGCCGTCCCAATGACTCCCACGATCAGCGGAACCCTGAGACCCCAGATCAGCCGGCTGTAGAGGTCACGACCCAGCCCATCGGTGCCGAACCAGTGCTGCGCACTGGGGGCCTGTTCCAGGGCCGAGTAGTTGGGCAGCAGAGGGTTTTGGGTGTGCATGAACGGCGCAAAGATGGCCAGAATGACGATCACCATGATGACACCCAGGCTGACCATGGCGGCGTGGTTACGCCGAAACCGCCGCCAGGCGTCGCGCGTGGGCGAGCTGACCCTTGTGGCGGTACGCTGCGCCTCCTCGGCAACCGCTTCCCCCGCAGCCACACCGGGCGAGCCGAGGCCGATTGCTCCTTCGGCTTGGGTCAGTGTCCGGCTGGGTGCTGTTTCTTGGCGTTGTGCCATCTTGCCTTCCTAGAGCCGCACGCGAGGATCGACCATCGCATAGAAGATGTCGGTCAGCATGTTGATCACGATCACGAAGATAGCGAGCATCAGCGTGGTCGCCTCGATCACGGCGAAATCACTATTGATGACGGACTGGACGGTGAAGCCGGCGATGCCGGGGATCCCGAAGAAGAATTCGATGATAAAGGCCCCAACGATCAAAAAGGCAATTGTCGGGCCTACGATAGACGCCAGTGGGAGCAGCGTGTTCTTCACGGCATGGGTGTAGATCACCACTCGATTCTTCAGCCCCTTAGCCCGTGCCGTGCGCACGTAGTCCTGGCGCAAGACCTCGAGCATGAAGCTCCGGAAGGACTTTGAGAAGAACCCAGCCAAGCCGGCCGTGTAGATGCTCACCGGGAGAATGGCCTCCTTGAAGCTCTGGCCAATGGGAATCAAGCCTCCCAGAGCCCAGCCGCCGTCGCCCCAGCCGTACACGGGCAGCCAGTGCAGAACATCACCGAAAAAGAGTTGAGAGATGGGGCAGAGCACGAACGCCGGAACGACGTAAAGGATGATCATCGTACCCTGACCGATGTGGTCGATGAGGGTATTCTGCTTGAGCGCAGAGATGAGCCCAATCGGGAGCCCAATCAGGAGCGACAGCACAAGGGCATAGAATCCCAGCTTGAGCGTGACCGGCACACGCGTTTGGAGCAGTGACCAGACGGGATCCCCGAGCGATGCCTGCTCCTCGGAGTAGCCGAGGTTGCCATGTAGAAGACCGCCGAGATAGTT
The DNA here is from genome assembly GCA_021323865.1 of Pseudomonadota bacterium. Taxonomy (GTDB): domain Bacteria; phylum Chloroflexota; class UBA5177; order UBA5177; family JAJPKF01; genus JAJPKF01. The sequence continues at coordinate 280,904 of JAJPKF010000018.1, read as the reverse complement.
GAAGTACTGCTGATAGAGCGGTAGGTCCAAGCCGTACTTGTGGCGAAGAAGCCGGACGTTGTATCCCGTGGCCCGTTGACCCAGCAAGATACGGATCGGGTCGTAGGGAGTGGCATGGGCAAGGAAGAACACCACCGTCACGATGATGAAGGACAGCACGATCATCGCGAGGAGCCGTCGGACCACGAAGGCGGCGAGATTGGCCATGATGTTTCTCTTTGGAGGGGCAGAGCGCCCGAGACGCTGCGCTCCTACCGGTCAGTCGATTCTATAGGCGCGGGTTACGCGGACGTTGAAGGGGAAGGGCCGCGGCGAAGCCGCGGCCCTTCACTTCTGGCCTTCGAGCGGTTAGACGCTGACGTTCGACCAGTTGTCGCCCTTGGGGACGAGGATGCCGTACGCTGCGCTGCCGACGAGGCCGTGCACGTTCGGCTTCACCAAGGCGAACCCGAGTGCGTTGCCGACTGCGATCCACGCGCCCTGGCTGAGGGCGATGTTCTCGGCCGACTGGTATAGACGCGCCCGAGTACCCGGATTGAAGGTGTGATTTGCCTTCCGCTCCAACCGGTTGTACTTCCCGTTGTTGAAGTAGCCGATGTCGTAGTTGGCAGTCGGATCGAGGAGGCTGTACATGTAGTCCTCAGGATCGGGATAGTCCTCGATCCAGAGATTCTCGGTGATGTCGACCTTGCCCTTACCGGTCTTATCCAGACCATTGGGGTTGGCGACGACGCCGAGCCAGTCGTTGAAGGTCAGGGGCTCGAGCTTGGCGTTGATCCCCACCGCTCCGAGCATGGCCACGATGGCGCCATACTCGTTGTCGATGTCGACCGACGTGTGCTGGTAGGGGATGACCACCTGGTATCCGCCCTTGAGCTTCGGGCAAGACTTGAGCTCTTTCTTGGCCTTCTTGGGATCGTAGTACGGGATGCCGTGGGCCTTGTCGTACTTCGTCCACTTCTCGCTGCCGTAGGCCTTCGCGCTCTTCTTGGGCGTGTAGTACTTCTTGCTGAAGGTCGGCGTGAGATTCGCGGGCAGAACCTGATAGGTGCTGAGTTGCGAGTGGTGCAGGACCTTGGCGTTGATGGCCACGCGGTTGATGGCGTAGGCCACCGCCAGACGGCAGTGCACGTTATGGAACACCGAGTCGCTGTGCTGGTTTGCCGTCATATAGTCCGTCACCGAGGTCTTGAAGTGGCGGAACTGAGACGACTTACTTTCGGCACTCAGATCGGCCGTGGGGATGGCCGTGACGTCGATGGAGCCGGCCTTGTAGTCCTTGTAGTTCGTCTGGGTGTCGGCGATGGCGACCATGACCAGCTTGATGTGCGGCTTGGTGCCCCAGTAGTGCTTGTTCGGCACCAGGGTGATCGAGGGCGTGCGCCCGGAGGGGAAGAAGCCGCTGTGGTTGGGGTCGGTCTTGTGGTTCCGGCACTTGAAGACGAACTGTCCCGCTCCGGCCTCGACACAGGTGTTGGTTAGGAAGGTGTTGGCGGGCTTGCCACGGACGACCTTGGGATCCAGCACGTCTGCGGTCGGGTAGGTCAGGGTCTTCAGGAAGTAGGGAATGGCGCTGCTCAGCGTGATCTTGACGGTGTGCGAATTCACGGCTACCACACCGCTGAGCTTGTTGGTCTTCCCGGAGTTGACGGCCGCGGCGCCCTTGATGGCGCCGTCATACAGCAGAGCTACCGGCGACGCCGTCTTTTTGAGAAGCGCCCGCGTGAGTGAGTACTTCACGTCGGAAGCCGTGAGCTTATGCCCATCGGCGAAACGGAGGCCGGAGCGGAGATGGAAGATGTAGACCTTGTGGTTCTTGCTCACACTCCAGGACTTCGCCAGGTCGGGAATCACCGCACCGCCGGGCGCCAGACGGACCAGGTTGCCCTGCGTCTGGTTGGCAACGTTGTAGGAGATCGAGTCGGTGATCTGCGATGGGTCGAGCGTGGCCGGCCATGTCGCCGTTCCAGCCAATCCATACCAGCGCAGCGTCTTGAGGCCCTTGCCTGCATGGCTTCCCGCCTGATGCGCCGAGACGGGCGATCCGGCAGCCGCCACCAGGGTCACGGCGAACACCGCCGCGACGGCCACATTCAACAGCTTGTTCGATACACCTTTCAAAGAAACACTCCTGTGTTGTATTCCGAAATACCGGCCAGGCTCCCACGCCCTGCCGGGGACGCACTCACGTTCTCGCCTACTCCTAACCGTCACCTCCTTGTGAAGCTTGGGACTTGAGTTACCAAAGCAGCGACCCAGGTACAGCAGGAGGGGAGTAACACGTCTACCCTCTTCTCCAGCCTACCCCTATTGAAGGAGACGAGTACCTGGAGGAAAACGTAACGTCCGCAGGCCGGCTGCTAAACGCCTTCCGGTGTGTCCGGGGCGGCCGGTTCTTCAGCCTTCGGGAACCCCGTCGAAGCCGCCCGCCAGGCAAGGTCCGGCTGTCGCGCGGCTCGCGCCTCGTCCACCCGGCCGACCGGCGTTACGTGCGGTGCGCTCAAGACGATCTCCGGTTCCTCCTCCGCCTCTCGCGCGATCTCCCGCATCGCCTCCACGAACGCATCGAGCGTGTCGATGCTCTCGGTTTCGGTGGGCTCGATCATCATCGCCTCTTCGACGATGAGCGGAAAGTACACCGTGGGCGGATGGAAGCCGTAATCCATGAGCCGCTTGGCCATATCGCGCGTGTGTACACCCCGAGCTGCCTGCCTGCGGCCGGAGAGCACGAACTCGTGCATGGTCGGCCCCGGATACGGTTCGTCGAACCGATCGTTCAGTCGTGCGCGGAGATAGTTGGCGTTCAAGACTGCGTCGCGTCCGACCTGCGTCAGGCCCTCTCGTCCCAGGGTGCGGATATAGGTGTAGGCCCGAACCAGCATTCCGAAGTTGCCATAGAACGACCGGACCTTGCCGATGGTTTCGGGCCGCTGGTAATCCAGCCGGTACATCTGCCCGTCCCGAACCACGTTGGGCACCGGCAGGAACCGCGCGAGCGGCTGTTTGACGCCCACGGGGCCGGAGCCCGGACCGCCTCCACCGTGGGGTGTCGTAAAAGTCTTGTGCAGATTGAGATGGACCACGTCGAAGCCCATGTCACCCGGCCGCACAACACCGAGAATCGCATTGAGATTGGCCCCGTCGTAGTACACCTGACCGCCTGCTTCATGGACGATCTGGGCCATCTCCACGATCTCGTCCTCGAACAGCCCCAGCGTGTTGGGGTTCGTCAGCATTAGCGCGGCCGTATCTTCGTTGACCAGACGCCTCAGATGGTGAATATCCACGCGGCCTCGTTGATTGGAGGGGACCGTGACCAGGTGATAGCCCGCCGCGGTGGCGCTTGCGGGATTGGTCCCGTGCGCGGCATCGGGAGCGATCACGGTACCCGGCAAACGCCCCTGGGCGGCATGATAGGCCTTGATCATCAGGAGGCCGGTGAACTCCCCGTGCGCGCCGGCCGCGGGCTGCAGACTCACTGCGTCCATGCCCGTGATGGCAGCCAGCAGCTCTTGAAGCTCGAACATGAGGCCGAGGGCGCCTTGCACAGTGCTGTCCGGCTGGAGCGGGTGGATGGACCGAAATCCCGGCAGGCCCGCCACGGTCTCGTGGATCTTCGGGTTGTACTTCATCGTGCACGAGCCCAACGGATAGAAGCCCGTGTCGATACTGTGGTTCAGCTGGGAGAGGCGCGTATAGTGACGAACCACGGTGGGCTCCGACGCCTCAGGCAGCGAGGGAGCGGTGCTTCTCTGGTGTTCCTTGGGAATGAGCGTGTCGATCGGCTGCCGCGGAACGTCAATATCAGGCAGGTTGTAGCCACGCCTGCCCGGCGCACTGAGTTCGAAGATGAGCGGCTCGCTCATGCCCTGCCGCCCACGCCCGCCGGCTCCCGAGTCGTGGACCGAGCCGCCACCATGTCCGTGAGGGCCGAGACGCAGGCATCGATGTCGTTCCTCGTGGTCATTTCGGTCATGCCCAGGAGCAGGCAGTCACGGAGGGAAGCGTTGTCTGGATAGATGCGACTCAGGTCGAGGCCGCCCAGAATGTCTCGACTCAGGAGGAAGCGGTTCACCTCCTCCGCGGGGACGGGACAGCGGAGGGCAAACTCGCGGAAAAAGGGCGATGGAGTCGCCACGCCAAAGCCCGGTACGGCGCCCATCCGATCGGCGGCATAGTGGGCCTTCTGGAGAGCGTGCTCGGCAACCTCCCGCAGACCCTCCTTGCCGAGCAGCGCCATGTAAACGGTGGCGCCCAGCGCCACGAGCGCCTCGTTCGTGCAGATGTTGGAGGTGGCCCGTTCGCGGCGAATGTGCTGTTCCCGCGTCTGCAGGGTGAGCACGTACGCCGGGTTTCCGCGATCGTCCACGGTCGCGCCGGCGATCCGTCCCGGAAGGCGGCGCTGCAGGTTCGGGGTCGAGGCAATGAAGCCCAGGTACGGCCCGCCGTAGCTCAGCCACCCGCCCAGGTTCTGGCCCTCGCCGACGGCGATGTCGGCTCCGTACTCCCCCGGCGGCTTGAGGATGCCCAGCGAGATCGGATCCACCACGGCGATGAACAATGCCCCATGGGAGTGGGCCAGCGTCGCCAGCTTCTCCATGGCCACGACGGAACCAAGAAAGTCCGGGTTCTGCACGATAACCGCCGCATGCTCTTCCGTGACGTCAAGCTGACCGCCTTCCACGATGGGACCAACGTCGACGTCGTAGCCGATGCCCTCGGCGTAGGTGGAGAGGACTCGCCGGTACTCAGGGCTCAATGTGTCGGGCACCAGAACACGGTTGCGACCCGTGGCATTCAGGGCCATCGAGGCCGCCTCCGCGACGGCCGTCGCTCCGTCATAGAGCGAAGCGTTGGCCACGTCCAGACCGGTAAGCAGGCAAATCATGGACTGGAACTCGTAGATCACCTGCAGCGTGCCCTGACTCACCTCAGGCTGATACGGCGTGTATGAGGTGTAGAACTCGGCGCGACCCGTGATCGCTCCGACGGCGGCCGGCACATATCCGAAATAGGCGCCTCCGCCTAGAAATGAGGGCCGCGTCTCGAGGTCGAGGTTCTCCGCGGCCTTGCTCTGCATGAGCCGGAGGACTTCAACTTCGCTGAGGCCGGCCGGCACGTCGAGCCCCGAAAGACGAAGTCCTTGGGGAACATCCTCGTAGAGGTCTTCAAGTCGGTCCACACCGATTGCCTGCAGCATGCGCCGTCGCTCAGCGTCGGTGTGCGACAGATAGCTCACGCCTGCTCCTCCGCGGCAAACCGATCATAGTCCGCTTTGAACATCAGGGTGTCGATGTCCCCGAGGTCCACCGGCTGCAGCACGACGATCCAGCCCTTGCCCAAAGGATCCTCGTTCACCAGCTCCGGGTGCGCCTCCAGCTCCTCGTTCACGGCGATGACTTCTCCGGAGATGGGGGCATAAAGCTGCGAGACGGCTTTGACGGATTCGATGTCACCGATGACATCCCCCCGGTTCAGCTGTTTTCCCACCGCCGGTAGCTCGAGATAGACAACGTCGCCGAGCTGCTCGACCGCAAACTCGGAAACCCCCACCCGGGCCGAGTCGCCTTCCCGTATCACCCACTCATGACTGCGACTGTACCGTCGTTCCTCCCCCACTCGGTCCTCCTTCGCCGTTATCTCTGAGCCGCCCGTCCGGCCAACTCATCGTCTCAAATGGGCGTGACGGCCTTATGCTTGTGGTCGCCGGTAGAGCGGCTTCTTGACGATGCGGGCCGGGTGCCGCTGACCACGGATGTCGACCTCGACCTCCCGGCCTACCGTCGCGTGCTCGCGCTCGATATAGGCCATTCCGATCCCTTTCGAGAACGTCGGAGAAAAGGTGCCGCTTGCCACTTCCCCAATGGTCAAGTCCCCGCTCAGCATGGCGGCATGAGGGCGTGCGATGGCCCGGTCCGCCATCTCAAATGCCATGAGCCTTCGGCTCACCCCGTCGTCCTTCTGTCGCTGCAGGGCGTCGGACCCGATGAACTGCCGGTCTGAGAGCTTCACGGTCCAACCCAATCCGGCCTCGAGAGGAGTCGTCTCCTCCGTTATGTCATTGCCGTACAACGCCAGACCGGCCTCAAGACGCAGCGTGTCTCGCGCGCCCAGACCCACCAGGGCAAGCGTATTGCTCGCGGCTCGAAGCCCTCGCCACAGTTCGGCGGCGCGTTCCGAAGCCACATAGATCTCGACGCCATCCTCGCCCGTGTAACCGGTGCGGGAGACGGTGCAGGGAATCCCTAGCACCGACCCCTCGAGGAAGTGATACGAAGCGAGATCCTCCACGTCGACTGATGCCAGGCTCTGAACGAAAGCCACCGCGTCGGGGCCTTGAATGGCGATCAATGCAACGTCGTCACTTACATCACGCGCCGTGACCGATTGGGGCAGCTGGGCGACGATCCAGTCGTAGTCCTTTGCTCGATTCGAAGCGTTGACCACCAGCATCACCTGGGTCGGAAAGCGGTAGATCAAGAGGTCGTCGATGATGCCGCCGGACTCACGACACATCGGGCTGTATCTGGCTTGCCCAACCGCCAGGTTTCGCACCTCATTCGTCATCAGCCGGTCGGTCGCATCCAGTACGTCCTCCCCTTCGAGGACGATTTCGCCCATGTGTGAGAGGTCAAACATGCCCATGGAGGATCGAACCGCTCGGTGCTCGGCGACGATCCCCTGATATTCGATGGGCATTTCGTAGCCGGCAAAGGGCACCATCTTGGCACCCGCCGCCAGGTGCTCCTCATGCAGAGCCGTCCGCTTCACGCCTTCCACAAATCAGCCTACACAGGGGACGACTAGGAGCAAGACGCCCTCTGGTCAACCCTCCCGCTGTCCCCAGTGAACCTCCGACAGCACCCTGACATCTGTTATTTGGCGGAAATGCACGGGATTTGGGCCATCCAGGGCCGATTCTCTCGTGTATACTGTTGGCGGCGACCGAATCACCAAATCGAGGGAGAGCACGGATGGGAGTACTCGGCAAGCAGGACTTGGCCAACAGCGTTGCTCAAGAGACGGGACTGAACAAATCACAGGCGAATCGGGCGCTCGAAGCGACCCTGAACGCTATCTCCGGCGCACTGGGCCGGGGCGACGAGGTCCGGCTAACGGGCTTTGGCACCTTCCGAGTGAGCGAAACCAAAGCCCGGACGGGACGCAATCCCCGAACCGGCGCCCCGATCTCGATTCAGGCGGGCAAGCGACCCGGCTTTACAGCGGGATCCCGTTTGAGAGAGTCAGTCCAGGGCCGCTAGGGCCGTCAGCCCAAAGGGGGGCGAGCCCATGCCGCCCCTCGTTTCTTCTCTCGCGCTGCGTTCTGGCGGTCCCCTGCATTATGGAGGGGCCGGCTACCGGTACCGGTCTCGCAGGTAATCCAGCGCGACTCGATCGATGGTGGCGTCGTCGCGCCAGCGCTCCTCGAGATTCTCCCGACTGAAGAGCCCACGGAGGCGATCTTTCGTCGCCGTGTCGTAGTCCCGATTTCCAACCGCTTCCAGGTCGCCCGACTTCTCGAGAATCCGCGTGACCTCCTCGATCAGGGAGGGGGTGAGCGGCGTGGCGTCCTCCTCGCGGACTGGATCGAAGTACAGCCGGTGCTGCTGCCGCAGCCGGCCAAGCTCTTCAATCGGGTGGCGGTGATCGTCGACCCGCAGGTCGATGTACCGGTCGTTGAAGCCCCCGTATCCCCCCTTCTGTCGCACCACCAACAGTGCTGCCGACTGACGGCCCCTGCTGTCGCCGCCGGCCGCATCCCCGGCCCCCAAGGCCCGCAGCAGTCGATCGCCGAGGGGGCCGGTCGAAGAGGTAAAGCTCTCCCTCATCCGCTCCGCGACCTCGGGCCCCACAAGTATGTTGCCCTGGATGGCGTAGCATTCGCCCACGAGTCCGCCGGCCCAGGGTACGCATGCCTCTCCCGTGAATGTGGCCGACCGACCGTCCGCTGCAACGATGCCAAGCTGTCGCTGGTCGCGGGCTTTGTCGGGAACCGTGAGCTGCCGCACCACATCGTCCGGGCTGAGGCCGCGGGCCAGAAGGTGAAGACCGTCCGGACCATAGCTGGTGTTGGCGTAGGACTGCGTGGCGACCGCACCTACCCCCGCCTCGGCCCAGGGAACGACTGCCCCTACGGCCAGAAATTTGGACGCAACGGCCACACCCACGTCGCCGGAATCGGGATCGCAGCCGGCGATGGAGAACGTGCTGACCGGTAAGGACATGGGCTTTCTCCCGGGTAGAAGATTGCTGCCGTACGCGGAGCCGCCCGCCGGACCCGCGTAAGCCACGGCATTTCGAGGCGCCCATGCCCTGGTGAGACCGCCGGTACAGAGCGGTCTTCTGGTGCCTTCTCGCGATTCTATATCCCGGCCTAACAGAAGGCCCGCTGGTAGAATTGCCCATGATAATGCCGGATGTGGTGGTCCGTCTGGGAAGCGAGGTTTGATCGACCTCGAGCCCACTCCGGACCAGATGCTGCTGGTGCAGACCATCCGGGAGTACATGGATCGGGAGTTCGCTCCATACATCCAGGACTGGGACGCCCAGCACGCGTATCAGCCGGACACCTTCGCCAAGCTGGCCGCTGTGGGTCTGACCGGCATTTGCTTCCCCGAGCGTTACGGCGGCAGCGGCATGGACTACATCAGCCTCGGACTGGCCTCCGAGGAGCTGGAATATGTGGACACGTCGCTGCGCACCATCCTCTCGGTACATATCGGTCTCTGCGCCATGGGCATCTTCATCTGGGGCACCGAGGAGCAGCGGCGGTGTCTTCTCAGTCCTTTGGCCGCGGGTGAGCGGTTTGGCGCCTTTGGACTCACCGAGCCCAACGCCGGTTCGGATGTTGCGGGCATGCGGGCAACAGCGCGTCGGGATGGGGATCGCTACATTCTCAACGGCGAGAAGACCTGGGTCTCCTACGCCGACTACGCGGACCGGTTTCTGATATTCGCCAAAACTGATCCGTCCGGTGGGCACCGAGGAATCAGCGCGTTCGTGGTCGACCGAAGCGAAGCGGGAGACGGTTTCCGCACCTTCCCCATTGCCCGAAAAGCCGGAATCTTCGCAGGGGACACCGGCAGCATCAGCATGAGCGACGTCCCCGTGCCGGCCGGGAACCGGCTCGGGGAGGAGGGTGAGGGATTCACCATCGCCATGAGCAGCCTGGAAAACGGCCGCTACACGGTGGCCTCTGGGGCATGCGGCACCATTCGCGCCGCGTATGACGCCAGCGTTGCCTACGCCAAGGAGCGCGAGGCGTTCGGGAAGCCCATCGGCCGTTTCCAGCTCGTTCAACAGATGATCGCCAAGATGTATCAGCGCTACGAGGCCAGCCGGCTTCTGTGCCTCCAGGCCGGCTATCTGAAGAACCTCGGCCGCCCCTCCAACCGCGCCGTCTCTCTCGCCAAGTGGTTCGCCTGTGATGCCGCTTTTGAAGCCGCAAGCGATGCCGTGGAGGTCTTCGGCGCCTACGGATATTCGGACGAGTATCCCGTCTTCCGCCTGATGCGCAATGCCCGCGCCCCAGTTATCTACGAAGGAACGCGTGAGATCCACACGGTCATTCAGGGAGAGTACGCTTTGGGCTACCGAACGGACAGGTCGCCCCGCTGTACCCTTCCTCCCTGGGAGGGTCAGAAACCCATGGAGTCGGAGCGCGACCTCGTGGGGGTGGGCTGATGCCGGCTGAGCACGGTTATCCGGTCACCCTGATCCCCGGTGATGGGACCGGCCCAGAGATCCTCGAAGCCACCGTTTCCGTGCTCGAAGCGACGGGTGTCCGTTTTCAGTGGGACGTCCAAAATGCCGGCGAGAACACGATCGCGGGGGAAGGGACGCCGCTTCCTGACCGGGTCATCGAATCGATTCGACGCAACCGAGTCGCCATCAAGGGGCCTATCACGACACCCATTGGGACCGGATTCCGCAGCGTTAACGTTGCCCTGCGCAAGGCCCTCGACCTCTATGTCAACCTGCGACCGGCCAAGTACTACGAGGGCGTCCGTTCCCGCTATCCGGGCGTGGACCTGGTCGTGGTTCGAGAGAACACCGAGGACGTCTATGCCGGGATCGAGTTCCAGCAAGGGAAACCCGAAACGGCCAAGATACTGGGCGAGATCGAGACTGCGTCCGGAGTCGCGATTCGCCCGGATTCCGGCCTGAGCATCAAACCCATCTCCATCACCGGAACCCGACGGATCGTTGAATTCGCCTTCGCCTACGCCGAACGCAACGACCGGCGGAAGGTGGCCGTTGTGACGAAGGCCAACATCATGAAGTTCACCGATGGCCTGTTTTTGGAGGTTGCCCGGGAAGTGGCGGCGGGGCATCCCGACATCGCGCTTCAGGAGGTGCTGGTCGACAACATGGCCATGCAGCTGGTTCAGAAGCCCGAAGAGTACGACGTGCTCGTCATGCCCAACCTCTACGGCGATGTTCTCTCCGATCTGTGTGCCGGGCTGGTCGGTGGCCTGGGAGTTGCACCAGGAGCGAATCTGGGGGACAGCGGGGCACTGTTTGAGCCGGCTCATGGCAGTGCACCCAAGTACACCGGCCAGAACAAGGTCAACCCCACGGCGACCATGCTTTCGGGCGTCCTGATGCTGCGACACCTCGGCGAACGTGACGCTGCCGATCGCATGGAATCTGCCATTGCCGCCGTCATTTCGGAGGGCAGGAACGTCACATATGATCTCAAACCGGATCGAACCGGCGGCGTCGGCACCCGCGAGATGGCCGACGCCATCATCTGTCACATGGAGGACAACGTTGCCGTGGCCGACTGACGGCAACACCAGAGCCGGCTGAGGAGCCTGCCCTCATGGCAAGGGCCGTTCGGACGGCGGCTCGTAAAGTTCAACATTGGTGAGGTCCCGTGGTTCAAACACCGACGCGAACTGGACTCGAGCAGTACGGCATCGACAACCCGGCGAACGCCTATTGGAATCTGCCCGTGCCGGCCCTCTATGAGGCGGCCGTCCAGCGACACGAGGCGCTGATCGCCCAGGGCGGTCCGCTGGTCGTGAAGACCGCGCCCTACACCGGTCGGTCACCCAAGGACAAGTTCGTCGTCCAGGAGCGGGAGAACCAGGACCATATCTGGTGGGGCCCCGTCAATCAGCCCATCTCCGACGAGCACTTTCAAGCCCTGCGGCACCAGGTGGGCCAGTACCTGGACGGTAAGGACATCTTCGTTCAAGACCTGTACGCCGGAGCCGACCGACGCTTCCGTATGCCCATCCGAGTCATCAGCGAGCTGCCGTACCACAGCCTGTTCTCCAGGAACATGTTCATCCGGCCGGCGCTGGGCGGGCCCACTGATTCCCCTCAGTTCACCGTGATGGCGGCGCCTTCCTTCCAAGCGGAGCCCGAGCGGTTCGGCCTGCGCACCGGCACCTTCATCGTCCTCAACTTTGCCGAGCGATTGATCCTCATCGGAGGCACGAGCTACGCAGGCGAAATCAAGAAATCCATCTTTTCGGTTCTGAACTACCTTCTCCCGCTGCGGGGCGTGCTCTCCATGCATTGCTCAGCAAACCGATCACCGGAGGGAGGCAACGTCGCCCTCTTCTTCGGCCTGTCGGGAACCGGCAAGACATCGCTGTCGACGGTGCAGCACCGCGTGCTCATCGGCGACGACGAGCACGGCTGGAGCGACGACGGCATCTTCAACTTCGAAGGCGGATCGTACGCCAAGACCATCCGGATCTCGGCGAAGGCCGAGCCCGAGATCTTCCATGCCGTGCACCGGTTCGGAACCGTGCTGGAAAATGTGCTCATCGACCCCGAAACCCGGATGCTCGACCTCGATAGTCAAGAGCTGACCGAGAACACCAGAGCCGCCTACCCAATCGACTTCCTTCCCAACGTCGACGTGGGCGGCTGTGCGGGACATCCGGAGAATGTCATCTTTCTGACCGCGGACGCCTTCGGAGTCCTTCCGCCGATCGCGCGGCTCAGTCATGACCAGGCGGCATACTACTTCCTGTCCGGCTACACGGCTAAGGTGGCAGGCACCGAGCGCGGAGTCTCCGAGCCCCAGCCGAACTTCAGCACCTGCTTCGGGTCTCCATTTCTGACCCTGCCTCCGCAGACGTATGCCCAGATGCTCGTCGAGCGCTTGAAGAAGCACGGCTCGACCGTCTGGTTGATCAACACGGGTTGGACCGGCGGTCCGTATGGCTCCGGTCACCGGATCGACATCGATCTGACGCGCGCGATGGTAAACGCCGCCCTCGGCGGCTCCCTCGCGGGGACCACGTACCGGTTGGGTTCACGGTCGGGCCTGGAGATCCCCGAGCATGTTGCGGGTGTCCCCGATGCCGTTCTCGATCAGCGGGCGACATGGCCCGATGCGGCCGCGTACGACCGCCAAGCTGACACGTTGGCCAGACTCTTTCGGGAGAACTTCCGTCAGTTCGAGGATGTCGTTCCGGCCGGTGTCGTCGCGGCCGGACCGCACGTCGACTGAGTTCAACGCCCGCGTCTCATCGGCTCCGAGTCCGGAACCGGCCCATGGGCTGAACAGCAAAAGCCGCCTAGATACGGAAAGAGCCCGGAGTTCTCACTCCGGGCTCTCGTCACGTAGCGATGTCTCGGTCTAGTAGTCCGGCATCGGAGGGGCCCCGGCCCCCTTGTCCTTCTCGGGGAGATCGGTCACCGCCGTCTCCGTGGTGAGCAGCATCGAGGCAATCGAGGCCGCGTTCTGCAGCGCCGACCGCGTCACCTTGATGGGCTCGATCAGACCCGCCTCGAACATGTTGACGAAGTTGCCACGCTCGGCGTCGAAGCCGACCTGGACGTCCGTCTTCTCCTGGATCTCCGCGACGATGACGCCGCCGTCGAAGCCTGCGTTCTCAGCAATCTGACGAGTTGGCTCTTCCAGAGATCGGTAGACGATGTTCGCTCCTACGGCCTCATCGCCGCTGAGGTCCAACTCCTTGATGGCCTTGCGCGCGTTGATCAGCGCCACGCCGCCTCCGGCGATAATTCCCTCTTCCACCGCGGCTCGGGTCGCCTGCACGGCGTCCTCGACGCGGTGCTTGCGCTCCTTCAGCTCGGTCTCGGTGGGGGCGCCGACCTTGATGACCGCAACACCGCCGGCCAGCTTGGCCAGCCGCTCCTGCAGCTTCTCCTTATCGAAGTCGGAGGTGGTGTCCTCGATCTGAGCGCGGATCTGGGTCATGCGGGCGTCGATCGCCTCCTGTGATCCGGCCCCTTCGATGATGGTGGTCGTGTCCTTGTCGGCCGTCACCCGGCGCGCCTGACCAAGCATGTCGATGGTCACGCCGTCCAGCCGGAGCCCGGCCTCTTCGGTGATGACCTGACCACCGGTCAGAACGGCGATATCACCCAGCATTGCCTTGCGGCGATCGCCGAAGCCCGGGGCCTTCACGGCCAGCACGTTCAGAGTGCCACGCAGCTTGTTCACCACGAGGGTTGCAAGCGCCTCTCCCTCCACGTCCTCCGCGACGATGAGCAGGTTCTTGCTTACGCTCACCAGCTTCTCGAGCAGCGGCAGGATATCGGCGATGGCGCTGATCTTCTTGTCGGTTATGAGAATGTACGGGCTGTCGAGCGACGCCTCCATGTGAGCCGGGTCGGTCACCATGTAGGGCGAAATGTAGCCACGGTCCAGCTGCATGCCGTCCACATAGTCCTGCTCCAGGGTCAGCCCCTGGGACTCCTCAACGGTGATGACGCCGTCCTTGCCGACCTTCTCCATGACGTCGGCGATCATGTCTCCGACTTCCTGGTCCTGGCTCGACATGGCCGCCACCTGCGCCGTCTCCTGCTTGGTGTCGACAGGCTTGGCAAGCTTGTGGAGCTCGTCCACCACGGCCTGAACGGCCTTGTTGATGCCGGTTCGAATGAACATCGGGTTGGCGCCCGAGGTCACGTTCTTGAGGCCGGCCCCGATCATCGCCTGTCCGAGGACCATCGAGGTGGTCGTGCCGTCGCCGGCGATGTCATTGGTCTTGGTCGCGATCTCCTTGAAGAGCTGGGCGCCCATGTTCTCGAAGGGATCCTCCAGCTCGATATCGCGGGCAATGGTCACGCCGTCATTGGTAATGGTCGGCGAACCGAACTTCTTGTCGAGGAGCACGTTGCGACCCTTGGGGCCGAGCGTGACCTTGGCGGCATCCGCCACCGCGTCCACGCCGCTCTTCAGCTTGCGACGCGCTTCCTCTTCGAACAGCAGCTGCTTAGGCATCTATGCGAATCCTCCTCGTGAATTCCAATCAGTCGTTGAGCTTGGCCAGGATGTCCTTCTGACTCAGGATCAGATAGTCCTCGCCTTGGTGCTTGAACTCGGTACCGGCATACTTGGCGAAGATGACGGTGTCACCCTCCTTCACGTCCATGGGAGAGCGCTGTCCGTCCTCCCACTCTCCTGGACCACAGGCGAGAATGGTGCCCTTCTGCGGCTTCTCCTTGGAGGTCTGGGCGATGAAGATGCCCGTCGCCGTGGCCTCCTCCTGCTCCGAGGGCTGGACCACCACCCGGCTGCCCAACGGCTGGATATTGACTTTGGTCAGCGTCTGCGTCAACGTCTATCCTCCTCTGTGAAAGATCAAGTTCCAAGACCATGTTAGCACTCTCGCTCGTAGAGTGCTAATTCCGAATGTGCATTGCGATCGACGCTCAGGAGCCCACGTGCCATTGGGAAAAACCCCACCGCGGCATCGCCGCCTAAAGCGTCGAACCCGGCGCTCGGCTAGGCGGCTTCCAAATCGATCTTGGTAGCGTCCACCTGCCCGTCGGGCCGCAGGTGCCCCGAAACCTTGACCTTGTCGCCGTCGGCGAGGTTGGACATCGCAATCTGGCTTCCGTTATGCAAGAGGACCGTCCAGGACCGAATGTTCACGTGCCGGCGAGTCCCGTCGCGAAGGAGAAGATCGAAGCTGTCGTTGCTCAGGTTGGAGACAAAGCCGGTGCGCGTGGTCGACTTTCGCTGAATGTCGACGCTATGGGCCAGGAGCCCTCCACGTACGTCGGCATAGGAGCGTACCGAAACGGCATCCGCCACCTCGATTGACCCGAATGAAACTGGGTTGCGGCCCTCGGTGATCTTGGTCAGGCGCCCCGCGTGCACCACGGTTCTGGTGCCGAGGGCGCTCATGCGAAAGGTGGTCGCTCCAAGAGCAGTGACAACACCGTGATCCAATCGGGAGCGAAGCAGCAACCGTGCCGAACCAACCCGAACCCATCCCGCCTCCTGCACCCCTCGAACGCTGAGATGAGATCGGGAGGGAATTCGCCAGGCGGGAAACCACTGGCCGGTCTTGGTCGAGAGCGCGTCGACGTGCCGAGGAAAGGCCAAGCTCACCATCTGTCCGCTCGTCCGACTGATCGTTAGTCGAGAGCCGCGATCCGCCACAACCTCACCGCTCACGCGTATCGTCGGGTGGAGCACCGCCACGGTCAGCGCCGCTTCGGCCCCACCGCCGAGCCGAAATCCAGTCACGTGCACGTAGATCCCCACCTGGATGGCCGACTCATGGGCGCGGCGGCCTTCGTCGGTGACGCGCGCCACGTCGAGCGCAACGGTCTGACGATCGCCCCGGCGCTGGGACACCACAATGGTCCGCCGGTGCTTGGCCAACACATCACCGCTGACGGTCCGAGATGAGGGGTGGAAATCGATGGTCGTCGCCAGGGGCGGGGAGCGATGACGTGGCGCTACGGCAACCGAAGCGGTCGGCCCCGCGAACAGCCAGCTCTCGGGAACCGAGACCCCGCGAACCACGAGGCGGCTCCGGCTTCCTCGATCGATTCGCAGGGATGACCCACCCGCGATGGTAAGGATGAGGTAACCGCGATGGACGACTGCGACCGTGCCCCGAAATGAGGAGGCGGAGCCGCCGGTCTTGGTTTGCTTCGCCGGCAGAATGTCGATCCGCGTCGCGATATACCGACCGTTCGCCTTGGTGGCCTCCACACGTACCTTGTCTCCCACAAGAAGGCTTGATGCCGCCACTGTCCGGCCCGCGATACGGACGACCGTTGATCGAGACCGAACCACGGTGCGGCGGACGCCTCGATCCAGCACCGAGACGGTGGTACCGGAGATCCTGAGAATAGTGCCCGTGAAGGTGTGGGCATGACCGCCGGTAAAGATGTGGATGCTGGTCGCGGTGAGTCGATGTGCCGAGCCGTAGTACCGGACGGATACCAGCAGACCGCGACGGAGAGAGCGAACCGTTGCCCGATGGGAACCCTGTCGTACCCGGGTCACAGCGGCAACCAGCCTGACGGCGACCTGCTTGGCTCCATCTCGAACCACCAACACGCCGCCATGGATGCGCAGAACGGTTCCCTTGACGGCTCCCGTCGCCCGAGGAACCGGAATGTGGGCATAGATGTGTATCGAGGACGCCACCCTCGACCGGCCCAGCAACCAGTAGCGCACGGACACATACTTCCCGGGTTTCAGCGCCCTTGCCGAAACCGGAAAGGAGCCGCTCGAGATCCGGGTCCCGGACAGCAGAACAAATGTGGTCAATGCTGAGCCGATGCGCACCACCAGCGACCCCCCGGAGACCCGCACCGCAATCCCTCGAACCAGGACAGTGTGCACACTAAGGTGCTTGACGGCCCGCACGCGCAGAGCCCGAAAGAGACCGCCAGCCATATAGCCGCGGACCGAGACGATCTCTCCCACCGATACATGACCTGGGTAGGAGACGCGCATCCGTGCGCCGGCTACCGTCTCCAGCTCGAAACCCCCTCGAATGCGCCGGATCACAAGGCCGTGCTCGAAATGCGAGCGAGGGTGATGCACCTGGATAACCAGCAGGAGCACGTGCGTCGCCACCAACGTCTTGGCCGAGCGATACCAACGGACATCCACTCGCTCGTGCGGCTTTGCCTGCTTGAGCCGAACCGGGTTCAGGCGATAAATCACCTTGGCACCCCTGGCCAGAACGAAGTGGTACCGCTTCTTCCCCAGCATCACGTCGATCCATCGCGACCCGGTCTTGACGACCGTCCCACGCAGTGTCGATTCCTTGGGGGTCGAGCGCTTTGATGGGTAGACGGTCACCCGGATCGCCGTCATCTTCCGGTGTGACAGGTAGCCTCGAACGCCCACGTGCGTCCCCACCGTGATGTGCCGGTGCTTCAACACTACGTGGTGCTCCCAGTAGCTGGTCAGTTTCGAAAGCAGGGCCGTGTATCCGCCTTTGGAGGGGGAGACGAACTGAAAGGAATGGTGCCCAACGGCGGTCACGGTGCCCCGAATCGTCACGGGGCCGGGGCGATGGCGGGATGCGCTCGCGCTTCCGGGAAGCAGCCAGAGCAGGACAAGGACCGCGAGCGTGAGCCCGCGAGTCGCGCAGATAGCTCGCGCCGGATAAAAGAGGCGCGGGTCCGGGCTGCATGCCAAGAGTGTGCTCCGCCGGAGATCGGGGATCGCGCGAGACGGCCGGACCGGTCGGGCTAGATGCGGGTCAAGACCAGGTTCCCGGAGCTGCTGTCCTCGGCGGTCCACCCCGGCGGTACGACGACGGTGGTGTCGTACTGCTCTACGATGGCAGGCCCCGACAGACGCCCCAGGAGGGTCTGGCCCCGATTATAGACCCGGGTTTCCAGGTCGCCGACCGAGCCATCCGGAGACTGGAAGCGAACCAGCCGCGTCCCTGCCGATCCGCTCACGGTTCCCGAACCAACCGCGGGCTGAGCAGGCTCGCCCACACCGCGTCTGGCCTCTAGTCGGACGGCAACCACCTCGACGGGACAGTCGGATCGTGCGTAGCCATACCGCTCTCGGTGCGCCTCATGGAATCGAGAGGCCAACCCGGGTCCTGGCGCCAGTGACAGGCTAAAGGTTTGGCCCACGTAGCGAACATCAACGGTGCGGGCCAGCCTCAGCGGACCCCGTTGCAGCCCCATTTCTCGCTCCAAAGCGGCTTGCAGCTCTCGGTAGAACCTGTCCAGCTCCGGTGGATGGAGGCCGACGCGGCCCAGAACCGTCCGGGTCAACACCCGCACTTCATCGGCGACGAGCAGTCCATAGGCGGCCAGCGCCCCCGGATGCGGCGGGATCAGAACACGCCGCACGCCCAGTCCATCAGCTACTTCGCAGGCCAGCTGGGGCCCTGCGCCTCCGAACGCGACCAAGGCGAAGTTTCGAGGATCGTATCCGCGCTGGAGCGACACGCGACGGGCAGCCCGTTCGACGTTGGAGGCGGCGATGCGCATCGCTGCCCAGGCGAGCGCTCGAGCGTCCAGTCCGATTCGGGCCCCGAGAGCCCCGGCGCGGCCATATGCCGTACGAGAATCGAGGCGGAAGCTGCCGCCCAACAGATCGGAACCGACTCGGCCAAGGACGAGATGCGCGTCAGTCAGCGTCAGTGGGCCACCGCGGCCGTAGCTGGCCGGCCCAGGATTGGCCCCGGCGCTCTCCGGACCAACTCGGAGTACACCCGCGGAATCGAGCGCGACGACTGACCCTCCGCCCGCGCCCACCGTTTCGATGTCGAAGATGGGAACGCCGATCGGGAACCCCCCGATGATGCCTTCATCCGTCCTCAGCGCTGCTCCCGGAACGACGGCGACATCCGTCGAAGTACCACCAATGTCCATGGTGATCAGGTCGCGAAGCCCCGACCGACTCACTGCCGCCTGTGCCCCTACCACGCCCGCCGCCGGCCCGCTGAGCAGCGTGGACACCGGCCGGCGGGCAACCGTTTCCCCGTTGACGAACCCTCCATCGGAGACCATGACGAATAGGTCCGCGTTGAACCGCCGGACGAAACGTCGCAGACGGAGCAGGTAGCGCTGGATGCCCGGGGCCACGTAGGCGTTGAGAACGGTAGCGCTCGTTCGTTCGAACTCGCCGATCCGAGGAAAGACCTCGGAACTGAGCGAGACGCTCATCCGCCGGCCCAAGATCCTCCGGGACAGGCTCTGCACGCGGCGTTCGTGTGCCGGATCCGCAAACGCGAACAGCAGGCAGACCGCCAGGGACTCGATTCGCTGCCCGCGCAACCGCTCGAGTGCCGCCTCCGCGTCCGCATCATCCAACCGCCGGATCACCAACCCGTCGGGCGCTACACGTTCATCCACCTCCATTCTTCGACTCCGAGGCACGAGCGGCCGTGGCCACGCGGCCCTCAGGTCATAGATGGCCGGCCGGTCCTGTCGCCGAATCTCCAAGACGTCGGCGAATCCCTTGGTCGTGACCAGGCCAACCCGAGCGCCCTTGCGCTCCAGGATCATGTTGGTGGCAACCGTGGTGCCGTGATGGACGGCGGACACGCTTCCCGATACCGCGGAAACAAGCTCTTCGACTGGTTGCTCGGGGCGCGCCCGATCACTCGGTCTCTTGACTACCACCCCATCGGACGTCACGCAATCCGTGAACGTTCCGCCCGAGTCAATGCCGACCCTCACCGTGGCGATCGATCAACCCCACTAATGAAAAAACGGCGGCATCTTGAAGATGCCGCCGTAGTATCGCGTCTGCTGTCTAGGCTGTGGCCGGCTGGCCGACGAAACTCCGGAGCTCTCCTGCGAGCCGCTCCTTCTGCATAAAGCCAACCAGGCGCTTCACCTCTTTGCCGTCCTTGAAAAGGATGAGGGTCGGGATGCTCTGCACGCCGTAGTGCATCGATGAACGCGGATTGTTGTCCACATCGAGCTTGGCGACGGTCAGGGAGTCGCCGAATTCCGACGCTACCTGCTCTACGACCGGGGCCAGCATTCGGCAGGGGCCACACCACTCGGCCCAAAAGTCCACGAGCACCGGCTTGGTCGAGTCCAAGACCCGCTGCTGAAAATCGGCGTCGGTCACGACAGTTGCTCCCACTTGAGAAGGCTCCTTTCGGTCTGGTCGGGAGGCAGATCCCGATCCGCATATCTCTCACCAACATGATACCGTGTGTAGCTACCATTGTGCAAGTCACGTAGCTATCTGAACTATAATCATGTGTGATCGTGGATCAACCACAGGTGAGTAGCATTGTCGCCTCTCCTGAAGAGCCGTTCTGCGGCGTCGAACACGCGGCCCGGCTGCTGGGCGACAAG
The DNA here is from genome assembly GCA_021323865.1 of Pseudomonadota bacterium. Classification (GTDB taxonomy): domain Bacteria; phylum Chloroflexota; class UBA5177; order UBA5177; family JAJPKF01; genus JAJPKF01. Next base: position 260,870 of record JAJPKF010000018.1, on the reverse strand, counting down.
TGGACGCTCGTGCTCTTGCGGGACCTCTCGCTGGGCTCCAAGCACTTTTCGGAGCTGGAGGAGTCGGCCCACGGAATCAGTCCCCGCACGCTGGTGACTCGTTTACGGATGTTGGAGCGCGAGGGACTGGTCACGCGGGAGCGGTTTCGGGGCGTACCACCGCGCGTCCAATACGGCCTGACCCAGAAGGGTCGGGATGCCCTGCCCGTGGTGGAGGCGCTTCGCGAGTACGGCAACCGCTGGTTGTGTCCTTCCCAGCCGCGGTAGGCCTGTGGCCTCCACGACAAGAGCGCATGGATCGGGAAAGCACGTTCCTATAATGCTGCGTGCCGCGACTCCCCGCGCTTGCCGCCGTGACACTCCTGCTCCTCGGCACGCAGGCCTGTGGCCGCCCCAGTGCCACCACGTCCCACCGACCGCGGCACGAGGTTCCCGTGGCTCGCTGGACGCTGGCCGGTGGTGCCGGCGCTCCAACCCTCGATCCGGCTGAGGCGACCGACCCCAGCTCGATTCAGGTCTGTGGCCTTCTGTACCAGACCCTGGTGCGGCTCAACAGCCGGATGCGGGTCGCTCCCGCTGCTGCCGTCCGGTGGTCAATTCGCGATCACGGCCTCCGCTATGACTTCTTCTTGCGGCGCGGCCTCAGATTCGCCAACGGGCGTTCGGTAACCGCGGGCGACGTCGCGGGATCCTTGGTTCGCGCCATCCGGCTCGGAGCGGCGGGGAAGGGCATCATGGCGGCCGAGCTGAGCGAGATCGCCCAGCAGAATGGACGGCCCGAGGTCGGCCCAGTGGGACCGACGCAGATTCAGATCCAGCTTTCCCGTCCATCCCCCGCGTTCCTCGCCAAGCTGACTCTCGCCGGCGCTTCGATTGTCGACATGAAGCAGATCCAACGGTATCCCAGCGTGTGGACCAATGCTCCCAACGGTTCGGGGCCGTTCCGTCTCAGCTCGATTTCAAACCGCGGCACGCTGGTCTTGATGCCCAACCGCACCTTCCGTCCCGCGCCCCGGCACATCAGAATCATCGTCGACGAGCTGGCAACAGGGAAGGCTGTTCAGGCCTTCGCGACCCGGCATTCCGACGTCGTTACGGGCTTGTCCCCTACATTGGCCATCCTTCATCGATTCCGGTCGTCGCTCAGGTCGTCTCCCGGTCTTGATCTGACCTACGTTCTGCTCAATACCGGGAGGGGAGCACTCGCCGGGGAGGACGTGAGACGCGCCTTGGCGCTGGCCGTCGATCGCACTGCCCTGGTGCGAAGCACGTTCGGACCAACGCAGCTCCCTGAGGCATCCGTCGTGCCTGCTCGACTGCTCCCGGGAGTCTCACCCCAGCCGGTCGACCCCACCACGGCTCTCGCGGCACTGCGGGTGGCGGGACATCCCTTCGGCCGGGGGCTGCCCCGACTGCAGCTCGTCTTCCCACGGAATCGACTGCAAGCCCGTCTCGCCCACCTGCTCACCTCGGTCTGGCTCCGCATCCTCGGCGTGAGAGTGGTCGCCCACGGGCTGGGGACAACCACATACGCGACCGACGTGCGCTCCGGCCGATTCGACCTGGCCATGGTGCAGTGGGGCGCACAGTATCCCGACGCCACCGACTATCTCGAGGATCAGCTGGTCACGTCGGCCCCGGACAATCTCAGCGGCTGGTCCAATCGCCACTTCGACACCCTTCTCCGACTGTCGGATCAGCAGTACGTCGACTCGCCGATTCGACATGAGCTGTTGGTGGGCGCAGCGGACATCGCCAACCGTCAGGCGCCGTGGATTCCGATCTCGAGCCCCATCCAGATCGCCTTGATCAGGAGAACCGTCATGCACCTCACCATGGCTCCTACCGGCATCTCGGGTTGGGACCGGATTGCCCTTCGGGTGCGCTAGCCACCGCCTTAGCGCTGTCCGACCGCCACCTGGCCCAGACCGCAGAGCGACTCGTAGAGCGCGACCGTCCGGTCGGCGACGGTTTCCCAGCTCATGTCCTGAACGGACTGGGGTGCCGCTCTCTCCATTCGGGCACAGGTTTGCGGATCGGACAGCACCTGGAGAAGCGATTGTCCAAACGCGGTGACGTCTGAAGGCGGCACCAGGAACCCATTCACGCCATCGCGCACCGTCTGCTCCAGACCGCGGGAGCGAAACGCGACCACAGGCCTGCCACAGGCCAGGGCCTCCACGGCCACCATGCCGAACGACTCATACAGCGACGGGACGGCACAGACGTCTGCCGCCGCGTAGTAGTCGGGCAGCTCTTCATGCGGCACCACGCCACGGAAGTCGATGAGGTCTCGAATCCGCAGATCGTCCACGATGCGCTCTAGACGCAGGAGCTCCCGATGAGCGACCGAGTCCCGTTGTCCGTCATCTCCGCCCACGACCACCACAGCCGACTTCAGTGACCGCAGCTCGGAGGCTATGGTCGCGGTTGCCCGGAGCAGGTGCTCGACCCCCTTCGCGCGGTCCATTCGTCCCACAAAGAGGACCACCCGGTCATGCTCGAGGCCGAGCCGAATTCGAGCCGGCATGCGGTCGCCGGGGCGGAATCGCAGGCGGTCGACTCCCGGCGGAATAATGGCCCGATTCGCCGGCCGGATTCCATAGACCCGTTCGACATCGTCGACCTCCGCTTCCGTGGAGAACACCAGCGCGTGGCGAGAGCGGAGCAGACGCTGCTCCACATAGTCACGTGCGGGCGGATCACTCTGAGCCGACTCAGGCTGGTACAGCTGCTTGATCCTGTTCAGTGTGTGGAACATGTGAACGAGCGGCTGTTCGCCGGACTTGAGCGCCTCGGCGGCCAGGGCCGAGAGCCAGTAGTGGCTGTGAATGACGTCATATTGAAGGCCGAGCCGGCTGGAAAGACTGACGACAGAGCGGGCGAAGAGGGGAATATGGGCGGCGAGACATTGCTTGGAAAGGACTCGAGCGGGGCCGGCTCGGACCGTGAGGCAGCGCGCTCCGGGCGTGAACTCCAGCTCGGGAGGAGTGTCGGGCGCATCGCGCCGGGTATAGATATCGACCTCGGCGCCTCTTGCGGCCAAACCCTCGGCCAGCCGCCGCACGTAGACATTCATGCCGCCCGCTGCGCTTGAACCAAGTGATGCGAGCGGCGAGGTGTGATAACTCAGCAGTGCAACGCGCATCATCCCTCCCGAACCTGCCCGAGCTGCCTGAAGGCCGGGGCAGCCGGTCTCAATCAGTGCAAGGGTTAGACCCGACCATGAAAGACGAACGACTCGGGCACGGTGCTGAAAAACGCATGTAACACCTGCCCTCGAGTGCCGAATGTGAAGTCATCTATCTTCCAGCCATTGGGAAAGATGTCGAATTCCAGAAGGCACCACCCGCCGTCGAAAGTCCAGCCGGAGGTCGCCGCAATCCCATGTCCGGCAATGGGCGGGGTGTAGCGGAAGCAGTGTTCTCGCCCGCCGCTGAGCCACTGGCCCACAATGCCTGTGCCCACGAGGGCTCCCTCTGACTTGTTGAAGGTCCCGTAGTAGACGCCGGAGTTGTACTGGTAGAAGGGCAGGCTATTCACGATCGTCGTCGAATCGTGGCGGGACAGGGCACCGCAGACGGCATTGAGGAATGACCGATATGCCGGGGTCATGGGGAGATGAAGCCGGGGCCGGCGAATGGGGACCGGAGTCCGATGCGCGACCACCGGGGTGCCCACGGGACGGGTGGGCACGGGCGTGGGAGGCGGCGGCGAGCTGGATCCGGGGACGCCGCAGCCGTCCAGAACGACCACACTCAAAACCGCCAGGGCGAGCCCGGCCGAGCACAACACCTGTCGGATGGAGCTCTGCCTTTCCAAGTCGAGTCTGCTCAGTCTACCATCTGATTTTTGGCGAGAAACCGCGCAATCTGGGCAATTCGTTCCCCTTTCGCGTCGGGGATTCGAGCCGCAATTGACGCCGCGGCAATGCCCAGATCCCGGTACAGCGACTCCAGCCTGGGGACCTCCTCGACCACGGTGCGCAGCTGTCGAGCGACGGCCTCATCCTCACCTCGCGCAATGGGGCCGGTGAGCGCTGCCTCGATTCCCAGCTCCTGCCAGTTGTCCAACACGCCGCGAGCCAGCGGCAACAGTGCCTCCGCCGCCGGCAGCGGCGCTCCTGACTCTTCCCAGAGCTGTCGGGCTGCCTCCACGACCGCAAGCAGGTAGTTCGATGCGAAGACCGCCGAGAGGTGATACAGTGCGGCGTCCGTATGTTGAAGATCAAAAGGCAATCCGCCCAGCCGTTCGGCCAGCCGCCGAAGCTCGTCAGTCAGGTCGCCGTCGGCCTCGATGCCCCAGGCGCAGCCTCGAAGCCGTTGGGCACCGCCGGCAAGCGAGGCAAGAGGATGCAACTTGCCCACGACTGCCCCTCTTTGTCGGAGAGGGGCAAGCGGGGCAAGGGGCAGTGCTCCGGAGGTGTGAACAATGGCCCGCTCCTCCAGCCTTTCGGGAAGGAATCCGATAAGCTCTTCGATGCCTCGATCCGGAAGGCAAAGAAATGTGCAGTCCGACGTCAGGCGGATGTCGGGCAGGAGGACCGGCTCAGCGTCGAGCAGGCCCGCGAGCGCCTCTGTTGGCCCGGACCTCCGGCCGATCACGGAAACCACGGTTAGCCCAGCGTGCCGCAGTGCCGGACCGAGCGCACGCGCCATCAGTCCACTCCCGACAATCGTGCAGCTACGGATCTCCATCGCGACCTCACCTGTCATACGGCTCGATTTGGCTGGGTTTCCATTGGTCGGGGAAAGGCAGGGCGATATAATTGTCCGACAAAGCGGAGGGTTCAGTGCCTGCAGCCGATCGAGGCGAGCTTACCCCCGAGGCTCAGGAGCGCATCACGTCGGTGGTGAAGAGCCTCGCCGAAGACCGGGTCGATCGTGGCGTGGACCTGTCCAGACCGATGCATTGCGACAGCTGTGACGTCGAGAAGTCGCCGCTTGGGTCGAGTCAGTACGGGGCCTACGCCCTGTGCAATGACTGCCTCTTGGAGTTCACGCTCGCCCTGGCCAAGGGCGGCGTGGAGAACGTGGCCGAGTACATGACCCGGCGGCCCGACGGCGATCCGCCCGACCAGCTGCCGGCCAACACTGATTCGACGCTCGATGTGCGCTCCTCCCGGCAACCCTCGCTGCCACGAAGGGGCGATAAGCTCATGCCCAGCAACGAGCCATGCTGAGTTCCGCTTCGGCGGCCACTCGGCAGCAATGAGCTCGGTTCTTTCAGCCCGAACCCTCGGCCAAACCTCCTCTCACCATCTACCCACAAAGCGAGAGCCGGCTCGTGGCACCACGGGACAATCCTGAATCACACTCCGTCTGGAAACGCCTGAAGACCCGCCTGACGCGACAAGAGGCGCCTCCCACCGACGACGAGATCCGTCGCCTCGAGGAGAAGCAGCAGGCGCTTCGGCGCGCCACCGATCAGTGGCTTTCGTTGCTCCGAGAGATGGAGGAGCAAGGCGAGAGCGGAGACGCGGCCTACGATCGCTACTACCGCGCGTATCTCGGGGCCAAGAAACAGCAGCAGAACATGGAAATGGTCCTGTTCAATCTTCGCCACCGTCAAGCCAGCTGAGACCGGCCCGTCTCGGTGGCATGAGGGCCGCCCAGTGAATGTTGTGATCGTGGGATGCGGACGTGTCGGCTCACGAACGGCCCGCATGCTCGATCAGGCGGGACATACGGTGACCGTGGTCGACCTCGATGAACGGGCCTTCGATCGCATGGGCCCGTCCTTTTCCGGCCGGACAGTCCGCGGGAATGCCATCGAACAGGACACGCTGCGGCAGGCGGATGTGGCTCACGCAGACGTCTTCGTTGCCGCCACCAGCGGCGACAACCGGAATATCATGACCAGTCAGATTGCCAAGCGTCTCTTTGAGGTGCCCCAGGTGATCGCTCGCATCAAGGACCCCATCCGAGCCCAGATTTACAGCGAGCTTGACCTGGACGTGGACTGTCGAACGATCGAGGGAGCCGCTCTGGTCCTCGAGGCGCTGGGCCTGGAGGCCGGCCTCTAGTCCCCGCTATCTACACGCCGGCTTCGCTGCTCCTCACTACTGCTCAGATGCACCGAACGCAGACGTGTCAGATCGCCCGGACCCACCGGCCGACCCAGCTTCGAGACGGACCGTCACGACCGTCTCGCCCTGACGGAAGCGATCTCGGTCGTGGAGGCTGTGGAGCCGGCCCGAGAACCCGCTTCCGGCCAGCAGGGAGAACGCTTGCCCTGCGCTCATGAGGCGGCGACCGGTGCCGGCCGCGAAGATGGCCATCACCACGTGCGGGTCCCGGCCGACACCGAGGAGCACCTCCCGGATGCGAGAGAAGTAAACGTCCGAAGCGCCGCGCTGGCGGACGGCATCGAGGAGTGGCGCGTCCAGACGAGCCGGCGTTAGGCGGTCACACTCGCCGCGATTGGTGTCGGCGCGATGCCCATGATCGAGTCGAAGGCCGGCCCCTCGATGGTTTCCTCACGGATTAGTCGCTCGCTCACGGTAATGAGCTTATCCTTGTGCTGGATCAGGATCTCCCGGGCGATGCCGTAAGCGCGGTTGATCAGTGTCCGTACCTCGCCGTCGATCTCCTCGGCCACCGCCTCACTGAAGTTCCGCTGCTCGCCGATCTCACGGCCGAGAAACACCAGCTCCTCTTTCTTGCCCAACGCAATCGGTCCCAGCTTGTCGCTCATCCCGTACATCGTCACCATCTTGCGCGACAGCTCGGTGGCCCGCTCGATGTCATTGGAAGCGCCGGTAGTCACCTCGCCGAAGATCAGCTGCTCGGCGGCGTGGCCGCCCAGGGTAAAGGCGAGCGTCTCCTGGAACTGCGACTTTGAGTACAGGTACCGGTCCTCTGTGGGAAGCAGCCGGGTGTAGCCGCCCATGAGCCCCCGGGCGACGATCGTCAGCTTGTGCACCGGGTCAAGATTGGGGAGCATCCGAGCCACCAGGGCATGGCCCACCTCGTGGTAGGCGGTGATTGCCTTCTCCTTCTCGCTGATGATGCGGCTCTTGCGCTCCGGACCGGCGATCACGCGGTCGATCGCCTCTTCCAGCTCCTTCATGCCGATGGCTTTCTTGTTGCGCCTGGCAGCGAGAATGGCGGCCTCGTTGAGCAGATTCGCCAGATCGGCGGCCGAGAAGCCGGGCGTTTGCTTCGCAAGGACCTGGGTGTTGACGTTCTTCTCGAACGGCTTCCCTCGGGCGTGAACTTCCAGAACCGCCAGGCGGCCGCGGATGTCGGGGTTGTCGAGCACAACCTGCCGATCGAATCGTCCAGGTCGGAGCAGGGCTGGATCGAGCACATCGGGCCGGTTGGTCGCCGCGATCACGATCACATTCGTGTTGGTGTCGAAGCCGTCCATCTCCACGAGAATCTGGTTCAGCGTCTGCTCGCGCTCGTCGTGACTTCCGCCCAGGCCGGCTCCCCGCTGGCGCCCAACCGCGTCGATCTCGTCGACAAAGACGATACAGGGTGAGTTGCGCTTGGCCTGGTCGAACAGGTCCCGTACCCGACTCGCGCCCACGCCCACAAACATTTCCACGAACTCAGAGCCCGAGATGCTGAAGAAGGGCACACCCGCCTCGCCCGCGACTGCCCGGGAGAGCAGCGTCTTGCCCGTTCCCGGAGGCCCTACCAGCAGCACACCTCGTGGAATCCGAGCCCCGAGCTGCGCGAACTTGTCGGGATACTTGAGGAACTCCACCACCTCGGCAAGCTCCTGTTTTGCCTCCTCCACACCCGCGACATCCGTGAAGGTCACGGTGGGACGGTTGCCCGCGAACATACGTGCCCGGCTCTTTCCGAAGGACAACGCCTGGTTGTTGCTGCCTTGGGCCTGACGCATCATGAAGAAAATCAGCAAGGCAAAAATCAGCAGCGGCAGCACCGAGAGCGCCAGCTGCAGGAAGTTGCCCCACTGGCTGGGCGCCTGGAACTGGTAGCTGAAGTGCGACGCGGTCGGGTCGATGTGGTACGCCCGGAACTCTTGATCGATGGTGGTGGTCGTGTTGCCGTTGAGATCGGCGACATAGTTGAAGTGCTGGAACTTCAGCTGAACCGTGTCAGAACCGACCTGGGTGAGCGAGATGGTGCAGTCGCCGGTACATCCGGCCTCTACCTGCTTCTGGAAGGTCTGGACCTTGTGCATGAGCCGGTTAAAGGGGAGCCGGACGCTGCCGCCCCCCGACTGACGGGCGTAGTTAACGGCCAGCGCGAGGATGATCACGAAGGCGATGGCCCAGACGAAGAAGTTACGGAACCACTTTGTTTCCACGGAAGACTCCCAGAGGCGCCGGCACAGCCGTCTCGCCGTCAGTCATTCTATCAGGATGAGTCTCGAATTTGCCCCGGTTTTCCGCCGTTCGGCAGGCTCGAGCCGGCTTCCGTCATCCTCTCTCACCAGCCGCAGATGAAGCACTCGGCCGCTCATGGCGGACACCGGTCGGGTGTCGGCTCTGATCAGTCCCGGCACCCACGTGATCACGCCGTCGACCTCCATCACGGGCCACCGCTGACGGGCCGCTGCCGGAACCTTCGCGTCGACAAAGACGTCCTGCAGCTTTCGGGTGCCGCGCATACCCAGGGGCCTGATGCGGTCTCCTTGCCTCCATCGCCTCATCCCCAGCTCTGCCGCCGGCCCCGACCAATCCAAGTAGAGGTCGAGCGGCCCCGCGACATAGAGCCGTTGCAGGGCGGCCTGCACCGGGACGAATTGGGCCTCCACCGCGAACGACTCGAGATGCAGAATCCCGGGGACCGGAATGATCAGTGATGGTTCTCTGCTGAGCTGGGGCCACCAGGCCGGGGCCCGCCAGTGGGGCACATCGGCAGCCGCTTTGGCCAGCTGGGCCGACCGGTTCCTGATCTGGTCCCTGGATGCGTCGGCGTTCTGCAGCAACATGCGGCGCCGGATGGCCTCGGGGAGCGAGGCCCACAGTCGTGCGTGCAACGCTCCCTCGACAACCACACGCTCCTGAAACGCGGCCGTCACTTCCGCCAGGAAACGGTCGTCAATCGACGCGGACTCGGCGAGGCCGATCAGGTGATCTGCGAGGCCGGGGTGAAACGCCTCGAGCGCCGGAATCACCACCTCGCGCAGCCGGTTTCGATCCGCGGTCAGATCGAGGTTGGAGGGATCGTGTACGTGGGGGACATCCAGCAGCTCACAGTAGCGATGACTATCCGCTCTCCGCAGCCCTAACAGCGGGCGCAAGAGACCATCGCTCCAGAGCTGCATGCCGGATAGACCGCGGAGGCCTGATCCACGGAGCACGTGCATGAGAATCGTCTCGACCTGATCGTCCCGAGTGTGTCCCAGGGCGATCGCGCCGGCGCCTATCGAAGCTGCGGCGTCACGGAGCGCCTGGTAGCGAAGCTCCCTGGCCACGGTTTGCAACGACCGCCGCGTCTGTTTCCGCACGGCCGCAACCGGTGCGTGCCGCACCACATGCCGGATACCCCGTTCACGACAGAAGGCTGCAACCAGCTCTATCTCGGCGTCGGCCTCGGGCCGTAGGCCGTGGTGAACGGTACAGGCCACGAGGCTTCGATCCGGTGCCGCGGCAACGAGGGCGCGGAGCAGACACATGGAGTCCGGCCCCCCCGACACCGCAACGAGCACTACCTGCGCATCGATCTGCCCCAGCGCCTCACGAACCATCCGCTGGACGGCGGCCGGTACCTGCCAGGCGCGGCCTGATTGGTCCGCTGCTGCACCTGCTGCTCGAGTCACGCCGCTACGGTCAACCGGTTGGGACCGGCCGCTATTCCTCGACGAGGCGCCGGGAAGCCGCAACGATGTCGGCCACCTGGGGCAGCACGGCGCGTTCACCCTGTGGTCCATAGGCGACCCGACAATCCTGGGCCGCTACCCGCGCCACCACCACACCCGGCAGCTCCTGGACCACCCTGGCGACCACCGTCGCCCCAAACCCACCGGTACAGCGGTCTTCCTCGGCCACCAGTAGCCCACCGGTCCGATCGACCGACTCGACGACGCGCTCGGCGTCCCACCGGCTATCAACCGTGCGGAGGTCGATGACCTCGGGTTCCAGTCCTTCCGACGTCAGCTCCTGGGTCGCGTCAAGGGCACGCGGCACCAGATTGCCCCAGGCAACGATGGTGACGTCTCGGCCGGACCGCAGCGTGGCCGCCTTTCCCAGAGGCACGCGATAGTGGTCCCCCGGGTATAGTCCACGCCGGCTGTACAGGGCCTTCGGCTCCAGGAACAGGACCACCTCCTCGCTCTCGATGGCCGTCCGGAGTAGCCCCGCGGCGTCCATCGGATTGGAAGGCACCACCACCCGGATCCCGGGGATCCCGGCAAGCATGCCCACCCCGGCCTCGCTGTGCCAGAGCGCTCCTGCCCCGCCCAAATAGCCGCCGTAGGCCATGCGGACCACCATGGGGCAGCAAAACGCCCCACACGATCGCCATCGGAGTGTCGCCGCCTCGTCGACGAGCTGCTGCATGGCCGGGTTCAAATAGTCCCGGAATTGCACCTCAACCACAGGAAGCAGACCGGCCAAGCTGTGGCCCACTGCCGTCCCGACGATGGTTGCCTCCGCCAGAGGACTGTTCCACACCCGCCCGGGGTAGGCGAACTGCAGACCGCGGGTGACGTGAAAGACGCCGCCCTTTCCAGGCAGGCCTTCGATGTCGGTATCGGCGACATCCTCGCCGAACATGACAATGCGGGGGTCATCGGCCATGGCCGCCTTGAGCGCCCGGTTGACGGCATAGCGAAGCTCAACGGTTTCGCCCTCGTCCGCCGCGGATTCGGGAGGAGCGGGCTTGGCCGCCAGCACATCGAGCAGAATGGTCGATGCATCGAGTGGGGGCTCGGCCACGGCCGCGTCGCTTGCCGCTTCTACGGCATCCTTGGCGGCCGCGTCCAGACGCTCGAGTCCGGCGGTGGTCACGAGCTTGTGCTTCTTCAGCAGCTCCGTCAACCGACGGATTGGGTCCCGCGACTGCTCCTCCGCCAGATCGTCGGGACTGCGGTACTGCTCCTGGGTATCCGTCGAGGAGTGGGACATGGGACGGGTGATGCGGGCATGCACCAGGACCGCTCCCTGCCGTTGTCTGGCGTGGCCGACGGCTTCCTCGGCGCACCGATCGGCGTCTGCGATGTCCGTGCCATCGCACTTCAGCACCAGCATGCCCAGGCCCGAGTAGTGCTTGTACAAGCCGAAGACATCGCCGCCGGGAATCGACCAGGTGCTGGGGATCGAGATGGCGTACTTGTCGTCCTCGACCACGATAATGACCGGCGCTCGGGTTCGAGCAGCCTGGCGAACCGCCTCCTCGACCTCTCCCTGTGCCGTTGTCCCTTCGCCCAACGACACATAGACGACGGAGTCCTCCCGCCAGGGATCAGACACCGGAACACCAATCTGTTGCGCTTTGAGTATCCCTTCGGCGAGGCCGACGGCCGGCAGCGCCTGAGAGCCGGTGGGGCTCGACTGAGAGACAACCCCATGTGCTTTCGAACCCCAGTGGCTGGGCATCTGCCGCCCACCCGAGGCCGGATCGGTCGCCGCGCCCACGGTCTCCCGAAACATCTCGGACGGCGTCAGACCCGAGGCGAGCACCAAGGTGCGGTCGCGGTAGTACGGAAATTTGGGATCGGAAGCTGTCAGATGCCGTGCGAAGGCCCACCCCAGGACCTCTCGACCCGCGCCGGCGATCGAAAACCAGGCACGTCCCTGCGCCTGCAGGGTCCGCTCGCGGACGTCCATCTCGCGACTCACTCGGGCAAGCGCGTAGGCGGCCAGCAGGTCCGCGGCCGTGATGTTGCGAACGACGGTTTTTTGATTGTCCGCGGCATCGTCGCCGACGGCCGAGGCCACAATTTCCTGGTAGATTCCGCGCTCGGCGATCACGGGTGCAGCCAGCGAAAACGCTCCTCGAAATAGGCGGCGCGTCCTTCTGTTGTCATGGTAGACGACACGGCCGGCCGGCTTCGCCCAGAAGGTGGATCAGAGGCTGTGGCTCGTCAGAAGCCCTTCTGTACCGGGTCGCCGGTAGGGGTCGACAGCCCATGACAGAACGACCTCGACACCCGGTTCGCCCTCGCCTCGGGAACTGGCCGGTCTCAACCGCCATCTCTCTCATGCAGCGGGGCTGAGCCCCATTAGGGCCTTGATGCCCTCGGCTCGGTGACGCGCCAGTCTCACGATTGCTCAGGCTGTAATGTGAAGCGACGGCTGCGGCAATGTCTCGCCTGGCCTTTGCACACCACAGCCCGCCGGGACTGCAGCGGATCGACGGGCAACAATACGGCGAGCCGGGACTACCGGCCGGCCGTCGCGGTTTCGCGCTCCTGCTGCTTCCCGCCCTGGCCGTTCGGCTCATCGTCACGAATGACGCGGTGCTGCGGCACCGTCTCCTGCGGCTCGGGCCCGACCTCCTCGCCTTCCTTGTCGGCCTCGTCGATTGCGCCGATGGCCACGATTTCTGCGCCGACACAAACGATCAGGGCAAAGAAGTACAGCCACGCAGTGAGGAGAAGGATCGGGAACAGAACCGCGCCGTACTTACTGAAGTGCGCGAAATGCGCGTACACCGGCCAGATATACGACAGCGCGGTGAACAGCACGGCGGCGGTCAGCGCACCCTTCCACACATTGCCCAACCGAAACTTGACCTTGACGTGCGGGAAGGCCAGGTAGATGGCGGCAAACAGAAGCCAGGCGGCTACCACACCGATGGCGGTGCCGACTATCAGCGCCAAGCCTGCCGACAGCGGGAACCCGTGAAAAAGCTTCGTGACCAGCGTTGCCGCCGTCGTGCCGGCAATGATGACCAGCATGAGGATAGCCATCACGAAGATCATCACAATGTCGAGTAGCTTCTCCTTCACGAAGTTGCGGCTGGCCGTTTCGAAGATGGCCTGGAAGGCGGTCGATATGGCGCCGCCGACATTCGAGCCGCTCCACAGCACCCCCAGGAAGCCCACGATGGCCAGAATGCCGGTGTGATTGATCGACGCTTTGACCAGCTGCTGCAGGTCCTTGGGCGTCAGGACTCCATGCAGAGCAGCGCTGAGATGGGTGACCACCGACTTCTCAGCGCTCGGGTTGCCCTGGAGGATGATGCCGGTGATGGCCAGCAATCCCACCATGATGGGCACGATCGAGGTAAGCGAGTTCCAGGCGACAACCGAGGCCAGAACCCCGACGTTATCCTTGCCCCACTTCTTGATAAACGTCTTCACAAAGCCGATCATGTGAAACCTCCGGATACCCTCGCGGCCGCGTAGCATGGATGATGCCAAGGATGCGAAGGCAACAGCCTTCAGGTAGGTGAGCGAGCAAAGGTATGGCTCGGCGGTGTGCTGCTCCAGCCGCGGCCCGCGAGGTGATGGCGGGAGCCGGCGCCGATGCCGCCCGGCTCGCCGGACGAAACGTGTGCGCGCGTTCCAGTCCCAAAGGCGGAGCACCCAAACGGCTGAAGCCCCCACGCGCCAGGAGGTGCGGTTCGCCCCCTAACCACCATGCCAATTCCACTTAAGCTGCCGGCGCGCGACGAGTGAGTTGGTGCTCCGGCTAACGTAGCCGGTGGACCGCTCTCGACGACCCTCTTCAGCAATACGCCGGCAACAGCCATACCTCGTTCCGGGGGTGGGCGGGTTCTAAGCTTTGGGAGTCCCGCCCGGCGGCCGCTCCCAGTAACGAATCAAGCCGTCGACACTCATGCCGTATGGGTTAGCCAGCTCATACTGCCGGAGGGCGACGTCGCTTCCGCCGGCAGCACGGAGCGCCTCATCGCCCTCAGCGCGCATCCGGTCAACAAGCGAGTTCCGATCGACCCCTTCAATCATGCCCTCGCGAACCATCCCGGCCCACCGCTTCAACCGGTCGAGCAGCTGCTCGAAATGTTCGGGCAGATCACGCTCCTGCACGCCGAAGTGCGTCAGCAGAAGTCGATCCGGTTCCAGATCGAGCATCTTCTGAACACTGCGCTTCCACTCATCGAGGTCCACGTCGGGAGGTGGTGTCGGTGGACGGACATGAAAGAAGCGATCCAGCCTGACGCCCGCCGCGTCTCCTGTGAGGAGGGCGGAGCGCTCCTCGTCGTAAAGGGCGATGTGATGAGACGCGTGACCGGGCGTGTACACCACGCGCAGGCTGGTCCCCCCCAGCTCGATCCGGTCCCCGTCCTCGACCGGCGCCACCTGAGATTCGGGGGCCGGCACCACCTCGCCCCAGAGGCGTTCCATGTCGTCTCCATAGATCCGTTTGGCGCTGGCCAGTAGCTTCGACGGCTCGACGAGATGGGGAGCGCCGACCCGATGCACGAAACAGCGAACCGAGGGCGCCATGCGCAGCAGTTTGCCCACGCCGCCGGCATGGTCCAGGTGGACGTGCGTGACGACGACCGCCGTGAGCCGGTCCAACCCGCCGAACGCCTCGATGCTCGTGAGCAGCCGGTCCAGGGTGGTGGTGGGACCGATCTCGACTAGTCCAAAGCCGTCAGTGCCGTGGAACGCAAAGGAGCCGATGACTTCCGGCAGTCCCTGGAACTCGAGGTCCAGGAGGGCGAGGCCCTCGTCGAGCTGCGTTGATTGAGCGATCATCGTTCCCTCTTGATCTCGTAGAACTCGTCTTGCTGAATCAGCCAGGCGAAGCGATCCCATAGCTCACCGGCCCGCTCACCTTGAGGGACATCCGAGATGACCGGACCGAAAAAGGGCCGGTGACGGTCCTCCAGATCGATGGAGGGGACACCGAACGCGCCGTCCGAGACCGCTCGGCGGTGATCGTCCTCGACATCGGTAATGGTGGTCTCATCCTCCAATGCCCGGGTGACGATGGCCGGATCGATGCCGGCGTGCCCCGCGGCTGCCTCCAGCACCTGTGTCTCAGAGATGTCCTTCCGCTCCTCGAAGCGGGCATGGCCGATCGCCGCGTAGAGGGCGTCGACCGCCTCGGTGCCACGTTCCCGTCGCGCTTTGGCCATCACACGGAAGGGGTTCGCACTGAGGAAGTGACCGTCCTTCAGGTTCTCGCTGCCCTCGTTCACGGCTCGCAGGCTGAGGAATCTCCAATCGATCTCCAGCGGCCTGACGTTCCGCACTTCCCGGATCCAGAGTGACGTCTTGTACGCATAGGGACAGACCGGGTCCAGATAGAAGGTTATGTGCTGCTCTTCGGCCATAGACACCTCCCCAGGTTGGCCGAGAGTGCTTCGGCCTTCTCTCTCCTAATCCATCCTATTCATCGACATAGCGGGGCCGGCCGTACGGGTACCCCGAGCCTATAGGTGACCCGACCCGTCCCCGGTCGATCTAGCCACAGACTCGCCTGGCAAGGGCCGCAAACACCTCCCGGCATCTTTCGAGATCGCTGACACTTACCCACTCCTCACTGCCGTGAGCGCCGCCGCCGCCGGGGCCAAACACAACGGTGGGCATGCCCGCGGCGGCCAGAAACGCCGAATCCATCCAAGGGCTTTCCCCACGTATCTGAGGTTCGAGGCCGCACTCCCGGCAGACGGCGAGAAGATCGGCTACCAGAGGCGCATCCGGATCGATCCAAAATGGGTCTCTCCAAAAGAACACGTCTGCCTGCGCCTGAAGCGTGGGCGCTCGTTGGCGAACCTGTCCTAGCAGGTCTGCCACCTCCTGCTCCACGGCACTTTGGGTCTCGCCGGGCAGCGTTCGCCGCTCCAGCTCGAGGGTGCAGCGAGCCGGATAGCTGGACAGCTCCTGGCCGCCGGCGATGGTGGATGCGTGGATTGAAGCAGGGCCAAGGAGCGGATGCGGAGCCGAAGCGAGGCGCTCGCCCAGACGCTCAACTTCCACGAGCACCTCGCCGGTCTTGGCAATCGCGTCGACCCCAAGATCCGGCCGGCTGCCGTGGGCCGCGACGCCCTCGACCTGGATCCGAAGCCAGGCAAAGCCCTTGTGGCCGACACACACGTGCATCCCGGTTGGCTCGGCAACCAGGCAGGCATCAGCCCTCACTGACTCAAGGAGCTTCTGCGTGCCCAGGCTCGAATACTCTTCGTCCGCCACACCAGCGACAATCACGTCTCCTCGCAGGCGCGGCCCCTCGGCGAGGTCGTGAACGGCGCACAGGATGGCGGCCAGCGAGCCCTTCATGTCATAGGCACCCCGACCGTAGGCCCGGTCGCCGTCGACTCCCAGCTCCAGCGGCCGGTCCATGGCTCCGAGGCTCACGGTGTCGAGATGCGCGTTGAGCAGCAGGGAGCGACCTCCGCCGGAGCCGCACAGCACGCCGATCGCGTTGGGGCGTCCGGGAGCCGCCTCCTGAAGATGGGTCTCCAAGCCGCTGCGCTCCATTTCGGACGCTACCAGCCGTGCGATCTCCTGCTCTCCCGACCCGCCCGGCACCAACAGTGGATTGACCGATTCGACGGCGACCAGCCGCCGCAGCAAATCGGGCAGCCCGCTCACCGTACGCGCGCCTTCACGCTGCGCTCGTGCCTAAGCGTCCTACTTCTTCGGCGTATACAGAGAGATCCCGGGATGAGAAGAGGACAAAGATGGCAAGCCTGAGGCTGGTTCCGGAGGCGAGATGATCGGCCACGGTCCGCACCGCAATGCCAGCCGCTTCAGCAACCGGGTAGCCGTAGGCGCCGGTGCCCAACGACGGAAACGCGATTGAGGCAAGCTTCATCTCGTCGGCCAGCTGCAGGCAGCGACGATAGGCATCACTGAGGAGCCGGGCTTCGCCGGCAGCGCCGCCCCTCCATCGAGGCGCGACGGCATGAATGACGGCCTTGGCCGGCAAGCGCCCCGCTCCAGTTGCCACCGCGCTTCCAGTGGGACATCCTCCGATCTGCCGGCATTCCTCCATGATCTCGGGTCCGCCGGCCCGATGGATGGCGCCGTCCACTCCGCCACCTCCGGCCAGGTGCGCGTTGGCGGCGTTGACGATGGCATCCGCATGGACCTCGGTGATGTCGCCCAGCAGAAGTCGCAGCCGCCGGTCGCCAATCGTGAACTCAGTTTCCATTCCTCCTCAGCGTAGGGCCGGGCTGGGCCACCGGCTGCGTATCATGACTCGTGACTGCTCCACCGCAAGCCTTGCCCGTGACTCTGGAGGACGTTGAGGCGGCGGCCGCTCGTCTTCAGGGGCTTGCGGTGCGCACGCCGCTCTTGCTGCAGCCCGGTCTTCTCCAAGGCCCGCAGGATGTTTATGTAAAGGCAGAGAACCTGCAGCGGACGGGAGCATTCAAGTTCCGAGGCGCCTTCAACACGCTCGCCCAGATGAAGGATTCGGATCCCGGGCGCGTCATTACCTCCTCGTCCGGCAACCACGGTCAGGCCGTCGCGGCGGCGGGGCAGATCCTCGGCATTCCCGTCACCGTAGTGATGCCGACCAATGCCATCCAGGCCAAGGTGGACGCCGTCAAGCGGTATGGTGGGCGGGTCGTCTTTGCCGGCACCTCGTCTCTGAAACGAGAGGCGGAAGCCCGGCGAATTGGGGATGGGGAAGGCGGCACCGTCATTGGCTCCTTTGACGACGCCCGCATCATCGCCGGCCAGGGAACCGCAGGCCTGGAAATCCTGGAGCACCTGCCCGAGACTGATCTCATTCTGGTTCCGGTGGGCGGCGGCGGTCTGATCTCGGGGATCGCGGTGGCCGCCAAGGCGTTGAGGCCTTCCGTCGAGGTGATCGGCGTAGAGCCTGAGGGCGCAGCCGATGCGAGAGATTCGCTCCGATCCGGGAGTCGCGTGACCTGGGATCGTATCGACACCATTGCGGATGGCCTGCGGACCAGTAGCGTGGGGCGGCTCAACTTCGAAATCATCCGTCGACTCGTGGACGACATCCTCGTCGTCTCGGAGGACGAGATACAGGCGGCCATGCGCTATCTGGCGTTTTCGGCCAAGCTCACAATCGAACCGTCAGGCGCCGTGGCGTTCGCCGCCGTCCTCGCCGGCCGTCTACAGAAGATCTACCGGACCACGGTGGTGCTTCTGAGCGGAGGCAATGTCGACCCCACGGCATACGCCCAGATCATCGGCACCCAGGTGACTGGCCGCTCCTGATCATGTCTCGCTCAGGCCCCTCCCGAGGAGCGATCATCCTCGCAGGCGGGGCCAGTCACCGGATGGGACGGACCAAGGCGGAGCTGCGGACGGGCGATGAGACCCTGCTCCAGAGGACCGTGCGCATCCTGCGGGGACTGACTCGGGAAGTGATCGTGGTGGGCGGCCCGAATCTCCCCAAAGAAGCGTGGGCACGTCATTTCGCCGACCGCCGGCCGGGAATGGGCCCGCTGGGAGGGCTGGTCACGGGATTACAGCAGATGGAGGCCGATTGGGCCTTTGTTTGCGGCTGTGACATGCCAAGCCTCGATCCAGGGGTCGTGGCACATATCCTCGAACTCGCCGCGAAATCGGAGGCCGACGCGGTGGTGCCCCGCATCGGCGGCATTCCCCAAGTCCTCCACGCCGCCTACCGTCGCCAGACGGTCGACAAACTCGAGATTCGGATTGCGCAGCAGACTTCGAGCCGGTCACTGCGAGGGGCCCTGGCTCATCTCAGGGTCCGATGGCTCGCCGAAGCGGAGATCACTCCGTTCGATCCGCACTTTCGTTCTTTCATCGACATTGATTCCGTCGATCAGTGGACCAGGTTTATGGCGGAACCGAACGGGACCGTGCGCACTGCCGTCCGTTAGCCCTCCAGGATCCGGCCCGCCTCGACGAGCTTGACGGGACGGAAGCCCACGTAATCGGCGGCCACGCAGCGATAAACGATGCCGTCGATCGTGCCGGACGGACCGCTGTGCGCGCTCTCGCCGTGGAGATGGCCATAGACGCACAACACCGCGCCTACCGAATGGAGCAGCTCCACGTAGGGGCTCGGGCCGGAGGCAGGATAGAACGGCGGAAAGTGAAGGGCCGCGACGAATGGTGCCGCGTCGGCTCGGGCGTCGGCCGAAAGCTTCAGGCGCTCCAGCTCCCGGTTCAGGAGTTTGGCATCCTGCTCGTCCCATTCCATCCCGCCGGGGACCGGTGATCCCTTCGCCCCACCAATCGCGAAACCGTCCACCGAGATGACGTTGTTGTGGATGAGATGCACCGAAGGCGGCAAGACCTTGCGGACCTTGTTGGTCGCTTTGCTCGACCACCAATAGTCGTGATTGCCTCGTACCAGCAGCTTGATCCCCGGGAGCCGGCGCAGCCGCTCCAGCGTGGGGATCGCGTCTTCCAGATGCAGCGACCAATCCAGATCTCCGGCCACAATCACGGTGTCATCCGGTTGCACGGATGACCGCCATGCCGCTTCGATGCGCTCGACGTGCCCTTCCCAAGCCGGACCGAACCTCTCCATGGGCTTCTCGGCCACGCCCGCTTCGTCGAGGGGTGAGGCGTGGATATCGGCGATTCCCCAGATGGTCATTGGCACACCCAGCAGGCGAAGGCATGCGCTAGCCTAGCGGGGCAGGTGCGTGGGCCGGAGGCGCCACGCGACGCGCAGTCTCGTTCCCGCATTCGACGGCTTACCTCAAGCCCTGCACTCAAGCCTTACCCCGACAACCAAGGAAACTGAATAGTGAACGACAAGACATTGACACTGATGGCCGTCAGAGCCCACCCGGATGACGAGTGCTTCGTGCTCGGCGGCTCGCTGGCCCGTTATAGCCGACAGAACGTGAACACGGTGGTGGTGATCTGCACGGGTGGCGAGAACGGGGAGATTGTCGATCCCGAGCTGAACACGCCGGAGGTGCAGGAGCACTTGGCGGAATACCGCCTGCGAGAGCTGCAGAAATCCTGCGAGATTCTGGGCGTTCGCCGGTTGGAGATGCTGGGCTATCGAGACTCAGGCATGTCGGGCACACCCGAGAACGAGGACCCTCGGTCGTTCAACAAGGCCGACGTGGAGGTGGCAACCGCCAAGCTCGTCCGACTCGTTCGCGAGACTCGACCCGACGTCATCGTGAGTGACAACGAGGAGGGCGGGTACGGACATCCCGATCACATTATGTCCAACCGGATCACGGTAGCCGCTTACGAGAAGGCCGCCGAGCCCAACTACCGGCCGGATCTCGGACCACCCCACGCCATCGGCATCCTGTACTATGCTGCTTGGTCGCGAAACCAGATCGTCGAGGTGTGGCGGCGAATGCGAGAGCTGGGCCTCGAGCTTCCCTGGCGGCGAGACGAGGAGGAGGCCGATTCCGAGCCGACCTGGGGGCTACCCGACGAGCTGGTCGGCGCGGTGGTCGATGTGCGCGAGTACCTGGACCTGAAGATTCAATCCCTCCTTGCCCACCGCACCCAGGTCAAGCCGGACATGTGGATGCTGACACTCCCCCGAGAGCTCCAGGAGATCTTCATGGGCTACGAAACCTTCTTCCGCAAGGAGTCGCGGCTAGCGGTCGAAGGCCGCCAAACGGAGCTGTTCGCCGGAGTTGGTCAACCTGATCTGGCGGTCGCGCGCTGAACGGCGGAAAGAACCGAGCTGCGGGTGCCAGTGCGGCTAGCCAAGAAGTACGGTTGCTGTGACCGAAACGTTCCGCAGACCGACCTGTAGAGGTTTGTTCCTGGAATGTCTGATACCCCCTCGCCCCAAGAGGCCATGGAGACCCTCGACGAGCTCTCCGCTGCGGTCGAGCGTTCTCCCCGCAACCCCGAGGAGCTCGCCGAGCTGGTCAGAAAGACCAGTAGGGCTCTCGACGGTCTGAAGCAGCATCACCAGTCGCCCGCCAAGGAGCAGGAGCCGGCGCCGACAAAGCGCGGCTCCGCCAAGAAACGGCGTATCTGGTCGCGCGTGGCTGGATAGCCGGAGCCACTCTCCGCAAAGGACCGGCCGTTAGATGAACGTGATCAGTCTGGCCAGCATCGCTGTCCGAGGGACGATCGTGGAGCGCACGACATATTCCCGCTCGCTATGCGCCTGACCTCCCACCGGGCCGAGCCCGTCGAGGACCGGCGTTCCGGTGGAGGCGGCGTAGGCGCCGTCTGAGCCACCTCCGGTAGAGGTGTCGGTCACGGGGAAGCCTACTTCGGCGGCTGCCTGCACGGCCAGGTCCACCAGTCGCTGCGAGCTGTGCGTCTTTTCCATCGGGGGCATGGCAACATCCGCGGTCAAGTCGAACTCGATATCGGGAATGACGCTGGCGCTGAGGGTCTCCTGTATCGCCGACTCGAACGCTTCGATGTCCTCCGTTCGCGCGACGCGAAGGTCAAGGACGCACGTCGCCTCGCCGGCAACGGTGTTGGCCGCGGTCCCACCACGGAAGATGCCGGGGTTGACGGTCAAGCCGGGTCGCAGTCCGTTCAGCTTCCAGATCTCACACACGCGCGATGCGAGGGCCACCACGGCGCTCCGGCCCATCTCCGGCTGAACGCCGGCGTGCGCCTCTCGCCCTTTGGCGACCAGCGTGTAGACCACCACGCCCTTTCGCGCACTCACCATGTCGCCGTTGGCTCGGGCCGGCTCCATACAGAACACCGCGTCGACCTCCCGGGCCGCGGCCTTGATCAACTCCACAGAGTGCCGGGGAGGCGCCTCTTCGTCTGACGTGCAGAGTAGCGTGATGCCCGCGAAGTCGTCGAATCCCGCGTCCCCGAGAAGGAACAGCGCATTCAGGGCCGTTAAGATCCCGGCCTTCATGTCACACACGCCGGGCGCCAGTATGCTGTCCCCCTCGACTCGGTACGGTCGGGAGGCCGCCGTTCCATCCGGATAGACGGTGTCCGAGTGACAGAGCAGCAGGACCCGCCGGGAGCCCCGACCATACAGGCGGCCCACGACGTCGTTTCCCGCTTCGGCGTTTTCCTTGATCTCGACCTCGGCTCCTGCGTCGGAGAGGCGATCGGCGAGCAGTTGAACAACGCGGTCAATACCTGCCTTGTTGTGCGTGCCGCAATCGATCGAGGTCATGGCCTTTAGATCGTCGAGATAGCGCGGCAGGCGGCCGGTCATGGCGTCCACGAAGACCTGGGCCAATTTCGTCACGTCTGTCTCTCCATCAAGCGTTTGGAACGCTAATTCTGTTCGTCGCCGGCTCGTATGACATTTGTCAGAGTGAAGAGGATGCGGGCAGTCGCGCCCCAGACGCGCACCCCCTCGAGGTCGCACTCATACACTGTCCGCACGCTTGCTCCCTCGGGCGCAGGAGCTTCTCGCAGATAACCCGGCTCCATAAGCCGGCTCAGGGGCATCTCCAACAGCCTGCCGATCTCCGTGGCGTTCGGCCTGAACTGAGGCCGTGAGGCAGTCCATCCGACCACCGGAGTGACGTGGAAGCCACTCACGCTTACCCGCACCTCCGGCAGGCGTCCCAGCACCTGGACGATCTGGGGGTCTAGGCCGACCTCCTCCTTCGCTTCTCGAAGAGCCGTGGCGATGATTGATTCATCGCCGGGTTCCGCGCCGCCGCCAGGCAGTGCCACCTGACCCGGATGATGCCGCTGCGTCGCCGGCCGCTCGATCAGAAGCAGGCTGAGCCCTTCAAGTTCTTGATCGGGCGCAGCCTTCTCGCCATCATCCAGCGAGGGATAGAGCAGCACAAGCACCGCAGCGTGGCGGAGATCCCCCGGCACCAGCGTGACCGATTCAGCCGGCAGCAATCCCGACAGGAGGGGGGCGAATGAAGGGTCTCCTTGACCCCCCGCCGCCTTGCTCACGCTTCCCGATTGCTCCACGAGGCCGCTCTGATACCGTGGAATGACTCTCGGCCGACGGCCCAGGGGCCGAGCACGTTCACGTCGCTCCACCCTTCCGCACCGCTCAGGCCGGCTCTAGGAACCATATGTCAGCAATCTCATCGGCGTGGTGGAAAAGTGCCATTGTCTACCAGATTTATCCTCGCAGCTTCCAGGACACCGATGGCGACGGAATCGGCGACCTGCGCGGCATCACCGATCACCTGGACTACATCGAGGCTCTTGGAGCGAGCGCGGTCTGGCTCTCGCCCATTCATCCCTCGCCGCTCCATGACATGGGCTACGACGTTGGCGACTACCAGGCCATCGATCCGGCATACGGATCCGTGCGCGAGTTCGATCAGCTCATCGAGGAGGCACGGCGTCGCGACATACGCGTCATTCTGGACCTCGTCGCCAATCACACCTCAAGCCGGCATCCTTGGTTCGAGGAGTCCAGGCGGGACCGGAGCAACAGCAAGAGTGAATGGTACATCTGGCGTGATCCACCAGATGGTGACGCGGCCCCCAACAACTGGGTCTCCTGCTTTGGAGGATCCGGGTGGGAGTGGGAGCCTCGACGCCAGCAGTTCTACTACCACGCCTTCATGGCGGAGCAACCCGACCTCAACTGGAGCAACCCCGAAGTCCGTCGAGCGATTCACGACGTCATGCGGTTTTGGATGGACCGTGGCGTGGAAGGCTTCCGTCTGGATGCCATCGCCCACATCGGCAAACACGCTGCCCTTCTCGACAATCCCACCTTGGAGCATCCGGCAGGCACGCATGACTGGGCCACACAGGAGCATCTGCACGATGTGGCGAATCCGGTCATGCACCAGTACTTGCGAGAGCTCCGGACTGTGGCCGACGAGCAGGACGCGATCCTCGTCGGTGAGATCTACGGGCTCGAGGACGAAGACCTCCGGCGTTTCGGCGGCGGCACGGAGCTGCACTCGGTCTTCAACTTCGACCTGCTGAACGCTCCCTGGAGCGCCGACCACTTTCGAGCCGCCGTGGAGCGATTCGAGCAGCCGGCCGCGCGCGGTCTTTCGCCGAGCCCGGTGCTCGACAACCACGATCAGCCGCGAAGCTTCTCGCGATACGCCCACGGCGACGCGAGCTGGGAGCGGGCCAGGCTCTTGGCCGTCATGCTCCTGACGCTTCGCGGTTCGCCATACGTGTACTTTGGCCAGGAGCTCGGGATGCCGAATGCCGAGATCCCGCCTGACATCGTGTGCGATCCCCCCGCAGCGCGGTTTCCGGACATCCACCGCTCGCGCGACCCGGCACGCACACCCATGCAGTGGAGCCGCGGCAGACACGCCGGCTTCACCACCGGTGAACCATGGCTGCCTGTGACGGCCAACCCGGAGGTCGCGAACGTGGAGACCCAGCTTCGCGACCCCACCTCCCTCCTGCACCTGTACCGACGCTCGGGCAATCTCAGACGTGAGCATCGGGCCCTGCAAACCGGCGCCTATCGTGCGGTCGCGACCGGCATGGATAACGTCTGGGCCTACCGACGAGAATCGCCCGACCAGCGGATGCTCGTGATTCTCAACTTCGGATCGGACGCCGTTGACCTCGATCTCTCTGACGTCGGCGTGCTCAAGTCTCAGCTGTTGACCACGGGGCAAGGGCCGGCTGCCGAGAGTCTCCGGCGATTATCGCTTCCCCCGTACGGAGCCATGGTTCTGGAGCTTGCCTCGTGACGGACACGCGGGGAGACGCTCTGGAGGCTCCAGATCCGGCCCAAGCGCCGGGAGCGGCGCTCCTTGCCATCCGGGTCCGAGAGATCAGAGAGAGCCGGCGATGGTCACAGGCGGATCTGTCACGGGCAACCGGCCTCTCGCGGGCCTACATCAAGGCGATCGAGGATGGCAGGGCGAAAGAGCCTTCTGCGCGTACCATCGGCCGCCTCGCACTCAGCCTGGAAGTCCACGTCATCGACCTCATGCAGGCCTTAGGGGCCTTGCCGGACGACTATCACCGGCTCGGAATCGTCGCCGATCTGGACCTCACCATGTATCTCCGGCGCCAGCGTCGCCTGAGCGAAGAGTTCGTTTCGATGATCATGCGGCTGATTCATCTGGCCGCGATAGACGAGGCGGAGGTCGACCGGACGGCATCCTGAGGCAGATTCAATGCTTATCCCGAAGTCCGGTTTGTGCACCCACTATGGCGTCGGCAATCTCCCATGCACGTTCCAAGTCGCCGGGAAGCAGTGCGCCGTCGCGAACCATTTCAGTTAGCCGGTCTTTGATCTCCCCGATCCAGGGCCCCGGAGGGCGACGGTAGCGTTCCATGAGAACCACGCCGGTCAGCGGGCTCTGCACGCTCGGTAGCTGCGCCTGTAATTGTGCCGCGCGCTCCTCCAGCTCGGCTGCTCCCGTCACTCCCCAGGTCGTCTCACGGTGACCACGGACGTCGGACTTGGCGAGGTCGATGGCCTTCGCGAAGTTCGGCCCAAGCTTCTCGCACAGCCGGCGAATCGCTCCGTCAGACCATTCGGGCGTGTACTGGTGGACCTGCATGTGCGTCTCCACCAGGTCATGGACCGACTCCACCAGCTCATTGCTCCGCCGCAGTGACCGGAGCACCTCCGCCGCCCGCTTCGCCCCGACTTCCTCATGTTGAAAGAAGCGGATTCGTCCTCGCTCGTCAAAGGTCCGCGTCTCCGGCTTCCCGATGTCGTGCAGCAAAGCAGCCCAGCGACTGATTGGGTCAGGCTCGACCCCCTCCACCACCAGCATGGTGTGGTCCCAGAGGGACATGGGATGGCGGGGACCGTGATCCGGCATGGCATCCAGAATCATCAGGTCGGGCACCGCGGCCTGCAGCAACCCAGAATCGCGCAGGAGGGTCAACGACCGGGCCGGATCTGGGCCGGTCAACATGCGGGTCAGCTCGTCGGCGATGCGCTCGCGGGAAATCGAGCTCAGAAGCTGCGCCCGGTCAGCCATGGCGGCCCAGGTGCGCGCTTCGACGCTGAAGCCGAGCTGGGCAGCGAGCCGGACGGCTCGAAGAAGCCGCAGTGGGTCCTCGCGAAATCGCTCGTGTGGTGCCCCTACCGAGCGGATCAGCCTGGCCGCAAGATCGTCACGTCCCCCGTACGGATCGATCAGCCCGGAGGTATCCCCTTCCAGGAACGACTGGGCTCGAATCGCCATGCTGTTGACAGTGAAATCCCGCCGCGAGAGGTCTTCCTCAATACCGCTGCCGAAGATCACGCTCGGCTTACGGGAGCCTTCCGGGTACGACTCGCTGGAGCGATAGGTCGTGATCTCTGCCCGCTCTCCGTTCGCCACCAAGCCGATGGTGCCGAACTTCTCGCCGACTCGATAAATGGACCAGGGCTGTGCCCAATGGTTGGTCTCCCCCGCCATCTCGAGGGTCGACAGGATCTCATTGGTTCTGGCATTGGTGGCGAAGTCCCACTCATGGACCGGTCGCTCGAGGAGGTGGTCCCGGAGGGCCCCACCAACGAGGTAGAGCTCCAAGTCCGCCGATGAAAAGGCATCCGCCACAAGCCGAAGGACATTGATTGCCATGGTGACGTTAGGCTCGACTCCCCGAATATCCAACTGAGCCGGTGGGAGCGGAGAGATTCGCAAGCCAGTTGATGAGCATGTCGTTGAACGCCTCAGGCTCGTCTTCGTGGAGGAGGTGTCCCGCGTCCTCGAGGACCACGAGACGAGACTCTGGCAAAGCTCGATGGGCCTGTTCCACCTGCTCGAGGGGAACGGCGCGATCTTGACTGCCCGCGACGATCAGCGTCGGGACCTTGATCTCTGCCAGCCTGGTGTTGAATGGCCGGTCATCTCTCGACCGAACAAGGCCTCGGGCCGCGTCAGCCGAGCCGCGAACGCGGAGGGGTCTGAGGAGGGCCTCACGCACATCACCCGTCACCATCTCTAGGCGAGAACCATATGCCGAGGCCAGGATCCTGGCCGTGGCTCGGTCGTTGGCAAGCAGAAGGTAGTACAACGTCCGAGTGATCACACGACCGAGCCACGGCGCCTCAAACAGGGGAGCAAACCGACGAAGACGAGGTCCGTTCCAGAAGAGTGACGGCGCCAGCAGCACAAGCCCACGCGTTGCTTCCGGGTAGTCGAGGGCAAAGCGCACGGCGACGCTCGCGCCCAGCGAGCTTCCGATCAACACAACCGGTCGCTTCTCTCCCAAGGCCCGAAGAAAGTCGTGGAGCAGCTTCGCCTGTTGGGTCCGACCGAACACGGGCCGATCCGTTCGCTCCGAGTATCCGAACCCCGCAAGGTCCAAAGCATAGACTCGGTACCGAGTCGCGAGGGGCGCAACATTGAGCCGCCAGGTGTAGGTCGATCCGCCGAATCCGTGTATGAGCACAACCGGATCACCCACCCCATGGGCTTCGAAGTGGATGGACAGATCCTCCACGGTGACGAAGCTGCCTCCGGGAGCATCGCGGACGGCGTCCAATGTCTCGAGCTGTCGGAGACGCGTCTCGGCGTAGACCGCCAGAGAGAGCATTGCGATACCGGTGCCGCCCACGATGACGCCAAGGGCCTTGAGCAAGCGGGTCAACCTAGAGAGCAATCCCGAAGATCCCCAGCACCGTGATTCCCAGGTAGACGGTCGACAGTGTGACCAGAACCCCGATGGTCCCGATCGCGATGACATTGAAGACAGGACCGTTCCTGAAGGAGCCCATTAGCTCGCCGTCGTTGACCAGCTTCACGATCGCCACCAGGACGATGGGGAGCAGGATCCCGTTGATGACCTGAGCAAGGATGATGAACTGAATCAATGGAAGCCCGGGAATGAGCGTCACCAGCGCCCCGAAGCCCAGGAGGAAGCCAAAGATGCCGTAGAAGACCGGCGCCTCGTCGACCCGGTTCTCCACGCCGGTTTCGAAGCCGAAGGCTTCGCCGACCGCGTAGGCCGTGGAGAGAGGAAGGATCGCGCCGGCAAGCATCGAGGCGCCGAACAAACCGGCCGAGAACAGCGTCGAGGCGAACTGCCCAGCAAAGGGCTTGAGCCCCTCGGCCGCCTGTGCGGCGGTGTTAATGGCCCCACCGCGTCCCGATGCCCAGAGCGTGGCGGCCATGCAGAGCATGATCGCACCCGCCGTAAGCACCGCGAACACCGATCCGACAACCACCTCCAGGCGTTCATAGCGGTATTCACGACTGGTCACTCCCTTTTCGGCAATGGCCGACTGAATGTAGACCTGCATGTATGGAGTGATGGTGGTGCCCACAAGTGCCACGAGCATGACCAGGAATCCCGCTTGGCCACCGACGCTGGGAGCCATGGAGCGAACGACGCTGCCCCAGTCCGGCTTCGAAAGCCACGCGGAGACAAAGTAGCCGGCGAACGGTATGGTGAGCGCTAGAAACACGCGCTCCGCCCGCTTGTAGCTTCCCCGGGTGACAAAAACCCATAGCAGGATGCCCATCGCCGGAACGGTGATGTACTTGATCCAGACATGGCCACCGAACAACAGCTGGGTGCTCGCGGCGACCCCGGCGAACTCCGAAATGACCAACAGGGTGTTGGCGGCCGCCAAGGTGGCCATCAGGAAGGTTGTGACGCGCAGGCTGAAGTTCTCGCGCACCAGATCCGACAGGCCCTTGCCGGTAACGGCGCCCATGCGAGCCGCCATCTCCTGCACCACGATCAGACTGACGGTCAGGACCGGAAGGGTCCAGATCAGCCGGTAACCGAACTGCGCTCCCGCTTGGGAATAGGTGGAGATCCCCCCTGCGTCATTGCCCGCGTTGGCGGCAACCAGTCCCGGCCCCAAAACGGCCAGCCAGGCCAGCATCGAACGCTGGGCTCTCCGGATCGGAGCCCGCGTAGCGGGCTTCTTCTCGGGAACAGCGGCTGCCGGGGCTGTATCCATAGTCACTCAGAGGGGCTCGACGAAGACTGGAGGCGCCCGGCACCCCCGCCTTCCCAAACAGCGGTTGGGAACGGGGAATCCCGAGCGTAACGACGCGTTGACTGCTGGGGTCGTCCATGTATCTAGAAACGGTGCCTACGAAGAATTGCGGCCGGCCCACGCGATAGGAGTTCACCGCGGCGCGGCGCCGCCTGATTCTAGCCAGTGAACGCCAACCGGCTTAGCTGAAGACCCGCGGCACCTGTCGCCGGAATTGGTCCGGCAGAAGCAGCTCCATCGCGTCATCCACAGTGACGATTCCCAGCAGCTTTCCGTCGGGACCCACCACCGGCAGGGCGAGGAGATTGTACTCGGACATGATCTTGGCCGTCTCCTCCGCGTCCTCCTCTGGAGGCACGGTTTGCAGATCGCGCCGCATGAACTCTCGCACCCGTGCCTCGGGATTCGCACGAAGGACGGCCTGGAGATCGGTCATGCCCAGAAGGGTCTCGGTCTCGAGATCGTCGACGGCGTAAATGTAGTGGATAACGTCGGGCACGTCTTCCAAGCTGCGGATGTGGTCGATGACCTCGCCGGCCGTCATTGAGTCCGGCACGGCGACGTAATCGGTGGTCATCAAACCGCCCGCGTCATCTTCCTGGTACTGGAGAAGCTCCCGGACGTCTTCCGCCTCCTGAGCATCCATCCGACGCAGCAGCTCGTCCCGCTTCTCCTCGGTGAGTGTCGCGAGCAGATCGGCCGCGTCGTCGGGATTCATCTCCTCGAGGATGTCGGCCGCACGCTCCTCGTCCATGTCTTCCAGAATGTCTGCCTGCAGCTCCTCGTTCATCTCCTCGAGGGTGTCGGCGGCAGTGGCATCGTCGAGATGCTCGAATAGCTCCTCGGCTTGGTTGGAGCTCAAGTCCTCGATGATGTTGGCAATCTCGGCCGGGTGCAGTTTGCCGAGCTTTCGATGGTCGATCTTGAGCCGCACGCCGGGAGATTCGCTCGCCAGCTGCTCAATGTCTCGCCAGTCGATGACCGTCGATGACTCCACGCGAGCCTTCATTGCCGAAGGTAGTAGGCGGCGCAAGAGGGCCGGCGTGGTAATGTCGATACCGATGAGGAGCAGCGTGGGTGCGGTCCGTCCGCGCCCGGCTCGATCTCCGTTTCCATCGGCGGCCGCTCCGGCGGCCGGCTGTCTGCCCGAGGGTCGGTACAAGAGCCGCAGATCGTTGCTCCGCACGACCCTGCGCCCCTTGAGGTCGACGACCTGCTTATCCAGAACGTCCTTCTGAAGCAGCATCTCGCCGTCTCTCCGGGAGAACGTATGGAGATCCACCTGGGCCGTGTGAAGATGGAAGCCAGTTTGGTCCAGGGACTCTACATGCGACCAGGGAATGAAGAACGACTTCCAGTTGGAACGAGTGACCACGCCCGAGACGGGCGGATAGCCCCCACTGCGTACCCGAATGACGAGATCCCGCACTTGGGCGATCCGCTCGCCGGACTCGGTGCAGATCGACCTTCCGATCAGGTCAGATAAGTGCCAGATGGTGGCGCCGGCGACGTTCGGCCCGGGTGTTTGCGCTGCCGGTCTCATTGAGCTGGCTCGGTGCTGTTCGGGTTCGGCAAGGGGCACATGGCCTAGGAGGCGTTCACGGATGCGACGACGAGCCTGACGAGGGCCCGACTCGCCAACGGCTCAGTCGGCAACGACCGTCCGGTTCTGCTCCCTCATGAACTGCTGAACGTAGTACGGCCCAAGGGCAGATTTGCCTGTGGAGCCGCTGCCCTTCCAGCCCCCGAAGGACTGGATGCCGGGCCATGCTCCGGTGGTCGCTCCGCCGGTGCGGTTCGCGTAGAGAACGCCAGCCTGTATCCGATCGAAGAACTCGTCTCGCTCCCGCTCATCCTCGGTGAAGATGCCGGCGGTCAACCCAAAGGGCACATTGTTGGCGAGCGTGAGCGCCTCGTCGAGAGAGTCGACCGGGGCGATGGTGATGAAGGGAAGAAACAGCTCCTCGCGGAAAAACTCGTGGTCAACGGGAAGGTCGTCGACGATGGTGGGCTCCACGTAGAAGCCATGCTCGAACTCGCCCTCCACGAGCGCCGAGCCCCCATAGACCAACCGACCGTCTCGACGCGCTCGGGCCGCCGCATCGATGAAGCGCCGATAGGCGGCCTCGTTGATGACCGGCCCCATGAATACCTCTGCCTCGGTTGGTTGACCGACCTTCAAGGTGCGAGTGTAGCCGGCCAGTCGCTGCACGAAGTCGTCGTACACGGATCGCTGCACGTACGCTCGCGAGGCGGCGCTGCACTTTTGGCCGCTGTATCCAAATGCTGCCCGAGCCGTCCCGACGGTCGCCTTTTGCAGATCCGCACTCTCCATGACGAGCACCGGATTCTTGCCGCCCATCTCACAGATGGCCGGCCGCGGGTACTCCATCAAGGCATTGCTCAGTATGTGGAACCCAACTTCCTTGGACCCGATGAAGGCGATGCCGTCGACGCCACGGTTCGTGATGAGCGCCTCGCCAAGGATGGACCCACGCCCGGAGACGAAGTTGAGGACCCCGTCCGGAACGCCGGCCTCCGCAAACATCCGTTGAACCCACCACCCCGAGAGCGGAGTGTCCTCCGCGGGCTTGAACACCACGGCATTGCCCCCGGTCAGCGCCCCGGCGATCATGCCCGTGGCCAGTGCCACGGGGAAATTGAACGGCGCGATGACCGCAAAGACCCCATATGGTCTGAGAACGCTGTGATTCACTTCCTGCGGGCTGAGCTGTCCCATCTTGATGACGTATCCGTCATGGGTTTCCATCTGATCGGCGTAGGTGGAGATCAGGTCGGCCGCCTCTTCCACCTCCCCGATCGCCTCCAAACGCGCCTTGCCCGCCTCCAAGCTCAAAGCCGCGCCGATGACGAAGCGGTTCTCCCGGAACAGCTCTGCCGCTCGACGGAGAATGCGCAACCGCTCCTGGTACGGCATCTTGCCCCACGGACCCGCCGCGCGCCTCGCAGCGGCGACCGCCAGCTCCGCGTGCTCCTGCTGACCATGCGAAAACACACCAAGGACGATCCGGCGATCATTGGGGCTGAGATCCTCGTGAGCCGCCGAGGTGCGAATCTCCTCCCCGCCGATCACCAAGGGATACTCGCGGCCCAGCTGGCTTCGAACCGTCGTCAATGCCTGGTCGAAGGCGGCATTGAAGGCCTCCGCCTGATCGACCGACATGGTGGTATACGTGACCTTCGGGATCTCGGTCTGGGTGACCATCTTACCCGTCTCCTCTCGGATCAGCTCTTGACACCGTTCCACTCGATGGTATCGTGCTGAATCCGGTCAGCCTGCTGGTGAGCTGCGAGACAACGGACAACCGAAGTCCGACCTCTAGCCCACCTTCCGAAGGGACACGTCGTCGAACCAGACTGTGCCCTGCCCGCGCAGATAGCCGTCGATTTCTACCGCGTTCATCCCATGCGGGATCGTAAAGGTGGTCGTGTCCCGAGTCCAGCCCACCGTCCCGGAGTACTGCGGCAGGAGGGGCGCCGGTGGGTACCCACCCTGGCCCGGGTAAAAGGCAATCTGATACTCGGCCGTGTGGCCCGGTTGTCCACCGGGCCCGTAGACGCAAGGATGACACGCCCGGACGTTGTGGGTCTTGATCCAGCCGGTGAATCGGTAGGTGTGTCCGGGGATAACACGTACATACTGGCTGAAATAGATGCCATTGGAATCGCCTCGGTAGGTGATTCGTCCGCTGTGGCCTCCGCCATGATGCACATGTGAATCGCGGACCATCGCGACTCGCTGCGTCGGTCTCAGAGAGTAGGCGAGCGCATCGTTCCGGTGCCACCTTGCGGGGATAGTCGACGCCCCCGCAGACGACTCGAAGCCACCGTTCTGGATGTTCCAGGGAAGGTTCGAGAGGTAACCCTTGAGGTTGTGGTTCAGCTTCCAGACGATTTGATCTTTCCGATTCAGCTCCACCACACCTGGCCCGGGCCCATCTCCCACCAGAATGTTGCCGTTAGAGAGCGAAGCCGCCGAATAGGGTCGCTGCAGGCCGGTCCATTGACGAACGATGTGCCTCGACCTGGTCAATTCGATGATCCGATCGTGATCCGAATCGGTGATCAGGATGTGCCCATTGGGCAACAGATTTGCATCTCGCGGCCAGTTGAGAAGAGAGGTGTTCGGCGAACCGTATTGCCAGACGATCCGATCCTTGCGGTCGACCTCCACGACACGGTTCCAGCCCGAGTCGGCAATGAGAATATGACCGTTCGGGAGTATGTCGGGGTTGTGCTGGCGATTGAGGTTGGGAGCGATGCTGCGCACGACATGGCCGCCTCGAGTGATGATGACCACGCGGTTCTGGAGCCGGCAGGAGATCATGATGTCGCCGTTGGGAAGCTTCTTGGCGTCGTTGGGGTACCTGAGCTGGCTTCCGTCGCTGAGGCGTCCCTGCCCGAGCCGCCCCTTCCCTCCTCCGAGATTGTCCGTACTCCACACGATCTTGCCGGCTTGATTGACCTCGATCACCCGGTTGTCTCCCGTGTCGGCAATCAAGATATGTCCGCTACCGTCGGGATATGCCGAGTGGGGATTCACGAGACGGCCCGGAAAGCGCCACAGTAAATGGTCATGATAGTCGGTTTCGACCACCTGACCTCCGGTTCGGTCGAGCGTGCCGAAGTCGGTGATCAGGAGACGGCCATGCGCCAACGGAACGATCTCCGCCCCGAAGGCGATGTCGGCATATCGCGTAGGGGATCGGAGGACGGCCGCCCACACGATTCCCCATCCCAGCAGCGCCACCGCGAGTCCGGCCCCGGTAAGTGCGAGAATTCTGTCGCGCCGGTTCCTGGTCATAGCGAAAGGATGTATCACGCCGTCATTCTCTCATTGGGCTTTTGCTGTACTCCTCGTTGCAAACCGCGAACTCGAAGCGGTTTCGCCCAGGTGCGTGTGACCGATTGAAACGGGCAGTGACAGTTCTTTCGTGGGGCGGGGTCAGCCTCGTCATCTGTCTGGCCTCGGCCGTGCCGGGCACGATTCAGGCTAACCGTGCCAGTATGTCCGGTCGAAGTCACGCCCTACATACAGCCCAGCTCGTCGCCTGCTCGGCGACGAACGTGTCCACGACCACGGCAGGATGCGACGATGCGGGAACACGCATTCCTTTGCAGGCCTGTTTTGACGGTCGGCCCTACCAGTCCGTCGTGAACGCAGGCTGCCCTGTGACACACCGGCTCTTCCACCGCCTGCAGCACATCCTCCACAAGTTCGAGCTCGACCCCATCGATCGCAGTTTCCCGGAGGTGGGCCGCATCTCGCTTCAGGCCGTGGGCCACCGATCGGCCACATGGGACATAGACGTGGCGTTTGCCTGGCGTGGTGCCAAAGCCGGACCCACCCACCTGATCTTCGTTGTGCGCTGGGGCGGAAAACGGCGGCTCGTCCGAAACACGTACTGCACGGGATCGCCGTCCACGACGATCTACCGGTCCCCCGTCGTGTCCTGCGAAGGCTGAACCACGATGCTCGGGGCACGCGCGGAGACGAACGCGATACCCTGGGTAGGGCTGACGCAAAGGGGGAAAGCCATGGCTAGCGGCACGATTGCCCGGATCATTGGCGACCGAGGCTTTGGATTCATTCGACCTGACGACGGTGGAGAGGACGTGTTCTTCCACCACAGTTCAGTGGCCGACGGCTCGTTCGATCAGCTGACGCCTGGCCAGCAAGTCGAATACGAGATGGGTCGAGACAGCCGTTCAAACCGAACGCGAGCGGAGAACGTGCGAACCGCCTGATCCGGAAACCAAGGATCGGGGACAGCCGTGCGACCTGAACCTGGCGACCGGGTTTATTCCGGCATGTCATCAATCGTTAAGAGTCGTGTCACCGGCAGGAAACGTTTTGGGTACGGCGATTGCTCCTTCTCCGTGGGAGTTCGGCTCCCGTATTTCACTGAGGAGGATCCAATGATCGGAAGCAGAGTACGGAGGGCAATGCTCTTCGCATTCGTCCTCACACTTGTCGCCGGCGGCATCGCATTCGCAGCGAAGCACGGCGCATCTCACAAGCCGACCACCTCACAGCAGACGGCAACGTTCAGCGTGACCGGCAAGAGACTGAAGTCGCGACAGTGCAAGGGAACGGACGGCAGCTACGTCCAGTCGCGTGATGTCTACACCGGCACCATGAGCGGCGGCAGCGACGCGCGGCTCAATGGCCCCATCCGCATTGCTGTCCACAGTCTGATCAATACGACCACAGGCGACGGAACCACTCGTGGCTCCATCTGGTGGCTCAAGTCCACCGGCAAGGGCAAGAGCCGGGTCGTCGGCGCGGGTAGCCTCGTTGGTGTCGACAGTGCCACCGGGACTCCATCGAGTGTCCAGTCGGCAACGCTTCACGGGTTTATCCTTGCACACCTCGCAGGGGTCGCCGCCAACAAGAAGACCAAGACAGCCGCCGTACCGGCAGGTACCCTCTACGCGAACTTCAAGGCTATGCCGGGCGGTTCTGCCAATAGTTGGACCGGTCAACTGGGTGGCAGCTCGCTCGACAGCCGCACACCTGCCGTTTTGCAGAGCGGCCACTGCTGATCGGTAGTCACCGTTCATAACTGAGGGCGCCGGTCAAATTGACCGGCGCCCTTCCTCGTTTCCGGTCCCACCTATTTGCGCTGGCGCTCCCATTCGATGGGGTCGCCGATCCCGAGGTCGTCAATCCCGTGCCGTCTGAACATCAGCACCGCCATCGTCCGACGGAAGGCGGAAAACGTGGCCACGTGGGCGAGCATGCCCCCATACGTGAAACTCTGCGGCGGGTCGCACAAGGCATCCACGAACCCCTCATCCCAGCGACCGCGACGGCTGATGTCCTTGACGAGATCCGAGAATTGCTCGGCGGCAACGGCATAGCGGCGCTTTAGCTCGTCAATGCTCGTGCCGCCGTTGGTCGGAGCCGAGCGGCCCGCGAGAGACGCGGACCAGTTCTCCTTGTTCGCAACCATCTCGTTGAGGAGCGATCGAAGTGTGTCCTTGTTGATCCCGAAGGGCGCAGAGCTCCAGTCGCTGAAGACGGGTTGATCCAGCTTCTGGGGATCCAGTTCTTGGGCCCGATCGAGTAACCGGTTGGTAAACCAAATGTCGTGTCCAACGATGCGATCGACAAAGTCCATTCTGCTACTCCTTTCTGAACTTCCTGGAATCGTCAATGCGCCGGGAGGATGGAAGTGGACACCGTTCGGACCATCCAAGTAAAAGGTTCGGCTTCCGCTGCGAAACCGACCGGGCGTGCTCCCGAACGCTTGGGAGAAGGCTCGAATGAAGCCCTCTGCCGACCGGTAGCCCGCGTCCGTGGCAACCCGCCTAATGGACACCCTCGAACGTGCGATCTCCCACGCAGCGCGCTCGAGGAGAAGGCGCCTCCGGAATGCGCCCGGCGACTCACCCATCGCCGCGGAGACGAGCCGGTCGAAGTGGTACCTGCTCAGACCTACCCGGGAGGCAATGCGTGCGCCATCGACTTCCTCGTCGAGGCTCCCGACGATGAGATCGATGAACTCGCGGAGTCGGTCGCGCTGCGTGGTGGGAGCATCCATGCCACTATCGTATGCACTAATAGGGGCTACGAATTGACCGATCTTGCGGAGTTGCAAGATCCCTGAGAACTATCCAGCCCGGGTCAGTGGAGCAGCTGGCCTCTCAGGATGGTCACTGCGCCTCCCGCGAGCTCGACGCGGTCGCCGGCCAGGGTGACTCCCACCTCTCCGCCTCGTTGGGACGCTTGGTAGCCGCACAATCTGGTCTTTCCGAGCCGTCCCGACCAATACGCCGCCAAGCCGCAATGAGCCGACCCGGTCACCGGGTCCTCGGGCACGCCCAGAGCCGGCGCAAAGAACCTGGATACAAAGTCGTAGGGGCCGCCATATGCGCCCGCGGTAACGATCAGCCCGTTCCCTTGTAGGGCCGAAATCCAGACGAGGTCCGGGTGAAGCCCTCGAACGGTCTCTTCGGATTCAAGCTCAACCAGGTATGCGAACGGCGTTTGGCCGACCCACATCGGCTCTGCGCCGAGGGCGGTCGCGAGCCCAGCCGGCGGATCGGCACGCTTCGGAGGCGTGGCGGGAAAGTCCAGGATCACGGCGGTGCCGTCGAGACGAGCGCCGAGGATCCCACTGAGCGTGTCAAACCTGATCGTTTTGTCGGGTAGCACCCTGCCGTCCTCGAAGAGGACGTGCGCAGAGGCGATCGTGGCGTGCCCGCACAGCTCCACTTCGCTCACAGGCGTAAACCACCGAAGGGCAAAGTCCGCGTCCGTCGACTCCCCTGGCGTCAAAAAGGCAGTCTCGGCCAGATTCATCTCCCGGGCAACGAGGCGCATCCACGGCTCAGGAGCCGGCCGCGTCAGAATGCAGACGGCTGCCGGATTCCCGCGGAACGGCTCGGTGGTGAAGGCATCCACGACGACGACATCCTGCACGCTGCCCTCCCTTTGTCCGGCCCTACGGCCTTGGCTCAGAGCTCCACGTCATGAGCACCGCTCTCACGCATGCTGGCGTTGGTGATGGAGATGAAGCGGGCCCGCTGCCACATCTGATCTGTCGAACGTGCGCCGAGATAACTCATCCCGGAGCGGAGGCCGCCGACCAGCTGCACGAGGACGTCGGATACATCTCCCTTGTAGGGGACCATTCCCTCCACCCCCTCCGGCACCACGTCCTCCCAGGATTCCTCACCCTCCCACCCCGGCTTCTCTTTTCGATATCGCTCCATCGAGGCACCCACGGAGGCCATCCCCCGAGAGACCTTATAGCGGCGGTTGTTGCGCACAATGGTTACGCCTGGGCTCTCGGTGGTTCCCGCCATGAGATTGCCCAGCATCACCGTACCGGCGCCCGCAGCGAGGGCCTTTACCAGGTCGCCCGAGTGCCGAATGCCACCGTCCGCGATGATCGGCACACCTTGCTCTCGTGCCGCCTGGGCACAATCCATCACGGCGGTCAGCTGCGGCACGCCCACGCCGGTCACGACGCGGGTTATACAGATGGAACCCGGGCCCACTCCCACCTTGACGGCATTCGCTCCGGCATCGATCAGATCGCGGGTTCCTTCGGCCGTGGCGACATTCCCGGCGACGAGATCAGCGTCGGGGAAGGCGTCGCGCAGGTGTCTGGTGGCGTCAAGCGCGTTCAAGGAGTGACCATGGGCGATATCCAGGACCAACACATCGGCCCCGGCGGTCAGCAGTGCCTCGGACCGCTCCATATAATCACCGCTCACGCCGACTGCCGCCCCTAACAGAAGACGCCCCTTCGAATCCTTCGAGGAGTTGGGGAACTGGTTTCGCTTCTGGATGTCTTTCATGGTGATGAGGCCGCGCAGCTGGTCCCCATCATCCACCAGCGGTAGCTTCTCCACCTTGTGCCGGGCCAATAGCGTCTCCGCTTCCTTGAGCGAGATGCCCATGGGAGCAGTCACAAGCTTGTCTCGTGCGGTCATGAAGGCCGAGACCGGTTCCAAGGTGCCGGTCGCGAAGGCGATATCGCGGCGACTGAGAATGCCTCGGAGTGTCCCTCCCTGTACGACCGGCAGTCCGGTGACGCCCTTCTGTTCCATCAGCTCCCGGGCTGAGCCCACGGTTTCATCCGGACCGATGGTGTAGGGGCTTTCGATTACGAAGGACTCGGACCGCTTGACCCGCCGTACCTGTTCCACCTGGTCCGAGACAGAGTTGAAGCGATGGATGATACCCAGCCCACCGTGACGTGCCATGGCAATGGCCATTTCCGACTCGGTCACGGTGTCCATATTGGCGCTCACGACGGGTATGCGAAGCCGGATGCGGGATGTGAAGCTGGCACTGGTGTCGACGTCCTTGCGGGAGCGGATCTCTGAGCATCGAGGCTCGATCAGCACGTCGTCGTAGGTAAGTCCAGATCGAATGGGAACGTCCACATCTGACTCCAAGAGGTTGGCGCTTCGGCATGAAAAAGGCGCCTCCCTTGGGGAAGGCGCCTTCCTCTGACAGTCTAGCCGTCGGTCACTTATCGGCGATGATGAACTGGTTCTCCTGGCACTTGGTTCCTTTGCCACTCGAGGAGCAGGTCTTCGCCTTGACCTTCGTACCGGAGGAGGCGTCGTGCCGGGGCCCACTTGCGTGTGACTTGGAGTTTGCGGAGGAGGTTCCGATCTTGGGGGCCAGCCATCCGAGTACCACGGTGCCGGCCTTGCTGCTGGTCGCCGATCGGCGCGCCGAGGTCTTCCAGCCTCCGTCATTAAATACCAAGGAGATCGTCACGTGCGCGCCCGGCGCCGTCGAGACCGTAAAGACCTGGTACTGGCCGGGGTTGACCACCGGCTTGAGCGACACATGCAGCTTCAGCAGCGGCACGTCGACGGAACGCATGGGCGAGCGATGGGATGCCTGAACCACTCCACCCGCGGAGGCGGCGGCCAGGAGAAGCGCGGCGGGAAGCGTGAATCTCGCGAGCGATTTCAATGAAGAAACTCCTCAATCTCGTCGGTAGACAGCAACGATCGTAGCGTGATGACCCAGTTATTGTGCCACCCCGAGCCGCTGAGCCGGATGGCCCATCCGCCCTATCGCTGGTCTCGTCTGGCACATCCCAGTGCCTCAACCGGTAGCGGACGGGCGGCCGGTCTGGCTGAGGTGCCTCTGCCTAGAGGCCGTTTACCAGCCGCGTTCGATCCACTCCTGGAGATGGGGCTTCTCGGCGCCGATCGTTGTCGGGTTGCCGTGCCCCGGATACACCTTTGTTTCATCCGGAAGGACAAAGAGCTTGTCCCGAATCCCTGCGATGATGGCCTGGAAGTCGCCACCAGGACGGCGGGTGTTGCCGGGTCCACCGGGAAACAGTGTATCTCCACTGATTACAAAGCCCTCGCCGATGAGTGATACGCTGCCCGCCGTGTGACCGGGGGTGTGAACCGCGCGCACGGAGCTCGATCCGAACTGGTAGACATCACCGTCGTTGATGAAGAAATCCGGTGGCGCCTGTAGCGATCCCGCGTCGGACTCGTGAATCCCCACGGGCATGCCGATCCGGCGCCGAATCTCGGGAAGTGCCTGAATGTGGTCGCCATCGCCATGAGTCAACAGGAGATATTTGACACTCGTGCCATCCGTCAGCTCTTGGATGCGGTCCGGGTCGGTTGGAGCATCGACGAGAATACTCTGGCCCGATTCCCGATCCACCAGCACGTAGACGCCGTTATCCATCGCTCCGACCCGGGCGGCTCGAATCTCAACATCCGACATGTTTGATCCCCCTTTCCTCCACCATACCCGCCTGACGCGCATCCTCCTGGTGCGGCACACGGACGTCCACAACCCCCGCAACATCGTCTATGGGCGCCTGCCTCGTTTCGGCTTGAGCGATCTTGGCCGAGAGCAGGCCGCGGCGACCGCGGCATTCCTTAGGGATCAGCGCGCGGTGGCCCTCTACACCAGCCCGCGGCTGCGGGCGCGTCAGTCGGCCGAGATCATCAACCGGGTGCTCGCATGCCCGAGAGCAACCCGCTCCAACCTCATCGACGAGGTCCTCACTGGATACCAGGGTCAATCGAACGACATCCTCAAGACCGAGTTCAACTTCTACGATCGTTTGGCCCGTCCCGATGACGAGACGATCGCCGCCATTGCCACCCGAATGACACGCTTTCTGGAGACGGCCCGACGGAGGCACCGTGGGCAAACCGTGGTAGCAGTGAGCCACGCAGATCCCATCATGATCTGCCGCACAGCGGTTCTCGGCCTACCGTTGACTATCCGCAGCCTCCGGGGTCGGTACTACCCGGCTAAGGGCTCGGTCATGGAGTTCGCCTACGTCGACTCCGCCTCTCAGCCGGTGGTCGCCTACTTCGATCCGATCGGGGCGATTAAGAGTTCCCGAGTGAGGACGCGGAAGCAAGAACAGCGCACTATGGCCTCCTGAGTCGAAGCACCCTTAGGGCCGGGGAGCCGCCCGATATGTCTGCCACAGCAGTGCCGCGTATACCCGGTATCCGGCGGGAGAAGGATGGACATTGGCGCCTTGCGCAATCCGCGTGAGGGCGAGTGCTCTCCCTTTGAACCGGGCCCCGACATCGGCGACCCCGGCTCGATAGCGGCGACTGACGGAAAGAACACTCCGCCGCATTGACTCGGTGGCCTTCTGTGCGTCACGTAAGATGACGGCTCCCTCGGGTCCAAGGACGGCTGCCGGCACTCCCGAAAGCGGATCGTACTGGTCAGCCAGAATGATGACGGCCTGCGGCGCGCTGCCCCGTAGCTGTCTGACGATCCGGCGCAGGTTTCGCGCGAAGCGCCGTTCGGCTGCCCTCAGCCCACGGGTTGCCCTATTGAGCTTCCCCGTGGCCGTCTCGGCAAGTAGAGGGGCAAAATCGTTGCCCCCGATGTCGAGGCTGATGACACCCGGCTGACGATGCGAGCGCAGCACACCCATGGCCGCCGATATCTGGGCCTCCCGCGTGAATGCGAACGGCGACCTGTCGCCCGGTGCGACATCGCGGCGGCGCCGCGATCCAGCGCACGAGATAACGTGGAGAAAGCTGCAACTGTCCTCGCCGGGATCTGAAGCGAGGGCCAGATTGACCAGCCTTAGGTTCGGGGAGACCCGGCGCAGCCGCGCAAAGAACAGACACACGTAACCTCGAGCACCACTTCGATCGGCGTTGTGGTCACGGCACTCTCGGTCGCTGGGTGTTGTGCCGCTGCCGTACCCCGCTGCGAGAGAGTCGCCGAGGGCCAGGTAGTAGGTGGGGCGCCCTCCGGATCTCGAACCGGAGGTCGGAGCGCCACACGCAGTGACCGCGAGAATCAGCCCCGAAAAGACGAAAAGACCGAGCCGGCTGGGACGGCTCACAAGGTGATACGCCGAAAGGCCTCCGCGTATTCCATATCCCGGCCCTCGGCCACCGACCGGGCCCGATCGGGCACAAACTCCTCCACCGGCCGGTTTCCGACCTGGCTATGATGAGCCTTGAGCGCCGCGACCTTGGCCTCAATGGTGGAGCTGATGTCGACCCAATGATCCGCGCCTCCCGTTCCGACGACCCATACCTCAGTCACCGTGTGAGGCTCGAGCCCTTCTCGCATGAGCTCCGGGAATGTCAGACGGTCACGGGCGCAGGGGTAGATCGCCGCAAGGGCGGCGTTGGCGCAGGCAACGTGATCGGGATGCTGGATGAACGCCGATACGTCGAGTGACCGCACCGGGCTCTGCACGATGCAGATATCCGGCTTGTACCGTCGGATGGCGCCCGTAATGGCCTTCCGCAGCTCAATCGTCGGCTCCAGGACGCTGTCCTCAAAGCCCAGGAACTCGACATGTTTGACTCCCAGGATTCGCGCCGCTTCGCGCTGCTCCGTGTAGCGCATCTCGCTGAGGCGCTCGCCGGTCATTTCGGGATCGTTGCTGCCCTTGCTGCCGTCGGTGGCCACGACGTAGGTCACCTCGACACCCTCTGCCGTCCACTTCGCCACCGAGCCGGCGCTCCCAAATTCGGCGTCGTCGGGATGGGCGAAGATCACCATTGCACGCTCGATCGGCTTGGTGGGTTCTGGTTCGGTCACGGTCGCTGCCTCGAAGGTTGAGAGATGCGTCGGGAGGATTGGCTCAGATCGCCATCACACGTTCATTTCCATGCTAGCCGGGAGGCTCTGACCTGGCCGTGCTCCTCGGCGTTCTTGTAAGAGCATCAGTCTGCGGACCAGCTCCTGCCCTGCTCGCCACCCTCGCGCCTCCATCGAGAACGCCAACCGCAGTTCGCCCCGGTCGGCCGCCAACCGTAGACTGAAACCGTGGACGAGCCATCGGGGAAGACCGTCGACGAATCGAGCGTGACCATGTCACGTCAGATGATGCCGGAAGACGCCAACCCGTGGGGCTACGTTCATGGCGGAACCATCATGAAGATGGTCGACGAAGCAGCCGGCTCCGCCGCCATCCGGCACACCCGCCGCCAGGTTTCAACAGCCGCCATCGATTACATGAGCTTTCTGCAGCCGGTGCACGTGGGCGACCTCGTCACAATTCGAGCCTCGGTCAACGATGTTGGCCGCACCTCTATGGAGGTGGGAGTTCGGGTGGAGGCGGAGAACATGCTCACGGGCGATGTCAAGTACACCTCTTCCTGCTATCTGGTCATGGTCGCCCTTGACGAGGCGGGCAAGCCCTGCCCGGTTCCGCCGGTGATTCCCGAGACGCCGGAGCAGCATCGGCGCATGGCAGCCGCCAAGATCCGCCGAGAGCGTCGGCGCCAGCTGCAGCGGGAGCTCAAGTCCGCGCCGTGAGCGCCAACTCCCGACGGCCGGCTTCCTATCAGGAAGAGTATCGTGTCCCGTTCGGTGAGACGGATGCGGCGGGCGTGGTCTTCTATCCCAACTACTACCGCTGGTTCGATCGCATGACCCACGAGCTCTTTCGGGCGTCGGGCCATCCCCTCGACGGTCACCTCAAGCGTGGCGAAGCTCCGGTTCTGGTCGAGAGCAGCTGTTGCTTTCTCACCTCGGTTCGCTATGACGATGTGATTGTCCTCACAGCCTCGGTGGGCGAAGTCACAAATCGCTCCATCCGGATCGCACACACGGTGAGCCGAGATGGCGAGGTCACCACGCAGGGCCTCGAAACTCGAGTCTGGATCCAGCTCCAAGGGGACGAGTCCAAAGCGGTTCCGATTCCCGATTCGATCCGTCGGAGTTTGTCTCCTCAGCGGCTATAATCGGGCAAGTTGCTGTAAAAAGGGAAGTAACTGTGACGCGCACATTTGGCCAGATCCTGGAGGACGCCCGCGGCGAGGTGTCGGAGTCCGGCCCTGAAGAGGTCTCCGCACTCCTGGAGCGAGGCGGCGGTCCGGCGTTGATCGACGTGCGGGAGAAGGCGGAATGGGATGAGGGCCACATCCCGGGCGCCGTTCATATCCCCCGAAGCTACCTGGAGCAGCGTGTCGAGCAGGTGGTGCCGGACCGGTC
The DNA here is from genome assembly GCA_021323865.1 of Pseudomonadota bacterium. Lineage (GTDB taxonomy): Bacteria > Chloroflexota > UBA5177 > UBA5177 > JAJPKF01 > JAJPKF01. The sequence continues at coordinate 217,335 of JAJPKF010000018.1, read as the reverse complement.
TCGGCCCGTGGTGCTCTACTGTGCCAGCGGCATTCGTTCGGTATTTGCAGGAAAGACTCTGCGAGACATGGGGTACGGGGACGTCACCTCCATGAGCGGCGGCTTCACGCAGTGGAAAGATCAGGGGCGCCCCTTTGTCGTGCCGCGAGCCCTCTCCAATGAGCAGCTACGCCGCTACAGCCGGCATGCGCTGATTCCCGAGGTTGGCGAGTCAGGCCAGCTGAAGCTGCTGGACGCGCGAGTGCTGCTGGTCGGGGCAGGTGGCCTGGGCTCACCGGCCGCCCTCTATCTTGCCGCCGCCGGGGTAGGAACCTTGGGGATTGTCGACTCGGATGTCGTTGACGAGAGCAACCTCCAGCGACAGGTCCTGCATACCACCGACCGCGTGGGTACATCCAAGGTCGAATCGGCGCGGGTCACCATCAACGCCCTCAATCCGGATGTCGTGGTGGAGGGGTATCACGAGCGGCTGACTGCAGCCAATGCTCGAGACATTGTCAGCCGTTATGACCTCGTGGTGGACGGCGGTGACAACTTCGACACGCGATACCTGCTCAACGACGTCGCGGTGGAGCTGGGCAAGCCCAACGTCTCCGCAAGCATCCTAAGCTTCGACGGTCAGCTCACGACCTTCATTCCCCATGAGGGGCCCTGCTATCGCTGCATCTTTCCTGAGCCTCCTCCCGCGGCAATGGCGCCCTCATGCGGCCAGTCCGGAGTCCTCGGCGTCCTGCCGGGTGTCATGGGGACGCTCCAAGCGACGGAGGTGCTCAAGCTGATTCTTGGCATCGGCGATCCTCTGGTCGGACGGCTCCTCGTCTTCGATGCGCTGTCCATGACGTTCACCGAGCTTCGACTCAAGCGCGACCAAAACTGCCCGGCCTGCGGCAACGGCGCATCCTCCAACGCCACCGCGGTCGCCTAGCCGGACTGTGACGACGGTTCGGATACCGCCTGCCCTTCGGACGACCGTAGGGGACAGGGAGGTGGAACTATCCGGCTCGACGGTGGGTGAGGTACTTCAGGATCTCTGCCGGCGGTATCCCTCCGTCCGTGACCAGCTGTTTGAGCCGGACGGATCCCTCCGGCGATTCGTCAACGTGTACATCAACAACGAGGACATTCAGTACCTCGACAAGCTGGAAACGTCGACGTCCCGAGACGACACGGTGATTATCCTTCCGGCAATGGCCGGTGGGGTGTGCACCTGAGCGCCATCGCGGCGAGGGGGATGGAGGCGGCCCGAGCCATGACGGCCGATTTGAGGCGACCGTCGGGCACGATGGAGTCGGTCCTCGAGGCGATCGGGAACACGCCGCTCGTGCACCTCCGACGCCTGAGCCCTGCCGGCACCGAGCTGTACGCAAAGCTGGAGGGTTTGAACCCGTCCGGCAGCGTCAAGGACCGCCCGGCCCTGTTCATGCTGCGGGCGGCCGAGCGCAGGGGAGATCTGCATCCGGGTCACGTGCTTCTGGAGCCCACCAGCGGCAACACCGGCCTATCCCTTGCAATGATCGCTCGAGTGAAGGGATACCGGCTTCGAGTGGTCGCACCGGAGAATCTACCCCGCGAGAAGATTGATGCGCTCCGCCTCTACGGGGCCGAGGTCATCTTTTCGCCGGGACATGAGGGCTCGAACGGGGCGATTGAAGCGGCGAGGATGGTTGACGTGGAGGCCAAGGAGGTTTGGATGCTGGACCAATATGGCAACCCGGCCAATGTCGATTCCCACTATCTGACCACCGGGCCCGAGGTTATCCGGGATCTGCCGGAGGTGACCGCATTCGTCGCCGGCCTGGGGAGCGGTGGCACGCTCATGGGGGTTTCGCGACGCCTTAAGGAATACAACCCCGAGATTGAGGTCATCGCGGCGGAGCCGCTGCCCGGTGAGGCGGTCCAGGGCTTGAGGAGTCTAGCTGAAGGATTCATTCCCCCCATCTTCGATGCCTCGCGGCTTGATCGGCGCTATCTGGTCGATCCGACCGAAGCCATGGAGATGACCCATCGTCTGCTGGAGGAGGAGGGGATTTTTGCCGGCCCGAGCTCAGGAGCTGCTCTGGTTGCCGCCGTCAGGCATGCCACCTCGCGTCCGGGCGGCAAGGTGGTTGTGCTGTTGGCAGACGGTGGCTGGCGGTACCTTAGTACCGGCGTGTTCGATCCCCAGCGTTCTGAAGAGGCCCTCGCGAGCGCAATGGTGTGGTGATACCGTCCGCCATTCTGGACGAGATGGTGGCCCATGCCCGGGAGGGATCACCTGAGGAGGTCTGCGGCATCCTCGCCGGCACCGACGGGAACGTTACGCGGCTCTACCGAATCACCAATGCCGAGCACAGTCCTCGCCTGTACCTGATGGACTCCCAGGAGCAGCTGCAGGCCATGCTGGATATAGACGACCGCGATCTTGATCTGACCGCTGTATACCACTCCCACCCCGCTTCACCTCCTCGACCGTCCAAAACGGACATCGAGCTTGCTCAGTGGCCGGGAACTGCCTATGTCATCGTGTCTCTCACCAATCCAGAGGCACCCGAGATCCGAGGTTGGCAGATCGAGTCGGGAGGTGTCTCTGAGATCGAGCTGACAGTCTCGGACGACGAGCCCGAGGCCTCCCAAGGCTGAATCTGTCCCGGTGCGGCAGACTCTGCAGCCGCGACACGCTTCTCTGAGGCACTCTTCGCGCCGGTAAGGTCGTCAGGATGCTCGGCTATCATGAGGCAAGGAAGCGGTGCCGGGGCCTGCCGCTCGGCGCCGAGTTGGACCGTGCCTGGAGGGGGATGGGACACCCATGACCTATGTGATCACCGAACCATGTGTTGGCGTCAAAGACGCCTCCTGCGTCGACGTCTGCCCGGTCGAGTGCATTCACGCGCTGCCCGAAGACGATATGTATTACATCGATCCGGATGAGTGCATCGACTGTGGTGTCTGCGTTCCCGAGTGTCCCGTGGACGCTATCTTTCCGGAGGAAGAAGTCCCCGAAAAGTGGCAGGGATGGACGCAGAAGAACGCCGACTACTTCGAGGAGCACGGCGACCAGTTCCGCTAGTTTTTCCCTGATCTAGGGCCAGGGCTCCCAGAACACCTCGATCTTGTATCCGTCCGGGTCGAGGCATTTGAAGGACACGTAGTCGGGCTCGTCCCACTGCTCCACGATGGCAAGCCCTTCGTCCTTGAAGACGCGCAAGGTGTCCTGCACCTCCGCCGGCGAGTCCAGCCGAAAGCCAAAGTGCACGAATTCGGGAAGCTTCCGAGCCTGCGGCTCGGTTTGGAGGGCCAAGGCGAAGTCATCGCCGTTGACCAGCATCAGGACGCCATCTTCATAGCGCCTGCTCCGGCTCAGATCGAAATCAAAGTAGCGCTCATAGAAGCGCGCGGAAGCATCCTGATCGGCGACGGCGAGCGCCAGATGGGAAAGTCTCATGCTCTAAGCTTCTCATCTGTCATACCTTGGTAACCGTCACGCCGTAAGCGGCGTACACGGGGAAGGCCACCCTCTCGGTGCCCCTTGCACTCGATGGATGACCACGTCGACGGATCTGCAAGACAGCGAAGCCAAGGCAGCTCAGCCGGCAGCCAGAGCGAGCCCACAGCGGCTGCCTTCGACCGCCCGTGCGCGAGCGAGTTAGGTTCCCCGCAGAACACACCCGCCGCTGGCATTGCTCCATTCCTGTTGCAGGTAGTAGTGCGCTCCATTAATGGTCTGGTTGTACTGGGCGCCGGAAGCACCCTGGGCAGAGCCGAAATTCCAGGCGCACTTGTCGCCGTTCTCATTGCCCGAAGAGTCATACCACGCGTTCCCCTGCTCATCGGTAATGGTCTCATTGTGTTCGTGGCTCGTGACATTAATCGTTGCATCTGCGTCGTCACCGTTCGGGTGCTGACCGCTGTCACACGTCTGTGAGACCGTATCGGCATAGGGCATGTTGGCGTAGAGGACGACGTTCGAGCCGCTGCCAATCCAGCTGTGATAGGCGCAGTAGGTCGTGAACGCACACTCGTAGCTGGCTACCGACGTGCAGCTGCCGATGTTCTTGGCGGTGAAAAGGAAGAACTCGTGGCTCGGCCCGGCAGTCCAACCGGCCTTTGAGATGTCCTTCTGAATCTCCGCCTGAATCTGGCTATCGTTCACACACGCCGTGGCCGGAGGATCGACGCAGCCTGCCAGCGGGAGGGCGCTGGTATCGACGTATGACCCACCGAACCCGGAGCTGTACTGCACGGAACCACTGGGATCCGAGTACTGCGTGTCGCTGTAATAGACATTGCTCGTTTGTCCACTTGCGGCAGCGACGTTTTGAAAGAACCCGTTGATCAGGCTTTCGTACCGCCCGCTCACGGTGTATCCCGACGGCACCCAGTAGATGGCATACACGGTGTTGGTGTGCATGACCGGACCGCCGTGATACAGGAGATTGTTGCTCGATGACGCGGCAGACGCCGCATGCGCATGACGAGCGGGAATGAGCCCCAAGATCCTGCCCATTCGGGGAACAACGCGGCCGCCGCTGGCGCCCGCCGTGCCCGTTATCGACATGGCATAGAGGACCACCAGACCCGCCGCAATGACCCCACCGATTGCCCGCCTCTTGCTCGTCCGCATCATCTGTTTCGCCTCCTTGGCCCAACGCATCGCGGCTTGCTGAGGCTCGCAGGATCTATGCCGGAGGCGGTCGGGGTTCTGGGTTGGAGGCGCCTAGTGCCGGGCCAGCCGTTCGGGAATTGACCGACCCGATGGGGCCCGCCCGGTACGCTCCATGCGGCGGTCGATGTGCGCAAACGCCCGCTGCATCCCTCGTACGACGAGCCAGCGGAAGGGCTCAGGCTCCCAATTCGGAGACCGGCGGTTCACGGGCGGCAGGGTTGTCAGATCGGATGCGCGCTCTAGGATCAGGTCGGCGAGGATCCGTCCGGCGAGATTCGCCGTTGCTACCCCCTGTCCCGTGTACCCTCGGGCCGCTGCCATTCCTCGGTGTGGATCGAACGATATTGCGGGCATCCAATCCCTCGGCATACCCACCGGTCCACCCCAGGCGTGGGTGAATCTCACACCTCGGAGCATCGGAAACCAGTCCAGGACGAGCGAACGAATCAGCGCTTCCGTTCGCCCATTCCGATCAAAGGCGGGGGAAATGCGAGAACCGAAGTGATACGGAGCTCCACGGCTGCCGAAAAGCACTCGGCCATCGTTCGTTCTGATCAGATAGTCGACCGTAAGCCGGAAGGAACCGAGGCACTCGTGCCCCGCCCAACCGATCTCATCCCACAACCTGTCCGAGATCGGCTCGGTCAGGACGATCAAAGAGTACACGGGCAGTAGCTGTCGATGCAGGGGCCGCAGACGGCTGAGGTATGCCTCCCCTGCCAACACCACAGCCCGCCGGGCGCGCACTTGGGCCTTGTTGGTGCGCAAGGCGAGCTCGGGGCGCTCGCCGAAGGTGACTACGCGACTCCGTTCGTGTATGGTTGCGCCCATCCGCTCGACGGCCCGGGCAAGTCCCCGCACCAAACGGCCTGGGTGAATGGCTGCGCAATGAGGCGTGAACAGTCCACCTTCAGCCGTGTGAACGCGAACCCGGGCCTCGACTTGCTGCCGCGTTAGCACGCGATAGCCTTCGGCTAGGCCCAGATTCTCGTAGGCTCGGTAGGACTGTTCGACGGCTGTTCGCTGGCCTTCACCCCGGGCGATTCGCAATGCTCCTCCCCGGCGGTAGTGAATGTCGATGTCCTCACGCCCAGCTACACGACCCACCTCATCAACAGAGTCGATCATCGCCGCATGCAGACGACGGGTCGATTCGATTCCATACCTGCGAGCCAGCTCCGGTAGGGACACGGGAAAGCCGGCGGAACACCAGCCGCCATTGCGGCCCGATGCGCCAAACCCCACAATCTCGCCCTCCAGGATGGTGACTGCGAGACCTGGTTCCTCTCTCAGAAGGTAGTAGGCTGTCCAGAGCCCGGAATAGCCGCCGCCGAGGACGGCCACGTCGACCTCCATATCCTCCGTCAACTCTCGACGTGGTGTGAGATCATCGCCGCAGGTCTCGAGCCAGAAGCTCACGGACTTATAGGGCGATGGCATGACGGGAGGAGGCGGCCCGAGGGCCGCCTCTCTAACGACCGATGGCGTGCGCGGCTTCGCCGGCGGCTTCGATGGCCTCGTCGACGTCTGCGTCCGAATGCACTGTGCTGACGTAGAAGCATTCGAGGGGATCCGGGTGAATGTAGATGCCTCGGTCTTGGAACGCGCCCTGGAAGTCGCTGAACTTCTCCATATCTACATGCCGCAGCGCCGAGCGGTAGTCGGTGATCTCCTCCACTCCATCCGTGAAATACAGCTGCAGCAGTGGGCCCACACCCTGACACACCGCTTGATGACCAGCGGACCGCACTGCTTCCTGAAGACCGGCCTTCAGACGCTCGCCCCGCCGCCAGATGCTTGCCAGCAGCTCGGGGTCGTCACGAAGGATGGTCAGCGTCGCCCGAGCTGCGGCGATCGCCACGGTGTGCGCATTGTAGGTACCACCGTGCATCACCTCGTTTCGGGCCTCCAGATCCATGACCTCACGCGTGCCGCCAAAGGCTGCGACCGGGAAGCCGGCGCCCAAAGCCTTCGCCCACGTGACGATGTCGGGTCGGAGGCCCAGGTACTCGGTCGCGCCTCCAAGCGCGACGCGGAATCCTGTCTTGACCTCATCCACGATCAAGAGGGCTCCATGCTCTCGCGTGATGCGCCGCAGCTCCTGAAGATAGCCGGGTTTCGGCGGAATCACACCGCAGTTGCACATGATTGGCTCGGTCAGAACGGCCGCGATCTCGCCTGGGTGCTCCGCAAACGCCCGCTCCACGGCCTCAACATCATTCCAGCCCAGCGGCAGGATCAGCTCCGCCGCTGCCCTTGGTGTCCCCTTTGAGCCCGGAACCGGCCGCGGACGGTCGTCCGGCCCCGCACGCTCCAGGTCAGGGTAGGAGCTGATAAACATGGTGTCCGTCCAGCCGTGATACTGGCCCTCGAACTTCACGATCTTGTCCCGACCCGTATATGCGCGGGCCAGCCGGATGGCGGCGCTGACCGCCTCGGTGCCCGTGGTGCAAAACCGGATGAGGTCTACACCGTGCACGCTCGACACGAGCATCTCCGCGACGTCTGCCTCCAGATCGTACGGGAAGGTGAACTGGACGCCTCGGGTTGTGATCATGTCAACGACCGCCTGGGTAACGGCAGGCGGCTTGTGGCCGAAGATCAGTGGCCCGTAGCCAAGGGAGAAGTCGATGTACTCGTTCCCATCCACGTCCCAGAACCGTGCTCCCTCTCCGCGGTCGAAGCACATCTCTAGGCCGTTCTTGACCCGGACATAGTTGCTTTCGCCCCCAGCCACACTGCCTGCGATGCGCTGAAATAGCTCCTGCGACTTCTCCAGGGAGACGGTGGTTTGTGCCGTGACGTGTGTCATCTTCTTTCTCCTCAGCCGAACTTGGCCATAACGTGCTTGATGGTTGTGTAGTCCTCGAGCGAGTAGAGCGATAGATCCTTGCCGTATCCGGACCGTTTGACGCCCCCATGGGGCATCTCGGAGACCAGTGGAATATGATCATTGATCCAGACCGTGCCGAACTTCAGGCTTCGGGCGGCCTTGAAGGCGCGATTCACGTTTGTCGTCCAGACGGATGCGGCAAGTCCGTATTGAACATCGTTGGCGTAAGCCAGTGCCTGGTCGTCGTCGGCGAATCGCTGGACGGTTACCACTGGTCCGAATACCTCTCGCTGGACGATCTCATCATGCTGACCGACGTCCCCGACCACGCTGGGCTCATAGAAGAAGCCCTCGCCGCCTCGCGCCGCCCCGCCGGTCACCACCGTCGCGCCCGAAGCCTTGGCCCGATCCACAAATCCACTCACCCGCTGGAGCTGCTCTTCGGACACAACCGGTCCCATTTCGACCTCGGTTCGGGGATCCCCCACGGTAATCGACTCCACTGCGGGAGCCAAATAGCCCAAGAGGTCGTCGTAGACCCGGTCGCGCACCAGCAGACGGGTGGCGGCGGTGCAGTCCTGGCCACTATTCCAGAATCCGGCCACCTTGACGCCCTCAGCGACCGCATCCAGGTCGGCATCGTCGAAGATGATCACGGGAGCCTTGCCACCAAGCTCGAGATGCACGCGTTTCAGCGACTCGGACGCCTCGCGGGCGATGGTAACGCCCGTTGCCACATCCCCAGTCAGGGAGACCATGGCGACATCCGAGTGGCGAACCAGTGAGGCCCCCGTCGTTTCGCCGTCCCCCGTGATCACGTTGAGGACGCCGGCTGGGAAGATATCGGCGGCCAGCTCCGCGAGTCGAAGCGCTGAGACCGGAGTCAGCTCAGACGGTTTCAGCACCACCGTATTCCCGGCCGCTAGGGCCGGACAGATCTTCCAGACCGCCATCATCAAGGGGTAGTTCCAAGGGGCGATGGAAGCCACCACGCCCAGCGGCTCTCGGCGGATCATGCTGGTGTAGCCCCGCATATACTCTCCGGCGGCCCGACCCTCGAGAATCCGCGCGGCACCGGCAAAGAAGCGCAAGTTGTCGAGCGTGAATTCCATATCGCCGGCCGCGACTTCCGCCGGTTTTCCCACATTCTCCGACTCGAGTCGGCACAGCTCGTCGCCATGCTCCTCGACAACTTGGGCCAGCTTCCAAAGCATGCCGCTCCGCTCCGCCGGCGTCGTTTCGCCCCAGTCCCCTTCGAAAGCGGCTCGGGCCGCCTGAACGGCTCGATCCACATCTTGTTTGGACGCCAGAGGCGCCTCGAGAATGACCTCGCCGGTGGCCGGGTTGATCGCCGGAAGGGTAGCGCCGTCCGACGGGTCTTGCCAGCCGCCGTTGATGAAGAGCTGCGCCGGTTTCGTGGTGGTGGTCATGATCTCGACCTCGTGATTGGAAAGCTTGGATTAATTGGCCAGCGCCGGACTGCCCCCAGCGACTGCCGGCCCCTCGGGGCCGGCTGCCTCCGTTGGCTGGGTATAGTACCGCGGATTGTGGATGATGGACAGAACAAGGAGGGGCACGCCGATCAGCATGGAGCCGACTCCCGTCCAAAACGCCGATACTGAGAGCCCCTTGGCAGCCTCGTAAAAGATGTAGAAGAATCCGATCCCCCCGGCGAGCGGAAAGACTCCCGCGAGGATGAAGTTCGCGGCATTTTCCAAGAGCAGCCGTCGGTAGTACCAGGTCGCGGCGATCCCGGTTAGGCCGTAGTAGAAAGCGATCTGGAGACCCAGCGCGAGAATCGCGTTGCTGATGGCGGCACCGAGGCCGCCTGAAGCATACACGGAGACGCCGTAAACGATGATCGATGCGATGCCCATAACGAGCGAGGAGAACCAGGGTGTCAAGTACTCCCGGTGAACCAGGGCGAAGGCCTTGGGGATGATCCGATCCCGCGCCATGGAGAATGTGACCCGCGCGGTGGGGAGGATGGTGGTCTGGGTCGATGATGCCGCCGAGGAGACGACGGCCAGGACCATGAGGTACCAGAGGCGAGATCCATGGCCGACGATAGTCTGGGCCATCGTGGTCATAATGTCGGCATTGTTGGTGTTCTGCACCACGTTGGCCGGCAGATACATGACGATGGCGGCCGTAGCGAAGACATAGATCAGAAGCAGCACGAAGGTGCTGTAGACCATGGCCAGCCCCGGGACCGAGTTTGTGTTCTCAGTTTCCTCGTTGACGTTACCGGCCGAGTCCCAGCCCCAATAGAGAAACACGGCCGCCAGAAGTGCCGTCAGCAACGGCGCCCCGCCCCCCGGCACCTGCCAGGGTAGGAGCCACTGCCACCGAAAGACGTGTGAGCCTGCCGGATGTTGGGCGTATACGCGGATGATCGCCCAGAGGCTGAAACCCATGACGATGACATATTCTGCCGCCAGGAGTGCCCACTGCAGCTTGGCGGAGAGCCGGATGCCGCGAATCACGATCCAGGTGAGCGCGGCAATCCATAGTGCTCCCACCAAGAAATTGACGCTCTGGTTCCCGGTCGGAGCGCCAAACAGCGTGAGCGTGCTCGAGGCTGCAACGCCGGCGAGCGATATCATGACGATCACGTCGGCGATGACAATGACCCACCCGGTGAAGAAGCCGAGCGCAGGATGCAGCGCCTTGGCGATCCATGCGTATGACGTCCCGCAGTCGGGGATCCGCCGGTTGAGCCAGTAGAAACCCACGGCCACGCCCAGCATGGGGAAGAAGGCAACGAGCATGGCGCTCGGTGACCACAGACCTGCCGCGGCGGCGAGGACCGTGACTGTCGCTGTGAGGCTGTAGGCGGGGGCCGTGCTGGCCACCCCAATCACCGTCCCGTCCACCAGATTGAGCGCCCCGCGGCGCAGTTCTTCCCGTCCGACGGCAGCTTCGGCCGCGACTACCGCCTCGTCACTAATTTCCCGTGGCATCGATTTCTCCCTGCAAGTGCTGTATCGAAACTCGCGAGGTTGGACGCGGCCCCTCGGTGACTCTGGCTGCCCGCCAGCCTCCCAGGGCCATCTTGTAGAGGCGGAGGAGCATAAATGTTTCCGTCCGCCTCACGCCTTCCACCTGATGCAGACGTTCCGTGAGGAACTTGGCGAACTCCTCGTGGCTCTGCGCGATCACCTCCACCAGCAGATCGAACGAGCCAGTGGACATCACCACGTAGCTGACTTCCGGGAACTGGGCGATCTGTCGGGCTACGCCGTCCACGTTGCGCTCGCCCTCGATGGACACGCTCACCCCGATCATGGCCATCGTGGTGAACCCAATTCGGAATGGATCCGCCACTGCCACGACCTGCAGTACCCCTCCGTCGGTCAGCTTCTTGTAGCGCTGGCGGACGGTCGCCTCGGAGACACCGAGCTGAAGGCCGATCTCCGCAAACGGCTTCCGTCCTTCCGGCTGCAGCAGAGCGATGATGCGCCGGTCGAGGTCATCGACCTTTGCATCTATGGTGGCGATATCGGTGCTCATTCGGCCTCTTATCACGGAATCCGTTATTCTGAGGGTAGTCTATCACGATATCCGCAGGTCCTGGCGTTTTCTGCGGAAGTTAGGTGGGGGAAGCATGGCCATCAATCCCGTGACTCGGCGTCTCGACCGTGACCTCGAGTGCCGACAGCAGTACGTTGCCGCGGGAATCGCTACCTATGCGCCCTCCGTTGTGGTCGATCGGGCCCATGGAGCAGAGCTCTGGGATGTCGACGGGAAGCGCTACATCGACTTTGCGGGCGGGATCGGGACTGTCAACGCCGGCCACACGCCGGCTACGGTGGTGGACGCCATCCGTGAGCAAGCTGAGAAGCTCATTCACAGCTGCTTCAGCGTGGCCACCTACGAGCCGTATCTGGAGATGTGCCGTCGGCTCACCGAGATCGTCCCCGGCGGCTTCGACAAGAAGACGGCACTGTTCAATAGCGGCGCCGAGGCCGTCGAGAATGCGGTCAAGATCGCAAGGGCGTATACCGGTCGGCCCGGCATCATCGCCTTTGAAAATGCCTTTCACGGACGCACCATGATGGCCATGAGCCTCACGGGAAGGGAGCGACCATACCGAGCCGGATTCGGACCTCTCGCTCAGGATGTGCACCATGCCCCCTTCCCTTACACATATCGGTGCGACTGCCCCAACCATCAGACGCATTGCTCAGTGGAGAGCGGTGAGGATCTACTCGACCGGCTAGAGCGCGAGGTCGATGCCAGTCAGGTCGCCGCCATCATCGTCGAGCCGGTTCAGGGTGAGGGCGGATTTGTCGTGGCCCCGCCAGGATTTCTGCGGAAGCTTCGGGAGATCTGCGACCAGTATGAGATGCTGCTCATCATCGACGAGATCCAGACCGGCTTTGGACGCACGGGCCGCATGTTTGGGTTCGAGCACGCCGGCATCCAGCCAGATTTGGTCCTCCTAGCGAAGTCCATGGCCGCAGGATTGCCCCTATCGGGCGTTGTGGGTCGTGCACAAGTAATGGATGCGCCTGGCCCGGGAGGCATCGGTGGCACGTTCGGTGGAAACCCAGTGGCCTGTGCTGCCGGACTGGCGGTGCTCGACCTGTTCGAGACCGACGATCTGGTGGACCGGGCACGGCACATCGGAGCCCTCGTTTCCGCCCGATTCACCGCCATTCAGGAGCGGCTACCGCTGGTGGGAGACGTCCGGGGCATCGGGGCCATGCAGGCCATGGAACTGGTGCTCGATCGAGCCGGCAAGGAGCCGGCGAAGGAGGCCACGGCAGAAATTCTGCGTCGCGCCCACGACCGGGGACTGCTGGTTATCAAGGCGGGCCTCTACGACAACGTGATCCGGTTCCTTGCGCCGCTCGTCATTGACGACTCCACACTGCACGAGGGCTTGGATATTCTCGAGTCAGTCATGACTGAGGTGGCCGAAGGGTAACTCAGCAGGATGGCGGCGGCTGATCATCTCGGAGGATCAATCGGTCGGCATCCAACCGTCCCGGTGGACGGCCTCCCGCCGAGGACTGAGCGTTGAACACGAGGGTGGGCGACAACGAATGGAGCGATCAGATCGCCCATCTCTTGTAGCCCCTTTTCTCGGTTCCGAATCTGCCGGCGCGAGCTGCCAGCCACTCACTCGTGCATAGTGTCCCATCAGGCGTTATCTTTGCTCAGTTCACGACTCCTCTGGACGTAAACCGGCTCCCAGCCAAGACAAAGCGCCACGGTCGGTCACGCGCGACTGTGAGACCGATGCGGGTTGTCGCGATCACCCTGGGGGATGCTTCCCCTTCCTCGACGACGATCTCTTCCCCCAGCAGATCCGTGCCGTCATGCTCCAGACCGATTCCCAGCGCCTGACAGAGCCGCCCGGGTCCGCTGCAGAGCAGCCGAACCTCGTCGAGACCACGCAGGCGCCGCATTGTCTCCGTCCCATCGATAGGTTCCAGCGCGCGCAGCAGCACAGCGGTCGCCTCTCCCTCCTCGCTGGTGACAACGTTCGCGCAGAAATGTACGCCGTAGCTGCGATAGACGTAGAGATGACCCGGAGGTCCGAACATCGACCGGTTCCGGGGCGTCTGCCCCCGAAACGCATGCGAGGCGGGGTCTTCCGACCCCATGTACGCCTCGGCCTCTACGATCAGGCCACTCAGCCGCCTGCCGTCCAGGCGGCGGACGAGGCGCTTGCCGATCAGCTCCGGGGCCACTTGCAGGGCGGGCCGCCGATAGAAGGCACGGGGCAGTGGTCGATCGGGACTGCACCCACCGCTTGAGCATCCGGTCCCGGTCAGACCTTCGCCATCTCCATGTGCCTGCGCAGCTCTGTGATCTGATCGCGGATGGCCGCCGCGCGCTCAAACTCCAGGTCTCGGGACGCCCGCTTCATCTGACCCTCTAGGTCCTTGACCAGTCGAGCCATCTCATCCTTGGGGATGTCGGGGATGGGCTCGTAGACCGTTTTTTCCTCGGCCACACGCTTGACCTGATCGCTGAGATCGCGGATGCCTTTGCTGATTCCGACGGGCGTGATGCCGTGCCGCTCGTTGTATTCAATCTGAATACGACGCCGCCGGTAGGTCTCGTCGATGGCGGCGCGCATTGAGTCCGTGATGCGGTCGGCGTACATGACCACGTGTCCATCCACGTGCCGCGCCGCACGGCCGATGGTCTGGATCAGCGAACGATCCGAACGAAGATAGCCCTCCTTGTCCGCGTCCAGAATGGCCACCAGGCTGACCTCAGGTAAGTCAAGCCCCTCGCGCAGAAGGTTGATACCCACCACCACGTCATAGACACCGAGCCGAAGATCGCGCAGCACGTCGACCCGCTCGAGCACATCCATCTCGCTGTGCAGGTAGTGCACCTTGGTGCCCATCTCGCGCAGATAGTCTGCTAGATCCTCGGCCATCTTCTTCGTCAGGGTCGTCACCAGCGCACGCTGGCCCTTGTCGACCCGAGCCCGTATCTCGTGAATCAGGTCGTCGATCTGGCCCTCGACGGGCTTGACCTCAATGGTGGGATCGAGGACTCCCGTGGGCCGGATGATCTGCTCGGCGAGCCGCTCGCACCGCTCCATCTCGAAGGGCCCCGGCGTGGCCGACACGTACACGACCTGGTTGATCTGCTGCAGAAACTCGGCAAATGTCAGGGGCCGGTTGTCCAGGGCCGAGGGCAGCCGGAAGCCGTACTCGACCAGGATCTCTTTGCGTGACCGGTCGCCCGCATACATTCCTTGGACCTGCGGAATGGCAATGTGCGACTCGTCGACGAACAGCAGGTAGTCGTCGGGAAAGTAGTCGAGCAGCGTCCAAGGACGTGAACCGGCCTCCCGAGCCGCCAGGTGCCGAGAGTAGTTCTCGATGCCGTTGGCCGTTCCCGTCTCGCGCATCATCTCCAGATCAAAGTGAGTCCGCTGTTCCAGCCGCTGCGCTTCGAGCATCTTTCCCTGCGCGCGCAGCTCCTGCAACCGCTGGTGAAGCTCGTCCTCGATCGACTGAAGAGCACGTTGCAGCTTTTCGTCCGTGGTGACGAAATGGCGGGCCGGGTAGATATCGATGGCGTCCCGGCTGGCAATGATCTCGCCCGTCAGAGAGTCCAGCTCCACGATGCGATCGATGGTGTCGCCGAAGAACTCGACGCGGACGGCCAGCTCTTCGTAGGCCGGGAAGATCTCGACCACATCGCCGCGAACGCGATAGGTCCCTCGGGCGAGGCTGGCATCGTTGCGATCGTACAGGATGCCGTTTAGCTGCCGTAGCACCCGATCCCGTTTGCGGGTCTCGCCCCGACGCAGACTCACCACCACGCTGCCGTAGTCTTCCGGGGCGCCCAGACCGTAGATACAGGAGACGCTGGCCACAATCAGTACGTCGCGTCGCGAGAACAGCGATCGGGTGGCCGATAGCCGAAGCCTGTCGATCTCGTCGTTGCGGGAGGAATCCTTCTCGATGTACGTGTCAGATCGCGGAATGTACGCTTCGGGCTGATAGTAGTCGTAGTAGCTGACGAAGTACTCGACGGCATTGTTGGGCAGGTAGTCTTTGAACTCCGCGAAGAGCTGTGCCGCCAATGTCTTGTTTGGAGCCAGCACGAGGGTCGGCCGCTGAACCTGCTCGGCCACCTTCGCCATGGTGAACGTCTTGCCGGTGCCCGTCGCGCCCCGCAACACCTGGTGAGTCGATCCCGACCGGAGGCCCTCCGCGAGCAGCGCTATTGCATCCGGCTGATCACCGGTCGGTTGATAGTCGGCGACAACACGGAAGTCAGGCATGGTCTTTGATTATCGGCATTCTGTCGGACTCAACAGCAACCGCAGACACCTCGATGTGCCCGAGGGGGCCTAGTCCGACCAGTCGATCTGACCGGCCGTTCCCGGCGCGGCCTCATCCCCGTCCATCGGTCCCAGTGGTCCGCCCTGGCGCTGCTTTCCGCTCCACTCCTCGATATCCACGGCGATGACTCTGGTGCTTCGAAAGTCCTCATCCGTGGCGTGCTGGTAGTCCTCACCTGCCAGCCGGTCGGGGAAATAACGCGAGACCAGATCCTCGAAGATGCGTCCCTTCTCAGCGAGATCGGTCACCTCATGGCCATGACCAAGACACATGGCCGAACGGTAGTTCATGGAATGGTACTTGGCAGACCGCGAGTAGACCAGGCCATCGGTGATGGTAACGCTGACGCAGACGGGGGCTCCGCCGGCGAGATGCTTGACGAGCCGGCCTGCCTTGGCACTGTGCAGATATAGCCGGTCGGGCGATGCCGGATCGTAGAGGTAGGTCATGGGAATGACGTACGGAGTGCTGTCGATGGAAACGCCGACGTTGGCCACGGTACCCGCTGCTAAGACCTCCCTGGCGCCCTCTCGGAGCGAGCGTTCGGGATGCCGCCGCACACGCGTCCGAGGCGTGTCCGAAGCGGGCAGATGCGCCTCGTCGACCCGAGTCTCGGCATGTTGGGAAGTGCTCATCTCACGCCATCATAACGAGCGATGGCGACGCCGACTAATGGCCGAGAAGTCGGGCAACCACAAGGCCGCCCAGGTAAAGGACATAGAGGATGGCACCGAGGATGAGGGGCGATATCCAGTCCGCTCCGGGGGTGATCACGGTTGCCACGGCGAAGATAACAAAGAAGGCCACCACCCGCTTGCCCCAGAGCCAGCGGGAGCTGGTGATGCCGGCGACACAGAGAAGGACGAGGATAAGCGGCAGCTCGAATGAGATGCCGAAGACCACAATGATCAGACTGACAAAGGAAACGAAGGCGCCCGCGTCCGGGATGAAGGAGACCAGCCCGTTGCCCTGACCGATGAAGAAGTTGATGGCCAGTGGCATCACCAAGTAGCCGGTCACACCGCCAATGGCAAACAGCACCACGCCCGCGACGATGACGTACGGACCCATGCGGTAGAAGCGGCCGCCCAGCGCCGGCATCACGAACCCCCAGGTCTGCTGGAGCAGGACCGGGATCGACAAGACAATGCCCGTAAGGGCCGCTAGCTTCAGGCGCAAGGTGAAGGCGCCGTAGATCTTGGTAACCACGAGGTGGGTGGTGATGGGGTGCTTGGTGTGCTTGAGCGCTTCCGTGAGCGGATGCTCCAAGGTACGCAGGAGCCAGGGCTCCAGAAACCAGCCGACGATGGCGCCGACCACCACGCAGGCCAGCATGATCATCAGCCTCCGCCGGAGCTCTTCGAGGTGTTCGACGAAGGACATGACCTTGGGGTCCGGCTCGGGCGGCCGGTGGAGGTAGCGAATCTTTTCCATGGCTATGCCCGAAAGACCTCGGGTTCGCCCGCCGGGCAGGTCATGATGCCGGCCCGCTTGTCTCCTCGGCACTTGCCGGTGTTTCTTGAGCGGCGCGGCGGGCGTCGCGCCGCATGGCCAGCGTATCGACGGCGGGCGGAATGGGCTCGGCTGCGTCGCCCGTCATGACGGGGGCCGGCGGCTGATGCGGGAAGAGCTCGTCCTCCTCGGGCTCCGACTGGTGCAGCACGGCGTCTTCGATCTCGCTCGTCGCTCTGCGGAACTCGCGTAGTCCTCTGCCTACGGCACTGCCTACTTCAGGCAGCTTGGACGGCCCGAACACGATGAGCGCCACGATCAGAACCAGAAACAATTCAGGCAGATGGCCGGTAAACACGCTGTCCTCGAGATGCTGGGATCATACCGAACCATAGTACGTCCCGCCACCCTGCCCAGATCAGACCGGCATCATAAATGGCATGGCGAGACGGACTCCGAGCCAACCGGATGTGGTCGAATGCCCCAGACGACAAGCCCGGGTAGACGTGGTGTCTCGCGTCACACGCCGACGATCAGAGCAAGCCTTCGGGCTACTCCTTGTGCTCCTGTATGTACTCGATCGCGTCGCCGACCGTGCGGATCTTCTCGGCCTCTTCATCCGAGATCTCGATGCCGAATTCTTCCTCGAGCGACATGATCAGCTCGACCAGGTCCAAGGAGTCGGCGTTCAGGTCTTCGACGAAGTTGGCGCTCGGAACTACTTCAGCTTCGTCGACACCAAGGTTGTCCACGATAATTTTGCGCAGGCGCGCCTCGATTTCCGACTGATCCACTGCCATCTTTACCTCACCTCCAATCAGTTGCTATGCCGGGGAATGGGCCGCCGAACGCTCGGAAATGCCTCTCAAGACTGCGTTGACCAAAGCGCCTGAGTGCTCACCTCCGAACGTCTTTGCCAGCTCAACCGCCTCGTTGATGGCAACCGCAACTGGCGTGTCCGGGGTCATGCACATCTCATAGACCCCAATTTCGAGAGCGATACGGTCTGTCGGCGCCATTTGATGCAGCGGCCAGGTCGTGGCCGCCGACGCGATACGTTCATCAATGGCTCTCTTGTTTGCTAGCACACCCTGGACGAGGCCTGCCGCGAGATCCGCGGATTCCTCCAGCACCTCTTCCTCCTGCAGCCGACCGGCCAGCGCTTCCTGAGGACTGTGGGACGTCTGGTCGACTTCAAAAAGGGCCTGCAGTGCAGCACGGCGCGCCCGCCGGCGCTCATTGATCAACGGTCGAGTAGCTCAACGTAGTCGGTATGGACGCCGCCGCTAATGAATGCGGGGTCACCCATGACTTTCCGTAGATAGGGGATTGTGGTGGCAATCCCCTCTACCACCGTCTCCTCCAGCGCGCCGCGCATACGAGCGATGGCCTCCCCCCGGTCTCGCCCCCAGGCCATGATCTTGGCCACCAGGGAGTCATAATGAGCAGGAAGATTATAGCCCGAGAACAGGTGGGTATCGACCCGTATCCCCGGGCCGCCGGGGAGTCGGAGGTCGCTCACCCGACCGGTCGCGGGACGGAAGTCGGGGCCGGACTCCGCATTGACGCGACACTCGAGGGCGTGACCGCTAAAGTGAATCTCCTCCTGTCGTAGCTCGCCCGCCTCGCCCGCAGCGATGAGTATCTGGGACTTTACGATGTCGGCTCCGGTGATCATCTCGCTGATGCCGTGCTCGACCTGAATCCGGGTGTTCATCTCCAGGAAGTAGTGCCGGCCGTCATCGTCCACCAGAAACTCCAGCGTACCGGCGCTGTTGAAGCTCACGGCCTCTGCACCCCGAACGGCGTCGGCTCCCAGCTTGCGGCGCGTCGCCTCGGGAAGTAGAGGGGACGGCGCCTCCTCCACGATCTTTTGGTGTCGGCGCTGGATAGAGCAATCTCGATCCCCGAGATGGATCGCGCGACCGCCATCGGCGATCACCTGCACCTCAACGTGCCGGCACTGGGGAAGGTACTTCTCGAGATACAGCTCGTCGTTGCCGAAGGCGGCGCGTGATTCACGTTGGGCAGTCACGAAGTTCTGCACGAGATCATCCGAATCCTGTGCCAGATGCATGCCCCGACCGCCACCGCCGCCCGCGGCCTTGATCATGACGGGATAGCCGATCTCTTTCGCTGCCTCGAGAGCGCCGTCAAGTCCCCCAAGGGGCTCGGCCGTGCCCGGAAGGACGGGAAGGCCGGCAGCCGCCATGGCGCCGCGGGCTTCCACCTTGTTCGCCATCTGGGCGATCACCTCTGGGGTCGGGCCGATGAAGGTGAGGTTGTAGCGTTGACACACCTCGGCGAAATATCGATTCTCGGCCAGAAACCCGTACCCGGGATGCACCGCCTCGCAATCCTTGATGAGGGCTGCGCTAATCATGCTTGGAATGTTGAGATAGCTGCGACCGGCCGACCCCGGACCCACGCAAACAGCGTCGTCCGCGAGCTGAACCGGCAGCGAATCGCTGTCCGCCTGAGAGTGGGCCACGACCGTGGCGATGCCGAGCTCGCGGCAGGCGCGCATGATGCGGAGGGCGATCTCGCCCCGGTTGGCGACCAAGACTCTTTGGAACATCGGATCAGCTACAGACTAGCGAACCGATGACAGCCAGCCGGCCCGGAGGTCAGGGTCGAGTCCACGAGGGCTATGTGGTATCGAGACCTCCGTCGACCATGAGCACCTGACCGGTCACGTAGTCCGACTGCGACCCGGCACAAAAGCCAACCACGCCGGCAACGTCCTCGATCGTTGCCAGGCGGCCAATGGAGTTATAGGTCGGAACGGTCCGGCCCTCCCCCTCCATATGGCCGGGGGCGACCAGGTTTGCCGTGATTCCGCGGGTCCCCACTTCACGACCGACGCTCTTGACGAGACCCGCCAGACCTTCGCGGAGGGCTTGATGCGGCAACTCGATGTCCAAAGAGGGCGCCACCGTGATGATCCGGCCGAATCGTTGCCGCATCATGTTACGGAGAACCAGACGCATGGCCACGAAGCTGCGGCGGATGCCGACGCGGATTGCATCTTCGGCCGGTATCGGGAACAACTCGGGGCCCAAGAGCAGCAGATGGGCCTCAGGATTGAGCGCTGCCGTCAGACTCTCCTCGACGTCGGCAGAGGAGCCCAGAGCCGCTCCGTCTATTGCCTCCACGGCATAGCCGACTTCCTGAATCCGGTCCCGTAGCACCGGCAGCCACACCGGCGGAGCGCCGAAGACCAGCGCCTTGCGGCCGGTCACGTCACCCGGCTAGGCGGACGGCGGAGTGATGGGCTCGGGCGCGATGACTTCCCGACCCGAGTAATATCCACAGGTCGGGCAGATGTGACTGCGCAGCTTGGGATTGCGGCAGTGCGAGCACGGAACGATGGTGGGCAGAGTCAGCTTCAAGTGCTGGCGCCGTAGGCCCTTTCTCGACTGGCTCGTCTTCTTCTTGGGAACTGCTGGCATGGTGCGTCCTTCGGTTCAGAGTGGCAGAAGCGATATGGAGCGTGGCACTCAGGCGCTGTGGTCGGGCCTCTCCAGAAGCGCCGCGAGCTCCGAGAACGGCGACTCCGTCTCCTCCGAGCAACGGCAGCTTTCGACATTGCGGTTGGTGCCACAGGTTGGACAGAGCCCCAGACACTCTTCACGGCAGAGCCGATGCATGGGAACCGCCAGCAACAGGTGCTGCCGCGCCGCCTCCGTCAGGTCGACCACGTGCTTGGGCGAGATGAAGAAGGTCTCGTCAGTCCTTTCGGATTGTACAGGACGGCCCGTCGAGACATCGATGACGGGCAGATACTCCTCCGCGAACGCGAACCGTATCTCAGACCTGAACGGTTCGAGACAGCGGTCGCACTGCAGGTCGATGAGCGACGCTACGTCCGCCCGGCCTAGGATGCCGAAGTTGGTGCGGAGAAGCTCTACGCTGCCGCGAAGCTCCGACACGGAAATGTCCTCAAACCGAAACGGCTCCCGAACGAGAATGTCTCGCCTCGTATTTGAGCCGATTGGGCTCTGAAGCAGATGAGCGACGTTGAACTCGAGACCTTCCATGCTCGGCTCTCCTGAGCAGTCTTGCCTTGATCACTCACTCCAACTCGAGCGCGCAGGCTACTCAGCCGCCGCTTCGGCAGGGGCACGCTCGTATTCGGGAGAACCGTCCGGGACCGATAGCGGCGCGTACTTCGGCTCAAGCGCCCGAATGCCGTTGGTGACCTCACTCACAACCCGATCGAGCCGGCTCTGCAGGTCCTGGAGGACATCACGCGCGTAGAGGTCCGCGCCGCTCCGAATCTCGTCCGCGCGTGTTTCGGCATCCTGCTCGATAACGGAAGCTCGACTCTCGGCTGCGCGAACGACGGCGTGGTTGGAGACGAGAAAGTCCAGCTTCTCTTCGGCCTGAGCGAGAATTCGACCGGCGTCGGCCTGCGCCTCTGCGATGATTCGTTCCCGATCCTGGTTCAGTCGGCGAGACTGCTTGATCTCTTCGGGAATCGCAGTGCGCATCAAGTCGAGAACGTCAAGCGCTTCCCGCTCGTCGATCATGACCTTGTCGGTCATGGGGGGGCGCCACCCGCCGTTGATTACGGCTTCGAGACGATCCACCAGCATGAGGATGTCCATGCCCAACCCCTCCCCCGAGGTCATGCTTCGTGCGATCCGAATCGGTCGACGAGAGACCGCGCCACCGACTCGGGCACCAAATCTGACACGTTTCCGCCCAGCTCCGCTATCTCCTTCACAATACTGGAACTCAGAAACGTATAGCGAATATCCGCGAGGAAGAACATGACCTCCAGCCTGGGGCTCATCTTCCGGTTCATGGCGGCCAGTTGGAACTCGTAATCAAAGTCGGATGTTGCCCGCAGACCGCGTACCATCACCTCCGCCCCGACCGATCGTGCGTAGTCGACGAGGAGGCCACTGTAGGCGTTCACCTCCACATTGTCCAGATGGGCCAGGGCATCCCGAACCATGGACACGCGCTCGTCGACATCAAACAGAAGGGCTTTCTTGGGAGATCGGTAGACGGCCACGATCAGCCGGTCGAACACGCGTGAGGCTCGTTCGGCCAGATCTACATGTCCGTTGGTGATGGGATCGAAGCTGGCCGCCATGATCGATACGTTCATGCCCCCACCTCCGCGCTGAAATACGATACTGAGCTGTCGCCGTAGCGCTTCGTGACTCCGCGGAACAGCCGCCCATAGTTCGGATCCGGCATCCACCGACTGGAATGCTCCAGCACGACGTCCGCACGGAAGTCCAGCAGGTCACCGGTGCTCAGCCTCTCCAGAATCGCACCAACGTCCCGGTGGTCATACGGAGGGTCCAGAAACACGATGCGGTAGTGGCCGGTGAGACGGTCCATGGCCCGTTCGACGGGACGGCAAAGGACCCGGGCGCGGGGGGTTAGTCCGGTCGCCACGAGGTTGGCCTTGATGACCCGGCACGCCACCGGACGCGCCTCGACCAAGTCGGCATGGCCGGCTCCCCGACTGAGCGCTTCGATGGCCATGGCGCCCGTTCCCGCATAGAGATCCAAAACGCGCGCACCCTCTACCCGGGCGCCAAGCACTCCGAATATGGCCTCGCGGACCTTGTCGCTGGTTGGTCTGGTTCCCGTGCCCTTGGGGGGCATGCGCAGCCGGAATCCTTTCACCTCGCCGGCGATCACGCGCATACAACCATCCCTCTCGTCGAGGCGGCCTCACGGCCTCCCATTTTCTGCCGGGCTGGCCGTTGCAGAACGTCAGTTGAGATCCGCTTCGCGGGCCCAGAAGGAACGCACGTGGCCGGCAAGGTCAGCATGCGCAGGAGCGGTGAGCTCCGGGTCGCTTAACACCACACGATCGGCGATCGCTCGGGCCAGCTCTATGGTGCCAACTCCGGCCGACTGGGCGACGCTCAGCTGCGGAATGCCACTCTGGCGGGTGCCCCAGAACTCGCCTGGGCCACGCAGTCTGAGATCTTCTTCGGCCAGCGCGAAGCCGTCCTGGGTCCGCGTCACGGCCAGCAGTCGCTCGCGAGTTGGACCTTCCGGCGCCGCGCTCACCAGGAGACAGTACGAACGATCACCTCCACGACCCACGCGTCCCCGAAGCTGATGCAGCTGCGCAAGCCCGAATCGATGAGCATCCTTTATAGCCATCACAGTGGCATTGGGCACGTCGATACCCACCTCAATCACGGTGGTCGCCACCAAGACCTGAATGGCTCCGGCGGCGAAGGCCTTGAGCGTGGCCTCCTTTTCCTTCGGTGCCATACGGCCGTGGAGTAGGCCGATGCGGCGGCTGGGAAAGACCGACTGCTGAAGGTGGCGGTGTTCCTCAACAGCGGTATTCCGATCCAGCGACCCCTCGTCGATCGCCGGGCACACCACGAACGCCTGGCGCCCATGGTCGACTTCAGATTCAATGCGTTCGTAGGCAGCCTCCGGAGACGGGGTCAATGACGTCTCTACCGGAAGCCGACCCGGAGGCAACTCGTCGAGAACGCTGATGTCGAGGTCGCCGTATACCGTTAGTTGGAGCGTCCGGGGTATGGGGGTTGCGGTCATCGACAAGAGGTGTGGGTTGCCACCCTTCTGACGGAGGCGCGTACGCTGCTCGACACCGAAGCGGTGCTGCTCGTCGACCACAGCGGCTCCCACCCGGGCCAGGGTCACACCCTCCTGGAATAGGGCATGTGTTCCCACCAACACGTCGGCGTCTCCCGAGAAGGCACGCTCGAGGATTTCTCGGCGAGCAGCCGCGGGCGTGCTTCCAGTCAAAACGCAAACATCCATGCCCAAAGGCTGCAGCCACGTCTGGAGGACGCGGTGGTGCTGTTGCGCAAGGACCTCGGTCGGCGCCATGAACACCGCCTGGCATCCGTTGCGCCACGCGGCAAACAGGCAAAAGGCGGCGATGACCGTCTTGCCGGAACCAACATCTCCCTGCACGAGCCGGCTCATGGGAATGGTCCGTTCCAGATTCTCCGCCACCGCCTCCATCACACGAGACTGGGCGCTGGTGGGGGTGAAGGGGAGGGTATCGAGGAATAGCCGGCGGTCGGCCGCCGAGACGGGCAGCGCCAATGCGGATCCCGGCTCTTGCCACTCACGCTTTCGCAGCTGCAACCCGAGCTGGATAGCCAGAATCTCGTCAACGGCGAGACGTGTTGCCGCCGATTCCCGATCGGGCTCATCTGCCGGGAAGTGATAACCAGCGACGGCGCTCGAGAGCGGTCGAAGACCAAACTCCTCTCGGATCCCATCCGGGAGGACATCTTGGAGACCACCGGATGCGACGTCAACCGCCTTGCGCATGAGTGAACGAAGTGGCTTTTGATACAGGCCTTTGGTCAGAGGATAGATTGGCACGATTCTGGAGGCGTGAGTCAGATCAGCCTCGCTGATCCACTCGTAATCGCGTGGTGCGAAGACCAGCCGACCGTCGAAGACCTCCGCGCTGCCGGCAATGGCGATGAGCCGTCCGGGTGTGAGCTGTTTCTCGAGGTAGGGCTTATTGAACCAGCGAACAGCGATGGTGGCGCTATCGTCCCGAACGGCGGCTGTGGTCAGGGTGAGTTTCCCTCGAAGCCGGCGGGTCCTGACGTGCTCGATGACTCCCACAATCGTGGTGGGCTCTCCGTACCGCAACCTCGAAATTCGATTGCTATGCCGGTAGTCGATGTGATCTCGCGGGAAGTAGTAGAGCAGATCACGGAGGGTGTGGATACCGACCTGGCCGAGTGTCTCCGCGAGCTTGGGCCCGACGCCCGGGAGTTTCTGGACGGAATCATCGGGAGCCACGTGACTGGCGGCGCCACTCCCCGACGGAGCGCGCGTGGCCCTTCGACGAACCGTCGGCGTGTCCGTCGCACTGTTGGGTTCGTGCTTGTCCCGCCCCTGGCCGTTCCGACCCGCGGTCACCGGGCGTTCAGCGTCAAGCAGTTGTAGGGACTGGGCTATGGCCAGCTCGCGCTCCGGCACCGCCTGGCGGTCGTACTCCTCCAACAGGAGGGCAATCTCGGGAAGACGCGAGTCCGCGGGCGCAGACCGATGGAGACGCCGGGCAAACGCGGACATGCCACCGATCATGGCCCGGTTGGTGTACTGATGCTGCCGCTCTAAGACCAGTGCCCTGGTAAGGAGGTGCTCAAGCGACGGCCGGCTCAAGTCGCGGCCGCTACCGCGCCCACTCCGAGCTCGGATCGCACCGCCTCGACTGCCGCCTCGATGTCCGGCCGATCGACGCCACGATGGGTGACGAAGCGAATCGTCTGCGGGCCTACGGCAGCACAGCGAACGCCTCGGCGTTCCAGACCCGTGACGATCTCGCCCGCCGTCCGGCCATGTCCATCAAACGTGGCGATAACGATGTTGGTCTGCAGCGTCAGCAGGTCGACGTGAACACCGGGCATGGCATTGAGCTCCTGACCCAGGAACCGAGCATTTTCGTGGTCTCGGGCCAGCCGGTCAATCATGGTGTCGAGTGCCACGAGACCCGGACCCGCGATGATACCGGCCTGACGCATTCCCCCACCCAACATCTTCCGGTACTTGCGGGCTCGATCCACGTAGGGGCCGCTTCCGCAGACGACGGACCCAATGGGAGCCGACAGTCCCTTGGAGAGGCAGAAGGTGACCGAGTCGGCGTACTCTGCGATCGACGACGCGGAAACCCGCAGTGCCACTGCGGCGTTGAAGATGCGGGCGCCGTCGAGATGGACGGCGGCACCGGCGGCGTCGGCGATGTCGCGAACCGAGGCCATGTCCTCGAGAGTCAACACGGCGCCCCCGCAGGCGTTGTGGCTGTTTTCCAGGCAGATGAGGCGCGTCGGTGGGTAGTGGATATCATCCTGCCGGATGGAGGACTGAAGCACTTCCAGGTCCAGCATGCCGCGGCGAGTGTTGGGGACCGTGCGCAACTGCACACCTCCGACGACCGCCGATGCCGCCACCTCGGCATTCACAATGTGACTCTTGTCGCCGACAATGACCTCGTCGCCACGAACCGTGTGCGACAGGATGGACACCAGGTTCCCCTGCGTGCCGCTGGAGACGAAGAGCCCCGCCTCCTTGCCCATGAGCTCGGCGGCCTTGTGCTCCAGTCTGCGAACGGTGGGGTCCTCACCCCAGACGTCGTCGCCCAGTGGCGAAGTTTGTGCCGCCTCGAGCATTGCGGGAGTTGGGAGCGTGAATGTGTCGCTCCGCAGCTCGATCATGTCAGCTTGACGAAGCTCACCCGCTGGAGGTTGCCGTTGACCTCCATGATTGCCATGGTTCCCGGCTCGCCTCGATGATCCAGATCGGTCGCGCTGCCCGGGTTCAGAAATGGCACACCCTGCAGATAGTCAAAGAAGGGATGATGGGTCTGGCCGAACACCACCATTTGCACCGGCTTGCCGAAGATCTCCTCAGGCTTCTTCTGACCCACGGCGAAGGGCTCAAGCGCGCCGATATCGTGCACGACACCGATCTTAAAGCCATCCAGCGACTCCACCCGTGAGTCGGGCAGATCGGCAAGATCCCACTCGAAATTGTTGCCCCGAACGGCATAAACCTGGCGCCGACCCTTGCCCAACGCCTTCATAACCTTCTCGCATTTGATGTCGCCAGCGTGAATCACCACGTCGACTCCCTCCAACTGCTCGAGCACGGTTTGCGGAACGGCGTCGTCACCCTTCCAATGGGTATCGGCAAGCGCGGCAATCCGGATCATGTGCCCCGTCCCCTTCATGAATCTCGGCTCCAGCTTGGCGGATTATACCACCGGCTAGTCATGTTCTATTCATCTTCACAAGTATCCTGAACGCCCCCGCCAATCGCGTTAGAGAGCCTCTTCAGACGACGCTCAAACCACCCAGCGAAGCGCCCACATTCCGTCGTGATACCACGGGATCATCCACAGCACGGGGACCAGCTTGAGCCACAAAGGGACGGGCTGCCTCTGGCGCAGAAGCAGCGGCAGGCAGAGGATCCCACAAAGAACCACGCCGGCTGCAACGCGTCCCGAGCCCGTGTAGTTGCCGTATGACGACGGCGTGAGAAAGAGGACGAATAGCACGATGTTTCCGACCAGCAACGAGACCTCGACCGACCATCGGCGGCGGCTCAGCTCCAAGCCGACGTAGATCAGACACAGGACCGCAGGCAGCACGACGGCCACCACGCTGACCAGCTGATCCGGGGCCCACGGCCAGTACCGCGCGATACCCGCAAACGGAAGGAGCGTGGGGAGGTTGTTGGAGGGAATCCCGCCGGATCCCAGCCAGAACGAAAGAAAGATCTTCCAAAGCAGGAAAGGCATCAGGCTGACACCGGCAACGACCGCCGCTTCCCGATTCCGCCCCGGAGCGTGCGGCCGCGTTGTCCTCGACCGTCTCAGCAGCAGCGACCCCGCATAGATCAAGGGAAATATCGCTACCTCCTCGCGCGTCAACACCGCAAGCGCGAAGACGAGGGAGCCGAGCAGGAGGCGTCGCCGTCCACCCACCTGGAGGACGAAGATGGCGGCGGCGACCAGACCAAACGCCAAGGGTTCGGTCAGGTCATGGCGGAGGGAGAGAAACAGCCCTGGATAGAACCCGTACAGCAGTGCCAACCACGGTGTCACCGCCTTACGCACCAACCATCCGGCAAGCGCCAGCGTGCCTCCCACGAGCGCCAGAAAGTTGATCAGGACGAGCGTTGCCGGGATTGCGTCGGGTTGCCCCAGCGCAAGGAGTCTGGCGGCTACGGGATACAGAATCCGCTCGTATCGATATCCCGGGTTGTCCGTATAGTAGCGGGCATTGAGGGGATCGAGGGCGATGAAGTAGGCGTATTGACCGTCATACCCGCGGTTGCCGAGACGCTCGGGCCGGTAGTCGCCATCGTAGCGGATCAGCGGGCTGCGGTGGCTCATTTCGACCCTGTGCCGGTTGAGGAGGATGAAGTCTCGAGCGTCATGTCCCGCGGCGAATGAGGCGAGCAGCCACACACCATAGACGACGAGGACGGTCGCGGCCACCAACCATGGAGATCGAGCAACAGCAGCCAGGTCAAGACTGAGGCGACGTGCCGCTCCCGGCGCCTCGAGCTCCGCAAGCGGCTGCTCCAGCAGCATCCTCTACTCCCCGACCGTTTCAGGGCAGGGAGCGCAGCAGTCCCCCCTCCACACGCCGACATTCTAGGTCAATCCGGGTGCCGGTCCATAGGCTCGAAAGCGGAGGGCTGCCCGCTTCTTCTCTAATCGATACCGGGGAGCGACGGCACCACGCCACCGGTCAGGGTGTGTGCCGAGTGATAGAGCAGCAGTAGGTTGAGAGTCAGGATCAGAGCGGTGGCCACGAGCGCCAGAACCGTCGTCGGCCTCCGGTTCTTGAGGCTGCCCATGACGTCCGGGCGAGAGGTAAACCGCACAAGAGCGATAACAGGGATCGGCAGCACAAGGCTGAGAACGACCTGGCTCCAGAACAAGCTCTCGGTGGGGTTGGCCCCAATGAGGATAAGGATGACCGGCGGAATCATGGTGATAAGCCGCCTGAGCCAGACAGGAATTGTCCAGCCGACGAATCCCTGCATGATGACCTGACCTGCCATGGTGCCGACGGCTGAGCTGGAGAGACCCGACGCCAGCAGGGAGACGCCGAAGACGATGCCCGCGGCCGAACCCAACAACGGTGTGAGGGTGTGATACGCGACGGGAATGGTGGCCACGTTCACGAAGCCGTGCTTGAAGAAGGTCGCGGCGGCCATGTACAGCATGGCCATGTTGATCATGCCGGCCAGACCGAGGGCAATGAGCACCTCTGGGACCGTGAAACGGAACAGCCGGCGGGCTTCGGTTTCGCTCCGGGGAATGATGCGGTGCTGCATGAGGGCGGAATGAAGATAGATGACGTGTGGCATAACCGTGGCGCCCAGGATGCCGACGATGGGAATGATGCTGCCCCGGGCAACATAGGGCACAACGGCGTGATAGCCCACGTCGCCCCAGGCGGGCCTACTGTAGAACGTCTCGATGATGTAGCAGACCGCGATGACGCCCACCAGCCCGGCGATGATCGCTTCGATCGTACGCACACCGTAGCGCTGCAGCGTCAGAATGCCGTACGTAGCCAGGCCCGTGACGACAACCGCGATTCGCAGGTCGACATGGAAGAGCAGGTTCAGGCCCAGCGTGGCGCCGAGAAACTCGGCCAGGTCGGTAGCCATGGCCGCGACTTCGGAAACGATCCACATGGGAATGACGAGCCGCGGGGAAAGCCGTGCCCGGCACAGCTCCGCCAGGTTCTGTCCGCTGGCAATGCCGAGCTTGGCGGAAAGTGTCTGAATGAGCATGGCGATCAGATTGGCCATGAGGATTGCCCACAGCAGCCGGTAGCCGAACTGACTGCCGCCCTGGATATTGGTGGCAAAGTTCCCTGGGTCGATGTAGGCCACGGAGGCGATGAACCCCGGGCCGAAAAAGGGCAGCAGCTTGAAGAGCCCACGAGATCGTCCTTCCAGTGCCGCACGTCCGGCTGCTTCCAGCCGCACCTCTCGGGGAAGTGAGGCCCGGTGTTCCGGGCTCGCCACCTCGACGTACTGCCTCATCGAGCCGGCGGCCCCCCAGGGGAGGAGCTTGATGGCCGAACCAGCATGACTCCCCGGGCGAGGTCGGGACCGAGGGCATGCGACACGGACCCTTTCTCGGTATCGACGCGGACAGTGACCACGCCTCCAAATGGAGCGACGTGGTCAACCACGACCCTGGCGCCGAGCAGCAAACCAAGCGACTCAAGGTATTGGAGTACCGGCCCACTCTGTTCTTCCAAGCGAGCCACCGAGCCGGACTCGCCGACGCTCAAATCGGTCAGACGGACCAGCTCCCGCTCCACCATGACCCCATCGCGACTGGGTATCGGGTCGCCGTGAGGATCGAAGCTGGGATTGCCCAGTTTGGCGGCTATCCGGTCTTCCAGCCGCTCCGAAAACACATGCTCAAGACGGTCCGCCTCCTCGTGCACCTCATCCCAGGGCATACCGAGGAGCTCACTCAAGAACAACTCAATCAATCGATGATGCCGGAGCATCTCGAGGGCGACTGCCATCCCTCGATCCGTTAGCTCCACTCCGTGATACGGCGTGTGCCTGACTAACGGACCGCCTTCATCGTCGGCAAGACGCTTGACCATGCCGGTCACGGATGCGGGCTTGACCCCGAGCCGGTCGGCCAGGAGCTGCGTCGTTGCCCGGCCACGGTCTTGCTGCAGGAGGTAGATCTGCTTCAGATAGTCCTGCTCCGCCGCGGAGGCAGGGGAGGGGATCTTCGTGCTCGCCATGTTTTAGCCTCGGCTAAATTATAAGTAGCTTGCTCGGAAATCTCAAGTTCTTGTTCGCCACAAGACTCCTTCGAACCTCTCGCTTACCATTGGCGAGACAGCAGACCGGGAGCGCCGAGCGTTCATGAGCGACGCCAAGACATGCCATACCATCTGATCCCCAACCGGCTCGTTCTCAACAATCCGGTCATGGTTGCGTCGGGCGTATTCGGGTACGGCTCGGAGTACGCTTCTCGCAACCGGGTTGACGACCTCGGTGGGATCGTGGCGAAGGGCGTCACCGTTGAGCCACGTGCAGGTCATCCACCTCCTCGAATTGTGGAGACGGCCGCCGGTGTTCTCAATGCAATCGGCTTGGCCAACATCGGCCTGGATGCTCTCATTAGGCGCGAAGCACCTCGATGGGCCCACATGGACGTGCCGGTGTTCGTCAACGTGAACGGCGAGACGCTCGCCGAGTACGAACACATCTGCCGGCGTCTCGACAATGTACCGGGAATCGCCGCTCTTGAGCTCAACATCTCATGCCCGAATGTCGCCCGCGGTGGCATGGCCTTCGGCATGGATCCGGGAAGCGCGGCCGCCGTGACGAGGGCGGCGCGTCTTGTCACATCGTTGCCCCTGCTCGTCAAGTTAACTCCCAATTGCGCGGACGTGGCGGCCGTGGCTCGGGCGGCTGTCGACGCCGGGGCGGAAGCGCTCACCGTCGCCAACACCTATCTGGGGATGAGCATTAACGCGGCCAAGTTCCGGCCATCGCTGTCAAATGTCACGGGAGGGCTCTCTGGGCCCGCCATCAAACCCCTCACGCTTCGTCTCGTGGCCGAGGTGGCCTCGGCCGTAACCGTGCCGGTGATCGGATGCGGTGGCGTGCTATCTGGGGAAGACGCAGCCGAATACCTTCTGGCCGGAGCCTCCGCCGTGCAGGTGGGTACCGCCAATCTGGTCGATCCCTTTGCCACCACGCGCATTGCCCGAGAGCTGCTGGGTTGGCTGACTGCTCGTGGTGTTGACGTCGATTCAGTGCGTGGCCGCGGTGTTAGCGGCTAAGGAGCAGAGCAGGGGGCCCGGTTATGGCCGCCAGATCGTGTGCCTTGGGTTCGCGTCGCCATGACCGATTGTTTGCGTCAGCATTGCCATGTCCAAACGGAACTCGAAGGCTTGGTGATCGGCTACGTCGTGGACGGTGAACATAGTCCCACGCTCTGAGACGAACTGCTCCACGATGTGCCGACGTGCCTCTGGTTGTTCAACGACTGAAGCAACACCCGTGATGTAGAAGGCATCTTCGTTGTTCTCACAGGGGAAGCTGTGCATTGCATAGCGGCCGTCACGGAGAAGATCGTCGCGCTTTGGCGAACGGATGAGCAGGGCAGAGAGCGAGTCCTCTGCCAGAACCGGACACACGGGATGCAGCCGAGGGCCGCCGTTTGGCCTGACGGTGGCGAGAAAGCCAAGGCCGACGCCGAATTGATAGAAGAGCTGAGCGCCCGCATCCGCTAACTCGGGTCGCTCGCGGGCCAGGTCTCCCCAGGTGAGCATAGACCAGTATGGCAGCAGCGTGCGAAATGCGTGAGAGCCGGGCGAACCGGCCCGGCTCTCTTTTCAATCTGGTGGAGATGGGGGCGAATCGAACGCCCCGTCCAGAAGGCTGCAACCGCACACTTCTACGAGCGTAGTCGACATTTTGTTGTCGCGGCCGCGTCCTCTGTCGACGAAGTTCACGGCCGCCTACTCAAATTTCTTAGTCGATCCCTATGAGGTCAGGACCGAAGCACGTTGACTTTATGGCGTCCGTCACGATCCATCAACGAGAAACCGTGGGGACGTAGCCGACGACTTAAGCGGCGGCTAGAACAGGTTGATTGTTGGCAGTTATTGCCGTGCCGATTGTTTAACGAGGATCCACCGGCACCTCGGCTCGCCATGTACGACCCAGGCCCCCCTGTCGAAGCCTGACATCCCCATGTGCATGCCATTGTATCAAGCCGTTTGGCGTGAATTCATGGCCGAAACGGGCTCCCGGGATTCCTGGACCGGACCCGGCTCCACCTCGAGGATGCGCTCACCGGATGGATGAATGAACCGACCACCCCGAAGCAGGGACGCGATCGCTGCCACGAAGGCCATGGCGGCGGAGACAAAGAAGGCGTAGCGGAGCCCATCCATAAACGGTGCCCCGATCAGGGTCGGGAAGAATCGTCGAGACAAGAGATGCGTCCGAGCTGCCGGCGTCAGGTGGTTCAGGATCCCGGGCGACAGCAGATGGCCCAGTGGGTTATATCCAAGGAATGAAGAGAAGAGGGCCGCGGTGGGTGGAAGCTTGGCCACGCGACTGGCCGCCGAGGCAGGCAGACCCGCGTGGATGAGCCCCGTCGAGAGCGCCGACCCCAGATGCGCGGCGAGACCCACGATCAACACCGAAAAGAAGATCGCCATCGAGAAGAGCATGCCCGAGTTCTGGAGCGTCGCCAGCATACCGGAAGCCACCCCACGGTTCTCTGCAGGCACAGCACTCATGACGGAGCTGGTGTTCGGAGCCGCGAACAGCCCCATGCCGCAGCCGATGAGCAACAGCAGAACCGCAAACATCGGATAGGAAAAGTTCGCCGGAAGCCCAGCCAGCAGGACGAATACCACGCAGGTGAGCAGCATGCCGCCCGTCGAGAAGAGACGCGGGTCATACCGGTCCGACAGGAAGCCGGAAACCGGACCCGAGAGGAGGAAGCCCAGCATCATGGGCAACATGTAAATACCCGCCCAAAGCGGCGTCTGGTCGAAGGCGTAGCCATGCATCGGCAGCCAGATACCCTGCAGCCAGATGATCAGCATGAACTGCAGGCCGCCACGCGCAGTCGCGCCCAACCAGGCGGCAAGATTCCCCGCTGCAAAGGCGCGTATCCGGAACAAATCGAGCTTGAACATGGGATCCGGAACCCGTGTCTCGATGCCCAAGAAGGCGGCCAGCATCAGGACTCCGCCGACAAGAGCCGCAATCACAAACGGATTGTGCCACCCCATTGGACTGCTCCCGTAGGGCAGGATTCCATAGGTCAGACCGACCAAGAGCAGCGTGAGACCGGCCGCGAATGTGAGGTTGCCCCATGGGTCGAGACGCTGGTGGCGGGCAATGCGGGCGGTCTCGTGCAGAGCCATCCACGCCCAGAGGGTGCCCACCACCCCCACCGGTACGCTGACTAGGAACACCAGCCGCCAGCTCACACTTGCCAGTAGACCGCCGAGAACGAGACCCGCCACCGAGCCGGCGACCGCCGCAATCTGGTTGAGACCCAGGGCAAAGCCGCGCTCCCGAGGTGGAAACGCATCGGTCAAGATTGCCGCGCTGTTGGCGAAGATGCAGGAGGCCCCGACGGCCTGAACAACCCGGAAACCGATCAGCTCGATGCCTCCTGCCGTTCCACTACTGGGCGTGAGGAACAACAGAATCGATCCCAAGGCAAAGACGGCAAACCCCAGGTTGTACATCCGGACCCGGCCAAACATGTCGGAGATCCGACCAACGGTGACCAGGAGCGTCGACGTCACCACCATGTACCCCATGAGGATCCAGAGCAGGAAGCTTGTGTTGCCCGCCGCCAGAGGATCGATATGCAGCCCATTGAAGATCGATGGCAGCGCAATGAGCACGATGCTCGTATTGATGCTGGCCATCAGCATCCCCAGCGTGGTGTTGGATAGGGCGATCCACTTATAGTGGGGACTGTCTGCCCCGAACGTGAATCGTCCGACTGGCGCTTGTGCTCGCATTCTCAGTTCATCAGCGCACCCGCCGGTCCAGACGCGTGGGTCACGCTCCAAGTTTCGTTGCCCGGGGCAATAGTTGCCGATGGCAACTTATTCTGCCACAATAGGGCATGGCGACGTCCAGTCAGCCGGACCTCCTGCGAGCCGCGAGCACCATGCTCTTGCTGCTGCGCATGATCGAGCAGCGGCTACGAGACGACCTCGACCAGCCCCTTGGACTGCCGGAGTTGAGTGTGCTGCAAGTGATCGACCGTGGCGTCACGCTGCCCTCGGGCCTGTCCCGCGTCCTGCACCTTGATCCCGGGCGGGTCAGTCGGATCGTCGACCAGCTGGCGGAAGGAGGGCTGGTATGCCGCGGCCGGGATCTGGGGGATCGGCGGCTGTGCCCACTCTCGCTGACTGAGGCGGGCAGGACCCGGCTCGTGGAAGGCAAGAGGGCAGCAGCAAACGCCATGGCCACCATCCTGGAGGGGCTGCCCAAGTCACAGATGCGGCAGTTCGCAACCTCCATGAGCGCCGTTCGCGCCGTACTTGACGGCGGCGGCACCGCCCGCATGGCGTGATCTCCCCTGACCTACTGGGCTCGGGCGACCACCTGAAGCCAATTTCGGGCGAGCTTGTCGATCTTCAGCTCCTCGAATGCCTGAGCCACCGCCCGCTTCAGCACGTTGGCGCCGATATCCACAGGCACTCCTGGAAGTGCGCCCTTCACGAACTCGGAATAGTGGCTGATGTCCTGCCACGACTCACAGGTCATGAGCGCTTCTTCGGCCTCCATGTGCTCGATCACAAAGCCGTGGCGCTCAAGCAGACTCCGGTATTCGTTGGGCGTGAGCCACTTCATGGCTTCTGGACGTGATTTGTCGAGACGGAGATTGGGATACTGCCGCCTGAGCTGCTGGAGGGCGCGGAGCATCCATAGCTTGTAGAAGCGCTCCGTCCCTGGAGCGTAGGCGCCTTCGTAGAAGCTGGTGTTGAAGGCCAGGACGCCGTCCCGATTCAAGGCCTCGTGAGCCTGCTCCACAACGGTGTCCTTCTCCGGCAAGAGATGGATGGCATTGCAGAAGACAATGACGTCGGTCTTGGGCACCCGTGCGGAGAACGACTCGGCCGTGCCCTTGACAAAACGGGCACCCGTGCCGATGAGCCGGCGAGCCTTCTCGAGGGCCGATTCCGAGGGATCCAGTCCGATCACCTCCGCCCGGTCACCCTCACGCTCCAACCCTTCGATGAGCAGCTGCGTGACTGCCCCGGTTCCACAGGCGAGATCCAGGACGCGTCGAACCGGCGCCTGGGAAAGCCTCCGGAGTCTCAGGGTCGCATCCACAAGATGGCGGTTCACGACCTCATAAAAGCCGTGCTGCGCGAAGGCCTCGAACGTATAGTCCGGCTGCGGGTCCTGTGGGGAGTCGACCAACTTTTGCTCCTCAGCTCGGAGCTGAATTCGAGCTCCCTGATTCTTCAGAATACCAGAACAAAGCGCGAAACTTGCATTTCAGCCTGATGCATTCGACAGTCTTCGTCCCGTGAGGCATGCCTACCATGGGTCTGGGGACAGCACCGCCCGCCATGCCCGGAGGAAAGATGACCGTACCCCGCGTGGCCCTGGTCACCGGCGCTTCGCGTGGCATCGGCAGATCAACGGCCTGCCGTCTGGCACGCTGGGCCGCCGTGGCCATCAACTATCACCGCAGCGAGGCGCCGGCCCGAGCACTGGCCGATCAGATCGCGGTTGCCGGCGGTCGGGCCATCTTGGTCCAGGGCGATGTGGCAGAACCTGAAGACCGCCGCCGCATGGTTGACAGGGTGACCGCTGAGCTCGGCCCCATCGACGTCCTGGTCAATAATGCCGGATTTGTCCGCGACCGACTTGTACTCCGCATGTCACTCGAAGACTGGGACTCCGTCTGGGAGGCGAACTTCGAGGGCGCGGCGTGGCTGGCGCGGGAGGTGCTCCCGGCAATGGCAAAGCGAGGTTGGGGGCGCATCGTTAACGTCGCCTCGGTCGTCGGCATCGCCGGAAACGCCGGCCAGGCGAACTACGCCGCGGCAAAAGGAGCGATGATCGGCCTCACGGCAGATCTGGCGCTCACGTCGGCCGCGAGCGGCGTCACCATCAACTGCGTCGCTCCGGGCTACATCAATACGGATGCCACGGCAGCGATGGAGCAGCAGTATCGCGACGCGTGGCTGGAGCAGATCCCCATGCGTCGTTGGGGCGATGCCGACGAGATCGCGGGGGTGATCGACTTCCTCGCGGGCGACGACGCTGCTTACATCACGGGCCAGACGATCGTGGTCGACGGCGGACTGCTCCTCAGCCGGCGCTAAGCGGCCGCCTCTCGCTCCTCCGGGAACCGTCGAGAGTGCGCCAGATCAACGTAAATGGTCTGCCCGGGGGCAAGGCTCAACTCGGCCGCCTGAGAGCGAGTAAGCTGCACGCGGACTGTCTGGCCCTCGGGGATCTCCAGCTCCGCTCGGACCTCGAACCCCAGGAAGACGACCCGACGTACCGTCGCCGCCAGAGCATCGGCTCCGGGTTGGAGATGGATGCGAATGTCATGCGGTCGCACCAGCGAGTCACCGATGCGGTTCGCATAGCCCAGGAAGCTCATGACGAACTCGCTGTCCGGGTGGTCGTAGAGACGGCGCGGCTCGCCTGATTGTTCGATCCGGCCATGGTTCATCACCACCACGCAGTCCGAGATCTCCATCGCCTCCTCCTGATCGTGGGTGACCAGGACGGTGGTGACGTGCACCTCATCGTGTAGCCGCCGCAGCCATGTGCGGAGCTCCTGCCGGACTCGAGCGTCGAGTGCCCCAAAGGGCTCGTCCAGAAGCAACACTTTGGGCTCTACGGCGAGGGCTCGCGCCAGCCCCATTCGCTGCCGCTGCCCGCCGGAAAGCTGACCAGGATAGCGCTCGGCAAGGCCCCCGAGTTGCACCAGCTCGAGCAGCTCGGCCACTTTGGTCTGAATCTCCCGCTTCGGTCGTCGACGCACCTTTAGCCCGAAGGCGACGTTCTCCCACACCGTCATGTGCTTGAAGGCCGCGTAGTGCTGAAACACAAAGCCAACGCCGCGCTTCTGGGGCGGCAGATGGGTCATATCCTCTCCGAAGATCAGAACGCGGCCCTGGTCAGGATGCTCCAATCCGGACACCACCCGCAGAAGTGTCGACTTTCCGCTTCCGCTGGGGCCGAGGATGGAGGTCAATGAGCCGTCCTCAACCTCAATGGAGACCTTGTCCAGAGCCTGGAAGTCGCCGAATCGCTTGGAAACGCCCTGAACTGTGATGGCCACTATGCCACTCCTTTCCGACGAACGACGTTCATGAGCACGAGTGTAAGGATCGCCAGTACGGCCAGCTCGAGTGAGGCCACGTAGGCGCCTCGCGGGTCGAAGTTCTGGAACTCCGCTTCGACATACATGGTGAGCGTCTGCGTGACCCCGGGAATGTTGCCCGCCACCACGATGACCGTGCCGAACTCGCCCAGGGCCCGCGCCATGGTGAGAACGACGCCGTAGATGACGCCTGCTCTGATCGAGGGCAGAGTGATGCGCCAGAAGGTCTGCCAGGCCGTTGCCCCAAGGGTTCGAGACGCCTCCTCCTGCTCTGACCCAACCTCGCGCACCACCGGCACCACCTCCCGGACGACGAAAGGCAGGGTGACGAAGACGGTGGCGAGGATCATTCCGGGCAATGAGAAGATGACGGTAATGCCGTGAGCAGTGAGCCAGGGGCCAAGCCAACCCGTCGCTCCGTACACCAGCACCAGCGAGAGCCCCACGACGACCGGGGATAGCCCCAACGGCAGGTCGACGAAGGCGTTCAGTATTGAGACGCCGGGAAACGGGTGACGTACGATCATGAGCGCCGTGACTACCCCGAAGACCGTGTTGGCTATCACGGCGATAACGGCAATGAGGACGCTCAGGAGGAGCGCGTGGACGGCGTATGGAGCCGTGGCCGAACGCCAAACCGCGTCGACTCCCCCGCCGAAAGCCGACCAGACGATCCAGGCGACCGGCAAGACCAAGAGCACGGCCAGGTAGCCCAGAGCTACCAAGCGGAGACTGAACCTAGCGATCATGGTGTCCACTGAGTGCCCGGCTGAGACGCCCGAAAACGAGCAGCACTGCCAGGGACAGCGCCAGAAGGATGAAGCTGAGCGCCGCGGCAGACGAGAACTGGTATCCCTGAATGTCGCCGAAGATAACCAGTGACATGACCTGCGTTCCCCGGAGGGGGTTGTTGCCGGCGATCAGAGTGACCGCCCCGAACTCGCCCAGGGCTCGGGCGAAGGATAATCCCGCGCCGGCCAACAGAGCCGGGCCGAGGTTGGGCAGAACGATGCGGCGGAAGATGGCCAGGGAACCGGCGCCGAGAACGGCGGCCGCTTCCTCCATATCCCGATCCAGCGCGATGAGCACCGGCTGAACCGCCCTCGTCACAAAGGGAAGGGTCACGAAGAGAAGAGCCAGGGCGATGCCCATGCGCGTATAGGCAACGTTGACATGAACGGGGCTGCTGGGACCGTACAGGGCCAACAGCGTGAGACCCGCCACGATGGTGGGCAGTGCGAACGGCAGATCGATCAGCGCATTCACAGCCGACTTACCACGAAAGGAGTCGCGCACCAAAACCCAGGCGATGAGAGTGCCGAACACGGCGTTGATGATAACCACGATGGCCGACACCCCGACCGTTAGCTCCAAGGCGCCAAGCACCGTCGGAATCGTGATCGTCTGCCAGACGGCGCCAATGCCGCCGCGAGTTGACGTCCAGAGGAGTGCTGCCAGGGGCAGCAGGACGATGAGACTCAGATACCCGGCTGAGAGCCCGCGCACCACGACAGCGGCCGCGTCGTCAGTTCTCGCCACTCCGCCACGTCGTGGAACAGCGGCTGCCGGGCTAAGGGCGGCCACTTAGCCGCCCTGCTCGATCTTGGTCACGATGCCGTTGGGACCGAAGAACTCGGGATCCAGCTTGGGCCAGCCGCCGAGCTGGCGGATATTGAACAGCTTCTTGGGCCTGGGGAAGTGGTGATGGCGTGCGACGCTCTTAACCACCGGCCAGTAGAAGGCCTTGGCCCAGATGGTCTGCGCCCTCTTGCTGTACAGGAAGCTCACGAACTTCTTTGCCAGCCGAGCGTTGTGTGCGGCCGGCTTGAGGGTCCAGCTGATGGGGTTCTCGATCAGCAGGGACTGCTTCGGCACGACCAGCTTGATCTTGCCGGGCATCTTCTGTTGGGCCTCCATGATGTCGTCCTCGTAGCCGATCATCACGTCTCCAGTGCCGTTCAGGAAGGTGTTGAGCTCATGGGAGGCACTGGTGTCCTGTACGCTGACGTGCTTAAACAGCTTCTTGAGGTAACCCACCGCCTGCTTCTTCGACCTGCGGGTCTCGCGCTGGGCCCCATACGCCGCTAGTAGGTTCCACTTGGCTCCTCCCGATGCTTGAGGGTTGGGCGTCAGGACCTGGATGCCCTTCTTCAACAGATCGGACCAGTTCTTGATGTGTTTCGGGTTACGCTGACGGACGCCGAAGGCGACCACCGAATCGGTCACATTGCCGTGGTAGGGGTTGCGGTCCCAGCTCTTCGGCACCAGATGCTTGCCGACCAAAGTCTGGATGTTGGGGGCATACGAGAAGTTCACGACATCCGCGGGCTGCCCATTGGCGACGGCCTGGCTCTGGCTGTCCGAGGGGCCGGGGCTGACGGAAAGCGACACGTGTTTGCCGGCCTTGGTCTTGGCGAAGGCCGCAGCCAACGGTCCCGAGTAGACCGGCCCGGGCGTCGAGTAGGTCACGATATTCAACGTTCCGCCCGAATGGGCCGTCCGGGCGGTGGTGAGCGAAGGAAAGGCGGCGACGGCGAGGGCGACGGCGAAGCCGGTGGCTTGTATCACGTACCTCACGATTTCACTCCTTGCGGGATTCCGAGCCTCGGCCGTCCTTTCCTGGGCCGGACGGCCGTCGTTCTTCTTGTGGTGCGACGCAGTCATCTGCCGCATCAGAGTCAGCATATATAACTTTTTGGTGTCTGTCGAATAAGTGTTTCTTAGCCCCTTCACTGGCTCTCTATAAGCGGCAGCATGGATGCTCATAAACATCCCTATCAGTCGCCAAGGTGGGTCCAGTTCAGGCGAGGGGCCGTTATGGTTCCGACGCCATCGACTGACGGCGAACTACTGTCCTATGGGAGAAACGCCTCGGCGGTGCCCGAACAAGGGAAGCGCCCGGGGTCAGTCCGGAAAGTGCAGCTCCGGCCGTACTTGCATCACGGTCTCCAGAAAGCGAGCCACGGCGGGCGAGATCGGAGACCCCTTACGTCGTGCCATCTGATACTCCCGCGTAAGCGGGAAGAAGCCGTCAATGCGGAGGCCCACGAGCAAACCCTGCTCCAGCTCCGGCTCAATGACCCAGCGTGAAATCACCCCGGCGCCGAGGTTCGCCTCCACAGCCTTCTTGGTGTGCTCGGTCGAGTCGAACTCCATCGCGATGCGGGGATGGAGACCTGCCTCCTGGAAGCGCTCCACCACATAGGTCCTGGTGGTCGAGCCCGGCCCCGGGAGGATGAGGGGCACCTCGGCGATGTCGACCAGCGCCAGCTTGGTACGACCTGCCAGCGGGTGCTGGCTGCTGACCACGAACAGAACCTCATCGGGACACACTGCCTGGACATCGAACTGCTTCGGCGGTATGTACCCACGGAGCAGACCCAAGTCGATGGATCGGTCCGTAAGGGTGTCAAGCACCTCGGTGGTGGTGCCGACACTGAGCCGGACGTCGATCTCGGGATAGGCGGTGCGGAAGGTCTGGAGAACACGCAGCAGGACGTTCATGCCCCCGGTAGTGTCGCTGCCGACCGCCAGCGTCCCTTGCTCACCCGCACGCAGTCCGGTGATGACGGCAGCTACGTCGTGCTCCAAGCCGATCAGTTGGCGGGACGTCTCGTGGAGAGTCAGCCCGGCTGCCGTAGGAACAACCTTGTTCCCTACGCGCTCCACGAGCTTGAGGCCACACATGGCCTCGAGAACATGCATGTGGTGCGTCACGGCGGGCTGAGTCATCTTTAGCTCACGAGCCGCGCGTGTGAAGCTCTGACGACGGATCACGGCATCGAAGACGCGGATCTGCTGAGAGATCAGGCGCACGTCCGACCTTTGAGGGACGGCTGTTGGACACGACTCACGCTTCCGGAGCGCCTCCGACGTCGAATCGGTGGCGGACCAGCCATAAGGCTCCCACGAGCAGGAGAACGCTCACTGAGTTGATGGCCAGGTTTGTCACCGTGTCCCGTTCGCTCAGACCGTGCGCCGAGGCGCCTACCCGTGCGGTGTTGGTGCCCGATGCGGCAGCCGCGATTCCAAGGCCGTGCCGGACGGCCGACGTGATGCCGATGACGATGAACTCCTGCACTTGCTGCGCGACCGGCCCACGGCTGGTGACGGTATGGAGTAGCTCGAGGAGGATGACGGTGAGAAAGGCCGTGTCCACGCCGGTAGCGATGCCGAGGGTGAGATTGCCGTGGGAAAGTTCCGATTGTACGGAGACGACCGTGTCCCACAAAGCCAGGCCCGAGAGGACGATGAGGGCCAGCGCGACGGCGGCGATGAGCAGCCTCTGGATGGTCTCAAAGACAGCTTCCAACTGCGTGTCCAGGATCTGATCGAGAGGCCCATGCCGACCCTCCGCTTCAGGCTCCATGCCGCGCCTCCCCGCGGTTTTGCATCAGTCTATCGGCCACCGCTGTACCCACTTGCCATGCTGGCCACGCGTTACTCCAGAGGGACTCGCGGCAAGAGAGTCACCGAAGAAGGGGTGGCAGCACACTCGAGAACCCGTGCCGACGCCGAGAGCCTGCCAGCCGGGCGGATCCCCCGGGCGTCAGACAGACTGACGCGGTCGGTATTGAATCGCCTCGGCGACGTGGGTAGAGGTGATGACCGCCTCACCCGCAAGGTCGGCGATCGTCCGAGCCAGTTTCAGCGTTCGATGAAACGCGCGAGCGGAGAGATGAAGCTGCGTCATTGCCTGCCGCAGTAGGGCCTGCGCCGCCGGCTCGACAGTGCAGTACTCGCGAACCTGAGCCGGCCCCATGTCAGCGTTACATGTCTGGCTCGTGTCGGAAAACCGCTCGAGCTGCCGTTCCCGCGCACGCTGCACCCGTTCCCGAATGTCCGCTGAACCCTCGGGCATGATGACGCTGGTCAGCTTCTCGTACGCAACCCTCGGCACCTCGACGTTAATATCGATGCGGTCGAGCAACGGCCCCGAGAGCCGCTTCTGGTAGCGAACGATGGAGGAGGGAGAGCAGGTGCACTCTCGACCCGGGTCGCTGAAGTAGCCACATGGACAGGGATTCATGGCGCCGATCATCATGAACTTCGCTGGAAACGTCAACGACCCGCTGGCTCGGCTGATGGTAACCATGCCGTCTTCCATCGGCTGTCGCAGCGCCTCAAGACTATGCGAGGCGAACTCGGGCATCTCGTCAAGAAAGAGCACACCGCGATGGGCGAGACTGATCTCTCCAGGCCTGGGAGTATTACCTCCCCCGACCAATCCGGCGTGACTCACCGTGTAGTGGGGCGACCGAAAGGGTCGCTGACGGACGAGTGGTGTGTCCGAGGGGAGTAGCCCGCTTACGCTGTACACCCGTGTAACGTCTAGCGCCT
The DNA here is from genome assembly GCA_021323865.1 of Pseudomonadota bacterium. GTDB lineage: Bacteria > Chloroflexota > UBA5177 > UBA5177 > JAJPKF01 > JAJPKF01. The sequence goes on along the minus strand of JAJPKF010000018.1, from coordinate 174,853 downwards.
CGGTCGGTGTCATGGCGGGCAAGATGGACGGCATGGCACGAGCGAGAAGAGTCTTGCCGGCGCCGGGCGGCCCGGTGAGCAGGACATTGTGTGACCCGGCAGCCGCAACCTCCAATGCCCGCTTGACATGCTCCTGCCCGCGAATCTCTGACATATCGGATTCGTAGCTGACCAGCTCATGGCTGTTGGCGGATTCGGCCTCGTGGGCCGGTATGGTCAAGAATCCCTGCAGATGGCCGACGAGTTGGGAGAGTGAGTCGACGGGTACCACCTCGATGCCGGCAACGAGAGCCGCCTCAGAGGCGTTGGCCGTCGGACAGAAGACCTCCCGTATGCCGTTCGTCGGAGCGACTGATGCCATGGGAAGCATTCCGCTCGTCGGCCGCACGACTCCCTCGAATGCCAGCTCGCCGAGGAACAGTCGATTTCTGACGTGCTCGTCTTTCACCACGCCGTTGGCAGAGAGAATCGCGATGGCGATGGCCAGGTCATAGGCTGAGCCCTCCTTACGGAGGTCGGCCGGAGCGAGGTTGATGGTGAGCCTCCGACTCGGGAAGTCGAACCCGGAATTTCGGATGGCTGCTCTCACGCGCTCCTTGGCTTCCGCCACAGCCGGATCGGGCAGGCCGACCATTGCCACGGTGCTCTTGCCGTAGTCGATGTGCACCTCGACTTCGACCAGCTCCGAGTCCAGTCCGACAACCGCGCTGCTCAACGCTTTGGCCAGCAACGTCCACCTCGCATGCCGGACGGCTATGTCACTATCGTGGCCCACGCGAACCACCGCGGTCAATCGGAGCGGAGCGAACCTCTGCCTTCGATCAACCGGATACACTCGGTTGACCAAGCTCCCACGACCGACACAGGAGGCCACAACTGGTCTCGCCGACGGCCACCGCACCGGAGGACGCGGCCACCGAGGTCGACCGCCTCCGCCATGAGATCGAGCAGCACAACTATCGGTACCATGTGCTCGACTCGCCGACCATCGCGGACGCCGAATTCGATGCTCTGCTGCGCCGCCTCATCGAGCTGGAGCAGGCTCATCCCGAGCTGCAATCACCTGACTCACCATCTCAGCGTGTCGGCGGCCAGGTCAGCTCCACGTTCCGAGCCCACCGGCACCTCGAACCGATGCTCAGCTTGGGGAACGCCTTCACGCCTGGCGAGGTTGCGGCTTGGTACGAGCGCGTCGCCGGCCTCCTCGGGCGCCGTCCGCCCGTGATGGCAGAGCCCAAGATCGACGGCTTGGCCATCTCCCTCACCTACGATCATGGCTCGTTCGTCACTGGAGCCACACGGGGGAACGGTGTGGAGGGCGAGGACGTGACACCAAACCTGCGCACTCTCCACGAGCTGCCCCTTCGCCTGCGCACCGACCCGCCCGACCTCGTCGAGATTCGAGGCGAGGTCTATATGCCCATCGCCGGCTTCGAGCAGCTGAACGAGCGGCGAGCCGCCGATGGCCAGCCTCTCTTTGCCAACCCGCGAAACTCGGCGGCCGGGTCCCTGCGTCAACTGGACCCCTCGGTGACGAAGGGCCGTCCCTTGCGCCTTTTCACCTATGCACTCGGCGCGCTGGAGGGTCAGTCCCGTCCGCCGACGCAATCCGCACTCCTCGACCAACTGCGCACGTGGGGGCAGCCCGTCAACGACCTTATCCGTGCCTTTCCCGAGATCACGGGCTTGGAGGCCTTCTTGGAGGAGATGCTCGACCGCCGCGAGCATCTTCCCTACGAGATTGACGGCGTGGTCATAAAGGTGGACGATCTCGCCGCGCAGATGGAGCTGGGTTTCGTGGGCCGGGAGCCGCGATGGGCCATCGCCTTCAAGTTCGCCCCGATGCAGGCGACCACCAGACTTCGCGAGATCCGCGTCAACATCGGCCGGACCGGCTCCCTCAACCCATATGCGGTCCTGGAGCCCGTGCGCGTGGGCGGTGTGACGGTCTCTCAGGCCACCCTCCACAACGAGCAAGATATTCATCGCAAGGACATCCGTCCCGGCGACCGTGTCATCGTCCATCGGGCGGGCGATGTGATCCCCCAGGTCGTGAAGCCCATCGTGGAAGACCGAACCGGGGATGAGCAGCCCTTCTCACTCCCCGACCACTGCCCCTCCTGCGGGACCCTCATCGTCCGCAGGGAGGACGAGGCAATGGCCTACTGCCCGAATCCGAACTGTCCGGCCCGCCGCTACGAGCAAATCAACCACTTTGTCAGTCAGGCGGGCATGGACATCCGCGGTCTGGGCAGTAGGCTCGCGGCAGCCCTCTTGGATCGCGGCCTCATCCACGATGTGGCCGACCTGTACCGCCTCACGGCCGGCGACCTGATGCAGCTGCCAAACATCAAAGAGAAGAGCGCCGAGAACCTCTTGCGTGCCATCGACCGCAGCAAGGAGCGGCCGTTTCGCAGTGTCGTCAATGCCCTCGGCATCCGCTTCGTGGGCGACCAGAACGCGGAGTTGTTGGTAGCGGCTTTTCCGGATATCGAGCGGCTGCGTCATGCCACGGTTGCCGACCTTCGAACAGTGCACGGCGTGGGCGATCGCATGGCCGAGAGCGTCGCAGAGTGGTTTGCTGAGCCCCGCAATCAAGCCCTGATCGACCGACTCATCGCTGCCGGCTTGACGATGTCCACCGTTGGCGAAACGCCGGTCGACGGACCACTCGCCGGTACCACTTTCCTCCTAACCGGCCGGCTCGACGACCTTTCGCGCGGTGAGGCCGAACGGCAGCTCTTACAGCTCGGGGCCCGCATCGCCCCGGGCATGAGCCGGGCGGTCGACTACCTAGTGGTAGGCGCCGACCCGGGCTCCAAGCTCAAACGTGCCCAGGAGCTGGGTACGGCAGTTCGTGACGAGGCCTGGCTACGCCGGGTACTGGAGACGCGGCGCCTCGACGAGCCGGCGACCGGCTGAGGGACTCACTGCACAGGCACCAGGACCCCACCGGACGGCTCGGGCTGGCCCTCGGACTGACGCTGCTAATCCTCGCCATGGAAGCAGTCGTCGGAGTGGCGGCCGGTTCCCTCGCCCTGCTGGCCGACGCAGGTCACATCCTCACCGACGTGTTCGCCCTCAGTGTGGCGTGGCTGGCCATCCGGAGGGCACGTCGCCCGCCGGACGAGCGGCATACCTTCGGCTACGGCCGAAGCGGCATTCTCGCCGCGGTGCTCAACGGCTGCTTGTTGCTGTTGATCGCGGCCGTAATCGGACTGGAGGCCTTTGCGCGTCTGGGGACCCATCACGCGGTCAACGGGGCCCCCGTAATCGTGGCGGCCGCTACGGCAATGGCCGTCAACCTCTTCATTGCCCGTACGCTCCAGCCTGAGAGCCACCACGACCTAAATGTGCGGGCTGCCCTCGTTCATGTCCTGGGTGACGTGGCCGCTTCGGCCGCGGCTCTCATCTCCGGCGCCGTCATCCTGGCCGGCGGATCGACAGCTGTAGATCCCCTGCTGTCATGGGTGATCGCCCTGCTGGTCGCGGTGGGCGCGATCCGCATCCTGGTCCAGGCCACCAGCACGCTCATGGAAGCGGTGCCGCGGGATGTCGATCTGACTGAGCTATCGGACGCGATGCGCCACGTCCCAGGTGTAGAGGACGTCCATGACCTGCACGTATGGTCACTCTCCGACGGTCTGAGGCTGCTCTCCGCCCACGTGGCCGTGCCCGAACAGTCTCTGGCGGCGACCTCTCCGCTTCTCTCCGACTTGCGTGTTGTTCTGAGGAGCCGCTTCAACATTCAGCACAGCACCATCGAGCTGGAATGTTCCGACTGCACCGCACCCGTGACCCGGCCGATCACGCTCCATGGAGGGCCTGGATCAGAGATTGAAGAGTAGCGCGGCCGTCGATCCCCACCGAACAGAGCCGCGTGGGGGACGTACGGCACGCTGTGACAAAATTGTCCGTACCATCCCTGGAAACGAGGACGCAGCGTGTCACGAATTGTGGCCGCCATCCGGCGGCATGCTGTTGGACCAAGTCTGGTCACCGCCGTGATCTTGGTCGTCGTGGCCGGCGCCACGGTCGCGGCCCGAGCCGCACGAGGAACGGCGCCGCTCGCCTATGTGGCCAATGCCGGCGAAATCGTTCCCCTTCCCCAGCACCGCCTGCTTATCACGGACATCGGCGGCCTGGACCGCGTGGGCGGCCAGGTGCTCATCACCGACTTCGCCGACCGTCTCATCTGGAAGTATGCGGGACACTTGGATCTTCCTCACTCGGCCTATCCAATGCCGAACGGCGATATTCTGATCGCAGACACGGGAGACAACCGAGTAATTGAGGTCAACCAAGACAGCCGCATCATCTGGAACACGGACTTCCTAGGACGGGGCCACGGCCGCCTCGGCCAGGGCACCCTCAGCGACGGCACCACCTTGGCCTATCCCAACGACGCCAAGCCGTTGCCCAACGGCGACGTCTTGATCTCGTGTCGCCTGCAGGACCGCGTGGTAGAGATTACCCCTGCCGGCCGAGTCGTCCAGAACATTCACGGTTTTCTCAACCGACAACACAATCCCGACCGCATTCCCAACGGCGACACGCTGATCGCCGACTCGGGCTCCGACCGCGTCATCGAGGTGGGCCACAAGGGCAAGCACGTGCTGTGGAGCTTTGGTGGTCGTCGCAACGGCGCCTATGTGCTCGATTGGCCGCGTGATGTGAATCTACTGCCGAACGGACACCTTCTCATCACCGACTCTGACCATGACCGCCTCATCGAGGTCACCCGCTCGAAGCGCATCGTGCATCAGTGGGTTAATCTCCCGCGGCCCTACTCAGCCGCGTCCCTGCCCAGCGGCGACATTCTGGTGGGCGACGGAGCCACACTCGGGGTGGTAAAGCTGAACCGGCAAGATCACATCCTCTGGCATCTGAACCACCGTGGCCCGCCCACGCGCCCGCCATCCCGAAGGGTGCGCAACGGCGGCTTCGAGCACACCATCGCCGGCTCCAAGAAGATCCTGCGCTTCTGGCAGCGCAACGATGCACTCGCCTACTCAGTTCCGGCCGGTAAGCGGGCCGCCATGGTGCGCGACGCACATGTGCACCATGGCGGGCGCTATAGCGGCCGCATCACCTACCATGGCGACTCCAACGGCCTGTTCTTCGGCCAGACCGTGCGGGTGGATCCAGGCCATCGCTACCGCTTCACAGGCTGGATTCGAACCCACAACATTAAGGCGTGCACACCATGCCGCTACGGTCCCGGCTCTCCGGCGGGACACACCGCCGAGTTTGAACTGGTCTTCAACTCCCGTACCGGCCCGGCACCTCCGGCGCCTGCTCTGCCGCAATATTCGGGCACCCAGGGGTGGCAGCGGAATGCGGTTGTGCTCACCATCCCGGCCCACGTCCACAGCCTGAGCATTCAATGCGAGCTCCGTGGCCAGGGGACCGTGTGGTTCGACGACGTGTGGCTCCAGCGACTGAGCTGAGCGTTCGCTGGGCACGATTCCCGCAGCAGTCGCTCGAATCCAAGAGGGAGGCAGTCATGGCTGATGATCAGGAGACGGTGAACCTCACGCCACACCAGTGGAACGTGATCATGGACGTTCTCCGCCTCGATGTCACCGCAAGCGATTCCGGCAGTCGTCTGGGTGACGTAGCTCGGCAGGTTGAGGAGATTCTGGCGGAGCTGCAGAGCCAGCTCAAGCGCGACGGCATCGAGCGGCATTAGTCGCCATGAGCCCGACGCTCCTCTACGGCGACAGCTACCGGAATCCCAACCTCTTCTACGCCACGGGCTTCCTGGCACCTGATCCCATTGTTTTTCTCGCCGACAGCGAGGATGCGCTTCTTGCGGTTCCTCGCATGGAGCAGCCTCGCGCGGCGAAAGAGTCCCGGATCGGAGATGTGCGCTCGTTCGACGAACTGGGCTACCAGGAGGTAGTCGACGAGGGCGGTAGCGCCCCCGAGGCCATGGCACGGGTCATCCGGGAGGCGCTGGATGGCCGAGGAGAGGCGGTTCGCGTGGAACCGGGATTTCCTCTCTTGCTCGCCGACCTGCTCCGATCTGAAGGGCTTACTGTGTCGGCTGACCCCGACCTGTTGGTGCGCCAACGCCGTCAGAAGTCGGACCGGGAGGTGGAGGCCCTCGCTCGTGCCCAGGCGAGAGCTGAGGCCGCCATCGCCCACGCCATTGAGATTCTCCGGGAGGCGGAGGTCGCCGGCGACCGGCTCGTCTATCGCGGCGTGCCCCTCACTGCCGAGCGGCTGCGCGGTGAGCTCGAGATAAGCTTCATTCGCGACGGGTTCGCCGCCGAGTCCCTTATCGTGGCCCCTGGTCCTGGATCGAGCGACCCCCATTGGGTGGGCGCCGGACCGATCCGGCCGCACGAGCCGCTTATCCTTGACCTCTTTCCACAGGACCGGGAATCGAGGTACTACGGCGACGTCACGCGCACGGTTGTCAAAGGGGAACCGCCTCGGGCGCTTATTGACATGCATAGCGCCGTACTCGAAGCTCAGGAGCGGGCATTGGCGCTTATCGGACCGGGGGTCAACGGCCGAGATGTTCATCAGGTCGTCCTGGACGTCTTTCAGGAGGCCGGCTATGGGCCAGATGGGCATCGGAGCGGCCGCTTCACCCATGGAACCGGTCACGGTCTGGGCCTGGAGGTACACGAGCCACCCCGCCTCTCGAAAGTCGACGGTGAGCTGTTGGTTGGCGATGTCGTCACGGTCGAACCGGGGCTTTACGACCCGCAGATTGGTGGCGTTCGCATTGAGGACGTCGTGGTGGTGACCCAGGACGGAACACGCAATCTCAACCGTCTGCCCAAGCAATTGGTGATCGACTGAACCAGACTGTAGCCCACCGCAGATGGGAGCCGGCACCCTGAAGGTCTATGTCTCTGTGGACATGGAGGGCCTTGCGGGGGTCGTCCATTGGGACCAGATCATGTCCTCGGGCGGCGACGTCACCTTAGGACGGGCCCTCCTGGCCGGCGAGCTGCAGGCCGTCTGCCGGGGTGCGGTTATCGCGGGCGCCGAGGCCGTGGTGGTTAACGACGCTCATAGCCACATGCGCAACATCGATCCCCTCACACTCGAGGACCACGTCCAACTCATCTCCGGCCATTTCAAGCCCATGTACATGATGGAGGGGCTCGATGAGACCTTCCAGGCGGCGGTGTTCCTCGGCTACCATGGGTCCATCGGATCATCCTCGGTTCTGAGTCACACCTACAACCCCAACGTCATCTGGGAGGCTCGGCTCAACGGCCGGGTGACAGGCGAAACGGGTATCAACGCGCTGGTGGCCCATCACTACCGCGTGCCGGTGGTACTGCTAACTGGCGATGACGTCACCGTGAAGGATGCGAAGCACTGGGTTCCAGAGGCGACGACGGTACAGACCAAGACCTCACTCAGCCGGTTTGCAGCCAGCAGCATGACGCCCGGGCAGGCGCATACGCTCATTTTTGCCCAGATCCAGGCGGCTCTCAGCCGACTGACCGAGCCCCGGCCGGTGACCGGCGACCAGCGATTGGAGCTGACTTTTCAGTCGGCCGACATGGCCACGGTCGCCGAGTGGACCGGTCAAGTGCGGCGAGTTGGAGACCGGCGGGTAGTCATCGAGGCCACGGACGGCCTCTCGCTATACCGAACGTTCCACACCGTACTTCTGCTGGCTCGGTCTGTAGTCGACGGCTGAGCGTCGGCCAGCGAGAAGCGTCCGGCGTGGGAGCGACCCGGCAAGAGACAGGAGAGTTCACGATCCTGGGAATAGATCCAGGTCTCAACACCACCGGCTACGGCGCGATCGCTGCCGGATCGGGACCACCTCGACTGCTCGAAGCCGGCATCATCGAAGGCGGCAAGGCGTCTCTCCCGCTCGCAGTTCGCCTCCGCACGATCTTCGATGCGGCCATGTCAACCCTCGACGAGCTGAGTCCCGAAGCAATGGCCATGGAGCAGCTCTACACACACTACGCCCATCCTCAGACCGCCGTCCTCATGGGCCATGTCCGGGGTGTTCTCTGTTTGGCGGCAGGACTAAAGGAGATCCCGGTTGCCGACTATCCCGCCACAGAAGTCAAGTCCAGTCTTACCGGTAATGGACACGCACCCAAGGATCAGGTACGGCGCGCCGTCGCGCAGATCCTCAAGCTCACGGCGCTCGAGGGTCCGGCCGACGTATCAGATGCGTTAGCGGTGGCTATTTGTCACGCCAGCCGTGTAGCACGGCAGGGGTCGCCTCGGGCGCGGAAGGCAGCAGTGCCGGAGTAGCCGCCTTCATGGCCTGCTTCATCTCTTCGGGAACTGCCACGGGATCGGTCCCTTTGCGGTCAGTCGCCCTCAGGCCGCTAGCCCACGGGTCGACTCAACGCCAGTCGCTCGACCGTGATGGGCTTGGTCGAAAAAGCCAGAACGATCCGCCTGCCGCTGACGTGGATGGCACTGGCAATTCTCCGCCGGTCATACCAATAGCCCCCCAGGAATCGACGGCCATGGCTGTGGAACCGGCCGACAAGTGAGGCCCCGATGATCTTGGCCCCGACTCTTGCGTCGTGCTTGGTGGCATAGACAGACTCCATGAACATCGCGAAGCGGTGCCCGTGCCGGAGGAGCAGGTAGCGGTCACCGCGCCAGAGGCCGGCTAGGCGGATATCCAAGCCGCCCCGAACGTGGGGCTCGACGAGTTGTTTGTAGCCGAAGGCTCCATCGACGTCATCGTCGATCACTTTCCAGTGCCGGAACCGGCCGGCCATCCGGACAATCCGCAGGTCCACCAGCCTGATGTGCCGTGCAGGGAACATGACCTGGTAGGTGGTGTGCGGTGGGTGTCGAAACGCGCTGTTCACCGCCCGGTATCCGCCGAACCGGTAGAGGCGCTCAACATACTGCAGACCGGACACGTAGGGGAAGTTAAACTGCTCGTCGATGAGCGGCGGGACGGACTGCGTGTGGTAGCTCGCCTGCTGCCGCTGCAGCGCTCGAATCTGAGCCGGCGAGTAGTAGTCGTAGAGATAGGCGTACTGAATACGGACCGCGTCTCCCTCGACCACAGAGTGCTCGGCAAGCTGCGCGTCTGAGTCCTTGAGCCGCCAGTGCATTTGATCGGGCTCGACGCGCTTCAGATTGAAGTGCTGGTCCTGCAGCGCATGCGTGAACTCGTGCGCCACGGTCCACCGATCGAGCGTGAGCGCACCGCCCAGATTTCGGATGTATAAGCGTTTACTGTACTTGTCGTACAAGCCCACGACCTGACTGACGAGCCCCTTTGTGAGAATGCGGCTGAGGTTGACGGAGGGCGAGATCAGCCCGGTCAGCACTCCCTCCTCTCGAGCAATGCGCACCACGTTTGGCGGATCGCCCTTGCGATAGACCCCGGCGACATAGCGGCTGAAGGCCGCGCTCCGCAGAAACCTTACATGGACCGGGTGTAGGGCATGCAGCCTCCGAAGACCCTGGGTCTGCCGCTCAATGCGGGTGAGTTTCCTCGCCGTGCTCCCCCGAGTCCGGTGCCGCGCCAAAGTCACACTTCGATGGCCGGACGGCGTCGCTCTAGGGACAAGGACCAACGCCCCCGTGAGCAGGCAGATGGGAGCCAGTAGGAAGGCGACCATGCGGAACACGCCACGCGTCATGGAGTCAGCCGGAAACCGTCGCCGCTCCGGCCAGTCCCAGCTCCGGTGCTATGGTCCGCATGGCACCGATGACGAAAGCGATATGCTCGTCGAGGTCCACGCCCAGGAGCTCAGCGCCCGCGACGATGTCCTCCCGGCTCACCTGTCGAGCAAATGCCTTGTCCTTCATGCGCTTCCGGACGGACCGCGCTTCAAGGTCCAGGATGGAGCGATCGGGCCGGACCAGGGCAGCGGCGGTAATGAAGCCCGTCAGCTCGTCAACGGCGAAGAGCGTCTTGTCCATGAGGCTGAGTCGCGGCAAGCCCAGGTAATCCGCGTGGGTCCGAATCGCGTAGACGACAGACTCCGGATAACCTTGCTCTTCCAGTACGGCCGCACCAACCTGCGGATGTTCCTCCAGAGAGGGATGTCGCTCGTAGTCGAAGTCGTGGAGGAGACCGGCCAAGCCCCACAGTTCTTCGTCCCCCCCGAACCGCCGCGCATAGGCGCGCATGGCGACCTCAACGGACAGCATGTGACGACGTAGACTCTCGCTCTGGGTCCACTCGCTCATCAACGCCCAGGCATCCGCGCGAGTCTTGGCAGTCAATTGACAACTACATCCAATGGAAATACGGGTATTCGAGTATAGACGCACCGAGCCGTTTCCGATGGCTGTCTCAGTAGAATTGTGCGATTCGACTGTAACCGACCAGGGCCCAGATGACCACAACCACCGAACCGGCCGAGCCCGCCACCTCCGCTGCCCCCACCTATCACAACGTCATCGCGGGAGAGCGCGCTCCCGCCGTGTCCGGGGCTACATTCAGCAGCCGGAACCCCGCGAACCATGAGGAGATCGTGGGCGTCTTCCCCCGATCCGGCCCGGCGGATGTAACACGGGCTGTCGCTGCCGCGGTGGAGGCGTTCCCTCGCTGGCGCCGAGTGCCGGCACCGGCGCGCGCCGACCTGATCCTTCGAGCCGGCTCCATTATGCAGGAGCGCAAAGAGGATCTTGCGCGGCTGATGACTCGTGAGATGGGCAAGGTGCTGGAAGAGTCGCGGGGCGACGTGCAAGAGGGCATCGACATGGCCAAGTACATCGCCGGCGAAGGAAGGCGCTTCTTTGGGGAGACGATGCCCTCCGAGCTACGCGACAAGTTCGCCATGGTCATCCGCCAGCCGTTTGGTCCCGTCGCAATCATCACGCCCTGGAACTTCCCCATTGCCATACCCACGTGGAAGATCTTCCCCGCGCTGCTGGCGGGGAATACGGTGGTCTTCAAACCCGCCGAGGATACTCCGGCGTGCGCGGCCGCCTTCGTCGAGATCATGCACGAGGCGGGTCTTCCTTCCGGAGTCCTGAATCTGGTCACGGGATTCGGTGAGGAAGCCGGGGAGCCTTTGGTCGAGGATGAGCGGATCCGGATGATCTCCTTCACGGGTTCCGGCGAGGTAGGCCGGGAGGTGGCTGCACGCGGCGGAAGGCAGCTCAAGAAGATCTCATTGGAGCTGGGCGGCAAGAACCCCATCATCGTCATGGACGATGCCGACCTGGGTCTGGCCCTCGAGGGCGCGCTCTGGGGCGCCTTCGGCACGTCGGGGCAACGCTGCACGGCCTCGAGCCGGCTCATCGTCCAACGGGGCGTGCTCGATGAATTCACCGCCGAGCTGGTCAAGCGAGCGAGCGCACTTCGGGTCGGCAACGGCCTCGAAGCGGAGGTCCAGATGGGACCAGTCGTCAATCAGACCCAACTCGAACGAATCCACCGGTACACCGGAATCGGCATCGAGGAAGGGGCGACCCTTCTCCTTGGAGGCCGAGTGCTGGACGATGCCCCCTACGACCGAGGCTACTTCTACGCCCCGACCATCTTCGGCCACGTGACCGCAGACATGCGGATAGCCCAGGAGGAAATCTTCGGTCCCACAACGGTGATCATGCCGGTAGCGACATTCGAGGAAGCCGTCGAGGTCGCGAATGGCGTCAAGTATGGTCTCTCATCCGCCATCTACACGCGTGACATCAACCGAGCCTTCGCCGCCATTGAGACACTGGAAGCGGGTATCACCTACGTGAATGCCCCCACGATCGGCGCCGAGATTCATCTCCCCTTCGGGGGCATCAAGGCGACGGGGAATGGGCACCGGGAGGCGGGGACAAGCGCCATTCGGGAGTTCACCGAGTTGAAGTCCGTATACATCGACTACAGTGGCCGCCTGCAGCGGGCCCAGATCGACACGGAGTAGTTAGGTTGTCGTCCGGCGTCTGTGAGTCGCCCCGCGGGTGGAAGAACAGAGGCTAAGGCGGCCATGCCAGTTCGTCCCATTGTTCAGCTCGGCGACCCGGTTCTCACCCAACCGGCGAAGCGAGTGCATCGCGTTGACGACTCCATCGACCGCCTGATTCAGGACATGATCGACACGATGCTCGATGCCCCCGGGTCAGGTCTTGCCGCCCCGCAGATCGGTGTGCCTCTACGGATCATCACCACACATATCGACGAGGAGCTCCACGTCATCGTGAATCCGGAGATCGTGTGGATGTCCGAGGAGACGGAGATCGCCGAGGAGGGGTGTCTCAGCATACGGGGATACGCGGGGCCGGTGGAGCGAGCGCTGCGCTGCCGGGTCCGAGGTATCGACCGACGCGGAAAGAAGCTGAAGCTGAAAGCCGAAGACTGGCTCGCGCGCTGCCTCCAGCACGAGGTTGACCATCTCAACGGCATCCTCTACATCGACCGGGTCGTCGACAAGTCGACCATCCACCGGGTGGACGAGGACTATGAGGTGGAGCCCGAAGAAACCATGCGGGAAACCGTCCCCGCAGCCGAGGAGCAAAGTGCGCCCGAGGCCATGGCATCCCCGGTTGGTGCGCGTGAGACCGGCGACGAATCCCTCCGGTAAGGCTTCCTGCTAGCGGCTCCGCTGTTCGGCCGGGGAGCGTTCGACCGACCAGAAGGGCAGTCCGCACCGGACACACTCGTACGCGGTGATCATCGCGAAGCCATGGTCGTCATGGCGGTGATTGGGAGCGCCGAGGCGGCGGGTGTGCGTGGAGCGGCAGTAAACGCAGGGCCGACCCATGCGATGCGCGGGCGGCAGCGGCGCTCGCGCGCGGGTCGCGGGAGAGACCACGACGTACACGAACACGGCGGCCAGCAACAGAATGACACCACCGGCGACGACCGGAAGAGCCAGCTCGACCATGGGTTCTACTCCACGGTCCAGACTACCACGGGCGCCCCTTCAACTAAAGGCTAAATATCGCACCGCGATGATAATCAGAAACACGCCATACGCCTTCTTTATGGCTTCATTACTGACAAAAGGCTGGTTGACAAACAGCGCCCCGATCAGATTGCCGACGACCAAACCGGCGGCGATCAGAATGGCATATTTCACGTTGAGATTGCCACTCTTGTAGTACACAATCGCTCCCAGGATGCCAATAGGCAAGATCTGGGCGGCCAGCGAGGTACCGGTGGCGAACTTCTGATCGAGACCCAGGATCAGGACCATGGCCGGAACCATGATCGCCCCGCCGCCGATCCCGAACATGCCGCCTGCGATGCCGGCTACCAGGCCGATCAAGAGCAGCTGGACGAGCACCGGCATGCCACCCTCCGCGGACATCTGGGTCCGCTCCAAGATAACCGTGAGCGCGTCAGGCTACTGAGCGCCGATCGCTTCAGCTGCCTGGGCTTCGCGGGCATGCTCCGCCTGCCACTGGCGTCCGGGTGCCGTGCGCAGGACCCACACGCCGATTGCGGCGAGGAGGACGGCGGCCACGAGAAAGACCGTGCGGATGTTGGACAGCGCCACAACGGCGGCCGATGTGAGGGGGCCGGCGGCGAACCCCACCGAGATGGCCGCCGCCGACAGGCCGTATACTGCCCCTCGGCGCTCCTGCGGCACCAGACCGGCGAGGATCGCGCTGCCCGAGGGAAGCATGGCGCCCAGGGCGAAGCCGTCGAGCACTCGCAGGGCACCCAGCTGCCATGTTGCCGTGACAAAAAACTGGGGAACCGATACCAGGCAGGCCAGGAAGGCCGCGGTGGCCAGTACCCGCTTGTATCCCAAGCGGTCAGAGTACCAGCCAACCATGGTTGACGAGATCGCCCCCGCCCCACCGGCTAGGGCCAGGATGACGCCAGTGGCGATCGCAGCGTTCCCGGAGGATCCCTGGAGCGCCTGCACGAACTGAGGCAGGATGGGATAGACCTGCGTGACGGCAAACTGAACGGCGAAGATCGAGGCAATCATGGGGAGAATCGCCGGCGAGCGAAGCACCATCCCCATTCCGGCGAGCAGCGACGGCTGGCCAGACCGGGCTGCCGGCACTTCCGGACGCTCTTCTTTCACGAGGAATGCCACCATCAGCGCACAGGCAAGGAGAAATACTGCCGACAGTACGAACGTCTGCCGGAACCCGACGAGCTGAGCCACGAACCCGCCGGCCAGAGGCCCCAGGGAGTTGCCGGTAAATACGGCTGTCTGCATCACGCCCAGCGCAAACCCAAGGCGGTGACGGGGCGTTTGTGACGCGACGAGGGCTTGCGAAGCGCTCACCGTCCCCGTAAAGATCCCCTGCAGCAGGCGCAGGGCCAACAGCTGATAGACGTTGGTGGCCAGTCCCATGAGACCCATGAGAAGGGCAGCGCAACCCGCCGCACGGACGACCATCAGCTTTCGCCCGTGACGGTCGGCCAGCACGCCCCAGAGCGGCGAGGCGAAGGTCATGCCCAGCGCCACGAATCCCGACATCATCGCCGCCCAGAACGTGACCTGGGCGGCGCCGTGGATTCCGAGCTGCTGGACATAGAGCGGTAGGAACGGCGTGACCAGGCCAAAGCCGAGGATGGAGCAGGCTTGGGCTATCGCCGTGACGAGAAGTGTCCGTCTCCATTGCTCCACAGCGGGGCTCCGCCAACCTTTCGTTTGATCGATGCAGAGGACAAGCCGCGCGACTCAGAGGCGCCGGCCTCACCGGCGACCTTGACGAGCAGTATGCCTGACCAGACGGTCAGGCCCGCGAACCAGGGTTGGATGCGATCCAGGCGTCCAGCAGCTCCCGCTCGCGGCCAGGCTTCAGGCCCGCGCGCCACTCATGGCCGTCGCCGCGCGTCTCCGCCCATGTCAGCGTATCGCGTACCGTCTCCCGCAACGGACGGGACCGAAGCCCTGCGGACCACGCCTTCCGGCAATCGACACTCGCGATGCCCGGCGCATCGGGAATCCAGAGAGGCATCTCCACCCATGGGCCAACTCCCTGCTCGAGGAGCCAGTGCTCGTCGACCCAAACCGGCTCCGCCCGCTTGCCTGTCTCTTGGAGGCAGGTCTCGATAACCTCTCCAAAGGTGAGCCCGCTTTCCGGACCCGTCGCGTTGAAGACCCCGGTCTGGCCGTCCTCGGCCAATGCAAGCATCCAGTCGGCCAAATCACGCACGTCGATGAACTGGCACCCGTTGTCACGGCTATCGGGGACCAGCACAGGACCTCCTTGCGCCATGCGATGCGGCCAATAGGTGAACCGGTCGCTGGCGTCGTGGGGTCCCACGATGAGCCCGGGCCGCACCACGAGCAGACGGTCGCCGAGGATATGTTCGGCGACCTGCTCACAGAGCGCTTTGAGGGGACCGTAGTTCTCCCCGGTAATTTCGTGGGCCTCGGGGTTGTCGGTGGTCGCCAGTGCCCCGTTCTCATCCAGATTCGGATGATGAACGAGATCCGCGAAGACGGACAGCGTCGAAACGAAGAGGTAGCGTCCGGCTTGGTTGGTGAGCGCTCGAGCCGAGTGCTCGACATCGCTCGGGAAATATCCGCACGTATCAACCACGACGTCCCACTGCTGATCGGGGAGCCGGTCGAGATCGGTGCGACGATCGCCCTCAATCCGTGTCACTTCATCGAATAGCGTAGGGTTGTGTTGGCCACGATGAAAGATCGTCACGTCGTGGTCACGATTCAGCGCTGCGGTGACGAAGTGCCGCCCCAGGAAGACGGTGCCGCCGATCACGAGAATGCGCATGTCACCTCCATGGGGGGCTCAGCTAGAGGATGAACGGGGCGGAAGCGATGACCAGAATGGTGAACGTTACCAACGCCAGCAAGAACCACGTTGTCGGGGAGCTAACCACCACCCCGGCGATCACCATACCGAGGAAGACCAGAGCTATGGTACCGATGAGAATCTGCCGCTGACTGAGTGCCGGCACAACTGTCTCCTGTCTTTGAGTGCTGCCGGCCGGCCGCAATCCACCCAAAAGCCGCGATGCCGTCCAGGCCAACTAGTCCGCTCCGAGCGTGTCCCAGCCGCGGACTGCCGCTTCCTTTCAAGATACGTTGGGCGGAGACAGAGGCCAGTGAGATCCATATGATGCGGGGCCAATGAACCAGGCCGGCAACGGAAGGCTCCGGCCGCAGCTAAATCTGTTCGACGCTGTGGCGACAGGCCTAGCGGCAATCCTCGGGGCAGGCATCTTCAGCGTTCTCGCGCCGGCAACGGGGCTGGCCGGCTCCTCAGTCGTCGTCGCCCTGGTTTTTGCAGGCGGCCTCGCCTTCTGCAACGCCATGTCTTCGGTCCAGCTGGCGGCCCTGCTTCCCCGAACCGGAGGCACGTATCAATTCGGACGACTCATGCTGGGGCCGGCATGGGGTTTCATGGCGGGCTGGATGTTCCTCATCGCCAACACCGTCGGCCCTGGGGTCATAGCAATCGCCTTTGGGAGCTACCTCCATGCCGTCGCTCCCGGGATCCCTGCTCGGCTGGCCGCCGTCGGTCTCGCCATAGTCACGACGGCCATCAATGCCGGAGGCGTCAGGCGATCCGTGCGTCTCACCGACCTGCTGGTGGTGATTTCAATTGCCGCCCTGCTGTTGGTGGTGATCCTTGGCCTGCCGGCTGCTCGGCCCGAGCACCTGCTTCCCTTCGCTCCCCATGGGCCGCTGGGTGTACTGAGGTCTGCCGGACTGCTGTTCTTTGCCTATACGGGTTACAGTCGCATTGCAACCCTGGTGGAGGAGGTGCGGCAGCCTCGCTCAACAATTCCGCGAGCCAGCGCCATAGCTTTGGGCAGCGCGCTGGTACTCTATCTCCTCGTCGCGATCACTGCCATCGCCGTCCTCGGTCCGGCGCGTCTGTCTCACTCATCTTCGCCGCTCCGATCCACGCTGGTGGCTGCCGGCGTGGTTGCCGGCCCAGCACTGGTGGTCGGCGGTGCACTGGTGACCACCTTTGATGAGGCCCTCTCCGATCTCCTCGGTGTCTCACGAGTTCTCTTTGCTATGGGACGGGAGGGCGACCTCTGGTCCGGGCTGGCGAGGTTGGGACCGAACCAGAACCCGTGGCTTAGTGTGATGTGCTGCGGAGCCGTCTCCGCAGCGGTGGCCGCTTGGGCGCCGTTCACGACTGCGGTAGCCGTCTCCAGCTTCGGCACCCTGCTCTATTACGCCGTCACCAACGCCTCAGCCCTCCGATTGACCCCAGAACAGCGCTTCCTACCTCGCTGGTTGGCGATCGCGGGATTGGCGGGCTGCATCATCCTGGCTTTCACGTTGGCTGCTCTTCAGATCGCGATTGGCCTGTCGATCGCCGCCCTCGGAGGCCTGACCTACTGGCTCCGCTCTCGAAGGTCCGGCTCATCACAGATCGTCTGAGAGGACTATGGATCGTGCACGCGCGGATCTCTCGATATTCTGTGGCCAGGCCCTCGCGGCACCTTCTCGACCATCACCCAAGCCCGTCCCCGGCTCGCGGGTGTTCCTTCCGCCAAGGCACGCCTCCTGCGTCGATAACATGACTCGAACCCTCCGAAAGGCCGCCCCATGGAACCACCGGCGCCAGCCTTCACCACCGTCCACTTGGAAGGTCATCAACTCTCCGGTCGCACCTTCCTCCTGGGCAATGGCGGGGGATTTGTGCTTTACCTCCCAGTCGAGCTGAACATCGCCAACCGCACGCTCGTGCCCATCAAGTGGTTCGGAGTCTCGGAGTTTGGTCGCAAGTATCTGGAGGCGGCGAGGGTTTGGATCGAGCGCGAGGGCCGGCGAACACTCCTAAATCGGGCCGATCAGTTCGCGTTCGACCAGACCCTGACGGAGGCCGTGCGTTCCTTTCATGTTGAAGGTGTCACGGTGCGGCAGCGGTTCTTTGTTCCGCCACGTCAGCCCGCGTGCGTCATGACGCTGGAGTGCGACCGGCCGGCCACCTTCATCGTGGAACCCCAATTCGACATGCGCTACTACCAGGCGTTCAACACTGACTTCGACGGTTACAACGTCGATTCCGTCGGTCAGGAACTGGACGCTGCACTCATCGTCGGCAACCAGATCGAGGGTCCGAATCAGACACAGATGGATTTTCGATGCGTCATCCGCTGTGCGGGCAGTCCCATGTCGGTCGAGGTACTTCCGGAAGGGGAGCGGCTCCAGGAAAGGACCTACCTCAAGGACGAGCAGCGACAGAAACTCATCCACTCGATCTATCGGGAGACCCACGAGACGGCGCCCGATGAGGCTCCGATCTGGGATTCCTACTGCAACACGGTCTTCGTGCCGGCCCATCTCCGCGTCGAGGCCCCCGCCAGCCTGGTCTTTGCGTTTGACCCCGATGTGAAGCGAGCGGAGAAAGTCGCCCGGGAAGTCGTCGCGGATCTTCACGAACTCTCGAGAGACGCCGAAGCTCGTGGCGAAGCCCTCATGGACCAGGCAATGTTCCGCTGTGGGGACGCGGAGGTCGACGTGGCGTACCGGCATGTCTTGAGCCGTTTGGACAGCTGCCTCGTCGCTCGGGATGTCGACGTGAGGTCGCAGGACAAGACCGAACATCTGACGGCCATCTTTGCCGGGAACAAGTACTTCCTCGACGCTTGGAAGCGAGACGAGAATATCTGTCTCGGGGCGCTCATGCTCACCAACGACTTCGAAACCATGCGCACCATACTTGACAACACCTGGCAGTCGCAGGACCAGCGAACCGGACGCTTGCCCCACATCATCCGTTTGGGCGAGCCATTGGTGTACTTCTCGAGCGACGGCACCCTCTGGGCACTGCGACGCCTGGCGGACTACACGCGCCTGACCGCCGATACCTCACTTCTCGAAGAGAAGTACGGCATGGTGGAGCAGTTCTTCGAGGCCAGCCTCGGCTATGTTCGTCGGGGGCTTCTGCCGTCAGGGGGGGTCATACAGCGCAGCTATCTCTGGGAGACCTGGGAGGATACGGCCTTCACGCCACGCGATGGCTACCCGGTGGAGATCGAGCTGCTCTGGCTGGATGCTCTGCGCTGCTTCCTACCCACCATAGGGAATCACAATCCCGACCTCGCCGACCGGCTTCAGGGGACTTACCGAGAGGGCATGGAGAGCTTCACCGAGTTCCACCTGGACGGATATCTGGCCGACAGCTTGGACTATCAGTTCCATCCTCGTGAACGATTGACCCCCAATGGCTACCTCGCCTTCCTTCTGGATCACCCACTTCCGCCTGACCTCGCGCGAGACATGGTCCTTGTGGCTCGTGATCAGCTCGCCGGACGGATGGGAGTCAAGTCATTGGCGCCCCGGGACTGGCCGGAGCAGTTCAGCGCGGCGTTCGTCCAAGATGCCCACAACATCCGGGACAAATCGATGATGAGCGTGGGGATCTACAACTACCATCGGGGCATCGAGTGGCCCTGGCTCTGCCCTTTCCTGCTGCTGGGAGAACTGGCCGTGGGAGACACCCAAACCGGATACGACCACTATGTGCGGGGCCAGATGCGATCGTCCCTGCACCATTCGGGAGTTGGGGGCCTGGACGAGCTGCAGGATCTGCGAGGCCCTCTGGGTGCGGACTTTCAAGGCTGGAGCATGGCCGGGTTCCTCGCCTGCTTACATGATTTCGCTGGAGTGCAGGTGGACGCCCTCGAGCATCGAATCATCGTCCGTCCTTCGATTCCCCGGAGTTGGCCGCATCTCTTGGTTCGACGTCGGGTCAAGAACTGCAGGTTCGACGTCGAGTACCGTCCGTCCAGCGAAGATCAACGGATCCTCGTTCAGGCAGTCGACGAGGTTCCTGCGGGCTTCCAGCTGGAAATCGGCATCCGAGTGCCGGAAGGGGCGATGGTCGAGTCGATTTGGCTCAATGACCAGGAGTGTGCACCGATGGGGTGGCGGCTTCAACCCATGCCGGCGGAGGCGCCTCAGGAGGCTTGGATGTCGACCGACTTCAAGTCCCGAACGGAGGTGGAGTTCCGGTTCAAGCGCCCCTAGAACCAAGACTGCGCTAGACGACTCCGAGCAGTTCCGACGCTCCTGCAAGCTCGTCGACGGCCCGGTCGATGTCCGCTTCCGTGGTGTACCGACCATGGGAGAGCCGGATCGCTCCAGACGCCAGCTCCGGCGCGACGCCCATGGCCAGCAGGACGGGGGAGGGCTCCGCCGAGGCGGAGTGACAGGCCGAACCGGTCGAAGCGGCAAGCCCCGGTGACGCCTCGAGCATGGCGATCCCGGTGACGCCGGGGAAGCTGACATTCAGGGTGTTTGGCAGACAGCGCTCAGGATGACCATGAATGACCGCCGGAGGAATGGCCCCACAAACGCCCGTCTGGAGACGTCCCCGCAGGCGGCGGAGCCTAGGCTCCTCCGCCCCAAGGGTCAGACATGCCAGCTCGGCGGCCGCACCGAGGCCGACGATTCCGGGCACATTCTCGGTGCCGGCGCGGCGCCCCCGTTCATGGCCCGAGCCATGAATCAGTGGCTCAAGAGTCACGCCGGAGCGGACATACAGCGCGCCGACTCCCTTCGGCCCGCAGAGCTTGTGCGCCGCAATGGTGAGGAGGTCCACACCAAGGCGTCGAACATCCACTGGGATCTTGCCCACCGCCTGAGCCGCGTCTGTGTGAATCAAGATCTCCGGGCGAGAATCCCTGAGAAGCTGCGATATCTCAGCCAGGGGTTGCAGCGTCCCAACCTCGTTGTTGGCCAGCATGACTGAGATCATGCGCGTCTCCGGTTGAAGCGCATCGAGCACGTCGCTGGGCCGCACCATACCCTGCGAGTCAACAGGCACTGTGGTCACCCTGCACCCGAATCTGGCGCTCAGATGGCGGCAGGTATTCTGCACGGCGGGATGCTCGATACAGCTGATGAGCACGTGAGCCTGCGAAGTCTCACCGGCCAGGAGAGAGCCTTTCAGCGCCAGGTTGTTGCTCTCGCTCCCACCGCTGGTGAACAGGACCTCCTCCGGCTCAGCTCCAATGAGCACGGCCACCTGAGCGCGCGCCGCCTCGATGGCTCGACGGGCGACCACACCATACGGATGGGTGCTGGAAGCGTTCCCGTGCTCGACAGTGAGGAAAGGCATCATGGCCTCCAGCGCCTCGGGCGCCAGTGGCGAGGTGGCATTGTAGTCGAGATACACGGGCCGGTTATTGGCGATGGAGGCATCGTCTGAAGCCCGGAACGCCGTGCTCGCAGCCACCGCCGGCTCGTCCACCGCGGTCATATGGTAGTCTACTGCCGCCTGCACGTGACTGACGCCCCGGTTGCCTCCACCGGATGTGATCGCATCCTCCTCTGTGCCTGGATGTCGGGCCTCGGCGACATCCTGCTTCTGCTTCCCGCCGTTCGAGCGTTGCGCGCTGCTTTTCCGACCGCGTTCCTAACACTGGCAGTTCGCGGCGAGCCGGCGCGTTTGTACGAGTCGTGGGGTTTGGTGGATCGCGCCTTCTCGATCGAACTGATGAACCTCGTCGAGGTATCTCCTCTCAGCGATGTAGTGGTCGTCTTCACTGGGAACGACCCGCTTCGCTCGGCGATCCGTCACCTTCGACCGGATGCCCTTCTGTCCGATCCACGCCCACCAGCGGGTGTCCATACTGCCGAGTGGCTGCTGTCGGCACTCTCTCCGCTGGGGATCCATGCCAACTGGACGGGGCCACAGGCAGTCGCACCGGTTGTCGCGCGGACGAACAATCCTCGCGGTCCCATCATCCTGCACCCAGGATCCGGCGCGACGTGGAAATGTCCACCGGTCGAGCTGTTTGAGGAGTTGGCGGTCCTCCTGACTGCTAGGGGCTATCCAGTCGCGGTCCTGGAGGGTCCGGCCGAGCGGGAGCGAGCGACTCGCTTTGATGTCCGGGCGGAGATCCTTCGCGAACCAACGCTCCAGCGCCTCGCGGAATATCTGACCGCATCAAGCGGCTATGTCGGCAACGACTCGGGCGTATCCCATCTCGCGGGTTTGCTGGGCGTGCCCAGCGTGACCCTCTTCGGGCCGACGCACCCCTCGAGCTGGTCGCCACTGGGTCCCCGCGTCCGCGTGATCCGTCACTGCACGGAGCCACCCAGAACCGACGTTAGGGTCTGTCACAGGCCCGACTGCCTGCACGACATTACCGCGCATGAGGTGTTTGATCAGCTCCTCGATGTGATGGTCGAGTAGCGCCGGAGACACTGCTCCCGGTAGCGTCCTCTTGGTCAATCTCCTGCACGAATGCCCGTCAGCCACACTGAGTCAAGCATGAGTATCGCTGAAGATCAGATTCGGTTAGCGGCCGAAGAGGCACTGGCTTGGCTTCCGGGCCTGGAGGTGCGCCGCATGTTCGGCGGGTGGGGCTTCTACTGTGACGGCCTGCTCTTCGCGGCGGCCTGGAAGGGCGCATTTCGCTTCCGGTGGCGCCGGGAAAACCACTGGATGTACGATGCGGTTGATCCAGCCCTGATTGAGGATGAACCGGCGTTCCGAGAGGCCGTCCTCACCGTCCTCGAGGGGCTCCGGCGAGAGCCGGCCGCAGGAGCTGGCCGCCGCCGGCGATAGTCAGTGGGCCGCGGTTAGGTTTTCACTGGGGAGGCACTCTCAGCCCCCATAGGGTGAGTTTCCATAGCCGCGGAGATGCGCTGAATGGCGAGGCAATAGGCAGCCAGTCGATAGGAGACGCTCCTCGCCGACTTGATTCCGGCCACGGCCTCGAAGGCGTTCTTCATCACGTCGGCAAGCTGCGTCCGGACCTGGTTGCCGCTCCAGCGCTCCAGGCTGACGTTCTGCAGCCATTCGAAGTAGCTCACGACTACGCCACCGGCGTTGGCCAGGATGTCCGGCAGCACCACGACATCTCGCTGCTCCAGGACAGCGTCACCGTCGGCCGTGGTTGGCCCGTTGGCCAGCTCGAGGACATAGCGGGCGGTCACGCCCGTCGCGATCTCACGCGACAGTTGATCCTCCAGAGCCGAGGGCACCAAGATATCGGCCGTGTAGGTCAGCACCTCTTCCGGCCCTATACGGGTAAACTCGCCGTTCATCTGTGAGAATCGGCCGCCCTCTGCCTTGAACTGAGCCAGGTCCGAAGCAGGCAGGCCTTGTTCGGAGGCGATGGCGCCTGACGTATCAGATGCCGCCACCACCAGAGCGCCAGCCTGCGAAGCCAGCTTCGCGAAATTCGCGCCCGCATTCCCGAAGCCTTGAATGGCAACCCGCTTACCGGCGAGACTCTCGCCGTTTGCCTCGAGCGCCGACTGCAGCACGAAGAAGCCACCCTGCGCCGTGGCCGTATCACGGCCTTCTGAGCCACCGGCCGAGATGCTCTTGCCGGTTACCACCGCCGGTGTGGGCAAGCCGGTCAACCGCCCATATTCATTCGCCAGCCAGTCCATGATGCGAGAGTCGGTATTCACGTCGGGAGCCGGAATGTCCACGTAGGGGCCGATGTCCCGGTGGATCCGGTTGGTGTACATCCGCGTGAGGGCTTCCAGCTCCGCGTCGTCAAGACTATGGGGGTCGACAGTGATACCGCCCTTACCCCCACCCAGCGGAATGTCGACAACCGCGGTCTTCATGCTCATCCAGGCAGCCAGGGCCTTGACCTCGTCCAGGTTGACCTGCGGATGGAAGCGGATGCCACCCTTGTAGGGCCCCCGGGCCGAATTATGCTGGACCCGGTATCCCGCGTAGATCTCCCACGCGCCGCTCGTCCGCTTGATGGGAACCGACACTGTGTGTACCCGTTCCGGGGTCGCAATGCGACGCAGGAGATCCGCGGACACGCCGAGGCAGCGGCCGGCCTCCTCGAGCGTCTCCACAAAGTGCTGATAGGGACTTGTCACCGGCTTCCTCCGTTCGGTGGGTCTTCCGGATAGCTTCTATCGCCGATTAGATGATAGCGCCACAAACGCGGGCACTCGGACTGGACAGTCTGAACAGTGTCGAGGGGTCTGAGTTTGGAGGACGGTTGGGGATCCTCGTGGAGCCGGGAAGGAGTCTGAGGGCCTCGCTGCGACACCGTCTCGTCAGCCGGTCTCGTCCGGCTCCCACCCCCGCACAACCGCGTCCGTCATCTTGGCCGCTCGGGCCGAGGTTTGTACGTCGTGAACCCGTACCATGTCTGCCCCGCCGACGATGGCAACCACCATCACGGCCACGCTGCCTTCCATGCGATCGCCGACCGGCAGCGCGAGCACCCGGCCAATGGTGGACTTGCGGGAAGCTCCAACGAGCACCGGGAACCCCAAGGCGCGTAGCTCAGGCAGCCGCCGCAGGATGATCAGGTTCTCGCTCGCATCCTTGGCGAAGCCAAAGCCTGGATCCACAACGATCCGATCCCCTGAGATCCCAGCCTTCATCGCCCGCTCACTCGCTTGGTGTAGGAAGTCCACCACTTCCTCCACAATGTCTGTGCGCTTCCGTTCGGCACGGCTGTGCATCAGTACCACGCCGGCATGGCAAGCGGAGAGAACCTGGATCATGCCTGGATCGGCTTGCAGACCGGAGACGTCGTTCACGACGCCGGCGCCTGCCTCTACAGCCGCCTCAGCCACCGGCGCCTTGCTGGTATCGACCGAAATCGGGATCGCTGAACGTCCCCGAATTGCCCGGATGGCGGGAATGACGCGCTGGAGCTCGTCCGGCAGGGCCACTGGAGTGGACCCAGGGCGTGTTGATTCGCCGCCGACATCCACGATGTCGGCACCCGCCTCGACCTGACTCAATGCCGCTGCGGCCGCCGCCTCCACATCATCTCCGACTCCATCGCCGGAAAAGCTGTCGGGAGTTGCGTTAACAATGCCCATGACGAAGGTCTTGGATCCCCAGGCGAAACCCCACCCCTTACCCATGGCCCATCCTCCGGCGGAAGTTCTGCGCCACGGCCCGAAAGAGCATGATATTCGTCAGTGGCCCGACCCCGCCGGGCACGGGGGTGATAGCGCCCGCGACCTCGGCCGCTCCCTCGAAGTCGACATCCCCGACGATGCGTTCACCGACGACATTAATGCCGGCATCTATCACGACGGCGCCCGGACGTATCATCGACCCACTGATGAGTCCAGGCCTGCCGGCAGCGACCACAAGGATGTCTGCCTTCCCCGTGTGCTTTGCCAAGTCTCTCGTTTGTGTATGGGTTACGGTAACCGTGGCTCCAGAGCGGAGCAATAGCATGGCCACCGGCTTCCCCACCGTGGGGCTGCGGCCGACGACCACCGCTTCTTTCCCCTGAATTTCCACCCCTGCCGAGACGAGGAGCTCGAGTATCGCCATGGCGGTCGACGGGACTGACGCGGGAAGGCCGAGATACAGCCGGCCGCTGTTGACGACCGTCATCCCATCCACATCTTTCGCCGGATCCAACCGGCCCGAAAGCCGGGAAAGGGCTATTTGCGGCGGCAACGGCGTTGCCACAACGATTCCATCAAGCGTTTGCCGGTTGTTGAGCCGGTCAATCAGCCCATCGACCTCAGCTTCACTGGATTCGAGTGGTAGGGACAGAACCTCCGCCCGTATGCCCAAGGCAGTACCCTGACGGTCAAGCTGTCGGGCATACACGGCAGCTGCCGGATCGTTGCCTCCCAGCACGACGGCAAGTCCCGGTTCGGAGCCCTGCGAAACGACGTCCCGGATGTCTTCCGCCACCTGTTCGCGAATGCGCGCCGCGACTGGTCTGCCCTCCAGTCTGCGGGCGGTCACGAAGGCGCTCCGATGACCTCCCGGACCATGTCACCCGTCTTCCGCCAGTCGGATTGAATGTCGTATCGAAGCACTGGTTCCTGGCCGATCGACTGCACGAACGCTTCATCGCGGATGGAAGCCAGATTGATGTCCACGTTGAGCTTGGCCGATAGGTAACCCGCCAGGAAGGCGTGGGCTGCCGTCCCAACGTCGCTCACAGCGGAAGCGTTTCCGATGGCCGCGAGTCGCGTGGCCAGCACCATGCCCTCCTGGGCCGCCTGCATGGTCGAAAGCGGCGGCTCGACGGCACGCTTCAGTGCTGCCTGGATCGTCCGCCGCCGGTGCTCCTTCTCGTCGTCGTTGTCCCGAGGCAGCCGCATTGCTTCGGCAACTCTCCCGTAGGCGACCGAATCGGCATCGACGAGGGCGCGAGCTCTGGACCGCATGTTGTCTGACTGAGCCCGAATCCCGAGGACCTCTTCTTCAACCGACGCATACCTCTTCCGACCAAGCGTCAACTCAGAGACCATCGATAGGAGCGCCGCCCCAATCGCAACCTCAAGTGCCGCGACGCTCCCACCTCCGGGCACTGGGTCCCCGGATGCAAGCGCGCGCAGGAAGTCGTCCATCCTCACCCCGCTCGTTTCCAATTCTATGGAGGATCGGCGAGGGCCAATCGACACCGGTCATCGCGCGATAGACGGGACTGAAAAGATAGAAAAGAGCCCGGTCCTTGGAGGGACCGGGCTCTCGCATGAACTGACCTTTACTTGTACGAGTAGATGAGGACGTCGCCGTTCGTGCCGGTCTGGTTGGGAATGGTGAACTTGGGGCCGACATGCATGACGGCCTTAAGCTTTCGCGAACCGTTGGTGTAAGTAACCTGACCACTTGTATGGTTGGGGCCCTCCGACGGGAACGAATCATACTGCGTCTTCGTGGTCTTTCCGAGCTTGCAAGATCCCGAGCTGTCGGTTGTCGACTTCGCCGCGGTCAGTGTTGCGCCACCGTGCATATATTGGTCGGTGTTGGCGGCTGGGCCGATCTCCGCTTTGAGTGGATGGGGGTTCGCGGCGGACTTGCTGAACTTCTGGGAGATGCCGCCATCCATCATTTCGTCATCCCGACTCCCCGTCACGTTGGTGGGGAGGCCCTTCAGAGCAACCATTCGCGAGGCGAAGGCATACCCGTACGATTGGCCGTTCTCCGTGAAGCTGGACCCTCCGAAGCTCTCGGAGTTGCTGCCAATCATCTGAGACTGGTCCCACGATCCGCCACTGATACAGGCTGCACTGTAGTTCGGGAAGACTGGAATGCACTGAAAGTCTTCCGATAGACTGCTCTCCGGGAACGAGAACTTGCCCGAGACGCCACCCCACTTTGACGACTCGTACTTGTTCTTGGTGTTCAGCGTAAGCGTGGCCTGTGCCGACTCCCGGTAGTACTTCTCGGATCCCGACTGGCACTTTGCGTTGGAGCTCGAGCCATGAGTGGACGAAATCTTCAAGCTGCCGTACGGGCCGAAGTTGCTGTTTACGTCGATGTTGTTATTTGGGAACATGACGGTGCTGTTTCCCGAGCCCGTGAGCGGAACGGTGAACGACCAGTAGTGATACTCGTTGTTCGACTCCCCCGTCTGAGAGAAAGCATTCTTAGAGAGGTTTACGGAGAGTCTCGCAGTGGGGCTGCCCGGAGCGAAACTACCTGAAACGTTGAGGTAGAGCGTCTTCCCCGTGGAGCTCGTCACTTTGAGCAGGTTCGTGTCGAAGAAGTAGAAATCCGGCTGCTGGGCAGCGCGAACCGGGCCCATCAGACCAGTGAGCCGTCGCTGCAGTACCGGCGGCAGGTGACCCTGGAGGCTCGAAGGGAACCTACTAGCCAGGTTCGGAGCTCGATGAGCAATCGCGGCTGAGGCCGTGGGCGCCCAGGCCGATGCGGCCAGACCCATGGCAGCGGCGGCAATGACCGGCAATCGAAGCGGTGCGGTTAAACGGTTGAACATGCCCTTCCTTATCCTTCGAATATTCGCCGTGGTGACAACACCCGAGACGTTACGCAACTATCCTACGCATTTCGCTGCGGCACACACAAGTGCCGTTCGACGGCATATCCCAAGAGCGCGCACTCATGGCTCCACGCCATGAAGGAACCGCGCAACGGCGGGCCGGCCCAGGCACGGTTGAAGATCAGGCCGCGATCGCGCCGCCCTCGACGTGAATGAGAGCTCCACGACGCCGGAAGTCCTGCGGAAAGAGATCGGCCGTTGTGCCGGTCAGGAGGACCTGGGGATGAGAAGCGGTGAAGTCAAGAAGGTGATCCCGCCGCCGATCGTCCAGTTCCCCCAACGCCTCGTCCAAAAGCATGATTGGTCTCTCGCCCGTGCGATGCAGGATGTAGGCTGCCTCTGCCATCCGCATCGCGAGGGCCGCTGTACGATGCTGTCCTCGGCTGCCGAACGACGGTAAGGGAACGCCGTCCAGCGTCATGCTGAGGTCGTCTCGATGGGGCCCGACGAGTGTGAGGCGCTGCTCCAATCCCTTCGTGCCCAGAGCCCGGAGACGCTGGGAAAAGAGGTTCTGTACATCGGCGTTCAGCCCCTCAATCTCCCCTAGACTCGACACATATTCGATCGCGAAGGCCTCCCCACCACCCGAGAGCCGCATGTACATCTCCGCGGCGCAGGGGCCCAGCCATTCCATCATCTCCAGGCGACGCCCGATAATCTCTGACCCATCCGCCATCAGCCGTTGATCCCAGAAATCGAGCTGCTGGGCAGGCATGCGGGCCCCAAATCGTGACAGCGCGGCGTTCCGCTGCTGCACAACCCGAGTGTAGGACTGAAGAAGCCGAAGATAACTGGAATCGACCTGACACAACATGAGGTCGACGAAGCGCCGGCGGAGAGAAGGCGAGCCGGTCACGATATCAACGTCGACCGGCGAAAACAGAACGGCCTTTAGACGCCCGACCACGTCCACCGCTTTCCGGGCCGTGCCGTCGAGCCTGAAACGCTTGCGCAGGACCGGGGCATCCGTGGCG
This sequence comes from Pseudomonadota bacterium, assembly GCA_021323865.1. GTDB lineage: Bacteria > Chloroflexota > UBA5177 > UBA5177 > JAJPKF01 > JAJPKF01. The sequence continues at coordinate 146,305 of JAJPKF010000018.1, read as the reverse complement.
CCGTCAAGACCGATGATCATCTCCACGGAGAGGGTGCCGCGAGCGGTGTCGGCCTCACCCGACAGGCGCGCGAAGGGGAACGGTCCGTCGAGAGGCTCAAAGCGCCGATCGATCAGCTCGCGGTCTGTGCGCGCCCGAAACGACTTGGTTGTGGCCAGGGCGAACACGGCCTCGAGGATGTTGGTCTTTCCGGCTCCATTAGAGCCATACAGGACCGTCACGCCCTCTTCCAGCGAGAGGTCGAGGCGCCGGTAATTCCGGAAGTGCTGAAGCTGTAACCGGCGCAGAATCACGCATTAGTGTAGGTGTGCGGCTGCGGTTTGCGGCCTGGATTCAGGGCACAAACTGGTAAACTCAAGCGCTTGGATGGGTCGCATAGTCCGGCTTAGTGCGCCGCTCTCGAAAAGCGGTAGGGTTCACAGCCCTCGTGGGTTCGAATCCCACCCCATCCGCCAGAATTGGACGCATTTCGGGGCGGGCTCGCCCAACCCCGCCGACCGTGCCGTCGGAGAGGCCTGCGCCTCGATCATTGGGGCAAACGTATCCATCGAGCGTGCTAGATTTCCTCGTATCGAGGGTGGGGCTGCTGAAGGGGGGCGCGGCGTGAAGGTTCGCAAGGCGGTCATTCCCGCCGCCGGTTTGGGAACTCGTCTGCTGCCTGCCAGCAAGGCGGTCCCCAAAGAGATGCTCCCCATCGTCGACAAGCCCGTCATCCAGTACATCGTCGAAGAGGCGGTGGCCTCGGGCATCACCGATATCGTGATCGTTACCGGCTACGGCAAGCAGGCCATCGAGAACCACTTCGACACCAGCTTTGAGCTCGAGTTCCACCTCGAGAACCGAGGCAAGCACGAAACACTCGAGCAGGTGCGACGGATTGACGATCTCGCCAACGTGATCTATGTCCGACAGAAGGAGCCGCTCGGAAACGGGCATGCAGTGCTGGTGGCTCGTGCGGCGGTCGGCGATGAGCCCTTTGCCGTCCTATGGGGAGACGACATCATTCTGGGAGACCCTCCGGTGACGCGCCAGATGATCGACGCCTTCGAGCGTCTCGGCGGCCCCATCATCGGTGTTCAGGCGGTCGAGTCGATCGACTATCCCCGCTACGGAATGCTGGAGGTGGAGTCAATCCGGGAACGCGAGTATCGGGTCCATGGCGTCATCGAGAAGCCGACGGTGGAGCAATCGCCATCCAACCTGGCTCAGATCGGCGGGTTCGTGCTCACTCCGGACGTGTTCGACATTCTGGAGAGCACCCGTGAGGGCACTGCCGGGGAGATTTACCTTGCCGACGCACTGCGAACCCTCGTGCAAGAACGACCGGTCTACGCCTACGAGTTCGAGGGCCGTCGTTACGACACCGGGGACAAGCTCGACTATCTCAAGGCCAACGTGGAGCTCGCCCTCCAGCGGGCGGAGTTCGGTGACGAGTTTCGCAGTTATCTTCGCAGCCTGAACCTGGGAACGGCCGCGTAGCTCGCGAGCCCATGCGGGTCCTCATCGCGCCCCAGGCGTTCAAGGGCAGCCTGGATGCCCTTGGCGTAGCCGAGGCAATCCACGCCGGACTTGCGGCGGTATGGATCGACGCGCAGTTCGACATCTTGCCCGTCGCCGACGGCGGGGAAGGAACGGTTGAGGCCCTGGTTACGGCCACCGGCGGACAGTTTTTAGAGACTGAGGTCGAGGACCCCCTTGCCCGTCGCGTGCGGGCGCAGTGGGGGCTGCTCGGTGATGGCTCGACCGCAGTCATTGAGATGGCGGCCGCCTCCGGCCTTCCCCTGCTTGCGCGGCATGAGCGCGATGCCTGCACCACGAGCACCTTCGGCACCGGTCAGTTGATCCGGGCGGCGCTCGACCGGGGAGTGAAGCGACTGATCGTGGGCATCGGTGGCAGCGCCACCAACGACGCGGGGGCGGGGATGGCTCACGCGCTTGGCGTTCGCTTTCAGGATGAGCAGGGCAGATACCTGCCGCGTGGGGGCAGGGCGCTGCAGCGCTTGGCCAAAATCGATATCTCTCACCTGGATCCGCGCATCCAGGACATCGAGGTCATCGTGGCCTCCGATGTCACCAACCCTCTGTGCGGTCACCACGGGGCCAGCCGGACGTACGGTCCTCAGAAGGGCGCCTCTCCTCGAGATGTGGAGGTGCTGGACCGGGCGCTGGCACGGTTTGCGGAGGTGGTCGAGCGAGACCTCGGGATGGAGGTCGCGGATGTGCCCGGTGCAGGCGCCGCCGGCGGTCTTGGTGCCGGCTTGATGACGTTTCTCCATGCCCGTATGAGCCGGGGCGTTGACATCATCTTCGACGCCATGCGATTCGACGAGCATTTGACCGGGACCGACCTGGTCTTTACCGGAGAGGGCCGGATCGACGCCCAAGACGTCTTCGGGAAAGCGCCCATTGTGGTCGCACAGCGGGCCGCCACCCGAGACATTCCCGTTGTAGTCATTGTGGGAAGCATCGGTCAGGGCTATGAGGCCTGCTTCGAACACGGGGTCACTGCAGTGGTGCCGATCATGAACCGGCCGATGGCCATTGAGCAGGCTGTGACCCAGACGGCCGAGCTGACGACGGATGCCGCTTCGCGCGCCGCCCGCCTCATTGACATTGGACGTGCGGCCAAGGATGCCCACAACGCATGATCAAATGACCGAAGCCGCGGCGCTCGGTAGCCCCGGCTTGCCGCCGGAACCGGCACTGGCTAAACTAGTTATGCGCAGGAAGGGACATGTCCCTTCGGGGGAAAGAGATGCGGACTGAGGAAGCGCCGGCCATGGCCGCCGGCGACCGACTGACGGCTCTCGAGACCCTGGCTAGGCCCGTCGCGGCTTCCAGGGAACCGGCCGCTTTGCCGGCCTGGCAGGCCGACCATCGACGATCTCTTGCGGTCTCCGAGCGCCGAATTCTGCTGGTCCTCATGGACGTACTCGTCCTGCTCTTAATCGGGTACGGGCTCTCCTGGGACAAGATCGGCCCGGGTGCGTTCCCTGGCTTGGCCATCGTGTTTTCGATTCCCTGGCTCGTCTTCGGTCAAATCTCAGGCATCTACGACCTCGCCACGGCGGCACGACCGCAGAAGTCCATCCAGGCGCTCACCGCAACCTCCATTGCCTTCGACCTCACTCTTCTCTTGATCTTCTTCCTCCACGGCTCGCCATTCTTCATCAGCCGCCCCAAGCTGATCATCTTCGCCATCGCCGGCCCCATGGCAATCGGGCTGTGGCGCTTTACGTACATTCGCATGTTCGGCGCCGTCCACTTTCAGCGACGGGTGTTGGTTATAGGAGCGGGCGCCGCCGGGGCGACCCTTCTTCGCGCGGTGCGCTCGCGACAGGGCCACGGTATCAACGTGGTTGGCATCCTCGACGACGACCCGAACAAGCATGGCGCCGAGGTGGAGGGGTCCCGAGTCCTCGGGTCGTCGGAAGCTATGTGGCCACTGATCTCGGAGCTGCAAGTCGAGGAAGTGGTATTGGCGCTGAATCAGCCCTCAAGCGAAGCGCTCTACCAAGGGCTCGGCACCTGTTATGAGCACAGCATCGCGGTCTCGATGATGCCCCGACTCTACGAGGAAGTTACTGGGCAGGTACCGGTCGAGTTCATGGGACCCCACTGGTTCGGATCGGTGCAGCTCGGACGAAGCGGTGGCGGCATGGCCTTCGCCGTCAAGCGCATCATCGACGTGGTGGCGGCCTCACTCGCGCTCATTATTCTGCTTCCCGTAATTGCCCTGATTGCCGTGCTCGTCCGCCTCTCTTCCCGCGGACCAATCCTTCACCGGCAACACCGGATGGGCCTCCATGGGCACCCATTTGAGATCGTGAAGTTCCGGACCATGCGCGCCGACGCAGAGGCCCCCGGCAAACCGGTCTGGGCGACGCTCGACGACCCACGAGCGACCTCAATCGGCCGCTGGTTGCGACGCACCCATCTGGACGAGCTGCCACAACTGTTTCAGGTGGTGCGCGGTGACATGAGCCTGGTCGGTCCTCGGCCGGAACGTCCCGAGTTCGTGGCTGAGCTGGAGCACAACATTCCGCTGTATCGGGCGCGGTACAGCATGCGTCCGGGCATCGCGGGATGGGCCCAGCTCCATTACCCGTACGGCGCCTCGGTCGAAGATGCCCTCGCCAAGCTCCGTTATGACCTATATTATGTCAAGAACTGGAACCCGTTTCTCGACTCGGCCATCTTGATGCGAACGCTGGCTCGCGTACTGCTTCTGCGAGGTCGGTAGGCCCGAACCGGAAGGCCGCTAATCAGTTCTCCAAGTTGAGAACGGCCATGAACGCCTCTTGGGGGATCTCGACGCTCCCGATGCGCTTCATCCGCTGCTTGCCCTCGCGCTGCTTCTCGAGCAGCTTGCGCTTGCGGGTCACGTCGCCGCCATAGCACTTGGCCAGCACGTTCTTTCGAAGCGGTCTGATCGTCTCGCGGGCGATGACCTTGTTTCCGATGGCGGCTTGAACGGCGACTTCGAAAAGCTGTCGCGGGATCACTTCCTTGAGCTTGTCCACCAGGCTGCGGCCCACCTGGGTGGCCTTGCTCCGATGCGTAATCAGTGACAGAGCATCCACAGGCTTCCCGCCCACCAGTAGGTCAACCTTGACCACGTCCCCCTCCCGATAATCCGCGAAGGAATAGTCGAGGGACCCGTACCCCTGGGTGCGGGACTTCAGCTCGTCGTAGAAGTCGACGATCAGCTCGGACAGCGGTATCTCGTACTTGAGCAGGACACGCTGGTCGGCGATATAGTCCATGGTTTGCATCACGCCACGGCGTGCTTGGGTAAGCTCCATCACGGGCCCCACGTATTGGGGAGGAACGAAGAGTGAGGCGTGGACCCAGGGCTCCTCGATCCGGGTGATGGTCACCTGCTCCGGAAGCTGGGCCGGACTATCCACGATGAGCTCCGTCCCGTCTGTCCTCGTGACGTGATACTCGACCGAGGGGGCGGTGGTCAGCAGCTCGAGGTCATACTCGCGCTCGAGGCGCTCCTGCACGATCTCCATATGCAGGAGGCCAAGGAACCCCACGCGGAAACCGAAGCCCAACGCAACGGAATTCTCCGGCTCGTACGTCAGACTGGCGTCATTGAGGTGCAGCTTGTCCAGCGCGTCTCGCAGGAGCGTGTAGTCCTCGCCAATCGTCGGAAACAGACCCGAGAATACCATCGGCTTGGCTGGCTGATAGCCGGGGAGGGCGTCCTGAGCAGGCCCTGAAGCGGTTGTGATGGTGTCCCCGACCCGGACGTCCCGGACGCTCTTGGAGCCGGTCGCAATGTAACCCACCTCTCCTGCCTCCAGAGCGTGAGCGGGTGTCATCCGCGGTCGGAACACGCCTACCTCCAGCGCCTCAGTCGAAAGGTCGGCGCCCATCAGATGGAGACGCTCGCCGTCACGGACGACACCGTCTTTAATGCGCACGTACGCAATGACTCCCTTGTAGGGATCGTAGTGCGAGTCGAAGATGAGCGCTCGGAGCGGCAGGCCACGATCGGCCCGAGGCGGCGGGATTCGCCGGACCACCGCGTCGAGCAGCTCGTCGATCCCCACTCCTTCTTTGGCGCTCACCACCACGGCATCAGCCGAGTCCAGCCCAATAACGTGCTCGATCTCCGCCTTCGTCCCCTCGACATCGGCGCTGGGTAGATCGATCTTGTTGATCACGGGGATGATCACCAAGTCATGCTCGAGGGCGAGATAAACGTTCGCCAGTGTTTGCGCTTCGACTCCCTGCGTGGCGTCCACCACCAGGAGAGCCCCCTCACACGCCGCCAGGCTCCGAGACACCTCATACGTGAAGTCGACGTGACCGGGCGTATCGATCAGGTTGAGCTCGTACTCTTCGCCATCGGCAGCCCTGTGACCCATCTGAACCGCTTGCAGCTTGATGGTGATTCCCCGCTCGCGCTCGAGGTCCATCTGATCGAGGACTTGCTCGGTCATGTCTCGGGAGGCGACGGTTTGTGTATGTTCTAGTAGGCGGTCGGCCAGCGTCGATTTGCCGTGATCGATGTGGGCGATGATGCAAAAATTCCGGATCTTGCTCGGAATCAAGCGCTCTGGTCCCGTCGATAGATAAACATCTCTTGAAGTATATGGGCGGGTTCCGGCTGCTCCTCCGAGGCGCAGCGGGGTAATACGGCAATCCGCGGCGCCGAAACGAACCGACCAAAGACACGGAGAGGGAGCGGATGGGCGACGACAAGGAATGGCAGAGACAGTTGCTGGGGGCAGCCCTCATGGCCGCTGCAAAGACCGCCGTGGACTATGTCACAAACCCGGAATCTCGCGACGAAACCGCGAGCCAAGTCCGGAGCAAGCTGGCCGAGGTTGATTACAACGCCGCGGCCAAGGCGCTGAGTCGCGCCATTGACCAGCTAGCCGAGCAGAGCAAGACCGCCGTCAATGAAGCCATCGACTCCATCCGACAGGGTGCAGAGGAAGCGGTGGAGGCAGCGGCAGAGCGGGCGGAAGAGCAGCTGGGCCGCAAGAAGCGCGGTCGTGGACGCCTCTTTTTCGGCATGCTGGTCGGCCTGGCATTAGGCTTCGTCCTGCTCAACGAAGATCGGCGGAATCAGGTCATGGACATGCTGACAGGGGCCAGCGGCAACGTCGACAGCGGGAGTTGGGACAACTTCTCATCGACCGCGCAAACCTCCATTCCCGAGCCCGTGACCCCCGCACCTGAGCCGGTCTCTAACACCTCGAGCCCCGAGCCGGCCGTCGCTCCAGCCCCGACGCCGGCCTCCGAGCCAGAGACACCCCCGGCATCGAAGCGCGCAGCGAAGTCCGATGCGGCAGCCAAGCAAGACACCGAGGAGATTCCCACCAGCGGGAAAGCGGGGAGCGAGAAGAAGAGCAGCTAGCACGCGCAGGTCGAGGTTTTCCGGGTCGACCGACACCTCGGGAACCGCCAGCGCTGAGCCCAGCTGAACTGACCGGAGTTCTCGCCTGTCGTCAGCGGGACCTCACGGGCCCGCACAACTGCACGAGCGTTTGACGCTCAAGGTGTTGGAGAATTTCCGCCTCGGAAGACTATGATGACATACCACGTCATCCGGAGGCGGTTGGGCTGTGTCTACCTGTCGTTCGCTGCTGGGAGTCAGGCGGCTGCGTCTGCCCGCCCGAGCGGCCACACGGCCAGGGCGAGGGCGAGAAGCCACAGTCGCAGCTCTCGGGCTTGCCGTCTCAGGCCTCCTCTTCGGTTCGGTCGCCGCACGAGGCCCAGTTTCCGTTCTTGCTTCCTCCTCCGGATCTACCCCGGCTGGGCCATGGTCGCAGTTTCAGTTCGACCCGGGCTTGAGCGGCTACAACCCCAACGAGCGCGCGTTGACACCCGGCACCATCCGGAAGCTCAGAGAGACCTGGCAGTTCAACACGGGAAACTTCGTCGACTCCTCGCCCGCCGTTTCGGGAGGCACGGCGTACATCCAGTCGGACGACGGCTATCTGTATGCCATTGGGACGGCGAATCGGAACCAGGAGTGGGCGTTTCGAACCGCCAACAACGGCAGCACTTCGTCACCGGCCGTATCAGGAGGGGTGGTCTTTGTGGGTACGGATCGAGAAAACTCTGCCGGCAACCCGAGGGGCGGGGAGGTGGTTGCCGTGAATGCTGCCACCGGACGAGGAATCTGGAGATTCCCAGTTCCCGAGCACGTCGTGTTCGACGCTTCTCCGACCGTTGTGGGCGACACGGTCTATATCGGTTCAGTGTGGGACTACGGTTCTCACTACACTGGCCGGCTCTATGCCCTCCGTGTGAAGACAGGGCGGCTGAGATGGAGCCGCGAAGTAGGTGAGATGTACTCGTCACCGGCAGTCGCCAACGGCCGCGTCTACGTCACCTCGGAGAGCGGAAACGTCTTCGCGTTCGACGCCAAGACGGGCCGCGTCATTTGGAAACGCAGCATCGATGGCGGCTCCGGGTTCTTCGCCTCACCGTCCGTGTCGGGAAACATGCTGTTCACCGCGGGCGTCGACCGGATGGTGTATGGAGTCAACCTCAAGTCCGGAGCGGTGAAGTGGCGCTATCGGCTTCCCTCCGACGATTCGGTCTCCTCGTCCCTTGCCGTCGCGAAGGGACTGGTCTTTGTTGCCGACAACCGCAGTGGCGTCTACGCCATACATAGCAAGCACGGCACCCTCGCGTGGAAGGTCCTCATCTCGCGAACTGTGCCCTATCAGCTGTCATCGGTGGCGGTGGCCGGCGGCCTCGCCTACGTGGGGGCGCTTCGGGGAATCTATGCCGTCTCGATCCGAACGGGACAGAAGGTTTGGCACGCGGACACTCCCGGTCGGGTCGAGGCAGGGCCGGCCGTGGTAGATGGCACGCTCTACGTCTCAAACGAAGCCGGCGGGCTGGAGGCTTTCGAGGTGCATCCGCATCTCGGTCCGGTCTGCATCAGGCGTCATACGACCGTCACATGCACGTTTTTCCAGCCGGGCGAGCACGCCTGGAAGGTGCCCCGCAGAGTCAAGAAGATCGGCGTGGTCGCTACGGGAGGCAGCGGCGGCCGCACCATCAACTATCACGGAAGTGCCGGCCTGGGCGCGGTGGCGAGCGCAACCGTGATCGTCGTGCCCTCGAGGAAGCTCTATGTAGAGGTTGCGAGTGACGGCTCCGACGCCTACGGCGGCCGCGGCGGCGGAGGCATCGGTGGTGGTGGCGACGGCGTGAATTACGGTGGGGGCGGCGGCGGCGCGTCTGGCATTCAGCTCTGCTCTCTTGCAAGTCTCGGGTGTCTGTTCACGGGGACGACAGCCGATCCCCGGCTCATCGTGGCCGGGGGAGGCGGAGGCCAGGCCAGCGATGGCGTTGATCAGATGGGAGCCGGCAGCGGAGGCAGCGCCGGTTTGCGGACGGGCGCCGGCGGAGACGGTGAGCCAGGTGCAGGAGGCAAGAAGGCCGACTCCGGCGGTGGCGGCGGGGGGGCAACGGAGGGTCATCCGGGTCCAAGAGGCCTCAACGCCGGTAGCTCATCCCCGACGGCCGGCGCCATACGACGCGGGGGAATCGGCGGTGGCGCGGGCTCGCCGTTCAAGTTTGCCGGTGGCGGCGGAGGCGGGGGCGGCTACTTCGGCGGTGGCGGTGGCGGTGGCGGACACTCAACCAATGCTTCCGCCAGTATCGGAGCAGGCGGAGGAGGCGGAGCTGGATCCAGCTACGTCAAGCCGTTGATCTCGCACGTCGTCACTTTCCAGCGGGCTAAGACCTTCAATCCCTCGGTGGTCATCACCTACCGCAAGTAGATGAATCGGCCCAGAGGAACCTCGAACGCATCGTCGAACCGGCGCCTGCAACGGCAGGCGACACGGCTCATCCTAAGCTTGATGACTCTGCTCTCTATTGGAGCGGTCCGAGTTGTGGCCGACTCTCCCCGAACCACCCACGGGCCGGTCATACATCGACTGATTGCCCAAGGCATCCGGTACGACGTGGCTCCGCTTCCCCACGCGAGTAATGCCAGCTACGTCTACCCGGCGGCCATCAATCGATCCCAGGAGATCGTCGGGTTCCAGTCGGTCCGAGGGCACGACACTGCGATTATGTGGACCAAGAATGGAATCATTCCCATCGGATCACTTATCCGCCTGCCTGGTGGCGAGCGCCCACAGAGCCATGCAACTGCCATCAACGACGCCGGAGCCGTGGTGGGCGTGTACTTCACCAGTTACGAGGATGTGTCCGTCGATGGCTCATTCCTATACCGGCATGGACGGATCACCCTCTTGAAGGGCATGGCGACCGCGACCGGCATCAATCGATATGACACGATCGTCGGCGATATCTACCGTCCCGGGATCGGGCCGTTCGCGGCCCGATGGAAGGCCGGCCACATCAAGAAGCTGGGCACGCTCGGCGGTCATTTCAGCTCTGCTATGGCCGTCGGTCCGACGGGAACCATTATCGGTGAATCGTCGAAGCCTGGCATGTCCGTTCATGCGTTCCTGTGGAGAGCAGGAGAGATGCGTGATATGGGCACACTGGGCGGATACTTCAGCGATGCCGTCGCCATGAATGGCAAGGGGTGGGTCGTCGGTCAGTCAGGTGAGCTCTACGGTCCCTGCGGTGGCTCACAAGCGGCCCCGTTCGAATGGCGTGGTCACGGGCATCTGCGGTTGATGGATGGTAAGGGCACCGCATGCGATGCTCGTGTCGCGGCCATAAACGACCATGAGATGGTGGTTGGAGGCCTGGCCAATGGAGACGGCTTCACCTGGTTGAGCCATACGCTGACCGACCTCAATCAGGCCGTGCCACCCTCCACCGGTTGGCAGGTGGGACCGGCCACCGACGTGAGTAATCGTGGAGACATCGTAGGCACAGGTACGCTTCGCGGCCAGGAAGACGCCTACCTGCTGCACCCGGCGTACTAAGCCGTTCACCATGTGACCGGCTGCCCTCTGCCGGCGATCTATCCACCCAATCAGCGTTCCTTATCAGCTTGCCGGCTTCCAATAACTATGGGAAACTGGTAGGAATTGCGCCATCGCAGTGTGGCGTCATTGATCACCGCAAGAGGAGACAGGATGCGCGTTATCGGAGCAGGATTCGGACGGACGGGAACCATGTCGACCAAGGTCGCGCTACAACAGCTGGGATTTTCTCCCTGCTTGCATATGATTGATCTACTCGCAGGGAACCAGGACCTTGCCCAAACTTTCTACGATGCCAAGCTCGGGAAGCCGGTCGATTGGGCATCGGAACTCGCCGATTGGGACGCCACCGTCGACTGGCCCGGCTGCACCTTTTACAAGGAGCTCATGGCGACCTTCCCGGACGCCCGAGTGATCCTCAATGTGCGCGATCCGGAGTCTTGGTACAAGAGCATGAATGACACCATCTACGCGGCCGCCATGAGTTTCGGCGACATGCCGGAAATGCGGGAGCGGCCGGCAACCAAGATGATCCAGACGATTGTCTGGGAAGGTGATCTCGAGGGCCGATTCGCGGACAAGCAGCGCGCACTCGAGATATTCGACCAGCACAACCGAGAGGTTCGGGAGTATGTTCCCAGCGAGCGGCTGCTGGTCTTCGATGTCAAACAGGGGTGGGAGCCGCTCTGCACGTTCCTGGGCGTGGACGTTCCTCAGCAGCCATTCCCCCATGCCAACGACACGGAGAGCTTCCGAAAGATGATGGAGTCGGGCGCCGCCGTCTCCGGCGACAAGGCGCGAGAGCTGAACACGGCCAAGGCATAGGTCTCCTGTGCGACCGGGACCCGCCGAACGGCGGGTCCCTTTTGACACCTTGGAGGGTCCGCACAGCTAACCGAGCTTCACCAGCCGGAAATGAGAAGGAGCGGCGAGTGGTGGATCCGGACTCCGGCTTGATTCTCCTCGACTTCGGGGGCGTGATCGTCCGCTATCAACGAAGCGAGGACGTGGATGAGCTGGCGCGCATTGCCGGTATGAAACCGGCACAATTTCATCAGCGGTACTGGCTCAACCGTCCCCAGTATGACCGTGCGGATGTATCACCCGAGGAGTACTGGTCCTCGGTGACAGGGCGGGCGCTCCAGAATGGGATCGCATTCGAGCTGACGAGTCTCGACGACAAGAGCTGGCTGCATAGAAACCCGGAAACCCTCGACCGCCTCCAGATGATGAGCACAAAGGGTCTCCGTTTGGCTGTACTCTCCAACGCCCCGACGTCGCTGGCACGCACCATCGAAGGGCTTTCGTGGTTGCCTGCCTTGGAACAGACATTCTTCTCTTGCGATTTCCATCTATCGAAGCCGGATCCGCGCATCTTTGAGGCGACTCTCGGCGCGCTGAAGCCGCCGCCGGAAAACATCACCTTCGTGGACGATCGGGAGGACAACATCGCGACGGCAGCATCGCTTGGGATGGCCACCATCCACTTCCGGAGCGCAGATCAGCTCGATGCACTCACGTAGACCGGGAACAACACTCGGTCCTCAACCTCATCAGGAGCGCACTCGCCGGCTCAGAGCCCGATCAATCTCTCGCTGCGCGTCTCGTCGCGCGATCGACTGACGCTTGTCGTAGGATCGCTTCCCCCGGCCCAGGCCAAGCTCAATCTTGGCCCGGCCATTCCGCAGGTGGAGCTGGAGCGGGATGAGAGTGTATCCCGACTGCCGGACCCGACCGGCAAGCCGGTCGATCTCCTGTCGGTGCAAGAGAAGCTTACGGGTACGGGTGGGGTCGTGGTTGTACCGATTGCCGTGGGCATAGGGTGCTATGTGAAGTCCGTGAAGCCAAGCTTCGCCGCTATCGATGAGCGCATACGCCTCACGCAGGTTCACTCTGCCCTCACGGATGGACTTGATCTCGGTCCCCGTGAGCGCGAGACCTGCCTCGACGCGCTCTTCCACGAAATAGTCATGCCAGGCCCGACGATTCTGAGCCACGACCTTCACCGCTGAAGCATCGTCCTTGGGCGCTGACATGACCAATTGTGTCAGCGGACGGTCTCAGAGGAATCCCCTTCCGAGCCGGCCCACGATCATGTCAAGGAAGCGGTTCCGGCTACGGCCGGCCGATATTCCGGTACTTGTCGTGCCGCTTGCGAATGAGGTCCTCGACGTCCTCACCACGAAGCTCCTCCAGCATCGCCAGGACGTGCTCTCGGAGAAGCCGTGCCGCCCCGGCGTGGTCGCGGTGCGCGCCGCCTGGCGGCTCCGGTATCAAGGAGTCGACGATGCCCAGCTCGACGAGCTCTGGGCCTGTGATGCGCATGACCGCAGCCGCCTCAGGCGCCTGCGACGCGTCGCGCCACAGTATGGATGCGGCAGCCTCGGGAGAGGCCACCGTCAGGATGGAGTACTGCAGCATCGCGAGGCGGTCGGCCACGGCAATGGCAAGCGCTCCTCCACTTCCGCCTTCGCCAGTTACCACGCAAATCGTAGGAACTCGCAGACTCAGCATAACGGCGATGGATTCGGCAATTGCCTGCGCCTGCCCTCGCTCCTCTGCAGGAAGGCTGGGATTGGCGCCGGGCGTGTCGACGAGTGTAAGAACCGGCAGTCCGAGCTTCTCGGCATGCCGGAAGAGCCGGATGGCCTTCCGGTAGCCTTCGGGGTTGGGCATACCGAAGTTGTGCATCAGATTCGAGGCAGTGTCCCGTCCCTTCTGATGCCCGATAACCATAAGGGGAGTGCCGTCGAGGAGCGCAGGTCCCCCAAGAATGGCTCGATCGTCTCCGAACCTCCGATCTCCGTGAACCTCGACAAAATCGGTGAACATCCATTTGATGTAGTCGAGAAGATATGGACGGTCACGGTGTCGGGCCACCTGCACCGTCTGCCACGGACTCAGCTCCTGGTAGAGGTCCCGCAGTCGGGCCTCGCGATCCTCCTCCAGGCTCTTGATTCGGTCGTCATCCGGATTGACTCGTCGGATGTTGGCAATCTCACCGTCGAGCTGGCGAACCGGGCCTTCCCATTCCAGCTCCATGATCATATTGTCCGCATCGAGACCATGCGGTGAGGCAGCCAATGGAAGCAAGCTGGAAGGAGGCTGCCGAGCGGCGAGAGGCCGAGTCGCAGCACCTATGCCCCGACGGCCACTTTTTCGGGCGGCGCCGACCGCGACTCGAGAAACGCCTCCCCTGACCCATAGGCTGCCGTCGAGCGCGCCGCGTATATGCGCAGCAGTCGAGCCAGCATGGTGCGCATCTCCGGTCGAGGAACGACTAAATCAAGCATCCCATGGCTCAGAAGGAACTCCGATTGGGCGGCTCCCGGCGGTAGTCGCTCCCGAGTCGTTTGCTCGATGACTCGGGGCCCCGCGAAGCCGATGAACGCTCCCGGCTCACCGATATTCACGTCACCCAACATCGCGAAGCTTGCTGTGACGCCGCCATAACAGGGATCGGTCATCACCGAGACAAACGGCACGGAGGCGGCTCCGAGGTCATCCAGTCGAGCAAGGGTTTTGGCCATCTGCATGAGGGAAACGACACCCTCCTGCATTCGCGCTCCACCGCTGCTCGAAAAGAGGATCAACGGCAAATTGGTGGCGATGGAGGTTTCGATAGCCCTCGTCACCTTCTCACCCACAATCGCGCCCATGGACCCGCCGATGAACTCGATCTCAATGACCCCGAGCACGCAGGGCGAGTCATCAATTCGGGCGAGTCCATAGAGAAACGCCTCAGGGCTGCCGGTGGCGGCCGCGCTTTGCTCCAGCTTCTCTCGGTATGTGCGGACGCCCGAGCGAAAGTGCAGCGGATCCATTGGGGGAAGGTCCGCGTCGCGTTCCTCAAAGGACCCCGGATCGGCGGTGATATGAATCCGATCGGGCGCGGCCACGCGGAAGTGGTGCTTGCACTTGCTGCACACCCAGAGATTCTGCTCGTGCTCGGGACGGTACAGCAGTTCCTTGCATTTAGAGCAGCGCACCCAGAGATCGCCGCCGGCGCCGGCATCGCGCTCGTCCTCTCGGTGCGAGCGTCGAAGGATGTCCCGCATGTTCCGCCCCACGCCCTTTTGCGAAAGAGCCGCGCTTGCCGCGCGGCTCTCCCCATGGTACCAGCCTAGGCCCTTTCGGCCCATCCGTGGACCTGCCGTTCCCTTGCGCAGGCGCTCAGATTCACCGATAGTTGGTGAACTGGAGGGGCACCGGATAATCCCGCGATCGCAGGAGCGAAATCGCCTTCTGAAGCTCGTCCTTGCTCTTCCCGCTGATCCGCAGCGAGTCACCCTGAACAGTGACTTTCAGCTTGGGCAGTTCTGATCGAACCGTCTTGGTGATCTCCCGCGCAAGATCTTGATTGATGCCCCGACGCAGGCCCACGCGCATGCGATAGGTACTGCCGGCGGCCGGCTCGACCTCACCAAGATCAAGAATCTTCAGCGACAGAGATCGCCGCACCATCTTCGACTCGAGCACATCCAGGATGCTGCGAATGGTGTGCTCGGACTCCGCCTGCACCACGATCTGGTCCTGGGTCATATCGAGGCTGCTTCGGCTGTTCTTCAGGTCGTACCGGGTACGCATCTCACGATGCGTTTGGTCGAGGGCATTGACCAACTCCTGCCGGTCAAAATCCGACACGACATCGAACGAAGCCTCGGCCGCTATGGCAAACGGCTCCAGAAACCGGGGTGGGCGACCACTCCGGCGCGTCCCGGCTGGTTGCCAAGCAACCCCGCCTGCTTGTTATTCACCCACACTCGGAAGGCTTGCGGCTGGCGGGTCGTCACCTTGACCTTGCGACCACTCCACTCTTGGTAGGTTCCTGCCTGTATTGGCCCCCAATAGACTTGGCGGTGGTTCACCACCACATGCACCCAGGCAGTCCGTGAGGCGCGCACCCCCACGACACCGATGGGAAGCCGAAGATGGGTCTGCGGCGCTAGATCGGCCGTGGCCGAGTTCGTCACATGGTGCCGGGCGCCCGGAGAGGGGAGGCCGGAGGTCGAGACCGGCAACCGCGCCGGGCTGGCCGTATGCGGCTGGTTCGAATACTTGGCAAGCGCGGCGGCAATCAGGATGACTGCCAGCAATGCCGCGAACCCCCACTTGACACGCCGTCGAGACCGCCGACGCATACGCTCCACGGCCACGGTGCTGGCCGGCTGGATGCCCGTAACAGTAGTCGGAGACAACGCGTGGTAGGTCTGAAGTACCTCGTCGACGTTCAGACCCAGGCAAATCGCGTAATTGCGCAGAAAGCCGACCGCGTATGCGGGACCCGGAAACATGTGGAAGTCGCCGTCCTCCAACGCCTGGAGGTATTGCCGCCGAATGCGGGTTTCGGCGGTCACTTCCTCGAGCGACAGTCCCCGCTGCTGCCGGGCAGCTCGCATGAGCTCGCCAAGCTCTTTCATGTTGTTCCCCCTCTCCACGTTACGCCGCGAAGAGGAACGCGGTCATGCCACCACACAGCCGCGTACACCGCGTCGCTCCCACGCACGTGGACGTCTTCCGGTCACCGGCTGAGACTACTGCACGGGGGCCGAAAAGTCAAATTCAACAATCGGTTTCGTGAGCGGTGGAAAGGGCTCAATGTGAGGCCGGCTGCCGTAGAATGAGGACGAGCGATTTGTCAAGAGGTTACTGAATCCATGCTTGAACGAGGCACCTGGACCGCCAAGCGCGGCCTTGCCCAGATGCTCAAGGGCGGCGTCATCATGGACGTTGTCACCCCAGAGCATGCACGCATTGCGGAGGAGGCGGGCGCGGTCGCCGTGATGGCCTTGGAGCGCGTTCCGGCCGACATCCGCGCCGCCGGTGGCGTCGCCCGGATGAGCGATCCGGGTCTCGTCGAAAGCATCCAGCGGTCCGTCACCATACCGGTGATGGCGAAGGCGCGTATCGGACACTTCGTCGAAGCCCAGGTCCTCCAAGCCATCGGCATCGACTACATCGACGAGAGTGAAGTGCTGACTCCGGCCGATGAGACCCATCATATCGACAAGTCGAAGTTCACGGTCCCCTTCGTGTGCGGAGCGAGAGATCTCGGCGAGGCGCTTCGGCGTATCGGCGAGGGTGCAGCCATGATTCGGATCAAGGGCGAGGCCGGCTCGGGCAATATCGTCGAAGCCGTTCGCCACATGCGCCAGGTAACCAACGGGATACGGAAACTGCAGAGTTTACTACCCGAGCAGCTCATGGCTGAGGCGAAGGAGCTTGCCGCGCCCTTGGAGCTGGTCAAGGAAGTGCATGAGACAGGCGCTTTGCCGGTGGTCAATTTCGCCGCGGGCGGCGTGGCGACACCAGCCGATGCTGCTCTGATGATGCAGCTTGGCGCCGACGGAGTCTTCGTGGGCTCCGGAGTCTTCAAATCTTCAGATCCAGCCCGCCGGGCCAAGGCCATCGTGGAAGCGACCACCCATTACGACAATCCGGAGATCATCGCCGAGGCCTCCAAGGATCTTGGCGATGCGATGCGTGGGCTGGAGATCGCGGCGATTCCTGAGGCGGAGCTTCTCGCGGCTCGAGGCTGGTAATGGCCGCTGCCCTCGGGCGGCCTCGAATCGGCGTTCTGGCGCTGCAGGGCGACGTCATCGAACACGTGCAGATGCTGCGAGCCGTTGGAGCCGATCCAACCCTCGTTCGACTTCCACGCGAGTTGCATGACCTCGACGGTATCGTCTTGCCGGGGGGCGAGAGCACAACCATGGGCAAGCTGATGCGCAGGTATGAGCTGCTCACACCGTTGCGAGCACTGATTCGCGACGGACTGGCGACATACGGTACATGTGCCGGGATGATTCTCCTGGCGGATCGAGTTCTGCGATCCGCCGACGACCAGCCAACCATCGGGGGCATGGACCTGACGGTAGAGCGAAACTCCTTTGGGTCACAGGTCGAGAGCTTCGAAACAGATCTGAACATCGAGGAGATGCCCGGGGGACCGTTTCGGGCCGTGTTCATCCGCGCTCCGAGAATTCAAGCGGCGGGTCCCCGGGTCGATATCCTCGCCCGGTTGGCGGATAATACGCCAGTGGCTGCTCGTCAGGGTTCTTTGCTGGTTTCAGCCTTTCACCCGGAGCTGACAAGTGACGATCGCATGCATCGGCTCTTTCTCGATGTCTGCAAGGACAACAGGGGCCGGCTGGAGCAGCGCCTGCTGGCCGCTCAGGCCTGAGTGAGACTGGACAATATGTCCGGACGCTTGCGCACGCGCCTTGCCAGACAGCTTGACCTCTGGCCCCTACATGGCCTGGCGGCGGATGCCCGCAACATCGCCATTCTCATGCCCTCAGTCTGTGAGGATGCCCCCGGAGTCCTCTTGGGGACGATGCTTCCCGGAAAGGGAAAGACTTGGATCGTCGAGGACGACTCGGGCTTGGTGGGATTCGCCCAGGTCCGTCCTCGAAGGTACGTACTGGGCTGGGAGCTAACCCGGCTGCACGTGCGTCGCAGCTGCGATCCCGAAGACCCGGTTCGCTGTTTGATCCAGGAAATTCTTGCCTATCTCCAGGGTCGAGGCATCCCACGGCTGTTCGGCCGGACGCCTGAAGAGTCGCTCGGGCATGACATCCTGCTCGCCTGTGGATTCACGCATCTCGTCTCGGAGACGGTCTTCATCCGTGATCCCGAGCTCACGCCCACTCCGCGTGAGACCCCCGTCGGACTGCGGTATCGCATGCCCCAAGACGCCTGGCCGCTCCGGCAGCTTGAGAGCAGCCAGACGCCACTCCTGATCAGTCAGCTGGAAGGATTGACCAGCGTCAGTGTGAACGGTCCGCCCAACCGGCGCTGGCGTCGGGATGAGCCGTCGGAGCTCGTGATTGAGCGCGATGGAGAGCTCGCCGGCTGGATCTGGTGGACTCGCGCCCGTTCTCAAGACTGCCGTGAGCATGTTCGTCTCGGAATCTTGACGCAGCAGGATGAGACTGCCATCGCCTCCGCCCTGCTCGAGTACGCCCTTCATGCGATCGCCGGCGCGGGTGCCGGAAACCGCATCGTCCTCCGCTTGCGCGACTATCAAATGCCGCTGCACTCCGTGGTCGCGGACCATGGCTTCCGTGAGGTAGCTCGGGAGACTTTGCATCTCAAGCACGGCCGGCTACAGGTGATTCCCAAAAAGGTCAGCCGGTTGCTGGAGCTCGCGCCCCGAGTCGGTGCTCTCACGGCCGAGCCCAGTCTGAAGTAGGTATCCTTTCTCATGCTTGAACAAGACACCAAGGACCATCGTCCTGTCACCGAAAGCTACGACTCGAGCCAGGATATTGACGCCCTTTTGGCGGTCCTGCCCCCGCACATCTATCAGAGCGCGCTGCGCTCCAATCGGGTCCATGAGCTGCTCGAGATCGTGATGGATCTGGGGCGCGAACCGGAGGCCAGGTTCCTGAACGGGGAGCTGGTCCTCAGCGTCAATGCAGTCACCTTCGAAGACATTGAGCACGTCATCTCCCGCATCGGCTCCTTCGGAGAAGACAACCGCGCCGGCATCGAAAGGACACTCCATCGAATCTCGGCAATCCGGAATCGCTCGGGGTTAATCGTCGGCCTGACGCTCCGCGTGGGTCGTGCCGTGTTCGGTACGATTGCCATTATTCAGGACATCGTCGAGTCAGGTCGGAGCATTCTGTTGCTTGGCCGGCCCGGTGTGGGCAAGACCACGATGCTGCGGGAGGTGGCCCGCGTTCTTGCCGACGATTTTAAGAAGCGGGTTGTGATCGTCGATACCTCCAATGAGATCGGTGGCGACGGCGACATCCCTCATCCGGCGATCGGCCGTTCTCGCCGCATGCAGGTTCAGAGCCCCAGTCGTCAACACGCCGTCATGATCGAGGCCGTCGAGAACCACATGCCCGAAGTCATCGTCATCGACGAGATCGGCACGGAGCTGGAGGCTATGGCAGCCCGCACGATTGCCGAGCGAGGCGTGCAGCTTGTGGGAACAGCTCATGGCAACACGCTGGACAACCTCATGCAAAACCCCACCCTTTCCGACCTGATCGGAGGGATACAGGCCGTCACGCTCAGCGATGAAGAGGCCCGTCGGCGAGGCACGCAGAAGACCGTCTTGGAACGGAAGGCGCCGCCGACATTCAACGTTGTCGTCGAGATCGCGGATTGGTCGCATGTAACCGTACACGATAACGTTGCAGACCTTGTGGATGCGATTCTTCGCGGACAGCCGGTCCGAAACGAGGTGAGAACCCGAGGCGACGGAGGCGCTATCTCCATTACCGAGGAACAAACCGACCGTCCGGAGATCGCCTATCGCTCCGAGGAACCGACGCGAGGCTTCCGAGCAGCGGACGATGAATCGGCGCTGCGCGTCTTCCCGTTCGGGATCAGCCGCAGCCGCCTCGAGCAGGCCATCCGTGATTTAGGAGTGCCCGTTTCCGTGTCCAACCGAATCGAGGATGCGGACCTGGTCATGACGCTCAAGAACTACTATCGACGCAAGGCTCCGGTGATCCGCGACGCCGAGCGTGACGCCGTGCCCGTGTATGTCCTCAAGAACAACACGGTGGCCCAGATGCAGAACGCACTGGCCGGCCTCTACGAGATTCCGCCTCGACCTGAGCGAGACAATGCGACACGGGCGCTCGAGGAGGCGGACCAGGCAATACGCCAGGTCCTGAACCACTCACGGACCGTGGAGCTCCTGCCTCAGAACTCCCAGGTCCGACGGCAGCAGCATGCGCTGGCCGAGCGCTACAACATCGGGTCCCGAAGCCGGGGCAAGGAGCCCAACAGACGCGTTCTCTACTTTCCCAAGTCGTACGTGGACCCGTACTGAGCCATGGGCCGCTTCGTCGTCCTGGAGGGGCCCGACGGCTCTGGAAAATCGACTCAGATGCGACTCCTGGCCCAATCGCTCCAGCGCTCCGGCGTCGAGCCGGTAACGACTCGAGAGCCAGGCGGCACGCAGACCGGAGACGCCATTCGCGACCTCATGTTCGGTCCGAGTGCTCTGCCGATGACCCCTCTGACGCAGCTATTCCTCATGAACGCCGCGCGAACTGAGCTGGTCCGAGAGGTGATACGGCCGGCCTTGTCGCAAGACCGGCTCGTCCTGTCTGACCGGTATTGGTATTCCTCACTGGCATACCAGTCGGCGGGGGATGGGGTCGATCCGGACGTCACCCGATCCGTCTGCCGGCTGGCGACCGACGGGCTCGAACCCGACTTGGTCTTGCTCTTCGACATGAATCCGGAGGATGCGTTAACTCGCAAGGCGAACCAGGCCCTCAATGTACTGGACCGGCGACCCAGCGACTTCCATGCGCGGGCCCGTCTGGCGTACCTGCAGATGGCGAGGCAGGAGCCTGACCGCTGGCTGGCGATAGATGCATCCCTCCCAATCAATCAGGTAGCCGAACAGGTGCTGGAAACAGTCCAACGGCTCATCGGCGCGCCCGTCACGGAGGTGGGTGTTTGAAGCTGGTCTTGACGATAGTCCATGGCGAGGACGCGGGCGAACTGGCAACCTGCATGAGTGAGGCTGGATTCGGGGTCACGCGCATCAAGAGCATCGGCGGATTCCTGAAGAGCCAGAACGCTACATTCGTCATCGGCGTCCACGACCACGAGCTTGATCAGCTGTTGCAGATCATCCGCGACCGGTGTCATAAGCGAACCGAGAGCGTCAGCCCCGTCCCGCCTTTGGTCGAGCCGGGGGAAGTCTACCTGCCCTACCCACTGGAGGTAGAAGTCGGCGGTGCCACCGTCTTCGTTCTCAACGTAGAGCGGTTCGAACGGCTCTGATGGCAGGAGACGCAGCCGTTCGGGTCGAGGAGTCGATCCTCACTTCGGCGAGTCCCGAACGCCTGTGGGAGGTGGCGACCGATCCGAGATTGGCCCCTCGCTGGAACCCCAATGTTACGGACGTCAAGGACATTTCGGGTGTCCCGGTATCGACGGGCACCACCTGGACCCAGGTGGTAAAGATCCTGGGCCGACCCCAGGCCATGCATGCGCGGGTCGTGGAGTGCGATCCGCCCCGCAAAGGGGTCGTCGAGCTTTCCGGGCCTGGTAACCCTCGAATCACCACGCAGATTGACGATGCCGGCTCCCAGCGGCGACTCACCCAGATCATGGAGCTGCGTTCTGGAGGGGGGTTCGGCTCCATGGCCCTTCGTCTGGCGGCAGGGACGGTACGGCGTGAGCTGCAGACGGCTCTTTATCACCAGAAGGCGGCCGCCGAAGCCGAAACGGATGGCGGATGAACCTGGAGCTGGCCGGTAAGGTAGCCCTGGTTTCGGGCGGGTCCAAGGGCATGGGACGATCCATCGCCCTCGCATTGGCTGATGAGGGCGCCAGGGTGGCGATCGTTGCACGCGGAGCCGATGGCCTCGAAACGGCCCGGCGGGAAATTGAGAGCCGGGGAGCCGACGCCCTGGCAATCGTGGCCGATGTGAGCCGGTCCGACGATGTCGAGGGAGCCGTTCAGCAGACGGCCGAACACTTCAACGCCATCGACGTTTTGGTGACCAACGCGGGAGGACCGCCGGCCAAGCGGTTCGAGCAGACCACCGAAGAGGACTGGCGGCAGGCGCAGGAGCTCACACTCTTCAGCGTTGTCCGCCTTATCCGAGCTTCTCTGCCTTTCCTGGAGCGGACTCGCGGAGCAATCGTCACCATCAATTCGATCTCGGTCAAACAACCTGTGGCCGGACTGGTTCTCTCGAACGCCATCCGGCCAAGTGTCATCGGTCTGGCAAAGAGTCTTGCAGACGAACTGGGGCCTCGTGGTGTGCGGATCAACAACATCCTTCCAGGCATGATCATGACAGACCGATCTCGCGAGCTCGCACGACACCGGGCCGAGACCTCTGGTAAGACCGAAGAGGACATCTTCCGGGAGACGGCGGCCGCGATACCGCTCGGGAGGTACGGGCATCCGGACGAAGTCGCGGCCCTGGCGCTCTTTCTGGCTTCGCCCCGCTCCTCCTATCTCACCGGGACGAGCATCCTTTGTGACGGCGGACTGTATCGAGGACTACTGTAAAGTGACCGCCTAGCGGAAGAGGTCTCGGCGCAGATCCCGTTGCAGATCGCGAGCTCGCCCGTCTCCGGCCGCCGTGAGGCCGCGCACAAGGACCGCGGGGACTCCTTCGTCACTTTGGCCCATTAACAGCGATGCAGCGGCGGCAATCTCATCCGCCGTGGCCACAAGCGTGTGCTGGAGTTGGTATCCATATCGATCCGAGGCGCCCCGAAGATCGCGCAGCGCTTGCAGCCCTGACGCACCAATGGCAACGCCCACCGTGCCCTCCCGCCAAGCACGGCCATGACTATCGGCGATGAGGACACCCACGGTGACCCCTCGCTTCGTCTGAAGACTCGCGCGTAGGTCCGACGCCGAGCGATCGGGATCGGACGGAAGGAGACACACGTGTTCACCCTGTGCGCCCTGCGGAACGTTGGAGCGGTCGATCCCGGCGTTCGCGCATACCCACCCCCGCACATCCTCGACGATCAGGACCCCGGGACGCATTCGGATGATCCTGTTGGACTCTTGGATGATCAGATGTACGAGACGCGCGTCTTTCTCGGTGCGAAGCGCCACGGCACGAGCCTGAGCGCTCGGCTTCACCGTGGCGAGGTCGACCAGTCGCCTTTCCGCCTTGGAAACGATTTTCTGAGCCAAAACCAAGATGTCTCCCTCCGCCAGCGGCGTGTCGTCGAACAAGGCGGAGAGATCAGTCCCTGGGAGGACATCGGGCAGACCGTTAATCGGGATGAGCTCAACGCTCACTCGAGTAAGGCTAGAGGGTTTCGGCGGCCGGGTTGGACGCGATCCCGCGGTCAACCTGGGCGCGCCACTCGTCGTACCCGATGGGCTCAAACGTCAATCGCGGATATGCCGCCTTCCATGCCTGCTGGCCCATTCGCAGCGCCACGATTCCGGAGTGCGGATCGATCTTCGTTACCCGGGCGGGCTCCGAGCTGATAGCGGCTCCGGGCTTGTCCGGATCACTCTCCTCGGGAGCGAGGCCCACGTCGAACTGCTCGGTCGGCCCGAGGATGCACGCGATCTCCCGAGCCACATCCATCACGTGCTCCTCGGTCCAATAGCGGATGGGAACAAACACCCTGCAGCTGGCCAGCTCGGGCGCTAACAGCTGGGAGGTGATGTAGATGGGCGAAGCGCTGAAGGGCACGGGAGAGTACTGCCCGGCGAAGGCAAGCTTCCGTGCCATGTCAAACGCTTCCATGCGGTCCTCCCCTTGTTCACCGACAGATATAGCCCAAACCCGGCCCACTTCACTCTATGGGACAGAGAATGAGGTGATGGCATCAACCGCCTCGCCCCGAATCTGCTCGCTGTTGCCCAGCGCTACAGAGATCGCGTTCGCGCTCGGACTTGACCAGAACCTGGTCGGCGTTACCCACGAATGTGACTACCCTGCGGCGGCTCGATCAATCACCTCGGTAACCAGTAGTCTCAACGACACCGAGACGCTGACCAGCGCCGACATCGACGCTGCAGTCCGTCGATCACTGGAGAACCTGAGCACCCTCTACCTGCTGGACCGAGACGGACTGCGCGCCGCTCAGCCGGATCTGATCCTAACGCAGGAACTTTGCGACGTCTGTGCCGTCTCGTTCGACACGGTTCAGGCAGTCGCTCGGGAGATTTGCCCGAATGCCGAGATCGTGAGCCTTGAGCCCACATCGGTTGACGACATACTGCAGGACATACTGAAAGTCGCAATGAAGGCCGGTGCTGTGGCACGGGGTGAAGAGCTCGTCCACGAGTTGCGCGCACGCATCGAACGAATTCGTTCAGTGGCCAGTGATGTCTCGTACCAACCCCGTGTCGTGGCCTTGGAATGGCTTGATCCGCCATTCATCGCCGGACATTGGGTGCCGGAACTCATCCGTCTCGCGGGGGGCCAAGACGCCTTGGGTCAGGAGGCAGTGCCGTCGCGCCGGCAGCACTGGCGGGACATCTTGGCCTCCGAACCGGAGGTTACGGTCGTCATGCCCTGCGGATTCGACCTAAACCGGACATTGGAGGAGTACGCGAGGACGCGCCTTCCCGATGAGTGGAATGGCGGAGTTTCTGCGTGTCCCTCACGCGTTTACTGTGTGGACGGGTCCGCCTACTTCAGTCGACCCGGCCCTCGAGTCGTTGACGGCTTGGAGATACTGGCCACGATTCTGCATCCGGAGCGCTTCGGCGACCCTGACCCACGGCTGGCGCGGCTGATTTCGCGTTCCGCCAGTCGCCGGTCGACTGCGCCCTCTCAGGGCACGCGCTAGCGCTGGGCTGGTCGAAGGCAGCAGAATGGGCAGAGAGGTTGGGAACATCGAAGCGAACCGGGGGCCAGGTCCGATCACGGCGATCCGCCGCTTTCGTTCGCGGGGGAATCGTGGCCCGCACTGAGGCGGAGGTGGAAGAGTCGGCGGCATCCTTGGAGGGGCGTTCGCAGGACACGCCACCCCTTGCCCTTCGTGTCGAGCCGAGCGCTCGCCGCTACATGGACCTGTTTCAGCGCATCTCAGGTGTGCTGGGTCTCGTTCTCCTGGTCGCCGGGCTGGGCGTTTGGGCCTTCAAGCCCGGACAACACCGGCTGGCGCTCCTCATCCTCGTATGCGCCATGTTTCTGAGCATACTCCACTACTACACGCTCGAGGACACGACCTCCAACACTCGGACTTGAGCCGGAGAGAGCCGTCTCTTCCCGGTCAGTCGTACCTGATCATGGCGCTCGAACGGTCTAGCCGCTAGTGGCGAAGTAGGTTCGCACGACGCTGTCTATCATCTCCCGGCTCATGGTGGCGGGGATGTCTTTATAGCGGGCCATGGCCTTGATTTGGTCGAGTAGATCTCGGGGGTGCACCGCGCGGAACGGCCGCTCAAGCGCCTGGTAGTGCGCGCGAATTAGGTAGTCGAATCCTTCAGGCTCGAACTGAACGTCAAACAACGTGCACGCCCGTTCAAAGATCTCCCGGAACTCCTCCAGGGAAGGATCCTCGACATGGATCTTGTATTTGATCCGGCGGAGGAATGCCTCATCCGCGAGATCGGCCGGCTCAAGGTTGGTTGAGAACAAAACCAGCTGGTCGAACGGGACTTCGATCTTGGTGCCGGTGACGAGGGTGAGATAGTCCATGCCCAGCTCGAGCGGCACGATGAGGCGGTTCAATAGCTGGTGCGGGTTCATTGCCTGACGGCCAAAGTCATCGATGAGGAACATCCCGCCATTGGCCTTCATCTGATACGGCGCCTGATACGTCCGCCGGCTCTGACTATACGTCAGATCCAGTGAATCCATGGTCAGCTCCCCGCCGACCACCACAGCCGGTCGATGAACCTTGAGCCATCGGCGGTCGATCCGCGACTCAGTTTCCCGAACCGTAGCGTGGACGACCGGATCGAAGAACTCTATGATTCCACCTTCGACCTGGATGGAGTAAGGTACATAGATCGGGTCGCCCAACAGTTTCGCGATCCGCGTGGCAATCGACGTCTTTCCGTTGCCGGGGGCGCCAAAGATGAAGATGGACCTCGCCGCGTTGACCGCGGGACCGATGGAGTCGAGAACCTCGGGGCAGATGGTCAGATCGTTGAGCTCACGGCGCAGGTCATCCGCGGACACTCGTACCGTTTTGACGGACTGGCTGTAGACCGAGGCGGCGTACTCCTCAAATGGAACGGGCGCGGGGCCGACGTAGAGACTGCGAGCCAGTGCCTTCTGGGCCCGCTCGCCACCTTCATTGGTGAGGGCGTAGATATATGCGCCATCTCCAAACACACGCCGATCCGATCCCTGCACCTCGAAGATGTGAAGGCGCCGTTGATCGGACAGAATGCCCTGGATCGTCGAGAGCGGCAGCCGCAGATATTCGGAGAGCTGGTAGCCGGTCTGGGGACCGCGATGATATATGGTCTTGAGCAGGAGGTCAATGATCAGGTCGGCGTCCAGGCCCGTCGACTCGAGCGTTGTACGCTCCACGGGCCGGCAGCCCATCATTTCCGAGTCAAACGCCTCGATCTCAGCAAGCATACGTACGGGTACCCAGCCACATCAGGATTGCGTGCACACCTAGGCTGGACTACAACGTTGCGACGTGATATCACCCAGACGGGCTGGAGTAACCCTCCTATGAAGACAGCCGGCGTCAGGATCTCACCAAGAACCCGTCATCACTCGCGGGACGAGACTCATGTTTGAGTGACCAGTCCGGAGACCCGATCGCCAAGCTGATGGATGCGGTGACGGTGGGTCGCCTACCGCCTTGGGACGGTGAAACCGAACATCTGCCGCCCCCGCGAGGCGCCATAGCCGCAGTTCTCACATTTGCCGGCCACAACGTCGTTGCGGCCGACGTGGATCCCGATTGGGTCCGGGCATCGTGTCCTTGGGGCGATCTCGTCGCACCGCTCCGACCATCGTTCCTTTCGGAGCTCGAGCGGCGAACGGGTGGGATAGCAGGGCCGCTCGACCTGGTGCTGCTTCGACGGCATGAGCCGTCGCTTGCGTCGGATCTTCGGCTCGTCCCTTTCCGTTCCAACCATCCGCGCATGAGCCGGGCCCTACGAGTGCGAACCGAGGTGGGGCTCTATCAGACGGAGGACGGCTGTGGTGTCGTGGCGGTTGGACGGGGCATCGGCGGACGCTGGGAGGCAGGGTTCGAGGTTGACCTGCGGGCCCGCGGCCGTGGCCTTGGCCGCCGATTGGCCGCTGCCGCGGTATCCCTCATACCAGAAGGACAGTCTCTCTTCCTCCAGGTCGCCGCAGGCAACGTGGCGTCTCTGCGCGCGGTCCTCGCGGCCGGCTTTGTCCCCATTGGGGCAGAGATCCTCTTCTCTGCCGGCGAGAACCTCTAAGGAACGGCGTGGCCCCTGGGGGCACGCTCACTACGACTGCGCGATCACCACGCCGAACAACGCCGCCAATACCGCGGCCAACAGACTCAGGCCCCCAAGGAGCCCTCGCAATGCCGCGGTGCCTGGACCGGCGCCTGCCAGACGCGTGTGGAAGGCGGCCGCTGCTCCGGATAGGAGAACCAACCCCAGCTTGACCTCCAAGGTCCGCCCGACTGCCGTTCGTGGGAGGGCCGACCAGTCGAGCCCGGCGTTGTGCATGTTCACCAAGCCGGTGATCACAAGTATCGCGAAAGCCGGCCAGGCAACCGCCGCGAATCGCCGTGCCACCAGCTTCATGACATCTCCCTGCCGGGCGACGATAGGTGCGATGGCTCCCAGCAGGATCTGACCGCCGATCCACACCGATGCCGCCATCACATGCAGCCATAAGACCAGCTCGGCGCCGGATGGAAGTTTCACTGAACCATGTCAGGACAGGCGGTCGTGTTCCTCACCCACGTTGACGTGGTAGTCGGGCGAAACGTCCCGCTCCATCTCTCTGCCGAATCGATCCAGCTTGCGCACCAACGGCCGGCGCTTCGAGGGCAGGCGGGCGGAAGTCAGAACGTAGAGCAGCCAGGAGGCAATCAGCAAGGCCGTCCACGAAGTGATGATCCACGACAGTAGGCTGCTCAATGATGTCCCGCTTTCGCTCCCTGGAGCGGCCGGCTGAGCCAGACCTCTCGGTCGACCCGCTGCACCTGACTCCACGGAATCGCCGCCGGTGGGCCGCCAACCAGCCCCAGACGATGTAGGAACCCTTGGCCGCCGGCGATGAGGCCGCTGACCACGAGTTGAGACGACTCCCTCTCTGCCCGGAGGTCGACGACGTGACCGGCCGCGGAGCCGTCCGGGTTCCGCAGCTTCATCCCGACCAGCTCGCGATACCTCAGCTTCATGCCACCAACCTCAACCGCCAGGCAGTCTGCCGATGAATCGGCGAGATACTGCGTCATTTAGAACCTCCAGACCTGCCTCGCGTCGGTCGAGGCCGATCTCCACCACAACCCCGATGCGCGTCACCTTGTTCCACGGAATCAGCGTCGGCTCGGGACGAGAGACTCCGAGCAGGCGGTAGAAGAGCCGGGCCAGCATCCGAATCGGTCGCGCGGAATCCTCGGCCAGAGCGCCGGGACCGGTGAGGACGCCCACGACCCGAGGAGGCTTTGCCATGTCATCATCGTCGACTTCCAGCAGCAGGTCGTCGACTTTGCCCGATCGACGTCCGTCCGCGCTCACGATGCCCTTATCGAGCACCTGCTCGCCAAGATCGAGGTAGTCGCTCACGCCTACAAGCTACCCGAGAGGATCAGCAATGGAATCGCCGTTAGCGTAACCACGGTCAAGAGCGCCAAGATCAACCAGGCCGCCAGATTTGTGCCTAGGCTGTTCCTCTGTTCGCCCATGAAGTCGCGATCATTCGCCACGATCATCAACGGAATGAAGCTAAAGGGGAGGGTGACTGCCCCCACCGCCATGGCGAACGTGGTCATGGCGATGGGATTGACTCCGGTCTCTCCGATCAGGATGCCCACGACCAGGAACAGGATCACCACGAAATGGAACAGCGGCGCCTTCCCCGGACGCCCCTTCTTGCCCCAATCCCACCCGTAGTACTGCATGATGGCGTAGCTGCCACTCATCGATGCCTCCAGGCCGGCACCGAGGGAGACGGCGAAGGTACCGCAGAGGAAGAGCCCGATGCCCACGGCTCCAAGGGTGACACTTGCCGGCACCACGGTCGCGGCAAACGTGCTCACCGTGGCGTGACGCGGAAACAATATTCCGGCCGCACCGGCCATGAGAGCCAGAGTCACCACGGCGCCGAACGCGGTGCCCACAATGGCAACCACCCGGTTGGTCAGGAAATCACTGGCGTTCCATTCCTGCTCCATGACCCCCGAGGAGTAGAAGGCGAACTGGTATGGCGTCATATAGGCGCCAAAGAGGCTGATCACAAAGAACAGGTACGCGGCCGGACTGCGAACGCCTGAGAAGGTGGGATGGACGGTGGCAGCAGCGAGGGAGCCCCAGTCCTTTGTGGTCGAGATCATTACTGCGACGGCTACCATCATGGTCAGGCCGAGCAGCGCCGCCGTGTTGTCGAGCAGCTCAAAGCCAGCCCACCAAATGATTGCCCAGACGAGCACAGCGCACAGCGGAATCCAGAGCAGATAGGAGACCTTCAGCAGCCATCCGGCCACCAGGGCCATACCAGCAAGCTCTACGAACACGGTCAGGATCTGAGAAATCGTGGTCGAAACCAGCGGGAGCAGCGCCAGCCGCGCACCCAGCCGGTCTCGAATAACGTCATACATTGTCCGTCCTGTGGAGATGGTCACCCTTCCGGCCATCTCGGCAAACACGGCAAACCCGATCAGACCCACGACGATGGTCCAGATGAGCCCGTACCTATACTGAGCGCCCGCCTGCGTCGAGGTGACGACGCCGCCGAAATCAACAAAGCCGCCGATCCCGGCAAGGATGCCCAGCGCCAGGGCGCTGACTCGCCGAAGCGGGTTCGCTCCGCCGGCCTCCTCTTCGCGGGTGCGGCCAACATGTGCAGTCGATTTCCGAGCCTGTTCGCGTGCCAAATTCACGCTCCCCGTTAGGCAGAGGACATGCCAGCCACGATCGGCGACCGGCCGGCATCGGAGAGAATCGGAGGCAGAGCTGTGGAGGAATGTCCGTGGGGTTGTCGAATGCTCAGCAGCAGGTCCGTGAATTTCATGGAGTGATGATCGGCAAGCGCGTGACACCTGATCAACCGGTGAAGTTGTCGCATTACAACGGCGACCTGCGGTGCTCCCTCATCGAAGAGGAGGCGGGAGAATTCCGATGCGCCTGGGAGGCGCGGGACCGTGTGGCGATGATCGATGCCCTTTGCGACCTTGTCTATGTCACGCTGGGGGCGGCCGTGGAGATGGGCATCGAGCTCGACGAGTTCTTTGAGGAAGTTCATCGAGCCAACATGACCAAGGTCGGTGGGCCCATCCGCGAAGATGGAAAGCAGCTAAAGCCGCGCGACTGGCGTGCTCCCGACATCCAAGCGGTGTACCGACGACTGTACGGGGGCGACCCTTCGGGAGAACCGGTGCAGACGGCTCTGGCGCTCGATAGCGGCTAACCCGGTGCGGATGAGATGCCCTCCCCTTGCCGTCCTCATCCTTTCCGCGGTCCTCGCTTCGGGTGCCGGATGTGGTGCGGTGGCGTCGAGTCCGCCGGGTCGTCACCGTCCGATGCCCAACCATGGGGCCGGCCGATCAGGGCTCGCGGCGCAGCGCCAGCGGTCGCTTGCAACAATTTCCGGTGACCAGCGGCAGATCGTAACCGCCGGATTTACCCCACTGCACGGTCCTGTATCCGTGCCGGATGGCAGGGGTGGAACATTGAGAGCCTGGATCGCCACCTGTGACCTCGCCGGCGACGGTCAGCACTGCCAGAAAGTGTTCTTCTTCGACGGGTCTCGGTTTCTGGGCAACGATCGTTCCAGCCCCTCCAATCAAATTGACGGCATCTCTCCTTCGGGCATCGGCGCCATATCGGTGCAGTACGCAACCTACCGGGCCAATGATCCGCTCTGCTGCCCATCGGGAACGCCCGTCACAGTGAGATTCCTCTGGAGTGGATCGAGCCTTCGGTCGTCCCCTTCCGGCTAACGAAGACTGCGGTCCGGCGCCCCATGCGTGGACCCTCTAGCTACGGGCCCTCGGCGCGATCTGCCCGCCGAATCGGCTCGATCACGGAACCCAGGTCCTTGTCGCAGTAGCCGGCGTGTGCGGCCTGCTGGACCAGTCGCCTGGCGGCCTCGGCAACGGGTAGCGTGAGCCCGTGGTCGGTGGCGAGCGCCATGGCAAGACTCATGTCCTTGTCGGCGAGGCGGATGGTCCACCAACCATCATGGCCGCCGGCAACGACGTCCTCGAATCGCGCTGCCACACCCGGGGCAATGGCAGGGCTGGGTCTCAGCGCCGAGCGCAGGATGTCGTCCGGAACGCCGTTGGCCTGAGCCGTTGCCACAGCCTCGGCAAGCAGGGCGGTTCCACCCACCAGCATCAAATTCGACAACAACTTGAGGGTCGTGCCGGCCCCCGTGGGGCCACAGTAGTAGTAGGCCACAGCAATGTCGGACCAGAGGCCGTCGAGTCCTTGGACCAGCTCTTGGTCCCCACCCAGGAGGAGGCTGGCCTTCCCCGCCTCGGTGGCTGCGGGACCGCCGAGGATAGGCGCGTCAACGAATCGCTGGCCCGGCGTCATCCCACCGACTCGGCGCGAGGTTTGCGGCGAGACCGTGCTCATGTCGACCAGACGAGCCGTCGGTTGCAACGCCCCCATAACGCCGTCGGAGGCGACCGACATCACGGCCGAGTCATCGGTGAGGAGGAGACAGGCCACGTCGCATTCTGCGGCTGCCGCTTGTGCTGTTGGAACGACATGCGCGCCTCGATCCTGCAGTTTCCGAGTCTTCTCCAGGCTTCGGTTCCAGGCAACGACCTCGTGGCCCTTGGCGAGCAGCCGCAGCCCCACCGCAGTTCCCATGTGGCCTGTACCTAAAATCGCGACACGCATTGGTCTTCGTCCTTCCGCTTAAGAGATGAGGGACAGAGCGGTTTCGATGATGTCGTCCACGCTTGGCCGAGCCAGGTCCTCAAGCAGCGGAGCAGCCGGCAGGGGCACTGAGGGAGTGGTCACGCGTCGGGCTGGCGCATCCAACCAATCGAATCCCTCTTCCATGACAATCGAGACGACCTCCGCTCCCCAGCCGAGCGGGCGGGGATTCTCCTCTACGGTCACAAGCCGACCGGTTCGCTCCACGCTTTCCAACACCGTGCAAGCGTCAAGAGGCACGAGGCACCTCAGGTCAATAACCTCGGCCTGCATCTGTTGCTCCTCGGCGAGCCGCTCCGCCGCCTGCATCGCCAGCAAGGCCGTCCATCCCAACCCCAGGAGGGTCACGTCGCCGCCCGAGCGAAGCACCTGTGCCTGGCCCAGTGGCGTTATGTGGTCGCCCTCCGGCACCTCACCCTCGGAGCCATAGAGCCACTTATGCTCGAAGAACACCACGGGATCATCGTCGCGGATGGAGGCGGCCAGAAGGCCCTTGGCATCAGCGGGAGTTGACGGCGCCACGACCTTCAAACCGGGGATAGCCATGGGCCAATTCTCGGCAGATTGTGAGTGCTGAGCCCCGAAATGGACGCCGCCGCCGTTGGCACACCGGATCACGAGCGGAAGGCTGACCTGTCCGCCCGTCATGTAGCGCATTTTGGCGATCTGGTTGGCGATTCCGTCCCAACAGGTGGCCAGAAAGTCCGAGAACATGATCTCGGCAACGGGACGCAGGCCAGTCATCGCGCCGCCCATGGCGGCTCCGACAATGGCTTGCTCCGAGATCGGCGTGTCCCACACTCGGCCTGGGCCGAATCGGTCCAGCAGTCCCTGTGTGGCCTTGAACACGCCGCCTCCCGCCGCCACATCCTCGCCGAGCAGCATCACCGTCTCGTCGCGCTCCATCTCCTGGGCGATCCCCGCAGCGATTGCTTCACGGAAGGTCAGGTGCGCCATCGTGTCTCGTTGGAGGCGAACACGTCGGTCAGCAGATCGTCTGGATCAGGCTGCGGCGCATTCAGCGAGCTCTCCACCGCCTCGGCTACCTCTCGCTCCACGTCGGCTTCCATCCGCTCGAGCCGATCCATATCCGCGCGGGTCTCCGTCAGACGACGCCGAAAGGCCGCAATCGGGTCTCGCTCCTTCCACTGGTCCAGCTCGCCCGCCGGCCGATACGCTCCGGGATCGGTTCGCGAGTGACCGCTGTAGCGATACGTCAGCATCTCCAGGAGCGCCGGACCTTCCCCGGCCCGTGCAGCCGCTACCGCTGGCGCTGTCGCCCCGTACACTGCCTCCACGTCGTTGCCGTCCACCACAACGGAAGGGAGGGAGTATGCGGGCGCACGGTCGCCGGCCGGGTGGACCACGGCGGTTACGGAGCCGATCGGCGTGAATTCCATGTACAGGTTGTTCTCACAGACGAACACAACCGGAAGACGCCACACGACAGCCAAATTGAGCGCCTCGTGGAATGCGCCGATATTCGTTGCGCCGTCGCCAAAGAAGCACACCGTCACCTGATCCGTGCCGCGTACCTTGGATGACCAGGCAATCCCACAGGCAATCGGAAGATGCGCCCCAACGATGGCATAGGAGCCGTAGGCTCCATGGTCGACGCTGGTCAGATGCATGGATCCGCCCTTGCCCTTACAGAGGCCGGTCGCGCGTCCGAACAGCTCCGCCATGACCCGGTCGAGCGGAGCGCCTCGGGCAATGATGTGGTTGTGGCCGCGATAGGTGCCGAGGCTGTAGTCGTCGGGCCGTAGCGCCGCCGCCACACCTGCTGCCACCGCCTCTTGCCCAAGACCGAGATGCATGGTTCCATGAATGTGGTTCTGCAGAAACAGCTCGTATGCTCGCTCCTCAAAGCGCCGCATCCGGAACATGGAGGCGTAGAGGCCTTCCCGATCTGGCACGTTGATGCCGGCCCTTTCCGGAGTCTCCACGGTCATGGCTCCCTCGAGTCCGAGTCCGCGCCGCCGATCGGCGTCTGAGCCCTCGTGGCTCCGGAATCAGCGGCGTTCGCGGTCAAATCCGCGCTCCACCGAGGTTCGGCGCCTGTCCGACCCGCAATCTCGCCACTCGCGGTCATGTAGCGGCTCCCCGCCACGATCAGCTCCTCGGCCGGGAACCTAGTGATGACCTGATGCCCCGTCGGAGTGACCACTACCTCCTCCTCGATTCGTGCCGCGGAGTAGCCGTCCGTCGCCGGCCAGTAGGTCTCCAGAGCGAAGATCATCCCCGGTTTGAGGACAAACTCCTCATTGAACGAGACCAGCCGGCTGATGACCGGCTTCTCCCAGTGCGACAGTCCAATGCCGTGGCCGAACTGCAGGGCGAAGGCCTCCTCTTCACTGCCGAAGCCGAACTCCTGCGCCCGTGGCCAGACGGCGGCGATCTCCTGGGTCGTGACTCCGGGCTTGACCAGATCGATCGAGGCGTCCAGATACTCCCGGCAAATCCGGTACGCATCCCGCTGCGCCGCCGTCGCGTTGCCGACGCAAAACGTGCGGTAATAACAGGTTCGGTACCCATGGAATGCTTGGATGATGTCAAAGAACGCCTGGTCGCCAGGACGGAGAACCCGATCCGAGTAGATGTGCGGGTGGGGAGCGCACCGCTCGCCGGAAATAGCATTGATGCCTTCGACGTGGTCGGATCCCAGCTCGATCAGGCGCTTGGTGACGAGCGCCACGAGATCGCTCTCCCGGACGCCCGGGCGGAGGTTGTCATAGATCAACTCATAGGCGGCGTCCACCATCATTGCGGAAGTGTTGAGCAGATTGAGCTCATCACGGGTCTTGATAAGTCGCGCGTCCAGGAGGTGACGCTGGCCATCGGCAATCCGCACACCCAATCGCTCCAACTCGAATAGGATTGGGACTTCGAGAGCGTCGACTCCCACCGCTTCGTTCTGAAGATTGCGAGCTTCCAGCTCCGCCTTGATCTTCTCGGCAACTCCTCGAGCGATTCCCGTCTCCGCCGACATGGAGCCGCGCATGGTTGAGACACCGGCGCGCCAGCGATCACTGTCGTTCCACGGGGCATGCAGGCGGTGGCTCGCCGCGGCCGAGCCGAAGTCCCAGAGGATTGGGTTCTCGTCGCGAAAGAGCAAGCAGAAGCGAGCCAGCTTGTCCCTGGCCCACTCGCCAATCGTGGTGCCCGTGATGTACCGAATGTTGTTCATGTCGAAGCACAGAAATGCAC
Source organism: Pseudomonadota bacterium (assembly GCA_021323865.1). GTDB lineage: Bacteria > Chloroflexota > UBA5177 > UBA5177 > JAJPKF01 > JAJPKF01. The sequence continues at coordinate 111,220 of JAJPKF010000018.1, read as the reverse complement.
CAAGATCGCTGTCGGCCAGCGCCTGCTGAGCGCGTGACAGGCGCTCACACCGGAGGCGGTCAAAGTTGACGCGCTCCTCCCAGTCCACCGCCATGGACCCGAACGACTCGATCCTCATCCCGAGAGCATCTCCAGGCTTCTGTACTGCCGGCTCAGGGCGGGGCCGTGTGTGTAGCATAAGTTAACACGTCGCCAGGCGCACTGATCACCCACCCAACCGCACTGCTGGGGGTGTGGATGGAGTCAACCGAGCCGGGAGCCCTCCAAGGAGAGACCAAGCAGACCACCGGTGTGAGCTCCATCGGTCCTCGTGCTCGGGCGCTTCGGACGGCTCGGGGAGTGGGTCTCCGCGAGCTGGCGCGGCGGGTGGGTGTTACTCCCAGTCTCCTCAGTCAGATCGAGCGAGGCGGCGTGAATCCCTCGGTGGGTACGCTATTCCGTCTGGCCGAGGAGCTGGGCACGACTACGGATTCTTTCTTTCGGGACCATCGTCGCCTTGGAGCCCAGGCAATGGTGGTGGGCCGTGATCGCCGCGCGCGCATCGAGCTATCCGGAGGCATCGTGTGGGAGCGCCTGACCCCAACGGACGAGGCCGGGTTCGAGTTTATGCACACCCTCTATCCGCCGGGAGCCGTATCCTCGGCAGAACTCATGCGCCACCCGGGCCGCGACTACGGCATTCTCGTGAAGGGAGTGCTTGACATCACCGTCGCCTTCGAGACGCACCGTCTCCAGCCGGGCGATTCCATCGCGTTTGACGCCAGCCTGCCCCACCGCTTGGTCAACCCGGGGCCGAAGGAGGCCGAAACCATCTGGGTGGTTCTGGATCGCAACCCCACCACAGGTGACGGTCACGCTCCGAGTTTTGAACAGCAGCCTGCGCGACGTGGCGCACAGTGACAATGAACACGTGACCGGCACGCAAGCTCCCACGGAACCCATCGATCGGGTGTGCATTGCCATCGAGAACTGGGCGCCTCGCTTCATTGCCAACGGCGTCGACCCAAACGACGTGCGCCGTATCACCGACGAGGTTCGAGAGTGGAGTGATTGGTGCCGCGTCTGGAGCCGCGCGGCCGGAGAGCACGCCGCATTGGCTGCGGAAGCCGAATCGTCGGGCAACCGGATCTCCGCGGGCGAGCACTACGCCCGGGCCGCCGTCATGTACCACTTCGGGAAATTCATGTTCTTTCAGTTCCCCGCCGAGTACGCGGAGGCTCACACCCGAACCGTGGAGCTGTACCGCAAGGGTCTTCCCTACTTTCTGTTTCCGTCGGAACGTGTCGAGATTCCCTACGAAGGAGATGTCGGGTTCCCCGGCGTCTTGCGCCGACCGGCAGCCGGCAACGGTCCCGTCCCGGTGGTGATCATCCTCCCGGGCCTCGATTCGGTCAAGGAGGAGATGCACTGGTACGGCAACGATTTCTTGGCCAGGGGGATGGCAGTGCTGGCGGTCGATGGACCCGGCCAAGGGGAGATGGCGTTCGACCTGCCCCTCCGGCAGGATGCCGAGGTCGTCATCTCCCGGGTGCTGGACTTTCTGGCGAATCGGTCTGACGTGGACGGTCGGCGAGCCGGCGTGATGGGCGTGAGCCTAGGAGGCTACGCGGCCGTCAGGGCGGCAGCGTTCGAGCCCCGCGTACGGGCATCAATCGCCCTGGCCACGAGCTACCACCTCTATCACGACTTCGAGCGGGTACCCCCGCTGACTCGCGAGGCATTTGTGCACAAGCTACGGGTGCCGAACGAGGCGGCGGCACGAGAACAGCTTCGCGCCTGGGATCTGGCGCCCGTTGCACCGAACGTCCGACGTCCTCTGCTGATCATCATGGGAAGACAGGACCGGCTGTTCAACCCGTCGGACAGCGAGCAGATGGCTCGGGATGTGGGGCCGCTGGCCGAGCTGCTGCTCCTGGAGAACGGGAATCATGTCTGCAACAACGTCGCCTATCGATACCGGCCCCAACAGGCCGATTGGATGTCCGCTCATCTCTCCCGGCATGAGCCGAAGCTGGAGGATCATTGAAGGAGGTTACGAGCACACCAATGACGTTTCCTTTCGCGCCCGAACCGATTGCTTCAGATGGAGGAAAGACATGACACACTTGCGGCCCCGACGTGTTCCCCGCCTGACGCTCGCCGTGATATCGCTCCTTGCCCTACTCGCCCTGGGCTGGCCAAGCTCTAGCATCTTTGCCGCCCATCACAAGGGGAAGAAGGCGGTCATCAAGATCGGCGTTTCGGTCTCCTTGACCGGAGACTTCTCGGGTGACGGCCAAAGCATCCTCCACGGCTACCAGCTATGGCAGAGCTTCGTGAACCATCACGGCGGTCTTCGTGGACACAAGGTCAAGATCATCTACAAGGATGACGCCAGCAGTCAGACCCAAGTGCAGACCAACTATGCCAGCCTGATCAGCAACGATCATGTGACATTCACCTTTGGGCCGTTCTCCTCCCTCCTTACGGTCCCCGCGTCACGGGAAGCGGCACGCTTCGGCTATGCCTTCCCCGAGCCGGCGGGTGGGGGCCCGCAGGTCTTTCAGAGTGAGAGCCCCCTGCACAACGTGTTCTTCGTCCAGCCGGCTCCTGTGGTGGACGACTTCGCCAGCTTCGCCCACTGGATCCTTTCGCTCCCCAAGGGCAAGCGACCCAAGACGGCCGCCTATGCCTCCGAGGACGACCCCTTCGCCCATCCTCAGGTCGACGTTGCGCGGAAGATCCTGACCAAGGGGCATATCAAGAACGTTACGCCGTCCGCGGGCTCCAGTCACGGAGTCATCATCTGGCCGGCGGAGAGCCCGGACATCCAATCCGTCGCCCTCAAGATCGCTCAGACGCACGCCCAGGTCGTGGTTCTGGGCACGACGGGTCTGCCCGAGGCGACCGGTTTGATCAAGGCCTTCATCCAGCAGCACTACAACCCCAAGGCGCTCACGGAGGCGTCCGGACCCGATCAGGGCAGCCTCTTCTCAAAGGCGGTGGGAGCCAAGAATACCGAGGGCATCATCGTCCCCGCGGGATGGTGGGCCGGCGCTTCGACCTTTGAGAACAAGGCGTTTGTAAAGGCGTACCTCAAGAAGTTCCACGGCGGGTTGGGCGGTATCAGCCAGGATGCAGCGGAGGCGTTCTCCGTTGGCCAGGTCGTCGCTCAGGCCGTCAACAAGGACAAGGTGCTCTTTCCGGCTTCCAAGGCGAACGCGGCGCTGATCAAGGAGCTGCACCATGGGCGCTTCAGCTCCATCCAGGGGCCGATGAAGTTCAACAAGCTGGGCGAGCCTGAGGGGAAGATGTTCCTGGTCCAGTGGCATCACGGTCGCGCGCTCCCCGTCTACCCCAAGAATCTGGCCGTGAGGAAGCCCGAATACCCCAAGCGCAAGTGGCACTAACCGACGGCACCGGGGAGGGCTTGGCCCTCTCCGGTGAGCCGCGGTTTCAGCGCGACAACGACTGAGCCCGGAGCGCCTCTGGCCGAAGTTCTCTCCACATGCTGCTGAACTGGGACCTGATCTCCGGGGCAGTGGTCCTCGGCATCTTTACCGGGGGCATCTATGCGCTCATGGCCTCGGGCCTCACACTGACCTTCGGCGTCATGGACGTCATCAACGTGGCGCAAGGAGCCCTTGTCATCCTCGGCGCCTACCTGAGCTACGCCGTCGAGCAGCACCTGCACATCGACATCTTTCTCAGCCTGCTCATCACCATGCCGGCCATGTTCCTCATCGGCATGCTGCTCGAGGTGGCATTCATCCGGCCGCTGAAACATGAACGCACGGTGTTCTCGATCCTGGTCACCTTTGCCATCGCGCTGGTCATCGAGGGCATCCTGGGCAAGATCTTTACGACCAACTTCGTCCAGCTTGGGGCCAACGCCTGGTATGTCAACCAGTCCTTCAAGATCGGCGGCACCTACGTCGGGTACATCTATCTGTTTGGCTTTGTGCTCGCTGCCGTCCTGCTCGCTGGGCTCTACCTGTTGCTCTACCGAACGCGCTTTGGCTTCGCCCTTCGGGCCACGGTTGAGAACCGCACCGCCGCTCAGCTGATCGGTATCGATGTCGAGCGAGTATCGGCGATCACGTTCGGGATCGGCGTGTCCCTGGCGGCCGCGGGCGGGATGGCCTTTGGGGCCACGCAGACCTTCGATCCCGGTAGTCACTACGACCTCATTTCCCGCCTGCTCGCCATCATCATCCTTGGAGGCATGGGGAGCCTGGCCGGCGCCATGATCGCCTCCATCTTCATGCTCGTCGTGTTCAATGTGACTTCGGTGGTCTACTCCCCCACCTGGGGCACGGTGGTCTTCTTCGTCCTGCTCTCCGTGGTTCTGCTGGTACGACCACAGGGTTTCCTGGGTCGTGCCGAAGCGAGACGACAGTGACCGCCATAAAGCTGGCGCTCCTCGGTCTCCTTCTCGCCGTCGCCATCGTCTTTCCGCACTTGTTCGGAAACGCGACGGTCACACTCGTGGCGTTTTTCGCCTTGCTCTACGCGACCATGGCCTCCGCCTGGAACATCCTGGCCGGGTACACCGGCTACTACTCGCTGGGTCATGCCGCCTTCTTTGGTATTGGCGGCTACGCCATGGCAATCCTCTGTCAGGACTACACGATACAGGGCGGGTACGGGGCCTTCTACCTTCTCCCGGTGTGCGGCTTGATCGCGGCGGCGTTCGCCGTGCCGCTCGGCATCATCACCCTCCGTACGCGGCGGCACGTGTTCGTCGTGTTAACCATCGCGATGCTCTTCATCGGTCAGCTGCTGGCGTTTAATCTCCTGGGTCTAACCTCGGGCTCAAACGGCATGATTTTGCCCTTGCCGCCCTGGATCGGCGCCGCCTACAACATCCCCTTCTATTACACCGCGCTCGCCTTGCTCGTCCTCACCATGTCGACGTCATTCTGGATTCGGAGATCCCGATTCGGTCTTTCGCTTATGGCCATTCGGGACGACGAGGATCGTGCGGCCGGCTTGGGCATCAACACGTGGCTCCATAAGCTGATCGCCTTCGTGGTGCCGGCGTTCTTCCTGGGCATGGTCGGCGCTACCTACTTCTACTTCCAGGGCCAGATCGAGCCACAGTTCGCCTTCAATCCGCTCGACGATCTGGCCATGGCCCTCATGTCGTTCTCGGGCGGCCTCGGCACCGTCCTCGGTCCCGTCCTAGGAGGTCTGTTGATCGAGGGGGCGCAGCAGTACTTCGCGCTCACATCGGGAGTCGGCGGCAACTATCTCATCCTGTACGGCGCGCTCTTCCTGGCGGTCATCCTGCTGATGCCGCGGGGCATCATCCCCACCATCGCGGCCATTTGGAGCAGCTATCGAGAGAAACGGAACGATCAGCAGGCCTCGGCCTCACCGGGAGAAGCTTCCAACTCCGAAGCCTTGGGAGTTGCGGAGGGGACGAGCCGATGAGCATGCTGGTGGTTCAGCAGGCCGCCAAACGGTTCGGCGGCATTGCCGCCCTGGATGGCTGCGATCTCGAGGTCCGGGAAGGGGAGATTGCCGGCCTCATTGGTCCCAACGGCTCCGGCAAGACCACCCTCTTCAACATGATGACGGGCTATGGCCGCCTGGATTCGGGAACCGTGACCTTTCGAGATTCGGCCATCAGCCGCTCGTCACCCCGCAAGGTCTTCGGCTTGGGCATTGGCCGGACGTTCCAGCTGACCCGGATCTTTCCAAGGCTCACCGTGCTGGAGAATGTCCATATCGGAGCACGGCGTCGGGGCCTGATCGCCTCCGTCCGACACTGGAAGGCCGGAAGGGAGCATCAACGAGCCCTTGAGAGTCTCGACTTCGTGGGCCTCACGCGGCTTCGGGATGCTCGCGCCGGCTCACTCTCATACGGTCAGCGCAAGCTCCTTGAGTTCGCGTCCGTCCTGGCGGCGCAACCCTCACTCATCCTGCTGGACGAGCCGGCCGGAGGCGTGAACCCAACCATGATCGAGCTGATGGCCGCGAAGATTCGGCAGCTGAACCAAAACGGTACCACGTTTCTGGTGGTCGAGCACAATATGTCGTTCGTCATGGATCTCTGCCATCGCGTGACGGTGCTCCATCGGGGAAAGACGATCTCCCATGGCGAGCCGACGTTCGTGCGTCGAGACCCGGCGGTCCTCGAGGCCTACCTTGGGGACTGAAGCGAGAGCCGCGCAGCAACCCGCCCTCCTTTCCCTTCGCGGCCTCTATGCGGGATACGGAGGCGGAGACATCCTGCGGGGCGTGGATCTGGAGGTACCCGAAGGCTCCGTCACCTGTGTGGTCGGACCCAACGGAGCCGGCAAGTCCACCGTGCTGAGAGTGGTCAGCGGACTGTTGCGAGCGAGAGCCGGCAGCGCCACCTTCGCCGGCACATCGCTACTCGGCCGGTCGCCACGTCGAATCCTCGATATGGGCATCGTTCAGGTTCCGCAGGATGGCAGCCTGTTCCCCAACATGACGGTTGTGGACAACGTGCGCATGGGCGCGTACACGGTGCGGGATCGCGGCCTCATCGAACGCCGGATGGGAGAGGTTCAAGATCTCTTTCCCGTAGTTCGGGAGCGCGCCCAGGAGAAGGCCGGGGCCCTCTCCGGCGGTCAGCAGAAGATGGTGGAGTTCGCTCGTTCGCTCATGCTTAATCCGCGGCTGGTTCTCCTCGATGAACCGTCGATGGGGCTCGATCCGAAGACGCTGCGCACCATCTTGGATCAGGTGGATCTCATGCGACGGACCGGAAAGACGGTGCTCATGGTAGAGCAGAATGCCCGTTCCGGTCTCCGTGCTTCCACGCATGGGGTGGTCATGGAGAGCGGACGAGTTCGATTGACCGGCTCAGCCGCCGAAGTCCTAGACAATCCCCAGATCGGCGAGCTCTATCTGGGCGGGGCGATGACCGGATCGAAGCCATCGGAGCCGGCCACCATGACGGCGCCTGAGTAGCTCAGCGCGGCGTTCTGCCGTCGTCAACTTCGCCGGACAGCCGCCGAAACGCCCCGCGGATTCCGTCCCAAACCGCCATCACCACCCAGAGTAGGGCGCCTAGTAGGACCCCCACAACGGCGAGGACGGCCCAGATGTAGGCCATGAGCTGGTGCCAGATGGTGACCATGGCCGATTATCCGGGACGAGCGGCAAAGAAACAACGAGAGCGGACGGCTGGCCCCGTCCGCTCTCGTTTCCTCGAATCTGAGGCGGCGTCGATCTATCCGGTCACGGTGAATGGCCCGGCCTTCACGGTACCGGTCGAGTAATTCAGCTCTAGGTTGTAGCTGTCGACGTCGGCGTGTACCTTGTGGGCCGTGAACGAGTAGGACCTGCCGCTGTGTGCGGGGATCGGCTGGCTGTTCATCTGTTGCGTCTTGCCGCCCTGCAGTACCGCGATCACGTTGAAGCTCAGCGGCTGCTGGCCGGAGACGAGCTTCCAGTGGAAGTTGACCTGATGATGCGACTGATGACCACCACCCGTGACGTGCAAGGTGGGCAGGGACTTGAGAATCGAGGTGTAGGCCGGGCTCTTGTCGTACACGTCGAAGATTTGGCCCGTGGGGTCCTGGTTGTTGCCGTTCACATCGCGCACACAGTTGGGTGCCCCTCCGGGGCCCGCGGCAGGGGCCGGCTGCCCGACGGTATGGGCAGTCACCGAATAGAGCGAGGCTCCCGGCGCAGGGGACCCGACGTTCGACAGCGGTACGGACAGATCGATGGTACCGTTCTGGCCGTCAATCTTGGAGCTGATGGAGCTGCTGCCGGGATAGACGAGGTACTTCCCATGGGTCGTGCTGATACTGCAGGTGTTCCCGGCCATGGCCGTCGTGGAGCCCGTTGCCGTGTTCACCTCCAAGTAGGCGAAGTAGGTGTTGCCGGTCGAGTCAAAGGTCGTCTGCGTCCCCTTGGGATTGTGATAGACCCAGCTCGTCAGGTAATCGACGAAGACATCGTTGGGGTTCAGCCCCGACTCGCCCACGCTCGGAAGTGACTTGAGGTTCGCGATCTTCATGCGAACGTCGAGATTCTTGGGATTGGTGGGGTCGAGATTCACCGCTGATCGGGTGATGTCCAGATTGCTCACATTGGAGCCGACCATGCCATTCGCTTCATACTTTGCGTCGCCGGTCTGATCCTTCTGGCAGAACTTCGGGCCCACGGCAGTGCAGACGGCGCCAGGCTGTGCCGCGACCTTCTTCCCGGAGAACAGGCCGGGCCCGGACGTCTGCTGGGCCTCCTCGATGAGCGCGGCTTGGTTCGAGCCACTCCCCGAGTTATTGGAAGTGTCGGCCCAGATCACCACCGCGCCTCCCGACGAATTGTGGTCGACCTGGAAGAAATCGGCAAGGCTCCGATCGCCGCCGGTGGTGCAGCCCAGACCCATGGTGCAGATGCCGCCGTTGTGGTTGGGGTGCTGCGCAACGGGCCGGGGGGTGCTGAACGAGGCATGGGAGCCGTTGGCATTCAGCGACTGGGTGAGGTACGGCGACCAGTCGGTGGTTTGCGAGCCCGGGTCCCATGGGCCGTTCTTGCCGGTCTGGGTGGTGCCGTACCAAACGATGTCGATACGGCCGGGATCACCCGCTGTGATCCAGGGAAAGACGTCGACGTTGGTCTTGACGCCGCTGTCCACCTGCTGCTCGGGCGTCCAAGTCTTGCCGTCGTCTCCCGAGTAGGAATAGTAGATGTGGCTGGGGCCATTGACTGCGCCCGTGCTGTCGACACTTGCCTGAGACCAGATGGCATAGAGGCCGCCCTGGTCGTCGATGGCCAGAACCGCGAAGTCCTGGCCCACCGTCACGTCGTTCCCACAGGTGGCCGTCAGCTTGGCCGGCTTATACACGACGCTCTTGGTCCAGGTGGTACCACCGTCGACCGACTTGTTCACCACCACGGCGTCGGTCGAGTTGGTGCACGTCGTCGGATTCGTGTAGGCGGTGTGGATTGCGAAGACGTGGCCGGTCTTCTGGTTGACCTGCATGTTTCCGGCGATGCCGTCGTTGCAATCCACGGCCGTGAACGCGCCATAGGTAAGGCCGCCGTCCGTCGACTTCTGCACCACGAAGACGTTCCCGGCCGAATTTGTTCCCGTCACGCAGGTGGGAAAGACGGCGCCGCCGTCGGCGATATCGTAGTCGAGGTACACGGCCGAGCCGGTGCTTCCGGGAACCTTGTCGAACCCGAACCATTGCCGGTCGACGGCAGTCGCCTCAGCGGAGACGGGATTGCAGGTGAAGGTGGTGCCGCCGTCGGTCGAGACACCGGCGGAGAAGTTGGTCAGCCCCTGGAGGTCCTCGAAGTTGACCCGATAGCCCGACAGGGTCTTCGCCGGAGTGATACCGAGATCCGTGTCTCCGCCACCAGGGCAGGCGTTGGGCTTGCCGGTCGTGTTGTTGCTGGGCACGAGTTTGAAGGTCTTGCCCTGATCCTCGGACCGCCAGATGAAGCTGCTGGTGGTGCTGAATCCCCAAGGCACGCTGGCATATGGGTCGTTTTGGCCGCAGTTGCCGTAGCTCCATGTGGAACTGACGCCACAGACTTTGATGTCGGGCTCACCGGAGAGGCGCTGATCGTCGACGGTTGTCGTCGGTCCGAAGGCGATCGGCGCCGCGCCATGATGCTGGGCGGCGAGGAGACGGCCGGTAAAGGCTCCGGACAGTACCATGGCCGCGACGGCGAGAGCGGACGCGAAGATAACGGCTGAGCGCTGCACGCGAAACATTGCTTCTCCCTGGATCTCGAAATCCGCGTATCGGCATGCCGGCCGGGCCGGCTCCTTCTGAATCTAGCGCCCTCATTCCCAGAATCGGCGCTCGAACGGTAAATAATCGGTAAAAAATGGCTCAGGGAAGAACGAGGGCTCTGGCTCCACGCTTCGCCTCGAAGTCATGGGGATGGGACGGACTCGACCCGGATGCCGGCCTTCTGTGTACCGTGCACCCCAGACCCTCAACCGGCTTGCCCCTACTGTGGCTCGTCTAGCGGAGCGCCACCCACGGGAGACGCCTCGCCCGGCTCAAAGCCGTCGCACTGCAAGACCGGCAGTGTGGGATACCGAGGGTATCGACTGTCTGTCGCCGATAGCGAACACATGACAAACAGTGACCTCGACCCTCGAACTGGCCGGCAATGCACGCACCAAGCGCACAGTCCGGCCTCCGTGGGAAGCTTCCAGCCCTCGAGCTGCTCGGACTTCACGTTCGACTAGAGCGTCCTCGTGACTTTGGCGAGACCCGCGGGACGATCCGGATCGTACCCTCTCAAGCGTCCCAACGATAGCGCCAGGATCTGGAAGGGGACAATCGCCAGCACGGGCGAAAGATACTCGGGCCGCATGTCTGGGAGGAGGACCGTCGTCGTTCCTGCCGGCCCATGCTGGGGTCCCAAAAGCAGAAGGTCGACCGCTCGCGCCAGTAGGCTTTCGACCACACTCCCCATGGCCCGCCCACCCGCTTCGGGCGGGATGAAGGCGATGACCGGAAACCCTCGCTCCACCATGGCGATCGGTCCGTGCAGCAGGTCCGCCCCACTAAAGCCCACAGCCGGAATGCGCGCTCCCTCGACCAGCTTGAGCGCCGCCTCCCGGGCGGTTGCCTCGTTGTAGCCGCGGGAAGTAATCAGGATCTGCTCCGCGTCACGGTAGCGTAGGGCGATCTGCTCGAGCGCCTCTTGCCGATCCAAGAGCTGCGTGCACCGCTGCGGGAGATCGTTCGCTTCCCGGGCGTCGCGACCCGCCACCGCCTCGATCAACAGGAACAGGGTGAGCAGCGAGGCGGTGTAACTCTTGGTGGCCGCCACTGCCTTTTCTTCGCCGGCCATGATCTGGAGGGTATGGGCGGCGACGGCGCTCAGGGGCGACTGGTTCTGATTGGTGATGGCCACCGTCAGGGCGCCCGAGCCGGCCGCTTGGCGCGTAGGTAGGACCACGTCCGGTGACTCCCCCGACTGGCTGATGGCGATGTAGAGGACCCTATCGAGCCGGGGACGGCTGTGGTAGAGGGTGGTCGTGGATGGAGCGGCCAGGCTGGCCGGTACCCCGAGCCGAGTTTCGAGCAGATACTTCCCGTAGGCGGCGGCGTGGTCTGACGTCCCTCGCGCCACCAGCACGGCGAAGCGCGGAGCATAGTCCCGAATCGCCGCCGCGACCCGGTCAATCGCTTCCCTTCCGTCTAGCAGGAGCCTCCGCAGCACGTCCGGCTGCTCGCGGATCTCACGCCACATACGAGGTCCCAGCTCAGCAGGGGCTACGGCGCTCATAGTGACCGCTCGTTCACTCATGCCTCTCGCTGTGGATCCCGACGGTCCGGCAGTGGTCCCATTGTGGGCGATTCAGCCGTTACCGACTCCAGTCCCGGGGGCGGACCGGCCTTCGACTGAGGGAACGTCGTACAGAAAACAGCGCACAAAGTGGCGTGGCCTCACCTCGGCAACCCCGGGAGTTTCGACCCGGCATCGATCCATGACGTTGGGGCAGCGGTTGGCGAAGCGACAACCGGGTTGTGGACTGACGACGGTGGGAATCTCGCCCCGGGCCTCGACTCGCACCCGGCCCTGGCGCTGCCGAGGTTTTGGAACCGCCGTCAGAAGGAGCCTGGTGTAGGGATGGAGCGGCTCCCGCATCAGCTCCTCGGCCGGGGCCGACTCCATGAGATGGCCGGCATAGAGCACGATGATGCGATCGCAGAGGTAACGGGCGCTCGCGAGGTCGTGGGTGATGTACAGGTAGGACAGCCCCTGTTCTTGGCGCAGCCGTCCCATCAGATTCAGGATGCCCATTCGAATGGACACATCCAACATGCTGATGGGCTCGTCCGCCAGTATCACCTCGGGGTTTACCGCCAGCGCTCGGGCAAACGAAACCCGCTGCCGCTGCCCACCGGAGAGTTGGTTGGGGAGCTTCGCCGCCACGTCTTCGGGCGGCGTAAGACCTACGGTGCGCAGCAGCTCGTACAGCCGCTCTCGAGTGGCGCTGCCTCGTTTGGTTCGGTGATGGATCAAGAGCGGCCGCTCGATATGGTAGGCAACGGTCTTCACCGGATTCAGGGAGCCGAAGGGATCCTGAAACACCATCTGGACCCGGCTGCGGTAGCCCAGCATGCGACGGCGTCCCCTCAGCTTGAGTACGTCCTGCCCATGGAACAAGGCCTGTCCGGCCGTTGCCGGGTAGAGGCCCGACAGCACCCGGGCAATGGTGCTTTTCCCACTACCGCTCTCGCCGACCAACCCGAGAATCTCGCCCCGATGAAGGGAAAAGCTCACGTCGTCCACCGCGTGGACGAAACGGCGCTCGCCGCCGAGCAGGCTGGACCGGCCTGCCGGGAAATGCTTGGTGAGCCCCTGAACATCCATAACGACACTGGACTGCTCGGCCACCGCCATCATCTGTCTCCTGTAGTGCCGCGGGTCGCCCGCCTTGCGCGGGGGCTGCCGCCTGAGTCGGTCGTCATGTCAGCGGTACAGATGGCACGCCACCCAGTGGTTCGGCGCCACCTCTTGGAGCTCCGGCCGGCTCGATGTTTGGAGGCGGTAGAGCGATCGGTCCTCCCCTGTACAGGAGGGGCAGCGAGGATGAAAAGCGCAGCCGGAGGGCGGTGAAACGAGGTCCGGAGGGGCACCGGGTATGCCCTCTAGCCGCTCGTTGGCCCCGTCGATGGACGGAAAGGAATTCATCAGGCCCTTGGTATACGGATGGAGTGGCCGCATCAGCAGCTCTTCGGCGGGCGCGACCTCCACCAGCCTTCCCGCATACATGACGGCAATGCGCGTCGATAGCTCGACCAGCAGTGACAGGTCGTGGGTGATGAAGAGAATGGCGAAGCCAAAGCGGGCCTGAAGATCCTCGATCTGCTGCAGAATGTCTCGCTGCACCACCACGTCCAATGCGGTGGTCGGCTCGTCCATGATCAGAACCTCGGGATTCAACGCCAGTGCCATGGCAATGATCGAGCGCTGCCGCATGCCGCCCGAGAGCTGGTGCGCGTAGCTGCGCAGACGTCGAGGCTCGATGCCAACCAGCTCAAACAGCTCCTCGGCGCGCCGGCGCGCCTGACGCCGGCCGATGCGCTCATGTGCCATGAGCGCGTCAACGATCTGCGTCCCCACGGGTAGAACCGGGTTGAGTGCGTTCATGGCGCTCTGGGACACCAGGGCCACCCGCCGCCATCGGAAGTCTCGCAGGGCTCCCGAAGACATGTTCAGCACTTCCACGTCCCGAAAACGAATCGATCCGGCCGTGATGAACCCGGGGTCTTTGATCAGCCGCATGGTGGCGTGGGCAATGGTGCTCTTGCCGCAGCCGGACTCTCCGGCCAGCCCGAGGATCTCTCCTGGTCGGAGCGAGAAGGATACGTCTTGCACGGCCCGCGCCGGGCCTCGTGGCGTCAGATATTCCACCGAGAGTCCGGTCACTGCCAGCAGCGCATCCGAGGCCGCAGCCGGCTCGAGTGACGAGCCCCCGAACGCAACCGCCTGGGCCGTCACTCGGCCGTCTCCAAACTGCCGGCGGCCGAGCTGACCGGTCCGATTGCCGGCTGCATCCGGGCCGGCTTGGGCGCCCGGACCTTCCGCAGACGCGGGTTCGCCAGGGCATCCACGCCGTTGTTCATCAGGATCATGGACATCACCGTCAGGGCAATCGCGCAGCCCGGAAATACGAAGCACCACCACTCATGGGTGAACAGCACCGACTGTGACTGCGCATAGAAGAGCATCGTGCCCCAGGTGACCTGAGTCATGTCGCCGAAGCCAAGGTAGTTGAGCGACGTCTCGGCGAGGATTCCGCCCATGGTCGACAGAATGACGGTATTGACGATCAACGCCAGCATGTTCGGGAGTACGTCTCGGAAGACGATATGGATCGTGGACTCGCCGTTGATGATCGCCGCGTCGACGAAGTCCCGCCCCCGCAGGGACATGGTCTGGGCCCGCATGACGCGCCCACCCCAGGCCCACCCCGTCACGGTGATAACGGTGGCCATCAAGGCCGAGGCGGCCACCGGACCATCGGCGGCGTGGCCGATGTAGGCCAGAACGACGATGAGCAGGGGAAGACCCGGCAGGATAAGGAAGACGTTCATGAGCATGCTGAGCGCATCGTCGAGCCAGCCACCAACGTAGCCCGCGATCATACCCACCAGAATCGCCAGCACGGTGACCGCGAGCCCCACCATCACGCCGACGGCAAGGCTGAACCGGCCACCGTACAGCGTCTGCGAAAAGATGTCCTGGCCGGCATCATTGGTTCCGAAGGGATGGCTCCAGCTGGGCGCTGCACCGAGGGGCCCATTCATGTCCGAAGGAGCATGCGTGGCGATCAGCGGGGCAAAGATGGCCGACAGCACGATAAGCACAAAGATGATGAGCCCAATCAGCGAGAGGCGGGTGCCGAAGAGTGTTCGCACCCATCGTGGCACGATCGCCCCAAACCGGCCTGTCGACGAGACCACCTGACCGGCGGCGATGGGATCGGGCACAAGTGCGTCTGCCCCCGCTGCCGGCTCGACGAACTGAGTCATCCCATCACCTGGCACCGGAGCGCACGCCCACCCGTGGATCAAGCAGCGAGTAGGTCAGGTCCGCGATGAGGTTGGCGATCAGCATGGCCACCGCAATGATGAAGAACAGGGCCTGCATGAGCGGGTAGTCGCGGGCAAGCACCGCGTTCACCAGCTGATAGCCCAGGCCGGGGTAGGAGAACACGGTCTCGATCAGCACCAGGCTGGTCAACGCATACCCCAGCGTGATGGCGAGGCTCGTTACCTGTGGCAAGAGCGCGTTGCGCGCCGCGTACATGAACATCACGCGTAGTGTCGACAGGCCCTTCGCCTCCGCCATAGTCACGTAGTCCTCGGACAACGTGTTGATCATCACCGATCGCATGCCCAGCAGCCAGCCGCCGAGACTTGAAATCAGGAGCGCCGCCACGGGCATGGCGGCATGGCTGAAGACGGAGGTGATGAAATTCCAGCTCCAGGGCAGGCCAAAGATGTAGGGACCCGGCTGGACGCCGTAGTCGTAGGCATGGTTGAGCGGGAACCAGCCCGCTTCGACGCCCACGAAGTAAAGGATGAGCATGGCGCCGAAAAAGGCGGGAAATGACTGCGTGAACATGGTGAGTGGCGTGACGGTGAGATCAAAGGGCTTCCCCCGCCACCAGGCCACGACCACGCCGAGCGTCGTACCCAGGAGAAAGGCAAGGATCGCCGAGGAACCGGCCAGAAAGAGAGACCAAGGCAGGGCGCTGGCGATGATGGTATTCACGGAAGCCGGATACTGGCTGAACGAAACCCCGAAGTTGAGATGGGCAAGGTTGACCAGATACTGAACGTACTGGATCAGGATGTTGCCGTGCTGCGTGTCGAAGACCGGCTTGAGGGGATCCAGCAGATGTGGGTTTTGCTGCAGCTGCGCCTGATACCGGATCTGCAGGTATTGCAGTGGGTTTCCCGGCTCCAGCCTCGGCAGCAGGAAGTTCAGCGTGACCGCCACCCAGAACGCCAGCAGGTAGAAACCGAACCGCCTGGCCAGATACTTCATGGCTTCGTCTCCGAGCTTGGGTGCCGGAATCGCACCATTCGGTGGGCACTGCATGGCTTCATGGGGTCAGGGGTCCGCTCGCAAAACTGATTGTATGTGCGTGGCCGAGGCATGAGACGGAATGGGCGCCGGCGCCAAGCGCCGGCGCCATTCCTCATCGATGGAGCGTATTGACTAGCGCGGTCTGAGCGACGTGAGGACCTTCACCACGTCGGGATAGGAATAGCCAGGGCCGTAGGCATAGTAGTTCTTGGCCGTGGGGAACCCGACGAAGTGCTGGGTGCTCCAGGTGTACCACTGTGCTTGCGTCACCGTCGTGATGACGGGCAGATTCTGCAGATCGATCTTCTGCAGCTGGTTGACGATGCGGTGCTGCAGCTTTCGATTGGTGGTCTGGCGGAACTGGCGGAGAAGCTTGGTCGCCTGATTGTTGTACCAGCCCTCGATGTTCCAGGATCCTCCGGGAATTTGACCGTTGACGGGGAAGTACGACTCCTTGGACATGAAGCTCCAGAAGTACTGGTACGGCGTCTGACCGGAGCTCTCCGTCCCGAACAGGGCGCCATACTTGCCGCCCATCGTCCGCGACGACCGATCCGCGAGCCAGGTGTTCACGTCGATGAAATCGTACGTGGCATTGATGCCCAGCGAGTGACTGAGGCTCTTGGCCAGAATCTGCAGCTGGACCTGCCAGTCGCTCCACCCCGCGGGACAGATGAGATGCAGGCTGACGCGCTTGCCCTTGGGATCGTACAGCTTGCCGTGGTGCCACTTGAAGTGCGCTTTGCGCAGCATCTTCTTGGCGGCCTTAGGGTTGAAGGTCGACAGCTTGTTGTTCAGTTTGTCGAGACTGTGGTCGACCCAGTTCGGATAGAGGTAGGACAGGCCCAGGGCCCGCGCCGGCTTCTCATACCCGTTCTCGGCCTTGACGGAGAGCGCGCCTCGCTTGATCGACATGCTGACGGCCTGACGCAGCACCGGCAGCGAATACGGGTAGGCCTGGTCATTGAACATCATGTCGAGCGGCGTCGTGGGCGGCGAATAGAAGTAGTGGTAGTACTTCGGGTTCACGTCAACCCACGCCTTCTTGGCGTCCGGGATGTAGACCGGGGCCCAATCGACCTGGCCCTTGACCATGGAGGCCAGCGCCGAGGTATTGCTGTTGAAGGCCGGGACTCTAATGCCGGCGTAGTGGAGCTTCTGCCAGTAGTACTTGTTGCGGGCCAACGTGTACTCCTGGCTGGTGAAGTCCCTGACCTGCGTGAAGGGGCCCGTGCCCACCGGATGCGAATTGGCGAAGGTTAGTGGGTTCTTCACGTTCTTCCAGATGTGCTCCGGAATGATGCAGACGGCCGACAGCAGCTGCTGCAGAACGACGGTATCCACCGTTTTGAAGTTGAACCGTACCGCGTACTTGCCCTGGGGCTTCACGCTGGTGATCTGTCCGCTCACCATCAGTCCAGAGAGGTCCACGTTGTGGGACTTGCCGTAGTTGAAGGTGAAGGCGACGTCCTTGGAGGTGAAGGGCTTGCCGTCCGACCAGCGGACGTGGTGGCGCAGGGACACGATCAGCGTCCGCTTGTGATTGGTCCAGCGCGTTCCAGTGGCGAGCCACTTATAGGTACGGCCACCACCCGCCTGAGTGATGACCATCAGCGGCTCGTAGATGGCGCCGCGCGTGAAGTCGTCTGCCCCGCTGGGGATGAGAGGATTGAAATTCTCTGTGGTCCAGGCGCCCGACAAATTCGCGAAGCTGACGAGATACTTGCCGCCCGCGTGGGCGGGAGTTGCCGATACGGTTCCTGTCGTCATGGGGACGACGGCGAAACTGCATGCAAACAGGCCGACGATCCCTGCTCGCATAGCTACAGCCGAGAGACGGGTACGCATAGTGCGAAGACTCCTTTATCCGGCATTCTTGCGGTCGACCTTCGATCGGCTTGGATCGGTTGAATAGCATCCGATTCGTTGTTCCGGATGGCTCCCCCTTTCTCGGGCGTCGATGCACCTTCGGAAGTTTCTTCCACTTTTTCCGATGAATTTCCGGTAGCCTGTCGGAATCATACCATGATGTCCTGACCCTGTCAACCAGAACCACAGCGCAGTTTCGGTCCCTTGGTCTGCTGATAAGTTCATGGGGGAAGAGTCGGATTTGCCCCATTCCTGCGCCAGTTCCGGCACCTCTGCCGGCCGCACGAAACTTGCCTCTAGACAAATCCCTCGGCGACGGAGTATAGTGCAAATGATACTGGAATTTACCGGTATTGCTGGAGTCGAACACGCAGGGATTTCATGAATCGATCAACAGTCCAACCGGAAGTTCCGGAAACTTTCAGTAGTTGCCTTCGGCATCTATGCCGTGGCATCGGAGCATGACCACGGTGAAGGCGCTTCGCGAACGACCGACCAGAGGACGCGTCACCATCGACGACGTGGCCGAGTTGGCGGGCGTCTCGGCGGCGACCGTGTCCCGAGTGGTCAACGGCCATCCGGATGTTTCGCCCGGAACCCGGGCGGAGGTCCTACGCTTGGCTCAAGAGTTGGGCTATGTCACCAACCGGGGCGCCAGCGCCGAGACGGCCCAGAAGCGCCCGCAGCTCGTGGCCCTCGCCACGTCCAGCATCTACGGTGAGCACATGACCGAGATCGTGGCAGGCGCCGCGGATGCCCTCCGCGACCGGAACGTGCATCTGGTCATCTGCTCGTTGGATGTCGACTCCTCCCAGTCGCTTCGAGACGGTTTGCTTCAGGGAACCACCGGAGGCGCGCTGCTCGTCTCACCGCCCCACACGTCGGCCGAGCTGCATGGGCTGCGACGGACCGGATATCCGTTCGTGGTCATCGAGCCCACCATGCCGGTGGATGAGGGCATTCCGGCCGTCACCGTGAGCAACTGGGCAGGCGCGAAAGCGGCCACCGAGCATTTGATCGGTTTGGGGCACATCCACATTGGGGTGATCACCGGCCCCCGACAGTGGCGAACACAGGCCGATCGGCTGGCAGGGTACCAGGCAGCGCTCCTCGGGGCGGGATTACCGCTTGCTCCCAAGCTCGTACACGAGGCCGGCTTCAGTCTGGCCGGCGGACGTGAGGCCGGTGAAGCGCTCCTCGCACTCCCCAATCCCCCTTCGGCGATCGTGGCCATGGACGACACGCTGGCCGTGGGTGTGCTGCAAGCGGCCCATCAGCGCAAGATGCAGGTGCCTCGGGACGTCTCGGTCAGCGGCTTCGGCGACACGCAGATGGCCTCGGTCACTCAGCCGCCGCTGACGACGGTTCAGCAGCCGTTGCAAGGCCTCGGCCGGGTGGCGGCGGGCATGCTTTGGAGACTCCTACAGGGCCAACAGCTCGATGCCCCGCGCATGGAGCTGGCCACGACGCTCGTGGTTCGAGAGTCAACCGGACGGCCACGCGGCACATCCTTCCTGACCATGTAGCGGAGCGAACAATCCCCCCCCGAACGACCCCAGGAGGAATGGGAACCATGGACGAGCTTGTCGGCCAGCTGATCTGGGCATTTGTCGGCAGCGCGGAAGACCTCGAGACGGTGGAGCGAGCAATCGCCAAGGGCCGGGTCGGCGGTGTCTGGCTGCTCCCCACGGAGATGGAGGGGCCGGCCGAAACGGCGCGGCTCATCAACCGGCTCCAGTCAGTCGCGCAGGTGCCGTTGCTCGTGGGAGTTGATGCCGAAGCCGGTCTGGGCCTGGTGATGCGCGGAGCCACCCTCCTGCCCACGGCCATGGCGCTGGGCGCCACCGGCGATCCCGAGCTGGTGTCGGCGGCCGCCACTCTTACCGCCTCCGAGGCCGCGGCCTGCGGCATCAACGCCGTGGCCGCCCCGGTTCTCGACGTAAACGTCAATCCCGACAACCCCATCATCAACACTCGGGCCTACGGCGAGAGCCCTGAGCTGGTGAGCCGCATGGGTGTCGCCTTCATGGACGGCATGTCCAACGCGGTGGGCGGCTGGCCGAAAGTGGCCCCCATCGGCAAGCATTTTCCCGGCCACGGCGACACCGTTCATGACTCCCACCTGCAGCTTGGCGTCGTCGACCAGCCTCTGGACCGGTTGATGGAGGTGGAGCTGCCGCCATTTCGAGCCGCCATTGAGTCGGGCATACCCATGCTCATGACGGCCCACGTCGCGTATCCGGCCCTGGACCCCGACCCCGCGACTCCGGCGACGCTCTCGCGGCCCATAATGTCCGACCTTCTCCGCGGGCAGCTTGGGTTTCAGGGCGCCGTCGTGACCGACTGCATGAACATGCACGCCATCGCCCACCATACCGAGGCTGGCGAGGCGGCCGTGCGGGCAGTTTCCGCCGGCTGCGATCTCATCCTGACGGAACAGTGGGATGTCGCCTATGAGGCCCTGATGCATGCCATTCTCGAAGACCGTCTCCGGGGAAGCAACATCCGTGAAGCGGCCCAGCGGGTCCGAGCGGTCAAGGCGCAAATTTTCGGTCCGGGGACAGCCGCCCCCAAACCGATTGACCCCGAGGCGGCCGCGGCGGAGGTGGGCAAGCGTGAGAACCTGGAGCTGGCCAACCGGATCGCCGAGGCTTCGGTGGCCGTTGTCTCCGGTCGCATTCCGTCGCCCCGAGGCCGCCCACTGATCATCGCCACACTGATGGCTCGTCGTTTTGGGCCCTCGGTTGAAACCCAGATCCGCTCGGCCTTGGCCGGCAACGGCCGGGACGATATCGATATCCTGCTGGTCAATCCGTCGCCGGAGGCGGCGGACATCAACCAGGCGGTCGAGCATGCGCGAACCGCCGGTTGGGTGGCCCTGCTGCACTTCAACCGGGTCGAAAGCTTCGATCCGGAGGCGGTTCAGGCCAAACGGGAGCTGGTAAGCCTGGCGCAGAGCGTCGCCGCCACCGGTACCCCTCTCACGGTGGTTTCGCTGGGCTCACCATATGTGCTCTCGTCGTTCGACATGGCGGCCGCCAGAGTATGCAGCTTCAGCACCTCTGACGCGTCTGTGCAGGCCACCCTCAGGGTGCTCTTGGGTGGTCAGAAACCGGTTGGCCGCGTCCCGGTTGCCGTTGCCTAAGCCTTCTGGCGCAGTATGGGCAGGGCCGTTCCGGACGGAGGCCCGGTGACGGTTCGTCGAGTACTGGCCGTGGGGGCGCACCCCGACGACATCGAGATCCTCTGTGGTGGAACGATGGCGCGCTACCGAAGAGAGGGAGTGGAGGTGACGCTGGCGACCGCCACCGACGGCAATCGAGGTGGCATGGGCGTAGCGCCCGAAGAGCTGGGCGCTGTCAGGCGGAAGGAAGCGGCCGCGTCGGCAGAGGAGATCGGTGCCCACTATGTCAGCGCCGGCCTGCCGGATGGGGGCGTGAACCCCACAGACGAGGCGATGCGGCAGGTGATGGTTGATGTGGTCCGAGAGGCACGGCCGGATGTGGTCTTCACGCACCATCCGGACGACTACCATGCCGATCACGCGGCCACCAGCAAGCTTGTTCTGGATGCCACCTTCTCGGCTTCCGTACCGCTGCATGTAAGCGACGAGCCTGCCACCACCGGCATTCCGCCGGTGCTGTTCATGGACACGCTGGCCGGCATCGGTTTTCTGCCCGAGGAGTACGTCGACATCTCCGACATCTTCCCAGTCAAGCGGTCCATGCTCTCGCGCCATGCGAGTCAGATCCGGTGGATGCGGGAACATGACGGCATCGAGCTCTTGGACTTCATGGAAGTCATGGGGCGCTTTCGGGGCATCCAATGCGGGGTTGCCCACGCGGAGGGATTCACCTCCCGGCACGCATGGCTCCGGCAAACCCCAAGGCGACTTCTCCCGGGCTAGCGGCATTAGCCACACCGTAGGATCTTCCCGGCTCGATTCCTCTGCCTATGCTTAGAAAGAGCCTGCTCACCCAGCCGGAGGACCCTTCGCCCATGTCCGCGCCTGAAAGCCCGGGGTCGATCCCCACGGCCTCCCAATCCGAGCCGAGACCGCTCGCGCAGACGTGGACCAGCGACGAGCTCTTCCGCCTCCTCGTCCAGAGCGTCGGGGAGTACGCCATCTTCATGCTCGACCCACAGGGTCGGATCATGACCTGGAATGAAGGGGCTCAACGAATCAAGGGATACAGGCCTGAGGAAATCATCGGCCGGCACTTCTCCGTGTTCTATCCACCGGAAGATGCACAGCGAAAGGTGCCCGATCGAGGACTCAAGATCGCCGAGCGCGAGGGGCGCTGGCAGGGGGAGGGATGGCGAGTCCGTAAGGACGGCAGCCACTTCTGGGCGAACGTTTTGATCACGGCGGTTCGGGCCGCCGACGGCCGCTTGGTGGGCTTCGCGAAAGTCACTCGCGACCTCACAGAGCGACGCATCGCCGAGGAAGAGCGGAGCCGTCTGCTGGTCCTCGAACACGAGGCGCGACAGTCTGCCGAGCAGGCCCTGGACCAGTTGCGTGCGGTTCACCGGCTCACCGAGGCGGCGCTCACTCATGTGACGCTGGACTCGCTCCTCGACGCGCTGCTGGACCTCGTGCGCGAGATCCTGGAGATCGAGGTGGCGGTCATCTTGCTTGCGGAGCAGGCCTCCCTCGACGACGAGCCGTCCCTAGTGCTCCACGCGGCCAGGGGGCTGGCGAAGGGCCGGCGAGCTCGGGTACAGATGCCGTTGAACAAGGGCTTTGCCGGCCGGGTGGCAGCCACGCGACGCCCGATTGTGATCGACAACGTCCCCCAATCGGCCCCCGAGGAGATGACGCCTGAGCTCGAGGGGCTGGAGGCGATCCTTGGTGTTCCCCTGATCGTCCAGGGCCAGCTCATCGGCGTTCTGGAAGGCGGTTCTCATCACGCTCGGAGCTTCACCGAGATCGACGCGGGATTCCTGCAGATCGTCGCCGATCGAGTAGCGCTCGCCATCGACCATGCTCGGCTGGTGGAGGCCGAGCAATCGGCACGGAAGGAAACGGAAGTCGCGGAAGCGATGCTGCAGGCGCGAGACGCCTTTCTGTCTGTGGCTGCCCATGAGCTGAAGACGCCCATCACCACCTTGCGAATTGGGACGCAAATGCTCCTCCGACGGCTCGAGCAGGCTCCCGAGGTGGACCGTAGGCTCCTGGAACGTTCGCTGCGAGCCGTCGATGCACAGAGCGTCAAGCTTACCCGCTTGATCGTCCAGCTGTTGGAGCGAGTTCGGCTCCAGTCCGGGCGCCAGGAGCTGGAGATTGAGCCCATGGATCTGGCGGTCCTCGTACGTCAGGCCGCCGCGGAAGCGGAGCAGCTGGCGACGAACCACGAGATCGTGGTCGATGCGCCTCAGTCAATGATCGTATCGGCTGATTCGCTGCGCCTGGAGCAGGTGATCACGAATCTGCTCGACAACGCCATCAAATTCAGCCCGGACGGTGGCCGAATTCTTGTGGAGCTGACTCACAGACCCGACGGCGAGGTCCAGCTTGTCGTTCAGGACGCCGGCATCGGGGTAGACCCGGGCCGGCGCCGGCAGCTCTTTCAGCGGTTCTACCAAGCGCATCGTGATGAGCATCGCTCGGGCATGGGTCTTGGTCTCTACATCAGCCGGGAGATCATGACGATGCATGGAGGCACGATTGAGGCGCAATTCCCTGACTCAGGCGGAACCCGAGTGGTGGCCGTGCTGCCTGCCGGTCCGGTCCAGCCGGACTAGGCCCGGGAGCCGGCCGGAGCTGAATTGCGCTAATCGAACGCCTCGTCCCCTTCCGATGCTGCCGCTTCCCGCATCAGGACCGTGAGGAGGCCGGCGGTCTCCGTGGTCATCCCCACCAAGGGGCGGACCCAGCTCCTGGAGCGGTGTTTGGTGGCGCTCGAGCACCAGACGATGCCCAGAGATCGCTTCGAGGTCATCGTTGTGCACGATGTGTCGGCGGACGATGGCACTCAACCGCCCGATGGCCGCCCTGGGCCGTCCTTGAATTGGCTGCCGACGCACAGCCTCATGTCGCATCGCCCCGGCCCTGCAGCGGCACGCAACGTCGGCTGGCGATCCGCCCGGGCCGATGTGGTCGCCTTCACGGACGACGATTGTGTTCCGGATCCGAGCTGGCTGGAAGCCGGGCTTTCGGCCCTGCAGGACGGTCTGGCCTGTGTAGGTGGCCGGATGGTGGTGCCGTTGCCGCACGATCCCACCGACTACGAGCGGGATGTTGCCCGACTCGAGGAGGCGGAATTCGTGACCGCGAACTGTTTCTGCCGGCGCACCGTGCTGGAGCAGGTCGGCGGCTTCGACGAGCGATTTCAGGCCGCCTGGCGAGAGGATACGGACCTCTACTGGCGGGTGATCGAGGCCGGCCTATCTCCAGGGCATGTTGGCGATGCGGTGGTCCTCCACCCGGTGCGCGCAGCGGGCTGGGGAATCAGCATCCGGCAACAACGGAAGAGCTACTACAACGCGCTGCTGTTTCGGAAACATCCGCGGCTCTACCGAGAGCGGATCCAGCCCGCGCCCCCGTGGAGCTACTACCTGACGGTGCTCGCCGCTGTGGCCACAGGCCTTCGGACGATGCGGAGAGAGCCGTTCGGGCCGCTTCTCCTCCTCTCACCGTGGCTCTGGCTCGCTCTCTACTTGCGGTTCTGCGGACGCCGGCTCCGGTACACCAGCCATCGCAGAGCACACGTCGTGGAGATGTTCGTTACCTCAGCGTTCATCCCCTTCCTGGCCGTGTACTGGCGACTCCGCGGAGCCGTCGCCTTTCGCGTCTGGTTCCTGTAGGGCCCCTACACCCATTCCTTTCTGATCAGAAACGGGCCCATGGCGAGCACATCGAGCGGGGACGAGAAGAAGCATTCGAGCGCGTCGCGCGGCATGCACACGATCGGCTTCCCCTGCGTGTTGAACGACGTGTTGACCAGAACGGGGACTCCAGTTCGGGCGGCGAAGGCCGAGAGCAGGTCGTGGTACAGCGGGTTCTGGTCGCGGCGGACGGTCTGAATGCGGGCGGTGCCGTCGACATGGCGAACCGCCGGAATGCGGTCGGCCCTATCCGGCAGAACGTCGTGTACGAAGAGCATGAATGGTGATGGCCCTTGAGGGGCGAACCAATCCTCCATCTCCTCCTCCAGGACGGCAGGCGCGACTGGCCGAAAGTCCTCCCGATCCTTGATCTCGTTGAGCCGTGCCTGCATCTCGGCGTGTAGCGGCGAGGCGAGAATCGAGCGTGCGCCGAGGGCGCGCGGGCCAAACTCCATCCGCCCCTGGAACCAGCCGACCACCTCGTCTCGGCAAAGCGCTTCGACCACCGGTTTAATCAGGTCCGGCGGTCGCTCGTATCGCAGCTTGGCATGGCGAAGCACGCACTCGATCTCGTTCGGGGAAAACTCCGGCCCCAGATAGGCGTCGTCCATGGGCGCGCGCGAGCGAGATCCGCCCTCGGCATCAAGCAAGAGCGCGGCTCCGAGGGCCGTGCCCGCGTCTCCCGCTGCCGGCTGGACCCAGATGTCGTCGAAGATGCCGGCATCGCGGATGGCCGAATTCATTACGCAGTTGAGGGCGACGCCGCCTGCGAGACAGAGCTGCCGGCTCCCCGTTTCCTCCTGTAACCAGCTGGCCAAGCCAAGCGCAACCTCCTCCAGAACGATCTGGACGGACTGAGCAAGATCGAAGTGGCACTGCTCGAACGGCTCACCTCTCTGCCGCGCCGGCCCAAACCACTCGGCGAGGGGAAGCGGCCGCACCACGTACTGTCCGCCGGATGTGCGGTGGACCAGCTCTCGCAGCCTCGCCGCGTAGGTAGGCTCACCAAACGAGGCCAGCGCCATCACCTTGTACTCGTCCGAGGAGTGCAAGAAGCCGAGATGCTCGGTCACCCGTTCGTAGAGCATTCCCAGCGAGTTCGGGAAGTCGACCTGATCCACGGCTTCGAGCTTCATGCCGCTGCCGAGCCAGTAGCCCGTGGTTGCCCGCTCGCCCCGGCCATCCAGCGTCATGACGGCCGCCTCTTCGAATGGTGAAGGCAAAAACGCGCTGGCCGCATGGCAAAGATGATGGCTCAGGAACCGCCATACGTAACCCGGGTCGTCCGCGACACCAAGAAACCGCTTCTGGAGATGATGCGGGAAACCGCTGCGCAGATGGCGCGGCGCATTGACAATGTGAGCAACGAAGAGCTGCTCCCACGGCGTCTCGCCGCTCTTCTGATTGCCGGGCGCCGACGGTTCCAGGGGAAGGACGATCGATTCGTGGCCCGAAAGGCTGCCGGTTAGGATCTCGGGGTCGAATGAGTAGCCCACTCGATCCACATCGGCCAACTCGATCCCGGCCGCGGCGAGACAGGCGTCGATGGCATGAAAGGGCAGCTCATAGGCAGAGAAGGGCACCGGCCGCTTGCCGTGCTTGATTCCCGTGAGCCGTTCTTCCTCGACCGCGGCCACGATTCGACCGTCGGCGACGAGGCAGGCTGCGGAGTCGTGAAATGCGGCGTTGATCCCGAGGCTATACACAGTGACCTCCGGCTGCTGGACAGCGTTTGAGCGGCTGGAGCAAGTTCTGGACCGGAGACGCGACGGCCTCCAGCGTCCGGCCCGACCCTATCAGAATGGAGCGAGGAGTGAGCGTGGGATCACAGTCAGACCTAGGTCAAACACCGCCGGTACCGTCTCCACCGGGTCCGGACCCCGTGGCATCCGACATCCTGGCCGAGATGTCCGCATACTATGACGCGCGCGCGTCCGAGTTTGACGAGTGGTTCGCCCGCGCGGGGCGCTACAATCGCGGCGCGGCCGTCAAGAAGCGCTGGGATGCCGAGGTCGGTGAAGTCGTCCGCATCCTGGAGGCGACCAGGATTCAGGGGGATGTGCTCGAGCTGGCCGGCGGGACCGGCATATGGACGGAGCGATTGGTGAACATGGCCCACTCGCTGACCGTGGTCGACGCCTCGCCGGCAATGATCGAACGCAACCGGCGGCGTCTCGACGACGAACGCGTGACCTACGTCGTCGCCGACCTCTTCGACTGGCGGCCGGCGCGGCAGTACGATGCCGTCGCGTTCTGCTTCTGGATCTCGCATGTCCCGGTCGAGCGGCTGACGGGGTTCCTCGCCACGGTCGCCGACAGCCTGCGTCCGGGCGGCACGGTCTTCTGTCTGGACAGCCGGCGGACGCCCGAAAGCACGGCGATTGACCACGAGCTTGCGCCACCCAACACGCAGCTCACGCGACGCGCCCTGAACGATGGCCGGGAATACCGGGTGGTGAAGAACTTCTATGAGCCCGACTCGCTCAGGGGAGCCTTCGATGCCGCCGGGTTCGACATCGAGGTGAAGCTGACAGACAGCTTTTTCTTTGTTGTCACAGGGCAGCGCCGTTAGGCCCTTTAGGCTGCGGACCTCCTGCCCCCGAGCGTCTCTTTCGACTTTGCTGTATGACGGGGTCCGGGCGACCCGAAGGGCTCATCTCAGCGATGATGGCCCGCAACCGCCGTTGAAGAACCCAATTGATTGCGACCCTGGCATGGAACGTAATGGTCCATCAACAGTCTCGTCTTGCTGGTCCTGCCACTGGGAAGGGCTATGTACGTCTGGCCCGGGGCCCACGCTTCGCCGTCGACGCTTACCGCCACACTGTCGAAGAAGGTATAGGACCTCGGCAGCGGGACACTGACCCGGACCCAGCGGTCCCGCTTCCACTGCACACTTTGGGCTCCGGTTCAGGCCCAGGCGACTTCGTGCTTCACAGCCCCCCAGCAACTGGTCCACTTTGGGTCTCGTGGTGGACCCGGCCAACGCGTATCGAATCGCCATGATCCGGAGCCGTGTGGTCGACATCACCACGATACGTGCCGACGAGAATATCGACATGCTCGCCAAGAAGTATCTGGGCCAGCAAAAGTATCCGTTCCGGCGCCCCGACGAGCAGCGGGTCTCCTCAAGATCCGGGTCGATCGGATCAACTCGCAGGGGCTCGACGAGTGAGGCGTACCGGCGCCATCCGGCAGCTCTGACGGATCGCGTCCGCTAACTCCCCGCCGTGGTCACCCAGCGCACCTCAGGCGACGTCGCCCTGATTGAGCAGCGTTCCGACCGGCGGAACGACCTCGTCGGCCATCCCGCGCCGCCTTCGCCATGCGGAACGGGCTATGGCATGGCCTGGTTGGAGCGTACATCCATGTACGAGCGCTTCAGATGGAGACGTGCCGGACCTCGCCAATGTCTGTTCAAACCACCGCAGCCAGCCGATCGCCACTTGCAACCGAGGAAGGATCGGCCGCTCTCCCTCGGCCGGCTCGGCCATCTACCGCAGAATGCCCTGACGCTGCTCGCGCTGCGCGGCCTCGATCAACGGCAAAGCGGGGCGTGTGGGCCTCGTATGCCGTGCTCACGGTCTTCCTGGCCGGCTATCTGGCGTCGCTCATCATCCGACAGGGAGACGAGAACTGGACCTGGTTCGACGGCTGGGCAGTGTGCGGGGCCGAAATCCTCGCCAGTGTCCTATGCCTCGGTCGAGCCGTCTTCTGGCCACGCCGGCGATTCGTTGCCCTTGCCTTGGGAATCGCGACTCTGTCTTGGTCGATCGGCGATGTGGTGCTCACGATTGAGTCCCTCGGGAACGCGAGCCCACCGAGCCCGTCGCTCGCCGACCTCTTCTATCTCGGCTTCTATCCGTTTGCCTATATCGCCATCCTCCTCTTCATCGCCGACGGCACGCAGAAACTGCCCCGGTCGACCTGGTTGGATGGCGCGATCGCAGGCCTGGGGGCTGCCGCGGCGTGTGCCGCCTTTGCCTTCCAGGCCATCGTCAGCTCGACCGGCGAAACTATTCCCGCCACCATGGCCAACTTGGCGTATCCCATCGGCGACGTGCTGCTGCTGGGTCTGGTCGTCGGCGGCTTTGTCGCTCTTCAGGGAAGGCGCGAAAGCGCCTGGATGATGCTGGCCGCCGGGATGGCGCTCAACATCGTGGGCGATACCTCGAACCTCTTCCAAAACTCAATCGGCGCTTCCCAGTTTGGCGTCATCCTCAATGCCATCGCCTGGCCGACCGCGATCGTGCTCATGTCCCTTGCGATGTGGGTCCCCAAACGCCCCACCGGTTTGCTGGAGCGCGAGAGCAGAGGGAAGAGCAGCTGGGCGTTCGTCCTGCCGAACGCGGCCGCGGTATCCGCGCTCGCCGTCCTCCTCGTGGGTAGTCTCCATTCGGTGAGCCGCGTGGCCATCGGTCTGGCGGCCGCCACGCTCGTGGCGGTGGGGATTCGTCTGGCGCTATCGGTTCACGACATGCAGGCCCTGAGTCAAGAGCGCCACCGCCAATCGGTGACGGACGAGCTGACCGGTCTGCACAACCGCCGCTATCTGTTCCGGGTGCTCGAAGCCTTCTTCGCCGAAGCCAAACACCACGATCCGGAAGCGCGTAGCTTGGCCTTCCTATTCGTCGATCTCAATCGATTCAAGGAGATCAATGACTCCTTTGGTCACCCCGCCGGCGATGCCCTCCTGAAGCAGCTGGGCGTTCGGCTGTCGGGCGCCATCCGCGAATCGGATCTGCCCGTGCGGCTCGGCGGCGACGAATTTGCGGTCCTCCTGACCGATGCCGATTTGGACGAGGCGAAGGTGGTGGCCGAGCGGCTCGCCGCCAGTTTGGAGCAGCCCTTTGTCCTGGACGTCGTCACGGCCACGATCGGCGCCAGCATCGGCATCGCCATGGCCCCGACCGATGCCATCGACCCCGCCGGGCTCGTCTGGTGCGCCGACGTCGCCATGTACCGAGCGAAGTTGAGTCGGGTTCCGGTCGCCAGCTACGAGCAGACTCTGGACCTCGAACGTGACCAGATGCGCCTCCTGGAAGAGCTGCACGTGGCCATCGACGAGGACCAGCTCGTCCTCCACTATCAGCCCCAGCTGGACCTGCGGAACGGGGAGATCCTCTCGGTGGAGGCCCTGATCCGGTGGGCGCATCCACGCCTGGGTCTCCTGGCTCCGGTCAAGTTCTTGCCGGCGGCGGAGGAGGCCGGACTGATGCCCCGCATCACGCAATGGGTGTTTGACGAGGCAAGCTGCCAATGCCGCGACTGGCGCCAAAGCGGACGCCGGGTCAGCATCTCCGTCAACGTCTCCGCCTCCACCCTGCTGGAGCCGGGCTTCGTGTCCATGGTCCGAGATTCCCTGGCACGTCACGGAGTGCCGGGGGAGGCGCTGGTGGTTGAGATCACGGAGGCACGTGTGATCTCCGAGATCGACGCCGCCCGGACCGTCATCGAGGAATTGCAAGGGCTGGGGGTGGTCGTTTCCATCGACGACTTCGGAGCCGGCGTCACCTCGCTCGCCTACCTGAGCAACCTCTCCGTGGGCGAGCTGAAGCTCGACCGCAGCTTCATTGCCGGTCTGGTCTCTGGGGATCGAGAGCGGGATCTCGATCTGGTCCGCTCGACCATAGAGCTGGGGCACGCGCTCGGACTGCGCATCGTCGCGGAAGGCATCGAGGACGCGGCGACGCTGCAGCTGCTGGCACGGCTTGGCTGTGATTATGGCCAGGGCTACTGTATCAGCAAGCCAAAACCGGCACACGAGCTGGCATTTCGGTACGAGATGGCGGCCTAGCTCCTCCTCTCGCTCCCGGCACCAAGCCTACGGGCACCGCTTGGCACTAGGATACCGGTATGTCATGATTGCGTGGCATATTCGCGTCCGACAGCTCGAAGGACGGAGACCGAGCAGGAGAGGCAGGTAGACATGAGCGGGGGCCCCGAGCCCGCGGTGGTGGTTGGTCTCGACGTTGGCGGCACCAAGGTCAATGCCACGGTGTTGGCCACGGACGGGACCTTCCTGATCAACGACATGGTGGAGAGCCCCAGCCGCGTCTTGGAAGGTCCGGAGGCAGCCCTCAGCACTCTCTCCCAATTGCTCGATGGGGTGCTGGCCATGACGGCATTTTCGCGCGCCTCCGTGGCGGCGGTGGGCCTCGACACGCCGGGCCCGGCCAGCGCCGAGGGCGTACTTTCGTCGAAGGGCTCCACCAATTTCTCCCAGCCGGTCTGGCGCGGGTACGATTTCCGTGGGGCGCTCCAAGCTCGACTGCAGCTTCCCGTGGTGTACATCAACGACGGCAACGCCGCGTCACTCTATGCGCATCAGGTGTGCTTCGGAGCGGATGCAGCACGGCATTCCTCGGTGGCCGCGGTGGTCGGGACGGGGCTCGGCGGCGGCGTCATCGACCTGGGAAGAGTGGTCAGCGGCGCCGCCGGCATGGCCGGGGAGTTCGGACATGTGGTCATACCGATGGAGGACATTCTGGGTCCCGAGCAGCCCGTGCCGGTCTGTAACTGTGGCCAGGCCGGCGACGTTGAAAGCGTCGCCTCCCTGACTGGGATCGAGCGCAACCTCTTGCCGTACTGGCTGGGACGCTATCCAAACCACCAGCTCGCCTCCGCCCCGAGGGATCAAGCCGCCAAAGCGGTCCGAACATTCGGCGAGCAGGGCGATTCTCTGGCCCGCTCGATCTTCGAGCAGCAGGCCAAGGCGCTCGGCAAGCTCTTCGGCATCGTCGCCAACGTTCTCGATCCGGGCGCCTACTTCGTGGGTGGAGGCGTCGTCGAGACGGGCCCGGAGTTCCGGGCGTGGTTCCTGGATGCGGTGCGAGGCCATACGGCGCTTCGTGATGAGCAGCGTCAGGAGGTGGTGTTCGACGTGGTGCCGTCCCTCGACATGGCCGGGGCGCGGGGGGCCGCCCTTGCCGCCTTGGCCTCGCTCAAGAGTCACTAGCTTCACCGGCTGCGAAGGGACCCGCCGGGGTACAGCCGTTTGTTCGCACCAAACGAGCGGCACGTTCCAACCTTTCAAGGCTAGACGAGCGTCGCCATCCGGCGAAGAGACGCCAGATCGGGTGACGGATCAAAGCCGTTCGCGGCCAGCCAGCTCGCCGAGGTGAGATGGCGAAGAACGGAATACGCCTGCAGAATGACTCCCTCGGCCGGCGTCAGTCCCTCGGGCCGTCCGTATCCTTCCAGCAGAGCGGGCAGTCTCTCCGGGTTCCACAGGCAGATCGTGGCAATGTCCCACAGCGGGTCGCCGGTGCCCGTGTCGCCGAAGTCAAGAACCGCGACGACGCGCAACCGATCATCGACGAGCAGGTGCTCGGCCTGGCAATCCCCATGCAGCATGGTTCGCGGCCGATCGCCCATGGCGGCAAAAGCCTCGTCAACGAACGTCTCGAGTGCGGTCAGGCTCCCTTCGTCGAGCCGCTGCTCGCGCCGCGCCTCGGCGACCTCCTCCGCCACCCAGGTCTGGATGAACTGCCTCCACCCGGCTTCTCCCTGATCGAACCGCGGGAACTCAGCCGGCGTGGTGGCGGCGTGCATGGCCGCCAATTGCCTCCCAGCGTCCCGCCAAGCCTCGGGCTCCTCCGCGTACGCTAGTGGCCGGCCGGCGACCCGATCCTGCACGACGATGACCGGTGGACCGGGCTCCCAGTACCGTACGGGAGGCACCCGAGCCCCAGACGAGCGGGCCAGCTCCATCCCGGCCACCTCGCTGGAGCTTCCGTCCTTGGAACGGTGCACCTTAACAATGCAGTCCCGTCCGGCCACACGGGTCTCGAACACCACCCTGTAGGGTAGGGCCGCCAGTACCTGGGAGACCCCCTCGGGTGTCACGCCGTGCTCCGTCAGGCGGGCGACTGCATGACGGATCAGATCAGCGGCAGGACCCGTGAGCTTGCTCATGGCAACCCCATCCCTTCGGCCGCGGTCATAGACTCAGTGGTATGACGCTTCGTATCTTCACGGAACCCCAGCAGGGTGCGACGTACGAGCAGATCCTGGCAGTCGCTCGGGCGTCGGAGGCATATGGCTTCGGCGCGTTCTTCCGCTCCGACCACATCCTCAGCATGGGCTCGGCAACGGGTCTTCCCGAAGCCACCGACGCCTGGATCACGCTGGCAGGACTGGCACGTGACACCACCCGAATCCGTCTCGGGACCCTGGTCTCCCCAATTACCTTCCGGCCGGTTGGAAGCTTCCCCGTGGTCGCCGCCCAAGTCGACCACATGAGTGGCGGCCGCCTGGACCTCGGTCTTGGGGCGGGATGGTACCAGGCAGAGCACGACGCCTTCGGCATGCCATTCCCAGCCGTGAGTCGCCGCCTCCACCTCCTCGAGGACCAGCTCGCCATCCTGCATGGAGTCTGGTCAACCCCTCCCGGCCAGGTGTTCGACTTCGACGGTCGTTCCTGCAGTGTGCACATCCACGCCGACACCGTGCGGCCTCTTCAGGAGCCACATCCTCCCATCATTCTGGGCGGCGCAGGCCGGCCCAAATCCGCCCGGCTCGCGGCGACGTACGCCGCCGAATACAACGTGTCCTTCGTCTCCGCGGAGGCCATGCAAGAAGTGCATGACCGCGTTCGTCGCGCGTGTGAGCAGCAGGGACGCGATCCGGCCACCATGATCTGGTCCGCCGGTCAGGTGGTGTGCTGTGGTCGTGACGAGCAGGAGATCGCCCGACGGGCGGCGGCGATCGGTCGGGAGGTCGCCGAGCTGCGGGAGAACGGTCTGGCCGGAACACCCGACGAGATTCTGCAGAAGCTGCAGCAGTTCGTCGATCACGGGGCCCAGCGCTTCTATCTGCAGGTCCTGGATCTAACCGATCTCGAGCACCTTCAGCTCATCTCCGAAGCCGTCCTTCCCTACGCGCCCGGCGTCTGAAGCTGCATCAGGCAGGGAACCTGTAGGGAATGGGCAGCTGCCATCAGCTCGGGCCCGCTTCTTGATGTGGAGGGCCGGGAAACGATCCGTTCTGGATCTGGCGGGCGGACCATGCCCCCGTTCCCCGATTCCTACCCTTGCGGAGATGATTGATGGCGCCACGTGCCGTGCTGCTGGACATCGATGGGACGCTGGTCGATAGCACCTACTTCCATGCCGTCGCGTGGTGGCGCGCCTGTCGGGCGGCCGGCGAGCTGATTCCCATGGCCCAGCTGCATCGCCTGGTGGGGATGGGCTCCGACATGTTGACGGAAACCCTCTTCGGGCGAGCCCGGCCGCAACTGGGCGAGGCGGAAGGCGAGCAGTACCGACCGTTCATGGAGGAGCTGACGGCGCTCCCCGGCGCCTCGGAGCTTGTGCGCCGCATCTCGGAAGTGGGCCTCCGCCCCATCCTGGCGTCATCGTCCCGAGAGCGGGACATTCCCCGGCTTCTGGAAGTAGTTGGCGCAGACGACGATATCGACGCGGTCACCTCAGCGGCCGACGCCGAGCGGAGCAAGCCGCATCCCGACATCTTCCAGGCCGCTCTGTCCAAGTCAGGGGTGTCGGCGGCCGACAGTCTCGCCATTGGGGACACGCGCTGGGACGTCGAGGCGGCGGCGAAGCTCGGGATTCGCTGTATCGGCTTTCTGAGTGGCGGCTGGAGCGAGGCGGAGCTGCGGTCGGCCGGTGCGATCGAGGTGTACCAGCATCCCCAGGATCTTCTCGACCGATTTGAAACATCCGCCGTTGCCAGGTTGGCTGGTGAATGAACCGACAATAAGCGGGCAACCTCGACTCCCCATAGCGGGCCTCTGCCGGTGGCTTCGAGCGCAAGCGAAGGCAGCTCCCGCCGGCTCTGTCCATCTGCACTCTCAGACCTCAATGCCGCTTCCGTCGACAAGGCTGGCTCTGCTGTTTCGAGATTCGCCACCGCTGTGGCCGACTCGGGGCCAAGTGTCTGTGAGTTAGTCGAAGAGACACGGATCTCGGTTGTCGTGATTCATCCGGCTCTGCCGTAGGCGACGCAGCTATGTCGAGGGCTGCACCCGAAGCACTCGTGCCACCGGCGCCGGCATCCACCAGTTCCATTGTCCGAAGAGCGAGACCAGCGCCGGAACCAGGAGCGAGCGGATGACCGTGGCATCCAGCAGGATCCCAACGGCCAGACCGGTGGCCAGCACCTTGACGTCCGTGATCGGCCCGGCGCCCAGGGAGACAAAGGCCAGGAACAGAATGAGCGCCGCGCTCGTGACCAGCCTTCCGGTGCGACCGATGCCAAGGGTGATGGCGCCGTCGGTCGACCGGATTCGGTCATATTCTTCTCTGGTTCGAGAAAGAATGAAGACCTCATAGTCCATGGAGAGGCCGAAAAGGAAGGCGAAAACCATCAGCGGTATCCAGGCCGAGATCGACCCTGTGGACTTGATGCCCCATATGGCCCTCGAGCCGTAGCCGTCCTGCCAGACCAGGGTCATGACACCCCAGGCCGCGCCCACCGATATGACGTTGAGAACCACCGCCTTCACGGGCAGCAGGATCGACCGGAACGCTCGCGACAGCAGGATAAACGTGACGATGATGATCAGCGCGATCATCAGCGGAAAGTTGCCGTACACAGCGTTCACGAAGTCGACGCCTTGGGCGGTCGGACCTGCCACCTGGACGGAGGCGCCAATGCCGGCTGCCCGCGCTTCCACCCGGTTGAGGATCTGCCCACCACGGGTCGAGGACGAGTCGGTATCGGGGAAGACATCCACGATGGCCGTTCCGGCTCGCTGCCAATCGGGACCCGTCGGTGCGAAGGCCCCCCGAATGCCGGGCACCGTCCCCAGCCGTCGGGCAACCTCGGCCGCCTTGGCGGCAGGCGCCAGGACCTCGAATGGCTCCATCACTCCGCTATTGATGCCCGAACGTTCTAAGGCTCGCAAACCCTGGTATGCGGGTCCTGCTTTGGCCAGCGCATCGGGCCTCGTGGTGCCCAGATTCAGCGCCGTGACCGGGTAGAGGAGAGCGCCCAGAATGACAAGCGCCACGGCCGCGGCCAACCAGCGATAGCGGACGACCACCCCGCCCCAGGCCGACCAGAGGCGAGCGGAGCCGGCGGTCGTTCCGAAGTGAGGCCAATCCACACGCGGACCGATCGTCGCCAGCAGGACGGGAAGAAGCGTGATGGCCACGAGCACGCTGACGGCCGGTATGAGCATTCCGCCGTAACCAACGCTCTGAAGGAAGGGAACCGGCAAGGCAATGAGAGCGAATAGCCCGATGGCCACCGTCGATCCACTGAAGACGACGGCCATGCCGGCTCGTTCCATGGCACGTTGAACGGCATCCCGGTTGTCGGCTCCCGCCTCGCGCTCCTCCCGCCAGCGCATGACGATCAGGAGCGAGTAGTCGATGGCCACGCCGAGCCCGATCAGCGCCACCAGAAACTGCACAATGAACGACACCTGGGTGATCGCGGTCAGCCCCCAGACGACCAGGAAGGTGGTGGGGATGGCCACGATCGCCATCAGCAATGGAATCAGCGCCATGAATGAGCGAAACACCAGGATGAGCACGATGAGGGCGCCGACGCCACCGATGAGGGCCTCCTCCAATACCCCCGGGCCTCCACCGCCGCCACCCGTACCGGCGGCCAGCGGCTCGATTCCGCTCATCCGGAAGTGCGCGCCATTCACGGTTTGACGGTTGAAGTAACTGGTGAGCGGATTGAGCCCGGGAGAGGACGAGAACCCGGCCGAAGGCGGGAGGTAGATCAGCTCGAAGGTCGTCCGGCCATCGGCGGAAACAAATGACTTGTTTCCGGTAGAAAAGTACGACGCCGTGCGCGCCACGGGCATGATCCGCTTCGCACCCGCGAACACGGCGGCCAACCTGCCCCGAACGGCCGGTGAGTAGACCGTGGATCCCGGAGGCAGGGTCACCACGGCCACGGCGGGCGTGAAATTACCGCCGTTCCCGTAGAGCTGGGTAATCTTGAGGTTGGTGATGTAGGCCCTCTGGCCGGGCAGGGAAAACTGCTGCGAGAGGGCGTTAGTGGCTCGCTGGGAAAAGGCAAATCCGGCCACCGTGGCGATAAACCAGAAGATGCCGACGAGCAGCTTGTGATTCAGCACCCAGCGCGTGAGCACGCTCATGCGTCTCTCCTCGGGTAGGGGTTGACGACGGGCTGCGGGCAACAACCCGTTGGTTCTTCTCACTTTAGCCAATCCGGTACTCACGCAAAGGTGAGGTGGCTCACAATTAAAGACGCGAACTCTTCGACCCCGCACCCCTCGAAGTGGGCTTCATGCCTGACGGACGTCGACCACCGGCTCTTCCCCGCGTCTACTTCGGCAAGGTGTTCTGGAAAGGCCGGCTAATAATCGATGGATCAAGGTCGTACGGATCCTCGCACACTTGCTCGAGTCGAGGCCGGTGAGGCATCGCAGTTGCTGGGTGCCGTCTGTGCGAGCGGGCCGAATTCTCCTTCGAACTGGGAGCCGGCTGGAATGAGATTGGGACTTTGCCGGTCCACATGCGCTTGGATCCGTATAAAGCGGTGCCGGTAGTGCGCTGGTCTGACGTCGAGCGTTCCGCACCGGAATTCGCCGCACGAGTCCGGACCATCTTCGAGAAGCGGCGACACAAGACGCTGGCAACACTCCGGCGAGATGGGTCCCCTCGCGTGAGCGGTGTGGAGACGGCCTTTCAGGATGGTGACATCGTGATGGGTATGATGCCCGATTCCGTCAAAGCGCGGGATCTCCAGCGGGACCCGCGGGCTTCGCTCCACGCACAGAGCGAAGATCCGCCGATTGACCGGCCCAGCACATGGGAGGGCGATGCCAAGATGGCCGGTCGTGTCATACCCATCGAAGGCCGGGAGCCCGGCAGCTTCCGCATCGATATCGACGACGTGGTGCTGACGTGGGTACCTGATCCGCCGGATTATCTGGTCGTCGAGTCGTGGACCGCGGAGCGCGGATATCGGCGAGACGAACGGCGATAGGCCTCAGCCAATGGGCCGCCCGTTTGCAGCTTCGTCGTGGCGACGTTTTCGGGCAGCCACCAGTTGACGCTCTGAGAATGGTCGAATGAGCGTCATCTCTGTTGCGGCAGGCGGCAACGGACCATGGTCCTCAGGGTGACGGCCAGGACCTAGCCCACGGCCGCATCCCGCTCGTGCTTGCTTGAACCCTCCTCACTTGAGTCATCGCCCGGCTGAAGATCTCGGCAACGGAAGCGGGGCGCGGACGGACGGCAGCAGTCTCCGAATCGGACGGCCGGAGTGACCCAGCCATTCCGGGCTGGTAAGCCTGTCCCATTGGCCCTGAACGGGTCTCGGAGCAACCTTTCACCGCGGGGATGCCGCCGCGGCACCGGGGTCCGCGACTCAAGGAAAGAGGACAATGATGACCGTCAGCCGTCGATTCCATCATCACTTCGTGGTACTGGCCGTGGTGCCATTCCTCATTGGCACCCTTGCCATGGCTGCCCCGTTCTCCGTGGTGAGCCAGGCCGCCGGGACCAATCGCGTTTCCTATGTGTCCTTTGACAACAACGGCTCGGCCGCCGGCACTGATCAGTCGCCCTGCGACGCGACCGGCTCCTGCGCCAACGGCGTCAGCTTCTCATGGTCGAAGGGCACCTGCTACGACGACGACCGGTATCCACCCGTCGTCATCGTCTTTACCGTCAACCACAAGGTTCCCGCCAACACGTGGCCGCTCGTGGCGCCCTGCTCGACCGGCCTGCAGATCTCGTGGAACAGCAAGAACACCCTGACCGGCGCCATGTGGCTGGGCGCTCAGGACCCGCCCACGTCGGATGGCCTCGCCGTGTGCTGGCACAGGCATCAGTGCAACGCCATCCATTGCGTCACGGCCGGCTGTCTCCCTCAGCACACGAACGGCGTCGACATCTTCTTTCAGGGAGGGGAGTCCATCCAATCGGCGCAGTGGCTCAATCAGAATGGAGTCGCTCGCTCCGTCTCGCTGCCATCCGCGGCCAACGACGTGTTCTGGTACGGCAGTACGCCTCCGTCCACTCCCTTCTCCTCCTCCGACGCTTCAAAGGGTGCGACCCACGCCACCACGACGCTGCCCACAGTCGACCTGGTCGGCAGGGCCAGCCATCACGCCCGGATTACCACCAAGGCAGCGCCCTCGGATGCCAGCGGCGTCGACTTCTCCTGGTACCTTCCGCTTGACCAGTCAGGGCCCGATCGGGGCTGCTTCAATGCCGGTGGCCAGTCCTGGTCGGCCTTCCCCAATGCCTTCGAGTACACCACCAACGGCGTTCTCAATTCCCGGGTCACGGTTCCCACCTGTCCGGTGGACGCGACGGGAGCATTGATGCCCTTCAACGATGTCCACTTCTCGTGGTCGCCGGCAGCGAACGGCTCGGGCGACGTCCTCACCGCCGCGACTCCCCGCTACGACTGGAGCAGCAAAATCGGCTGCCAAAACGGGCTCACGTCGAATCGGCCCATGCCCACATCGCCCTTTCCAAGCACGACGCTTCCCCAACCCCCACCGGACACCAACGGGGTGGTCGTCTCCTTCCATCGCGACGACTTCAAGAGCAGCTGCTGGACGGGACGCGGCCAGGTGCTGGCTCCCGCGCTATCCGCCCCGGGCCATTCCCGGCTCGGTCAGTGGCAGGGCTGAGACCAGGCTTGGCTCGGAAGCGCGACCGGTACATCAGACCGGTCGCGCGAGCCTAACCAGCAAGACGAAACGAAGGCGCCATCACCGAAAGCGGTGAGGCGCCTTCCGCCTTGTCTAAACGTCTGTGCCGGACGGGACGAGCTCGTCGATACGGCGGAGATGCTCCTCGGGAATCCGGACGTCGAGGGCCCCGAGATTGTCTTCGAGCTGCTCCATCGTCCGAGGTCCAATGATGGGGGCGGTGATGAGGGGATTGGTCAGGGTCCAGGCGAGGGCGTATCGAGCGAGATTGGTACCCAGCTCCTCGGCCATCGCAATCAGCACCTCGACCAGTTCCAACTTCCGAGCGCCACTCTCCGATTCAGGGCGGTCGATGAAGGGATCATCGCGACCCGCGCGGGAGTCGGGATCGACATCGCGCCCCCGTCGGTACTTGCCTGCCAACCAACCTCGATTGAGCGGGCTCCAGGGAATGACCCCGGTGCCGTATCGCTCACAAACGGGCAGCACGTCACGTTCAATGGAACGGACAAAGATGCTGTAGGGCGGCTGCTCACAAACAAAGCGGGCCAGGCCGCGACGGTCGGAGACCCAGTAGCTCTCGACCAGCTCCCATGCCGCGAACGTGGAGCTGCCGATGTACCGAACCTTGCCATCGGCGATCAGCCGGTCGAGCGCCTCGAGCGTTTCCTCGATCGGGGTGGTTGGGTCCGGACGGTGGATCTGGTACAGGTCGATGTAATCGGTCTTCAGACGACGGAGGCTGTTCTCCACTTCTCGGAGGATATGCACTCGGCTGTTGCCTCGGTCGTTGGGTCGGTCACCCATGGCGCCGTGTACCTTGGTCGCCAGCACCACCTCCTGTCGCCTCCCTTTGAGAGCCTCACCGACGATCTTCTCGCTCTCACCGGAGCTATAGACGTTCGCGGTATCCACGAAGTTGATGCCGCCGTCGAGGGCGCGGTGAATGATGCGAACGCAGTCGGCGTGGTCAGGGTTCCCGCGCCGACCGAACATCATCGTTCCCAGACAGAGCGGGCTAACCTTGACGCCGCTACGCCCCAGGTTCCGGTAGTCCATATCGCCTCCTTCTGAACCGTCTCCGGTATCGTCTTCTGAAGCCTAGAACCGCCTACCCGAATGGCTCGAGCCCAGTTGCGGCGCTAGGAAGCGTAGACCTCTTCGTTTGGTCGTGCCGACCGGACCTGCGGATTCAGCGAGGTGATGGTGGCC
This sequence comes from Pseudomonadota bacterium, assembly GCA_021323865.1. Taxonomy (GTDB): domain Bacteria; phylum Chloroflexota; class UBA5177; order UBA5177; family JAJPKF01; genus JAJPKF01. The sequence continues at coordinate 71,151 of JAJPKF010000018.1, read as the reverse complement.
AGCGTCACAATCACACCACCGAAGACGAGCACCGACGTCACCGCTCCGAACCCCTGGATCAGGACGCCGGCGAGCACGCTCCCCACGGGCATGGTACCGAAGATTGCCAGCCGCATGGCGCTGTTTACGCGGCCCTGCAAGGCATCGGGAATAATTGCCATCCGATAGCTGAACTGAACGGCATTGTAGATGGGGCTCACGGCAAAGCTGATCCCTCCCAGCACCCCTAGGATCACAACGTTGGGCGCGACGGCAAAGAGTGGAATCGATAGCGCCTGAATCCACACCGTCGTCACGATGACCTGCGTAAACCCGAACCGTTTCTGGATCGACGGCGCCACCATCGCGCCCAGGAGGCCGCCGACGGCGCCGATCGCGAACATGACCCCGATGAGCGAGGGTGAGGCGCCCTGATGCTTCGCAATGATCAAGATGATGAGGAAGGTGCCGCTGGTGACGAAGTTCAATCCGCCCGTCAGCAGCCCCATATATCGGATCAGCGGCTGGCCCCAGAGCCACCGCAGTCCCTCCATGATTTCGGTCGAGAGACTCCGGCGCGGCGCCGTCCGATCCAGCTGAAATTGCGTGCGGATCAGAAAGAGGGAGGCCACGGATACGGCATACGAGACCGAGTCGAGGAGGAAGGGCACCGTGCGCCCAAGGCTCTGAAAGATCAGGCCGCCAAGCGGAGGTGAGATCAGTGCCCCGGCCGCCTGCGAGGCCTGGTTCTGGGAGGAGGCGGCCGGGATCTGGCTCTTCTCGACCACGCGAGGCAGGGCCGCGGTTTCGGCCACGTTGAAGAACACAAAGCAGGTCCCCTCGACCAGACTGGTGCCATACAGCTGACCCATCCCCAGGACGCCCAGTGCGGCGGCGACCGGGATGCTTCCGGCATTCAGAGCGCGAATACCGTCGCAGATCATCATGACCCGCTTGCGATCCCAGCGGTCGACGTAGGCGCCCGCCGGGAGGCTGAAGAGGACGAAGGGAAGCCCGAACATCGCACCCACCAGGCCGGCCTGGGCGGGGGAGTGCGTCAGAGCGAGCGCGAGAAGAGGATAGGCCAGCTGCGAGACGCCGCTGCCCAACGTAGAGACGCTCTGTCCGCTCCACAGGATCATGTAGTCCCGATTCTTCCAAAGGGAGACCGGTTTCCGTATGGAAGCCGAGGGTGCGACGTCGTCAGAAGGCATGCGATTCCAGGCTATCAGGGGACCCACAGGCTAGCTGTGTGGTGCCGAACGGGCGGCTCATACGTCAAAAGCGGCGCCCGGTTTCCTAGCTAGGGGTTGGGCAGAAAGCAGGCGGCTCCTCCGCACGTGTCGTTTATGCCCACACGCACCAAGACCGCCACTTGCAGCCGGTGGCTAGCCGACGATTGGTTTTGACATCGGCGAGACCATCAGCCTCGCTCAGCAGACTCTAACGAGATCCGTCGGCTTGTAGCCTTCTCAGTCATGTCGGACGCGGTCGAACGACTTCAGGAGGGCGATGCCGCTCGGCTGTGCCTCCTCTTGGTCTGCCCGCCATCCTCGATGAGCGAGCCGCGCCGGCGGCCTCCCCACTCTGCCATGGCATCCCGCACCGCCTCCTCTGCCGGCGCCGGTCGGGAGGGTGGCCGGCGATTCTCCGCCCGAAGGCCGTCGAACACGAGGTCGAAATACCGCTCCCAAACGGCGTCGTCAAGCGTCCGAAGAGGACCGGTCACGTAGCCCAGGGCCACCGACAGCAGCATGACGTCGACCGGCTCGATATCGTTCCGAATGCCTCCCGCGGCTTGCGCCCGCGAGAGGAGTGGACGGACGAGATCCAGGACCCGCTGCTTGGCCGCCCGCACATCGGCATCCTGGGCCGCCAGGCCACAGCTCGCCTCCAGCAGGCCCCGGTCGGCGGACATGATGCTCACGGCTCCGTGCATGAAGGATCGGAATGCCTGCGTGGGATCGGCCGACTCGAGGAGCTCCTGACCGGTCTGCAGCATCGCGGCGATGCGCTCGCATACGATCGCCGACACGAGGCAATCTTTGGTCGGAAAGCGGCGGAACACCGTGCCCTTTCCCAGTCCGGCGCGCCTGGCGATCTCTTCGATGGAGACCTCGAATCCCTGCTCGGCGAAGGCGGCGGCCGCGACCTCCAGCAGCCGCCGGCGATTGCGCTCGGCATCGCAGCGCAGGTGCGGAGGCAGCCCATGTGGCTCAAGGATCTCCGAGGGGCTCCGACCATCGGCGGCCGTGGTTGCCGGCCGTTTGCCAGAGCCGCCGATGGAGGCGCCCAGGTTTCCGTCAGCCACTAGGCGATACTCGCCACCGTCGCATCCGGTGGTGATATCGCCTGTGATTCGCCCTCCGGCCCGTCCACCTCAATGCGCTCGACATCTCGCTTCCGCAGGATGGCAGCCTCAATCACGATGCCTGCCGCCATGAGAATGGCACCGGCCAGGAAGGCAAGATGGAAGCCGTCAAGCTGGGCGGTAAACAGTGCGAACCTGGTGTGGCTGGTCGCGCCATGCAGCACCGATCCGGTCCGATTGGCCGCCAGCGTGGAAAGGATGGCCAACCCCAGCGAGCCTCCGACCTGTTGGGCGGTGTTGAAGAGACCCGAGGCCAGTCCGGCGTCGTCGTTGGCAACGCCGGTGGTCGCAAGCAGGGTGATGGGCACGAAGGTGAACCCCATGCCGATGGCAATGAGCAGGAGGCCGACCAAGAGCTGGGGATACGTCCCGTGGACGGGCAGCCGGGTCATGAGCAGCATGCCTGCCGTCGCCATGATGAGGCCTGTCGTCATCACGGGCCGAACACCGATCTTGCGTACCAGCTGCTGCGCGATGCCGGCGCCGATACCGATGCCGAACGCCACGGGCAGGAACGCAAGTCCGGCTTTCAGCGCGCTATATCCAAGGATTTCCTGGACGTAGAGCGAGGCGAAGAAAAACATAGAGAAGAGACCGGAGGCCACCAAGAGCAGGATGGTGTTGCCGGCCGAGAGGGAGCGCAGGGCGAAGATTCGCAGCCGGACCAAGGGGTTGCGGCTTTTGGACTCCACGACCACGAACACGAGTAGCAGCACGGCCGAGGCCGCGAAGAGCCCCAGCGTCTTGCCCGAGGTCCAGCCAAAGGACTGGGCCTTCACGATGGTGAAAACCAGCAACACCAGGCCACCTGTGACGGAGATGGCGCCCGCCAGGTCGAAGGTGCGATGAGCGAGACTTCCAGTCGACTCCGGAACGAACCGGAGAGCCGCCACCAGGGCGATGGCGCCGATGGGAACGTTCACGAAAAAGATCCACTGCCACGAGAGCGTGGTGGTCAGGACGCCACCCGCCAGTAGTCCCACGGCACCACCGCCCGCCGCAATCGAGCTCCACACGCCCATCGCGCGAGCCCGATCTCGGCCTTCTGAGAAGGTGGTGGTGAGGACGGAGAGCGCGGCGGGCGAGACCAGTGCGGCCCCAAGGCCCTGGAGGGCTCGTCCCGCAATCAACATTTCGCCGCTCTGACTCAATCCGTTCAGCAGCGAAGCCAGGGAGAAGACGATCAAGCCGGCGATGAATACCCGCTTGCGCCCAATGAGATCCCCGGCTCGGCCGCCCAGCAGCAGAAACCCGCCGAACAGCAGCGTATAGCCGTTGATGACCCACTGCAGGTTCTCCTGGCTGAAGCGGAGACCATGCTGTATCGAAGGAAGGGCCACGTTAACGATGGTCGCGTCGAGAATGACCATAAACTGCGCGAGGCACACAATCACCAGCACCAGCCAGCGGTTGGTTTCCGATTTTGAGCCCCGCGCCACAGCTTCGATGGGCCGTTCGAGCAATGCCGCCATGAGATGCGCTCCTCCAAATGAGATAAGCGGACCGCTTGGTCCACTTCCAGTTACTCTCATCATAACCGGACCGCTTGGTCCGTTTCTGTGAAGCGCGTCACACTCGGGTTGGAACTCGAGGATGCGGTTCCGAGCACATCCGGGTGGAAGCTTGAAAGGGCCGAATACCAACCCTGAGCCCCTCAGTCAAACGGCTGAGACAGCGAGGACCGAGCAGTCCGCGAGCCGACAACCGGCCGGCCACCTCACGTCAGAAAGCCCGAGCGACTACATGACTCCGCGGCCGGGTGTGGATGCTCGACTCACCTCACCAATGAAAAGGGGCCCATCCAGACACTGGACGGGCCCCGAGATGCCATAGACGATTAGGTGCCGCCGTTGGAGGAAAGCGCTGCGCAGCTCCGAGGGGGAGAAAGGGGATCGCCCCCGCGCTGATTGCTGACCTGTAGGTAAGCGGCCTGACCCTTGGCCTCCAGCGGATTGGAAGCGTAGGTGACGTGGGCCCGGCCGTGGCAGTCGACGGCGACGCTGATGAAGTCCAGCAGCGATCGGTCGGAGGAGCCGCACACGATGCCGTTGGTGCAGATCTCTCCGTAGTGCGTGACCTTCGGATTCACCACTGTCTGGGTCCACTGAGGATGCGCCGAGAGCGCCTCGTCCGTCTGGGCCATGTAAACCTTCCAGGCCGGCCCGGTCCCGGACTTCGTCACGGCAAATGGGTCCTTGGGGCAGGGGCTCTGACTGACGACGGTCCCGCACTCGCCGTTGGGATCGCCCGTCGACTTGCTGCCGTACCAAACCACGTCCACATTACCCTTGCGGGTTACCGCGAGGTCGGCCAGCACGTGGGTGCCGGCGCCGTTCTTATCGTGGTCCACCTGCTTCGGTTTGCTCCAGGTCTTGCCATGATTCGTCGAAGTCAGCAGATACACGTGGTACGGGTTCTTGCCGATGTTGTTGTGATCGGCCGTTCCGTCCAACAGCGCGTAGTAGTTCCCTGCGCTGTCGACTGCCAGGGTCCCGAAGATATTGGCGTAGTCGGGCGCTTTGCCACCCGACGTGTCCGCCAGGAAGACGGGATACGTTTGGTACTGCAGCCCGCTCGGCAGCGTGGGCGTCGCCTTGGCCAGATAGTAGTCGTGCAGCGGTCCGTACGGTGGCTGGTTCACGTTTTCTGCCGTCGTGGAACAGGAGTACATGAAGTTCACGGTCCCATCCTTGGGGTCGACGATGACAGGACGCGCCGGGACCGTGTTCTCGGCGCACTGAGTCGCCGCATTCGGATCACTGAACGTTTGCGAGCAGAAGGGGAAGGTCTGGCCGCCGTCCGTGGAGGCGCAGATGATCGGTATTTCAGCGACGAAGTCGTGATAGCCGACGTAGACGGTGTTTAGGCCTTCCGTCGCCAGCCAGGGACGGTCGTCTTCGAATGCAGTCGCCGTGCCGGAGTTGAAGCTCTTGCCGTGGTCGGTCGATACTTGAATCCAGGCATGGGTGACGTCAAGATCGTCCACGATCACATGGCCCTGCTGGCTGACTGCCACGTCGGTGTCTCCACCCGGAGCGGTGCCGCTGGCATCAAACACCACCGGCCCGGACCAGGTCTTACCGCCATCGTACGAGCGCCACAGGGCGTGCTGGTTGGGGCTTACGATATATTCGTCGTTGACGCCTGCCTTACTGGTGGTGTCGATGGCGATGGACGGCTCACCGCCGACGCCAGGATGACCATGCCCGTCGGTCAGCGTAACGGCCGCTCCGAAGATGGGCGGCTTTTCCGCCCGAGCGCCGGATGCCTGAGCCACCATGGCCATCGACAGGCAGACCAGAAGCGCCGCGACAACCGCGATCGGCCGGGAGATGGTTCTCATGTTTCTCATCCTCAACCTCATATCCGCCTCCCGAAGGAGCGGGTCTCACTTCGATTCTCCAAGGGGACGCATGAACGGCGGGTAAATATCCGGTAAAAAGCCGGTAAATACCCGCGGCGATCCCGGTCTCCGTCCAAGACGACGGCCGATTCATTCGACACCCATGGCATTGAGCCTGGACCACTGGCCAGATTCAGCCCGCGAGGGTGTCCAGATGATGTCCGACGTCCCAGGTCCAAAACTCCACCACATGACCGTCCGGGTCACTGACGTAGGCAGCGCGTCCTCGACCGCCGAAGTCCTCCTCGTGAACGGATAGGCCCTCCGACTTCAGCCGTTTCACGGTGTCCGGATAGTCCTCGTCCTCGATCCGCATCGCGAAGTGGACGTGCTCTCCTCCCCGGCCGCCGGCGATGCCGACCTGGGGAGTCCACAGACCGATCCGCGTCTGCTTCCCGGCCATAACCCACACCGCCTGGCGCTGTTCCCACCGCTCTACGACCCGAAAGCCAAGCACGCCGGCATAGAACCGCTCCGACACCGACAGGTCCCGCACCTCCAACACCAGCTCACTGACTCCGGTAGTTCGGATTCCGGCCATCCTCGCTCCTCCCCTTGGCTCTCCACGCGTCATTTCGGTGAAGGCGTCTGCCGCACCCGGCTGCTGTCGGTGCCCTCAACGACATCCACGATTGACGCCGATGGGTGCATTGCGGCGCCGAGTCATGGTTAGGATGATGCATATGGACGCCGGCGTTCGAGCCTACATCGATGGTATCGACACTGAGAACCGGCCGCTCTTTGACCGGATCCACGGGCTGGTCCTATCCACCTTCCCCGATGCCGAGATCTCGCTTTCCTACGGGATGCCCACGTACCGGATGGGGGCCCGACGCCTGCACGTCGGAACCTGGAAACACGGCGTCTCTATGTACGGGTGGGGCCAGGATGCTGCCGCCGGATTTCTGGAGCGGCATCCGCAGCTCAAGACGAGCAAGGGCACCATACGGCTGCGCCCAGCGGAGGCCGAGCGCGTCTCCGACGACGATCTGCGAGAGCTGATCCGCACGGCCATGGCAGGCTGATGTACGGGGCGCCCGGTCGCTTAGCCTGCAGCGCTGAACTCCCATAGAAAGTCCGAGCGTGAACAGGGCGACTGAGAGCGAGGGCTTGCGAGGCGCCTCCCAGACCATCACGCCCAGCTGACGCTCATCCCGTACGGTCCGACCACGAAATTCCAGAGAAGGGTAGGGACATGGCCAACGACCAAAAGGAGCAGCTTCACCGCTATCTCCAACAGGGCCGGGACGCACTGGTATGGAAGCTCGACGGCCTCTCGGAGTACGATGCCCGGCGTCCCATGACCCGCACCGGTACGAATCTTCTGGGCATGATGAAACACGTGGCGACCGTGGAGCTGGGATACTTCGGTCCTACCTTCGGGCGGCCGTGGGCAGAGCCGATGCCGTGGATGGACGAGGGTGCCGAGATCAACGCCGACATGTGGGCGACACAGGACGAGTCTCGCGAGGACATCGTCGGTCTGTACCGTCGAGTCTGGAAACACTCGGATGAGACGATTCAGTCGCTACCGCTCGATGCGCCGGGTCGCGTGCCCTGGTGGCCGGCCGAACGTGCCGATGTGACGCTGCAGCAGATCCTGGTCCACATGATCGCAGAAACCCACCGACATGCGGGCCAGGCGGATATCGTGCGAGAGCTCGTCGACGGATCCGTCGGGTTCCGGCCGGACAATGACAACCTGCCCCACGAGGATGAAGCGTGGTGGGAGAGGTACCGAGAACGGCTGGAGCAGGCTGCCAGGAACGCCTCGGCATAGGAGCCGCTCCCGGCCGTTCGCGGCCTACCTCGGGTGCCAGAGACATTTCTGGCCTGCTACTGGCTCTCTAGCAGCCCCCTCAGGTATCCCAGCTGCCCACCGTGCTGCAGGTTATCGCTGAGCACGCTGACGAGCCGGCCTCCCAGGGTCACCGGCGGATCCCAACGCGTGTCGACGATCCGATCAAGATCGCTCTCTGTCAGCCCGTTGAGAAAGTCCAGCGACCCCTGATGGACGGCGTCGTAGTATCCGGCCAGCAGCTCCGCGGAAACGTTGCGGACCTGAGCAACGTCGCTCGGGGTGTGACCGAACCCGGTCGCATCGGCCTCGAAGGGCAGGCCGAAGCGCGCCTGCCATCCGCCCGACCTCCATACCTGTTCGCTTCCCGCCACGTTCGCGACATGGTCGTCCTGGATGCGGGTCAGGTGCCAGGTGAGCCAGCCGATGGAGTTGGCGGAATCCGTCACCCGGTGCGCCAGCTGCTCCTCTGTCAGGTTATCCACGCCGGCGTGGACGAGCCCGCGAATACGGCCAAAGGCATCGGCAAGAAGCGCAGGAGCATTCACTGCTGCTCAGAGTATAGCCATATCTTTCGGACAGCCGATCGACTAATGGACCGCGATCCGAACGTTCGGCCTCTTCGCACGCGAGCCAAAGTCACCTTGCTGGCTTCCCTCGCCCAGGAAACTGGTCGACCGTCAAGGGGCTGGTTCACGCATACTGGACATGTCCGAACAGTCGGCTAGGCCTGTCGGCAAAGAGAGCCTCGATCATGGTGACCAAGCCGGATCGGCCCGCGATGTCGAACCAGAGTCTGGTCGAATTCCTCGATTGGGTGGCCGGCCGTTACGGCCCTCGACCGGCATTGATGCACCGGCCAGCCATCAGGACGGACGTGTGGACCTACTCGGAGGTCCGAGATCAGGCTCACGGTGTCGCCGCCTGGCTGCACTCACGGGGCGTTGGTCAGGGCGATCGAGTGGTGTTGTGGGCGCCCAACAGCCCACTCTGGGTGATCTGCTTCTTCGGCATCCTCACGAACGGATCCATCGTTGTTCCATTGGACACGCGAAGCAGCGCCGACTTCGTGACCAGGGTGGTCGAGCAGTCGGAGCCGGCGATCGCGATCGCATCCGCTCCAGCCATGGAGGCTTGGACCTTCGACGTCCCCATCATTTCCATGGAGGAGATCTTCAGCCGTCTCCCGGCACCGATGCAAGACCTGCCACCCGTAGACGCCGGCGACCTGGCCGAGATCGTATTCACCTCCGGGACCACGGGGTCACCGAAGGGCGTCATGCTGAGCCACGGCAACATCCGCTCCAACGTGGAAGCGATCAATGACGTCTTCCCAGCGGGGCCGAGATACAAGCCGCTTTCCATCCTGCCGCTGAGTCACCTCCTGGAGCAGACCTGCGGACTGCTCCTTGCGCTTCGCGGCGGCACCAGCATCGCCTACGCCACGGCTCTGCAACCGGCAGCCATCCTCAGGGACATGGCCCAATACCGGGTCACCACCATGGTGCTCGTGCCTCGGATTCTCAGTCTCTTCATGGACGCAATCGAGGCCGGCGTGAGGCGTGAAGGGCAGGAGCGCCGGTGGCGGCTGGCAAACCGGCTGGCGGACCATCTGCCCATGGGTGCGCGCCGGTTGCTCTTTATGCCCGTCCTGCAGCGCTTCGGCGGTCGTCTGACGTTTCTGGTCACCGGAGGCGCGGCGCTCGACCCCGAGCTCGAACGGAAGTGGGAGCGCCTCGGGATTGCCGTGTTGCAGGGGTATGGCTCTACAGAGACATCACCCATCATCACGGGAACGGCCCTGAGGGACCGCAAGCCGCGATCGGTTGGGAAGGTGATCCCGGGATCTGAGCTGGGGCTGCTCCCTGACGGAGAGATCCTGGTCAAGGGCCCGAACGTTATGAAGGGCTATTGGAAGAACCCAGAGGCCACCGCCGAGGTGCTGAAGGACGGTTTCTATCACACCGGTGACCTCGGGCGGCTCGATGCCGAGGGACGTCTCTATCTCAAGGGCAGGAAGAAGAATCTCATTGTTCTCGAGAACGGGCTGAACGTCTTCCCGGAAGATGTGGAGGATGCCCTCGCTTCGGTGGAGGGTATAGCTGAGGCGGTCGTCCTGGCGATTCCCTCGCAGTACGGACCTCAGGTGCATGCCGCAGTAATCTGCGATGCCGCCGCCGATCTGGCGGCGCTCGTCGCTCAAGCCAATGCCAAGCTCGCTTCCCATCAGCAGGTGCGCTCCTGGGAGCGGTGGACCGAGGCGGACTTTCCGCGAACGCACACGGCCAAGATCAAGCGGGCCGAGGTTGCCGGACAGGTCCTGGGGAGGGGCCCGCTGGATGGCCCCCGGCCGTCGACCCGCACGGAGCGGACGAGCAAGACGAGCGTCGAGGCGGTGCTGGCGGCCGCCACGGGCCTGCCTCTTTCCTCAGTTTCGGACGGGACCACCCTGCGAGAGCTGGGCCTCGACGCGAGGATGCGCGTGACCCTGGGGCGGACCATCGAGGACCGCATGGGCCGGTTCCTCGACGATTCTCAGGTTCATCCCCAAACAACCGTTGGCGAGCTGAAGGCTCTCCTGTCGAGCCAGAATCCAGAGTCGCTCTACCCAATCTGGCCCTACTCGCGGCGCATTCGGCTGCTGCGATCCGCGTTTCAGGCACCGCTCTTCGGCCTGATGCAAGCGATCGCACAGCCGCGCGTGGAGGGGCTGAACAATCTTCCCCCCAAGGGGCCGTACATTCTCGCGTGCCGCTACTCGCATCTTCTGGATGCTCCGTTCGCCTTGAGCGCCCTTCCTGCCCCCGTACGAAGGCGACTTGCCATTTCGACGACCTGGCGAACGGGAAAGCGCCGCCGGCTCGCAGCCCTGATGCTGGCCACGGCCTTCAACTCGTTCCGGTACTCGGAGCGGGCCTCATTGCACACAGCGCTCATCCATGCCGCCGGCTTGCTCGACCACCGCTGGTCGGTCTTCTTCCTGCTTCGGCCCAGTACCAATGAGGTAGCTCCCGCTTCGGCCCTTGCCCTAGCCCTTCTGGCGGCCGAGTTCAACGTTCCGGTCGTTCCCGTTGGCGTACAGCCCGGGACGGGAGTCATTCAGGGGGGCCTCAGGCGCGGCCGGATGTCCATTCGCTTCGGACGTCCGCTAATGAGCCCCCAGGGCGCAGAACCGGAGGCTTTCGCACGGGATCTCTTGGCCAGTTTGCAACCGACTGGCGTCGACCTAGCAGGTGACGCTGGCGATGGACCGGCTCTCATGACGGCCGACTCGGGGAATGTGCCTGATGAGGCTGCCACGGTCCTCCCAGTTTCTGCAGCCGCCCCGCGCGGAGGGAGCGTCAGATGATGCCGGCAACGGACGCGAGCAAGGACGAGACCGTCGCCACGTCAGCGCCGCTCATGGAGGAAGCGCCGCCGCCGCAGCCGGCGGCGAAGCAGCGACTCGTCTACCTGGACAACCTGAAGATCGTTCTCATCGCCGGCGTGATCGCCTGCCACGCCACACTCATCTACGGTCCCGGTGGCGGTTGGCTCACCTATCACGAAGGCCATGCCGGAATCCTGGAGACGCTCATCCTGGGCATCCCAGGCCTGCTCGGAGGCCTTTTTTGGCTGGGCGTGTTCTTCCTGATCGCCGGGATGTTCGTCCCCAAGTCTCTGGCGCGCAAGGGCGCGTGGAAGTTCTCTACCGAACGGCTCATCCACTTAGGCATTCCACTGACTTTCTATGTGGTTGTGGTGATGCCCGTCCTCAAGTACGCGGTTGCCCGTGCGCTGGCCCGTACCGCCGAGTCTCCGTGGGCGTGGTCGGCTCGGCACATCATCCCCCTGGACGCGGGGCCGCTCTGGTTTGTCGCCGCACTCATGATCTTCTCGGTCGCCTACGCGCTCTACGACCGCCTCTGGACGGATCGGCCACGGGGCGACGCGGTCATCCGCTCGCGGGGTCTCATCCTGCTCGCGCTGGCGATCGCCGTGTTCACGTTTCTCTTCCGGCTCGTCTGGCCAATGTACGCGGGACAATTCCTAGGCCTGCACCTCTGGCAGTGGCCGCAGTTCATATTGCTCTTCTGGGCGGGGGCATGGGCCGCGGAGCGCGGTTGGCCGACGCTATCGGATCGGGTGTGGCGAGGATGTGGCTATGCCATCATCCTGACGGCAGCCGCCGCCACGGTACTGCTCTTGGCCGCCTATACCGGCGCCCTGCCCCGCTCCCCAGTCCTGTACTCGGGAGGCTTCCATTGGGAGGCGATCTTTGCACCTCTGGTGGAAGGTGTGCTTGCCGTCGCCGGATCCATGTGGCTCCTGGGGTTCTTCCGCCGACGTGTGAACACCATAGTGCCGCTGGGGCGTTATCTCATTCGCAGCTACTACGGCGCCTACGTAGTGCAGGCCCCGGTGGTCATGGGACTGGCGCTGGCCCTGAGGTGGGCGTACATTCCGACCGAGCTCAAGTTTCTGGTGGTCGCTCCTCTGGGAATCGTGGCCTCGTTTGTCATCGCCTACTACCTGGTGCAGCTGCCGGGAGTGCGACGAGTCCTCTGATCGCCTGAGATGCGAACACCGTCGACCGAGATCGTCGAAGCCCTCCAGGCCAGACGCGCGCGGGCGGCTGTCCCTGCGCCAACAGCGGTAATACCGGTTCTCGGGGTCGGGATCGGCATCGTTTACGGGCTCTTCGCGCTACTCGCGGCGTCGCGCTTTCCGGTCCCGTACGGCCCGTGGCACGACGACACCCTCAGCCAGCTGGGCAACCGGCATCTCAATCCCACCGGCTACGGCTTCTATCTGCTTGGTTGTGCCGTCTCCGGCCTTCTGGCGATCGGCTTCTTTGTGGCGCTAGCCGGCCTCCGGAGCGGCGTCAGCCGATGGTCTGGAGCTTCGCTCCGCCTCCTTCAGGTGCTTGGCATCGCCGGCGGAATGGGTCTGCTGATGAATGGCGTGTTCCCCGAGACCGACCATTCGATCCACCACTTCTGGGCCGGCTTGGTCTTCAACGGACTGGCTGCGGGCATGCTCATAGCGCCCGTCGCTTTCTGGCAGCCGAACAACAAAGGCCGCCTGCTCCTGAGCTTCTGCCTTCTCGGCTGCTCGAGTGTCATCCTCATGTTCCTGTTCGCCTCACGGCACTGGCTCGAGTGGCCGCCGGCCGTGATGCTCTTTCTGTTCCCTCCGTTGCTGGGGCTGCTTGCCCAGCCCAGGCAACGATCGGTGAGACACGGGGGTCAGTAACCGCCCTGCGCCAGCGACGCGGAATTCTTAATCGCGCTACGATATAATTTGGTAGCCCCTTGAGGAGATTCGTGACATGGGTCGTGAGCATCATGAGCCGGCACCCCACCTCACCGCTCTCGATCACATACTCGCCCGAACCCGGAAGGAGTGTCACTGGCTGGCCGAAGAGGAGCGGTGGGAGGCGGCAGGAACATATCCGCCTCACGTTCACCGAAGTTATCTTCATGACCACGTTTTTCAGCGCGACAGTGCCCGCATGATCAGCCTGGGCTATCGAGTCGAGACGGCCGAGCGTTGCGGAACGGATGATGCCGAGGTCCGCGTGGTGTACGCCAGGCGCTGACCCCTCCCCTGTCGACCAGGGTCATGATGACATCCGAGATCTGGGCCACCTGGTTCGACTGCCCAGGGTATTCCGGCTGTTACCATCGTCAGGATTCGCCGGCCTCGGAGGGTGAACGGCTGACCGGCATACGAAACGTGGTATTCAGCTGTCGCGGAGCCGACGCCGTCGCCCGGTTTTATGTCGACTTCCTCGGCTACCGCGTGATCCGCACCGCTGGTCATCGCTAAGGAGAGGGACAGCCGGCCCCGGCTGGCCTTCGACGAGGAGCCGGAAGGGTACGAGCCGCCTCGCTGGCCCGACCCCACGTATCCGGCCCAGGTTCACCTGGACTTCCCTGTCTTCGATCTCGCTTCCGCGGCTCGCTTGGCCACCGATCTGGGAGCCACGCAGCTGCGCGACAGCGGCTCGTTCCGGGTCTTCGCCGACCCGGGCGGTCATCCCTTCTGCCTGTATCCGGACCCCGACCCGAGGGACACGTCGGATCGGCCGCTATCCGGAGCAATCGGTCACATTGTCTTTGACTGCTTCAGCCCTCGTGCTCTCGCCTCCTTCTACGCGAAGCTGTTGGCAATGCCGGAACGCCTACAGGACGACCCGAGCTGGGTGGTGACTGGCGGGGCCGATCGGCGCCCTCCGTATCTCGCCTTCCAGCACACAGCGGCGCCGCCGCCACGCTGGCCCGACCCGGCCTTTCCCCAGCAGATGCACCTGGATCTCGACGCGGAAGCCGGCGGAGCCACGGATCAGTTGGCCCTGGAGCTGGGAGCGATTCGCCTGGCCGACCTCGGCGGAAGCTGCCCGATATATGCCGATCCGGCCGGCCATCCGTTCTGCCTCTGTACTCCCGACCAGTAGGAGATTTCGTCTCGGCGTCGAGGCACGGAGCACGGCTCCGACCCGATTACTGATCTCCGGCAGAAAACTTCATGACGGCGCGACCACGACTCGCCCGGTTTCGGAAGCTAGAGGGCGTTAACCACGTCCTGAAAGGCGCTCTAGAGGCCGGTTCCGATCAGAACAATCACCGCAATGGCGGCAATCGCAATGAGCGCAACCAGAAGACCATACTCGACCATCCCCTGTCCACTCTCAGCTTCGCCCAGCCGATGAATGATGCGCTGGATTTTCTTCACCTCAAGACACTGGTGGAGCTACGCTCAGGCTGCACGCTCGAACACGCTCGTGGCAGCGGATGCCGACCGACGCACGAACGCGGAGTCAGCATGGCGCAACCAATGCCGCGGGCATATGAGACGTTCTTGCCAGACATTGACCAAAACGTTAGTCCAGTGCCTGTGACGGTAATGAAACCAAGGCAGGATCGGATAAATGGTGATGGAATTGGGGGTGCCGCCGCTTCCAACAAACCGCACGACGATGGATGTCGAAGCGCTCCGCCGCTATGTTCGATCGCTCCGCCGTCGGGCTTCACGGGCCGTCGAGCCGGCAGGAGCGGAGAGGCCGGCGATCGCAGCCGAGGCCGCACTCCGATACCGTGCGTCGGCGACTCACCTTGATCGGCGATTGGCCCGCTCCCGGGCTCCGCTGGCCGCGTGGGGCGGTCTTCAGGATAGCGCGCCTCGGGCGGCATTACTGTCCATGCACGCGCGGGTCGACGCCCTCACCTCCGATGCATGGGAGGATCCGGCTCTGGCCCAGATCTGGTTCCGGGGCGCAGACTATCTCATACCGAGAGACGATATCCCCATTTTCACGCTCGGCTGCCTTCCCAGAGATCCGACCGTCGTGGCCGCCCTGGAGCAGGCGGCCGACGCCTTGCTGAGGTCCAGGGCCGGGCAACAAGACCTCTTACGAGTCCAAGGCTTCAGCTACCGACTGAGTCAGGTCACGGGCAGGTTCTTGATTCGATGGGACGCCAGTCGCACCACCGTCATCCCGAACCACCCCCCCGACATGGATTCCGACGCCCGGAGGGAGCTGGCCAGACGGTTCCTGCACTGGTACGCACCCGCTGCCACCGTCCAGTTCGCAAAGTGGTCCGGCACCAGCCTGGAGGACGCGCGCGAAACCTGGAGTGAAATGAAGGACGAGACCTTCGAAGTTGATTTCGGTGGTGAGCGACGCTTCGTCCTTGCGGCGGACATGCCGGCGCTCACTGATGCTGAGCCGGTTCACGGGGTCAGGTTCCTGCCGCCGAGTGATCCCTACCTCTATCTGGACTCGCGGCTCATCCCCGGAATGGACGCCGTCGAGGACTGCGTCGAAGCGCTTCGAGGCAGGCATGCCAGCCGTCTGCTCAACAGCCTCTCGGGTCGGGTAACCATGGCGGGAAATATCGTGGGCGCGTGGGGCCGGGTAAGCAACCGGCTGAGCATCGCGACGCTGCCAGGAGTGACCAGACCGGTTCTGGACGAGATCGAGGCCGAGGGGCAGCAGATGAGAGGGCCGATCGGCCGGGCCATGAAGCTCGTATGGCTCTAGCGATGCCCGGGCGCCAGCGGCAGGCAATCAGTCGGTTCCGAACCAAGGATAGAAGGCCTACCGTGAAAGGAGAGCGACCTTCACCGAGCATTGGTATGGAGGAGTCAGGAATCATGTATGTTACCAACCGCAGCTGTCTGCCGTCGGATCTCTTTGAAGGCTCCCGGCATGGTCCCGCGAAGATCTCGATCATCTTTTCGGATACGGAACCGGGCGGTGGACCGGCGCTCCACCGGCACACCTATGACGAGACGTGGGTCGTTCTCGAGGGCCCCGTCCAGGTTTGGATCGGCAGCGAGACCGGAGAGGCAGAGTCGGGCGATATCGTGGTCTCGCCCGCCAACACCGCCCACCGGTTCCAGAACGTCGGCGAAGCGCCCGCTCGGTTGGTATGCATCCACGCCAGCCCTCGAGTCATCACGGAGTGGCTTCCCGAATCATGACTCATGAGGCCCCCTTGGCCGCTCACGGTTGAGGCGGGCATTCCGAGCACGACCGCGTAAGTCCGAATCGTCCGCTCCTCTTCCAAGGCTGGAGACGCGACAAGGCCGGCCAGAGAGGGGAGGTTCGACCACATAACCAAGCCCGGCGCTTCCACCGCTGGCCCCCTGGTTGTTATGCTCGAACGACGCGCCGGAGTCATGCTCAACCCAGGGGAGCAAGAGAAGGCGCGACTCCGACAGCCATGACCATCACCTCTGATCAATCCTTCGGTTTCCTTCTGAGACGCCATCGACGAGATGTGGGCCTCACTCAGGAGGACCTTGCCGAGCGCGCCGGCTTGAGCCGGCGAACCATCAGTGATCTGGAGCGCGGACGGAAGTCGACGCCGCAGGCCGCGACGCTGGAGCTACTGCTCTCAGCGCTCGAGTTATCCGAGGTCGATCGGAAGACGCTCGTGGCCGCCATTCCCCGCCGGAGGCGGCAGGGCCAACCAGCTGAGTCCGATCTTCGGTTCACACCGCTACCTACGGATCTCACCCCGCTCTTGGGCCGGGAACGGGAGGAGGCCGCAGCACTTCACCTTCTGCGTTCGCCGGCTGTGCGGCTGCTTACCCTAATCGGACCGGGTGGAGTGGGAAAGACCCGGCTGGCCATTCGGGTGGCAGCGAGCTGGAGCGAGGAGTGCGAGGCGGGATTCGTTCCGCTGGCGGCGACTACGGATCCGGCCCAATTGCCGTCCGCGATCCTCCGGAGCCTAGGCGTCAAAGAGGGGTCCGGTCCTGCGCTGGAGCTTCTGGTTGCCACACTGGGCGAGCGGGAGCTGCTCTTGCTGCTGGACAATTTCGAGCAGCTTCGCGGAGCGGAAATGCTCGTGTCGAAGTTGATCAGCGCCTGCCGCCGCCTCAAGTTACTGGTCACCAGTCGGACCGCCCTCGGTATCCGCGGTGAGCAGCTCCTCGACGTTCCGCCGCTCGAGACTCCTCAACCCGACGACCACCTCTCCGCCGAGGCAGCCCTGGGGTACTCGGCCGTGAATCTCTTTGTGCAGCGAACGCAAGCCGTGTGGGCGGCCTTCGAGCTGACCGACTCCCGAACCGCCCGAGTGGCCGAAGCCTGCCGGCGATTGGACGGTCTGCCGCTCGCCATCGAGCTCGCCACTGCGCAGCTCCGGCACATGTCCTTGGACACACTGATTGACCGCCTGTCATCCACCCGAATCGGGTTCCAGGGCCCGGCAGATGCTCCGACTCGGCACCGGACCATGCACGAGACGGTTGCCTGGAGCTATGACCTCCTCTCTCCAGAAGCGCAGACTCTGTTTCGAGCCCTCTCGGTGTTCGTCGGTAGCTTCACGGCCCGAGGCGCCGAAGCCGTCGCCGACTCTGCCGACGTGCAAGATCGCCTCACCACATTGGCGGCGAGCAATCTCATCGTTCCACTACGGCGTGAGGAAGGTGAAGCTCGATATCACATGCTGGAGACGGTCCGCGACTTCAGCAGGGAAGCGGCAGAGGCGCTGCGAGAGACCCAGATGGTCCGGGCACGCCATGCTCTGTACTTCAGGAAGCTGGCGGCCGCGGCATGCGCGCGGTGTCGAGAACACGGACCGTCGGATGTCGCACCCACGCTGAGCGACGACCGGGAGAACATCATCGCGGCGATTGATTGGCTTCGCGCTTCCGGAAGCCTGACAGACGCCTTGGAGATCGCGGGCAGCATGATGGAGATCTGGTCGCTCTGGGGGTTCGTCCGGGATGGACGAGCCCTGATCGACGGCATGCTCGCGGAAGCCGAACATCAGCCGGACCTCGAGGTGCCTCCGGACGCATGGAGCTGCGCCGCGCGCTTCGCTTGGATTCAGAACGATTACCCGCGTGCGCGGGACCTCTACGAGCGGGCCGCGGAGGGCTGGCGAAAGAAGGGAAACATCCGCGGCGAAGCAGCCGCACAGAACAATCTGGGAACGGTGGCCCACATTCAGAACGACTACGACGTAGCGATGCGGTACTACGAACATGCCGCGGCGCTGGGTAGACAGGCCGGCAGCGTGCTTGCCGAAGCCATGCCCTTGGGCAATCTGGCCACGATCGCGATGCAGCGAGGAGAGTTCAGTCGTGCCGAGAAGCTGTCGGATCAGGCGATCGCCCTCTACCGAAGCATCGGCGATCGTCAGAAGTTGGCCATCATGCTGGCCAATCGAGGCGGCATGGCATTTCGGCAGGGAAAGTACCAGGAGGCCAGACAAATCCATCAGGAAGCCCTACAGATGACCCGCGAGCTGGGAGATCGTCTGTTTATGGCGCAGTCCCTCGGGGGACTGGGGCTTGCCGAGATGGAGCTTGGTCGGTTCGAGACGGCGGCAGATCTGCTTCACGAGGCACTCGTGATATTCGCGGAAGCCGGTCAGCGTGACCACCTGGCGGAAGGCCTCGAAGCAATGGCGACGATCCGACAGCGCAGCGGCGACCTCGGCGCTGCCGCCCGCCTCTACG
This sequence comes from Pseudomonadota bacterium, assembly GCA_021323865.1. Lineage (GTDB taxonomy): Bacteria > Chloroflexota > UBA5177 > UBA5177 > JAJPKF01 > JAJPKF01. Next base: position 52,638 of record JAJPKF010000018.1, on the reverse strand, counting down.
GCGGAGCGGAGCGATTACGATCTGAGGTCAGGTACAGCCATCATCCCGCCGACCTGGCACGCTACCGAGCCGCCGTCGAAGCGCTTCGAGCCGCGCTTGGGGACGCGGAATACGAATCGGCCTGGAAGGTGGGCCGCCTGATGTCCGAGGACCGGCTGTTGGCGGAGGCATTGTCGACGGGAGCCGCGGCCGGGGCGAGGTAGCGCGGGTAATCCACTCGGTCCAGATCTCGGCCAATGCCGACCGGCTATTTGGGATTAGGTCCGAACGTCGAAGAGAGACTTCTCTCGATCGAGGTGCGGCGGCCAGCTCAGCTCCGAGGCGCCCGCGAAGCGGATGTACGCGTGCAGAGCATCGCGCATGGCATCCACGAACCCCTCCTCGGCTGCCGGATCGAAGTCCTCCTCCCACATCAACCCGAGGATGTTGACCCGCCCATTGGGTCGATCGATGCGCGGCTCTATTCGGCCGACCATGCGGTCGCGATAGTGAACCGGCAGCACGTAGTACCCCCAACGGCGGCGGGCCGGCGGGAGGTAGACCTCCCAGACCCAGTTGAAGCCATACAACTCGAGAAGAAACTTCGGATCCCAAGCCAGCGGATCGAGAGGAGCGATGAAGGCCACGGACGGCACCGGATCCGGCGGGTCTTGCAGGAGGTCGACTTCCTCGCCGAAGACATGCCTGGCGCGGCGGACCCCCTCGATCTGAACCCGCACCAGTTCGCCGGAGGCGATCAGTCGCTCTCGCATCGCCGTGCGTTCTCCGGCGTCACCGAGTCCGAGCATCGCCGGGCTCGCCACCCCGAGCAAGCCATGGCCTCGATAGCGAGACAGGAACTTGTGCCGCATCTGCTCCTCTCGAGGAACCTCGCGGGCGAGCAGCGCAGGAGGATAGAGTCGTTCGACGAGGTCGAACGCGCGGCGGTTGCCGTCGCGTTTCGCCAGGCCGAGCACCCCGGTGGCGGTCAGTCCGTCGAGAACCGCCGTGGACACGCTCATGGGCGTGCCGAACCAGTTGGTCGTTCTGCCGCTCTCAAAGTCGCGGGCCGTTAAGGGCCCGTCCGCCCGAATCCGTTCGACGACACGATCGGCCAGCTCGGCGTTCTCCGCCAGAATTCCGGTCGAGTGTCTGGCCTGCGTCCAGGCGACACGATACCACGGCAGCTCGTCGGCAGGCAGGAGGGAGAGCCCTTTGTTGTAGGCCTCGAACAGACTGCGCTTCTCGTACAGAAGCGATTCGGTCCACCGGGTGTCGTAGTCGGCGACGCGAGCGTGGAGCACCAGATCATGGTTGCGGCCGGCGACCGCCAACGGATCGAACTGGACCGACCCCAACCGTCGGACAACTTCCATGACGGCCTCCGGGCCGCCTCTGACCGATCTTGCCGGTGCCAGGAGGTGACGTGCGGCCAGGAAGCGGCGAGCGGTCTCACCCGGAACCTGAATGGGCTTGGGGGCGGGCCGGGTCACCTGGTTGGGTACGCCCGTCCCGACGTGAACGGGCACGGGAACCCTATAATCTTGTCATTCATCACGTTCCGCCTTTCCCAAGGGAGGTTGGCACCATGACTGACGGACTGCAGCTTGACGGCACCCTCATCATCGCCTGCAACTGTGACTACGGATGTCCCTGTAACGTCAATGGCCGGCCGACGACCGGCGACTGCGAAGGCGGCTGGACGTGGCATGTAGACTCCGGCCACCTCGGCTCGACGCGGCTCGATGGCCTGAACTTCTCCATCTTCGCCGACTGGCCCGGCGCCATCCACGAGGGTGGCGGCAAGGCCGAGGCGTACATCGACGACCGTGCCGACGAAGACCAACGGCGCGCACTCACGGAGATTGTCCACGGGCGTGCCGGTGGCCCTTGGGAAATCTTCATCAACACCTATGAGCTGAGCGGTCCCTTTCCTGTTCCTTATGAAGTACAGGTTGACGGGGAGCGCTCAGGCTACCGCATCGGCCATGTCGCCGAGCTGACCATCACACCGATCAAGAATCCGGTGACGGGGAACGAGGTGCATCCGCGGCTGCTGATGCCCGAAGGCATCCTAACCAAAGACCTGGGCCTGTACGCCTCGGAGCGCTTCAATGTGAAGGGCTCCATCGGCTTCGACCATTCCGGTCGCTATGCCGCGGTCGGCGCATTCAACAACGCCGCGCCCTGACGCCGCGAGCAACGGCCGGTGCTTCGCGCGACCGACCTCTGCATTATTCCCGACTGCCTCCGGGAATGAGGCTCGATCCCGAACTGGAAGCAGTCGTTCTGGGCGAAGCGGTATGGGACGGGCCCAGCATCCTCGACCTGACCCCGGAACAGGTGCGAGCCGGGGCCTTGGCAGTGGAGCCCCTCGAACCCATCGGCGAAACGGCTGACCTCAGCGCGCCCGGTCCAAATGGGTCGGTCCCCATCCGTCTGTACCGGCCCTTGGGCCGCAGGGATGCGACTCCGGTGGTCTTCTTCCACGGAGGAGGCTGGGTGCTGGGCAGCATCGAGCAGAACGAGGATTATTGCCGGCACCTGGCCAACGTGACGGATCGGCCAGTGCTTTCCGTCGAATACCGCCTGGCGCCAGAGCACAAGTTCCCAGCCGGCCTGGAGGACTCCTACGCCGCCGTGCAGTGGATAGACCGCAATCGGGCGCCGCTGGGAATCGGGGCGATCGGGATGGCGGTCGCGGGCGACAGCGCCGGCGGTAATCTGGCCGCGTCCCTCTGTTACCTGGCTCGACAACGGGGCGGGCCGGACATCGGCGCCCAGATCCTCATCTATCCCGTGACCTCCTTTTCTCCAGACTTTGATTCCGTCCGGACGGCTCAGGACGGCCCCTGGCTCACTCCCCCAGAAATGGAGTGGTTCGCGAACCACTATCTGAGGTCGCAGGCCGATGCCCTCGATCCCCGGGCCGCGCCGCTGCTCATTGAGGATCTATCGGGCCTGCCCGCCGCCCTGATCATCACCGCCCAATACGATCCGCTCCGGGACTGCGGAGCGGCATATGCCGACCGCCTGCGCTCGTCCGGCGTGCCGGTGCGATACCACGAGTATCCGGGCATGGTGCACGGGTTCAGTGGGTTGTACCGGCAGGTCCGGGCGGCTGAGAATGCCTTCCAGGAGGTCGCCGCTTTCCTCGACCACCTCGACGTTGGGTAGACACCTGGCATCTGGACCACGAAGCGAACCGGGCACGCGGCGCACCGGCAAGCCGTCGATTGCCTCTGGTCGCGGGTCATGTTCACGGCTTTTCTAGGTGGGCTTCGTGTACTCGGCCTCATTCCGAACTCCAGAATGGATCCAGCGAGTGGATGTGGCGCAATCGAATTTGTGCCGGGTCACCGTCCCACGATGAACAGCTGCTCCAGACGCCATTGCCGGGCCAAGCCGGCATCACCGGTACCAACCGCCAACCGGAAGAGCCTCGTCATACCTGCCGGCCGTCTTCACCGATGAAGTCCACATCCCCATGAAGGTTGGCGCCAGCCAATGGTTGGCTACTCTTCCGCCGGCTTCGGGTGCGCAGCGAGCGCTGCTCGAGAGACTTCTCGCGGCCATCGCCCGAGATACACGCTGGGCATGGCTGGAGCTCGGATGTTCGGTGGCAAGAGGCAGCGGGGACGAGTTATCTGATCTTGATCTGGGACTGGGCGTGGACCAGGCGGCGTGGTCGAGCGCTTCCCACGATCTGCCGGAGTTACTCCGAGGGATTGGTTCGACGGTCGACCTGCTGCAGCATCGCATCCAAGAATGGGGAAGCGTCGACCACCTCCGACTGTTCGTGCAGTACGCGGACCAGGTTCAGGTCGACTTGGTTGCCGTACCTGCCAGACAACCCCAGGGCGTTCCTCCTGGAACGGTCGTTCTCTATGATCCGCATGGTCTTCGGGGCGAACGACGGGAGCCGGACATCTTGAATGCCGGTCCGGAGAACGTTTGCGAATGGTCCTTTCTCGGCTGGATCGCGCTGAGCAATTTTGTGAAGTATATGCGCCGAGGGTCCGGTTGGGAGGCCCGGGAGCAGCTGGAAGAGGCCCGTCGTCAGATCTGGCGGCTATGGGCGACTTGCCAACGCGCTTCCTATCCCGTCTTCGGGTTGACGAGCCTTCTCGATCAGCCCGGCTATGAGCTGCCCTCGAAGATCGAGGAAACGGTCGCCGGCCTCGATGCGCGAGGCCTGCTTCGAGCCGCCGCAGCTACCGCTGCATGTCTAAGCGACTGCAGCCGGCTCGCGTGCCGGCTGATCAGTAGCCAGGCGCCGCTCGCCATTGAGCAGTACGTACGTGACCAACTCGAGGCACTCGTCGTTGATCTCGGCGGCGAGTCTGCGAGCTCCATTTGAGGATGCCGCCCTGAATATATGCGCCTGGCGCCTTAGGCGTGAACCAGCAGGTGGGGCGCGACTATGATCCCCAGCCCGTAGGCGAACAGCGCGATGCCCAGTCCGCGGGCAAGCAGCATGCCCTGCGGAAGTGTCTTCTCACCCAGAATCAGCACCGCGAGCACCGCCATGGCGGGAACACTCATGATGCCGAGCGGGAAGAGGATGGCGAAGAGCAGCCAGCAGCAGCCCAGGCAGAACAATCCATGTTGCACGCCCATCTGAATTGCCCCGCCATACCCATCGCGCCAACTCTTGAGGATGAAGTCAAACGGCGAACGGCATTTGGAGAGGCAGGCGCTCTTGAACGGTGAGAGCTGGTAGGCCCCGGCCGCTACGAACAGGACGCCGGTTATGCGAGCGCCATTCTCGGCGATCCATCCGCTGTCCCCTGCCAGCGACTGAATGGTCACCGCGGCGGCATAGAAGGCGATACCTGAGGCTGCCCACACGGCCAGATACCCGATCACGAACACCCAGGTGGGCACGAAGGCCTGGCCTCGCCCTCTTCTGGCATGCGCGAGCCGGGAGAACAGCACGATCATGGGCGCCGCGCTGGGAAACATCATGGCCACCATCATGACGACCCACACACCCAGGAACAGGGGCCCGCTCATGCCCATGGTGGCCCCCATACCCATGGAGTTGGCCCGCGCCTGTTGAATGGTGACGATCCAGGCGCCCATGGCAAGTACGGCCAGAAGCGCAATGATGATGCGCTCCTGCATGACCGGCCGCCGAATGCCGCCTGAGCGGCCCCTCACCTCCATCCTCGTCGACTCCTTGACGGCCGGCTCGTAGCGTCTGTTCCGGGCCCCCTGTCGCACCATACATAATGCCGCCCATCTGTGGACACTCCTCCGGCCGATCCGGATGGGGGCCCCGGAGAGGTGGCTGCCGAGGCGTTCCGGCCGGAACCGGCAGCGGCTCAACTCCGTGACAACTTCACCACGATAGACGAGGCCCCGCAACCCCGGGCGAACCCGACTACCCAAACGATCGCGTCAGAGGCCGCTGGCGGCCGCCCGCGCAAATAGTTGCGCTCGTCGTATCCCCCGGTCCGGCCATTGTCAACCCTTAGGCGGTGTGGACCTAATGACAGCAATCATCCTAATTTCCAGGCGCCCCTTCATTCCATTCCCGCGGGCGCACGACGACGGCTACCGTCCGGTTCATGGGGTTCTCGCTTTGTGATCCAGCAGCAAATCGCTCCGACCAAGACGTGGTCGGTACAACGCGCCCGGACTCCACGCCTCCATAGGGCCTACGCGCTTTGGGGCTGCTACGGCATCGTCGCCGCCGGGATGGCAGGGTACGCCATTCTCGTGAGCCTGCACGGCGGACGAGCGTGGTCGCCGGTCGTTCCCTGGGGCATCGACGTCCTCGAGGCGGCCGTGGCCGTGGCGTGCTTGAGCGGATATGAAGTGAGTCCCTCGCCGCGCATCGTTCGCCTGATTGGACCGGCGCTGCTGTGCTGGGCGGCCGGTGACGTTGCCACCACCCTCCTCCAACAGCGCCTGCTGGTGTTCAGCCCCCTGATCGCCGCCGCCCTTCACCTGGCCTTCTTTCCCCTGGTCATCGCCGGTCTGATCATCTTCCGCTGGACCGATCTGCGGGCGTCCCGCTGGTCTCAATGGATCGACCGAGGCACGGCGGCTCTCGGTGCGGCGGCCGTCTGCAGCGTCGTGGCCTACCAGGCGTCCGCACCCGTGGACGCCGGCGGGTCGCTCTACCTGCTTTCGCTCGTTACACTGGCCGCCGTCCTCGCCGCGTGCTTCGCGACCACGTCCGAGGAGACCCACGTGGGATCCTGCGTTTTGGGCGCCGGCATGGCCGTGGTCTTGGCGGCCTGTCTGCTTCACATCGTCGAAGGGACGTGGGGAGACTCGGGTGTCGCTCGCGCCGTGCAAGCGACGCTGGTGCCGCTCGGCCTGCTGTTGGCATCGGTGGCGGTTTGGGTGGGGAATGGCCGGATCCGGTCCCCAAGCCGGGAGCATCGAGCCCGGCTCTTGCTGCCCAACCTGGCCGCGGCCGCGGCGCTCACAGTGGAGTTTGTGGATTCCATCGGGTTTATCGATCGAGTCGCACTCCTGCTGGCGGCCCTCACCCTCCTCGCGGCAGGCATCCGTTCGTTTGTGCTCCTGCAGGAAAGTCAGGCCATCAGCGAGTTCCGGCACGAGCAGGCGGCAACCGACGAGCTGACCGGCGTCTGGAACCGCCGCCACATCTTCCGACTGCTGGACTCCTACTTCGCAAAACGAGCGGGCGGGTTCTCGGATGCGCCGCTTGCCTTCCTGTTCGTCGACCTCAACCGGTTCAAGGAGATCAACGACTCGTTCGGTCACGCTACCGGGGACCAGCTGATCAAGGCGCTGGCGGCACGCCTCGCCGGTTCCCTGCGCGACAGCGATGTGCTCGGCCGTCTGGGAGGTGACGAGTTCGGGGTGATTCTCTCCAACAGCGATCTCGAGGGCGCGACCACCGTCGCCCTCCGGCTCTCGGCATGTCTCGATCACCCATTCCAGCTGAATCACGTGAGCCCCACGATCGGCGCCAGCATCGGCATCGCCGTCGCGCCCAACGACGCTCAGACCAGTGAAGACCTGGTGCGCTGCGCCGATGTCGCCATGTATCGAGCCAAGACGGAGAACCGCCGCGTGGCCAGCTACGAAGAGGCGATCGACCTGGGACGTGATCAGATGCAGCTGCTCCAGGAGCTTCGCACGGCCATCGAGGAGGATGAGCTGGTGCTCTACTACCAGCCGCAGCTCGACCTCCGCAAGGGAACCCTGGCCGGGCTCGAGGCACTGCTCCGCTGGCAGCATCCGCGACTCGGATTGCTGGCTCCGATCAACTTCCTTCGGGTTGCGGAGGAAGCGGGCGACATCGATGGGCTGACGCGCTGGGTGGTCAACCGGGCCGCCTCGCAGTGCGCACTCTGGCGAGCACGAGGCCTCGAGCTCACCGTTTCCGTGAACGTCTCCCCCTCGAGCCTGCGCAGCCCCAACCTGGTCGCCATGGTCACGGAAGCGCTCGACCGCCACGGGCTGCCGGCATCTTCGTTGGTGGTCGAGATAACGGAGAACTGGGTAATGTCCGAGATCGAGGCGGCTCGTGCCTCCATGCAGAGCCTTGCGGCCCTGGGGGTCGGCGTCTCCATCGACGACTTCGGTGCCGGTGCAACCTCCCTCGCCTACCTCAGGAATCTGCCCGTCAAGGAGCTGAAGCTCGACCGGGCATTCGTGGTCGGGCTCAGCTCCAGTGAAGGAAACGACCGGCACCTCCTGCGATCGACTATCGACCTAGGCCACTCGCTGGGCCTCCGCATCGTCGCCGAGGGCGTCGAAGACGCCGCGACGCTCGACCTCCTTTCCCGCCTCGGCTGCGACCTGGCCCAGGGGTATCACATCAGCAAGCCCAAACCGCCCAACGAGCTGGCCTTCAAAGCCAAGCAGCGGAGAACCATCGCGGCCTGATCAGGGCGGAGCCGGCATGACTCGCGAGACCCGTGGGGCGGCTCATGCCGTTGCACTACCCCGCCGAGGGGTCCTGAGTGCAGTCCCGTTCGGCCCTCCTAGAATGGGCCTGCCGCCGGCATCGCTTGAACACTCAACCTCTACTCGGGACGTCCAGATTACCGGCACTCGCAGATCCGACCCAGGCGTTCTCCGCTGACCAAGCGGGGCTGGCTGCTCTTCGCGGCCATGAGCGTGATCTGGGGCATTCCCTACTTTCTGATCAAGGTCGCGGTAGGCGAGCTGACTCCCATCACGCTCGTCTTTCTCCGGTGCGTGGTGGCGGCCGCCATTCTCCTGCCCTTCGGGGCCTATCGGGGAAACCTGGCAGCCGTGCGTCCGCACTGGCGCGTGCTGCTGGCGTACACGGCTGTGGAAGTGGCCATTCCGTGGGTGGTTCTGTCATGGGCAGAGACCCACGTTTCCAGCTCACTGACCGGCTTGCTGGTGGGATCGGTTCCTCTGTTTGGGGTCATTCTGGCTCGCCTGGCCGGATCGGAGGAGCAATTCACCGGCCGCCGTCTCGTGGGCCTGCTGGTGGGCTTCCTGGGCGTGGCATCCGTGGTTGGACTCAACGTGACGGGGCATGATGCGGCGGGCATCGCCGGTCTGGCCCTGGTGGCCGTGGGCTACGCGCTCGGTCCGATGATCATCTCTCGCCGACTCCAGGGCGTTCCGGCCGAGGGGGTCGTCGCCTTCTCCCTGGCCGTTCCCGCCTTGGTCTACGCGCCGCTCGGCATTGCCCAGTTCCCGTCCGGCGGCCTTTCCGGCAAGGTCATTCTGGCCGTCGGCACCCTCGGCGCCGTCTGCACGGTCGCGGCCTTTCTGATGTTCTTCGCGCTCATCGCGGAGGTGGGGCCGGTGCGGGCAACGTTCATCACCTATGTCAATCCCGCGGTGGCCCTCGCGGTCGGAGCGATCATCCTACGCGAGCGGATCACGGCCGGCGAAATCGGCGGCTTCGTCCTCATCGTCGCCGGCCTGGCCCTTGCCACGCGGCGCCGAGATTCTGGTTCGGACGCATCAGACATGCCCGCCGTGGTGCCGGACCCAGCCGTCGCGGAGCTGCACGCGCCGGAAGGATCCCACCAGGCCGCCGGCTAGCCCCCTGCGTCAGACTTCGACCACCCCTCCAAGCTCGCCCAGCCGGCGCAACCGTTCCGGCTCGTCCCCAGGGAGCCAGGGGTCCTCTTTGAGGGCTGTGAATGCCCGCGCGAAATGCGGTCGGGCCTCGTCTTCACGGCCCATGGCGAGAAGGCACTCACCAATCTCCTCCTCCGTGTACCCGTCTGAGTCGCCGGCAGCTTCAAGCCGCTCCAGATTCGCTCGATGCACGTCGAGCGCTTCCTGGTACCGACCAAGTGAGCGCAGGGCACGACCGACCGTCCAGGCGGCGATGATCGCTCCCTTCTCCCGTCCGGCCGTCTCCTGCCACTCACGGCCCTTTGCGAAGGTGGCCAGCGCCTCCTCGTACCTGCCCAGACTGTGATACGTCCAGCCCAGGTTGTTATAGAGCGAACCGAGCCAGCCCCGAGCACCGGGTTCATCGCTGGCCTCCGCCTCTTCGATGGCGCGATCGGCCCAAACGAGCTGTTCTTCCGGACTCTCGATGATCGCCATCATGTGCGCCGCGTCGACGGCATAGAAGTCCTCTCCACACTGGCGCCCGAGGTCCCACGCATCGAGAAAGAATGCACGCGCCCGCTTCACCTCGCCGGCGGAGTTATAGGCCCTGCCGCGCTCGAGCAGATACCGAACTCGCGCACGTTGCGAGGTCCGGGCAAGGAGTGGCTCGACCCGATCCAGAGTGCGGTGGGCATCCTCGAACCGGCGCTGCAGGCCTTCGGTACGGGCGATCTGGGTGAGCAGCACGGCCAGGTAGCTCGAATCCGTCCCCGCCTCCGCCTTGGGCAAGAGCGCCCGAAACTGCTGTTCCGTGCCCGCCGGGTCCTCGAAGTTCCAAAGCCGGTCGAAGTCGGCCGGCGTCGACCCATCACTCATGTGCGTAGTCTCCTTGGGTCTGTGACTTTTCGCCCTGTGCGAGTCCGAAGTCCGGGGTCAGGCCATTGCCCGGCCGGTTCTCAGAACCTCCCGGCCAGATTGCCCCAGGCGGCCGCCAGGTCCTGATCGCCCTCGATGCGCATCTCATCGGGAAAGCGCCGGCCCATGATGAAGAGCTGCAGGTCCGAGGCGCTGCCGGAGATCGTCACGTCCGCGGGCGCCTCTTCTGAGGTCGTCGTCATGCCCTCGGGCGCAAAGGACACCAGCCAGCGACCCGGTCCGGGGTCCTCGCGCAGCAGGATCCGCTGGCCACGGCGCCGGTCTGAGTTCTCCTCGTAACCGGGGTCCTCCCGGAACATCATCAGCATCTCGTCGATGCCGTCTCGAGCCAGCCTCTCGTCGATCGGCCTGACGATGCCCGCGGCATCCTCGGCGTCCCAACGATGAATGGCCGTCTCCATGGCGAGGCGCCGAAACACAAAGGCGCCGGTTTGTTGTGAGGGAATGAACGTCCAGACCGTTTCCTCCGGTCCGAGTCCATCCAGGGCAGTCTCCAGCTCCTCACCCACTTGGCGAGCGAACGTCACGATTCCTGTCGGCCTTTCATCCTTGGGAAACCCCGCGGCCTCCCACGCGGGATACCCCGGCAGCCTGATGTCGCGATCCGCCATCAGCTCGGCCCACGCTTCTCGGCTGTACCCCCTCGGCCGCTCGCTGACCCACTTGAGCCAGAACGTGTAGACACGGCCCATGTGGCCGGTCAACCCCGCCACGTCCCAGCCGGGACATCCCTTGATGGGCGCGTCAAAGCCGAGAGCGGCCGCCTCCAAAATGGCATCCCGATTCTGGCGGAAGTGATCGAGGTAGTAGGCCTTCCAGGCCTCCGGGTCGGCTTGGTCCGACGACGAATTCGTCATGAAATGCCTGCCTCGGCTCCCGCTCCTGATCTACTCCGTTGCACTGCTCGCCCATTCTCGGTTCAATGCTCCTCGGGCATGCGCACGCTTGCCATACCAGCATCGCACCGGCGCGTAAGGCCCCGGCGCAGTCCAGCCCGACCGACCTGACTCTACCTCAAAAGCAGTAGTCGGGAAAGTCGAGACGGACGGCTTGACCCGGTGCCAATGTCACCCGCCTGGCCGGGTCATGCGAGCCAAGGGCGCGGATGACATAGGTGCCTGGTGCCAGTCTGAGCCGGTAGTGGCCTCCGTTGCGCTGACGGGCCGTCGCCCGCGTAACCAGCTTGCCGCCCTGCGCCATACGAATCACGTTCACCCGGACGGCCCTCTGGGACGCGACAGGCGGTCCCACGTACCGGGCCGCCACGCCGGAAACCGTGGCACGCAGCCGAGCGTGTTTCGCGTGGGGGTGAGGCTCAACCTTACCCGGCTCGCCGTGAGCGAGGTGAGAGCCGGTGGCGCCGCAGGCAGTCATCATCACGAGGAGGAGGACACAAGGCGGCAGGAAAGGGATCGACATCCTCAGTTGGCGGGCCATGGCACTCCGAAGAGGCAGGAAACTCCTCCCGTAAGAAGAACGCATCCGCAGTCCATTGGGGGACACCCGCGCTTAGCCGCGTTATGGCCCGCGCTGCACCGGAGTTCCGCCTCGCGAGTGGCCGTGCCCGGCAGTCCTCGGACGGGCCAGTGTTCCCGTGCCGCAGCGGCCATCCAAGGCCCATACCGTCCCAACCCCTGATATCGCCCGGCGGCTGCCTAACGGACAAAAACACCGACCGGCCAGGGCGAGTCAAAGTAACCCGCGGTCGTAGGAGCACGTGACGAGGGAATTTCCCATTTAGGAGGAAGCCGATGAAGTCATATCGACGAACATTCCTGCTGCTCCCAGCCCTCTTGTCGATCCTGCTGATCGCTCCATCAGTCACGCTCGCAGCGCGTGGTCACGACGGCGGGCATCACCGCTCATTCCTGAGCTCCCTGGCCGCGTCTCCCGAGTCCGCCAGCACTGTTCCCGCCAGCGGTGACGGCAATCCCTATGGCGTCGCCCTCGTTCCCAAGGGCTTTCCCTCGGGAGGCCGGACGTCGGCCGGTGACATCCTGGTGAGCAACTTCAACAATGGCGCCGGTAAGCAGGGCGAGGGCACGACCATCGTATCCGTGACCCCTTCCGGGGCCGTGTCGACCTTCTTCAAGGCCCCGTCGACGTTGGGACCGGTCGGGCTCACGACGGCCCTCGTGGCCTTGCGATCGGGCATCGTGGTTGTCGGCAACACGCCGACCACGGATGGCACTCCCGCGACCGTCTCCGACGGCAGCCTGATCTTCCTCAGCAGATCGGGCAAGGTGCTGCTGAACCTGACCAGCTCCACCCTCCTGCAGGGGCCATGGGATATGACGGCAACCAATTCCCGCCCCCGGCCGACGCTCTATGTCAGCGACGTTCTCAGCGGCACGGTCACGCGCATCCGCGTCCGCATCGTCTCCGTCCACGGAAACCCGCGACCAAAGATTCTCTCCATGACCCAGGTCGCCTCTGGCTTCCTGCACCGCACCGATCCCAATGCGCTCCTGGTCGGCCCAACCGGGCTGCTGCTCTCGTCCGGGAAGAATGACGGCGATAACTCGGGCCGCAAGGCCGATCGGCATGGCGGAAATCGCAAGGTTGGCCTATACGTCGCCGACACCGGAAACAACCGGCTGCAATTTGTGGCCGGCGTGAACCGAACCAACCACGATCGCGGTGCCGGTCGCACCATCGTTTCGGGCGCACCGTTTGAGGGACCGCTCGCGCTGGCATGGGCGCCGAACGGCGACATCGTAGCGTCCAACGGCGACGCCGCCGGGCCGCCGCAGACGCCGTCCAACATCAACCGAGTGGTCGAGATCAATCCCCGCAACCACAGCTTTGTGACCAGCCGCCAGCTCGACACCTCGGGCACACCGGGGGCGATCTTCGGCATCGCCATCGGTCGCGTCGGCGACCACGAGTCGCTGATCTACGTCAACGACAACACCAACACGGTCGACGTCCTAGCCCGGCACTAGCACCCACAATTCAGCCTTCGGCGAGGCGGGCCTCAGTCTTCTGAGGCCCGCCTCAACACGCAGAACTCATTGCCGTCGGGATCGACCATGATCACCCAATCGACGCCGGACTGGCCGATGTCGATTCGCCTCGCGCCCAGCGAGATCAGCCGCTTAACCTCGGCCTCCTGCCCCATCGGCTCCTCGGGCGCAATGTGCAGGTGCAGACGGTTCTTGCCCCGCTTCGGTGTGAGCGGGCCGCCACCCCAAGTGATGAGCGGACCGGTGCCGTCCGGTCCACGAATCGCCGTCTCTTCGTTCTGATCCCAAACCAGCGGCCATCCGAGTGCGGCGCTCCAGAAGTACCCCACCTGCTGCGTTCCCTCGCAGGTGATGGATCCGAAACGTCCACAGTCGGCAAGGAAGCGGTTCTCGGGCTCGATGAGGCACAGCTCGTTGCCCTCCGGGTCCGCGAGCACGACGTGCCGTTCCTCCGGCCCCTGACCGATGTCGATGTGACGGCCGCCCAGTTCGAGGAGCGTCGCCACGGACTCCTGCTGATCCTCGAGGGATTCAGTGGTGAGGTCGAGGTGGAGGCGGTTCTGCCCAGTCTTGGGAGTCGATGCCGCAAGGAAGTGGATACCAAATCGGGTGCCGTCCGTGGGCGCCAGGCGGACTTCATTCTGGGCTGCCTCTTCCACCTCCCAACGAAGGGCGGCGGCCCAGAAGCGCGCCAGCACCGGCGGATCATGAGCATCGAAACCCAGGGCGACGAGTCGCGATGTCACCAGCGTTGCACCGGTCGATCTCCTGTATGGAGTAGGCTCCTCAGGCTACCGTGACGGCCGCCCTGCTCCGTTCCGATAGCGGTCAACACTGGAAACTCTTAGGACTCGCCGTCAGAGCCGGTTCCGCAAACGACAGAGGCTCCAAACCCTCTTGCCATTCGCCGTCCGAGTCGGTTCCCGGCGGCCGGAGGCTCAAAAGGCGAGGCGCCGAGGTAGGGGCCCAGCGAGCGACACTTCACCGAAGAGACGTTCCCCAGCTAACGCTCCGAACCATTCTGAGGCTCGTCCTTCGCTATAGTGGCTCAGCGAAGTATGAAAACGGTCACCATTCAAACCGCCAAGACGACGCTCTCCCAGCTCGTCGCTCGAGTTGAGGCCGGCGAGGAGATTATCCTCGTGCGGGGCAAACCACTCGTCGCCAAGCTGGTCCTCTTCCACGCGCACGAGCGACGGAGACGGTTTGGTGCCATGCGTCGCATCGTCACGGTCGATCCCGAGTTTTTTGAGCCAGTCCCCGAAGATGAATTGGCCGCCTGGGGACGGTGACCGTCCTCGACGTCCTCCTGGACACCCACGTATTACTCTGCTGGCTTGCCGTTGAGGGCAACGCCCCGAGATGACCGCGCAGCCGTTGTATGACTCCATCGGAGCCGGCTATACGGCGACGCGACAGACCGACCCTCGACTCGCCGCGCGCATTTGGGCGGCGCTCGGCGATGCCCGAACGGTATTGAACGTCGGGGCCGGCACCGGCTCCTACGAGCCGACCGACCGTGACGTTACGGCCGTGGAACCCTCGGCGCTTATGCGGGCGCAGCGTCCTGCCGGCGCGGCGCCCTGCGTGGCTGCCGCCGCCGAAAGTCTTCCCTTTGCGGACCAGTCATTCGACGCGGCCATGGCCGTCTCGACGGTCCATCACTGGCCCGACCCAATCGCAGGCCTGCTCGAGATGCGGCGCGTCGCTCGCCGCGTGGTCGTGTTCCAATTCGACACCAGTGAGACCGCCTGGCGTCGCCGGTTCTGGCTCACCCGCGACTATCTGCCCGAGGTCGCCAACCTGGTCAGAGGCAGGCCCTCTCTGGCCCGGCAGGCGCGTGCAATCGGAGCGCGAATCGACCCGGTGCCCATTCCATGGGACTGCGTTGACGGCTTCTTCGAGGCCTACTGGCGGCGACCCGAGGCATACCTGGACGAGAGGGTGCGGCGCGGGATATCGGTTTGGACCAGGGTGGGACCCGGCCCGGAACAGCGGGCGGTCCAAGCCCTGGCCGCGGACCTCGCCTCGGGTCGCTGGGCCGAGCGCAACCAAGCCATACTTGCCATCGACGAGGCTGAGCTGGGCGCCCGTCTGCTTGTTGCCTGAGCCCACGCCATCGTCGATCACAAGGCGGGCCGTCTCCGGCATCACCGGTCAGAGCGTCAGACGGCCGACCCGGATCACAAGCCGGCGGTCTCCGCACGTCGGTGCGTGTCAGATCCGAAGACGAGTCGTCGTCGGGTGCCACTAGCTGTCAGGGATGGCACCGCCCACCAGGTTCAGAAACGCGTAAGGCCCCGCACCCGCCGGCCAGAGTCTTAGACAGCCGTCCAACCTCCGTCGACCACCAGCACCTGGCCCGTCATGTAGCTGGACGCGTCGCTCGCGAGGAACAGCAGGGGGCCATCGATCTCTTCCATCTCGGGTAGGCGCGCCAACAAGGTGCGCGTGCGGATTCGCTGCGCCAGCTCTTCATCGGTCAGAAAGCCGGTCAGCTCGGTGGGAAAGAAGCCGGGCGCCAGGGCATTGACGCGGACGCCGTATTCCGCCCATTGGGCCGCCAGGTTGCGGGTGAGGCTGATGAGCGCGCCCTTGGTGGCGTTGTATCCGGCCATTGGCGCCCGAGAGGCGACGATTCCGTAGATCGACGACACGTTGATGACACTCGCCGACGGCGCCTTCCGCAGCAACGGCGCCATCAGCCGGCAGATGTCCAGAACGCTGACCAAGTTCACGTCGATGACCGCTTTCAGCTCGTCGAGTGACTGGTCCTCGATTGGTCCGCCGTCCGAGATTCCGGCATTGTTGACCAAGACGTCCAGCCGGCCCAGGGCGCGCACGCGCTCCGCAAGCTTGCGCCGGTGCCCGCCATCCGTGATATCGCCGGCCATGGTTTCCACGCGCTCACCGCATTCCGCGGCCAGCTCGTCGAGACGGTCCCCCCGCCGCGCCGTCGCCAGCACGTGGGCGCCGGCCACCTGGAGAACCCGTACAAACCGGGCACCCAACCCTGCCGAGGCGCCGGTCACCAGAGCGACACGGCCCTCCAGGCTCCAGAGTCCGCGATCCGCCGAGAAGTCAGGCCTCGTCGTCATGACGCATGATCCCACCGGCGGGTCGGCGGCGCGGGCCACTCCATGGGCCCGCCTAAGGTCAGGCTTCGGCCGCCGGCTGCCCCGCCCGAAAGATGTCCGTGGTGCCGGACGGGATGGAGAGCGGACCAACCGGTCCCCGAAGCGCCGGCGCATCGGTTTTCAGGTCGATTCGCCGGCCCATCATGCTGCTCAGCTCGATGGCCATATAGAGGAAGGCAAACTTCCCCGGGACGTTGGTCGGATCGAAGCTGACCAGCATGGGCTGCGCGCTCTCTGTGCCCCCGTGCATTGAGGGCTGGGACGGCAGGATCGAGAGCCGGTCGACATGATAACGAGCGCAGAATCCGGCCACGGCCCGGCGCGAGATGGCCTCACCGTTGCGGTGAAGCAGATCTGACCCGTAGACTGCCGCCGTCATCGGGCCACCGCCTCACGGATTGATTCGAAAGCGACGCGGCTTCGACCTGAATGCATGGCGCTTGCCTTTCCGGTGAAATTCTGCCGGCCGTTCGACGAGCCGGCCAGGGGCCGGACATGGTTGCCGTGTCGCTGAGTGCCGGACGAGGATGAGTTCTCGCCACTCCGTCCTCGCGTTGCTCCGCCTCCTGATCGACGGGACCGGAAGCGCTGGCTCCCGGACTGCGAGCGCGTGGTCCTAGAGCCGGTGTGCTCCTCAGCCGGCCCATCACGATGGATGCCGGATCGGAAACCGTTCGAGCGTGCCCGTGGCCGGGTCTCCTGATGCCGGCACGACCACTCGCCGCTGTCGAGCAGGCGGCCGACGTCGACATGGGCCAGGTCAGGAGCGCCCTGCCGGCGCAGCTTGCTCCACTTGACCGCATCCTCGGGTGTCACGAAGGTGAGCGCGCGACCCCGAACGCCGTTTCGCGCCGTTCGACCCACGCGGTGGGTGAGCCACTCGGCCGTCTGGGGCAGCTCGAAATTGACCACCAGGCCCACCTCGGCCACGTCGATGCCGCGCGCCGCCACATCCGTGGCGACCAGGACGGAGCTACGACCGGAACGAAACGAGGTCATCGCCCGATCACGGGCGTTTTGGGTGAGGTTTCCCTGCAATTCCGTGGCGGCGTGGCCGAGCCGATTCAGGTCTCGTGCCAGTTTTTTGGCCCCATGCTTGGTGCGATGAAAGACGATGGCCTGGCCGTTGTGGCGGCTCAACAGCCGGTCAAGTGTTTCCGTCTTCGCCGGCTGGCTCACCGCGAGCAGCGCATGCTCCAGTGCCGGCTCGACCTGCCGTTCCACGCGAATGATCTCCGGCGCTTGAAGGTGCCTGGCGATCATGGTGCGTACCCAGTCGGGCATGGTTGCCGATGCCAGCACCGTCTGGCGCGTTGCGGGCGTCAATGCGATGAGCCGCTCGACGTCGGGCGCAAACCCCTGGTCCAGCATTTCATCCGACTCGTCCAGCACCAGGTACTCAACGCGGCCGAGCGTAAGGGCTCCGCGACCGATGACGTCGAGCAGCCTGCCGGGACACCCGATCACGATGTCCGGCCGCGACCGGAGCGCCCGGGTTTGGTTGCCGTAGGGCACCCCGCCGAAGACGAGCGCGCTGCGGAGCCGTGTCCCCAGGCCCTTGAGGACGGCGTCGATTTGTGTTGCCAGCTCCCGTGTGGGAGCGACGATCAGCGCTCGCGGGCCTGACCCCGATCCCTGGCTGAGTCTCCGAATAAGCGGCAGCAGGTAGGCGAGCGTCTTACCCGAGCCCGTGGGCGCGTGAATGACGGCGTCACGACCGGTCATGAGCGGCGGAATGGCGGCTTGTTGAACCGGGTTCGGTTCGACGATTCCCTGTCTGGCCAGGGCTGAACAGGCGTGCTCGGACACGCCTATCTCTCGAAAAGGCATCTATGACTTCCTCTCGGCCGGAAAACGACCTGAGCGCTACGTCCCCTCTGCGGTCGGTACGAACCAGACTTGAGGACGTCGCCGAGGTGGCGTGGAGAGGATCGTCAAGTGGTGGGTTCCGGAACACCCGGACTTGACTCACTCTAGCAGGCGTCTGCCCGCGTTGCGTGGGGTACATGCCGGAATAGTTCGAGAAGAGGCCCCGCGTCGGCAGAGTGATTGTTCCGAGATCGTCTGTCCAACCCTCAGGTAATCGCGGCACGGGCTCGACGACCCGGCTCTCCAACTGACTCACGGTCCTCTCAAGCGCTCTCGGCCGAGAAGGGAATACATCGCCGCCGCGGCAAAAATACCTTCGCGGTCCGATGCGGTCATGCGGTCGCCCTCCGGTAAGGTAGGGGTGGACCAAGAGGGCCCGGCTCATTCGCACCCCTCCGCACTTGCGACCACATCGGTCTGAACCAACAGTGTCCCATGGAAGCGGCCCTGAAGGGAGCAGGGTCAGAAGTTCCCCTCTACTGAGCACAGGGGCTGCGCCCGCCACGACGAGGAGCGGACCGGACTGTCGCTTCGGCCATGCAGACCCGACGGATTGAACAGGAGACGCACGAGATGAAAGATCACGACCATACCATCCCCACCGCTGGAATCCGCTCGATCTCCACACGCGGGAGATCTTTGGCCCTCCGCCTCACGGCGATGGGCGCAATCGCCCTGCTGCTGCCGGTCTCGGCCGTGGCGGGCACGCCCCTCTCGGGGCAGATCACGACACCTGCAACTGCCGCATCATCGACCGGTCACTTCGTCTATCAAACGCAGCTCGACCTGGGCACCCAGGCGGGCAGTGGCGACAACCTGGGTCGATCGACCGCGCTCAGCTCGGACGGCCACACCGTGCTCGCCGGCGCCCCCTACCGGGTCGTCAACGGCAAGCATGAGGCCGGGGCCGCCGAGGTATTCCGTCTTGTGGCGGGCACCTGGAGCGGGGCGACACAGCTCGATCTCGGGGCTGCGGCCCGTGGCTCCGACACTCACCACGGCGGCGACCACCTGGGCTGGACGGTCGCCCTGGACGCCTCCGGGAACGTGGCGCTGGTCGGCGCCGTGGATCGTCACGTCAAGGGCAACGTGGATGGCGAAGGCGCCGTTGAGGTCTTTCGGTTCGTCAACGGCCATTGGAGCACTCCCACGCAGCTCAGTCTGGGATCGGCCGCCGTCGGCGCCGGCTCGAACAGCGACGGCAACTGGTTCGGCAACGCCCTGGCCCTCAGCGCCGACGGCAACACAGCCCTGATCGGAGCGCCGGGGCGGGCGGTGAATGGCCAGCCACGTGCGGGCTCCGCCTATGTCTTCCGCTTCAGCTCGGGCACATGGGGTCCGCCGGTCGAACTCAACCTCGGCAGCCAGGCGACTGGCGGCCAGCAAGGGCGCAGCGGCGACCTCTTCGGCTCTTCGGTGGCCCTCAGCAGCGATGGGAACACGGCCGTCGTCGGGGCGCCGGGCCGGTACGACGACGGGAATCAGGGATTGGGCACGGGGCGCCGAAGAGGCGTTTCACTTCAGTGGAGGCACTTGGGGCCCGCCGGTCGAGCTCACCATCCCCGGGACTGAGAGTCTCGGTAATTCGACTGCGATGACGGCCACCGGCGGAACCACGTTCGCTACGGCCTGGCTCCCCGCCAGTCGCACGGAAGCTGGCGAGCTGGCCCGCTTCGATGGGACAAGCTGGAGCGATGTGCAGACCGTCAACCTGTCCGACAACCCTAATGCCTGGACCGCGGCCTTCTCGAGCGACGGGAGCACCATCCTTGACTCGAAGTGGTACCAGACGTTGAACGGTCAGACAAAGGCGGGCGGCGCTGAGGAGCTGCACGGCGGCCCAAGCGCCTGGACACCTGCGTCTGGGATCAGCCTGCCCCAGCCGGCAGAGAATGACTTCTTCAGCAGTTCCCTGGCCCTGAGTCAAAACGGGAGCATCGGGGCAGTCGGGATCCTGGGCCGGTCTGTCCCGGGCAAGGCCGGCGCGGGCGCAATCAGCATCTTCAGCAACGATCCCTCAGCCGTTGCCGTCCGCGTCAATGCTGGCGCGATCTACGGCACGAGCCCGGCACTCTCCGGACTCCCGCCCACCGACAGTCGGATCACCTTCAATCCTGCAACCGAAGCGAGCCAGGTCACCGGCACGCTGACCTGCAAGACAAACGCCACCGCGTCTAGCCCGGCCGGCTTCTACGTGCACAACCAGGTCTGGGAGCCTTCGTACAACATCTTCTCCTGCAGCGGCCTGTCGGAACCCGGTCACAGAATCGTCTACGACTATGTGAACAGTTCGTACACGGTCACCCTGGCCCCGTCCACCGTGACCTACAGCGGTCCACAATCGATCACCCATGGCCGGGACGTAACGCTTTCCGCTACCCTGAGGTCCAGCACTGGCACACCCATCAGTGGACGCGTACTGCGCATGCAGATCGGCCGCGGAAACCACACGCAGACCTGCGACACGGGCCCCACCCACGTGAACGGAAGCGCGAGCTGCACGATACACACGGTGAGCGCCTTCAAGTCACCGAACCCTGTCCGAGTGTGGTTTGGCGGCGACCTTCCGGGTCCCTCACACGATTACCTGCCGGCATACAAGAGGACGCCGGTAACCATCGTCTTCTAAGGCCGATGTGGGGGCGGGCGCGATGGCCGGCCCGCCCCACGGCTTCACGGCTCACGGCAGATTCGTCAGAGCGCAGCTCAGATTCGGGACGACAACCAGTATGTTGTCGTGGATCGGACCCCCACTCTCCGCTCCTCCGCCTGTGAACCGAAACAGCACCCTCGGCGTAGGACGGTTCCTCACCTGGGGCGATCCCCTGAGGCGGGTGCCTCAGCCGGTCAGCGTCTCGCGCATCGACCGCACCAATTTCATGGAGAAGCCCGCGTCGTCATTTGACAGAATGACGGTCGTGTACCCCGACTGGCGGTACAGGTCCAGCTGCGCTCCCACGCCGGGCGCGCCGCCGTTGTGACCCACAATGGTCACACCGCCGTAGGTGTGGCAACCGAAACCATAGGCATACCACGCCCCGCCTCCCGGGCCCATCGCGACGCGTGGCGTCAGCAGCATCTCAGTGTGTTCGGGATTCAACAGCTCATGGCGCCGCAGCGATTGCGCGAAGCGCAGCAGATCGTGCACCGTCGAATACGTGCCGCCCGCGGGGCTGCCCTTAACCGTGGTTGTCGTCAGATTCGTCCTCGGAAATTGGCCCGCTTCGCCCTCCTCCGCGCGGACGTAGCCGATGGCCCGGTTGGGCACATCCTGGTCGATGGCCCACGCGCCGGTGTTGTTCATACCGGCCACGCTGCAGATGCGCTCCGCGAGATAGGCGTCATAGGTCATGCCCGACACCTGCTCGACGATGGCGCCGAGGACGATGTAGCCGGCATTGCTGTAGCCGAAACGCTCCCCCGGTTCGAAGCCGAGCGGATCGTCCACGAACAGCGGTAGGTAGTCGGCGACCGTCCGGAGCGAGTTCCGCGCCGCCTCGAATTTGGCGTTCCAAAAGGACCCCAGGCCGGACGTGTGGGTCAGGAGATGCTCGATCGTCACTCGTTCGGCCACGGGCCGTGGATAACCGGGCAAAACCGAGTCGATAACCTGATCGAGCCGCAGCTTTCCCTCCTGCACGAGCTGCACGATGGCCACGGCCGTGAACATCTTGGTCATCGAGCCCATGTTGAAGACGGTGTCGGTGCGGTTGGGCACTTCCAGCCCCTTGGAGGCGAAGCCGTACGCGCGTTCGAGAACCGGCGTGCCGTGGAGGGCGACCAATGCCGCACCCGAGAACCGGGCCGAAGCTGCCGCTTCCTCGAGCAGCTCACCGGCCGCGGAAACTCGTTCACCGTCGATGGACATGTGTCCCCCCGTTACCGGCGGCTCGCATCACGCCCGGTGGAGTCTCGAATGAGCCGCCCTCATCGGCCGGCGCACCGCGTCGGCCGATGAGGGGACTTCCCGTGGAAGGGCATTGGAGCCGGCGCATAGGGTCGAACGACGAACTGCGCAGGTGCCGCTTGCATGCCGTCCGCACTTCTGGACGTCATCGCCCGCCCTGGCCCGCGGTGGGCTTCAGCCGCGGACCCGGTACCAGATGTGGGTCGCGAACGGCGACTCGATCACCTCAGTACGCTCGAACTCGAGATCGGTGCGCGTCACCCTCTCGAAGAGGCGCTTTCCCGATCCGAGCAGAATCGGCGCGATGGTGAGCACGAACTCCTCGACGACACCCGCGTCGAGGTATTGAGCGAGCAGCTCGCGGCCGCCCATGATGACCACATTCTTCTCTCCGGCGGCGTCGCGGGCACGCCGGAGTGCCACCTCAGGGCCGCCGGTCTCGAAGTCGAAGCTCGTGTCGCCCTTGACGAGCCGCTCCGCCGGACGGTGCGTCACCACGAAGACCGGAACGCCGAAGCCCGGCTCGTCTCCCCAGCCCCCGGCAACCTCATACATGGTCCGTCCGACAATCAGCGCTCCCGCGGAGGCAAAGGCGCGACTGAGATAGCGCTGATCGACCTCGTGCGGCGTTCCTCGGGTATCGCCATAGCTCCAGGGGCCGCCGAACACCCAGTAATGCAAGCGCTCGCCGCCGCGGCCCAGCCCCTGCTCCGGCCGGTCGTCGGGCCCGGTGATGTAACCGTCGAGCGACATGGTGAGGCCTGCGACAACCTTTTGCGTCATCCGCCAACCGGCTCGAGCAGCTTGCCGTTCTTGGACAGATCCGGGTCGGTGCAGGCGGCCAGATTGAAGCAGCACGGACGCCGCTTGCCGCTGCTCATCTTGGAGATGGTCACCTCGACGCGCCGCCGTCGTGTGTCGGAGTTCTTGGTGGCATTGACCCACCGAACCCACTCCCACCGCGACATGGGCGTTATCTCCCGCCAGAGCATCTGGATCTCCTCCGGGGCCGCCGCCATCGCCGCTTCCAGATCCCGCGGAACCGTCGGCTCCGGCCATGACCCGGCCGGCAGAATCTCCAGCGTCACGCTCTCGCCCACCGCGGCGCCGCTGCTGTCTTGCAGCGTCCGGTCGACCCGTATCCAATGGCCGGAGTCGCCGTCTGGTTCCACGACGGTTCCAAATTCCTGGCCGTTGATGGTTCCCTCCACGGCCACCTGGCCCCGCGAGGGCAGCTTCTTGCTCGCCTCAGCGGGCAGGCGGAGGATGGTCGCCTCGTCGATGCGCTGCAGCGTCGCCTCGAAATGGATGGGACTGGTCTTGGTCTCCGCGGTCATGCTCATCACACCTTTATATCCCTGGGTCGACGGCAAGACGACACGAATCTGGGCTGCGGTGGGCCGGGCGTCTGCGAGGGGCCGGGCACCGGCAGGCACCCGGGGACCCGGCAAGCGGGCGTCAGACCCGCGAGCCCACCCAGACCCTGGCCACCGACCGTGAACCTTCTCATTGATACGGGCCGCATGAGAAATCCCGCTCATCAACTGGCGTCCCCACGGTATCCAGCACTCGCCGGATGAATGGCTTGAGCGCTTGTCGTTCGTCATTATCCGGCGTCCGCGTTCTGATCAAAAATGAGCCGGCACCATCCACTCGAGTTCCGGGAAAGTCGGCTCCGTCCGGACGGCGGTGCAGGGGCAGGCGCTTCCCAACACCGCCGAAGGCTCGGACCCCGTTGCCCGGCCGGTCGATCCCAGGCTCCTCACAGTGCCGACCGTCCGCCTACTCAGTCGCCAATCCATCGACATCGAGCAGCAGCGGCAAGACAACCAGGCAGCCGATGTGCGACGATGGTTCATTACGCGACACACCGCCCACTGCTCAGAGATCGAAGCCCAAGGGGCAGCGGGGAAGGCGCGTGCAGGTGCCCGGCGCTTCGACCGGGCAAACCGTCTGAATGAGCCGCCGGCGTCCCTCCAAGCCGGAGGCTCGGCCCTCTTCGCTGATCGCCAAGAGCAAGAGAGGGCTCTCCGGCTCGAGGAAGATCTTGGCCGCTGGGCCAACGAGGGTGGCGTCGTCCCTCCCGACCGCAGCAGAACTCCGCCGTCTCCAGAAGGAGCAACATGAAACGAGGTGGAAACTCCAAACCTCGCCGGACGGAATCGGTCCGAATTATCAAGGAACAGCTGACGGCGCGATACCCAGACGGCGAAACGCCTGGTGCGGTTGTGCCGCCGGCCGTTGCAGTCACGTCCCAACCAAAGCCATGAACCGGCGAGAGCTGGGATCCATTCGGCAGATTCAGGAAATCGGGTTCGACGAGGTGGCGGGGTGGCTCCCCATACAAGGGCCCATTGATGGGTTCCGTCTCAGACAGAACCTTCCGTACTTCCGAAACGTCGGGTTCTCAACGCCCACGGACCTACCCGAGGGAACCGTCGCTTCGTATGGATACACGGGCGCCATCAGGCTGAACAAGCAGAACCTGACGTACCTCTATCGTTGAGGCCGGCCGTTATCCATTTTGGAGTTACAAAGCCGGCGGGCCCATGCGTTCCAAGCCAGTCCTCGCCAATGGCGACGTCTACTTCACCTCGAATAGCCGCTCTGGGCGCTGGTCACCAACCGTGCGATGCCTGAACAGTTCTCCACCAGAGCCTTCCTAACCAAGGTCCACAAGGACAACATCACCATGCTGGCCTCGGTGGTCAGCTGGGGCATTCTCTGCTCGGTAATCCCGATTCTGGTGGCCATCATCGCCATCGCCAGCTGGTTGCTGCAGAGCGCCGTCCGGCGCCGAGAGCTGACCAAACGACTGAGCCAGATCCTGCAGCACTCCCTGACCCAGGGCGAACTGCGCATGTTGATTCATGTCGCCGTCCAACACAGCGGGCTCCTGAGCATTCTGGGCATCGCCGGCATCACGTGGGGCGCATCAAATATCGGCGGGGCCATGTCCACGGTGTTCCAACCGATCTTCCAGGTCCGCGGACGGCCCATCCTCCGAGAGAAGATCATCGATATCGTGATGATTCTCGTGTTCACCGTGTTGATGCTGGTGATCCTCATCACGACCACACTCGGGGCGCTGCTGGACCGGGCCCTTGCACGGGCTCCACTGCCGGCCGCGACCTCATTCACGATCGGCACGATCATCAGCCTGCTCGCGGCGGTTCTCCTGTTCACCACGCTCTACAGCGTCTTTCCCAACGTCGAGCCTCGCTTCAAGAAGGGCAATGTTTGGAAGGGAGCCCTGGTTGCGGCCGTTCTGTTCCAAGCGTTCAGCTACGTCTGGCCGCTGTATGCCATCCTCTTTCACCCGCACCGGTACGGCGCCTTGTTCGCGCCCATCGTGGTGCTGGGTGTCTGGATCTACTTCTTCTCGCTCATCTTGGTGATGGGCGCCGAAGTGGTGGCATTCGGCTGCCTTCGCGATGCGCAAAGGGCGGGCGAAGCGGTCGGTCCGGCTCCCGACGGAACCGTTCCCCAACGGATGGAGCCTGTGCCGCTCACACCGACTGCTGAGGCGGTTATGGCCGGCGAGGCAAGGACCGGCGCTTCACCGGAGTCACTGCCGGTTCGCTGACTCTGCGAGTGGTAGGCATGAGCACATCGAGTCGTGCCCGCACCACCAACCGCAAGCGGTCAGGTTGACCATGCGCCACTCGGGAGATTCGCCGGCTGCTCGCTTTCAGGCATTTCGATCTCGCCCGGCCTATGGCATGTGCACTTCGTCGGCGTCAACCCGACACGCGAACCCGGATTCAGCGTCGGGCCAGCCTCCGGCCGCTCTCTGTGTTCGGCGGAGTGTAGTTCTGCTCGAAATAGTGGTACAGCGCCGACTCGCCGGCCTGAGACAGCTCTTCCCCGTGGAGATCCAGGTCCGGCGCGGATCGTATCTGCTCTTTGGTTACATCCACCTGCAATCCGTTGGGACCAATGTGGATCACCTTTAGCGGCACAAAGGTGAGGTGCCGGTTGAAGAACCCCTCCTTGACCGTGCCGAACTGGGGCTCATCGGTTTCGACGTCGACATAGACGTCTTCGAGCTTGCCGATCCTTTCCCCATCGCGATCAATCAGCATCTGGCCGTGCCATTCGGCGACGTTCCAGTCGGCCCGCTGCTCCTCGTCCGCCATAGCTCACTTCCTATTCATTTCGACCCGCGCCCAGTGACGGTCGGGGTTGACTACACAGGCACCTGAGCCGTCGCTCGGCGTCCCAGCTGAATTCTATTGGAGGCCGGATGCCGGTGAGGACCCAACCGGCGACCAAGCTTGCCTCATGCCGCCGCATTGGGAGCGTCCGGCGGCGCAGACATCGCGTGGAGGGGTACGGGCCCGTGCGCCGCCTTTGAACCAACTGTGGTGTCGGCTACGAGTGCACGGGCCGCGATGCCGCGTACTTCGCAATGTCGCGTACTTCGCAATGTCGGGGCGGCGGTCAGCGGAAGCTGGAGCAGGCCGAGCCCTTCTCGTCCCAGCACCGCCCCGCCTTTCGGATGCCGCCGACTCCAGAAGTCCATCGCGCTGATGCGCCCGATTGTAATCGGGTACGATTGTACCTGGGAAGGGAGAATGCGCTACCTCCGGCACTCCTCAGTTGGCGGCGCGATTGCCGCTACCGTCCTGGCCGCAGCTGTGTCGTCCTCTCTATCGGCTTGTGCATCCAAGTCGCCCGCGGCTGGTCTGGCGAATCAGGGTCTCGTCTCAAATCCGACGGCGAGAGCTCTATCACGGTCCGGCCAGCTTGCGCCGGACGTTCGCCGTGTTGCCGACCTCATAATCCTCGGTCTTGCGGAGGAGAAGTTTTACCGGACGCGGGGGAAGTACTCGGGAAGCCTTGCCTTGCTCTTCCCTACGTTCGCTCCGCTCGAAGGAGGACGGCGCCTCACCTCGGCGCCGGCTGATCCTGCGACGGGCCGCCCATACAGGTACCAAACCCACCTCAATGGCCACGCCTTCAATCTTGAAGCTCACATGTCGTCTGGTCGCTTGTTCGCAATTCACGGTTTGGACGGAGGGTGAGGTTGGTCTCCGCGACGCGCCTGATTTGGCTTGTCGGTCTGGCATTGACGATGCTGATATCGCCGTTCATCCTGCCCTCCACAGCACCTGCTGCCCTCGCCGCTCCTCCCATCAAGGTGGACAATTCCTCCGGCTTCGGAGCGATCGAAGGGAAACTCCTTGATGGACGATCCGAACTCGCGGTCGACAACCTAAACCACTTCTGGGTACCGATTTGGGCTGAGAAGGCTACGGGGCACGTGAGGCTTACTCCGGGGCCGATGGGCAGGGGAGGCATTTACGTTGTGGCCGGTGTACTTGGGCCAGACGCAGAGGCTGTCTGGAACGCGACCTTCGATCCGAGCGTCTATGACGTCCAACCGATAACTGCGAGCGCCAGTATCTGGGAGAGCGTCGGCGGGGCGGCCATGGCTCTCGATCTGAACGCCTTGCAGATCATCGCTGACACTCTCGGCGGCGGTGCAGTCAAGGGAGTTCCCTCAAGCATTCTTCAGGCCGTCAACACCGTCACGTCAATACCAGACTTCACAAACCTCGTGAAGGATCTGACGCAAGGCGATCTCCTCTCCGCGGCCGGAGACATCGCGAACCTCGCATCTGATCATCAGAAGCGTGCTGCCGTGTCCAAAGCGCTGGGACTCCTCGGAATTCATCTTGCAGAATCCGCCCTTGCGAAAATCACTATCATTCTCGGCGTTGCCGACGCTCTGCAGACGATTTGGGACGAGTTCCGGGCGGCCTTTACTGGCGGAAGCTTTGGTCAAGTGTCCTTCTCCAGCACCCCGCCAGCGCTCAAAGGGGCGCTCCCTCCTGGAGGCCAGTGGCTCGCGCCGACCAACGGGATGGGGACGGTATCGCCGGTCCTAAGGCTGTCTGCCCGAGCTTCGCCGGGATCGGGATCGACCGTGTCCCACGTGGACTTCACAGCGTGGTGGCCTGCGCTCGGCCCGCAGTCGGGTCCATGGAAGACAATGTGCACCGTGACCGCTCCCTCTTCCGGTGGGGCCTACGGTTGCGAGACAAGCCTCTCGCAGCTCGGCGCCCCGCCCGGCACGGTGCTCATCAGTTTCAACGTCTACGACGCCGACGGAAATCACGCGAACGCTCCGAACGGCGAGCGCAGCGTCCTTTTCGCGGCGCCGCCGAACCAGTTCATGACGGAGATTCAAACCATCTCAATCGACCTGGATCCTTCCGAGGGGGAGACTGCGGGCCACATCGTTTCGGCGGCTCAAGCCGGCGTTCCCTTCTGTCAGCTCTATCATGAGTACTCAATTCTGGCTGACAGCCAGCCGTGCCTGCCTGACTGGACCTCTGTGAGCCAGGCCGACAAGAGGATCCTGAGCCTCAACATCGGCCGAATCCTGGCCTTCGCGGACACCTACCAAGGATCTATCGCGGACCGAAAGGTCGTCGACGTTGTGGGATTCCACTACAACACCGACTATCCGCTCGGGCCAACTCCAGACCATGCGGCCCTCAACCTCTACCCGCCGCCCGGGATGCCGAGCCCCTGCTACCCAGCGAGGCCGGTAAGCCCCGGCAGCAACTGGTCGGACTACTCGTGGCCGCCATCCGCTGCGTGCCCGGTGACAGCCGGGCTGGCGAAGACGGTCACGGTAAAGCTCAACTCGTGCATCAATCACGCACGCGCCGCGGGGGGCGGAGATTGCAATGTGCCGTCAGTTCCCTTCCCTGTGATCCCGTTCCAGGATGCAGTCTGGCCACGTACCTGGGCGATCACCAAGCAGACCGCCTCCGATGCCACAGTTGAGGTCCGGTGGCAGTACCCACCGAACGGGACGGCGGGCACTGCCGGCCCGATCTTCACAGTCCACGAAGTCAACGAGCACGGGACGTGGCTGGTCGACAACGTCTATTGCCAAGGGAAGCCGCAGGACTCGATCGGAGGTCTTGGCCTCCAATGCTAGAGGAGTACCCCTGGCCCGTTACTCCGATGTCTCCTAACTTGTCTGATGTGGCCCACGACATCGCAGAGGCAGTCCACGGCTCCCGGAGTCTCGCTCGCCGGAACCTCACAAGAACATGGCTCCAGGTTGGCGGCAACGGCCCGCTAGGGCGGCCGTTCGCTCAAGAGCGGCAGGGACCCGAGCCAGGGCGCCGCGGCCTTCTTCTGCGTCAGCCCACACGGCGCAGCCGCCGCTCGATGACCCCCAGCGGAGGAGGGCATTGCGACGGTCCTATGACCGGATGCGCGTCCGATGCGTGCGATACACGCTGATGAGAGTGCCGTCGGGGAAGGCCTGGCCCTCCTGGAGATCGAGGTCCAAGGGCTCCCTTAGGTCCGCGAACATCGGCATGCCGCTGCCCAGTGCGACCGGCTGGGTGACGAGATGATACTCGTCGATCAGCCGGCGCCGCGACAGTGCCTGGACGAAGGCGGCGCCGCCGTGAACCAGGATGTCGCCTCCGGGCTCATTCTTCAGCCGGCCGACGTCTTCCTCCAGATCGCCGCTCATGATCCGCGACTCAGGCCAGTCGGCGGACCTGAGCGTCTTGGAGAAGACGGCCTTGGGGATATCGTTCATGAGGGGAGCGTAGACGCCGCCGGCCGTCGGCCAGTGTGCCGCCATTTGCTCGTAGGTCACCCGACCCCTGATGTGGAGTCCAACCCGCCGTAGACGCTCGACCTTCCAGGCCGTAACGTCGGCATGCTCTGCAGGGCGGGCCACGTGTCCCTTCCGTTCGGGGCCCCCGGCCACGTATCCGTCGACTGAGACACCCATCTGCAGTACGAGGTCGCGCATGTTCACCATCCCCAAGAGGCGGTTGGGCCGGCCATTCTAGCCCCGTGGACTGCTCAGTTCTGTGGATTACTGCGTCTGTGGCCCCTTGGTTCAGGGTTCCTGGGATCCATGAGGCGAGCCCGGGTACCCGTTCCTGAGCGAGACCCCGGACCATCCTCCCGCCGGTCCAACCGGATCACGGCAGATGAACGCTGCCGTCGTCTGCCAGGATCCAGCCCGGATTGTGGGCGACCTCCCACGGATGGCCGTCAGGGTCAACGAAGATGCCGGCATAGCCTCCCCAGAACGTTGTGGCGCCCGGGCGACGAATCGTGGCACCGGCGGACTTGGCCTGCGCCAGCACGGCATCCACCTCCTCAGGCGAGGCCGCGTTGTACGAGAGCGTGATGCCTCCCCAGCCGCCCCGATCTTCCATCCCGCCGTCGTCAGCCAGCTTGTCTCGACCCCACAAAGCGAGGATTATGCACCCCGCCTGGAAGAAGACGACGTCGCCGTCGGGTGACATACCGTGCCAGCCGAGGCTCTCGTAAAACTGTCTGCCCTTAGTCGTGTCGCTCACGCCAAGAGTGATGACGGACACGCGCTGGTCCATGCCATGAGTATGCCAGCCGATACGCGGCGGTCGATCCGCTTGCCTCGGACACCCCTGTTGCCGGTTCACGCAGATAGCCGAGGCATGTCGCGGCTCTCGCGGCCCCCTGGTAAGCGACGCGGTTGACGACGAATCTGCAGGCGGCGCGCCGGGTCCAACCGACGTAACCAGGCGGCTCACGCCTATCACGTTCCCTCCTTGGCCGGGACCGTTCTGATGCCGATGCGCTTCGCCTCGCTTGAGCAAACGGATAATGGCCGGTGGTCACTTCAATCGACGAGCTACGGGCAAAGGGAGCCGGCAACCCTGCCATGGCTGAGCTGCTCACGAAGGCCGACTGGTACCTCATCGGGTCGCGCCACCGGCCACGCGGGCGATCTGAGTGATTGGGACACTGTGTTGTTCTGGGATGACGACGCGGGTGAGGCGGATGTCATCCCTGGCAGCATCGACGACGTGTTTGGTGTCGAGCGAGCTGCGCCCACAGGCAATCTAGACCTGACCTTCCACGTCGCCTCTCGTCGGGTGGGCGCAGTTGACATCGAGGTCATGGGCCCGTCGATCCGAGCAAAACGCGAGGAGGTCAGCCTGGCAGAATGGGCGTACCAATTGCGGTACGCCGTGGCGCTGAGTGACGCCGCCGGAACGGGGCCGGCCTATGTCGCCCACGTCGCCAACAGCTTTGATCAGCGCACGCTCGACCTTGCCGCTGCAGCGTATGGAGAGTTCCGGAGGACGCGCAACGAAGCGGTGTCGACCCTGCCGCGCGAGGACAAGCTTGCGCAACAGTTGACGGCCGCGGCCTGTCTTTCCACCGCCGCTCGCTTTTGGATACTGGCAGGAGGAGACCCTCACCCAACCGAGAAGTGGCTCATGACCGTCCTTCGGAGCGACCCCGGGGCGACCGAGCTGGTTACGGCGATGGAGGTCGCAGGTGGTGTCAGCCCTAGCGCGGCGGACAGATTCGATGCGCTGCTCGACGTGTGGCGCCTCGTCGATGCTCGGGCTCGCGATGCGGGCATGGACGAAAGGCTCCTGGCCGGATCACCATTTTGAGCACCCGAGCTTGCCGTGCAGCTCGGCCATGGGCGCACGAGCGTTCAAATCCAACCAAGCGGGGCCTGGGCGCAGCTGAGGCAGTCTCACTAGCTGGCGTGGGGAGAGGGACCAGGCCAAGGCGCTTGCGCCGTCGTTACGCGTCCCCAGCTGAGTTCTATTGAAGGCCCGACGCGACCACGATCTCACCGGCCGGCGCCTAGTTGCGTTAAGATGGACTCCTTCGCTAGCCTGGGATGAGCCAGGGCCATCACGACTCCGGAGGTGGAAGTTGACAAGCGAGCGCGGATCCGACAAGTTGCAGCACCTGAAGAAGGCTGAGATCTCTGAGAGCCAGCTTGACCGACTTGCGGGCTTTGCCAATGAGGAGGGCATAGAGCTGGTGGACTGGCTGGTCCGAGGCATCCCCGCCGTGGACTGGCTCGAGGGCTCATTTCACGTACGTCCCAACGCCGTCGGAGACCTCATCAACAGGCTGGTTGCCGAGGGCGCAGTACGCCAGATCGTTGTGTTCCCCTATGGAATTCCTGCGGTAGATCTCGTCGAAGTACGGTTCGCGTCTGGGCGATAACCGGCCTTCGGGCCAGGTGCCGCTGCATAGCCGCATGGATTCGGCGCGAGTGCTACAGGTGCACCCCCTCGGGCGGTGCAATCTGAGTTGCTTGCATTGTTACTCGTCCTCCGGTCCAGCAGTGACCGAGGAGCTTGAGACTGGCCTCCTTCTGGGCGCGATCCAAGATGCGGCCCAAGAGGGGTACAACGTGCTCGCCGTTTCAGGAGGTGAGCCGCTGCTGTACCGAGAACTATCGCAGCTCATTGAGTGCGCCCGCAACCTCGGCATGACCGCCACGGTGACCACGAACGGAACGCTGTTAAACGCGCGGCGGCTCAAAAGCCTTCGCGGGCTGGACCTGCTTGCTATAAGCCTGGACGGTACTCCCGATTCGCACGATCGCATGCGCGGACGGGGAAGTTTCCTTCAGATGGCGAGGCGGTTGGAACAGGTGCGCGCCGCAGGGCTTCCATTTGGCTTCATCTTCACCCTGACGATGCAAAACCTGTCTGAGCTCGAGTGGATCGCCCGCTTTGCCCTTGATCAGGGAGCCGCCCTGCTACAGGTCCACCCGCTCGAACTTGCTGGTCGCGGCAGGCAGATGAGCGAACACCGTCCAGACGAAGAGGAACTTCAGTGGGCAGTTGTCGAAGCGGCAAGACTCCAGACAGTGGTGGGCCCGTCGGTCGTCATCCACGTGGACGCCTTGCCGGCGGGGGGCTTGCGCGACATCGGCGACTGCGAATACCAGTCGCTGCCATTCGCGTTCCTGTTACATCCCTTGATCATCGAGAGCGACGGCACCGTCGTTCCGGCGGAACATGGATTTGACCGCAGGTGGAAGCTTGGATCGCTCTATGACCGTTCGCTGGCCGTAAGCATACAACAGTTTCGCGCTGAGCGGCTCGGTGCCTTCCGGAAGCAAATCGTAGCTGGTGCCCTTACGGACGCGGCGGCAGCCGGGGTCCGGTTTGTGAATTGGCATGAAGCACTCACCCGTCGGGCGCGGGAAGTCGCAGTGAGCGCCCCGAACGCCTGAGGCGTCTTCGTCGCGTCGATACCTGTCGCCTCGGAATCCAGCACGATCCGGCTCAAGAACTCCTGGATTGCATGGATGGTCGGCTCAGATGGAGTGTGCTGGCGTGGAAGGAAGTCACACAGCCCACGGTTCGGGATTTGCCGAAACGCGTGAGCCACTTCAGAGACAAGTAGGGTGGACCAACTCGGCGGATAGATACCCAGTGTCGACCGCCCCATTTGGTCGCGACGGCGTGGCGATGTGCCCTGTGAACGCTACAGCCGGTGGTTGAGGCCCCTCCGTAATCCGGCGCGGCGGCGAATCCCGTGACGCCGCCGTCACGGTCGAGAGTGTCCCATGCTTACCGTCGACTCTCGACCACCGCCACGGACAAGCCCCTCAGGCCAGCCGCTTCCAGTGCTTCTTACCGAGGCACAGCCACAGGCGGTGGTTGGCATCGAGGAATAGATCGCCCGCCTCGCCCGACGCCGGGTGCGAAGACCGGTGGGAGGGAATGAGCCGAAGCTGGGCGTGGTGTCCCGAAAGGATGGCGCCCCGGCCGCCGGCGCTGCTCCCTCGGATGCCGGCTCCGATGCCGCTGGACGTTCCGGTCACTCCGTCTCCGGCCGCGCTGCTGAACTGTCCGCCCGACCCGCCGCCGGCATGCGTGCCTCTCACGCCGCAGCCGTTCGCGTTGGTGGCGTCATTCTTCCCGTACACGCCTGCCGACGAATCTCCCGAGATCGACGAAGTAAGCTCGCCCTGAATCGCAGCGGCGTTGTCCGACGTGTTGTGGGAGGTACCGTACACGGCCTGGGTGAAGCCGGATGCCTGAAGACCGGTGCTGCCGATGGCCACGACGCCGATGCCGCTGTTGGAGTTGAAGAGTCCGCCGGATCCGCCACCGGCATGGCTGCCCCTGACACCGCACCCACTGGCGTTGGTGGCGTCATTCTTCCCGTACACGCCTGCCGACGAATCTCCCGAGATGGACGAAGTAAGCTCGCCCTGAATCGCGGCGGCGTTGTCCGACGTGTTGTGGGAGGTACCGTAGACGGCCTGGGTGAAGCCGGATGCCTGAAGACCCGTACTACCCATCGCCACCACGCCGATGCCGCTGGTGGAGCTGAAGGACCCGCCCGGTCCTCCGCCGGCATGGGTCCCCGAGACGCCGGAGCCATTGCCATTGGTGCTGTCGTTCTTCCCGAGCACGCCGGCCCCATCTCCATCTACGAGGTTGCTGTTCACGCCGACGACGCCGTTTCCGGCGCCGTTATCGGTGAGCCCGAGGACCCCGTTGCTGAGGCCGCCCGGCCCGGCAGTGCTGCCGGCGCCCGCGAGACCCGCGACGCCGGCCCGAAAGGGAAGGTCCGTATGCAGCCGGTAGGTCGAGTCGTTGCCCGAAAGAACCGCGTTACCGAACCCGGCCGTGCCGTTGTAGTTGACCATCGTGCCACGTTCCGCATTGGTCACGCCGCCCGCCTTCACGGCGTCGCCGTTCTTGGCGAAAGCGGTGGTGCCTCCGGAAGTCATCTCAACGCCGGCGGCCGCCGCGGCGACCGCTCCCACGCCGGCGATCCGGAATAGACGCGACCGGCTGATTCCGCCGGCGTGCGACAGGGCCTGGAGCTGGCCGGCTGGTTCAGCATTCGCCGGCTGAGAGGATTTCAGTTGCCGCAGCTCGGCTTCCTGGCGTTCGAGTCGAGCGGTCAGCTCTTGCAGGATCTGGGTAAGATTCTCGGTTGGCTCGCCCGTGGTGTCGGTCATGGCTTCCTCCGCGACTGCAATGGTTGGGTTTGTGTCTAGCCTTTAGACGCCTGAGGTCCGCGACGAGCTGCCCCGATCGCTGTTGTCACCTGCAGCTCCTGCAGCCCCGACCTCACAACAAGACTGTCTCGCAAGTGGGAGGAAGCCCGGGTTACGCCTGAGACGTAGTGGGCGCGTCGTAGAACGGTCGGCGGCCTGTAGAGTGCGAGCCGCAAAGCCAGCTGCTACGACAGGTTAGCCCCCGCTCCGCGGCTATCCGCTAACCACCCTGTATTGGCCCGGGGCCGTGAACGCGATGAACCCGTTATCCCGGAGAATTTGAAGCTGCTGACGAATCTTAGCCCGGACATGGCGGTTGTTGGGATGAAGTCGTTGAAGGATCGCTTCGTGGGCATAAACGTCGTCGATACTGAAGTCGTCTCTTCCAATCGTACGAACGACTGCGAGTACATCAAGCGTCCAGCCACGAGCTTCCGCATCACCGGTCGCTACGGCCCTCATCCGAGAAAAGGACGCCCGCACATCGTCCTTCTTCTGCCACTGCCCTCGTGTGACCAGATCAATTCGTGCGTCGACAGGTATGTTCCGTAATACGATGTTGCATCCAACCCAACCCGCGCGTCGGGCGGTCGAACCAAGTGGTTTGCGCGGCTCGACCGAGGACGCTGAAAAGGCAAAGGACGGAACGAGCAGGAGATTGCTCACAGACCACCCGGGCAATTCGTACTGCATAACCCAAAGGTTAGGCGCACGACCACATTCAATGTGCTTCATCATCGTGCCGTAAGCCGCGTCGACGATCCGGTCACGTATAGGCTTGCACTGACTCTTTAGTTGATACGTAGCCTCGCAAACCGGGCATACGAAGTCAAACGCGGCGTTGTTGTTTGGCGTTTGAGCGACTGCATCCGAGGGGCATGCTGCACAGTAGAGGCGGGTCCCAGC
Organism: Pseudomonadota bacterium; assembly: GCA_021323865.1. Taxonomy (GTDB): domain Bacteria; phylum Chloroflexota; class UBA5177; order UBA5177; family JAJPKF01; genus JAJPKF01. Next base: position 17,079 of record JAJPKF010000018.1, on the reverse strand, counting down.
CCAGAGCTCAGTGATCACTCGAGCTTTCTGGGTCGGGCTTGCGTACGACAGGCCGGCTGCGGAGAGCATCGAGAGGGATGGTGAGACGGACGGGCTCACATTGGACCTCGAGAACACACCTATGCTATGCCACCGGGTTCGCACGACAGCGGGGGAGCGGCGGCGCCTCATCGCGAACGCTCGTCGACAAACGAACACCAAATCCCGTCCGGCCGTGGGTGGGCGGGACGGAGAGATTGGTGAGGGCGCTGGGATTCGAACCCAGGACCGACGGATTAAAGAACGAATCTGGACCATCCTGGAGTTTCCACGACCCTCCAGATGTGGCGTAACTGTGCCATTTCCTCTCTATGGCAGACGCCCCTGGATGCGGAAAGACGCACCGTTTTGCTGTACCGATTGCTGTACTGACCCATAGGGAAAACCAACGCTCGTGTCTCATCTGAGTTCCCCGTTTATCGAAGACTCCCGCTCCTGTCCCGTTCGGGGTGAGCGGAGGTGAGCATCGTGACTAAATCAATGATCGCCAGAACTATCTGAGACCTGTTTTCAAGAAGCGTCTGGGGACTGAACACAAGTTTGAAATCCCGTGGAAGAGGTTCTGCCCTATCGCGTGGAAGGTGTTTCAAGCTTGGATGTGCTGCAGACGCCCGTCCCTCAAAGGACGAGAGCCAGAATGAAAGCTGCTTGTGAAAGTCTGAGTCCACTTCGATCTTGGCCAGCAGTTCGGTGACCGTATCCAGCACGCCGCGCAATTCAAACTGTTCCAAGAGAAGAGTCACTCCCTCCTTGGGGGTCACGGGTGGATCGGGAACCGAATTGGCGCCGATGCGAACCAAGTTCCCGGCCATAGTGCTAATGCGATGTACCGCGGCCAACACTACGGCCTTTGTGGCGTCGCCAGCAATCGCCCTGTGTAGAGCCCCGTAGTGAAGCCGAAGCCTGACTTTAATCTGCTCCCACCCAGCCTCGTCGAGCCGGTTGCTTTCGGGAAGTCGAAGCGTTAATGAGGCGCTCTTGGCCGCGTATAGCTCACGGGGGGCGTCAAAGAGATCCAGGTGCCACGCAAACCAGCCCTGTCGATTCTTTACGTCTACGGCAACGACGAGTGTTGGCAAAGGACTTGCAAACCAATACTCCACCGACGCCCGTGGGACGTTCCGTACCACCAAGAGTCCATTAGCTATCTTCGGCTGTTCGGACGTCTTGATTTGGACGGAGAACTCAAGATTGTGCAACTGTGAATGATCGCGAATAACAATCAATCCGTCCTTGCCCACGTCACGTCGGGGCGGCTGCCAAACCCAGCCGCGCGGCAAGGCGGCCGCGAACCAGAGTTCACCCTGATCGCCGAGATGTGCCCGGTCGAAGCCAGTGGTCTTGTCGATCTGATAACTGGTCAAGTCATGTCAATCCCAACGTGTAGACCCAGTGCAAAACACAAATAGATCCTCGGGCCCCCAATGATCGTCTCCCCTGGCTCGGGTAGCGTCGAGGGAGAGACCACCGACCCGGTGGGCCAGTACAAAGATTCGAGGCTCTCCGTCTGAGGCTGCAATTGGGCGCATGGCAATTTGGAGTTTTTCACCTAGCGGCTGATCTAAGTATTGGAGTCGGAGTTCCGGACCGACCACAGGTGGACACAGGTGTAGCCCGAACTGTTGACCAGCGCCGCGGGAATAGGGGGCGGGGTTACCGAACAAGTCCCGATCGCGTGGTGAGCCGATAAGCTCGCGGGTGAGGGCGCCATCTGGGAAATCCAGGTCAGCAACGTGCAACTGGATAACCTGCACCGATTTGCGTGCATTGGACATGGTTTCGAGACCCTTGGGGTCTAATCTCCGTCATGTCGTGCCGCAAAGCGTTGCTGCACCTTAATGGTCGAATCGTCAACACGCGCACCGGGAGAAGCGGGAGCTGCGTCGCGTGTTGATGAGTTCAATGATGTGGGGAAATGTGCCTGGGTCTGTTTAGTGCTCTTGCCGGTGGTTGCATCTCTTTGATGTGGCCGTCGCCAGCCCACCTGTTTAATAGCTCTTCGTAGAGCGAGCACGACATTGCCAGGGGTGGCTCAGTTCGGGCGGGAGAACGCGTCCAGTCGGACATCTGTCGAACGAGGCCGCTTCCGACCAAGTAGTCGAGTACATCGCGACTCGGCGTGCTGCCTCCATGGCGCCGAAGCACTCTAAGTATGGAATCCTGAATCTCCGCGGTCGCTCCTTCGTTCATTAAATCGTCGTCGAACACAAGGCTCCGGAGGACTTGATGGTGGTGCCGGAATGGACCCCGTCCGAGGACGGCCTGCTCGTAAACCATGTCCAACAGACTCAGAGGGTTCGAATCGTCGAAATTCAAGATCTGGTGTACCGCGGTCGCAGTAAGGAACGGCTGACCCCCGTACTGTTTGTGGAGTAGACGCGCTAACTCTTTGACTGGCCTCAGACCTGCTCGCTCCACGAGAGCTTCGACTTCAACCACGTCGAGCCACAGCAGATGCGCTTCCGCGGAGAACATTCGTGTCGACGAGAACAATCTGACCCTCGTGTCTGTGAACCGACTAAATGACATAGAGAGCCAAATATGAAACTGGCTTTCACGACGCGTATGGTGCTCCCATAGGCTGCGCAGGAGACGCATAAGGGTGTGGGCAGTTTCGTAGTCCAGAGCCGTGGTGTTGTCCACGAGCAGCAGACGAGGCTGGCCTGTCGAGATTCGAAAGAGTTCAAAAAGTGTGGTTCCGCGTGTAACCCGTACTCCCCACTGGGTAGCTAGGTCATTTACCAATCGCTGGTCGACACTCCGTAGTTCCGCATCCCAGCTTCTTCGCGGGACTTCTCGCCGCATGAGTCGTAGGTCCGATCCAGTCGCCCCAAGCAGTTTGCAGTCAATGGTTGCGGCTGCCAGACCGCGCTTGCCGGCCTGATCTGCAACATACCTGCCCACGGAAGTCAGACCCGATTGCGGAGAGCCGGTGAGACAAGCCGCTGCCTCAGCGTCCTCGAGAAATCTGTGAACCAACTGAGCAACAGTCATAGTGCGACCGTCGACAGTGACTCTTCTCTCGGGAGATTCGGAATCCACGAAACCCAAGTCACCCCGAGAGTTATCGGCATCCATGATGCGGTCGTGATTCGTCTCAAAAGAAGTCAAGCTGGGCCGTTCATCGACACCTTGCCCGTGGTTGGGAATAGAGATTCGGGGTCGAGTTCCGGCAACGTAGTCGATGAGGGCGGCTCTGTGGCCACGCAGCTCGGCGGGTGTCATCTGACGTGTTGTGCGTCCGCTCTTGTAGCCAGCGTGAACCTTGTCATGACAGTTTGGGCACAGCGGAATAGCATTGCGAATGTCATCGTCGGGAGGAACCGTGACCTCAATGTGATGTAGCTGTACGAAGGGCGCTTCCCAACACAGTGCACACATGCGTCGAGTCTGTACCAGTAATTCGTCGACATCTTTCTGGCGAAACGACATAGCTGATCATGCCGACACACCGGGATCAAGCCGTGGTCGGTGGGTGATCCAGCCCTTCGGGTGCGCCCAGGCTGTCGGAGAGACGAACGCTACGCGGCATCCACGTAGGCGGCTCCAGACGTGGCAAGACCGAGTGCGTGTACCGATTTGCTGGTACCTGCGCCTTTCCGGGATGCGAGCGTGCCTACCAGCGCGTGAGGGCACCCGATGCGATGAGTTCGTCAAATCGAAGCGCAACGGCATTCGCTTCCGGGCCCCTAACTCTCAAGCCCAACTCCAGATTTAGGCGAAGACCGTGAAAGGTTAGATTTGCCGAAGTGACGAGCAAGTCCAATCGGTCGACGACGATAGCTTTCGCATGCAACTTTGTGTAGGGGTGGTCGGGGGGTGGATTCCACGTATATATGTCCGGCTTTCGAACGTTCATGTCCCAGTGCTCTAGCAAGTTCTTTCTGTTGGCTTCGGCACCATCGTTATGCAGAACAACTGTGATTAGGGCGCCGCTTCGAGATGCCGAGGCTAATTGCTCTACCACCTTCAACATCGGCGACTCGTGCGCGACGATTAGGGCGTAGCCCACAATCAGCACCTCGCCCGACTCGCGCACACCCTGCAGCATTTCATCGAGAACAGCTTCCGTTGGTCTCACATACGGCCCGTCTGCATCCGGCCCCGTCCATGCGATGTCGATTTTTTCGCGATCGAGCTGGGCAATCTTCCGAACTTCGTTCGCCGTTGCAAGAAGTGTCGCTACACCAGAGGGCGAAATTCCGTCAGGCAGCTGACGAAACATCAGTGCGCTTCGCTGTGCCACTTGAGGTGACACGTTTCGCAGCGACGCGATACCCACTGAAGATGAGTCGAGACTTATGCTGTCATCCGCAAGTCCAGCCGCGATGCTTGTCACCGCGTTCGCCGGAGTCCCTGAGACGAACTGGGCGACCAGCTCAGGTAGCGAGGAAATGAGATCCGGCATGCCTGATGGTCTCCACGAGCACACTTCGGTCCAAATAGTGGTTTGATCGCTCGCAGGATGTCTCGCTAACCAGTAGGCACGCATGGCATGCCGCGCCGTTGAGGTGCGCGGCCGTACCGGCCACATCGCGATCCGCGCAGAGGGGATCATTTGCGCAGAGGCGCGCTCCCTCCAAGGCTTCAATCAGGACTGGGCCGAGCCGTTCCGGGATGCCCATCTCCACAAGTCCGCCTAGCGACCCGTCCGAGTCACTGGTGGCCGTGTAGATCAATATTCCAGCCATCTGGGTGGAGTCGTCGGTTGAGCAGTAAATTCGCTCCCGTAATGAGGCGGACGAATAGCCGCAGTCAAGTGAGAGTTGCCGTATCAGTAAGTGGGACAAGGTGTGAAGCAAGATGTAGCGCATTGGTGTTGTCCGTCCCTCTTCGAGACCCCGAGCACTTCGCCAAGCCTGTTCAGCCGCCGCATTGCGCATTGCTAGGTCTTGTACAGCCGGGCGTCTTTCCCATTCCCTAATCCGTTGCTCTTCCAGCTCGATAACGATGCCTTCGCCTCGCAGTTCCACACCGGGCAGCCAACGAAGTTTCTCGCGTGAGAGCGGGGCGAGCTTCGCATCCACGGATTGCACGTCGTCGAGATCCCCCACATCCGTGATCGCGTCGATTCGCGTGAACCCGCGTAGAGCACGTACTTCGCGAAGGCGCTCGATCAGTACGACGCTCTTCACGATCCCTTCGAGGCCTTCGGGGTTGGATACGGCACGAGAGCGGAACTGAGAAGTTACGTCGTTCTTTATGGCGCGCGTCTTGAAGGCCTGCCACTCCTCGCAGCGAAGCGAAGTGCGCGATGCTTGCACTCCCGATCTTCGCTTGGTGAGAGCGTCCCAAATCTGCTCGACATGGAACTGCTGAAGCTCTGGGACGTTGATGAGCTCTAGGGCTGCGGTTAGCTTTTGTAAGGTGTCGATCTTGGCTAACAGTTCAAATTGTTCACCTATCGCGCTTTGGATGGGATCCGACCATGGCGGAATAGAGATCGCAGACTCGATAACGGGGAAGTACACATTAGACGCACCACGAAGGACGACGTGCGGCTTTTCCGAACATGGAACAGGATCTCTGTCGGCCAGCCATGGGCGACGCCCCGAGCAGTCGGGCAACTTCGAGCGAGCTGCTTGACCGAAGGCTTGTCCAAGATTTCTCTGTACACCGTGAGTCTTGCATTTCACCCAGATATCGGTGATTGCACCTGTTTGCCCGCTATCTTCCAGCCGTAGCTCTCGGTCACATGCGACTTCGGCAGGATGAATGTAGGCATGCCAAGGGAAGTCGTCGAGATGGCCGTTCGGACATGCAACAACGTAGCGCGCGGGATAAGCAATCGCCTTGCCGGCGCCGCTGCACTCCGGATTCTTACAGCGGAATTGTCGACCGATCTCGTCGAACTCGAACCGCTCGTAGCGGTCGAGTCGGTTGCAACGGGGGCAAACCAGGAAGCCCGGAAAGACTCGGGATGGAACACCGCCTATATCTTCGCCTCGGCTGTACCAGGGTGGTCTGCGAAACCCGTCGACCTGGAGCTGGGCCGCCAAACGGGGTTCGTCCAATCTCTTCGAGGTGCGACTACTCCACTCATCCGAGCCGGCGACAACCACAGACATGGTGGGCGAATCGACGAGGGAGCCGGGACCCCACTGGCTTACCAGTTGACTCGGTCGTAACTGCCCGACTTTGACTTTCATTCCGGTGGCCCGTCGGACAAGACGATATCCACCTCGGTTTCGACCTCACGGAGGGATCCTGCTACGCGCCACAAACCCTGCCCGCCCGATTCCTCCATCTGGCGCATCAAGATCGTGTTCGCATCCGGAGTTTTTCGGCTGGCACCCCGGCGGCTGTACACAAGTGGGCGAGAACTCGGAGGTGATTTCGCGAGCGACCACTCGGAGAGCAGATTGCGGAGTTGAGTCTCAGTGTCCTGTCGAACGTCATCTCGCTCGGTGATATCGAAAGCTCGGTCGGACAGATCGGCGATCATGCGTTCGATTTGCGAGTCGGCAGGATCCAGGTGATTAGCTCCCGACTCCTGAGACAAGCTTGGATCGGACATCCGGGCGTACGAGACAAGGACGCCGGGAAGAGCTCTATCACGAGCGCGAGCAGAGAAGGGAGTGGCGCTAGTCGCTTCGACATGCCGATAGAACGTATCGTGGTAGTGCTCGAAACGCTCGTAGTGCGACGTGTCTCGGGGGCGCACCCAGTTGTAGACCTCGACTACAAGACCCGGATGCACACGACCTACTCGGCTGGTTGCCTGGATATATTCGGCCGTGGTCTTCGGCTGTCCACTGACGACCATCAGTCCCAGCCTGTCAATGTCAACTCCGACAGACAGCATGTTTGACGCAAGGAGGACATCGATTGGATATTGGGAGGATTTTCGGCCCTCGAGGAACGTCCGCTCTAGCTTCTTGAGCGTGTCGGCAATCTGCGTGCTCCGCATTCTGCTCGTCAGTTCCGGTTTTTCATAAAGAATGCGGGTTGGTCCGAATCTTCTACGTCGGAGCACCCGCATTCTGGCGACAACGTCGTCCTCGACAAGTCGGAGGGCCCCACCAAGCTCTCGAATGGAATTGAAGTAAGCAACAAGGGTCATGTAAGCGTCGGACTCGGGGCTTGGCGCCTGCGTGAATTCCTCTTCGGCACGAGACAGAAGTGCAGCGTAGACGCGTACAAGATTCGTCTTTATGGACTTCCCGGGGCCGAAGACGCCGACATAGAGTCGGCCGGGAACGTCCGTCGACTCCTTGGCAAAAAAGGAGTCCGACGCGTCAAGTCCTTGTGGCGGAAAGACGCTCACACTTCGGTTAAACAGGGCACGAACCTGTTGTTTGGATCTGCGAATGGTCGCCGTAGAGGCAATCACCTTCGGGCCCACGAGCGCGTCGCCCACTGTTGTTCGGCACAAGTCGTCAACTACCGACTCGTAGATTCCCACAAGAGTCCCAAGGGGACCGGATATGAGGTGGAGCTCGTCCTGGATGATGAGATCCGGAGGCGCGAGCCAACGTTCAACCGGCCGCACCACCGCCTTAGGCCAGCCCTTGGTTTCGTGATGCTGTGAAGGATGGTTCTCGCCGGCCGAAATATATCCGTGGCGCGGGCAAACTTCGCTTACGCGTCCGAACAAAGATTGAATGCTTCCGTTCCATGCCATCTGAGCAAACTTGTCCACCGTCGACACCAGAAGTGACGGCGGATTTCGATAAATCTCGTGATCAACGACGAGGACGGGAATGCCGCATTCGGATACGCCAGCCGCGAACAAACACTCGCGATTGGAACAGTGGACGAATGTTCTCTCAAGGTCGTCGTCGCTTCTGTAGTCGTTCGGCGTGATGTCGGTGCCGCACCATGGGCAGAAAACCACTTGGTAGGGACTCGACGAGTAAACCTGCTCATCCCGTTTGAGCAACGCCAAGGCCTCTTTTGCAGTGGCGTAATCATTCGGTGTTACATCCCGACCAACCCACAGGCCGATCGTGAACGGCAGGACCCCCCACTGCTCTTCGTTCTCTAGTCGAATGCTTTCGCAAGCACAAATCAACGCTGTGGCTCGTTGGAATTGCTGGATTGTCAGCAGCCGCAACGTGTAGCGCATCAGCACCGACATGCCCGCGTAGTCGAACTGGTCGTACTGCAGCCGTATTCGACGGAACGCCAATGTAAATGCGGTTAGCCCCAGGTAGGCCTCCGTCTTGCCACCTCCAGTGGGAAACCAAAGCAAGTCGACGAGTTCCCTGTCGGGTGCTGCCGGGTCGACGATGCCCGCCAAGCTTTGCAAGATGAAGCCGATTTGGAACGGTCTCCACTTCTTCGCAACGTCTTCTGTCACGGTTTGACCGCGGCGGCGGCGAAGAACTCTTACCGATGCTTGCCGTTGCTTTGCCATTGCTAAGTTGGCAAACGTGAAGGCGCGAAAGACATCATCACGCGATCCGATTAGATCAAGCCCTTGCTGCATCCGACGGAGACTCGTGTTCATCAGAGTTACGTGATCCCCAGCCACTTTGCGAAGTCCATCGGGCTGAATGGACTCACTCTCCTTGCGGCGATCCTCAATCCAGTCCTCGTAGGAATCGAGAAGCGGTTGTAAAAGCGCGATTACATCATCGCCGCTCGGGCATGCAGCTAAACGCTCCATGTCCGGCTCTTCGAAGTCCTGGGGGATAAAGGGTTTGACGATCGGAACCTCGCGCTGAGGAACGATCTCCGTGCTCAGCTCCACGGCTCTGTCCCAGCGAGATGAGAGCGTCCAGGAAGCTGCAACACCATGGCCGGTCGCGAACTCGACTCGCTTGCGGTAGACAAGATTTGCTGAGGCAATGTCCGGATCTGCTGCAGACACATCGAGTAAGTCGCTTGCAGCAAGCTGACGCGGCTCGAATACTTCGACTCCACTTGCATGAATTCGAAGTCTGGGTTGATACAACCAATCCTCGTCCGGAGGACGTCGCCCACTCGGTGCTTCCCGGATGTTTACCAGGAACACAGACACGACCGCACTGTCGCCGACAAATCGAGCCATCCATTCGATGTGTGCGCCATCCCCAACGACAACGGGAGCCGCCCTCCCCTCTTCAAGCCCGGTAATAGTTACCGTTCCGGTGTGTGGAGTCCGGCGCCACCTGTACTGCTTTCTCTTCTTCCTGTTGGCGGTTTCGTCCGGGTCATCGTCGCGATCGATATCGGTGGCAAGTTCTGTTGGAACCTCGTCGTCGGCCTCGTGCTTTGTGTATTCGCCCCACGAGGCTTCGACGACAACGTTGGTTGAGTTCCGAGGAACGACAAACGACAGCCCAATCGAGGAGGGAGCTAGGGACAGTGAAACGGGAGGTGTCGCGTCATCGGCAGTCTCATCGTCCGCAGCCGCCTCCATCGATTCGTCCTCGAGCGGGTCGGGCCGTGTGTTACGAGGCGCCAACATTCCCACAGGGTATCTAGTCGCCGGCGACTGATTCAGTTCTTCTTCAGGGCTCTCCGGTCCGAGGATGTCGACCTTCAAAGCATTTATCAGACGTTCGCGGATCGTGTCTCCCGCAAACTCGGGAAATGTCGCGCCGGGCGTCGTGTCACTGACTTCGGGGTCGGCCAAAATTAGCTCGGTCATGTGGAGGCCTGCTCGATTCGCGCAACGTTCAACAACGCGAACTCGGCCGTCGGACTACGTCGCTGATTGAGTTCCAGCATCGCACTTTCGAAGTCATTTTTGACGGACTCCATCTCGGCCTCAGCGCGAGCGAGATTCGCCTGCCAGAGAGGCACCGCACGCATTCGGAGCGAATCGTTCGATGCTTCGAGCCGTTCAAGAGTACCGGTGCACGCGTTGATGCGATCGCGCACCGCTTGAGATCGGTGATTCATCAAGGCCCTGAGTCTGTTTTCCTCTACGTCGGCACGCTGCTCGGCCAAAAGCCGTGCTTGTTCGACTTCATCCTGTTGGCGAACTATGGCCGCACCTTGGGCCACCGAACTAGCCAGCTCCAGCGTAGCGAGGGAGGGCTGATCGGAGCTGTTCTCCGGACCAAAGTCTCGCGACAGCAGGAGTAATCGCCGCCCCTCGTCCACATCTAGCTGCCCGCCGTCGTCAACGAACACGGGGAAGACAAATGCTTTAGGGCTAACACCGCCCACCTTCATTAACCAATTGAACTGCCAGCCAGGACGGACATCCTCGTCGCGTAGGGATCGAACGGCCGCGGAACCTTCGTATCTGTGGTCGGTCACACGTTTCACGATTGCGTCGACGATCGGGTGACCAAAACCCAGATATTCCACTTCCTGGGAGTCCACATTTTGCTTTGGGTTGAAGCAAACTCGCCGAGCCTCCTCACCGTTAAGCAAGGCTCGATACTCAACGGAAAACGGCGCATGGAACACGACCCGGCGTTCGCCGTTCGGTTCAGGCCGATAAAGGTACGTGTTAACCGACTTCAAGAGCTCGATTAGAAACCGTTCGAATTCTGATTGGGTGATCGGCGCCTCTTGTTGCAGTGCCATTTGCGCGATCTCCGCGGAGTAGCTCTTGTCCTGCATGATGAAATCGTGCAGCTTCTCCTCTGCGGCTTTTGCTTCTTGGATCTTCTCTTGAAGCCGCTTACCCAGCGCCTCTAGTGCCTCGTCGCGCTTCGCCTCGGCCAAGCGCAGGGCGGCCCGGATATCCGACTCCGTATCGCCAAGAATTGGATCGAGTCCGCCAACCGCTTCTTCAAAGATCTTGATGCGTCGGTCAAGAACGTCCAGGATGCGCCCCTCGATAGTCCCCTCGACGTATAGGTTGAAAATCGTAATCGGATGTTCTTGCCCGATTCGGTCTACGCGTCCAATCCGTTGTTCGACCTTCATCGGGTTCCAGGGCAAGTCGTAATTAACGACGAAATGACAGAACTGAAAGTTCCGGCCTTCACCCCCCGCCTCGGTGCTGACAAGGAACTGTGGACCTGTTCTGTCACGAAAACTCTCCACAGCTCTGTCCTTGGCTTCCGCCTTCATCTGGCCATGGAACATATTTACGGTTCCGAGGTCTGCCAACATGTCGGCTAACATCTCTTGAGTCTCTCGGAACTCCGTGAAGATGAGCACTTTGGCGTCGGCTTCTTCCTGCAGAATCTCCCGAACACCATCACAAAGTACGAGTGCCTTCGTGTCGGGCCCTGCTTGTTCCAACAGTGAGATGACTTCATCCAGCCCCTCGTCGTGACGACCTACCGGCGCTGCCAGTTGGCTCACGATCGCGCTCGCCTCGCTGTCATTGGCAAATTCCAGCTCCGCCTCGTCGAGTCCGAGCCCTCCCTTCTTTGCCCCGGTGTGGTTGCGCTCTCTTCGCTTGCGCAGGGATGTCAACAGCGCTTGCGAAGAGCTGGAAAGCAACTTCTGCCATGTGACCATCAGGAATCCCACAGCGTGCTCGTTGGTTTCCTCCGCCACCCTGAAGCCTTCGGCGAGGATTACCTCCATGCGTCGGTGAACCGTTTGCTCCTGCTCGGAGAGTTCGACCTTCCAACGGTGTGCGTTGCGCGGTTGGAAACCGTCCAGAACTGCTTTCCGATTACGTATCAAAACCTCGCTCAGGCGATGCCTGTCGCGAAGCATCGATGCGACCTCCAGCGCCCCTTCGTTTTCGATAAGAGCTTCGGCCTCCGTAGTCGACACCTCCAAGAAGCGTGCAACATCGTGAAGCACGTCCGACATGTCGGACTTCCGGCGAATTAGGTCGCCTCGCTCCAGCAGTTCCACTGTGCGATTTAGCCCCCCGAGCGAGTGAATATGCGACTCAAAGTCGGCCTGTGAAGCGAAGAGAACCGGGTCCAGCATCTCCACCAACGAGTACAGTTCGGCTCGGTGCAGTTGGAGCGGTGTTGCCGTCACAAGGAGCGCTGCTCGCCGGCCATACTCCTTCCGAGCGATCAGCTCTTGGACAAGCTTGAATAGTTGTGTTCTCGTGCCGTTCGGGTTTACCCGCGCGTGGTGTGCCTCGTCGACGATTACGAGATCCCAATCGACCGATGCAATCTCTTCGATCCTGCGGTTGTTGTATGAAGCCCATGTGTGCGAAGCAATCACAGAATCGTGATCCGTCCAGGGATTCGAAACTCCCTTGTCGCGAAGATGCCTCAGGGTTAGAGAACTGTAAATAGCGAAGCTCTCGTTGAATTTGGTCTTAAGCTCGAACTGCCACTGGCGCATTAGTCCTGCTGGCGTCAGGATGAGAGTTCTGGCCGCCTGACCGCGGGCCCTTAACTCCTTCAAAATCATCGCCGCTTCGATCGTCTTACCTAAACCGACTTCGTCGCACAACATAAAGCGATGTGGATAGCGTGAGATGACACGATGAACGACGGAAACCTGATAAGGCTTTAAGTCGACTCGCGCATGAGCCAGAGAGACGAGTGCGTTATGCAGATGAGCAGTCCAGTAGTCTTCGGCGACGGAACGGAGGTTGAATTCCGAGGCAGTGTCGAGGACACCGCGCTTCATGCGCTCCAAAGGATCGACGATGACGGCAGGACGCAGACTCGACTCCGGACTGGTTGTTACCCTTCCCGGAAATGCGACGCGCCATAAAGGAACGTGTGACTCCGGCACCGCGCCCAGAACCACGCCGACTTGTGGGTCGCCGATCATTTGCACTTGCGAACCGGGTTCAAACTGAACTCGCTGCAAGACTCCTGACTGGCGTGTGAAATACTGGTTTTCCCCCGAGTCGAACCGCACGGACAGACGATTGCCGTCCACACTCTGGATCACGCCGAGTTGGCCATTCCACTCAACCAGCGACCCGCCTACGATGGAAGCTTGATCAAGCGCAGCTTCCGTCGCCATAAGTCTCCCCCTTCCACCCGAAGCGCCACCGCCAGGGCGGTCCTCAAACGCCACGCTAGGCCAATTATGGTGTCCACAATAGCAAGGGCCGCAAGGCCGCATCTGTAACTCGATGCGAGTGGCCGCCGTTGTCCCCCGAAGGGAGTTAAGGAAACAAATGAGTGATGCCCGTTCCCATATCAACCAGGCCATAAGAGCCATTGACCAACAGAAACAGTTGCTTGAGGACATCACAGAGTTGTCCGGAGACGACTGCTTGTTGTTGCTCGCCGAGCTAGGCAGACGACACAGCGAAGTTCGTGCGCTCGTGAATAAGGCAGCAATAGAGGCAGGTGCGCCTTCCGGTGCGCGTGAACGAATTCTTCGGTACCTTCTGCTTACACAAGGAAAAGTCGTTGACAAGGATGAGATCAGCGGCGTCGCGGGCATTTTCGAGTGGGCGCGGCGAATTCGTGAGCTTCGAGTCGAGGAAGGTTGGCCCATTTCCAGTAGCGAGAACCGGCCGGAGTTGCAGCCCGGTCAATACGTCTTAGAGGCAACCGCTCCCGATCCAGAGTTGAAGGAACGATGGCAACAAGCAAACGCCATCCGTAGACTGCCGGAAACGCCCACCGCACGGATCTTGAAGTTCCTGGAGGCGTATCGAGGATCAGCTGTAACAGGTGAAGAACTCGACTACGTTGCAAAGACCTCGGATTGGGAGTCGCGACTACGCGTGTTGCGCGAAGAAGGTCATCCCATCAAATGGGAAAGTGAAGGCGGGCTAAGTCCAGGGGCTGTCATGCTGGCCGACTCGGACTAAGCGCGGCTGCCCTCCAAGAACTTGCATAAGCGCTCGCGCAGCGTGAGCTCGTTCTTGGTCTCACACTCCCAAATTGTCTGCACCCGCCAGCCGTCGTTCTCTAGACGAGCGATTACCGCAGCATCACGAGCGATGTTCGCTGCGATTTTCTTTTCCCAGAAGTCCTCATTTGATTTGGGGCGCGAACCACGAGGACACGCATCGTGTCCATGCCAAAAGCATCCGTTCACGAAAATAATGCTCTTTCGTCGGGACAAAACAATGTCTGGAGTCCCGGGAAGATCACGCTGCTGCAGTCGGTAGCGGTACCCGAGGCGATGGAGGTACCGGCGGACAATCAGCTCCGCATCAGTGTCGCGTGTCCGTACGCGCGCCATAAGCGCGCTTCGTTTTTCGGATGTAGTTTGCTCAGGCACGCGCCTCTGACGCGCGTAACTGAAGTATCGACGCAACGCTGTGTGCGACTGCCGCCGCTAGTGGTGGGGGCACGGCATTACCGATTTGGCGGGCGATCTCCGTCTTGGATCCAACAAATTCAAAGTCATCGGGAAACCCTTGAAGGCGTGCTGCTTCACGGTGAGTAATTGGCCGGTGGTCTGACGGGTGCAGGTAGCGGCCTTTCTCGGGCTTGAAGAACTCGGTACGGATCGTCGGCGATGGCTTGTCCCACCACATACGACCAAACAGATCCGTGCCGCCGGAAGTTTTCTTTATCCAACAGTCCGGAGTGATATCCGGAGCAAGACGCTGAAGATCGAACCTGTTCATACCTTCCTCGCTCACGGTCTTGTAGCGCCGAAGACTTAACGGCGTCGGATTCCTACCGAAATGAAGATCAAGCGGCGGAGCATCCGGGCGAATCTCCGTGCCAACAGGTGGAGGTAAATCGGCGATGGCGTCGCGTACGGTGCGCCACGGTTTCAGAGACGCAAGGCCTTCCGAATATCCTGAAGCTCCGGGCAAAGACAGGGTCATTGTCCCGTTCGCAATGCCGGAGTGGGTTTTGGGGGGCGGGAAGATCTGCCGCGGATCGATGTCCATGACTCCGATCACGAACGCGCGCCACCGCAACTGAGGGACGCCATAGTCAGCGGCAAGGAGCTTTCTCGCCGTCGTTCGAAAGCCTAGTTCCCTAGCAGCGTCGTCAATATCGTGATGTTCAGGGGAGCCGATGAGTTGAGGCACGTTCTCCATGACGAATACCGAAGCGCCGGAGCGGCCGACGACATCAAGAAACGGGCGCCAGAGGTGCTTGCGCGGGTCGTTCACACGATTTCTGTTCAGCAAACTAAACCCTTGGCACGGGGGGCCCCCAATCACCACGTCCGCTCTGGGAATATCCACTCCCTTCTCAAGGAGCTCGATGATGTCCCCCGCAACTGCATGGTGGCCGAAGTTGGCGTTGAAGGTCGCAACGGCCGAGGAATCCATATCGTTGGCCCAAACCGGCTCGAACCCTAAATCGCTGTCGGTCGCAAAGCCAAGCGTCATTCCGCCGGCACCACAGAAAAGGTCAATCACCCGCGCAGGTTGACCGTGATGCGCTCCATTCCCGGAATGTGTGTCCTTTTCCTGGTTGGTTGGAGGTGCGGCGAGGCTCATGTTTGTAACCGGGCGCTGTTGGTCATTGATCCATAGTAGTGGGGTCGAGCCTCCTCACCCTTTTTCTTTGGAGGCGGATGGCGGCCTTCCTAAGCGACGGTTAGAGACGGCCTTCTATCTCCGCGTTGGGACATCCGACATCTTGGCTGCAGAGGTACGTGCCCTGCATCTTCTCCATCGACTTCCGAGCTTCCGTAAGGATGTCCTCCGCCGACTGAATCATCCGGAGAACATCAACTATTCGCGGTTGCCGATCCCGACGCTTGTGCGCCACGATCGTGCCGGACCGGCTGATCGCACACCACATGAATCCGCACACCGGGCACTCGCCTTCCTCTAGGTGCCAGTCGCCCTCTCCGAGATCGCGAATCATGCGAGGCGGCTTTCCACTACCCGGGCATCTGTCTGCTCCCTGATATCCACCCATTTGGTAATTCACTCCCTGACCAATGACATTGACGTGCCTGCGCGCGCTGTGCCAACGATCGATTAGAGGAGTGTCGCCGCAACGCAAGCGAAATGGAACGTACCGACACAGTGTGGCCTGTCGGGTTGCGACTCACAGCTTTGTTGTGATATCAAGTTCATTCGGAACGAAACTGACGGTTTCATTCCCGGATGCTGATTCGTAAACAGCAGGTCAAGAGTTCGACCCTCTTCGTCGGCTGTTTTCTTGAGATTCGCCGGAATTCTCAAGGATTTGGGCCATTTCAAGGGTAGGTGCGTTTGACGCAAAACAGCGTCAAATCTTCACCCATACAGTGGGTCCTAGACGACCAGTTTTCCCGGGAAAACCGATGGAGACGTTTCGCGAACGTCCATCGACTACCCAGGAGAAACGCCATGGCCAAACTCTCCGTCCTCCGCCCCGCGACGACACCGCTCGCCGACCTCGTCGACGACTACCTCAACCACTGCCGAGCGGCGGGACTCTCGCCAGCCACCCTCCGGGGCAGCTATGAACTCGCGCTCCGCCGAATTCTGCTCCCATGGTGCCGGGAGCGCGGGGTCGAGCGCGTCGACGAGCTCGACCACCGCGTATTTGACGCCTTTAGCGCCGACCTGTTGGGCCGGACGACGCCACGAGGCACACCAATCACGAAGGACAGCGTGCGTGCATACGTCCGTCCAGTCCGGCAATTCCTAACCTGGGCAGATGCCGACGGCGAGCACGTCGTGGCAAAGCCGCGCATTCCCCGAGTCGGCCGCAAGCGGCGTGATGTGTTGACGCGCGACGAGATCGCTCAGCTCGAAGCATCATGTCGCCGAGAGCGCGACAAGCTGATCATTCGGATCCTTGGTGACTGCGGACTTCGGCTTGGCGAGGTTGCCGGCTTACGGGTTCGCGATGTCGTGCGATCTGGGCATCGCGCATACCTCCACGTCCGCGGCAAGGGAAATCGAGAGCGGCGTGTTCCGGTGGCACCGAAGTTACTGACACGAATTGTGAAATATGCGAACTCCCTGCCCCCGGACACGGCCACGGATCATCTGTTTCTCGCCGTTCGTCGAAATGTGTTCAAAGAGTGGTATCCCCTCAACAAAGACGCGGTCGCGAACGTAGTGGAACTCGCTGCAGCTCGCACGTGCTTGCCCAAGCGTGGGCTTCCCCCGATTCGGTAGACACCTTCGATGTGTGGTCCAATCACATCAAAGGAGTCGTACATGGAGCATCGCCGACGACGGAAGTTCACCAGGGAGTTCAAGAGCGAGGCAGTCGGTCTCGTTCACTCCAGCGGCAAGAGTATCGGGCAGATTGCTCGTGACCTCGATCTGACAGAGACCTGCCTTCGCAACTGGGTGAAGCAGGAAGAGATCGAAGAAGGAAGACGGCCAGGGCTTACTCG
>JAJPKF010000001.1 GCA_021323865.1 Pseudomonadota bacterium | reverse complement strand
GGGGAGCGACGACGGACTGGGTGGGCACGGGCAACGGGACGCCCCTGCAGTACAACGCCACGTTTACGGATCAGTGGACGGGGCTGGTTTATGACCAGGCGCGTTGGTACGATCCGTCGACCGGGCAGTTTGTGAGCCAGGACCCGATGGTTGATCAGACGCTGCAGCCGTATGCGTACGCGGCCGACAGCCCGGGTGTGAACGCCGACGCGACAGGACTCATGCCTTACGGGAGGGGCAGTGGTCTGCGGGAAGACATCTCCGAACACTGTCTCCCCAAGGCGATGGTAAACGTCGGCACTGATCCCAGCTGCGACAAGTTCAACCTCCGGCACAAGGGGTATTGCGAAGACGACATCGGCAACTTTCCGTCGGGGAACCATAACAATGTTGGGTCTTACACCGAGACCCACTTCTACATGTACTGCACTCGACGCGTGAGACGGTTCAAGGACACCTATCACGCCTGGGAATGTAAGTCGAAGTGCGGCGACGGCCACGACCCTGACGATCCTGGGTTCTGCCGCAAATGCTGGAAGGAGGCGCCGATGTTCTTCGGGACCGCTTACCATACTCATGCGAATATCAATCTACGGGTGGAGGGAACGAGATGGCATGCTGTCGACGTGTGGTATCCCGGTCCACGGAGCTCGTTCCCGCCGTCGGGATATGGGGTGAAAGCCAAATTCCAGTGGACGATCCGTCTTCGGGTCACACCCGTGCACGGGGTCTGCACCTCGGACGAGTTGAGGGCTCCGCTTGAGGCGAACGGTCCCACGCCGGTGACTGAGCTCCCACTTGAACACCCGGAAGAACCGATGGAACCGGATCCGCCCGACGCGACAGGGAACTGCCGATGACGACCGTACCAGTGGATCCAAGAGCAACCATGTGGTCACGAATTGCCTCTGGCCGGCCGCGGGGACGATCCACTGTCCGCGGCGTCGGGACGAGTGCAATTGGTTGCCTCTGCTTCTGCGCGATGGTCTGTAGCGCCCTATGCTGGGCTGCCCATGCCGGAGCCGGTTTCGGACTGGCTGATGGCGTTCCGTCCCCGGCGGCGCCCGCAAGGCACGCCACAACGGTCCTCGGGGCTGTCACGTGCATTGACGAGCACCGTTGCGTTGCGGTCGGAGGAAGGAAGGGACGGGGGACGCTCGTGGAGCTCTGGAACGGCCGTTCGTGGCGGGCCGTTCCGTCACCCAACCCGAGGCGGGCGAGGTCGGCTGGACTGTCCGGCGTATCATGCCCGTCACGGAGGTTCTGCGTCGCGGTTGGGTCCTACACGCCCCGCGGTCAGAGCAACCACCACCCGCTGATCGAGCGCTGGGACGGGCGGCGCTGGCGGCCGGCTGCCTTCCCCCCAAAGGGAATCGGCGCCATGGGCAGCATCCTACTCGGTGTATCGTGTACCACCTCCCGCTTCTGCCTCGCCGTCGGTGAGAAGACCACGAGTGGCGACACGGACGAGCCTCTGGCCGTGGCCTGGCACGGAAGGAGTTGGTCGATAAGCCGCGCCTTCTCAGCTGCCACAGCGAGGACGCAGGGCGACCTCCATGCCGTCTCGTGCGCAGGTCCGCGCCGATGCATGGCAGTTGGGAGCGTGGTCGAGACGCGCTCCCAGCGGGTGATTGCGGCGGTCGGAATGGGGGCCCACTGGAGAGTCTCGACGCCGCCGGCGCCGAAACCGATGTTTGAGTGGGCCCTGACCGGACTGTCCTGCCCGTCCCCAAGACTGTGTTGGACCGTCGGATCCCCCGCCGTGGGCCGAGGGCTGGATGTAGTCCTGGATCGCTACCGAGACCGAAGGTGGTGGCGCGCCCCCGCCCCGATTTCCCCACGCCTTCAGGCGACCATGGAGGGGCTCGCGTGCGGCACACGGGCCAGCTGCATGGCGGTGGGCTTCATGAACCCCGAAGTCAGACCCCCCTCCCGAGCCCGTGAGTACAACGTGGCCCTGAGATGGGGCGGCAGCCGGTGGGTTCGTACCAGCCCCTGGAACCCGAGGCGCGGATCCCCTGCGCTATATGCCGTGGCCTGCACCCGGCTGTCGCGCTGCCTCGCCGTGGGAACGAACACACCAGAGAACGGGGGCGGACAGTTGCCAATCGCGGAGTGGTGGAACGGCTCCCGATGGTTGCCCGCCAACCGGGGGCTCTAGAGAATGGCCTCTGGTTAGAGCGACGAGCGCAACGGCGGACTAGGCGGCCTGCGACGTGTTCGCTCAGATTGCCACGGGCCGGCGACCGTGACTCACCCTGCCCACACGTAAGCCGGGACAACGGAGATCGTCTTCGGGCTCACAGCATGCGTATTTCGCTGATTTGGCCACCTGATTTCACTCGTGTCCGTCCCCCCAGAAACTGGTCCACTTTGAGTCTCGTGGTTTGAGAATTCAGTATGTCCGTCCCCCCAAAAACTGGTCCACTTTGAGTCTCGTGGTTTGAGAATTCAGTAAGACCAGTTGGAGGTGGTATGGCAGCGGCCAAGAAGTACAGCGTAGAGAAG
>JAJPKF010000020.1 GCA_021323865.1 Pseudomonadota bacterium | reverse complement strand
GCGACCGCGTGATCGCTCACCCTGCCCTCCGGAGCCCGACTGACATCACCCTACTCCACCTAAAAGTCCCTTCAAACCCGACCGACTTGCGTAATCCATTCCAAAACGAAGGAAGCCGCCCCAAGGCGGCTCACCCCACTCGGCAGCTGACGGAGTCCCTACAACCGGCAGCGGCTGTCTTAACCTACAACTTCAGCAGCCCCGACCTCACAATAAAACTGTCTCCGAAAAAGGGGGAAGCCCAGCGCGGATGCCGGCATGCATATGCTGCACATGCAGCAATTGCTCGGACACGCAACCAGTGACATGGTCGCCTACTACTACCGGGGACGGACCAGTGACGCTGTGTTGAAAGCTGCTGCCGCGATCAAGTTCTAGGATCGGCAACCGGCATCGGTTCGCGCTTCTGCAACGCCTCGAACATTCGGATTACGGTGGCATCTCGTAGTCGCTTGCCGGCAATGGCGTTGTTGACCGAACCGACATCGACCGCCGCTGCACGGGCGAACTCCTTCACCGTCCACCCACGAGCGACGATTGCCAACCGTAGGGACGGCCCATCAAAACGGCGGACGTAGGGGTTCCACAGATAGGTTCGGGCGGGCTCTCCTGTCGTCACTGATTCCGGTTCGAACTCGGGCATAGGAGGTAGTCGTGGAGAGCGGGGCATTCCTGACATCGAGGAGATGATTGGTGCCTCACGAGGTACTTACCTAGCAGCGCCTCAACGACGTGCATAGACTGTCAGCTGTGTGGGGGTGTCTGCGACCGCCGCGCGCGGACCACAAAGATGGAGTTGATAAATAACCCGATCAAGATGATTCCTGCAAGGGCCTCGGTAGCCACGGTAAGCCGGGCAGAGTCAGTGACTGGGATGATGTCGCCATATCCGAGCGTTGTGATCGTCGTCGCACTAAAGTAGAGCATCCGTGGAAAGTCGTCCGGCAAGCTTCCGGGGTTTCCCTCGGCGGCAAGATAAAAACTCGTAATCGCGGCATCCACCGGTCGTGGCACTGGGAAACCGACCTGGCCCGGGAGGAGTCGGACGGAATGATCACCGCTCTCGGCACCCGGGATTAGGTCCCTCATAGTGACGAAGCGCGGGAGGTTAGCCGTGAATGTCACAAAGGAGTATCCGTTTCCGACTGAATTGGGAGGGGGCGGTCCCGACGGGGCGTAGTGAAGAACGAAGGAGCCCACTGAGTACCCAGATGGCCGTTGAAATGGAACGATGACATGGAAATCCACATCGGGATCTATTGCTTGTAGTTGTGCAACCGGCGACTCAACAAAGTACTTGTGGACATTGAGTGTCCACCCTGATCGCTTGAGCACGTAGGAATGATTGTGAACGAAGAAATTCTGAACGAGCGCGCCCTTGATGCCTAAGGCAATGCGCCACCCGAATCCGCTCGAGTAGAGTTCAGTCTTGGTCGAGGAGTCGTAGAAGGCTCCCGACATAAACGTGTAGATCACCGCATACCCAAAGATGGCGGCAATGTAGAGGAAGATAAAAGTCGCGGGAGGCACGACGCCTAACGCTCGACTAGCTCGTCGAGCTGCGTCCGGCGCCCGCGACTTTACGCCGGGCTTTGCCTTCGGTGTTGATCTGGGGCCGTGACGCTTACCCATCCGTCGCACCACCGAGCGGGATGGCCGTCAAACCCAGCCTGCGGATGACACGTGAATATCTGTGCGCTGTCAATCAGCACGCGGCCAAGCAAGATCAGGGCACACTTCACAGTATTAGTGAAGGAAACCTACCTTGTCGAGACTCCGTTAGTTGGCAAGTCGGGTGTCTCGTGACTAGATTCCGGTGTCGGATTGGGAGTCGATACGCCAGCAGAGAACGTTGCGCTCATGATTGGGGTTGCCGGGCAATTCGTCCACTGGATCCTTACCAAGCATCCGATGGCTTTTCAGGTGTCCCGATGGCCGGTTTGGAATTGGCTAGCAGCGCGTTTCTTCCGAATCGTGACTAGAAGGCACGGTGCTAGCCGCAGTTGTATCAAAGTCGATTGAGAGTCCGCAAATCTCCAGCGAGCGCCGTCTGTTGAAGCCCGGTATCAAAGGGAGCGACCGGTTATCCACGCCGCGCTATCTGATCCGTAGCCATCCTTTTTATATGGACGGACCGGTGACTGCTTTTCCAGACGACTCTCCGTATTGCCGGAGGGTCTTGCTGCGCACTTTAGCAGCGCGTCTTGCTCAAAATCAACTGTGCAGAAGCATTTGTGCCCGTGGGTTTCCGTGCGGTGAAAACAGATTTGCTTGCGTGCCCCAGCCCGTGTCAGACGATGCGATCTGCACCGGCGACTGGCTCGTTTTCTTCGAGAGCTCGAATGGATTCGGCTTGACGTCGATGGCTTGACCGGCCTTCCCTGCAACGCGTTCGTCACCGACGGACGACTGATGTCAGCACGTTGGGCTAGGTCGCTCGCTGACCACACGCGGAGCGCCATCTCCCTTCTGAGACTCTCCACGTTGATGACAATGCCGACCCGTCTGATTGGCTTAGGCGTTCCATGGATGTCCATGGCGTGAAGTCGACGCGGCGACGGCTTTTCTGACGACTCTTCTGGGCAACGCCAGCCTCAGACGTTCCTTCTGAGCAAGAGTTGTGGTCCACACCGCCAACTCCTCGGCGAGCCCATTGGCGACAATTGTGTATCGCCTGAGTATCAAGGATTCTGCGCTCAAGATGAGAAGAACCGAACAATGAGCAACGAGCCCTACCATTGGCCCCCGGACCTTATGGGGCAGTTGATTGACTGCATCCCAGCACTTTGTCCTTCGAAGCGCGACCTGTTCGGTTTCTTTCGCGGTGCTGGCGTCCCGGAAACTCTCTTCAAAGACCATGTATCACGGTTCCAGTCAGATAGGAAGTCAGTGAATAAGTACGAAGTGACCCGTTCAGTGCTGGAGCGGCTCAATGAGCTCGGGGACGCTGGAATCGCGCCTCGCCGCGAAATTGTGCGCCGAGTGACTCAGTGGGAGGACTTTTCGAAGTGTTGGGAGAACGAGCGACATAGGGCCCGCGCACTAGTTGAGGATATTCGTCGCTCGGTGAACCAGAAGGACGCCTTCACACGGATGCAGATTGAGCGTGACCGAGAGCACGCGGAACACGTCAAGAGACAGCGCGCCGAGGCGCAAGCGGCGGAAGCGCGCCTGGCGCGACGCGAAACGGTGAAGCGCGATCTAAAGAGGCTGTTCGGTCTCCAGGATCCCGCAGCCCGAGGTAAGCAGCTTGAACGTGTGATGAATCAAATGTTCGATACGGAAGGGATCCTGATTCGCGAGGCGTTCACCGTTGCTGCTCCTGATAGCCAGCGCGTGGTCGAACAAGTAGACGGTGTTGTCGCTATCGACGGGACGCTGTATCTCGTCGAAATCAAGTGGCACCGCGAGCGCATTGACAAGGGGGAAATCAGTTCCAGTCTTGTGAACGTCTTCTCGCGCGGCGACGTTCACCTAATCGTCGTTTCTGCGTCCGGCTTTACCGAAGGTGCCGTCGAGGTATGCAAGGAAGCCCTTCGCGACAAAGTGGTGGTTCTCACGCAGCTTGAGGAGATCGTCCTCTTGTATGAGCGCGACGAGGACTTCGAGCAGTGGCTCAGGGCGCGTATCCATTCCGCCGCGCTGGACAAACGGCCGTTCGCCCGGGCCTAAAAACCTGCTTACCAGGCACAGGATCAGTTTTAGGTGTCCCGACGGCCGGTTTCGAATTGGCTAGCAGCGCGTTACTTCCGGATCGTGACTGGAAGGCACGTACAGGCTTGCAAGGTCACCCCACTCGATACGGTGGCGAGCGAACGTGACCAAAATCGCAACGTTGCGCTTGTTAACAGTTGCAGGCCACGCCCATGTCAGGGGAGTGTCATCGGCGAGCAATTGGCGCAGAGTCCGTCCCGCCTCGCGCTGTGCGAGAAGGAGAGGTGCTCTCCCTTGAGCTTGGCTTTCCTGCAACGCTACCTGTATCTCCTCTGGCTCATCACCGTCGGAAACGAGCTTCAGAAATGGAACCCTATGTCGCTTCAGCTTCCAAGAGGAGTAGTCGAATTCACGCTCGTAGCCGGGCGACGCAAGTTGCTGGACTTGGTGCATGCCCAGCCGACAGTCAATGCTGAACCGGCTTGGGATATGTACGTTAAGGAGAGGCAAGGCGTGCCCCTCGTGCGTGGAGGAACATCTTCAAGCTCCTGACACCATCGTACGGATTAACAACCTCGCACGACTTGAGAGCGCGACACTCTGAGAGGGCGATTCGGCCTGGAGCTTCCCAGGCAGCGGCACCAACGTACGTATAAGAGAGTGGCTGCCAGGCAATCACCGAGCACCCGTTGGGTAGCCGCATATAGTTAGCTGGCGCTCCCAAAGCGACCGGACACTGATGGAGGAGATGTGAGTCTCCAAGCACCTTGGATTCCGGATATGCAGCCGCGCGCGTGGCGCAACTTGCCTGACGGACGAACTGACGGCTACCTACATCCGGAGGAGTTCTACCTCGGAACAAGTGACCGGGTTGGCCAGGACATCTGTGTTCGGGTTGTCTCTTCCAGTCGCGCACCGAGCGCCGGAGACCTTGAGCGGTTGTGGCAAGCGTTCGCTCGAACACCGGTGCTTCTGCTTGTGGCCAGGTACGAGACCGAAAAAGGCCCCACCGTGGACCTGGTTGGTGGGCACAGACGGTCGGAGCGGGCGCGGCCGCACGCCGGTCGGCCCCGGCCAATCATTGTGAAACACGTAGCGTCAGGCGAAGCGTTGAATTTCTGCCGGCTGGTACTTGAAGAAACCAGCACGCACAATGCGGACCGTCTAATCGCCCGATGGATGGATGAACGTGCCACAGACCTGCCTGGGCTGAAGAACGATGGCTTGTTCGCTCGGCAAGCCCTTCTCCACTACGTACCCGATCGGTCCGACTGGATCACTTCGTACGAAAAGGCGGTGCAAGCACGACAAAAAACGGGCCGATCACTAGTCGAATCTCTTGGCTTTGCGCTGGATGAGGCGGCTGACCCTTCTGCAGCAATTCTCGTCGCGAACGGCACAAATCGAGCGGTGGGGTTGTTTCTCGACGCATCCCTCTCCTTTGATGAGCCGACGATTGCGTTCGGTGCCTCGAGTCCCGTGACTCATGGACTAGCTATCGCTACTCGTCTCGGATTGCCATGGGTCATCCTCACCCGCGGAACGTCGATTCGTCTGCATCCTGTTAGCGCTGACATCGGTGTCGGCCGGCGCGGACGGAGTGCGACATATGTCGAGCTGAATCTGTCCCTACTGCCCGAAAACCAGAGCCCCTATCTCTGGCTTTTGTTTGGTGCGGATGCTTTGACGGTAGGAGGATCGGTGGATCAGATCCTCGACGCATCCAAGGTTTTCGCTGCGGATCTCGGAGGTCGCCTGCGGGACCGAGTTTATGTCCGCGTTATCCCAACCCTAGCCAAGCTCTTAGGACGTGGAGTGCAAGCCGGACTTAGCGTCTCGGAAACGAGAGAGCGTCTTGCAGATGCCTATCACAGGACGATGGTGGTTTTATTCCGCACGCTGTTTGTTGCCTACGCGGAAGACAGAGGATTGCTGCCGTACGGCAGAAACCAGAGGTACACGGAGAAGTCGTTGAAGCGTCTCGCGCAACATTTGGCCAGCATGCGCACTGACGAAGTTAGCTTTGACGGTGAGGCAAGGGACCTTTGGCAGACGTTGACATGGACGTGGAGGACTGTCGCAAGCGGAAATACCGAGTGCGGTGTTCCGCCGTACGACGGCAGCTTGTTTGTAGCGGGATCGGGGATGGAGGATGTTGCAGAACTCGACCTGACGAATGAGGAAATCGGTCCGGTGCTTACGGACTTGCTCGTAGACACTGACCGGGACGACGTCGTAGGCCCCGTGGACTTCCGTAGTCTCTCAGTTCGAGAGTTCGGGACCATTTATGAAGGTTTGTTGGAATCCGAACTCTCTATGGCAGAGAACGACCTTGCTGTAGATAGGGATGGAAACTTCGTTCCGGCGAAGGCTGGCGCAGAAGTCGTCGTCGGGAAAGGCGACATCTATTTCCACAACAGATCGGGTGAACGTAAAGCGACCGGCTCATATTTTACGAAGCCCTTCGCCGTCGAACATCTCCTCGACACAGCGCTTGAACCAGCCGTCTCTAGGCATCTCGAGTCGGTCAAGCAAGCCCTCGACAGCGACGACGATGCAGAAGCGTCGCGGAAGTTGTTTGACTTTCGGTGCGCTGACCTTTCTATGGGTTCGGGTCACTTCCTAATCGCAGCAATTGATCGGTTAGAGGCTCGATTTTCACAGTTCCTAACCGAGAATCCGATTCCGAATGTAAACCAGTCCGTTAGAAGCGGCCGACGACTACGATGCTGATCGCCCGCAAGTAGCGCGACATTGCCCAAACGGGCGCGATTAAGAACAAGAACGTCGAGCAACGTCTTCGCTGAATGAACGTCCTCGGTCGCTTGCAAATGGGCGATAGGGCGCGCGTAACCTCTCGACGAGATGGTCCGCCTGCTCCACTGTGAGTACTGGCGCGAAGTGGTCCTGTACGAGCGCGACGGCCCAGATGTTGAACGACTTGCCGGAGTACACGGGCCAATAGTCGCCCGCGGAGCCAGTTAGGCGGAGAGGGCCTCCCGCCACGCGTCCGTATCGTGATAGTTGTGGTTTGAAGTCGCCTTGCCGTTGCGAACGGTCCAAACCCAGCAGACCGGCGCGTCGAGCCGGCGACCAGTTTTCGTCTTGCCGGTCACGCGCCCTTCGACGACCACCACATCCCCAGCCTCGTGGAAGAGCTCTGGGACGACCGCGAACTCGTCGAAATTGGCTTGCACCATCCCGAAGACCTTTTCAGCCACTGCATTGGGCCCACGATGTCGGCCGCGGTGGGGTAGGTACTCCTGGGCGCCCTCGACCCATTCGATGTTTGGGTCGAGTGCGTCGAGCACCGCGGGAATGTCTCCCCGACCGAAGTTCGCGTACACGCCGCGCACGACAGCAGTCGGTTCGGTGGACATGGCAGACTCCTCCGTGATTCGCTGTGTCTAGGGTCTACACTAGATTGTAAAGGAGCTTGTGCAGTTTGTCAAGCTGCTTTCCTATATGCAACGGCCCGACCTAGACGATCCCGAGCTTCGCGCCTGGCGAGACCAGACCCTCTACCGGCTCCTTCTCCGAGCCAGCCGGGCCGAGGCCGCGGCTACGCTGGAGCGAATCCACGCCCTGGGGTTCTCCGACGTCAGCCTCGTCGACACGAACCTCCTAGCCAATCTCGATATGAACGGCACGACTATCTCGGGTCTGGCGCGCCGCGCGGGCGTCACGCGGCAGGCCGCCGGCCAGCAGGTGACCACTCTAGAGCGACGCGGCTATGTCGAACGTCGCACCTCGGACGCTGACGGACGGGTGGCCCTCATTTTCCAGTCAGCCCGAGGCAGAGCCCTCCTCGATAACGCCCTCGACGTGGTCGCCGACCTGGAGGAACGGTACGCCGCCCACCTTGGCGACGCGGGCACGGCCAAGCTCAAGGAGCTGCTACGCACACTTCTTGTGCTGACAGATCCAACGGGAGGATTGGGGCCAGATTGACGGATCGTCGCAGGGGCCGTTGTCTGGTTCCTCTAAAGATGCGTACGCAGGGACACTTTCCAGGTCCTTTAGCGGCCTGACAACACGTTCGCCCCAGCCAGTACTAGCCTCCGATACAGCTCTTGCGTCTGTTCGCCCCGCCACCGCCTCAGGTCTATTCAGCTTAGATATCGGGCGCGCACCCGATGGCGCGCCTGGATGACGCCGGCCACTCTGGACGGCATCAAAGTCGGAGGCAGCGCAATGCTGGAGCAAAGCACTCTCCCGCGGGACGTTCCGGTCCCGCGGTGGCTGCAGATCGCCGCGACGCGGGGACCCGAAGTGGAGCTGGCCGAAATCGATACGGTCCTCCGGCGTCCCTATCTTTCGAACCGAGAGCGAATGGTCCTGCACTACGTCCGGGACTGGATCTTGACCCACACGGTATCTGAGTAGGATCCGTGAAGGCGGCCGCGGTTGCTGTCAGGTGGTGCCGGAGAATCGGCGGCGTCTTCTTGCTCTCAGCGGCCTTGAGTACTCATGTGGCAGCCGCGAAGGCTGGTGGACCGATTGCCTTTGCGCTTGCCCCCGGGCCCGGCCTGATCATCTCGACTCCCGTTGCCGGCGCCTTTCTCGCGCGGGCAGGCGACGCTCCAGAGAGGCTTTACACCGGGCTGAGCAGCTACGTCGTCAGCGACAGCAGTGGCACCGGCCGCGGCTGGAAGGTGAGCTTCCAGCTACTGGGCATCGCCTGCACCTTCGAGCACCGGCCGTGCCCTGCCCATGACGACCTCCCCCGGCCAAGCGCCATGAGCATGCTCCCTCCACGCGTGTCGTGCGCCCCGGGAACGGACTGTACGGGGCCGGCTTCGCCGCCAAGAGTCTTGGTGGATTCGGAGACCGTCCTCCAGGTACGCCGGCAGGTGGTTATCGCGGCCGCCCCCGGAGGGGCGGGGATGGGGACCTATCTCTTCGAGCCCACGAGTTTCGATGGGAGAGACAAAGACCTGGCCCTTTACATTCCCGATTCTGCGAGGGCCAACACATATGTCCCGTCGATGCTCGAATCGGTTGTCTCCGGCCCCTGAACGTCCCACGAGCTACTTTCCTGGGGATGCCTTCTCTCGCCCCCCGTCCCGGCCGGTGACAACTCTACCGAGTCTGCGACTCCGGATTCGCCGGCGACGTAGCTTCGACCAACCAGGACCGCCCTAAGAGGTCGGCTCACGTCCCAGACCTGACGACTGACTGCTCGAATGAGTATCATCAAGTCGTTCGACTTGGTGGTCGTTCGTAGAAGCCAGGGCGATGAGAGCCTTGAAGATCATCTCGGAAGGGAACGAGGAATGGGCGCCCTTTCTCTCGGCAACCCGGTCGTCGTGACAAAGGCTAGGGCAATCGCGAGCGACGAACCACCATGCAGGATATGTGGCAAGTAGGAGGGGTAGCTCCCAATCCGGGTCAACTGACGGAGAAAGGGCATCATTGCCCAAAAGGAGGGTCACGTGCGTCCGATCCTGAGTAGACACCTTACCTACGCCAACGTTATGGCCACGGTTGCCGTCTTCGTTGCCCTTGGAGGCGTCGCCTATGCCAGCGGCTACGTCGGCTCAGACGGCAGCATTCACGGCTGCGTTCGCCCGGGTGGGGCACTGACCGTTGTAAAGCCGACCGGCCACTGCGCAAGCGGGTTGACAAGTCTCACGTGGAGCCAGACGGGCCCTCGAGGGCGCCGCGGTCGAAGGGGCGTCCGGGGTCCCCGTGGCCCTCAGGGACAGCAGGGCGTCGAGGGACAGCAGGGGCCGGGCGCCACTTCATTCAACATCCACGTGGAGCTCGGCGATAATCACGTGCTCTTCTACAGCGAGGGCGTGGGCGTCGGATTCGGATGTACAGCCAGCTACGTCGAAGTCTATCTTGTGGCTGCGCCCGACACCGTCTCCGTGAGTGGTACTCAGGCCGCCGATGGCAACCTGCAATCAATCCAAACCTCGTCCGGAGGTGGCGTGGGACCGATCGGAACGAACACGGTCAACATGGATGTCATCGGTATGGCTAATGGCACCTGGCAGCGGTTTGACCTCGGCGGTTACACGGATGGCAAGGCCTGCAACATTTGGGGCGTGGTAATGCCTGCGACGGACGACCCGAACATCCAATAGCGGGGGCCAGCCGGCGTGGGCTCGGACTGCCCTCCCCGGAGGCTTCGCCTGGCCGGGTGAATGGAGCCCATCCCATCCCGGTTTTTGGTCTGGGGCTGATTTGCTGCCGATGATGGAGTTGCCGTGAACGTCACGACCGAGGTCTTGAAGTCTCCCCCCTCATACAAGTTCCCGAAGAGCGCTCAGGGACTGCTCCCCTGGAGCTGGGTCGAGCACCAGCTCGAGGCAAGCCATGCCTACTGGCTGGTCACGGCCGGCCGGACCGGCAAACCGCACGCCACACCGGTCTGGGGCATCTGGATCGATGAGATGCTCTACTTCGACGGACATCCGCACACGAGGTGGTCCCGTAACCTCTCGGTCAACCCATACGCGACCGTCCACTTGGAAAGCACCAACGCGGTGGTGATCCTCGATGGCACGGTTGAAGATCTGACCCTTCCCGTTGAGGAGGGTAAGCGGCTTGTTCAAGTCTGGAATGCCAAGTACGGTCGTTTCGCCCCGGACCCCAGCGGCAGCGGGATCCTGAGACTGGTGCCCGAAGCCGCTCGCGCCTGGAGCCACGAAGACCTCCACGACGGGACCGGTTTCCGGCTTAGCCGCAGCGCGTTGCACTGAGACCGTTGCCCTTCAATCTCTCGCCGGTAGGACCCCGCTGGGAGCTGGTTCCGGACCTCTGGAGCCAAACCCAAGCGGCTTAGGGAGGCGGAGCGGAGGGAACATCCCGGAGGAACGCGACCGCGAAGGCGACCCCCAAAAAGGCCGAGACGATGCCACCGCTCAGTGACGCGCCGGCTCCCGCCTGGGTTCCCAGGGCCAGACGACCCAGCCCGTCGAGGATCAGGAGGGCCGCCGCCAGGAGGAATAGCGAGGCCCCGACCGTGGACGTGAAGCGCTCGGGCAGCACTCCAGGCCGGTGACGGTTGCCGCGGGTGAGCCGGAGCCACACCCACAGCCCGAGGACGAACAGCCCGAGCATGCCGGCTGCCACACGATTGGTCGTCACCTCGTCGAGGTGATGGAGGACGGCGGCCCGTTCACAGGTCGAGGCGTGGGCGAGGCGGAGGAGCTGCGCGCAGCGGTCCGGCGTGTAGGTATCTCCGGGAATGTCTCCCGTCACAGAGGCGGCGCCGAAGACGGCGGCCATCAACGCGCTCAGCAATCCGCTCACCCCGACCCCGACGAGCGCCACACCGCCCAGCAGAAAGCCCGGCCGGACCAGCGAGGGGATCACCGCCCGAAGCCGGTTCAACCATGCGTCCACAGTACGAGCCTAGAACGCCGGGCCATGCGTGGGTTCGCCTCGCTCTGTGAGCCTGGACACAGTCAGCCGACTCGCAGGGACAGTCCGATCCAGCAGCCGGCACCTTCACGCAGGTTTCGGCCGGCTGGCAACTGTCCTGCGGCCTTACCGCCGACGGTACAGCCAAGTGCTGGGGCTGGAATTATGCCGGCCGGAACTCTCCACCCCCTGGTACATACTCACAGGTCAGCGCCGGAAACGGTGGAGATAGCGCCTGCGGGCTCACGGACGGCACTATTCGCTGTTGGGGCAACGTGAACGCGAAAATCCCCTCCAACAACTGATGATCCGCTTCGCCTTTCTAGCTGCCCACCGAGTTGGAGCCGCCTAAAGGCCCAATGTGGCCAACAGTTCCGAGCCAGGCGGAACGAAGAGAGGCGCGGACCTGGAAGCCGGATTATCCCCTTACAGAGCGAGTCACGGCTCCCAAGTCACCCGCGGTATGTAATCGTCAGGGCCGTAGTCCCACGTTTTGCCGGGTCTAAACCGGACATCCCTTCCCGAGGGCCGGCGGGGCACGTATGAGATAGCCGCCAGGATCCCGGCTTCCTCGAGCTTGGCCATCAGGCGGCGTGCTTCGTCCTGCGTGAGGCGTGACCGAAGCGGGACGGGCGCCTGCGTCAAGAGCCGCTCCGACTCATGCCGGTCAACCCCGGCCGCTTGCATGATGAGCCTCACGTGCCTCGGTGCCGGAGACATGGGCAAGAGCACGACCGCCAGATCATCTCGCTCGCGGAGCGGCTCTGCGCGGGTCAACCGGGCCGACACGAGCTCCGTCTCTCCCTTGGTTGTGGACGTCAGGTGCTCGTTGTCTCGGCCCTTGAGACCAGTGATTCTCCAGGTATAGATGCAGGGAGGCACTCCTCGCAGTTCCGGAATGTGAATGTCCAGGAACACCTCCCCGGAGACGAAGTCGCCAACTGTGGGGCGCAGGAGGCCTCGAGTCTCTGTCTGCCCGCAGTCCACACGGTAGGTGTGCTCGCCCGGTTGATACAGCCGTGCCATGATCACGATGCCGCAGTCGAGCAGGCAATTCGGCATGGGAGACCAACATTCACACGCATCCTGCCAGAAGAAGTCACGCTTCGGCACGGCGACGACCGTGCCCGCGACCCGATAGCGGCCGTGGTCGTCCAACTTCGTCGCCCACCTCCCCGTACCCTCGGGCTGGACGAACAAGCCGCCAAGCGGGGCTACAGGCCAGGAGATTGACCAGTGCGTCGTATTGCTCGGTTCGTCGACCCAGTCCGGCGGACGTTCGGTCGACCAGCCGGTGGGAGAGGCCATGATCGCAAACTGGGTCAGGTAGCCGACGTGGAAGTGGGGGTACTCCATGTCTTCGAATTCCATGTAGCTCATTCGGAGCGTCCAGATATCCGGCAGACCGGGCGGAGTGTGCTTTTCATTACGCGACTGTCCGGTCTGCTGCCCGGTATCTTTGGACGGCGGCTTGCGATCGAGGGTCACGCCCGGGGTTCTCCTCGTATAGCATCGTCCGGCTATCTGTCATATTCTCTCCAGCAGCCTTAGTGGGTGGGCAGTTGCACAGGGTGGCCCTCCAAGGCTCGGCGTCAGGCTCAGTTCAGGGTCCGAGCGAAAGGCAGGCCAAAGACAACCTGTCTCGCCACCTATGGGCGGCCGGCAGTGCACCCGGCAAACGATTCGCCGCCGAGGCGCGGGCGACTAGAATGCGTCACGGCCGAACATATTGTCCGTTCGGCACGAGAGCGACGGGAGCCGGCGGTAATGGGAGCCCTTTGGAATCGGGTGCGGCGACTGTGGAAGAAGACCGAGATCGCGGCGGTTCAGGTTGATGGCAACCTTCAGCAGATGCAGGATGAGCAGATGGCCCTCGGCATGCGGCCGGGCGCCGGACCATTGGGCAGCTCTGCGGCGTCCGGTCTCGGGATGGTCGAGACAGCGCTGCACGGGCCGAACCCAATGTTCGAACAGGTCCGTGACATCGATGTCCGGAACACCGACCAGACGGTCGCCCGACTCCAATCAGAGATGGACGAGATTCCGGACGGTGCCGAAGCCGACGATAATCCGACCACGCCCTCGCAGTAGGCGCCGAAGAGACTCGACCCACCTTTTCCGAAGGGAACCTCGGGCCGCGCTCCGACTGGATGGTCGGAGCCTCTGGTCTATGAGAGCAGAGTTCGGGTGCGCACCCGATGGACCGAACACACACGGGTGACCAGAGTTGCTTCTTCATCGTTTGGCAGGCCTTCTCGCGAGTTGATGCCTCAATCCGAATCTCTGGCTCGAGACCCCGAACAGCCCTCTTCTCGAGGTCTGATCCGGTTCCTCATACCCAATCTCGTCGTCAATGCGGCGCTGCCGATCATCCTCTATCAAGTGCTCACGGCTCGTGGCGTTTCCCAGGTCCCGGCCTTGGTTTCGGGTTCCATCTTTCCGCTCGCATACAGCATCTGGGACTGGATCCGAACTCGTCAATTCGACGTGATTGCCTTGATCTCGCTGCTGTTCATTGGCATCAGCGCCGCGGCAAGCCTCATCTCCCAAAACCCGCGTTTCAGTCTCCTCAAGGAGTCAGTCTTCACGGGGATCTTTGGCCTTATTTTCTTTGGCTCGCTACTCACAAGCCGGCCGCTGATGTTTTACATCGCCGGCAAGTTCTCAACCGGCGGAGATCCGGAACGGTGGCGACACTGGAACGACCTCTGGCAATATCCCAGCTTTCGTCATGCCATGCGAGTCATCACCGTCACATGGGGCGTGGCCTTTGTCGGCGATGCCGTCGTTCGGGCGGCGCTTGTCTTCATCCTCTCGACATCCGCGTTCTTGGTGGCGTCGCAGGTCCTCTTTTACGGCATGTTCGCTGGGACATTTGCCCTGACGATGGCGTACGGCCGGCGAGTCCAGCGCAAGGCGCTTGCGCCGCAGGACGGATAAGAAAGAGAGCGAACAGGCTCACAACGGTGGCCGGATTGAGGGGCACGAGTGCAAGTCGGCGTTGTCGGTGACCAAGGCGAGGGAAGACACCGACGCGGAACCGCTCGCTTTGCCGAAATCCTGGACATGGCGCGCGCGACCGAGGATGCGGGCCTCGATTCCTTCTGGCTTGCGGATCACTTCCTGTTCAACGAGCCCGGCCGGCCCAACATCGGCGGCTGGGAAGCCTTCACATTTCTGAGCGGACTCGCGGCGTGCACGTCCCGCATCCAGCTTGGGCCAATGGTCGCCAGCACGGCGTTTCGAACGCCGGCTCTCCTGGCGAGAATGGCATCTACTCTCGACGAGATTAGCGGCGGCCGTTCGATCTTCGCGCTCGGCGCCGGGTGCAACGATACCGAGCACGAGATGTTCGGCTATCCGACTGATCACCGTGTCGATCGGTTCGAGGAGGCGCTTCGGATCATCATTCCCCTGATGCGGGAGGGACATGTCGATTTCGAGGGTGCCTACTACTCAGTCCACGACGCCTTTTCGCGTCCCCGCGGGCCCTCAGGCGATCAGCTTCCGATCTGGATCGCCGCCTGGCGGCCGCGCATGCTCCGACTTGCCGCCACCTACGCCGATGCTTGGACCACCAATGGACACGCGAACGGCGCGTCGGTCTCGTCTCTGTACGCCTCGTTCCTGGTTGCCTGTCGCGACGTCGGGCGCGATCCCGCCACGGTCCAACTCACGGCCGGCACAGACATGACGCTCCTCGGCGACAATGAGTCGGGTCAGCCCGGTGAATCGCAAATTACCGGCACCGTCGAGGAAGTGGCGGAGGCGCTTGGTGAGTTTGCGGACGCCGGGATCACGCACTTGGTCTGTACGATCCAGCCGAGCGACGTCACCGGGGTCGAGCGTTTGGGTGCCGCGGTGAGACTGATGAGATCGACCCTCCCGAGGCGTGACCCGCCGTCCCCAGGGTAGACTCCTGCGGCGGGGATAGATGAGCGTCCGGGCGCCGACGGGAAGGCTCACTTGGGGCGTTGGATTCGCTGGCGACTAGCCAGAGCGCTCTGCCCGGCTCTGCCACCGCCACGCACTCTCGACAATGCCGTCGAGGTCCTGATACCTGGCCTCCCAGCCCAGAAGTTCCCTCGCCCGGCTGGGGTCGGCAACCAGCTCCGCAGGGTCTCCGGGACGGCGCGCCATTTCGACCACCGGCACCGTTCGGCCGCTGACCTTCTCGACGGACTGCACCACCTCGCGCACCGAGTGGCCCTTCCCGGTCCCCAGATTCAGCGGCCCACTCTGTCCCCCGCCCTGCAGACGCTCGAGCGCCAGCAGATGGGCCGCTGCCAGGTCGTCGACATGAATGTAGTCCCGAACGGCTGAGCCGTCGGGGGTCGGGTAGTCGGTTCCAAAGATGCCAAGCTGCCGTTCTGCACCCAGGGCGGCCGCGATCGCGAGCGGGATCAGATGTGTCTCGGGCTCATGCTTCTCCCCAATATCTCCATCCGGACTCGCGCCGGCGGCGTTGAAGTAGCGCAGTGCCATCCAGCTCAAGCCATACGCGCGCTCGTGCCAGCCCAGCACGCGCTCGACGAAGAGCTTCGACTCCCCGTATGGGTTGACCGGCTTCGGAGGTTCTTCCTCGCGTATGGGGACACCGGCGGATGTGCCGTAGACGGAGCACGTCGACGAGAAGACAATGTGCCTGACCCCCGCGTCGAGCATCGCCGCCAAGAGGTTGAGGGTGTTGACGACGTTGGCTTGAAAGTACTCGCGAGGATTGGTTACCGATTCGCCCACATATGCCTTGGCGGCAAAGTGGATGACGCCGGCAACGTGGTGTTTCCGCAGCGTCGAAGCGATGAAGTCGCGATCGGCCAGGGTTCCCTCGACCAAGGGGCCCCACCGTACCAGATCGCGCCAGCCGGTGCTGAGGTCGTCGAGGGCGACCGGCTCAATGCCGGCAGCCGCAAGCGCCTTGCAGGTATGGCTGCCGATGTATCCAGCTCCCCCGGTGACGAGGATCTTCATCGGGCCCTCAACGGCGAGCACGCAACGTCGCGGAAGGAAATGAGGGAGACATTAACCTCCGTGATCGCCGCCTTGACCTCCCGACTACACAAAGCCTCCACCTCCAGGGCTCGTTCGCGGCCGTAGGCCGAGGGCAGCTTGTCGTCGAGGCCCGGGTGGCAGCCCAGCTCGGTGGTACCCGCGGGCAGCTCCGAGACACGTCGCACCAATGCCGCGACGCTGACCAGCTCCGGCAGCGGATTTCCCGTATCGTCTTGCCCGTAGAAGTCGCCGAGGTAGCGAATCTCCTCGGTCATGTCCCGAACCGGTATTCTCAACTCGGATGCCGCCGCGAGAACCGCCGAGCGGGCGGGCTGGTCTCGGTGAATGTGCTGGTGGCTGTCGATGTGCGTGGGATGCGTGCCCACGAGATCGTGAAACCGATCAAGCTGGCTCTCCACCTCCCGCTCGACCGCTTCGCTTTGATCCATCGGAACCACCTCATATCGGATCCTCCACTCCGCGCCACGAAACTCCCACTCTCCCAGGTCAAGGTGCAGGCCAACACTGAGACGAGGGGAGCGGCGTGCATACGACGCGGCCTCGGCTGCAGCCGCCTGACGGACCATGAGGCTGGCGCTGGTAACGATGCCCTCCTCATGAGACCGGATAATCCCCTCGTTCACGCCCGGCGAGAGCCCAAAATCGTCGGCGTTGACGATGAGGCGCCTCTCGACATTGGGCGCTGCTTCTCCCAATGCCACGGCTCCGTCGACAGAGGTTCGGCCCGGAGCCGATGAAGGGAGATCGCCACGCCCTTCACCGGCGGTACTACGGGGCACCTAGAGGCCCGCGTCGGCCAGCATGCGACTCAGCACGGTCTCCGCACGGAAATACTGCTGGGCGATGTCACGCGCCGCGCGGCTGTGTTCGGCGTAGTCCGCTTGAATGGCGGCAAAGGCGGCCAGAATATCCTCCATGCACCGAAAGGCGAACAGACCGCGGCCGGTGGGGAGCACGTCGCCGAAGCCGGTGTCTTGGGTGATGACCGGCCGTCCGGCGGCCAGGTATGAGGCGCTGCGATCGCTGAACCAGCCGGTTCGGAGCCGGACGTTGGCGTCCTTGGCCACCGTGAACTCACCCTTCGAGGCCCGGATGTAGTCGCGATAGGACCACGGATCGCCGGTCAGGGCCAGGGCATCGATCAGCCTCCATCCATGGCTCTCCAACACCTCTCGTGGTGTTCCGGCACCGGCCGGAAGGGAGCCGTTGCCAGGCGATTCCAGCTCGCCCGAGGGATCCAATGTGGTCGCCAGCTCTATCTGCATGCCGAGGCGCCGCGGCAGGTCGACGAACCTTAGGAACTCCCGATCCTTGCTCCAGAAGTATGTCTCGCCGCCGAATGCGATCTCCGTGCCTTCCTGATGCCAGTTGCCCACTGTCGTGAAGACATCCCGGGATGGAGCGCCTTGCGGTCCCCAGAAATCGAGAACCACGGGCTGGCGCGTCGTTCCGGCGAGATTGGGGAAGGCCGGCACGGGCGACCGGTCGGTCCCGATGTTCTCGCCAAAGGTGAAGCTGGCTCGGTGCGCCGAGATATGGCAGGCTGTGTCCTCGATGCCGGCGGCCAACCGGGCCTCCTCCACGACCGGATCGGTTCCCACGAGAATGAGATTCTCGCTCAAGCCCTCGGCGCGAACGTCCGTGGCGCCCGAGATGTTGAGCACGGCGTCGGCTTCCCGAAGTATGGCCTCGGCGCGCGTCCTCGGCAGGCCGAACCACTCGCCATCGGAGTAGCTCCGGCGGTAGGCCCAGCGGCCACGGAAATCGAAGTCGGCCGCAAGCCTCTGGAGGTAGCTCAGTGGATACGCGGAGTCGTCCACCGGACTCCGACGGTTCGGATCGTACGGCCACACGGAGGACACTTCGAAGTAGTAGACCTCATGGCCGAGACGCCGCAGGCCAATCAGGTATTGAAGGCATTGCCAGGCGATGCCGGCATAGGGATTACCCGCCATAACCCCAAGCACCACGATCACGCGCTTGGTCATTTCAGCTCGCGGGCCTGCCCGGCCCCTGCCGGGTTGGCCGAGGTGGCGCCTTCGGCACCTTCACCCCGAGGTGCCGTGCTTCAGATCGAAGAAAGCGCACCCGGCCCGGCTCGGTCGTGAGCCAGTAAAGCTGAACGTAGATCCGGGCGGCCAGGAAGCGGCGCTCGAATGATTCATCGCTCATCTTCTGCCGGCTCGCACTGCGGTAGTGCTGTACCATCCGGGCGGTCTGTCGATTTGACCAGGCGTCCGTGAGCATGGCCAGGTCGACCTCGGCCGCTCCGATCCTTGCACCCTGCCAGTCAACCGGAGCGATCCGGTCTCCCCGAACCAGAATGTTTTGCGGATAGTACTCGCCATGGGTGAGCACGGGATCGTCGGTGAGGATGGGCGCCAGATCGCAGTAGCGCTCGATGACCTCACCCAGCCAGTCGCCCTCGGCTCCGAAGAGATCCATGGATCCGATGGGCTCGATCGGAGCCAGATAGTCGTCGAGGACGAAACGGCGAATGAAGCGCGCTCGGGGGTCATCGAGAAGCGCTCGAGATTCGTCGTGGAACCGGGCGATCCAGGCCGCGGCCCGCAGATAGACATCGAGCGTTGGCGACTTGTCGAGCTGGGTGGCGCCGTCAAGATCCTCGATGAAAAGCCAGGGCGAATGCGGCAGTCCCGAGAGGATAGCCCCATGAAAAAGTGGAGTCGAGACTTGTAGTGTCGGAAGCACCGAGCGGTATATCTCGGTTTCGTAGCCCAGCAGCTTGGGATCCGCCCCTTGCTCGGCGGCATTACGGCCGGTGCCGTATTTGCAAAACAGGCGAACCACCTCGCCGTCGACCCGACACACCACTTTCTCCGAGGCAAAGGTGCTGGTGAATGGATTTAGCTGCCTCGACACGATCTCCAGTCGCGCATGGGGCCGGGCCCGCCGGAAAATACCTTCGAGCCCTTCACGCAGCGCTGAGTCGGCCGGGTAGGGCGGGCGCAAGTTCGAGTGCCCGGCAACAGCCACCCCTCGATCCCCAGCGGCACCTGCGCTGGCCTCAACCATTCGAGGAACGGAGAAACCCCAACTCGCGTGCCTCCTCCCGCAGGGACTCAAGTCGCCACTTCCTGCCGCGGCCGGGGACCCAGACAACGCCGACGGTTCTGAAGTGCAGCCACAGTCGAGCGGCAGTCAATCTGTCTAAGAGGTCAGCCGGCGGGTTTGCACCCCACCGGGCCAGACGATAGGCCGACACGATCGGTTCGACTTGAGAGCTCGGGCGAGCCTCGAGCAGCATCGCCAGGTCGATGACGCCGGGACCGGACCTTGCCGTATGCCAGTCAAGCGGACGTACCTGGCCCTGTTGGAACAGCACGTTCGGTCCGTAATAGTCGCCGTGAATGACCGTCGCGTCCTCCGCCAGGATCGGCGCCAGCCTCAGAAAATACCGAACCAGCCGGTACCACCAAACCGGCTCAGCCCCCCGAGGGAGCTGTTTGAGACGATCCAGCCACTCCGGCGGCGCGACGCAGTCGGCCTCGGCGAACTGACTGAGAAAGCCGGTGTCGAAGCGGCTCCCGGATGATTCCATGAGGCGGTGGAAGTTTCCGATCCACTTTGCGGCCGCGCAAACCGCCTCCGTCCCCTCCATGACGTCAATCGATTGGGCAGCCTCGATCGACTCCACGACCAGCCAGGGCGCCGAGGGGACGCCCTGATCAACCGATCCGTAATAGCGCGGGGTTGCGAGGTTGAGATGGCCAAGGATCGAGCGGTAGACCGCGATCTCGTAGGCGAGGCCCGCTGCCGGGTCCGGTTCTCCCACCCGGCTCACCGCGTACTTGCAGAAGAGACGGAGCTCGGTGCCGTCGACGCGGCAGGTGATGCGCTCACTGGCAAAGGTGGAGGCTTCGGGATTGGGCCTTCGGTCCACCAGCTCCAGCTTCCGAGGCTTCGACCCTGTCTCCGACAGAGCGATGGCTAGGCCGAAGAGAAGTTCGTCGTCGGTAGGCAGATCGGAAGGTGTCTCGCTCCGGGCGGCAGCAGTCGACAGCTCCTCTTGCGCAAGCACTTCGTCAGCTCGCGACGGTCACTGAATCGGGCGTCACTTCCCTCTTCTGAGACCGGAGCTGCCCGGAGTCGATTTCGAGGCGCAGGTCACACGACGAAAGGGTTGAGAGCCGGTGAGCGATGAGAAACGCCGTCTTGCCCTCCATCAAGCGTTCCATGTCTGCCATGATGGCAGCCTCGGTTCGCAGATCCACTGAGCTCGTCGGCTCGTCCAGGATCAGGATAGGCGCATCCTTGAGGAACGCTCTGGCCAGCGATATGCGCTGACGTTCGCCGCCCGACATGCGCATGCCGCGCTCTCCAACCTGCGTCTCGTAGCCCTCCGGCAGACTGCTGATGAAGTCATGAATGTTGGCCATCCGTGCGGCCTCCATGATCTCCTCCGGCCGGGCATCGGGCCGCCCATAGGCGATGTTCTCGGCGATGGTGGTCGAAAAGAGCACTGGATCCTGGAGCACGATGGCGAATTGATTGCGGAGATCGGCGAGCTTGTAATCACGGAGATCAATGCCGTCGAGCATGATCGAGCCCTGGGTAGGGTCATAGAAGCGGGTGAGCAGGCTGACCAGCGTGGTCTTACCGGCCCCGGTCGCGCCCGCGATTCCCACCTTGGTTCCGGGCGCCACGTGAAACGACACCGCGCTGAGAACCGGGCGTTCCTCGCCGTAGCGGAACCAAA
Organism: Pseudomonadota bacterium; assembly: GCA_021323865.1. Lineage (GTDB taxonomy): Bacteria > Chloroflexota > UBA5177 > UBA5177 > JAJPKF01 > JAJPKF01. The sequence continues at coordinate 310,864 of JAJPKF010000020.1, read as the reverse complement.
CATCATCGAAGCTGATGTCCCCCAGCGCCCGCATCAACGGCCGCGCATGGGGCTTCTCCACGACATCGGGAGCTTGGTCGAGTAGGGTGAAGGCTCGCTCCGCGCTCGCGAGGGAGGACTGCAGCATGGCGAAGCTTTGGCTGACCGTCTGCAGCGGTGCGTAGAGCTCGACCAGATAGCCCATGATCAGCAGCAGCAGTCCGACGGTGATGATGTGCGCCTCGACGTGAAGCATACCGATAAAGAGAACGGCCGCCGTGCCCAGGGCGGTAATCATGGAGATCGCCAGATCGAACCACCCGGCGATGATGGTCACCCGGATTCGGGCCCACATGCCGGCGCCGGAACGCTCGATGAACCGCTTTTGCTCTCGGTCTTCCTGCCCGAAGGCCTTGATCACCCGTATCGCCGAGAGCCCTTCGTGCACCACCGACATCGCAGAACTCTCCAGGTCCTTGACGTTGCGCCAGCGATCCCGGAGGCGCCGGCGGTAGGAACGCGCCACCAGGAAGAGCGCCGGAGATACGGTCATCGCCACCACGGCCAGGACCCAGTCGATCTGGACGGTCACCACAAACATGCCCACCAGCGTGAAGAGCGCGGACACGAAGGGGATGACGCCGTAAATGCCGATCCACTGGATCGAGGGAGCGTCGTACTGTATGCGGTAGACGGAATCGGTGGTGCCCTTCATGTCGTGATATGCCAGTGACAAGCGCTGGGCTTGGCGAAAGAGCTGCTCCCGAAAGCTGAGGACCATCTTCTCGCCGGCATAGGTGCTCAATGCGGTGGTCGCCAATTGCTGGAGCTGATTGAGGAAGGCCACCACGACGAAGATCACCGCCGCCAATGCGAGCACGGATAGGTGAGACCTCGCGACGGCCGATGGGATGAGCCAGGCGATGAAGCCCGGCAAGGGATGATGGCCGACGATGTTGTCCACCGCGATCTTGAGCGGCAGCGGAGTCAGCAGCGCGATGGGTGTGGCCAGCAGGCTCAGCAGAAACAGACCCCCGATGTGCGGCCAGTAAGGCCGGGCCTGCCGTGCCAACCGTCGATAGAGGAGAGAGTCGCTGTAGTTGCTCACGAGCTACCGCCGCTCGGGGTCTGCGGCGGAGTGTAACGCGGCAAGCACCGATCCAATGCTGCAGGACAGGTCTCTAACCATGTGAAAGAGGAAAAACGCCAGCACGACAGCCAGGCAGACTGACGCCACCACCGAGCCGGATACCGCCGCTGCCGCGCAGAGGAACAGGAGCACTCCCATGAGCGTCAGACCCGTGACCGAGGGAATGGGCCAGGCCCGAAACCGGAACAGCTGCGCGCCTTGACCGTGCTCCTCGACGGCCATCCTCAGCCGGGCACAGCCAAGGATGCCGGCGCACACCTGCATGTCCCAGCGGTCAAACCCACCGCCTGACCGGGTGGGAAGGCCGTGGCGTCTGACCCAGGAGTCCAGGCTGGTCAGCATCGTCTCGGGCGCTTCCCAGGTCTCGCGCCATATGTCGATCCGACGCGGCCTGGGCAGCGCGGGAGATATGTGCCGTGTCGCCCGCGAGCCGAGGCGCCATAGCGTCAATCCGTAGCGGAGTCTGCCCCAAAGCCTCGCCATCGGCTGCAGCACATGGAGCAGTGTGGTGATTGCGATCATGCCGCCCCTGCTGCGGCCGGCGGTAGCCGGAAACGACGCCCGAGAGGCGCTCAGCAGCGACTGCAGCAGCTGAATACCGATGGCGAGCCCGAACAACGGCAGCACCGCGAGCAGCGGCCGCCAGAGGAAACCCAGCAGCCCCAAGCCGCCCAGGAACACCGTCAGAAGATTCCACTCCGGCATCAGGGGCAATGATCCCAGGCCGCCGGGTACCCGTTCGTAAATGGACTGAAATGGCGCCGTCCCCCACACTCCTCCGTACACTCGGGCACGAAATGAAGGCAGTGCGCGCGTGGGACCGGCGCCGTAGATTCTGCCCTTCCAGCTCACATGGCCGAAGGTGTTGTACCGTTCCGGCCATTTGCTTTCCAGCAGCGCTTCGGCCCGACCATAGCCGACCTGCTGCTTCCAGTAGGCCTTGATGGAGTTTCTGCGGTGATGCCAAACCATCGCACCCGGACTGTAGCCGATGGTCCAACCGGCATCCTGGATCCGCCAGCACATGTCGACGTCGTCACCGGCGACGCGGAAGCGTCGATCGAAGCCCTGTAGCTGCCGCAAACATGACGATCGAACCGCAAAGTTGCATCCGGGTATGTGCTCGGCGGTTTGGTCGGTCAGAAGGACGTGAATCGGACCGCCCGGAGCGTTGGCCACGCACTGTGCGATGGGACCATCACTGGACGGCGCGATGTTCGGACCTCCGATGGCTGCGTGATTCGAGGTCATGAAGCTGTAGGCCAGGTACCGAAGCCATTGGGGGTCAGGTCGCGCGTCGTCGTCGAGATAGGCCACGATCTCCCCGGTTGCCAGCTGCAGGCCGGTATTGCGTGCTGCGCTCAGGCCGCGATTGCTGGTTCTGAACGCATGGAACCCGTAGCTCTCCACGATCTCGGCAGCGCCGTCGGTTGAGCCGTCGTCAACCACGATGACCTCGAACTCTGGATAGTCGAGCTGCAGCAGGCCCTCGCAACAATCCCCAATCGTCCGTGAGCCGTTGTGGGTGCACACGACCACCGAGATCCGTGGCCAAGCGACATCGGGGGGAAAGGGGATGTGTCCGAAGGAGGCAGAAACCGCAGTCAGGGCCGGCTTGGGCTTGCGCCTCCGGGTTGTCAACCCGAAGTCCCAGTCCATGATTTCTGCTCCGCCCCGATACCACTCGTCCGTCCAGGAGAAGACAAAAGCGCCGGCGAAACCCGCGGCGAAGACCCGTCTCACTTGGGATTCCAGAACTGGGCTTGCCGGGTCTCTCCATGACGGGAGCTGTCCAACCCGATCTCGGTCATGAGCAGGGGTCTGTTTCCGGCCAGATTGCTGAGTCGAGGCAGATAGGCGTCGAAGGCCTCGTCGGACTCCAGGTAGACATTGAAGCAGACCAGATCGAGAAAGGGAAGCTGTAGGTATTCGGTCGAGGGAAAGTTGACATAGGTGACCAGCGCATCGGGGTCCTGGCTCTTCGCCACTTGGTACAAGGTCCTGAGGAACCGCTCGATGTTTCGCCGGCCGTGCCACCGCACGATCGAGGCAGGGATCTCGTTCCCGATGGCATAGCAAAGTACGGCTGGATGGCCTGCGCATGCCGCCACACCGCTGCGGACCCGATCCCTGATTCGGCGCACCATGGCCGGGTCGTCGAGAAACGCGACGTGTTGTTCCCAGGGAATGCCGACCATGACGAGCAGCCCCTGCTGCTCCGCAAGGTCGAGCAGCCACCGAGGCGGGACCGTGTAGGTGCGCACCGCATTGATGCCCCGGGCGGCCATGGTTTGGAAGTCGCTCTTAACGGTCGCGGGTTCGGGATAATCGCAGCCGTCCGGACCCGGCGCAAAGGTCCCGTACGTTACCCCGCGCACGTAGAGCTTCTCGGCCCCCTGGAACAGGAACTTGCCGCGGCCTTCCGGCCGCGAGGGCGCCTCTGTCTCCGTGGGGGCCGCTTCGATGACCGTCCGCTGGAGTAGGGGCATGCTCGGTGCTCCTCCGTCCGCCGAGCTTCTCGCGGCGAGCCTCTACTGGGCTCCGCCGCACCCGCGAATCAGGGTTCTGTTGCCTGGGGTCGTCTGGGCACTACCCAGGCCATATCTTCAGTCATAAGAATCAAAGGTTGCGAAAGTCTGATTTCCTGTTGAACTTTCGGTGAAAGTTGCGGTGCGAGCACCTGCCATGGCCCTCGGCACGCTTCTGCGCTGGAGGGCATGCTCGGAGCTAGCGAACCGGCAGCGAGACAAACGTGACCAGATTGTCGAGGAGCTCCGAGATCCCGGCCTCGCGGATGGCTGGGTCGTCGATCCCATCCAGGAACGTACCCTGCTCGGTGTAGCTCAGTGCCGTCCTTTCCCCTTGCGGCGTTAGGACCACCGTGACGATTGACATCGAGTCGGGCCGCCCGTTGGCCGCCATCGCGTAGCGGTACACGAGCCTCCGGTCGGGAACAATGTCGAAGTACTGTGCGTCATATTCGTAGGTCACATCGTCGACCTTGAAGGCGAAGCGCTCGTGGCCCCCGACCCGGAAGTCGAACTCCAGGTAGTCGTCTCCGGCGTCGGGCTCGGCCGGCTCAACCTCCGGCGAGTCCTGCCAGCGGGTCTTCTGTCGCGGGTCGGCAAAGGCTTGAAAGACCCGCTCCACCCGAGCCTGGCAGAGCCGGTCGAACGTAAAGGTGACATGAGTGACCGATGGATCCGGCATGGGGGAACCTCGAGCATGGCTGCGGATTAGTGGATTGTAGACTGCCGATGTTGCGACCGCTGGATGACACCTTGTGCCGCCACCGTTTGGCTCTATCCCTTCCCCTGTCCCATCCGGAGTCTGGCCCTCGAATCAGCCGAAACACGCCCGCGGAAATGCCGCGAATACGGCCGAGGCGGACACTGTCCGAACAGAGACGAGAGCATGAGGTCGCCGAGGTCGGGCCTGCCCTGAGGACTACAATCTGGGAATCAATCTGAAGGAGCCTGTCATGCCTACCGTCACGCCGTTTCTGTGGTTTGAGAACCAGGCCGAGGAGGCGATGAATCTCTACCTCTCGGTCTTCAAGAATGCACGGTCGCTCGGCGTCGATCGTTGGGGGCCCGGCGCGCCATTTCCGGAGGGGAGCGTCCTGATGGCCCGAGTGGAGATCGAAGGACAGAAAATTCAGCTCTTCAATGGAGGTCCCGAGCAGAAGCTGACCCCCGCCTTTTCCTTCACTGTCGCCTGTAAGGACCAGGCGGAGATCGACTACTACTGGGACAAGCTGACCGCGGAAGGGGGAACCGAAGTGGCCTGCGGTTGGCTGACGGATCGATTCGGCCTTTCGTGGCAGATCGTTCCCGAGAACATTGGAGAGCTGCTGAGCCCTCCCGACCCGGCCCGGGCCGAACGCCGCATGAAAGCCATGATGGGCATGGTGAAACTCGACATCGCGGCTTTGGAAGCTGCCTAGACACTGCGGGCGGTCGAGTTGCCGGATACATTCGGCCGGCTGCCGGATTATCCCGGGATAGAGCCCCTAGGGCGTCTGAGGGGCGCGAGTGCGCCGGAGGATTCAGGGGGGACTATCTTGACGACCAGAACTCGGACCAATCCCCAGCAGTTGGGAAGGAGAGCAGTGGCCCTCCCGCTGCAGCCTGCCACTTGGCATTACGGACTCATTGCGAGATGGTGGGCCGAATTCAACCGTGCCGAACCGGAGGAGCTCGGGTTCTGGCGCTCGGCCGTCCGGAGGTTCGGTGAGCCGGCTCTTGACCTCGGATGTGGGTCGGGAAGGCTTCTCATCCCGCTCCGCGGCGAAGGGCTGGATGTCGACGGCTGCGACGTCTCGCCGGACATGATCGAGTTCTCCCGGCGCGAGCTTCTGAACCGGCATCTTCCCACCGGTAGACTGCACGTCCAACCAATGCACGAGCTGAACACGCCGCGTCGCTACCGCACCATCCTTATATGCGGAGCGTTTGGATTGGGCTCAACCCGAGAGCAGGATCGGGAGTCCCTTCGACGTGCGTACCGTCACCTCAAGCCCGGCGGAGCCCTCGTCATCGACCTGTGTCTGCCGTACATGAACATTGGCTGGTGGAACGCCTACCCGGCCCAGCAGCGAGAGCAGCTTCCTCGACCCTATCCCGACTGGGGAGAGCCAAAGACGGCCGCGAACGGTGAACAGCTGAACCTGCGGGCGCGGCTCGCCGCCATAGATCCGCTGGACCAGCGCATCACCCTCGAAATAGAAGCACGTCTGTATCGGGATGGAGCGGTCGTCCAGGAAGAACACCACCACCTCACCGAGAACGAGTACTTCAAGAACGAGCTGGCCCTCCTGCTGGAGCTGGCCAGATTTACAGACATCGAGATCGTTAAGGGGAATACGGACCGACCTCCGATGCCTGACGACGCATATGTGGCATTGATTGGCCGCAAGCCCGGGTAGATGCAGTAATGGCTCAGGCTCGCGGACACCGGTGCCCGCGAAACCTGAGCCATCGCGAGCGATCAAGGACGACCCGCTGCTGACCCGATGGAATCTCACCACCCTGACATGCTTCGGGGTCCTGCAGACCGGGACGGCCGCTCACCCAGCTCGCGTCAGTTACGCTGCCGTGCCCTCGGCCGTCGGAATCACACCCAGCTGCTCCAGCATGCCCAGTCGGTCCCAACAGACGTGATCCTCGCGCCACAGACCGTACTCGAAGCGGCTAATGATGATCGCGGAGACCTTGAACGACCGGCCGGTCGCCGGGATACCCAAGAACTCACCCCGCTGCGTTCCGCCCCCCTCGATCCGCCAGACGACCTTGTCGCCCTTGGCGATCAGATCCTGCATGGTGAATTGGAGATCAGGGAAGGCGCTCCGGAAGCCGTGAACGAAGTTCAGCAAACCCTGGGGACCGGTCCCGAAGGGCGGCGGCAGACCGTCCCACGAGTAAGAGGGTGAAAGAATTCGAGCCTGCCCGTCGATGTTTCCCTTGTTCCATGCCTCTTCCAGCCACGTCCTGACGACCTTCTCGTTCTGCTCTTCCGACATTGTTCTGCTCCTATCTCATCGTGAATTTGCCACATCGTCTCGATGCGCATAGGACCAGCGTAGGCGGAAATGAGTCCTCGATTCATCGGTCATTTGGCCCATTTCCCGGATGAGCCGTGTCAACCGGCCGGCGCCGCTCGAGGGCATTCGGTAGTCCCGATGGAGCCGCGCGCTCAGGGTCGCCAGCGAGCTTCCGCCAGCAAATCATGCTCCATGGCATACATGGCTGCCGCCGCCCGCGTGGCGACGCCCACCTTGTCGTAAATGTGCTGGATGTGGTGGGCGGCCGTACGGTGTGAAATCACCAGCTGACGGCCAACCTCCTTCTGCGAGGCGCCTCGGGCAATGAGCCTTAGGACTTCCACCTCCCTATCGGTCAGACCATCCGGCCAGGCCGATCGCGTCTTCTTCGAATGGCCCGCGGCTGTCAACACGGCGGCAACCGCTTGCGCGTCCAGCCTTCCTTCTGCCACCTCCGTTTCCATCATCAAAGCAGCCTCGCTCGCATCACACGCAACGCGGTAGGGCCGGTCGCTCGTCAGCGCCTGGTATGTATCCGCGGCCGCAAGGACCCGCGCGGGCAGTGGTATCGCCGCTTTGGAGAGCTGGCGGTGGTATCCGCTGCCGTCCTGCCGCTCATGGTGCATGCCGGCAATGGGACCCAGGTGGGCCAGCGCGCCCGAGCGACACAGGATTCGCTCGGAGTAGTAGGGATGGAGGCGCACTCGTTCCCAATCGGAGGCTGAAAGCCGGCCGGCCTTTTCCCACACACCGTTCGGAATGGCGACACGGCCCAGGTCGTGGAGGAAGGCCGCGCGCGTTACGTTCGCCGCCTCGGTCGGATCCAGCCCAAGATGCGAGGCCGCGCCGGCCGACAGGCGTGCTACCTCGGATGAGTGGCCACGCGTGAACGTTAGCTTCAGGTCGGCCATGTCGGCGAACGCGCGGCAGATGCCGTCCAGCCGCGTCTCACCCGCAGTGCGATACGGCTCCGGTTCAGAAGCCAGTACGGTTTCCCAGGTGTCCTCCTCATGAGGCTGCTCCAGAATGCTCGAGCAATGATGCGAGAAGGTGGCCGCGATCTCCGGGTCGAGCATCCCTCCGGCACGCCTGCCCACCGCGTCTCGAGCAGGCTCTACGCCCGCAGCATCAACCAGGGCAATGCCGGCGTCCGCAACCGTAACGACGCGCACAGCGAGGCACAGACCCTCGCCTGAGAGGCGCCGGGGCCAGCCCTTGCCGTCCCAACGCTCATAGACCTGATTCAGCGCGGTCTGTACGGAGTCCGGAAGATCGAGGCGGCGCGCCATCATCGACCCCACCTCGCAGTTCGACGCGGCGAGGTCACTCATGGTTCGAGGCGTGCGGGTCAACGCCTTCGCTACCGCCACAGCACGTGGCAACGGCGCGAGGTGAGACCCGACGTTCGAAATCGTAAAGCCGACGATCTCCCGTGGATTGGCGGTGTCGAGAGGCGCCACGCCGCCGCGTATCGAGATCTCATCACCAGCGAACAGCTCCGCTTCTTCGTGGGCGTAGGCGGTGCAGCCGATGTGACGCAGCAGGGCGGCGAAGTAGATGCAAGCCCGGTCGCCCGCACTCAAACCGAGGAGGTCCGCCAGGCGCATGGCCACAACACAGACACGCATCGCAGTCTCAGGAGCTTGACCATGCCCCAGATCCGTGGAAATTGACAGGGCGGCCAGAATGTCGGCCAGGCGTAGTCGGGCCGCCTCCGGATCCCTCCGGGATGTCGTCGTATCAGCCGTCGCCTTCGGCCGCTCCCGGGGGGCGTCTTCTGAGCTACCCATCCAATCCATTGACCGACCCATCCGAAGGCGACCTGCTACCAGCTTCCTTTCGAGCGATTGAAGTGGACCGTCCGGCGATACCGGCGGGCAGCCTCGGCGTCCTACTCTAGCCGAAACCGGTGCTCGATGCGACAGACCCGGTCACTTCACACGCCGAGCTGATGCGAGAGACGATCATCGCGAAGGGGCATGGCAGTCATCGAGCCACGTAGATCACGGTATGCAGCGGAGGAGCATCCACCCGAAATGCCGCACGATAGCGCCGTCGAGGAAGGCCGGAGGCGAAGGTGGGGTCGAAGCTGCGGACGTTCGCGTCGATGCCGACGGCTGCGGGCTCTGCATCGGCAATCGCCCGGCCCAGCCGTCTCCACTCAGTGCACTGTGCGCCACGGCCTTGGCAGGATCGCGACATTGCGTGAAGGATGAACCAATCGGCTTGATCGTCCAGTTCCCGTCTGTGCGCGGCCACGGCGATCAGCGGGTTGACGAACACTCGTTGACCTGGCTTGGTGCCGGCATCGACCGCTGCGGCGGCTCGCGCGATCTGAGCGCCGTCATGCGTGTTGAGGATGGCGGCGCCGATGGGGACGGGGAGGGCGGACCGTCCCGCACCTGAGGCAAGGCTGACGGTGTGCAGCACGACGAACACCATGCAGATGCCGGCGAGAGCCCGGCTTCGCGCAGTGGCACGTCCCCACAGCTGCAGAGTGCCCGCGACTGCGGCGATCGCCACAAACGGCTCGAGCGGGATGAGCACGTTGAGAAAGGTGCCCTGCTTGAGCATGAGCAGTCCCGAGAACAAGCCGGCAACCGCCATGAGGCGAGATGATCGGTCAAGCGCGAAGCGTCCGGCCATGGCGGGAATGCCCAGCGACCACCAGCTCAGAACCACGATGATCAGGATACCGGGCAGGAGCGCCAACTGCAGCCCGCTGCCGGATTCACCCAGAACCGCCTGTTTCAGCATGTCTCCCGTGTGCCAGCCGAATGCCAGGATGCCGATCGAAACCAGCGTCGACGCGCTCAGGAACGCCAGGCCGGCGGAGCGAAGCGCGGCGCGAGGACCGGCCTCGGCCCCGATGGCAACCAGCCCCGCCAACGCGAATGGGGCCCAGGTCAGCTTGAACAGGAACCCCAGCCCGACGAGCAGGCCTGCCACTCCCGTGCGAGAACGCGAGGTGAGGATGGTCAGCGCCAGCGCCAGAGGCGACAGAAAGGCCTCGCCGTCGAGTCCGCCGTATTGCGCCCGAAGCGGCGCCGTGACGGCCACCGCTGCCGCCACCACAGCGGCCGGCCGTCCCAGGCCGAGCACTCGCGCGAGCGCGTACGTCAACAGGCCCGTAGTGACGAGCAGCGCCGCCAGGGCCAACCGGATCGACGAGACGGCCGGGGAGAGTCTCCAGATCATTGCGCCGAAGAGCACGACTCCGGGCGGCTGCGACAGAACCACCCGGTGGTAGAGAATCGCAGGCCCTGATCGGGCCACCGCTGCGGCGATATAGGTGTAGACGCCATCCGAGAAGGAGATGTAGTGAGCGTCGAACCTTTGGAGAACTGCCCAGATGGAAGCGACGGCCACGACGACCAGGGGAGCCAGAACCGAATCGCGGCTGTACCGGGTGGTGCGGGGAGTTGCCAGAAGTCGCGGACGCGGCGCGGATGTCGCAACGCTTTTAGGTGTGGCGCCGGCCGGCAGGGCTTCTGCGTTCGTCAGGGATCTCCGTGATGTGCCTGGATTTGGTAGCGATGCGGGAAGATGCATCGCGCCCTGCAGCACCCCAAAGCGCTTCAGCTCGTCCGCCTCAACCGGTGTCCGGAGGGCTGCTCCCCTCCACTCAGAGTTGCGGGTCGGCGCCTCGTCGGACATAGCCCAATGGATGGCGAAGGCGAGTAGCGTTAGGCTCTTCGGCGCCATCTACCCGCCTATCCTTGCGGCGGTGACAGCTCTGCACAAGGCCCCACGGCCGGCTGCCAAGCCGCAGGGTCGGGTCTGTGCGACTAGCGTTCCAGGGCCGCCCTGGCGTACTCCTGCTCGTCGACGTGTTCGAGCCAGCTCGCCGCGTTGCCCTGCTCGTCAACCTCGAGCATGGCGATGTGGACCATGAAGCGATCGGGCGCGGCGCCGTGCCAGTGCTCTTCGCCTGGTTCGAAAAAGACGCGGTCACCGGGACGGATCACTTCGATGGAGCCGCCTCGACGCTGGGCGAGGCCCACGCCCTCGACCACGAATATCGTCTGGCCCTTGGGATGGGTGTGCCAGGCGGTCCGAGCGCCCGGCGTGAAGTGAACGCTGCTCGCGCTGAGGCCGTGACCATCGGTGGGTTCGGCGATGGGATCGATGTACACCGAGCCGGTGAACCATTCCTTCGGGCCGGTGCCGGTGGGTTTCGTTTGTCGTGTTACCTTCATCGGCATCCTCCCTCTCTGTTTGAGTGGCTGACTCTCAAATGGGCTTCCCCACGCAGCGAAGTGGGTTCAGACCACAGGGGACGAGCGGGCCCCGCCCGCTGATGGAACTCGTTCAGCACCCCCATGTGTGTGGAGACCACCATCGAAATGAGGGTTCGTGAACCGGTCACTCAGATCCCTCACACGTCTTCGAGGGCCGGGTTCCAGATGACCTCCCAAAGGTGACCGTCCGGGTCTTTGAAGTAACCACTGTAGATTCCCCACGGACGGTCGTGCGGCTCGTCGGTCAGCGTGGCCCCGGCGGCCACGGCCCCGGCCAGCACCGCATCCACTTCCTCCCGAGACTTGACCGCGTGCCCCAGGCTGAACTGCCCCGACACCGCACCCTGAATGGGTATCCCGGCGTCCTTGGCAAGATCCGAGCAGGGGTAGAGACAGAGAAACAGTCCGCGGTCAAGCTCGAACAATGCGATGGCACCAGCTGGTGTAGTTTCCGTTTCGTGAAACTCCGTGCCGATGATCCGGCCCGACGCCAGACCGAGCCCGTCGCGATAGAAGCGGAGAGAACGCTCGAGATCATGGACCGCCAGGGTGATGACGTGGATGCGGGGTTTCACCGTCCCATCACTCGAACCGCGCCGCGTGGTGCTGAAGCGAAGGCATCCCCTTATCATGGCCGGCATCGTTCGGTTGTCGGTTCACGGTCAGATCAGCGACGGGCATAGCAGACCGTCCAGACGAGCAGCGACGCGTAGATCCCGTAGCTCAGTACCGACCACAGCCAGACGAATGTCGAGGTGGTAAGGCTCAGGGCGAGGACGACCCGGAGGAGCGCTTCGACGATCAGCCCGAAACCCCACACCATGGAGACGACGCGATTTCCGTACCGGAATCGTGGATACTCCCAAAGCGCATCCCAGCGCGACATGAGGTCCGGCTTCCCTCCGGTCATCATCCGCCGTCCCAGGTAAAAGGCCAACGGTCGCGGCAGTAACAGCGATGCAAGAAACGCCAATCCGAATGCACCAGTGATGATGGACCCCTTCATGAGGGTGAGGCGGGGATCCCCCGTGACCATGGTCGCTGCCAGCCCTGCCACGATGAACAGCAGACTGATGATGCCCAGAATATCCGGCCTCCGCTCACGGAACCAGCTGCCGAGGATGCCAGCGATGGGAAAGACAGTCGTGAGGCTCAGGGCCATGGTTGGAGAGGCCCCGCGACTGGCCAGCACCTGGTAACCGACAACGGGAAGCACGAAGTCGAGCAGGAGTGCCCAGCGGTTTCCGAAGAGCACCTGGAGTACCCCAACCGTGGGGACTTCCAAGGCAGCAGCTCCGGTTGCCATTTCTGCATCCGTCTGACCCGACTGTGCAGGGTTCTCGATGATGGTCATTTCGTCCCGTCGCTCATGTTCGTCGGACCGAAGAGGCGGAGGCCAAGGCCGGCCATGGCGTCCCAGATTGGAGACTCTTGGTTCCCACGCACATCCACCACCAAGCCGATACCATTGATGTAGCCAAGATAGGCGAGCGCTGTGGCGTGGGCATCACCGGGGACCAGTTGTCCCGCCCGCTGGCCATCCCGAATCAGCGCCACCAGCGATTCGCCGTACCGCTCCGTTTGCGCCAAGACTTCCGTGGCCGAATCCTGAAAACGTTCATAGTGGCCAAGGACGTACTGCACGAGGCGCAGATAGTCGCGGTGATGGGCCACGAATCTGACATGGTTAGCGATCACTTGCTGGAGCCGCTGCAGCGGTCTTCCCTCGGTCTCCTCGAAGCTGAACGCTCGCTCCATATCCCGGAGCGGCTCGACGACGGCCGAGAAAAAGAGCGCCTCTTTGTTTCGGAAGTAGAGAAAGACGGTGCCATGGCTCATACCGGCGGCCTGTGCAATCTCCGAGATTCCGGTATCCGAGAAGCCATTGGCGGCAAACAAGGGAATGGCGGCATCCAGAATCGCCTGACGTCGTTCCTCTCGGATACGCGCCTTTCGCACGCCGGCTGAGTCCACAGCCGGACTAGAACTGACTGACTGGTCGGTCATATGTTCATTCAATCACAGATGCCGCAGGAGGTCAACATGCATCAGCTATAAGGAGCAAACCTACGTTTCGACCCGGAGTCCTGCCGTAGATATCGAAGACGTTGCCAGGTTCGCCTCGACGCTCCCTGGCGTTCGCACCACCGAACCGAGAGGGCTTCCCGAGTGGCGATACCAGGGCAGGCTGGTGGTCCGGGCCTTGGACGAGAGACACATTGTGATTCGAGCCGACTTCGAATACCGTGATGCGATCCTCTGGCAATTTCCCCAAACCTTCAGCGTGCCGAAGCGGTACCGGAAGCACATGATGGTCATTGCCGATCTCACGGACGGGGTCCGAGGAGCTATCGAAGACGCGATCGAGGCCGCGTGGGAGCTTCAGAAGAGCGTCGGCTGAGCCTAAACCCCTTGCGGAGCCCAGGGCTGGGCGCCTCCGTCCACCGATCAGCAGGTCGCGGTACGGCGGGCCAGGCAGGCCAGGTGCCGCTTGTAGGCCACGCCCATGCCGGGATATGGTTTCCCGCTGTAGCTGGAGATCACACTGATGTCACCGTCCGGCCCCAGGTTCGGGCGGCAGCGATCGCCATACCAGGTGTCCCAGGTCCAGGCGAGGTAGCTCGCCTGATGCCGATCGAGCCAGGACATGACGCGGTTGATGTACCGACCGCTGCAGTCGTCCTCGCCAAGCTCGCCTGCTATCAGCGGCACCCGATGGGTAACCGGGGCGACGTGACGCTTCCAACAGTGGACCGAATCGCCACAGATGTTGAAGTTGTAGGGGTGCCAGCCGGCGGCGAGATTATGGAGCGGATCGTGCAGCCGGTGGGTCAGCCAGCCCGAAAGCGAGTCGGCATATGACACGCCGTCCGCCACGAGGACCTGACGCGCTCCTGCTCTCCGCACGACGTTGATCAGCGATTGCATGCCCACTGCCCGATAGGTCCGCCGCGTATCGCGCCCGGCGGCATTGTAATAGGTAACCCCCGGACATACCCGTTTACTCCCGGCCTCATGTCCCTGCCCTCCATGGAGCCAGCAATACCAGGCGCGGGCTGTGTCCCGATCGGCGTCGGGATAGGGCTCGTTGTAGAGGTCGAACAGCACGAAGGGGTTCTTCCGGAACGTGGCGGCGACGCTGCGCCAGAATGCCGGAGTGTGGTCAGCATCGGCCATGGGCTGCTGGCCCAGGGCCCTCAGCTTGCCGGGGCCGCTCCAGTGCAGATTCACCAGAACATCCATGCCATAGCGATTGAGGAGTCTGACATAGCGCACGATTGCCCGTCGATACCGTGCCCCGACATAGCGGCGATCAATCCCTCTCGTATTCACGTTGAGCCAGCAGTCCTCATTGAGGGGCAGGCGCACGGCATTGACATGCCACGCCGCCATCGCGCCAACGGACGCCGCATTGCTGGGACCATCGAAGATGCCGGTGTTCTGAATGCAGGCGTACTCCGTACCCGACCGGTTGACACCATGGAGCAACACCGGCCGACCGGCGCGATTCACGAGCAGGTGCCCCTGGACGTGCAGCCGGGGAGGGCTGAGGTGCGTCCGAGCCTTCCACGACAAGGCGTGGGCGGTGAGAGCGGCTCCCAGAGACAGGCCCACGAGCGCGCCGGCGTACGTCGTCATTGGGGCTCGAAGACGCATCCTTCGTTCAAGCTCCACAGCTCGGCACGGCCTCGGTCCCGAGTTGGTCTCCACACGTGGTCCTGATCTCCGGAGGGGCAGGCCGCATCTTTTGCTCTGTGCTGTCGGCGGTAATGGCTTGGCGCCTGCTTCGGAACGGGTGTGCTCTTGCCTAGAATACGGAATGCCTCAGGCGCGAATCGTCGACATCCAGATTCAACCGATCAAGGGAGGAGGCGCGGTCAAGCTGAGCCGAGCGCGTATGACGCGCTCGGGGCTGGAAAGCATGGACGGGCGGGTGTTGGATCACTCCCTGTTTGTCGTCGATGCGCGTCCCAATCCCGACGGTGATCACTCCTTTATCACGCAGCGGACGCGGCTGGTTCCTTCCTTGGGCCTGCACTTTCCGGGATCTCCCAAGCTGGCTCTGATACGTCCCTCCCTGGGGGACGCTGGTCTGAGCTTCACGTTCGAGGGCAAGGATGAGGTCTTGGATCCTGGACCGGACAAGGATGATCCGGCCAGGGCGATTCCCGTACGGCTTTTCAAGTACCGGGGACAGGCGTTGGAAGTCCCGGTACTGTCTCGCTGGCTGACCGAGCATCTGGGCCGGGCGGTCAGTGTGGTCCGAACGGCCGGACCATGGAACCGGATGACGGCGACGTACTTCATGGAGAACAATAACCCGCTACGCGCCCAGGACGGCTACCCGGTCCACGCGGTGATGCTGGGTGATGCCGAGGCGGCCTTCGCTGCGAGCGGTACCGCTCCGGATCCCAACAGGTTCCGTTATCAGCTTCTCCTGGACGGGCTTCCCTTGTGGGCCATCCACGACTACACGCAAGTCGTCGTCAACGGCGTGAAGGTCTGCCAGGCCAAGCCATGCGATCGATGCGAGGTGACCGCGATCGATCAGAATACCGGCGAACGAAGCATGATCAAGCCGCTCGCGGGCCTGAGGCCGGCAGGCTCACCGATCTGGATCAGGCCGGATACAAGTGGCCGCACGCGGATCATGGGCGAGAGCTGGATTCCGTTCCAAGAAACCATCGTCACCGTCGGCGACACAGTTCACTTCCGCGGTAGGCGGACGGACATGAACTTTGTACCCGGACGGAAGGCCCAGGCAGCCCAGCAGAATGAGGCCGATCAGATGTCGGACACAATGTGACCTACGAACGAGACCCGCTCGTCGATGCCTACATCGAGACCCTGCCGGATTGGCAGCAAACGATCTGTTACGGGGTGCGTGATCTCGTCCACGGTGCCGATCCCGAGGTAACGGAGACGATCAAGCGGAGCAGGTATCCGTACTTTGTGCTTCAGGGGAACATCTGCGCTCTGGTGGCTGCGAAGGACCACGTGAACATCTTCCTCTACGACGGCGCCATCGTCCCGGACCCGGAAGGAATCATTACGGGCGGCCACGGCAACCAGACGGCGCGCACGGTTGCCGTTCGCCAGGACGGCACCATCAACGCACGCGCACTCTCGACCATGTTCAGACAGATCATCGCCAACAACCGTGCGGGAGGTTGGCGCAAGCTCAAGCGCGAGCGGTGAGCCGAGGGGACGCGTGCCGGCTCAAGACATGTCCCTCAGAGTAACGTCACGGTGCCACCCGGACATGGCTGCTCGGTAATGCGACTGTCCGGCGAAGGTCGTGGATGGATGGGCGAATCGCCGTCGCTCCGTCGGACATTCATGGACTTGGCCTCCGTGCTACGGCGGCGGTCGCGAAGGGAGAGCTGCTGATTCGCTGGGGCGGTGAGATCGTTCCCAAGAGTCGACTTGAGGGGCTGAAAAGGCTGGCTCGCTATGACTGCGCCGCGATTTCCGAGGACGAGATCATCCTGTTTGCGCTCGACGACCCTGTGGTTCGCGGGAATCATTCCTGTGACTCGAACCTCTGGATGGCGGACGCTACCTCCATCTCTGCGAGACGCACGATCGGCCCCGGCGAGGAGCTGACAATTGACTACGGGCTTCTGAGCGACGACGCCGCATGGACCATGCAATGCGTGTGCGGCTCCGCAGCCTGCCGAGGTGTGGTTACCGGATGGGATTGGAAGCGGCCTGACCTGCAGGAGCGTTATGCCGGGCACTTTGTCCCCTATCTGGAACGTCGGTTTCGTGGCCCTGGGCGACCTTACTGAGCTCTTGCGCGAAGGGATTCACACGTCTCCCAGGTCAATTCCCGATTCCAACACTTCCTAACCCTGCCAAGGCATCAGTGCGCAGGACTTCGCGGCTCGGGTAGCCTCTCACGGCCTCATGTCCTGAGCCGGTCGATGTGATCCTCATCACAGTCGCACGCAGCGGCCACAAAGAGTCCAGCTTACGATGTATGCTTACTTTGTAAGCACTGCCTGGAATTATAAGCAAGGAGACACAGTGATGAACATCCCCTCGACAGAGCCGGCGACCAGGAACGACGATCGCACCGCCCAGGAGCTGCCGGCCACCATGCGCGCCATGCCCTTCGAGGGATATGGGAGCGCTGCCTGGAAGCCGGTCGACGTTGCGCTTCCGGATCTGGAACCGGATCGATTTCTGGTGGAAGTGCGCGCCGCATCGATCAATCCCGCTGACCTCCATATGTTGGGTGGATCTCTGGTGACGCGAGCCCTCAGCGGCTTCAAGAAACCGTCCAACCCCGCCCCGGGATCGGACGTCGCAGGGGTCGTCGTCCGGGTCGGCAGCGCGGCATCCGGCTTCCGCGTCGGAGACGAGGTGTTCGGAGGAGCGCGCGGCTCCCTGGCCGGCTTCGCGTCCGCCAAGGTACTGGCCCGCAAACCCGCTCGGCTCACGTTCGAACAGGCGGCGGCCATACCCATCGCCGGCCTGACGGCGCTCCAAGGGCTGCGCGACAAGGGCCGGCTCCAGCCCGGCAGTCGGGTTCTCATCAACGGCGCTGCCGGGGGTGTCGGCACCTTCGCGGTTCAGATCGCCAAGGCGCTCGGCGGTGAGGTGACCGCCGTGTGCGGCCCCGGAAATGGCGAACTGGTGCGCTCTCTCGGCGCCGATCGGGTATTCGACTACACCCGAGAGGACTTCGCACAAAGTGGGGAGCGATACGACCTGGTGTTTGACGTGGTCGGGAACCGCTCCCTTCGAGATCTTCGGCGGGTGCTGACGCCCAACGGCACGCTCGTGCTCGCCGGAGGAGGACATCAGGACGGGCATGGCAAGAACATGCTTCGCGCGCTCAGTAAGATCGGATGGTCCATGATGGTCCGACGGTTCATCAAGGGACGGATCGCCTTCTTCATCGCTCAGTTCAACCCGGAGGACCTCGCAACCCTGGCCAAGCTCGTCGACGAAGGAAAGCTGATGCCCTGCATCGACCGCACGTTTCCACTCGATCAAACGGCCGAGGCCTTCCGCTACCTGGCGACCGGGCATGCGAAGGCCAAGATCGTCATCACCACGAGCTGAGGCACTCGTGGACCGAAGCGTGAGAAAGAACCAGTTGCCACGGCCGGGCAGAACGACATTGCACCGTTGAGACCGAATCGCATCCAACGGTTCCCGGTATGACTGCGAGGCCGGTTGGCTCCAGCCCCGAGGCCGGACGTCGACGTCCGCTCAGTCGGGAGCGCGTCCTCGAAGCCGCCATGGAGCTGGCCGACGCCGGGGGTATCGAGTCAGTCAGCATGCGCAAGCTCGGTCACGCTCTCGGCGTCGAGGCCATGTCTCTCTACCGTCATGTCGCCAACAAAGAAGACCTGATCTATGGCCTGCTCGACCTGGTTGATGCCGAGATCGAAGTACCGGACGGGAACGGCGAGTGGAAAAGTGACGTTCGCCGGTTCGCCATCTCCGCTCACGATGCGATGATCCGGCATCGCTGGGCGTGCGCACTGATGTTGTCGACTGGGCCGTCCCGGATCCGGAGGGCACGACTCACCTACATGGAAGGTCTCCTGCGCACGCTTCGGAGCGCAGGCTTCTCCCCCGAGCTGACCCATCACGCCTATCACGCCATTGAGAGCCACATCATGGGCTTCACGCTCTGGCAGGTTAGCATTTCCCGTCACGCTGCCGAGATCCGAAAGGCCATCCCGATGCTGTTCCGGCAGATTTCCGACGAGGAGTTTCCCTACACCGTCGAACACGGACGGCAGCACCTGGCCTCCAATGCCCCGACGGGCAACGAGGAGTTCGCCTTCGGCCTCGACCTGATACTCGACGGTATCGAACGAATGAGAGAGGGCGGGCCAGCGACCTGACGCGCCTACGAGGTGACGTCGCGGAAGCGGAAGATGAGCGCGCTCACCATGCCCATGCCGGCCATGTAGATGATGCTGAGCGTCAGCCCTCGGCTCAAGCCGGCGACTGCAGTGTCACTCCGTAGCACCGACTCACCGTTGATGACCCCGCCCAGCAGTTTGCCGTACAGCCAGTTCGGCGCATCGGTCCAGACGGCACCGATTAGGTTCTCGAGAATGATGATGTATACCAGCGGCACCGCAACGGCCGCGGCGGGAGACCGGAAGAGTACAGCGCTGAAGTAGCCCAGAACCGAGTACCCGAGGATCGTGACGAGCAGCTCCCAATACAGAGTCACGAGGTTCGAGACTCCCGTAGAGCTGGTCCACGCGGCCGTGTCGACGCCCTGTCCAGGCGCCACCAGTAAGGCCGTGAGCACCCCGAGCCCCAGCGATAGTGTGCCGGCGATAAACACGAACGTCAGAAGACTGAGGAACTTGCCCGACAGCAGCTGAATGCGGCGCGGCTGACGGACGAGCAGGTTCCGCAGCGTTCCGTGAGGGTACTCGACCGCCATCGACGACGCTACGATGGCCAGCGCAATGACCGCCGACAGCGTCCCGCCGCGGCTGAGAAGAGTGGTGAGACCCTTGTCCCCTTCCAGAACCAGCTTCGTCAGGTCTCCCGGTCCGGCGAACCGGCCGCCGCCACCACCACTCAGTGCGCGTCTGATGCCGAGCGGCACGAAGATGATGGTCAGTAGCGGCATCAGACCGGCCCCGATCAGCATGGAGCGCCGCCGGTTCTTGATCCATTCGCTCCGGAACGCCTCAAGCATCGCCATCTCCGGAAATCATGTCAAGAAACGTTTGCTCCAAGGTTGGGCGGATAGGACGGATCTCCGTCAGCGTGATCCCCCCCCGCATGGACTGTTCGTTGATGAGAGCTGCGGCTTCGGGCGGTGCCGTAACCCGGACCGAGTCGCCCTCGACACGGCATTCGAAGCCCATACCCTCCATGAGGGACTCCAGGGCGGGGAGCTGCTCAACGGCGGCTCCGAGAACGAAGCCGCTGGTCTCATGTGAGCGCAGCTCACTGGTGGGACCGGCATAGAGGGCCTCGCCACTCTTGATCATCACCAGCCAGTCGGCCACCTGCTCCAGCTCGCCAAGCAGATGACTGCTGACGAAGAGCGTCTTCCCCTCGTCACGCAGACGACGCAGCAGCTCCCGCATCTCGATGATGCCTTCCGGATCGAGCCCGTTGGCCGGCTCGTCCAGGATGAGGAGCTCCGGATCCGGAAGCAGGGCCACGGCAACGCCCAGGCGCTGCTTCATCCCCAACGAATAGCTGCCCACCATGTCGCGCTCACGGCCCGAAAGACCGACGACGTCGAGGAGATGCGAGATTTGCCCGTAGCCAATGCCGCCCAGCGTGGCCAGCACTCGGAGATTCCCCACGCCGGAGAGTGTGGGGTAGAAGGCGGGCGTCTCGATGAGGGCACCCACGCGGCTCAGATATCGAGGGGGGTCCGCGATTGACTCTCCCAGCACCCGAGCGGTCCCCGAGGATGGACGGATCAGCCCCAGCATCATCCGAATGGTCGTCGTCTTTCCCGACCCGTTGGGACCGACGAATCCCACGACCCGCCCCGACGGCACTTCGATGGTGAGGTCCCTGACCGCCGAGCGATTCCCAAAGCGCTTGGAAAGTCCGCTTGTCGAGATAGCAGGGGTGATGGAAGGACGATTTGCTGAGGAGGCTAGATCGTCGGTCTCAATCATGGAGGCTCTCGACAAATGGTGTCTCTCGCCGCTCGCTGCTGAGCCATTCCGCTTCGCCGTGTTGTCATGCGAGTCACGATATCAGGCGTTCTGTCCCAACTGTGCCGGCGACGAGTCCCGCGTTCTCCACTCACGTTCCCTGTCCCTCGGTCCGCTCCATGCGGTCACGGTCAGGTGCCAGGCGGCGGCGAATCTGCATGATGAGCCCCGCGTTATCCGCGGCCCCCATCAGCTCCCAAGCGCGCGACAGGCCCACAAAGAACATGACCAGCACGCACATGAACAAGACGGGGATGGGCCCCTCGTCGGTCACCTTTCCCAGATACTTGACCCCGGCGTAAAGCTCTGCCGCGTATACGCCCGCGCTCACGAGCAGCAGGAAGACGGCCCGGCCCAGCCGCGCCTGTTCCCTCCATCGAGGCCAGAGAAACAGGAGCGAGGCCGTCTGGACGAGAGAAACGGCGGCGGCAACGATGGCGACGGCGCCCATGTTCACGTCGGGAATCAGACCGGCCATGGAGGTAAAAAACGCGTTCGCGAGCGCCGTAAAGGCGCTCAAGGCCTGCGCCCGGTGGCGAGCCGACGCCTCCGCGCCGAACACGCGGTCCGGAGCAAGGGAGACGGCCACAAAGAGCAACCCGATCAGCGCCGCGCTTGCCTGAGAGCTACCGATTAGAAAGTCGTGGTACTCGTGCGGGACCACCGGCCACCTCCCGTTTGGAGCCTTCCCTCAGACCATACCCCGTCAGCCGCCAAGGATTTCGCTCTTCCTCGCCGTCTTCAGACCTTTTCGAATCGGGCGGCCGAGGTCACAGCCGGGCGGGAGGAAGGACTCCGGGTCGATTGCTGGACGTTCTCGCCTTTGTCTTCGCCACACTGGAGAAGGGGCTCTGACGTCTTGGAGACGAGACCTCAAGGCTCGCTGCCTCGCCGACGGTCCCATCGAACTCACTGAACAGCAACCGGGAAGGAGATGACCATGCCTGAACACCACGTCGCGACTCGTGAGGAGTGGCGCACAGCTCGCATGCAGCTGCTCGAGGCCGAGAAGGCATTGACCCGTCAGGGCGACGAGGTCGCGGAGCAGCGCCGTCGCCTGCCTTGGGTACGGATGGACAAGGAATACCAGTTCGACACGGACGAGGGCCGAGCCTCACTCGCCGATCTCTTCAGGGGACGGTCACAGCTCCTCGTGTACCACTTTATGTTCGGACCCGAGTATCAGGCGGGCTGTCCCGCCTGCTCGGCCATTGCCGACGGCTTCAATGGCTTTGTGATCCATCTGGCCAACCATGACGTCATGCTGTGGGCCGTGTCTCGCGCCCCCCTGGCCAGGCTCCAGGCCTTCAAGCGACGAATGGGCTGGACATTTCCATGGGCCTCATCATTCAACACAGACTTCAACTTCGACTTTCAGGCCGCCATCACGCAAGAGCAGCAGCAGAGCGGCGCCGTCGAATACAACTTCCGAACGGTGGACTTGCGGCCGGACCCAAACGTCGAGGACGGCCCAAATGCCTCTCCCGTGGGCACCGACTGGGCCACCTACTCCCGACAGATGCCTGGCATGAGCGCCTTCGCCCTCGACAACGGGGAGGTTTATCATACCTACTCTGCATACGCTCGAGGCCTCGATGCCCTCTGGGGCGGTTATCAATGGCTCGACCGGGCGCCATTGGGACGGAACGAGGCCGACTTCTGGTGGCGCCGTCACGACGAGTACGAACGTGGCGACGTCGGAACTGGTGGGTAGCAAACTTGTCGCGCTCTCTCAGGATGCCCAGCCAGGTTGATCCGGGGTGGCTCTTCGGTGCCGTCCACACAACGGGATCCTTTGCGGAATGGGAGTGTCCGCTCGTGGTTGGTCGTGCTACGCTTCCACCATACCCGCCGCATGTCCTGGCAATTTCGCTGGCCCCGGTCCCATGGAGTATTCGATGAAAGGGAGGCCATGACTATGACCGACGATTCCCAAGAACAAAATGATGGTGCGCTGTTGGCCTTTCTGCAGGCCCAGCGAGGCGCGGTGCTTTCCATCGTGGATGGTCTGGACGAAGAGGGCTGGCACCAGTCGGTGGTGCCTTCCGGTTGGACGCCGGCTGGATTGGTCGAACATCTCGGCGGCGCAGAGTGGCACTGGTTTCAGGGCGTCGTGGCAGGCATTCGCCCGGCGCCACCGCCCGACGCGGATATGACACCCTATGACCCGACGGCGGCGTTTGTCTCCGAGCTGCCGTCGGCGGACATCGTCGCGTTCTACCGGGACCAATGCGCCCGGTCTGATGCAGTGCTGTCGGCGACACCGATGTCGTCCAAGCCGCTGGGAAGGCATGGCGACCCGGAGATGGAGGAACCGCCCGATGTGCGCTGGGTTGTGCTGCACATGATCGAAGAGACCGCCCGGCATGCCGGCCATCTGGACATCGCGCGAGAGCTGATCGACGGGCGCACCGGGTTGGGCCCGCGGTGACTTCCTCACCGCTCCTACCAGCGGTCCAAGTCGCCTGCGGACCTCGACCTGGCCGGCCTTTATGACTGCCTCCCGATGAAGCGCCAATCCGTCATATCAATTCGGTTCTTTTCGTACATGCCACGTTGCAGATCTCGGTGTATCTGTGCGCAGCGGGAGAAAACCGACTCGGAATAGCTCCGACCGCCGGACGCATCGCGGCAAAGGTCAGAAGAGAGGCTCAGAAGTGGGCCCAGGCAGGAGCGGGCAATGAGAGTACAGTCGGCCTAGAAGCGAGACGGCGCGGCACTGTCCGCTGAGATCAACTCCGGGCCAGCTTTGGAAGGCTGAGCCTTGCCAACTCGCCCAAACCATCGACGCTTCAATACAATCTGGAATGCAAGATGGCGGGACACATCGAGTGCCGGCCATCTCGGTGACGCTCTTCGGCCCTCCCAGAATCGAGCGCGGCGGCTTTCGGGTAGAGGTCGATACCCGGAAGGCGATTGCGCTGCTGGCGCTGCTGGCGGCCTCGGATAAGCCCCGATCTCGGTATGAGCTGGTGGCTATGCTTTGGCCTGAGGCGGACGCCGCTTCCGCCAGGTCATCTCTGCGTCGAACGCTCTCCACGCTTCGAGGCGCGATTGGCTCGTCCGCCATCGTCACCGAGAGTCAATCGCTCCGTCTCGACCTTGAGCACCTGGCTCTCGACGTCGTACTGTTTCGAAGCTTGCTGAAAAGCGCTCGGGAACACATGGATGGCGCCCTGCCTCCAGGTTCGCGGTCCGTCCGCCTCCTTCTCGAGGCGATTTCGGCCTACAGCGGCGACTTCCTGACGGGGTTCTCAGCACACGCGGGCTCAGACTTCGATGCCTGGCAGACAACGCAGACAGATGCATATCGCCGAGAGCTCGCGTGGGCACTCGGTGCCTCCGCCCAAGGGCTCGCCGCTGCGAATGAGCTAGAGCAGGCAATCGCCATGGCACGGCGACTCGTCGACCTTGACCCACTCGACGAGTCGTCGCACCGGCTCCTTATGTCGACCTATGCCCAGAAGGGAGACCGTGCCGCGGCGATCCGCCAGTATCGCGAATGTCTCCGCATCCTCGAGGAAGAGCTGGCGGTCCCACCAGTGGAGGAGACGGAGTCCCTATATGCCGCGATTCGCGAGGGCCGTACCGCTCGTCCTGAATCGGCCATCGTCGGGCCGAGTCCCATTAGAAGTCCGGCAGCGGGCCGGCTTCCACTCACGGGACGAGCGGCCGAGGTCGATCGCCTCAGCAAAGCGCTGGATCATGCCACAGAGGCGGCACATGTCGTGGTCGTAAAGGGAGAGGCGGGCATCGGAAAGACCCGGCTCCTGGAGGAGCTGGAGGAACGGGCTCGGGTGCGCGGATTTCGAGTCCTGGCGGCACGATGTTATGAAGGCGAATCAGATCTGCCGTACGCGCCGCTAATCCAGCTCCTTCGAGTGGCCCTGCCGCAGTTGCATCACTCGAGCGTCGCCTCGCCCCTTTCCGTCAGCAATCGCAGAGAGCTCGGCCGCCTCGTGGCTATGGACGAGGACGTTGAGGACCCGGAGATCCGGACGCAAGGCGATCGCATGGAGCGACTGGCGGCCGAGACCCGCTTCCTCGAGTCCGTGACGTCGGCGATCCTGGCGTGCGCGCTGGACAAGCCCCTGCTGCTCATGGTTGACGACCTGCACTGGATTGACGACTCGACACTGGCCTGGCTTGCCTACCTCCTCCGGCGGATCGACCGGCAGAGACTCCTCGTCGCGCTGGCGTGGAGAGAGGAGGAACCCGCGGCAGCGGAGCCACTGCGACAGATAACCGTGAGTGCCCGACGTCTGGGAAATCTTACCGAGGTCCGGCCAGGGCGTCTTAAGTCAAATGAAATCAGGCAAATCGTCCAGTCAGTTGCTTCCAAAGAGCAGGCTGACCGGGCCGATCTACCCGACCGCCTCTTCGAAGAGAGTGAAGGCGTTCCCCTCTTTGTCAGTGAGTATCTCGCTGAGCTAGCGGAGGGGGAGCTGGCTACCATCCCCCAGAGCGTGCGGGATGTTCTGATTTCGCGGGTGACTCGCGTGAGTGAGGGGGCCCGGCAGGTACTCACCACGGCAGCCGTCATCGGTCATTCCTTCCAGTTCGCGACCCTGCAACAGGCGGCAGGACGCGACGAGGAGATGACCATCAGAGCACTGGAGGAGCTCGTCAGCCGCGGTTTGGTGGATCGCTCTCCGTCTGAACCGGATGGGGACGTTATCTACGACTTTAGCCACGACAAGCAGAGATCCGTCGTTCTGGAATCGGCGAGTGCTCCGCGGCTTCGTCTGTTACACCGACGTACGGCCGACGCACTCGCACAACTGAACTCCTCTGCGCAGCTGTCGGCCTCCGCGGGCGAAATCGCACGGCATTATCGTGCGGGTGGCTCGGACGCGGAAGCTGCCCTGTGGCACGCCAAGGCCGGCGAGCGATCCGCGAGCCTGTTCGCCGCCGCGGACGCCATCGAACACTTTCGTGCAGCATTGGATCTTGGGCATTCGGACCCGGCCCACCTCTGGGAATCTATCGGAGATCTCCGGCTTACGCTTGGCGAGTACCAGACTGCGGTGTTGTCATACGAAAGCGCGCTGGAAGTGAACGGAGGCACGAATGCCCGGCTGGAGTCCAAGCTGGGCGCCGCGCAGGACCGATGGGGCGATCATGAGCGCGCCGAAGGGCACTTCAAGAGGGCTGTCGACCTGGGTCCCGAACTGGGTCCATCTGAGCTGGCCGGCATCTATTCGGGTTGGAGCATGTCCATTTACCATCAAGGCGACGCAAAGCGCGCTCTGCCGCTCGCGCACCGTGCCCTCGATCTGGCCCAGAAAACCGGTGATGGCCGAGCGGCTGTGCTGGCAAACGGCACCGTGGGAATCGTCGCAGCCGGAGTCGGTGATCTGGCGAGGGCCAGGAAGCACCTGCAAGCAAGTCTCGAACTGGCGCGTGAACTGGACGATTCGGCGCTGCGGGTGCGCTCCCTGCAAAATCTGGCGCTCGTGGCACGACGAATGGGCGACGCTGAGACTTCATGCAGCCTCGCCGTCGAAGCTCTCCATCTCAGCGCCTCCTGCGGAGACCGGCATCGCGAAGCGGCCTTACACAATCTTCTGGCCGATCTGGCACATGATCTAGGCAACGGCGAGGACGCGATGGGCCACCTGAAAGCGGCCGTCTCGATTTATGCCGAGATCGGAGTGGAGTCCGGGGAGCTGAGGCCAGAGGTGTGGAAGCTAACCGAATGGTGATCGCAATGCGCGAGGCTGAGGGCAACCTGGCTCCCGCACCGATCGGAGACCAACGCTAGACGTCCCACCTCCTCGTGCAGTCACGTTGGCCGGACAGAATATCCCGGAGATGCTCGTTCGGGTGGCGGTTGGGCCACAACTCGCCTGACAACTTTCCGGATTGGCCCTCATGCCCGGTCTTTGAAGGTGCGGCTGAATGAGTGATGCCCAACCGAACTCACTTCATGTCATGGCAGCGCCGGCCTCCGCCTCTGCAGCCTCGGACTTCGTGAATGGCCAGTAGGGTCGTGTCCGGATGATGAGACCCATTGCCAGGCCGGTAACGATCAATGCGTTGACGCCGTGAAAGGCAGCGACCCAACGAGTGCCGGCCGAATCGTTGAAGAAGGGCAGCACGAACTGGATGACCATGAAGACGAATAGAGCTACGCTCATGCCCAGAAGCCGGCGTGTCGGACGGGCGGGGAGAGCAGCCAGGAGCACCAGAAGCGACACCAGCAGCATGATCGTACCGAATGAGGCATGCGGGTCCCACCCAGTCTTCATGGGCCTGATCCCTTTGTCGGCGGCATGTGCTCCTTCCATTGCTCCGTGGCCCGCCAGGTAGAACTGAATCGGAATCATGATCATAAACAACCAGATGAGTGACGCCCAGACGACTCGAAACGCTCGTACCACCTGTTCTCCTCCTTACACTTTGTTTGACGACGGTGAATCGGGTACCCAGAAACCTGGTTGGATACCGGCTCAAATGCCGCTACTGTTGGCAGGCCCGAGCCGGACAGGCCCGACGTCATGACATCTCCCCGCTCAGCCAAATCGACACGTGCTCTGGACGCAGCGTCTCCTGTACTACCGAGGTCATGTCCTGCGTGAGATTCATCAGGTCCACCTCCTGCCGAAGCCGGTCACCGAAGGCGGAAAGGATTCGGGCGGTGTCGTATCTGGCTCGATAGAAGCGCCGGTCGATGGCATCCTGAATTCGCCGTCGAAGCGGCCCGAAGAGGGCGGCAATGGCGAGCGTCGAAACGACGATCGCTGGCGCCGCGCTGCCCCGTATGAAGAGTCTGAACAGCGCCTCGAGCCCCAGAACGCCGCCCACATAGGCGACGGCCAGCGCGATGCTGAGGACGCCGTAAACGAGAGCGCGGTTGATGATGCGGTCGATATCCCAAAGGCCGCTGCGAAAGATGGCCGCCCCCACGGAGAGCGGAATGAGCGTCGTGACAATCGGCACCAGGGTGATGGTGAGCACCTCATATCCGGTGCCTGAATACCCAACCTTTGGATCCACGCTGAATGGGACCACCGCCACGGCGACAAACAGCAGTATGGAAACCAACAGGCCGGCCACTGTCCACTTGGTCTGCTGTCGCTCTTTCCAAGAGGACACCATGCGGAAGCGATAAATCTGACTGCCAGAAACACTGAGGAAAAACACGAGGAGCATCGGCCCGAGGAGCCATGGCAGGAAGTTGGAAATCAGCCCTAAAGGAATGAGGGCGATGGGGACGAAGCGAAACCAGCGTGGGGCGAAGCTGCCATTGGGGAAGAGCAGGTAGAACATGGTTAACGCCAGGAACGCAACGGCTCCCATGAGCTGGGAGCCGTTGCCGCTGGGAAACCAAAAGCTGATCTCGAACAGCGGGAAGAGGACCATGAAGAAGGCGGATACCACGGCTCCCACCTCTCGCGGGCGCCGCCAGACGATCAGTCCACCAAGTCCACACCATACCGCCCACACCAGTGCCAGCCCCAGAGCGGTGTACACCCCGTACACTTCCGGCTGAATGCCGTGGGCGGCCAACAGATGGGCGGTGGCCTCGTCCATCTGGAAGTTCGTGCAGCTGGATGCTCGATGACATACCGAGGTCAGCGATTTCCATTGAGCCGCCACGGCCACTGCCCAGGTGATGGTAACGGCGCTCGCCACCAGCGCCCAGGCCACTCTGATGCCGAGCTCCGTCTCCCGGCCAAACATGCGTCCCGAGGCCCCGTTCCCGCTACTCACGCCAGCGACCTCTCCGCGACGAGCCCAAAGGAAACTGGAACGGCGACTCACGACTTTGCCTCGGTGCGCACCCAGAGCGTTACTCGCTCGGGCCTGAGCGCTTCTTCGACCACGCCGGTGAGGTCGCGGCTCACGGCATCCAAATCGACTTCACGTCGAAGCCGGTCGCCGAAGGCCGCCAAGGTGCGCGCGGCATCGTACTTCGCACGATAGAAGTACCGGTCAATACCCGTCTGGATTCGGCGCCGCAGCGGTCCAAACAGGGCCACGACCGTAAGCGTCGACAGCGCAATGGGGGCGTCAGAGCCACTGGGCGTGAAGACCTGGACGAGCTGTTCCAGGAGGATGACGCCGGCGATGTAAAGACCCGCCAACATCGCCGTCAGGAGCGCATAGCCGAGGGTGAGGCTGACGACGCGGTCGATGTCCCACAGGTGGTAGCGCAAGATGGCGATGCCGGTGCTTATGGGAATTGGGGACGCTGCCAGGGCGAGACCGGTGCTGTTCGCGAAGCTTCGGTATAGTCCGCCGGGTCCGGTCTGAGCGGCAGGCACGACCAGGAATCCCGCCGCCAGCGTGGCGAAGGCAACGGCGGCCGCGATCACACCATAGAGCGCCCACTTGGTCTGCTGACGCTGAGCCGAGGATGATATCGTCCGGAAGCGAGCAACCTGGGCAGCCACCACCGACGCCAGCGCGATGGCCAGGACGACGCCTCGCGGGAGCAGAGGCAGATAGGCCGAGAGACCTCCCGCCAGAGCCAAAGGCACGAGCCATCGGGCCCAACCGGGAGCGAAGGTGCCATCCGGGAACAGGAGACAGAAGAGCAGGAGCACCGCGACGCCGGTCGCCGGTAATAGGCTCTTCAGCCCTGACGGTGCGCTTGGGATCCAGGTCGCGACCTCCAAGAGCGGGAAGGCGACGAGGAAGAAGGCGGCCATGACCGCCCCCCGGTTGTCCGGCTCGCGCAGGATGATGAGTCCGGCCAGGCCATACCAGACGACGGATAAGAAGCCCAGGACGAGGACAGTGAAGACGGCATAGGCCGTGAGGGATATGCCGTGGCCGGAGAGCGTCGAGGCGGCCGGCGCACCCAGCTGATAGGAGCTACAGGAGAGAGGGCGACAAATCGACCGGATTCTCAGCGACTGTGAGGCAGGGCCCGCGAGCCACAATACCGCGCCCCAAAGCGCGAGGAGTAGCCAGGCGACCTGTCTCCAGCGCTGCTCCGAGACGATGTATGTCATTGCTCCCTAAGCCAAAGCGAGACGTGTGAAGGATGGAGGGCCTGGCGCACGATCGAGGACAAGTCGGTTGAGAGCCGGTCTACGTCTACTTCGTCCCGTAGTTGCTCGGCAAAGCTCCTGACCATTCGCGCGGCGTCATACTGGGACCTGTAAAAGCGGCTATCGATAAGATTCTGGAGGCGGCGACGGAGTGGGCCAAAGAGAGCGGCCACCACTAGCGTCGACAGTACGACGGCCGCGGCTGAGCCGTTTCCGGCGATCAAGCCGATCAGTCCCTGGAGGCCAATCACTCCGCCGATGTAGATAGCCCCGAGGATCACGGTCAACACTGAGTACCCCAGTGCGCGACTAACCACCCTATCTATGTCCCAGAGGCCGCTGCGCAAAATCGCAATGCCTATTGAAAGCGGCACCGGGCCGATGCCGATTACAAACACGGGAGTTACCAGTGCACCCGCCAGCGTGCCACCGCCCAAGGTGCCGTTGCTACTATTACCGGCCCCAACGAAATTCAGGGTGACGATGATGGAAAGGAAAGCCGCCAGACCGGTCCCGAGGCCCAGAAAGACCCACTTGCTACGCTGACGCTCACGCCACGAGGAAATGGCGCGGAACCGATAGATCTGAAGCGCGGCTATGAGAAGCGGAACGACGAAAAGCGGGATGACCCAATAAAACGACGAGTTGGCGAAGACCGGAATCGCCAAGAAACCGCATGCCGCCACCACGCCTATCCCCAGCCAGCGGGTCCAACGGGGTGAGAATCGTCCGTCGGGGAACAGGAGGCCAAAGAGGTTCAGCGCCGCGAGAGAGGCCAGGGCTAGAAGCAGCCCCCACGAAACCCAGAGGGCGACGGCTGCCAGGGGCATGACCAAGAGAAAGAAGGCGGATATCAACGCTGCCCGCTCCCCGGGCTTGCGATAGATGACGAGCGCCGACATGCCGTACCAGATCGTCCAGCCTGTGGCGAGAACGATGCCCGTAAACATCGCGTAATCGTCGAGCGAGACCCCGCGCTGCTGGAGGAGGCCAGCGGAGGCTGCGTCGAGCTGAAACTGGGCACAGGTTGAGACGGGCCGGCACACGCGCAGTAGGCGGCCCCACTGAGAGATTGGAATGCCAGCCCACAGAGCGCTGCCGAACAGCGCCATCGCAAGCCACAGTGCCTGCACCGCCCGCTCGTGACGCACTCCTCGGAAGCGGCTCCTCCTTGCGTCTAGTCGGACAGGCCTCATGGCTCCCTCAACGTGATGGAGACTGACGCGGGGTGCAAGGCCCAGACCAGAGCTCCTTGGACAGCCGGTCGTTGTCCAGTTCCCCATGTAGGTGCTCGGCACGGCGTGCGAATATCTTTTGCGTGTCCGTCACCCTTCCCTCATCTCTCGGAGCCACAACGATACATGCTCCGGATGAAGGGCCTCATGGACGACGGCGGTCAAGCCGGAGGAAAGCTGGCCCAGATCGACCTGGTCACGCAGCCGCTCGCCGAAAGTGGCGAGTGTGCGGGACGCATCGTATCTACTTCGATAGAACCGTCGATCGACAATTTGCTGGATGCGTCTGCGCAGGGGGCCAAACAGCGCCACAATTGCCAGGGTGGACAGGGCAATGGCAACAGGGGAGCCGTCGTGAGCGAACAGCCCAAAGAGTGACTGGAAGCCGACGACACCTCCGACGTATGCGCCCACGGTGACCGCGCTCAGGAGGGCATAGCCCAGGGCGCGGCTGATGATCCGGTCGATATCCCACAGGCGGTTCCGAAGCACGGACAGGGCCATGGAGACCGGCATTATCGTGATAACGGTAATGAAGCCGAGGTTCTGGAGAAGTACGCCGCCCAGGGAGCCGGCTCCGAATTTGAAGATCGGCAGCAGCACAATGAAGCCGAGCACGGTCGCGGTTAGCCCGAAGACGGCCCACTTGGTTTGCTGGCGTTGCTCCCAGGTCGACACCTTCCGAAAGCGGTAGATTTGGAGCGGGATCGCTGCCAGAAGCAGGACCAGAGAAGCGATGCCGGCGGGGGCACCGGCAAATGGGGAAGCGGCGGCGCCGACAAGCGCGGCCGCAGCCAGCCATCTCGCCCACCCAGGCTGGAAGTGTCCGTCAGGAAACAGCAGGCCAAAGAGAATCAGGGCCGTGAAGGTGACGGCGAGCGGGATCTGTGAATCGAGCAACAGGGGAAAGACGGCCAGAAAGTAAGCAGCGACCAGGGCTCCTCGATCGTCGGGCTTGAGCCACACGATGAGGCCACCCAGGAGGACCCATATCGCGAGCACGGTGGTCGAGAACATGACGATGAGCGACGCAAAGACCGGTAGGGAAATGCCGTGTCGGATGAGGGTGTGAGCCGCCGACGCGTCGAGACCGCCCCGATTCGCACAGGCAGCCGCTCCGCGGCAGACGGTCGCGAGGGAGCTCCACTCCTCCGGAATTTGCGAGACGAAGACGGCTAGAACGATCGCGGTCAGTGCGACCCATACCAACCGGGCCAGCAGCCGCGAGTGCCGGCGCAAGACAGCTTCGACTGTCGCTCTCATCCTGGAGCTCGCAGCCGCAGCGAAACGTGCTCAGGGTGCAGGGTCTCGTGAACAACACCCGTCAGGTCATGAGAGAGCTCTCCGAGATCGACCTGATCCCGAAGCCGCTTGCCGAAGGCGGCCAATGTGAGCGAGGCATCGTACCGGCTTCGGTAGAAGCGCCGGTCAACGACGTGCTGGATCCGTCTCCGGAGTGGACCAAACGAAGCGACGATGGCGAGTGTCGACAGGGCGATCGCCGGCGGAGAGCCATTGTGCACGAATAACGCGAAGAGGGACTGGAGGCCGACAACGCCACCGATGTACGCCCCCACGATGACCGCGCTCAAGACGGCGTAGGCCAGAGCCCGACTGATGATGTGGTCAACGTCCCAGAGCCCGCTCCTCAGGACGGCGATCGCTAAGGTGATGGGAATGGCCGATGTGGTGAGGGCGAGAAGGATGTCGACGAAGTCTGAGTAGAGCGAATTCGTAGCGACCTTGCCGATGAGTATGGGCAGCAGCGTCGCGGCGAAGCCGATGACGCAGGCACAGAGCCCCAGTGTGGCCCACTTCGTCTGCTGGCGCTCCCGCCACGATGATATGGAGCGAAATCGATGAATCTGCAGGCCCATCGCAATCAGGAGGACAATGACGGCTCCGAACGGGCCGAGGGCCTTGTGCAACAAGTGCCCCCTCGTCAGTTGACCGTAGGCCACCAGGATCGAAACGAAGGTGAGGAATACCCAGGTCCAGCGCGGGACGAACCGGCCGTTCGGAAACAGCAGCAGGAGTGGAATCAGCGAGAAGATGGCGATTCCGGAGAAGAGCTTCGTTTGCGCCGTCGTCGCCGCCCAAAGCGACGCGAACATCAGGGGAAAGACGGCAAGGAACAGCGCCGAGATGTAGGCTCCGCGATCCCGCGGTCTCCTCCAGACCAGCAGGACCCCCAGCCCAAACCAGACCAGCCAGGCTCCGACTGTGACTACAGCCGTGATGCCGGCATAGAGGGCGAGCGGGATGCCATGGTCCGTAAGCACACGGGACGCCGGGCCATCGAGCTGATAGCTCGAGCATGCGGAGGCGACATGACACACCGACATTAGTCGGCCGATGCCGGCGGTGAAGGCTTGAGCCCAGACGACTGAAACCCCGATGGCGACCGCGGACCAGACGGCGCGGAGTGCGAATATCTTCTGCCTGTCCGTCACCCTTCCCTCATCTCTCGGAGCCACAACGATACATGCTCCGGATGAAGGGCCTCATGGACAACGGCGGTCAAGCCGGAGGAAAGCTGGCCCAGATCGACCTGGTCACGCAGCCGCTCGCCGAAGGTGGCAACCGTGCGGGCGGCGTCATACCGGCTCCGATAGAACCTTCGGTCCACAATGCGCTGGATGCGTCTGAGCATTGGGCCGAAGAGTGCCACGATTGCGAGCGTCGATAGGGCGATGGCCGCCGGCGAGCCGTTGTGGGCGAACAGCGCGAAGAGGGACTGGAGGCCGACAACGCCACCGATGTACGCCCCCACGATGACCGCGCTCAAGACGGCGTAGGCCAGAGCCCGACTGATGATGTGGTCAATGTCCCATAGGTTGCTCCGAAGCAGCGCGATGGTGATCGAGACGGGAATGGCGAGCGGAAAGATAACGATTCCGGCGCTGACCCAGAGTCCCGACAGGTCGCCGCCGCCCATTCCGGCCGTGGTCGAAGGCTGGGTGATCGTGCCGGTAACAAAGACGAGGATGATACCCAGAATCCCTGAAATAATGCCGAAGAACGCCCACTTCGAGCGTTGACGCTCAGACCACGTCGACAACTTGCGATACCGGTAAATCTGCGTCCCGACCACGGCGGCGGGAAGCACAAGGACGGGGACGACCCACAGGAAGTTCCCGTTCCCGCTGCTGGAACCTGGAGTAAATGAAATGGCCACAAGCATGACGAAGACCCCGAGTGCCCACCACCGGGTCCATCGGGGCTTGAAGTGACCGTCCGGAAACAGGAGACCGAAGATGATCAGCGCTACCAGCCCAATAGAGGCGTCGGCTCCAGCATCCCAGTTGGTAATTGTGCCAAGCGGGAGCTGAGGAAACAGGGCAAGGAAAAAGGCCGCCACGATTGCGCCCCGGTCTCCGGGCCGCTTCCAGAGGATCAAAGCCGCCAGCGCGTACCATACGAGCGTGGTGAGGATCAGGAGGAAGGCAAGGCCGGTTGCATAAGCGCTGAGGCTGATGTCGTGCCGGCTCAGGAATTGGGCCGATGCCGAGTCAAGCTGGTATTGCTGACACGTCGTAAGCCGTGCGCATGGGTGGACCATGCCAGGCCACATCCAGACGAGGGCAGCCACGAGCAGGGCGACCCCTCCGGCGATCAACACAAGGCACACAATCTGGGCGATTCGAGCCGTCCGCGGCGACAGGTCAGCAGTCGATACGCTCCGAGTGCTCATCGGGTACGGATCAAGGGAGAGAACTGCTCAGGCCAAAAGGCGCCGGCGCCGAAGGGGTCGGTCCACACGCCCAAAATGTCCGCGGCGACCGTTTCCCAAGTGGCGGGGGCTGGGAAACGTTTTCGCCAGCCCGTCATCCTTGTCACGTCTGGCGCAGCCAAAGCGACACATGCTCGGGATGAAGAGTGTCCCGGACAACACCGGTCAGGCCGTGACTAAGCTGTTCAAGATCAACTTGGTCTCGAAGGCGCTCCCCGAAAGCAGCCACCGTACGAGCCGCGTCGTAGCGGGCCCGGTAGAACCTTCGCTCGACGGTGCGCTGGATCCGCCTGTGCAGCGGGCCAAACAGGGCGACGATGGCGAGAGTCGAGAGCCCGATGGCGACGGGCGAGCCGTTGTGAGCGAAGAGCGCCAAGAGAGACTGAAGCCCGACCACGCTCCCGACGTAGACGCCGATGACCACGGCTGTCAGGACGGCATAGGCCAGAGCCCGACTCATGACTCGGTCAATGTCCCACAATCGGTTCCGGAGGACGGCCACGGCCATCGAGACTGGGATGACCGACATCACCATAGCGGTGCCCACCTGGTTGTCGACAGCGCTGAAGATCGAGCCGGATCCGGTTGGGATTGGCAGGATTGAGCCGAGGAGCCAGGTGGTCATCACCCCGGCAACGGCCGCTGTCAGACCCAACACGGCCCACTTCGTTCTCTGACGCTCGGACCAGGACGACACGGTCCGAAACCGGTGCACCTGGGCGACGACCACCAGCGCAACCAGACCAACGAACATGACCAGTCCCAGAGGCCCATTCAGGAAGGAGAGCGATGACAGAAAGTTGAGGCCGAAGAACAACGCTACTGCGACGGCAAGCCACTTGGTCCAGGGCGGCTGAAATCTCCCGTCTGGGAAGATCAGGGCGAAGAGCAGCAGCACTCCCACGAAGACTCCTCCGAGCCATCCCCACCAGGGCACGAGATCGCTGTACTCCCACATCGGAAAGATGACCAAGAAGAAGGCCGCCAGCAGTGCGCCCCTGTCCTCGGGACGTTTGAACACCAGGAGGGCCGCAAGCCCGTACCAGAGGACCCAGAGAAGGGCCAGCATGGCGAACGAACCCAACGCGTAGTCCACGAGCGAGACGTGGTGCTGCGTGAGGGTCCGCGCGGCCATGACGTTGAGCTGCGTGTTCAAGCAGCGAGACTCATGGTGACAAACGGTCTGCAGACGCGTCCACTCCACGATCGGGCCTGCGATCCAGACGGCGGTTCCGGTGGCGGCAGTGATGAACCAGACCGGCACCCAGAGACGTGGCCTGTTTGCCGGTTTGACCATCATCGGAATGCGCCTCCTGTGGCAGCGCGACCGAGTCCTCGCACCCCCGGCTCAGAAACCAGCCGCCGGTAGGCCGGCTGGAGATTCATCGGCTCCCGCACAAACGACCCGAGTCGCTGAGAAAGCCGGCCGAGACGGATCTGTCGCGGCCATTCTCCAATAGGGGTCATGTCCGTGGTGCGCCTGAACTCCCCGAGGAGCGGAGCCGCAGCGTCTGAAGGGCTCAACTGGACCACGTGAGGGGAATTACCAATTTGTCATGCCCCGCTTGCCCTCTCGATTGGTGCACACCCCGGTGACGAACCCAGACAGCTCTGGTTGACGACGGGCTATGCGCCCGTGCGAGGACGGGAGAATGGCCGCGCGACGAAGCGCACGGGCGTCGTCATCACGTACATGCCCGACCGAATTCCGGCGTTGTACCAGATGTTTCCCGCCCGCCTCCACTGGGGCCTCCGGTCGACACACTGGCAATTGGTGTCGACCTGCGCTTCGACGCCGAAGTGCTTCGCTACGGAGGCCAGCGTCCACTCCCAGATGCGGTCCTCTTGCTTATGGCCGCCGAACCGCATGCCAACCGCATAAAGTGGGTCATTGGCGCGCATCAGCACCTGCGCTTGGGCCACGGTGCACGTCATACCTCCCTCCGACTCGACGGTCGCGCTGAAGGTCACCCAACCGGAGAAGGGATGGCCCTGGGTGGTCATCAGGGTGAATGACTCATCGTCCGCGTAGAGCACCATCACCCCCGTCGAGAGCGGCATTCCTCCAGGCAGTGAGGAGTTGATCAAGGCCGCCTCTCCTGGAGCAATGCCGGTGAGCGGCGCATAGAACGTGTTGCCCGGCGGCCAGAATTTGGGGAAGTTCTCCTTCCAGGCCGCGATGACATCCTTGGGCGTGGCGTCGCTTCCCTGGAGACGGACACGGTAGGTCTTTTGCCACATTGGTCCGAAGCCCTGAAGTGGACCGACTGCCTGCTTCCCTTCTACGTTGAGATTCCGGGCCCCGGTTGGGACCGCCGACAGCCTGACGGCATCAGTTTGTGTCGCCCAGTTGGCCGCGTCACGAGGTATCTGCGAGGCTCTTTGCTCTCGGCTTTCGGTCATGGTTATCCTCCACTTGGTCTTCGGCGTCCGTCAGTGGACGCCGCTATCGATCGCTCCCTAACGCGTCCGCTTCGGTTTCATAGATCTTCATCGCATCGTCGAGCTTCGTGATCTGGAAGATATGCCGGTAGTGGTCAGACAGGCCGCAGATCGCGAGGCGCTTCTTCTGCCGATTGGCCCGAATGAGCAGCGTAACGAGGAGGCCAATGCCCGAGCTATTCATGTACTCGAGACCCGCGAAGTTGAGGAGGATCAGCCCGCTCAGCTCGGACGCCTGGGCATAGGCATCGGAAAGTGCGGGGTCGCTCGAGGCATTGAGTTCGCCGGTGATGTCGATGACCGCTGCACCCTCAGTTGCCCGGACGCCGAACGTCTGTGTTTGGTCCATGGTTTCCTCTCGTTTGCACAGTGGTGTGGTAGCTGACGCGGATCCCGGGGGCGCCTCTTCCTCTATCCGGCGCCCAGAGCAGCCTCACTGACTGCTGCTTCCTCATTCGGAAACACGGACATGAAGTCGGCCAGCCGGGTGATGTTGAAAATCTCGACATAGTGCTCGCTGAGGCCACAGGCGCGCAGCTCGCGACCACTCGCTCGTGCGCGTCCGAGCAGGCTGACGATCAGGGCGATGCCGGTACTGTTGATATAGTCCACGCCCGAAAAATTGAGCAATACGGTCCGTGGCCCTGCACCCTCCGCGTCTGCGTAAGCGTGATTGAGTCGTGACTCGGCCAAGCCGTTGATCTCTCCCTCGAGGTCCAGAACCGTCAGGGCCGGGAGCCGGCGAACCGTTACTTCAAGAGGCTCATTAGCCATCAGTGGCTCCTTTCCCGGTGAACAGTCAGCTGCAGGGTATGGCCGACCGCATCGTCCACCACCTGCATGTCGTCCACCATGTTTTTGATGAGAAACATGCCCCAGCCGCGGGGGCTCTGCATCCCGGCCAGCTTCAGCTCTAGGTCAGGCTCCTCAGTCTCGAGGGGGATCGGTTCCCCCTGGTCTGTAACTCCGATCCGAATCGCTCGGGGAGAAAGCTCGACGCAAATGACGACGGTGACATCGGACTGATACTTGTTGCCGTGCTCCATGGCATTCATCGTCGCCTCGCCTACCGCCGTCTCCAAACGCTCACATGTTCGGGCCGGAAGATCGACGCTTCTTAACGCCTCGCGCACTCGCTCAATTGCGACGCGCTCATTTCCTGGCCGGCTGGCGATTTCGAACTTTGTGATCCTGTCCCAGATCGCCCCGTCGTCGGCGGGTCGAACGGCAGACATCGGAGCATCTGTGGAACTCGCCTTGCCGCTTGCGTCCGTGCCAGGCGTCTCCTCGCCATATGCAGCCTGGGTCTCGTCGCTCGGAGGCGGTTCGACCTCCTCCAGCATGCTCGTGGCAAATGCCGTGTGGCGAGCGACATTGTGCACGCGCTGGAGCGTGACCAAGGTGATGTCGTCTTCCTGATCCCATTCACGTCCGGTGAAGCGAGCCAGGTTGTCGAGCAGGAAGTCAACGAGCTCGTCCGGCGTCGACATGACGTGCCGAGCAAGCAGCTCGCGCAACCGCGGAAAGCTGAACATTTCCCGGTTTGAGTTGTGTGCTTCAACCAACCCATCGCTGTAGAAGAGGATGGCATCGCCCGGAGCCAGCTGGGTCTCAAGCTCCTCATACTCCATATCGGGCATGAGACCGAGCGGCATACCGCGAGCTCGCAGCTCGACCACGCCCGCCTCGGATCGCTGATAGGGCGCGTCGTGGCCGGCGTTGGCGTAGACGAGCCGACCTTCAACCGGATCGAGGAGGGCAAACAGACAGGTGACGAACATGTTTTCTGGAATGTCGGGACACAGCTTGTTATTGGCTTGTCGCAGGACCTCGCCCGGGCGGGCCATGGATTCCGCCGCTGCTCGCAGCACGCTGCGAGTGGTCGCCATGACCAGTGCGGCGGGAACTCCCTTGTCCGTAACATCTCCGACGACGAGCCCCAGCCGACCATCCTCCATTTCGATGAAATCGTAAAAGTCACCGCCGACGGCCCGTGCGGGCTGGTAGTGCGCTGCGACGTGCCAACCCTCAACCTGTGGGAGGTTCTTGGGAAGGAGCGTATGCTGGATGAGCCGCGCGACTTGTAGCTCCTGTTCGATGCGCTGCCGCTCCTTGGCTTCCGCCTGTTGCTGGCGAACCAGCTGGGCCACTCGCAATGCCGGGGTGGCTTGAGCAGCGAGATTGTTCAGCAATGCGCGATCGTCGGATGAGTACTCTTGTTCACTCATTCGTTGCCCGAGATTCAGCATGCCGATAAGCTCACCCTGAGAGACCAGCGGCACGGCCAGCTTGATGCCCGCTGCCTTCATCGACCGTACGGCGGGTGAATCCAGCTCCAACTGCTGGATGTCCACGGCGCCGGGGGACGACACCAAGTAGGCCAGCAGCGGATCGTTCGGCGCGATGTCGAGCGGTTCAATGACCGACTTCGCCGACATTTGGGGAGCCGCGGACGGGACGGGTTCCGACCCCGCTCTCTTGCGGAATATCGGAAGCCGCGAAACTCGAAGTCCTGCCGCCATTTCATCGTCAGTCTATCGAAGTGGCGTCCAAGATTCGTTACGGAAACCGTTACGAGACTGCGGGATTCGCAGTACGCCTGTCGATGCGGCACATTGAGCCCGAGCCGATTGGAAACCCCGTGCCGCGATGGCCCCGTTCGACGGTGATGGCCCCCACGGCGCGCACCGAGGGGGGTATTGAAGGAGAAGGCATTGGGAGGCCCCACGTGGGGCCGCCCCAAGCGGCTGAAGAGGATACGTAGCATGGCGTTCGCGTCTGTGGCGGTCCCGACGTGGAGCGTGGATCAGCCCCCATGCGCTGCTGATCCCTGATGACGGTGGTCAGGCCCTCGAGCACGTCGACATCCGGTCGCGTCAGCGCCGGCATAAAGCCCTGCACGCACGCGCTGTAGGTTTCATTGATCAGCCGCTGGGATTATGGTATCGAACACCAGCGAGCTCTTGCCCAAGCCCGAGACGCCCGTGAACACCGTCAGACGGCGCTTGGGGATGTCGATGCTCACGTCTTGGAGGTTGTTCTCTCGTGGTCCCTGCACCCGGATGAAGTCATGGCTGTCGGCGATATGCGAGACCGATTGGTCGACCTTATCTGCGGCGGCATTGGCCGTGTGCCCCATCGCCAGGCTCAGGATGTGGGGAATGCGCGCCGCGATTCCGGCGCCTCTTTTTCGAGGACGGTAAGATCGCGTTCCGCATAGAGTCGGTGCTCCCACTCCTCGTTAATCACGATGAGGAGACACTCCTTGAACGGAAAGGTCTCGACTTGCGGCCAGCCGGGCTCTGTCCGGGTCACCTCGGAGGCAAGCTGCTCTTGCGTCAGGGAAGCGAGGACCCGGGCCACTGTGGCCTGGCGTCGACCGCGGACCGCCAGCACCTCATCGAGGGAAGGTCGAGCCTCCCGGTCCCAGGGAATGCCCTCCCAACCCGGAGCCTCGTCCCAGGGGAGGTCCAGCGGGTGCCAGGGAGAGCGGTTGCCGAGGACCATCCGTTCCACCCAGGCGGCAGTGGCAAAGTTCAGGTGCCGAAGGGTTTGGATGAAGGACCATTCGCCGTTCGCGCTCTGATGCAGTGTCTCTTCCGGGAAGGTACGGGCACGCTCAATGGTTCCGGCCCACAACCCTTCGAGGATGGCCCACGCCTCCCGAAACGCCTCAGGACTTTCGGGGCGCATCTTCGCCCGCTCGGGCATCCGCCGATTCAACTCCGCGTCGATGAGCGGCGCGATATTGACGCCATTCACGACCACGTTCTGCAGCTCGGCGCTGATCTCCACGTCAATCAGCTCGGCCCCACGAAGCCGGACTCCTTCCAGCAGGCTGCCACGTATCACCGCGCCGCTGAAGTCAACTCTGGTAAACCTTGCATCCGTGAGGTTCACGCGCTCAAAGGTGGCGCCTGATAGATCTTGGTCGTGAAATTCCGTCATCGATGCGTCTCCATTCCATGGATATCGTTCGGTGAGGCTCGGCATCGAACAGGTCCGGCGAGACCAGTACGATTCTCCTCCAGGAGGCGGAAGCAGCAGGCCAGTCCCGGCTATGGCCCCAAGTCCCGGTTCTGGTGTCTACTGCCGGCTGGGAGCCTCATCCGAGCGGACCTGCTAAGACTCGCCAGGCCACTGGACGTCGCCCTCGTAACTGCTTCGAACCACGACATTCATACCAGGCCCTGCAGCCGCGATCCTGGGCGGGCATGTGCCGGGAGACACCTCCTCGAGCTCAGCCAGCGGGCTGGGCTCGAGGAGTGGTCATCCGCTACTTCAGCTTGGTCGAGGCGAAGGGCACATTCGCGGCGCTGCCGAACGTGAGGGCAGTGTAGCCGATGCCGTTCTCCACGTGATCGATCTCCATGGGATAGGTTCCGGCTACGGGGAAGTGCACAACGATGATGTTGATCCGGGACGGCAAATGTGAGGCATTGTCGCCGAACATGAGCGGCAGATGACTGGCAAAGCTCTTCGCCCCATGTTTGAAGCCCCGGCGCGGGCCCGAAACATAGGTCGGTCGCTTCCCGTGGCTCGACCCGAACGCTGCCTCGAAGCCGTCGTCGGCAGAGACGGCGAACGTGTGATCTCCCGCGGAGTCGACATGGAGCGACGCGACCATCGTGTCCTCGAATGCCTTCGGCTTGACGAATATCGTATGTCCATTCCCTGTCGCGGGCTGCAGCGTGCAGGTTGTCTTGGCCTTGCCGTAATGAGGGACCACATCGGTGAAGGGCGCCGTCTTCTCGTTGACCGAGTTCCCGGGGCTACAGCTCGGAGCGTTCGGTGGATCTCCCTTTTTGACGCCCTTGGGCGTGTCGAAGTCGATGGCTCCGAATGTCTTGCTGAACAGCGGTTTCGAGGACGGCGGCTGGAATGTTCCGGAGCCCGAGGGGTTCTTGTAGAACGTACCGGTGACGCTTCCCATCTCAGCTCCGACCGTCGAAGCCAGGGGCGTGTTCGGGGCCTGGCCGAACGTGAGCGACGTAGCGGCAATCCCGTTCTCTGCGTGATCCATCTCCATCGGGTAGGTGCCGGCGGCCGGGAAGTGCACCACCAGCACGTAGATCTGGGTTGGAAAGTGGCCGGTGTTGTCTCCAAACATCAAGGGCACGTGACTGGCGAAGCTCTTGTCCCCGACGGTGAATCCGTTCTGTGGTCCGGCAACGAACGTGGGCGTGCGGCCACCACTCTTTCCGAAGCCGAGGACGAACCCGTCATCGGCCGACACGTTGAAGACCTGGTTTCCGGCACTGTTCACCTGAATCGACGTCACCATGGTGTCCTCAAAGGCCACGGGATTCACAAACGCCTGATACCCGTTGCCCTCCGCGACTTGGAGGGTACAGTGCACCTTTCCGCCCGCATACCGTGGGATCACGTCGGTGAAGGGGGCCGTCAGCTCTGTCACCTTGCTGGGAGGGCTGCAATTGGGGGCATTCTTGGGATCGCCACTATGCGCCCCGACCGGCGGATCGAAGTCGATGACCGGGAAGACGGTCGAGAAGAGCGCCTTAGTGCTCGGGGGGACAAAGCTATCTGAACCGCTTGGATTGGCATAGAACGTCCCGGTGACATTGCCCATCTTGACGGTTCTTGCCGGAGTGGGAAATGAAGAAACAAGCGGCTTCCCCGCGGCCGTTCCGAAGGTGAGTGCCAAGCCGAGCGTTCCCTCTTCCGCATAGTCGAACTCGAGGGGATAGGTGCCGGCCTTGGGAAAGCTGATCGCGATCCGATAGATAGTTGTGGCAGAGTGGCCGGAATTGTCTCCCGCCAGTGTCGGAAATCCGCCTATAAATGTGGCCTGAGGAAGATTGGTCTGCGGTCCGGCGACCAGCGTGGGTTGAGATGAACCGGTGGGACCAAGACCCATGACGAACCCGTCGTCGGACGATACAACAAACTTCACAGTGCCCGGTCCACTTACCTTCAGCTCGCTGAGGAAGCTTGCCTCAAACGCAGCCGGGCTCTTTCCGGCGCTGTATCCGTTGCCCTTGGCGACAACCTTGGCGCAGCTTCCATTGCCTCGCGGGATCACATCCGTAAAAGGACGTGTGGACTCGTTGACATGCGTGTTGTTGGAACACTGAGGAGCGTTTGTCACATCGCCGGCATAGGCGCCCGTTGGTGGGTTGAAGTCAATCGCCTTGAAATCTTGCTGGAACAGCTCGAATCCCGGAGTCAGGAAGCTGCCCGAGGAATTCCCAGCGAAGAATGTGCCGTGAACGGTGCCCATACGAACCGAGGGCGTCGAAGCGCTGACAGCGGCGGGGATGAAACCCACGCCACCGAGGATTGCGGTTGCGGCCACGGCAAGGATACGGCGTTTCACTATTCGTCTCCAGTTCCAAGGATATGTCTGGTCGATTGGTACGACGGAGCGGTAAGTGCGCATGACGTCATGGCGGCAGTGGCCGCCTCCCTCAGGCGGGCTCGGCTCATGCCCAAGATCGGCACAAGACGCTCAAGGGGCGATGGCAGAGAACGAGGGCCCGAACATGCATGACAAGAATGCGCAAACCCGGCTGGCCAACCGCCTCCACATTGGGTCGCAACGACTCCCCTCATCCGCCTCACTACGGGTGGCGTTCGCCTGGCCGCAATTGTCAATCAGGACAACCCCGGATGCTAGCAGCAGCCGATGAAGGTTGTCAAATGTGGCCGGCTGGGCCATGAGCCGGGCGACTCGAGAGCGGAGGATGTACGCCCCGAATGGCTCGCCGCGGCGGGCGTCGAGTCGGGTGAGTTAATGACCCACCCGAGTCGACGCCTCTTGTGAGCTACGACGCCGCCGGCTGCCCGGCCGCCTGAAGCATACGGAATTCGTTCCCTGATGGGTCGCGGAACGAGGCGTCGATACCATAGCCCCGATTGTCCGCCGGACGCGTGAACTCGATGCCCTTTGACTTCAGCTCCTCGTACGCTCCAAAGCAGTCGTCGGTGGAGAACACGATGGTGCTGAGCATGCCCTTGGCAACGGCGTTCTCAACCAACTCGGCCGTCTCAGAGTCCATGGGGAACCCGGGCTTGGCCAGAACCACGGCGACGTTGGGATCCTCCCTTGACGCGACGGACAGCCACCGAAAATCGCCGTTCCTCACGTCCTCGCGGACCTCAAAGTCCAGCTTCCGAAAGAACTCCAAGGCCTCGTCCTGATCGCGCACCCACAATGTTGCGTGGCTCACCTGCAGGATCATACGACTCTCCTCTCGCTGATTGGACTACCCCTCGTTCTACCGGTCGATCCCGGGCCGCGTCTTCTCCTATCCTGCTCAGTTTCCGGCCGTCGAGTGGCTGGAGAGTGCGCACACGAGCCAGTACAGGGCATCGCTACCCAGGAAGTCCGAGGAGAGCCGCCGA
Organism: Pseudomonadota bacterium; assembly: GCA_021323865.1. GTDB lineage: Bacteria > Chloroflexota > UBA5177 > UBA5177 > JAJPKF01 > JAJPKF01. The sequence goes on along the minus strand of JAJPKF010000020.1, from coordinate 266,504 downwards.
AGGTTCGAGTGCTAGGAGCCACCGACAACCATGAGCTGGTTTCCGTCCAGGTCACGGAAGAAGAACAGTGGCGGCACCGTCCCGTCTCCGCCCATGAGCTGATCGTCGACGTCCACGCCCTTGGCCCGAAGATCGGCGTGGGCGGACCGGGCATCGGATGATTGCAACGAGATTCCGGTCATGCGGCCGGGTTGATACTCACCCTGCGGCGGAGTCAGCGCAATGGCGGCCCCACCGTCGGGAGGCATGACTTCCACCCAACGGCTGCCCTCCCCATAGGGAATGTCGGCGGTGACACTGAACCCCAGCTTGTCGCGATAGAACTCGATGGCAGCATCCTGGTCGTTAACGGGGACCAACACGCGGCCGATGTGCGTGACTGACGGCATTTGGGTGCTCCTTTCCATTCCGTAGTACTCGATCATATGACCGGATGTACCAGCCGCTATCTGTCATGTTCGGGCCAGCTTGACTCATTTGATCGAGGTGGTCTGCCTCAGCTTTCGGTCGCCACAGTTGGGCCATGCTGCGCCAATGGGTCTCGGGCTTGAGATACCTCCGATGCCCTCTTAGGCCGGGGCCGGTCGACCAATTCGAGCACGCACGGCGGAATGAGCCGGGCGATGAGTGCCGGCAGGTGCCGGGTTCGATAGCGAGTCGGCGTCATGCCGTACGCTCGACCGAAGGCCGAGGTAAATGACCCAACACTGGTGAACCCTACCGACAGACATACATGCGCAACCGAGTAATCCGTATTGCGTAACAGGTATGCTGCTCGTTCGAGTCGCCGGCTGCTGAGGTACTGGTGGGGCGTCTCCCCAAACTCGGCCCGAAATCGGCGCGCAAAGTGAGCGCTTGACACATGTGCGGCCCTGGCCACCTCGGCTACGGACAGCGGATGCTCATAGTGTGCATCGATGAAGTCGCGGGCTCGAAGCAAATGCCGCGACAGGTCTGGGTCCGGTCTCTGAGGCCGGCTTTGCTCTGTGGCTGCGCGCATCACGACATTCTCCACGCCGCCTTGGGCCGGCTGCGCGTCTGACCACTCAACCTTCAGAACCTGCGACGAGCCGCCCTCGCTCCATGACCAGGACTTGATCGGCTCGGCTCAGGACGGCCGGGCGATGCGTGACCACCAGGTATGTCGCCGAGCCACGCCGCTGGAAGAGACGGCGCCAAAGTTCCCGCTCCGTCTCGGCGTCGAGGGCCGACGATACATCGTCGAAGACCAGGAGCTCGGGGTCAGGGAGGAGGGCGCGAGCCGCGGCCACGCGATGCATCTGACCACCCGAGAGCCGCAGCCCCCGAGGCCCGACGAGCGTGTCGAGTCCCCGGGGGAAGTCGTCGACCTCACGTTCGAGTACCGCCGTTTCGATCGCCTGGCTCAGGGCTCCATCGTCGGCAGGCCGACCCAGCACAATGTTCTCCCGAATTGTCCAGCTGAATAGCCTGGGCACCTGAGGGACGAACGCAGCTCGAGGAGGCACGAAGAACGTGGCCGGGTCCTCAACGGGCCGCCCGTTCCAGCGGATCTCGCCCGCGTCGCGCCGGCGCAGGCCCAGGAGGATCTCAAGGACGGTGGTCTTCCCGGCGCCGATCTTTCCGGTAATGGCGGTGAGGGTGCCGGCCTCCAGGGTGAACGAGACATGTTCGACCGCGGGCGCCTCGCCGGGATGGGCGTAGGTCAAGCCCAAGACCTCGAGTCTCTGCAGAGTATCGCTGAGCGAGAAGGACGGGGGCTCTCCATCCTCTTTGCAGCCTGCCGCGTACGAAGCGCCATGCAGCGAGAGGGCTCCAGGAGCCGCGAAGGTAGCCTTGGCTTCGCCGGGAGCCACAGCGTGCATGCGCTCCAGAGATACCTCCATCTGCTGTAGCCCTCCGATGAGGCGGCTGATCTCGTCCGGAAACCACGTCAGTGCATCCAGGTAGACGACGAACAGACCGAGATCTCCGACCGTGAAGGTGCCGGACCGTAACCCCTGCGCACCCAGGAGCAGGACGATGCCGGCGCCGACATTGCCGAGATTGAGGTCGAATGCATCCAGAATGGCCCCGAACACAGTGTCGCGAACTTCCGCTCTCCGCCTGACCTCACCCAGCTCCTCCAACCGGTTGACGACCCGGCCTGTGGCTCCCGCCACTTTCACAGCCAGCTGGGCCGCCACCAGCTCGGCGAGAAACTCGGTCATCCGGCCCGTGGCCACACGAGATGCGGCCCGATACGCCCTGATCCGCCGTCCGAGCGCCCTTGTGATGAACGAGCACAGCACCAAAGGCACAAAAAGGACCGCCGTGACTTGCGGGCTGATCCGCCACATCACGATGAACGCCACGGCTGCGAACAAGGTTCGACCCACGAGATCGCAGAAAGCGTCAAGGGTGTCGGCGCTCAGCTCCGGATCATCACGGAAGCGGGTCACGATCTCGCCCGCGGGATGGGAGAGGCCGTGCCTCCCATATCCTCGCAGGACGCCGGCAAACAGATTCCACCGCAGGAGCGCCTGAGCCTTCTGCTGCATGGAACTCCAGGGACTGCGAAAGATGACGCCTGACATCGCGTCCGCCACCTGCACCGCCACCAGGACCGCAATGGCTCCCCAGGTGCTCAGGGAGGCATGCTTGCCGGCCAGACCGTCAAAGAACGCCTGCGTGGCGAATCCCAGCAGCAGGGGCCCAATCAAAAAGCTGGCAACCGCGTAGCCGAGACAAAGGACTGTATAGTGGCCACTGAACCGGAGGAGTCGGAGGAGGATCCTCAGGGAGCCTGCGGCCGGCATGTCCCGCCGCGGTTCAGGCAGCGAAGGGGGAGCGGCTCCGCCCAGTCTCCCCGATCTCGGACCCTGAGTCGCAACAGCACCGGTTTGCAGTAGTTCGCTCATGCCAGCGCCTCGGCCATGCCCGCCCGAAGCAGCCGGGAGTAGTGAGACAGAGGATCAGCGCCGAGCTGCCGGCGGGGGCCTAGCTCGGTGATACAACCTGCTTCGAGAATCAAAATCGTATCGGCCCGCTGCACAGTCTCCAGCCGGTGCGCGATCACGATCGCTGTGCGGCCCAACAGGAGCCGCGACATGCCCTCCTCGAGGAGCGCCTGGGTGTATGGATCCAGGCGTGACGACGCCTCATCGAGCACCACCAGACCTGGGTCCTTCAGAAACAGACGCGCCAGCGCGATGAGCTGAGCCTCGCCGGCGGATACACCGCGGCCGCCGGTTCCCAGTAGAGTGTCGAGCCCTGCCGGCAGACCAGCAAGCCACTCGCGAAGACCCAGCGCTCGGAACGCGTCTCGAAGCGTCCGATCGGGCAGAGTGCCGTCAAACATGGTCACGTTGTCACGCAGGGTGCCTTGCAGCAGCTGCACATCCTGGGTGACGAGTCCGATTCGGGCACGGAGATCGTCGAGCGTGGCGTTGCGGATGTCGATGCCGTTGAGCCGGATCTTGCCTCTGGTCGGATCATGCAGCCGGAAGAGCAGCCGCGAGATCGTCGTCTTCCCTGAGCCGGTACGCCCCAGCAGGCCCAGCACCTCACCCGCCTCCAATCGGAAGGAGACATCGTCGAGAACCGGCAGTTCGCCGTAGCTGAAGGACACATGCTCCAGCTGGAGGGTCGGCCGTCCGGCAGGCAGCGAGACACCACTGCCATCAGGCACACGAGGCTTGGTGTCCAGGAGGCCTCGCACCCGCACCACGCCGCCGAGCGCCTGCTGAAGCCTGTTCATCTGATACGTGAGACGACCCAATGGCACCTGGAGCATGCCGGCGTAGCGGAACACCAGGAATACGGTCCCGATGGTCATGGCGCCGGCGGCGTGGAGGCCGATGCTCAACGCCAGGGCGGCTCCAGTACCGGCCGCGAAGATCACGCCGATAACGCCGTTGAAGAGTGATCCGCCCTGGGCGGCCCGCCAGGCGCGATGAAATCGGGTTGCGAGGCGTTCGTTCATACGGCGCATCGCGTACGCATCCGCGCCATTGGCCTTCAGGTCCGGCAGCGCTCCCAAGGACTCCTCCAGATAGCCGGTGAGCGCTGCCGCCGCCTGCCGAGCCGCGCCCGCTCGCCCGGCCACGAAGCCTCCACCACGAATCATGAAGCCGACTCCAACGAGGCTGCAGACGGTCAAGACAGCCCCGACACGCCAATCGGCAGCGTAGAGGAGGACGAGCACGCCGACCAGAAAGAGGCCGCTACCCAGAATCTGAACGACAAAGCGGGCGAAGAAGTCGGCGATGGCCGACACGTCGCCGTCGATCCGTTCGATCAGCTCCCCGGAGCTGTGCTCGGCGTGAAACGAGCCGTCGAGTGAAAGCACGTGGCGGGTTAGGTCGGCACGGAGGGCGTTGGTCGTGCGCCACCCGAGATCCTCGGCGAGGTAGGTCTCGGCGACCGTGGCGACTTGAGCGAGGACCGCAACCACGAGGAACAGCACGGCGGTCGTGGCCAGCTGAGCCGGCGACGCACCGGCAACGGCTCGGTCGATGAAAACCTTGACGATTTGGGGATTGGCCAGCTGGAGGCCAATGCCGGCGAGCAGCAAGACGCCCAGCACGGCAGTGCGCCGCCACTCCGGACGGAGGTACGAGAAGAGCAAAGAACGGGCAAGCTTTGGCAACGGTCGGCTCCTTGTTGCAGCACGAATTCTGGGTAGCCGAAACGAAGGTGCTGCAGGCCGGCCGGCGATGGGCTCTGCAATGTGCCAGGTCACCACCCAGGTGACCGATCAAGCCGAATCCGCCGCTCAGCGCCTCAAGGCGCGAGACCGCCTTCTAGGAAGGCGCGGGCATCATCTGGGTCTTAGGCGAGTACCGCCGGAACGGGGGCCTGCAGGAAGCCAGTTGCCATGGGAACGCTCCCGTCGGTGTTCTGTCACGCATTGTAGCAACCAGGGGATATCCGCCACCCAGCTGCGGCGGGACTTCTAGGTCACCTTGCCGTTAGCGGAAAACTCCGAAGTGTAGCCGCGTCCAGGATCCGTGACCGTCGCCGTCACTCGCTCACCATTGGTCAGACCCACAGTCGGGACGATGGACCACTTGTTCCCGACCACTCCGGATCGACCGATGAAAGCCTTGGCCTGGCCGTGATTCGTGCCGTCCGGTTGCTTGGGAACGAGGAAGAGCTGCACGACGCAGTGGTCGTTGCAGGACGCCGTGCCTGCCACATGTCCCGGTATCGCCGTCTGAATAACGGGGCAGGGAAGATAGGCGTTTGGAGCGCCCGGCTTGAGGCCGGCGGTGCAGCTGCCGGGTGCCTGTCCGGCGAGGTTGATCCCACCTCTGGCGTTCTTATAGATGCGGTTCCCGCTCACGATCACCGTGGAACTGTCCGTGGCGGAGCTGCCGACGGTGATGCCGAAGCCGCCGTTACTCGTGAGCGTGTCGGCCTTGCTGCCGCCGATCCGCACGGACGTCGATTCGCTGACGTCGATCCCATCGGCGGTAAAGTTCTTGACCGTCAGGCCCGTCACGACGACCCCATTCCCATTGATCACCAGGCCACGAGGGATCGCGTGCCGCCCAAGGATGATTGTCTTCCCGCCACCGGAGATGGCGAGGCCGGTCGCTTGAATCGCGGGCAGGGGGCTCTGCAGCTTGATGGAACACGAGGAGCACTTCTTAAAAGTGATGACGTGGTGGAAGGTTCCGGCGAGCGCGTCGTTGTCCGCGTCGGCGATGGCACAACGCAGGCTGTAGGAAGGATTGGCGACGTCTCCGCCCGGGGTGTTGGAGCAGAGCGGCGTGATCCCCAGCGATGGCACCGAGTCGGCAGTGGAATTGACGGGCAGCTTGGTCGGGCGGTGGAAGGCGACCGTGCAGACATCGGTCGCGTTACTCCATTCCTGTTGAATCAGGTAGGGATCACCGTGAAGGACGACATCCCCGTGATCCGGATTCAGTGTGGCAAAGTTATAGGCGCAGGTGTCGCCGATCTCATTGGTGTTCCCGGTGTCGTACCAACCGGTCGAGCCCGATGGATCGGTCACCGTCTCCGCCATCTCGTGCGAAGCGGGATTGATTTCGTAGTCCGCGACGGCGTCGCCGTTTGGGCCGTAGCCGTCGTACGGTCCCACGGACATTCCGCCGACCTGCCAGTTGGGCCCTCCGCACGCTGTCGAATAGCCGGCGTCGAACATGTTGGAGTACAGGACCGTCCCCGCGGCGACGGCGAAGCTGGAGTGGTAAGCACAGTATGCGCCGGACCCGGTATCGATCTCGGCGTCGCAGCTCATCGACGAATAACAGCTCTGCACCGTCGCAGGCGTGAACACCAAGTACTGAACGTTGGGACTGCCCAACGGCCAGGATTCATCCTTCGCCGCCCTCTTGATGACGGCCTGAATGTCCGAGTCCATGAGTGGCTGCGCGGCGGTGCCCAGATCTCCCTTTTTGAACTGGTTGAGCTTCCCGATGTCGACGAACGACCCTCCGAAAGTGACGGCGTTGCGCACCGGACCGGTCTGATCCGAGTACTGCGTCAGGGTGTTGTAGAAGGGCGTGCTTCCCACGTCAGTGACGAAGCGGTTGATCAGGCTCTCAAAGCGCCGGTCGGCCACGGTTGAGCCAGGCGTGCCGTCATAGGCGGCTTCGAAGTGATAGCCGGGCGCCAGCCAAAAGATCGTGTACACCGTGACCGCATGCATCACCGGGCCGCCGCCGTAGCTCAGATGGGCATCTGCCGGGGGACACCCCGTCGAGGGGCAACCGTCCCGCCGCCCGCGGTGGTAAACCGGGGGCCGGAGGAATACGGGATGACTCGTTCGAGGACCGTCATACGTACGCGCAGCTGCCGCCGTCGGTCCCGCCACGGCGGTGAGACCGAGGGAAGCCATCAGAATGGCAACTGAGCCGATCATCCGCGGGAGCATTCGACTCTTCTCCGTCTGCGATAGCATCCTGGCCACTCCGACACCTCACCAATCGTCCAGGTTTGACAACCCGGACATTTGGACCATACTCACCCCGACCACTGCACCACGTCAAGCCCTCAGTGTCTAGATCATTGGCCGACCGGCAGTCACCGGCTGCTTGAATCGCCTATGTCGAGAGCGAAAAGGGGGGGTACTGATCGGTGACCAGCATGAAGGCATAACCCACCACTCGGTTGTTCCACCGCATCACGCCTTCCACATAGTCGAAGATGCCGCGTGGATAGGTGCCGGTGAAGAGGATCGCGAACCACGAGAAGATGACCGCGAAGAAGGCGCCCAGATTCAGGAAAATGAGCACGATGTAGTGCGGAGTGGCCAGGAGCCACTTGACGATGGGTAGAAAGCGATTGAGGTCGGCGGCCGCATCCGGGTAGACGACGTTCAGATGGACGTACTGCTCCTCGTCGGTCGAGGGGTACTGATCGCTCATGAGCGAGAAGTAGGCGAAGACCCGACTGCTGAAGGCCAGAAGCTGAACGTTCCAGTCAAACCACCAGCGTGGATACTTCTGCCGGAAGATGATCATGAGCGCCGGAGCGAGCGTCAACAATCCCCCGAATTCGAGTGAGCTGGCCGAGGCGTGGAACCCATGAGCGCTGCTGGCGCCCTGCCACTCGCTGTGGGAAAGCGTGGCGAGGATGATGAAGATCGGAATAGCGTAGAAGAAGCGAAGCAATGTGGACATACGGTCAAGGGGTCTGGCCGGATAATCGACTGCGAAAGACACGGGATAGGGCTGGTTCATCGGTCGCCTCCAGGATTTCGATTACTCCAGTCTGCGGCAGCGGGGAGGTTTCACGTGGCTATCGGCGGGTGCCTACGCGATTCCGTTGCGCACGAGTGACGGCGGCCTCGGGTTGGCCGATGTCGCGGCATCTTCTGATACACATAGCGTGTGGACCGATCACTCGTCGAAACGAGCTGCATCCTGGGACGAGACGGGGAACACGTTGACTGAGTCATCGGCGTCCGGCGAGCGAGAGTTACTCCTTCGAGCCCTGACCAGTCAACGAGATCACGTGCTGGGAATCCTGGAAGGCCTTTCAGACGTCGACCTCCGACGGCCTGTCCTGCCTTCGGCATGGACCTGCGTCGGCCTGCTTCGACACCTTGCGCTCGACGTTGAGCGATTCTGGTTCGGCGTCATCATGGCGGGAGAATCTGAGGAGGTTCCGGGGTCTCCGGACACCGCAGGCGAAGCGGCGTGGCGAGTGCCGGAATCCGTCGCGCCTCAAGAGGTAATCGCGCGATACCGATTGGAGGTCGAGCGGTCAAATCAGGTCATCGCCCGTACCAGCCTCGAGGCTGGGCCGGCCTGGTGGCCCGAAGACCGGTGGTCGAGCTGGCGCTTCCAGAACCTCCGGCAGGTCATGCTCCACGTCATCGCCGAGACCGCTTGTCATGCCGGCCATGCGGACGCTGCACGTGAGCTCATCGACGGTCGGCGGTGGATGGTACTCGAGTGAGGTCGGCGCCACGCCCTTCCTCCCAGCGTGCGGGCCTTCCAGCCTTAGCGATCCCGTAGCGCGGGGCCGGCCGGCTTCATTCTTCGGGCTGGCGACCGCTTCCGGACCGCGGAATCGAGGCCGACTCTCCTAAGACGGCCCTCGGACTCACACCCCTCAGGTCCTCACCAAATGTTTGACAGTAGCCTGCTTGGGCTTACCGAGCCTGGCTATGTCGAATTGTGACTGGGTTCGCCCGGATGAGATTGCAATCTCAATCTCTACCCAAGGCTCCTGATGAAACGGATTCTTCTCCCGCTGGCTCTCCTTTCCCTGCTCATTCCGTTCACCACGCCCGATCGCATTGCCGCCGCCTCAAGTCCCACCGACGGCGCACGGCAGAGCATGCCTGTTGAGCGTTCACAGATTCAGACCCGACTCGAGGCTCCCTCGGTCGTGAATGTGCCCGTGGGCACGCCGGCACGCATCACCGTTCGGGTGACGGCAAGCGGTGGGCGAATCCCCAAAGGGCGCGTCGTGCTGTGGGATGTCGACATCCCAAACGCCGCCACCTTCGCTTCGCACACCATCACTTTGGACAAGCGGGGCACGGCGACCTTTGTCGTGCGCGAGGAGCTACCCGGCGTTCCCTTCGACGTCAAGGATGTAACCGTCTACTACGTCCCCAAGAGTGGAAGCCGCTTCGCCGCAGCTACCAGCAATGCCTTCGAGCTGGGGATGTACCTGTGGCCCTCATCGCTTGCGATGTCGCTCGGTCGCAACGACGGCAACGGCCAGGCGGTCCCACTCGACCTGAGTCTCACAAGCCCCACGGGTGGCTACGCGCCCTCAGGAGATGTCACGATCACCGACGTCGCTCCAAGCGGCACGTGTCAAACCCGCATCAGCAGCGCCTTTCCCTTTCGGGACACGGGACAGGCCGTGGTACTCGCCGATCTGCCCGCCGGCCAAAACACCGTCAGCGCCGCCTATGCCGGGGACGCCTACTACGGCGCCACCAACACGCCCGATACGACGGTGAATATCACCGCGGGTGGTCGTCAGGACGGCTCCTGCCCATCCGGGTGGGCTAGGCTGCAGTCAAGCAGCGCTTCCCCACTATCCGGCTCCTACATTCCCATGCGACGGTACGGCTTCCCGGAGCCGTATGGCGAATACGACCAGACGGCCCTCGCCAATCCCAACGTGGGGACGCTCGTCGTCCAGCTGGACTGGGCCGATGTCGAGCCCCAACCGGGTGTCTTCAATTTTGCGCCGGCCGACGCGGAGGTTCAGGCTGCCATCGCCCAGGGCAAGCAGGTCGCCCTGCTCCTTCGTTTCCAGGCCGGCCTCATTCTCAGCGGCAGCAGCACCACCTGCTCATGGAACTATGGCCACGCTCAGCTCATGCCGAGATGGGTGGGCGACAGCCTCGGGGAGAGCGACTCGTTCTGCAGTCATGGCACAGCGCTCACCATTCCCCGCTATTGGGGCGCGCCATTTCTGAGCTTGTGGACGGCCTTCGTCGACGAGGTCGCCGCTCACTTCGCTCCCGATGCCTCCCACATTGCCTATGTCCGGGCTCCGGTTGGACTGGGAGACGAGGCGGAGCCCATGACCGGCCCCAATTCCAAGCCCATCTCCTCAGACATGCGCCAGCTCCTCGCCTGGGGCTACACCCCCCAGCTCTGGGAGGCATGGCAGGAAGACATGCTGACCTACTACCAAAGAGCGTTCTCATATGCACCGTGGGTGCTCTACACCATCAATCACCAGGCCGTAAACGATCAGTGCACCTCCGCCGCCACCATTACCATCCCTACGTTTGCCGGCTTGACTGTGCCCTGCACCGGGCGACCAGTCGAAGTGGATGTGGCGGAGTGGGCAGTCGACCATGGCTTCGGTCTGGGGCAGAACAGTCTTGACTCGTCTTGGATCTGGCGCAATCCGGCCAAGGACGATCCGCCGGCCGGCGACGTCAACACCATCTTTGCCTACGCCATGCAGCACACGCCCCGACCATTCATGGAGCTGCAGACCTTCCAGGCCGAGTCCTACTGGTGCAAACTGAGCGTTCCCACCGGCTTGCCGCCCTGCCGCGTAAACCACCACGCGTTTCCCAACGTCGAACAGGACGTCAGTTACGCTCGTTCGCACGGCGCTGGGACGGTTGAGTGGTACGGCGACGACCTCGATAATCCCGAGCTCCAGCCGGCGATCGGCCTTTGGACGCAGCTTGCCCGCATGCCAGGAACGGACCGGATACCGACATGTGTCGAGGTGACGCCGTCTCAGTTCACTGCTGCAGCGCGATCTCGGATCAAGGTCACCATCGGCATTTCGGCGCCAGGAATCTCCGGGTTCATTCCCGGTGGGACGGTCGTACTGTCCGACGACATCACCGGAAAGCATCTCGCAACCCTCCACATTGCGCCCGACGTGGGAACCGCGACCGTCAGCGTCACGGTTCCGAAGACCAAGTACCATCACATCAACCTGTCCGCGGCGTACGAGGACACGTTCAAGCTCGCCGGGCGCACCAGTGGAACCCTGCTCTGGCTGCCCAGCACCTCCAGCAACGTCCGGGTCGACGTGACCCGGGTGGGCTAGGTGGGGCGCATCGGCACGGAGGCATCAGGCGTCTTCATACCCGTAAGATCTCCCAAGCTGCGAAAGAGGGCTAGCCCAGATGCCGGTAGGCGGCAGCGCTCACCGCAGGAATCACCGTCTTCGGCATGCAGCCGACAAATAGGCCCAGCGCCGCGCGCTTGATGCCGTCGTCGGATGAACGCGCGGGTGCACCCTTCGGATCGACGGTGAAGTAAGGGAGCGGCTTCTGCTCCGTTCCCCATCCCTGCTTGAAATGGGCCAGGCCCGCTGAGCCTTCGTCGGTGCGGCCGAGGTTGTACCACTGGTAGCCGCGACGGCAGGCCTCTTCGACACTCGTCCACAGAGCCAGATGAGCCGCCCGAAGGCGTCGCGCCTCCGGAAGAGAGCCAGAGTGACTCCCCACCACGATGGGTCCGTGGCCGAGCGAGAGCAGCGCTGTGACTGCTCGTCCGCCATGCTCGGCCACTACCAGGAAGCCGTTATCATGGCCGATGATGCCGCTGAAGATCTGCTCGATGAACGCCCGAGGCTGCGGCAGGAGGCCCTGCTTCTTGCGAAGCGCAACATAGAGGCCATAGAAGAGATCGCTATCTGCCGGGGTCCCAATCCGAGCCGTGACGCCCTCGCGAGAAGCGCGACGGATGGAGTACCGCATGTCTTTGTCAACGCGCTTGAGGACCGATTCCGGGCCGTGACTCAGGTCAATGAGGTGCTCCTGATGGATTACCGTCGGAACCAGCTGCCTCAAAGGCGGCACTCGCGGGCTCCATCCCCGACCGTCGAGGCGGCCGAGATGGTGCCGCCGGACTGCCGCGAGGGCGGCCACCAGCAAGTGTTCCGCATGCTCTTGGGTCTCTAGGAGTGGGCCGACGTGATGGGAAAACGGCAAGGAGACCAGTCTTGAACCGGTCAGCCGGCTCCGAACGATCATGAATGGCCAGCCGGCCCGGATGCCCGCTCCGTGGTCTTCAAGAACCAGCGCCACCGGCTCATAGCCGTACACATCTCGCAGCGCCTGCAGCCAGCTCGGCTGGTGGAAGATTAACGAGTCAGGATGAGAACCGGCAAACATGCCCCATCGAGGATCCTCGACGGGGTCTATTTCGCTATGCGTGGTCTGAGGGGTAGAAGACGTGCGAGGCGCCTCGATTGCAGCCATGCTTCCCCAAAGTCGTTCTTGACGGACTCACCGCCCCGTCACTGCCATAGCCTAGCCCGATCCAAGAAGTTCACAATCGCCCGGAGTGGCCGCCCGTGCTCAGAACTCCGTCGTAACCAGTACGAAAGGCAGGTTCAATGCCGAGCGTTGTCGGGAGCTCTTCATGGGTGATGCCCCAGGTGATGACTCGAGAGGTTTGCGTCTACGCGACTACCCTGCAGCCATCGGTGATCTCGAGACCCTCATGGAGCCAAGCGTCCCTGACGACCCAGCCTTCGCCATTGACGGCTGGATGTGGTGTGAGCGGTGCGAGCGCGTCAACCGGGTGGGCGACATCCGCATCGATAAGCGCGGTGAGGGATGGTCGTACTTCGAGTGGGCCCTCGTGTGCCCAACCCGCGACTGCGAAGGCACTCGATATGATTGGCATCCGTGGCATCCGCACGAGCTTCCCCGCGCGCTTCATCCCGAGTATCCGGCCGAACCTCAACCGGGCCGACGATATCCGGTCTGACGCTTTCGCGGCCCTATGCCTACGACGCACTGGGCAGCGCCGCGAGCTTTGCGCCATTTCCATCCGTCGAAATGTCAAGCTCTTCACCTCAGCGGTAGGGCAACCCCGTGGCAAGAGCGGGCGTCCTGCAGGCTGCCACCACTCTTGACGGATGTGTGGTTGAACAGTATACTCCTGACAGGTCCTCAGCCCGGGCGGGCAACGAGGTGGGACCAACTTTGGCAAGGAGGACGGGATGTCCCGTGACGCGTCGCAAGATTCAATTCAGGCGCTGCAGGATCTCCTAGAACGGCAAGCGGCTGAGCTGGAGGAGCTCAGGGAAAGAGTCAGCAGGCTAGGGGCCGGAGAATCCGGAGCGCCCCGGACGGGATTGGGCAAGCGGGTTTCGCGTGCCGGCTTGATACGGGGCGCGGCCATCGGGGCGGCGGGTGTGGCCGCGGCGGGCGTCGCCGGGGCGATGAGTGCCGGAACCGCTCTGGCCTACTCAGAGGTGGATGGCACCACCTTCATCGCCGAAGGCAACGGCGGTACAGCGAACCAGCCCGCCGGCACCGGCTTTGAAACAGCCGGAGGGACGTTCGATAACGCCCACTACCTGACCGGCGGCATCTTCAGCGGGTACTACAGCGGGGTGACCGGGTCCACCACTGGCGGCTACAGCCGGGCCGTCGGCGTGTTGGGCAACTTCGGCGGCACACTTTCCCAGAGCATCCCCGGACCGGCCGCGGTTTACGGGGACGGCAGCAGCTCCGGAGTGGGTGTCTACGGCGTGTCTTCCGGCGGGCCGGGCATCCAAGGCGTGACCTATGGGAACGGCTCCGCCGCGATCGCCGGCAACGACTCCTCCAGCATGGGTGGATACGGCATCACCGCCACGTCGAGCCACGGTATCGGACTCAAGGCGAGCAGCTCCGCAAATGACGCGCTCCAGAGCAATACCACCGCCAACGGTCGCAGCGGACTCTACGCCACGGACAACTCCACCGGAGCCGGCGGGTTTGGCGTGTACGCGACATCCACGAAGGGCGTCGGCGTCTACGCGTACAGCGGGGCCGGTGATGGCCTTCAGGCCAGTACAGCCGGCACGGGCCACAACGCCGTGTCTGCGAACGACATCTCCAGCGGCGGCGGATATGGCGTTTATGCGTCCTCCACAGCGGGTACGGCCATCTACGGACATGAGAACAACAGCAACGCCAACGCCTACGCCGTGAAAGGCGAGATTGTTCCCACCACCTCGGGTACTGCCTCGGCGGGGGTGTACGGCCTCAACAACGGCACCAACGGCTCCGGTTACGGCGTCTACGGCAACCATCTCGGTGGGGGATCCGGCGGGTATTTCAGCAGCCACTCCGGGAATGGAATCTATGGGTTCAGCACCACCGGCCGCGGGGGCAGGTTTGCCGGCAGCATCCAACTCAGCCTCAAACCGGGTGTCGGCACCGGTCATCCCACGGCCGGCGCACACGTCGCGGGTGACATCTATATGGATAGTGCCTGCAACATCTTTGTCTGCACGACCGCGGGAACACCCGGATCCTGGAAACAGGTGACGCTCCAGTAGCCGGAGTCGGGCCCGAATTTCCGTTTGCTGGGGTGGACTCCCTGATTCGCCGTTCTGTCGGCGATGGGGCTCCGCCCGCTTAACCTGCCCACACGTCATCGCTGCAGTTTGTGCCATCGGTGCAACCCGCACATTCTGACCAATTGGACAGGAGCTCATTGCCGCACAGGGTATTGGGCGGACTCAGGCGCCGACGTGCCTGGGGTCGAATCTCCCAGCCACCGCGGTTCCTCCGGGATGGAATGCCGTGAGGGGCGTCGACAAGCCCTTTTTCCGGAAATTCGGCTTTCCCCCACCGTTCTTCCGGGAGATAAGTCCAAATTCCCGGACAATTGGCTAGACACAATGGCCACACGAGAGTGATCATCGGACAGGGAGCGCCTCTGCTTCCCGGGGCGGACGATGATTTGGAAGTCCGCCTCTCTTCTTTCGAAAACACCGTGGAATGGAGAGCGCACAATGCTGGGACTTCGTCGCAGATCCGGCAGTCCGGGACTTGGCCGAGCTGCCATGGCCGTCGCACTCGTCGCCATCTTCGCCGCTGCTCAGGTCACACCGTCGCTGGCATCCCCGGCAGCAAAGCACATCAAGATCGGCGGAACCGTCGTCATCGACAACGTTCAGGGCAACCTGTGGCCCTGCGACTTCAATCCCTACAGCGCGACTGCATCGCTTCTGTCGGCCGGCATCATCTATGAGCCACTGTGGTATGTCAACCAGGACACCAACAGAGGTCACTCCTGGCTGGCCAAGACCTATCGATGGTCCAACGGCAACAAGAAACTGACCTTCACGCTGAGGCCGGGTCTCCGGTGGAGTGACGGCAAGAAGCTCACGGCAAAGGATGCCATCTTCACCTTCAATCTGCTCAGGAAGTTTCGGGCCCTGGACGTGAACGCGATCTGGACCGTCCTTTCGAGGGTCTCCGCGAGCGGCAACAAGGTGGTCTTCACCTTCAAGCACCGCGCCGTGCCGTTCTTCTTCTACATTGCCGATCAGACCTTCATCCTGCCCCAGCACCTGTGGGCCAAGGTCAAGAACCCGGTCACCTACACCGACCCCAACCCGGTCGGCTCCGGCGCATTTCTCCTCAACCGCTGTTCACCGCAAAACATCGAGTACGTTCGCAATCCGCATTACTGGCAGCACGGCAAGCCCTACCTCTCGAAGATCGAGTATCCGGGATACATCAGCAATGACACCGGAAACCGTGACCTGCAAAACGGGACGGCGAACTGGGGCGCGCAGTATATCCCCAACATCAGGTCCTACTATCTGAGCCAGGGCCCCAACCGGCACGCCTGGTTCCCACCGCAGGGCTACGACATCTTCATCTTCCCAAACCTCAAGAAGTGGCCCACCAGTGTGCTTGCGGTCCGGCAGGCCATCTCCCTGGGACTTGACCGCGTCAACGTTTCGAAGCGCGGCGTGTACCACTACCTGCCTCCAGCGAATCAGTCGGGCGTGATCACTCCCAACTGGAAGAGCTGGTACGACAAGAAGCTCGCGGCCAAGTACAAGTACACCTACCAGCCCAAGCGAGCTATCAAACTCCTCAAGAAGGCCGGCTTCAAGCGGGGTTCTGACGGCATCTTCCAGAAGCATGGACGGAAGCTCAGCCTGACCCTCAACAACGTGGGTGGGTACACCGACTGGGTCGGCGAAGTAAGCATCATTGCACAGGACCTCAAGAAGATCGGGATCAACGTCACGCCGGCAAATCTCTCCGGCAATACCCACTCTTCCGACGAGCAGCTCGGCCAGTTCCAGCTCGACTATGAATCGCCCCTCGGCGGACCGACGCCGTACTACCAGTTCCGGCAGCTACTGGACAGCTCCAATACTGCCCCCATCGGCAAGATGGCGTCCAGCAACTACGAGCGCTTCCGTTCCAAGGCGGTCGACCGACTGTTCAATCAGTACGCCGCAACCACCAACCCCAAGGTTCAACACCGCATCATCAACCAGATCCAGGCCGTCATGCTCAAGCAGGTTCCCGTCATTCCGGTCCTTGAAGGTGTCAATTGGTACGAGTACGACACCTCCAAGCTCACCGGATGGGTGACCAAGAAGAATGACTACGCCGCTCCGGCAGCCTATAACTTCCCCGATCAGGCTCAGGTGCTGCTGCATCTGCATCTCAAGTAGGGCGACTTCACCGTCGAGGGCCAGCGCCCGGGCGGTCGCCGATAATCGTCACAGACGAGCCGAGCGCCGGTCCCATCGAGGGATCGGCCCCGGCCGCCGGAGCGAGCCACCATTCGCGTTGTTCTAAAGCGTCTGCAGTTCTTCGTGATCACCCTCTGGGCAGCGGTGACCCTCAACTTCCTGCTGCCTCGCATGATGCCCGGCAGCCCCATGACCGCTCTCATGGCCCAGTACAAGGGCCGGCTGAGTCCGGCCACGGTCAAGGCATTTGAGGTAGCCTTCGGCATCCACCCCCACGAGGGCTTCTTCAGCCAGTACCTCGACTACTTGAACAACATGGCTCACCTGCAGTTTGGCCTCTCAATCGGCTACTTCCCGGAACCCGTGAGCCATGTGGTGATGGAAGCCCTCCCTTGGACACTGGCCCTGGCGGGCGTAACCACCGTCATCGGTTTCGTCCTGGGAACCTTCATCGGCATGGTGGTCGCCTGGCGGCGCGCCGGAATACTCGATGCCCTCCTGACGCCATCCTTCATCGTTTTGAACACGGTGCCATATTTCTGGATCGGGCTCCTGGCCATCTACTTCTTCTCAGTGCTCAACCACTGGCTTCCGAGCGGAGCCGGATACGACATCAACGGCGGGATCTCTCTCTCGTGGTCCTTCATCCGGCAGGCCGTTGTCCATGCCATCCTCCCGGCCGGGACCATCATCATCACTGCGATCGGCGGGTGGATCCTAACCATGCGCAACAACATGATCGGAACCCTCTCTGAGGATTACGTCCGAATGGCCCGCGCCAAGGGTCTGTCGCCGATGCGCATCATGCTGCAGTACGCCGGGCGAAATGCGGTTCTTCCCAACCTGGCAGGATTCGCGATGTCACTGGGCTTCGTCGTCAGCGGTCTGCTCCTGGTGGAGATCGTGTTCAACTACCCGGGAGTCGGCTTTCTCTTCTTTCAATCAGTACAGAACAACGATTATCCGCTGATGCAGGCGCTGTTCTTGATGGTTACGGTCGCGGTACTCTGCGCCATCCTCCTCGCGGACATAGCCAACGCCATTCTTGACCCGCGAACGCGCAGCGCAGACTAGGCTCGAGTCATGTATCAGCATGTCGCCCTCGACGAGCCATCGACGCAGATTCTGCGAGCCCCCCCAGGCGGGTCGGTTCTTGGCGCCGTCGCGCGCGTTGCCACGATGGCAACTTCCAACCTCAAGGTCCTGCTGGGTGTCGTGATTCTTGGCGGGTTCGTCGCCATGGCCCTCTTGGCCCCGCTCATCTCGCCGTACGATCCAAACGCGGCCGTGTACTCGCTCTCGTCGGCACCGTCGGCCGCCCACTTGCTGGGAACGACGCAATCAGGGCAGGACATCTTCTCCCAGCTGATATGGGGCGCTCGCGAGACACTGGCCATTGGCTTTCTCGCCGGCCTCTTTGCCACGGTGCTGGCCGTGCTGATTGGAGTGACGGCCGCCTATCTCGGCGGTGCGGTCGACGGGGTGCTCTCCTCGATCACCGACATCTTCCTGGTGATCCCTGCACTCCCGTTGATGATCATCATCGCCAAGTACGCCCAGGGCGGAGGGATGTGGGTCCTGATCGCCGTGATTTCCATTACGGGGTGGTCGTATGGCGCTCGTCAGATCCGACCTCAGGCCCTCTCGCTCCGTAACCGTGACTTCTTGGAATCGGCGCGCGTCCGCGGGGAGCACGCCGGATACATCATCCTCTGGGAAGTACTCCCCAACATGGTCAGCCTCATCGTCGCCATATTCCTGGGCGCGGCGTTGTATGGAGTGCTCGCAGCGGCCGGTCTGCAGTTCATCGGCCTGGGCAATCCCAACGACCTGAGCTGGGGCACCATGCTTTACTGGGCCCAAAATTCGGAAGCGCTGCTGTCCGGCTCCCCGCTCTGGGTCATCGCACCGGGTCTCTGCATTGCCCTCTTGGGCGCCGGCGTGGCGCTCATCAACTACGCCGTCGACGAGATCGGTAATCCTGCCTTGCGCGCAAAGAAGAGGAAGCGTGGACGAACCCAAGCCGCTGCTTGAGGTCCGAAACCTGGCCGTGGAGTATGGTGGCTCGGTCAGTACGCGAGCAGTAGACGGCGTCAACCTGAGCGTGTATCCGGGGGAGTTCCTCGGCCTCGTCGGGGAGTCGGCGTGTGGAAAGTCCACTCTACTGTTTGCGATCTCCCGACTGCTGATGGAGCCGGCGGAGATCGTCTCAGGGGAAGTGCTCTTTCGGGGGGCGAACCTGGTTCTGCTGCGCGAGAAGCAGCTTCGCCGGCTCCGGTGGCGCAACTTTTCCGTGGTCATGCAGAGCTCGATGAACGCGCTGAATCCGGTCCTGACCGTGGAGGCCCAGCTGCTGGACGCGATGGCTGCTCACGAGCGAGCCGATAAGCGGCAGGCCAAGGCACGCGCTGCCGAAATGCTACGGCTGGTCGGAATCGACCCGGTGCACCTGGTCAGCTATCCCCACCAGCTTTCTGGCGGCATGCGGCAGCGAGCCATGATCGCCATGGCCCTGTTGTTTACCCCGGAGCTAATCCTGGCGGATGAGCCAACCTCGGCCCTCGACGTGGTGGCCCAGCGGTCACTCATGATCCAGCTCAAGGAGCTGCAGCGCAAGCTGGGCTTTGCCGTCATCTTCGTGACTCACGACATGTCGCTCGTGGGGCGTTATGCCGATCGGATGGCCATCATGTACGCGGGACAGATGGTCGAGCTTGCTTCCACCAGAGAGGTTTTTGATGATCCCAAGCACCCGTACACTCAAGGCTTGCTCCGTGCCTACCCATCGGTCCGAGGTCCTAAGCAGGAGCTGAAGGGTATTCCGGGTCGCCCGCCTGATCTCCGGTTCCCCCCTCAAGGGTGTCGGTTCAATCCTCGCTGTCCCCATGTCATGCCTGTCTGCACTCAGGACCCGCCGGATTTGTACTCCCCGCGGGGAGAAGATGCCGTGCGCTGCTTCCTCTATGGCCCGGCAGTCACCGAAAATGAGCCGCTGATGGCAGGCACCTGATCAAGGAAGCATCGTTGGTCCAACCCTCGCCGCCTCGCGAGGCTGTCCAGGACATGCTCCTCGAAGCCCACGGGTTAACCAAACATTTCCGGGTGGGTGGCTTTCTTCGACGAGGCGCACTTCATGCCGCCGACGACGTTGATCTGACAATCGCGCCGCGCGAGATCGTCGCGCTGGTTGGAGAGAGCGGCAGCGGCAAGAGCACCGTGGCTCGTCTCTTGGCGCGGGTATATCAGCCAACGAGCGGGAGCATCGATCTGGCGGGCCGTACGGCCTCCAGCATCCCCCTTCGTGAATACCGGCGCCAGGTTCAGATGGTGTTTCAAGATCCCTACAGCTCGCTGAACCCCGTTTTTCGCGCCTCCCACGGCCTCCTACGTGCTCTCAAGCTTCACCATCCGAGGCAGTCAACAACAAAGCGGCGCGAGATGGCCGCCGGCCTGTTGGAAGAGGTCGGGCTCACGCCCGGCGATGAGATGCTGCGCAAGTATCCGTACGAGCTGTCCGGCGGCCAGCGTCAGCGATTCGGGTTCGCCCAGGCCCTGGCCTGCCGTCCGAAGCTCATCCTGGCCGATGAGCCGGTCTCCATGCTCGACGTCTCCATACGTATCGGCGTGCTGAATCTGATGCAAGAACTGCGAGTGCGAGAGGGCGTGTCCTTCCTGTACATCACCCACGACATCGCCAGTGCGCGCTATATTGCCGACCGTCTCTTGGTTATGTACGCGGGGCGGGTGGTGGAGCAGGGGCCGACCGAAGACGTCCTGCAATTCCCGAAGCATCCCTACACCCAGCTGCTCCTCTCAGCCGTACCCGACCCCTATGACCTCGATGAGCCGGTTTCGTCCGACAGCGGAGAGCCACCACGTGTGATCGACCCCGGTGAAGGTTGTCGCTTCCGGTGGCGCTGCCCCGTTGCCCAGCCGGTCTGTTCCCAGCAGACCCCGCCACTTCGTAGGCTTCGCCCGGCGCACCTCGCCGCCTGCCACGTCGCCCAGGCAGACTCGTAGATGGCGGTGCTTGCCCCGCGCGACGTCCAGTTCTTCCTGACGGCGGAGGAATTCCGAGAGTGGCTTCGGGCCAACCACGATCGGGCCGATGAGGTTTGGGTCGCGTTCCGCAAGAAGTCTTCGCAATTGCCCTCGATCAGCTATGTCGACGCGGTAGACGAGGCGTTGTGCTTCGGGTGGATCGACGGCATTCAGAAGCCGCTCGACGCGGAGACCTATTGCCATCGCTTCACGCCCAGAAGCCGGCGTAGCCGTTGGAGCGAGCGCAACACCGGGCGATTCGCCGAACTGGAGGCGATGGGTCGAGTCCATGCCTCCGGCCGTCGTGCGTACGAGGCGCGCGACATCCAACGGGATCGGGAGTACTCATACGAGCGGCGCGTGGCTGAGCTGGCCCCGGAGTACCGATCGCTCCTCGATGCGAATGAGGCGGCGCGTTCCTGGTTTGGGGCGCAATCGGCCTCATATCGAAAAGCCGCGGCATGGTGGGTTATGAGCGCGAAGCGGGAGGAGACGCGGCGCCGGCGAGTCCAAACGTTGATCGAGGCCTCCGCAAATGGACGGAGGATGGACGCACCCCGACCCGGGGATCCGGCCGAGGCTTCCCGCTGACACCGCTCTTCCGTCGCCTGCCGGCGAGGGTTAATCCGTCTGCACCCGCTCCAGCTCGGCCGCTTCCTCCTCAGCTCAATCGAGTCGAGCAGGTCATGGGTATGCCCATCGGCATCGAGGTTCATGACCTCGATATGGCGCCTGGCGTTCTCGAGGACGCGTTCGACTGGCTGCGGCATGTCGACGATGTGTTTAGTACCTACAAATCCGAGAGCGAGGTCATGCGGTTCAACCGGGCCGAGCTGGACGCCAGTCAGCTCACGGCCGAGGTGGTTGAGGTACTCGACCGGTGTGAGCAGCTGCGTCAGGAGACTGGTGGATACTTCGACATCAGGCGGCCGGATGGCGAGGGAGTCGACCCATCAGGATACGTAAAGGGGTGGTCGGTAGATCGCGCCGCCGAGATCCTGCGGAAGGGAGG
Organism: Pseudomonadota bacterium; assembly: GCA_021323865.1. GTDB lineage: Bacteria > Chloroflexota > UBA5177 > UBA5177 > JAJPKF01 > JAJPKF01. The sequence goes on along the minus strand of JAJPKF010000020.1, from coordinate 245,065 downwards.
AGCGAGCAATTTCTGTGTCAACGCCGGTGGGGATGTGATCGTTGCCGGATCGCCTCAGGGTGAGAGGGATTGGAAGGTCGGGATCCAACACCCTCTGGAACGCGGCATGCTGGCAGCCGTGGTGGTGGGTAGCGACCTGTCAATTGCCACCTCCGGCGCCTATGAGCGAGGCGCGCACATTCACAATCCTCTCACGGGAAAGTCCCCGTCGGGTCTCCTCTCCGTCACGATCACTGGCCCAGAGCTTGGCACTGCCGATGCCTTCGCCACAGCGGCGTTCGCCATGGGGCGGGACGCAGTGGACTGGGTGGCACATCTGGTGGCTTGGGATGCCATGGTCATCGAGGAGGATCAGACCGTCACCATGACGCCTGGCTTCCCGGACGAACGCGTGTTTGGGGAGCCGCCTACACCCGAGAACTCCGTTGCCCCATGAGCAGTCTAAGCGATATGCGCCTTTTTCAGGGCGGAGACCAGCGACTGGTAATACGCCTCGCTCGTCACGGTTGCACCAGAAACCGCGTTGATGTTGGCGCTCTGCACTCGCAATGTTTCCTTGCGCAGGAGGGGAACGGCGATCGAGTTGATGTATTGCGATGTCGGGTTGTCTTTCGGTGCGCTGATGGCGATGTTGGTAATTCTGCCACCGAGGACGGTGATGCGAGCCTGAACGGGGCCAAACATGCCTTGGACGACCGGGCCACTGAAAGAGCCGGAGGGGCGCTGACCGCCGGATGATGGCGGTCCCCCCCTACGACCAGGTGGGGACGCCGAACCGCCGGCTCCGGTCGACGGCGGAGCGGAGACCCTGCTTAAACCGACGTGAGAGAGGATCTCCATCGTGATTCCCACCGGCAGCACGAGGCCTGCGGCGGCGAGGATGGTGGAAACAATGCGGTGACCCTTCATAACTGCTCCCTAGGCGAGCGCGAAGCGCTCGACGTGAATGTGTGCGGAAGATACACCCGCGGCTCGAATGTTTGGCTCCAAGGTGTCCACCATAGCAGGTGGGCCGCAGAGATAGACGTCTCGCCTGGCCAGATCGGGCACCATCCTGCGCAAATGATCCGGCGATAGCAGGTCTCGGTTCTTTGGATCCCGGTGATCGCCGACAACATAGTGAATCTTGAAATGCCTTCGGGAGGCAAGGGCTTCAAGCTCTTCGCGAAACACGATGTCGCTGTCGTGCAGCACTCGATAGATGAGCACGACGTCGCCGGTCAGCACTCCCGCCATCGCCCGCAATGGCGTGATGCCGATGCCTCCGGCAATGAGGGCCACCCCGGTATGCGACCGGGTGTCTTCCGTAACCCCCCCGAATGGGCCTTCGGCAAACACCCGAGTTCCCTGTCGCAGGGTCGAGAGCTTTCTCGTAAAGTCTCCCAACTGCCGTACGGTGATGCGAAATGCCTTCCCGTCGGGGGCCGCCGACAGCGAAAACGGGTGGGACTCGAGCGCCAGCCCCGGCGCCAGGAAGCGCCACAGAAAGAACTGCCCGGCGCGCGGGCTGAGCCAGTCGAGGTGCTTGCCCGTCATGTGGACGGACACGACCCCGGGAGCTTCGGTCACCACTCTGGTAACCCGAAGCTGGTGCACGAAGGCACGAATGACGGGCTGTGCGATGCGGAACAGGATCAGGAGCTGCAGAGTCAGTAGATACAAGCCCGTCCACCAGGCGGTCGCCCAGGGATTCGCGATGAAGTCCAGCCCGGTCGCCGTCTCATGGAACCAAACCAAGGCGAGTCCGACGTAGGTGAGCAGGTGAACGAGGTACCACCACTCGTAGCGGACGCGGCCACGCACGATGGCGATCGAGGTACCAGATACCACGATTAGGAACGCCGTTCCGATGACGGCGGCCACCATGCCGTAGTACCCCGAGAGCAATAGCGGGATCTCGGCAAAGATTGAGACGCCTCGTGTCATCGCGTAGCCGATGGTTATCAAGACAACATGAGCGACGATGACGTAAAAAGTGGCCTTTCCATTGAGTCCGTGCCATCGGGTCAGGCGGTCGAATCCCGCGGTCCACTCGAGAACCGGAAGGCGCGCCAGCAGCAGTACCTGCAGAGCGAGGAGGTACCCGGCGATGAGGCCCGTGATTCGACCGAAGCTTGTGAATCCCTCGCCGACGTTGTGGACGCCGCTGATCCCGCCATCACGCCACCACAACCAGACAATGGCCGTGAGGCCTGCGATCAATAGAGCCTGGAGTATCCGGAGACAGAATCCCTTCCAACGAAGCCTCGCCGCGTTGCGTCGGACGATCTCCTCGGTGGATGGCGGCCGGCCCTGCGAGGTCCTTGCACGAGAGGTGGTCCGGGCTGGCTTGCGAGCAGGCCGCATCCTGGTCGAACGGACCGTCGGGTTCATGTGCCTGCCGTAGTAGACATCTGTCGCTCGCTTTCTCCCCCTCACGATGACTATGCCTGGACCGCATTAGCGCCATCTTGGAGCGGCAGCCGGACCATGGCAAAGATGGCGCCACGCAGGGCAGTGGGAGCTTGCGGGTCTGGTGTGAAGACGTGTCGCCCAGCAGTCTCTGGCTCCGGTGCCGCGTTGGGGGAAGCACCGTCAGCATGGCACCGCCTTAACCGGAATGGCACCATCGGCCATTGGGACTGGCCCCGACGATCAAGTTGTACTGAGCTTCCCTCGAGTCGGGGAGCGCCACATGCCGTCACCCTGTCCGCGCGTTTCGAACGCAACCGAACTACTTCGCGAATGCACCGGGTAGTCGACAGGCTCTGAATGGTAGATGCTCATCAAATGATCATGAACTTCTCACGCGCCTGTCATGCCCCCTTTCTACGGTGAAGGTAGAAGCAGCCTTTGGAAATAAACACCGAAGGCGAAATGGAGGGGTCAGATTGAGTACCACACTCGAACAAGCCCAGCATCGGCCGTGGCTTCGGTGGGCCACCCCTACCGCCGGATCCGTGCAAGCCAATCGCGAGGGTCCCCAGACGACCAGTACCGCACTCATCCGGGCCGCCAAATCGGCGATGGGATGGATCATCCGTCTTGTCCTGCTCGCCGTGGGCGGGGTGATCATCGGCATCTGGGCGCATAGTGGCGGCTTAACGGGCGTCACAAACACGGCAACTCTCCTTATTAGTGCAGGCCGCCTTACCGGCCTCTTCGGAGCGTATCTACTGCTCTTGCAGATCCTGTCTCTGGCCCGACTGCCCTTCTTCGAATGGGTTGCGGGCTTCGACCGACTCACAGCCTTGCACCGCATCAACGGGAAGGTCTGCCTTGGTCTGATACTCGCTCACATCGCCCTGATTACATCCGGCTATGCTTTGCTGTCTAAGATCCCTATCGGGACTCAGCTCGCGGTGTTCGTGACGGGCTACCACGCCATGGTGGCAGCGGTTATCGGCACGGCTCTCCTCATCCTGGTAGTCGTGACGTCGGTCGTCATCGTGAAACGGCGTCTCCGGTATGAGACCTGGTACGCCGTTCACCTCGCCGCGTATGTGGGCGCGCTCCTCACGTGGTTTCATCAGATTCCGACCGGCATGGTGGTCTTCAGCAACCCCTTGGTGACGATGCTCTGGACCGGCCTCTATGTCTTCACGCTTCAGCTTGTCATCATCTTCCGCTTCCTTCAGCCGGCGCTTCGCAGTTGGCTGCATCAGTTGCGGGTGGCCGAGGTTGTACCGGAGGGCGAGGGGGTGGTTTCCATTCGGATCGTGGGACGCCACTTGGAATATCTCAACGCGCATGCGGGGCAGTTCTTCCAGTGGCGCTTCCTGGATCGACACCGGTGGTGGGAGTCGCACCCGTTCTCACTTTCGGAAGCCCCCGACGGTCGGTCATTGAGAATCACGATAAAGGATCTCGGAGACTTCAGCCGGAGAGCGGGCCTGATCCGGCCTGGGACCCGGGTTATTGCCGAGGGGCCATTCGGGTCGTTCACGGTCGGTGCCCGCATCGGCGACAGGGTCGCGCTGATCGCCGGCGGCGTTGGTATCACTCCCATCCGGGCGCTCCTGGAGTCTATGCGGGGCGACATTGCCGTCATTTACCGAGCCAGCCGGTACGATGATCTCATTTTCCGCCACGAGCTGGAAATGCTCGCGGCTGAGCGATGCGCCGAGCTTCACTACCTGACCGGCGATCGCTCCCGCCCGGAGAACAGCGAATTCCTCACACCCCGGCATCTGCGCCGTCTGATTCCAGACATCCGGAGGCGAGATGTCTACCTCTGTGGACCGCCCGCCATGATGGCGCTTATAGAAGACAGCCTTCGCCGGGTGGGCGTACCACCCGTCCGTATTCATCGAGACGATTTCAGCCTGTAAACAATCCGTAACAAAGGAGAATCCAGTCATGGCACGAATCAAAGCGCACCAAGTCATCCCGGTGCTGGTCATTGGGGCCGCCACTGGGATTCCGGCGGCGGCGACGGTAGAGTTCCTCAACCAACCCTCGTCTCAGACCGGGGCCGGGCCGGCGTCCTCCGCCGCACCATTTCCCCCAACAAGGCCTCCCGCGACCCCGAGTCCGTCCGGCAAGCCTGCGGCTGCCCCGAGCACGAAATCAGTCTTCCAAAGGCGCTCCTCCTCAAGCGCCGTCTCGTCGATTCATCTGCCTTCCTCCATGAGCGACGAGAGTGGCGGGGACGACGCTAGCGGGAATGATGGTGCCTGGGGCGGAGGCCACGCCCGGGTGCGCAGACACCCGACTACCACCTCCACGTCTCGCTCCGCCCCTGCCCATGGCTCGCCTGCCGTCCCGCCACCCAACCCGGGCGGCAGGCACACAGGAGCCCTCAGCAGCAGTTTTGCCGGTACGGCCGTGAACGAGCCCTTCGGAACCGTCCAGACCACGATCACCGTTACACGGGGAAGAATCACCTCCGTCACGGCGTCAGCTCCGATGGGCAACCAAATGTCGGCGGCGATCAACCAGCAGGCGATTCCGATACTCAGAAACGAGACTCTGCAGGCTCAGAGCGCAAACGTCAATCTCGTCTCGGGGGCGACGGTCACCAGCGAAGCCTATGTCCAGTCGCTCCAAGCTGCGCTCTCACGGGCACGCATCTGATCGGAACATTTAACTTCGAGGTTAACCTTGATTACGAAGCTTGAGCCGCTCCACCGCATCGAGCTCATCATGGGCATGCCGGTCGAGATCGACGTCCGAGACGCGGACGTCGATCCGGCCGCCCTCGACCGGGCGTTCGACTGGCTCCGTTGGGTGGACGCAACCTTCAGCACATACAAGCTTGATAGCCAGATCAGCCGGCTGAATGCCGGCTTCGCCGTCGATCCGGACGCCCAAGGCGCCGTGAAGAGCTGCTCCGTCGGTGCGAATCGGGATAATCTGGGCCTGCAAAGATCGAAGCAGGTGGAAGGTCATGGAGTGGTCGCAGCGGTCCTCACGGCCGGTGGAACATTCTGACTGTCCTGATGACGGCCGACTAAACCGATGTCATCCGGCGACAGAACGCCAGGTCCAAGTGGTGGCGAGGTAGGGAACGCACGCCTTACGTCGCTAACAGGTCTCGCGCTGCTGGTGCTCCTGTTCCTCGAGGGGCTGACCCTTTTGTCGCTGCACCACCTCTTGACGGTTCACCTATTCCTGGGGATCGTTCTGATCCCAACTATCCTGCTGAAGCTGGCCAGTTCCGGATATCGGTTCGTCATGTATTATGCCGGGAGCCGGAGGTACAGAGCGTTGGGGCCTCCGCCTCCACTCCTACGCCTGGCCGGCCCCTTTCTGGTGCTTGCAACCCTGGTCTTGTTTGGAAGCGGATCGAGCTGTTAGTGCTTGGGCCTGCGCCGGGCGAGACCTGGCGGAGACTGCATCAACTATCCTTCATTTGCTGGTTTGGACTCATGAGCCTCCATGTGTTGGCTCATGTTTGGAAGGCTGTTCAACTCGGCCTCGGTGAGGTGCTCGGGCGCACTGGATCCTCAATGTTCCGGATCGCCATGCTTGGTGGGAGGGCCACCAGGAGTGGTCTTGTAATTGGGAGCCTAGTACTCGGCGTGGCTCTGGCAATTGGCGCTCTTCCCTTGGACCATTCGTGGTCGGTCTGGATGTCACGGATGGATCGATGAGGGTAACGGAAGGCGAACCGATATGCCTTCCTTCTCTGCATAGGCGAGTGAAGCTTCACGACTCCCGGCTCGCCCGCCACATGGTGACTCCTTTGTCAAGCCATCGCTACAGCCAGGGACAGGGTTAGAAGGAGGAGTCGGTCGATTCGGAGGGATAAATCACATGCGGCCGATGAGACGTTCCAAATCCCCAGATGACGCGCTGCTATCGCAACTTCAACGCTTTCGGTGGTGGAGTCCGCATGCTCGTACGAACCGGCCGCGGCCGCCATCATCGTCCAACTCGTTGGTCCCCACGCGACGTTGGGCTGGCTAGAGTGTGCAGTTGCACGCAGGCGCGTCGGCTCTGGCAGCCGCACGACACGACCGCCGCTAGCGCAGTGTGGGCAAGAACTCCGGGTTGAACCGAGCCTGCGTCGCCTGCTCAAATGCGTAAGCGAGTCGAAGCAATGTCAGCTCGGAGAAGGCGCGGCCCACGAATGTCAGCCCCACGGGAAGTCCCGACACTTCGCCGGCAGGCACGGTGATGGCCGGGTACCCTGCCATCGCCGCAGCCGACGATGCTCCGCCCACGTAGTGGTCGCCGTTGATCAAATCGATGCAGAAGGCCGGGCCAGTGGTGGGCATGACCAACGCATCGAGCTGATGCTTCTCGAGTACCGCGTCGATGCCTTCCGTTCGTGAGAGACGGCGACATTCGTCCAAAGCAGCGACGTACTCTTGCTCGCTCAGATCGCCCTTTGCCTCTGACTGGACCATCAGCTCCTGCTCGAAGTAGGGCATCTCCTGCACCCGATGGTCCTCATTGAAGGCAATGACGTCCGCCAAGGTCTTCGGTCCGGTCCCCTCCCGACCTTGGAGATAGGCCGCCAAGTCGTGCTTGAATTCGTACAGCAACAGCGTGAACTCCGACTCGGTGCTCTTCAGCTCTCGAGCGGTCGGGATATCGGCAGGATCAACCAGGGTTGCCCCCGCATTGCGCATCGCCACGATGGACTCTTCGATGACCGCATCCGTCTTGGGACTGTAGCCGAAAAAGCTCTCCCGGGCGACGCCGATCCGAGCCGAGGTTAGGCCGTCAGGTCGCAAAGCGCCGGCGAGATCCTGCCTCGAGAACGGGCTTACCGAGGCTGCCGCCGGGTCCTCGGCGTCCGGGCCAGCGATCACACTGAGCAGCAGAGCTGCGTCCGCAACGGTCCGGGCAAACGGACCAACCGTGTCTTGCGTGTGAGAGATGGGAACGACGCCGCTCCTGCTGGTGAGCCCCACGGTCGGCTTGATCCCTACCACGCCGTTGACGGCGGCGGGACAGAGAATAGAACCGTTCGTCTCCGTGCCCAGGGATAGCGGCACCAGCCCTGCCGCCACCGCCGACGCCGAACCCGAGCTCGAGCCGCACGGTGAGCGGTCCAGCACGTATGGGTTCCGGGCCTGACCGCCTCTGGCGCTCCAACCGCTCGAAGAGTGGCTCGAGCGGAAGTTGGCCCACTCGCTCATGTTCGCCTTTCCCAGAATGAGAGCTCCCGCCTCGCCGAGCCTTCGCACCACGAAAGCATCGCGCCGCGGTCGGGAGCTCATGAGCGCCAACGATCCGGCCGTGGTAGCCGTAGCATCGACCGTATCGATGTTGTCTTTGAGCAGCACGAGCATTCCGTGCAGCGGTCCTCGAGGCCGACTGCGTTCCAGCTCCGCGGCATCCTCAAGAAGCGAGGGGCTTGTCTCGATGATCGAGCGGAGAGTCGGACCCGCGTGGTCGAGCGCGGCGATCCTGTCCAGGCACGCCTGGGCGAGATCAACCAGGCCAAGGTCCCCCGAATCCAAAAGCGCCCGCAGCTCTGCCAGCGACGCGTAGGCGACCGACCCCTCGGTTACCTGCGGGGGGGCGCCGTTCCCGCTAGGCGTTCCGGCTTCGGGCAAACCAGATCAAGGCCAGGACCACCACGATCACGACGATGATGATCAACCAGTAGCGCGTGCGCAGTCCCAGGAAAGCGGCGACGAACTCCGAGTACAGCCAGCTACCCATTCCTCACCTCGAAGGTCCATTCAGCTACAGCCTATCAGCGTGCGCTTGACTGTTTGCTGGCGCCTGAACGCCAACTCGGCAACGGCTGACTGCGCTTCGCAGCTGATCGCCGTGCTTCAGCCTCCGGAAGTGGCGCCCGCGCCGGAGGCCTGAGGGCAGAGGAAGGAAGTGCCGGGGAGTGCGAGGCACGCTCCGGCCGCGATGGGTTGAGGCGGCTCCACGGACGTGAGAATTCTGATTCTCCACGGTCCGGGGAAGTGCAGTGTCCGGGTATTGAAAAGACCGGCAATCCGAATGTGCTCGCCGACAACCAGGTCGGCAAACGTACCGGTGCCACCACCCGGCAGGAGGATCGACGTCCCCTTGGGGACGTGAACCGTAACTTCACCGGACCGGTACCAGATCGAGAGATTCCGCTTCTTCTCCCGGATGTTGCTGATGACGGCCTTGCCTCGAGAGACCACGGCGTCTCGATCCTCCAACAGCATCGCCGTATAGGTGAGAGCAGCGTTGGGGGAGGGCCTAGCCCGAACGACGATCTCATCGCCGGGCTGCAGAGCCACAACATGCATTGTGTGGCCGTCGGCGGCTTGGAGGATGCTTCCCGGCAAGATGTTGACGGTCGCGATCGCGCTCACTTGCTTGATGCGAAGCTTGACAGCCGGCTGCTCGCCGTTCACCACTCTGACGATCCTGCCCTGGAGGATGCTGGAGCGTTGGTAGGCGCCCGGCGGACACTTTCGAGTGTGCAGCAGCAGCGGCTTAAGCGGCGCTTGCGCAAAGTCGAAGCTGCCGGACATGCTTGCCGCTCGCCGATCGAAGCTCGTCAATGGCTTCACCTGGAAGCGATCCTCAATGAAGCGAAGAATTGAGCTGAAGTCGTAGGTTGCGTGGTCTACGAAGTGAGGCCGCGCGTACGGCGAGATGACAATCGTTGGCACCCGAGGGCCCAGAGCAAGGAGGTTGTATCGAGGCGGTGGCACGTGGTCGTAGAAGCCTCCGAAGTCATCCCACGTAAGGAATACCGCCGTGTGCGGCCACTCGCGGCTCCGCATGAGGGCATTGAGGACACGGACTGTCCAGTTCTCTCCGGCACACGCGCTGTGCGGTGGGTGCTCGCTCTCGATCTCGTTCGTCACCAGCCAGCTGACTGCCGGCAAACGGTTATGCAGCGCGTCGGGGATGAACGTTTTGTCCGATGGAACGTGGCTGGTCCACAGGTTGGAATAGCGGATGTGTCGAATGGCGTCGAGGGCGGACCAGATGTACCCGGATCGAAACCGTGGTGGAGCGTAGTACTTCCAGTTCACATGCGCGCGCTGGAGCTCATCCGGCAGCGTGAGGACGTTGAAGCAGGGTTTGACCTTGCGATGGGCTCCGCTCGTGGGGTTGATCTGATCCACCCAGGCGGTTGGGCCGCTGTCACACCCCCAGGCGTAGTGAGCAATGTTGCGGGGATTGTCGTCGGTGTTGACCGATTGCCCCGCGACCGTGACCAGGTGGTTGGGAAAGCTTGGTCCATTGATGGTCGAAAAAAAGTGGTCGTCCAGTGTGAAGTATCCCGCGTATCGCCAGTAATTGGGGATATCGCGGCGCCACATCTGGCTCATGGCGATGTCGACACCGTTCTGAATCGCACCTGGATTGAGGTTGAACTGATTCATCAGCCCCCCGTTGACGGCTCTTCGCGCCGCCCTTCCCGAGTGGGCAATGTCGAGCAGTGTGTGGTCCGGAGTGTGGCCCAATGGCACGCGGGTTCCATTCGCCAGCTCACCGGAGGTCGTACCGTCGGCGCCTGGGAAACGCCCGAAATACTCGTCAAAAGAGCGATTCTCTTTGTCAATGATGACAATATGCGTAATCGCCTGCGATGGGGGCGGTCCAGTGGGGCTCGGGCTCGGACTGGGCGAAGGCCGAACCGTTGGTTGGGGCTTCAGGCGAGAGGAGTGCTGGGCAGACACCGAGTGGGCACGGGTCTGCCGCGGCTTGGGGGTGCCGTGGCGCGGTTCAGCGGCGGTGGCCCTTACGGCTGTTCCGGTGCGGTTCCGCTTGTGGCGCCTGTTTGGGTGTGTTCGCCTCGTAGGTTTCGCGGCAACCGACCGAGTCGGCGTCGCAGTATGCCGGCGGCGTACCCGCGGACGCGGCGATGGCGTTGGGGCCGACGGCACGAGCGTGGGTGAAGTTACCGGCGGGCGCGAAGCTCGGGTTGAGACCGGTGCCGGCGAATATGATCGTGCGCAGCCGGCGATCACGAGGCCGGCACCTATGATAAGGCAGCAACCGGCGGCTGCCGGCGCCAGCGCAGTCTTGGCCTTGGCGGCTCGGTTCGTGGACTACCTCCTACCGTCCCCAGAGAGGGCTTTATGCGTCCCCATTCCCCAGCAACGTCAGGCCGATCGTGGACGGCGCCCGGCGCAGTTCTGACCCACCCTACCACCCCCGTTCGCACCCTTTCAGTCGGGATTCTTGGTCTGACGCTCCTTGCAGGCTGTCTCGGTGCAGCCAGTCACTCGAAGCACCCGCCCCGTGTCGCCGGTTCAGGTAGCGGATCCATCGCCGCCTTGGTCCACCACATGACCCTGCGTCAGAAGCTTGGCCAGATGCTGATGATTAGCTTCTCGGGAACGAGTCTCAGCAACCAAGAAGCAAAGCTGCTGCGGCACTTTCACCCCGGCGGTATCACCATTTTTGGAGACAACTTCGCGTCTCCATCACAGCTCAAGGCGCTCGACGGATCGATTCAGCGACAGGGCCACATTCCGCTCTTCATTTCGGTGGATCAGGAAGGCGGAGAGGTCATCCGCATCACCCGAGGAGTGAAGCAGCTTCCATCCGAGAGCTATTACGGACAGCTCAACAATGCCGGTAGAGTCTATTCCGATTGCTCAACCGAGGCGACGCAGATTCGTAAGCTCGGCATCAATATGAACCTGGCGCCGGTTCTCGACGTGGCGAGCAACCCAAACAGCATCATGGCACAAGAGCGGCGGTCGTTTGGGCCGAACGCGAACATTGATGCCAGCCTTGGAACGGCAGAGATCCGCGCCTATCAGCATCACGGAGTCGCCGCGACTGCCAAGCACGTGCTGGGCCTCGGTGTCACGTCGGTCAATCCGGAGACCCAGCTGCCGACGATACGATTATCGAAGGCAGGCCTCCAGAATCAGCTCCTGCCCTTCCGGAAAGCGGTGTCGGCCCACGTCGATTCGATCATGGTTACACACGTACTGCTTCCTGGCATAACGGGAGCCCACACACCTGCCTCACTCTCCTATAAGGTCGTCACCGGTTTGCTCCGTGATCAGCTGCACTTTGGTGGCGTCTTGATGACGGACAGCCTCACCATGGGCTCGGTGTCGGGTCACTTTGGGATTGCCACCGCGAGCCTGATGGCGCTTCAGGCGGGCGAGGATGTGCTCTTGATTGCCGGCGGCCCCGTGACCTGGGCAACGGCCAATGACGTTGAGAACCGGATCATCCAGGCATCCAAAGGCCATCCGCACATCCTTGGGCGTGTCAACGCGTCTGTTACCCGCATCCTGAAGCTCAAAAAGAAGCTCGGATTGCACCTGCCTACTCGGTAGGCAACGCTCGATCGGGACGCCGATGGGGATAATGTGCCGTGCATCTTGACCTGCTGGGAAACCCGAGCAGCGGCGGCAATTGCTATCTCGTGTCCGACCGGCGAGACACTCTCATGCTGGACGCGGGACTTGCCTGGAGCCAGGACCGCGATCTCGGAGTCGACTTCAGCGTGCCGCGGCTTACGACAGAACAGGCCGAAACCGTCCAAACCGTCGCCCTGACGCACTCGCACGAAGACCACGTCGGCGCGCTGCCCTACATCCTGCGCCAGCTGCCGCGTGGCCCCCGAATCGTGGCCGGACCCGTAACAGCCGCCATTATTCGTGCACGGCTGGGCGAGGCGCGGATTGACGTTCCCGTGGAAACGGTCGGTCCCTACGAGTGGGCCATGACCGAGCGATTTCGTTTCCAGATGGTACCCGTGCCCCACTCGGCCAGTGAATCGATGGCGCTGTACATTGAAACTCCAAAGAAGCGACTGTTTTACTCGGGCGATCTGCGCGGGAGTGATGAGTCGGGATATGGTCGCCTGCCCGCGCAGAGCCTCCGCCAGTACAAGTCCATCGATGTCCTGCTCCTCGAAGCCGTCAGAGCTGACGTGGATGAACCGGATCCCACACTGGCGGATCTGAAAGAAGGCCTCCTCCTTGCGCTCAGGCGGTTGGCTGGCCGTCGGGTCATTGTCTCCGCGTTTGCCAGCAACCTGACGCGACTTCAAATCGTCATCGAGCTCGCTCAGGCGGTCGGACGGCATTGCTACGTTCTTGGCCGATCCATGCGAAATGCCGTAGAGATGGCCCAGGAATTCGAGCGGATGCCAAGCCATGCCTGGACCATTGGCCCACCACCCCGCGACGCCGCGGACTCCAAGGTGCTGATCATGGTCGCGGGAGCGCAGGGAGAGCCGGACGCAGGGCTCTCCCGCCTCATCCGTGGCCACTACCCGGTGCAGGCGCGTCGCGGTGACGGGCTCATCATGTCCAGCACGCCCATCCCCGGCAACGAGGAGCCGTTCTGGTCCCTCGTCGAAATGGCAATGCGAAAGGGCGTCGAAGTCATCACGTATCGCGACTACCTCGTCCACATCTCCGGCCACAGCACTGGCCAGGAGCTGCAGAGAGTGATGAAGCTGATCAGGCCGGGCTGGGTCATCCCGTTTCACGGCGACTACTACCGACATGCGGTCATGCGAGAGCTTGGGGCCCGATGTGGCATTCCCAGCGAGCGCATTGTTCAGGCGGCAAACGGTGATCGGGTGCTGCTGGATGACAAGCCGCGCGTCATCAAAGGGAACGGATCGGTCGACTACTATCAGCTCGCCAAGGGCAAACAGCGATCCGCTTCACGTCTGTCCGAAACGGTGCTCGACGAGCGAGCCCGGATTCGCGATGCCGGACTTGTCGTTATCCGACCGGGGCGCAATCGCCTCGTGACCGATTGCATGGACTGTCGAGCCGACGTGACTGCTTGGGTCGAGCGTCACGGCCGAGACATCGGCAGTCCGGATGACCTGAGCCTGGCCCTCAAACGCCGATTCCGACCGCCGCCGGCGGTGGTCCTGCTTGCCTAGGCAGCGGGTCCGGGTTCTCATCTTGGACGGGCCCGGCCGAGTTGACGGCGTCGCTGGGGTGGTCATCGGCCGCGGTTGGTCCGTGCTGGTCAATCTGACACCTGAGGAGGCGGGCCGCAATTGGCCGCATCTTGCAGACTCCTGGCAGCGCAGGTCTACGGGTTCCATCTATCTCAGGCAAGCGGGGTCAGCCGGAGCCGAGGGTGGGATTGACAACGATGACTGCCGCATGGAGAGTGCCGTCGACGACCGCCGCGCGGGTCTTCGCGGATACGTTATCGGAGCACAGGATCTGGCCGTGGGCTTCAACATCACGGCGGATTTGCGAGAACTTTCCGCTGCCACGAATCGGGTCGTGATCGTCGACGCGAGCTGGACACACATCGTGAGCTTTCCTGACCAGGAGCAAATCGCCCAGGCCTTTGAAGACGCGTGCCGCGATGCGAGTGGTCGAGTCCACTACGTGACCAACCTTCCTTGGGATGCTGAGCTCTTCACAGCCACCGCTGCCGGATTTGAGCACCTCGACGCACGGGTCGTTGCAATCGACGGGCATGGTAAGGACGTCCTCCCGCAGGTCCGATCCCGGCTGTCCGACTTCGGCCGAAAGGACACCGTTCTCATCGGCTTGACGCCTGGACGGGACGATCGGGGGGCGTTTCAACAGCTGCGCAGCGACATCGCTGCCCGAACGACTCGCGTTTGGGCATTTCCCAGTCATCCCCTCAGCAGCGGACCCGGACCATCGCGAGAAGAGGCGCTGGAGATGGTGGGAATGTGGCTGCCGGCCGAGGTGCTCATCGCGGCGGGACCGATCTCAGAACAGATTCTCCTCGCCCGTTACCTCTCTGAGAACACCGGTGCATCAGTCATTCGCGTGGCGGCAGCCGGAGGTGAATATCGGCTCCCCGGCCTCGAGCTGATTCACCAGCGCAATGTCGAGCGACCCGTCGAAGACCCGTCTGCGCGGCGCCTAGCGGCCGCCCGGGCGGGGTTGGTCTTGGTGAGGATCGTCGGAGATGAGTCTGTCCGGCTTGCCGGTGTAGGGTTGACCGAAGAAACCGCCCAGGCGTTGGAGCATCTCCGTGTGACCGGCAAGTCGAGGTCTGGAGAAAAGGTAATCCGAGACATCCAGTCTGCATTCAGCAGCCGGGGGCTGACTCCACCAGAGGTGCGACTCGTCGGCTAGAGCCCCTATTCTCCTTGGATGGGCTGGAAATCGGCGGCGACATACACCCGGTGAATCAATGGCCAGGCCGTTGGAGCATCCAGGTTTGACCAACCCGACCGGCCGATCAGGCGGGCAGTCTTCCGGTTCATCCATAGCCGCATGACAACCATCTCCCGGACGCGGCCCCGCTGCATGCTGGGATAGGTTCCGATGAGGTTCACGCGTCGCACACGCAACGCGCTCGAGAACAACCGGTCAAATGCAAGGTAGGCATCGACCTGAGCCCCATTGCCGATGCTTCCCGCGGATAGGTCGCTGTTGATCGCCCATCGAACGGTAAGAATCCGCCCGGACGGGGTTGAGCGCATCTTGAGGATTCGGAAGCGCTGCACGCCGCGGTCACTTGGTCCCAATGCCTGGCTGAGTGCTCTATCCACCCGGCCGCCAAAGGAGTGCGGTGTGGCAATGGAGAGCCGCCGGGTGGCGGGACTCGCAACGCTGAATACGATCTGTTCGACCAGGAGGGCCAGCCCGAGCGCGACGATCAGCCCTGCCTTGAGAACTGCGCCCCGCCGTCGAAGGAAGGGCAAACCTTGCCACCTCGAGTCTGCGACGGGGCTAGCCGGAAGCACGGATCAGGTCGACTGGTCCTGCGGCGCCGGCGGATAGACCGGCGGCGGGAAGTACTCGCCGTGATACTTGGGCAGATTCTTGAGCAGCCCGTTGGCCTTCTCTCTGTGATAGAGTGCGGTCGCCCAACGCTTAAATGCGGCGTGCGAGACGATTCGCATCCGGCTGCGCATATACCCGTGATACAGTCCGCATAGCTCGTTACACGCCACCCAGTTCTGTCCGTACTGATTGCTTCTGGCCGTGTGCGTGGCGTTCAAAAAGGCATGGTTCACGACGCCGGGAACCGCATCCTCCTTGATGTCCAAGGAGTAGATCCAAAGGCTGTGCACGACATCGATGGACGTCACGTCCAGCTCGATCGAGCGATGGACGGGAAGAACCAGCACGCTCGACTCGGCGCCGCCGTAGGTGGGGTAGCGATACGTCCAGTACCATTGCTGTCCGATGACCTGTATGTGAAGGGGCTTGCCACCGTCCGGCTGGGTGATCTCGTGGAGTGTAAAGGTGCCCCAGCCGGCCAGGAAAATGACCGTAACGAAGCTGATGCCGGCCCACAGCAGGAGAAGAGGGGTGCTGTCGGTGACGGGCGGGCCGTCACCGCTATCCGCATCCCTGGCACGGAATGTCGGCAGGATGTAAAGCAGCATGGCCCATATGAAGGTGAAGAACGGGATGGCGACATAGAAGAGCATGTAGACCGTTTGATGCTCGCCGAGACCCTCGTCCGAGCCGGTGGGCGATGGGACCGGCAGCTTGGCAACCAGAAACTCCAGGATGATCGTGAGTACCAGCCAGATAGCCAGAATTCGCAGCCCGTGGCGTCGCATCTCAAGCCTCCCTGTCGCTAGACGACATGAAACAGCCCATTCATGTATCCAAACTGAGACATGGGATCCCCGAACCCATAGGTGCCGCCGCCACAGGGCACAATGCACTGCCAGCGGAACGTGCCCTTGTTGGGAGCCCTGAACGTGAACTTCATGCTGATATAGCCGTTGCTGCCGCCGATCCCACCGATCGGAACCGTCACGCCCAGGTCCGGAATCGTAAATGTGTGGGACGTCATGTCGAGCGGCATGACCTTGAATGGCTTGCCGCTGCAGAAGCTCGTGTCGGGTTTTGTCAACGCGGCATCCCTGGTCGCCGCACAGGAGGCGACACCACCCACGGTCCCCTGGACCTGCGTGAAGAATGGGTTCCTGAGTGCCGTCTGGCTGTCGTAGTTGTGAATGATGACGGTTACGAGAGCATGAGCCGGGATGGTGAGCACGGTCGCGCCGTACTGGTACTTGGCCAGGCGTGACGCAGCACTCGACGAGAGGCCACTCGAGACCGCATTCGGGGGATTGGGCTGAAGAGACGCCGGAGGCTGCAGCTGGTAGCCAAGCCAATCACCGTGCGGCCCTCTGTTGGTTGTCTGTTGAATGCTGAGCCGGATGGTAACGTGCTTCGGCCTGGTCGTCCACTTGTGTGGTGAGACGGCCAGCTGACCGTGATCCGGATAACTGTAGGCGAACGGCGTGTAATTGAGGGCGAGTACCCAGAATATGGCCACCAATAGCACTGCGGTCCCGCTGGCGGCAATCACAATCAAGGCCTTGCTGTTGTTCATCGTGTTGCCCTTCTTCCTTCGCTTTGCGCACTCACTCTCCGAAGCGGATGAATAACCTTGTGTCTCATCGCCGTATTACCTCGCTGCTCAAAGATCCATCAAGCAGGCGATATGCCGGAACCGTCCCAACCTCGGTGCTCCGTTGCTCATCCCCCAGCCACTTGTAGAGGCAGATGCAGAAAGCGATGGCGAAAACGAACAGCACGGGGACCCACATCAGGGCACCCGCGAGCTGTTGGTCCATTAGTGCTCCCATTCCGAAGGGCCGTGGAAACAGGTTGGCGTACTGGGCATAGAGCGGCCGTTGCGCGAACACGAAGTACATCGCGAGCAGGTTGCCCGCAGCTCCGACCAGCAGGATGTAGCCCGCCCTCGCCAGGTACGTCATGCGCGCATGGATCGGCTTTTGATCAATGATCTGGCTCCAGAGGAGCAATGCGGTGCTCAGAAAGCACACATGCTCCAGATCGTGCACGGCCTGGTTCCGCAGCGTCAAGTTGAACAGGACATCCCAGTGCCACAGGTACAGATCGACCAAAAAGACCAGGGCCGCCGTCCACGGTGAGGTAAGAAAGGCAAGCACTGCGCCGGCATCGCGGGACCATGGTTGCTGGGTTACCAGGCGGAGAAAGCGGCGGCGCGGCTTGAGGGGCCACGCACGCAGGATCGGCATGGCTGGATCGCCCAGGATGATGAGCGGGGCAGCCACCATGATGAGGATCAAGTGCTGGAGCATGTGTACCCAGAACAGCCGTCCGTCCAATCCGTCGATGGGCGACTCGAGCGCCAAGAAGATCGCGAGGAGCCCCGCGTAGTAGCACAGCGAGCGCCATAGGGGCCGTGCAGCAGATGTCCACTCGCCAAACCAATAGAGCATGGCCGCAAGTGCCAGGGAGACAAGCACGATTGGCTCGAAGCTCCAATATCCGGTCAGCACGCTCCAGCTCACGGCCGGCTACTCCTTACCCGCTGTGGAAGAACGGCTGCACGTACAGAGCCAGGAAATTGAGCAGTGCCACAGCCGCCATGAATCCCCAGAACTCTCCGAAGGCCTCGACGGCCACGGCCGACTTCGCGAATCGGCCCAAGCGAGCGCGGTTCGCGATACCGAAGAGCACGAACAGGCTCGCTCCGAGAAGGATGGTGAACACCCCCTCCGTCACCGTGAAGACGCTCGTGTAACCCGTTTGCAGCTGGGAAACGTGGACCGCGGGATACTTCGCGCCGGGAAGCGGGGGTGCGAGGGAATTGAATCCAGGCTGATGCAGCTCGTAGATGTGGAACCCGAACGATGCGAGACCCAGAAGAGCCGCCACCCACAGACCGAGGGTGAGGATATTGAATTTGCGCTGGTAGAGGCCGGCCCACTGTCCCCAGAAGTAGACGATTCCTGAAGCCTGGATGAGGCCCATCTCGAACAGTCCGACCAGCAGTGTGGGCTGGTGCACTCCCGGAGGCTTCCACATGCCGTTCTCGTTAATGAGCTGGAGGTAGACGAGGCCGAACCAGAAGCATGCTAGGCCAAATGCCAGGGCAATGTAAACCATACGCGCCTGGAGCAGGGTGAGCCGGTCATCCAGAGAGCGGGTCTCCCGAGCCAGAGCAGTTGCGGTTGTGCCGGTCGCATCCAAAGCGTCACTCGCGCCGGGATTGACAGTCGCCACGGCCTAGCCCTCCTTCCTCACGTTGGTTGTCATCACTCAGCTCCCGCCGTTGCACCGGCGGCCGTGACTTGAGAAGGCCGCAGGATTGCCATGGGCCGCGAGGGGACGACGCCATAGTCGTACGGCCCAGCCACAACTTGAGGAATCTCGTCGAAGTTCTCAATCGGAGGCGGAGTCGTGGTTTGCCACTCCAGGCTTCGCGCCTGCCAGGGGTTCTCGTTCACCTGCTTGCCCCAGACGATTCCGTACACCAGGTTCGCCAGGAACGGGAAGATTGAGGCGCCAAGAATAAAGGCAAATACGGAGGCAATGAAGTTGGTCGTGTGCAGGTACGGTGGGTAATAGGGCACCCTACGGGGCATGCCCAAGAGACCGACGACAGCCAGCGTTATGAAGGTGCCGTTGAATCCGAGGAACATGGTCCAGAAGTGGATCTTGCCCAAGAGATCGTTGAACTGCCTGCCGGTCCACTTCGGAAGCCAGTAATACACACCGGCGAAGAATGCGAAGAGTGTGCCGCCCATCAGCACGAAGTGGAAGTGCGCCTGAACGAAGTAGGATCCATGAAGCTGGATGTCTGCCGGAACGTCTGACAGAAAGACCCCAGAGATCCCTCCCAAGAGGAAGTTGGGGAAAAAGGCGAGCGCAAACAGCATGGGCAGTGTGAACCGCACCTTGCCCAGGAACAGCGTGCCCAATGCGGAGAGGAAGATGATGCCGGTCGGGAACGAGATCATCTCGGTCGAGAACATGAAGAAGGGACGCAGCCCAGGGGTCAACCCGCTCACGAAGAGGTGGTGCTGCCACACGAACCAGCTCAAGAGCCCGATGCCGAACATCGAGACGACGGCAGCGCGATAGCCGAAGAGCGGCTTGCGGCTGAAGACGGACAGAATATCCAGCACCACGCCGAAGGCGGGCACGGCAAGGATGTATACCTCCGGGTGACCAAAGGTCCAGAACAGGTTCTCGTAGAGGAAGGCGCTCCCTCCCCAGGCCGGCACGAAGAGCCCCGTCTCAAAGGCCCGATCGAACCCGACCATCGTCAGCACCCCAATGAGAATCGGCGCCGCCAGCCAGGCCAGAATTGACGCCACCACAACCGCCCAAGTCGTGGCATTGATTCGCGTCCAGATGACGCCCGGGGCGCGCATGAGGAGAACCGTCGCGACGATGTTGATTCCCGAAACGATCATGCTGGTGCCGGCTAGCCCAAACGCCACCAGATAGGCGTCCATGCCGAGGTGCGCCTGGTCCGCGAGCGGAGCGTACCCCGTCCAGCCGGTCGGGAAACCGTCATAGAAGATGGCCGTCAACAGCACCAGACCTGAGAGCAGGAACAGCCAGAACGAGAGTGCCTCAATCCGTGGGTAGGCCATCCGTTTCGCGCCGATCATCAGGGGCACGAAGTAGTTTCCAAACGGTCCGATGATGATGCTGCTGGCCATGATGAGCATCATCACGCTGTGCTCGCCCACCAGCGTCAGATACGTCTGCGGCGAAAAGTAATGAGCATTGGAGCCGGTGAGCTCCAGACGGATGAGCATTGCGTTGAAGCCGCCGACGCAGAAGAACAGCAGCACCGTGAACAGATACTGCGCTCCGATGATCTTGTGGTCCAGCGTTAGCCGGAAGTACTTTCCAATTCCGGGAACCGCGCCATATCGATAGAGTCGCTCCTCCTGCGTCTCATCTCCGCCCAAGATCCACTTGAAGGGGTAGGTGAAGAACCCGAGAACGGCGAGATACAGGAGAACGCCGACGATGTAGGCGAGGAGCAGTGTCGAATTGGGACTCAGACCGAACGCCCATAACGGCCCGCCACCCCGTCCGATGACGTACTCAATGAACAAGAAGCCGAGCACCGCGACCAACAATGCCGTGAAGACATTGGACGTGAACAACGTGCTCCGTCGCTCGACAGGCGCCGCCACAGCCATGCGATCCTCCCGCTCTAGGACCTAGATCTTGCCTACCTCAGCTCACCGGGCAGAAACCCGCCTCTGCCCGACCCGCAACTCTTGCATCATCCCCCGATATGCTTCCTTCCTCTTGAATGTAGTACGACGAAATGCTTCGGCCCAATGAGGGACTCAAACCGGCCCCGCGGCCAGCGCCCGAATGCTCTCGGCAAGCTGGCCGGGCAGAAGCGGGATCGCATCTGCCACGCGGATGTGTCCCCGAGGATCCACAAGGTAAACCACGGTCGTGTGTTCGATGTCGCCCTTGATCGGACGAACGAGTATTCCGTACGAGCGCCATACCTTGGAGAGCTGATCATAGGAGCCCGTCAACCAGAACCACCGACCATGAATGTGGGCACGATGGACGAATCGCTGCGCCTCCCCGGGTGTGTTCCGGGGAGTGATGGCGACCACCACCAAGTCCAAACGTCCTCGTGCAGAACCGAGATCGCGCTCCATAGACGCCAGCTCCGCGCCCTCGATGGGGCAGTTCTTCCGGCAGTTGGCATCCATGAAAGTGATCGCAACCACCTTGCCGCGGGTCTGGGACAAACGAAACCGCTTCCCTTGCTGGTCGCGGAGTGTGAAGCGCGGGGCCAGACGGCCAGGTGCGCTGAATACCTCTGTTCCACGGAGATCCAGCCGGTGGGGTCCACCTGTCGCGAACGTGACGCCGAGGCTGAGCGCGATGATCGTG
This sequence comes from Pseudomonadota bacterium, assembly GCA_021323865.1. Classification (GTDB taxonomy): domain Bacteria; phylum Chloroflexota; class UBA5177; order UBA5177; family JAJPKF01; genus JAJPKF01. Next base: position 224,069 of record JAJPKF010000020.1, on the reverse strand, counting down.
GCCGCGACGGCCAGGCCTGCGATACAGGCGCTCAGATAGGCCAAACGCCGGGTTGTCATGAACGGCTTCCCGGAACCATCCTGAGGAGACGCGGCGGGTCAACCCGAGCGACGGCTCGTCCCATTCGGAATTGCACCAGCAGGAGCGCAAGGCTAAAGAAGGCGACTACCACCGAGACCGCCGCTTCAGACCGAAAACTGAAGTCCTCAAAGGCAATGCTCACGTTCAGCATGTAAAGGAGCGGGCTCAAAGTCCCAACGGTGGCGTGAGGAACGAGCACCTTCAGGCGCGACTCCGCGATCGTTCCCTTCATCAGCAGATAGAAGCCCCAGAAGTAGGCGGCGCACACGACGATCGCCGTTATGCCGGTCCAGACGAAGGCGACCTCGGCGCCCAGCACAGTGCCGTTCACATAGGCGCCTACATCCATCCCGCAGAGCAATGTGGCGAAGCTGAGGGCGGAGATGACCAGATAGAAGTGCGGGGTATGCCGGCGCCGGAAGCGGTACTGACGCCGCTTCAAAATTGGTTCGTTCGGGACAAGGACCGGCGCGCGAAGAGGCTGCCCCATCGATCTCCCACGAAAAGAGGAGGCGGACTGCTTGCCTCAAACTATCACGAAGCTGTTGGCCGCCTTCGGCAGCGAAGCATGACGTGGTACGACAGGGAACCGATGCTCAGCTGATCCTCGATCACATAGCCGGCGAAGTAGACGTACTGCAGGATCGAATACCAGCGGGCGCTTCCGAGGGCACGACGCACGGTCATTAGGAGGACCAGGTTGATGATCTCTGCCAGGCCAATGCCACTAAACCGAACTGCCTCCACTTGGAAGTTGTCTCCAAGTATCGTCCGCAACCCTTCCAGGGAATAGTGCCGATGATGCGGTGATGCTGGCCAGGATGGATCCTCCGTCGGAAACGGCGGGTCGGCACCAACCAAAGCTCGATACAGATTCAACGAGTCGAGCTGAGCCAAGATGCCCTGATGCGGTACAGACAGAACCAATGTGCCGCCCGGCCGTAGGGTCCGTGCCACCTCCCGTAGCACAGGCTCCTCGTCGATGACGTGCTCCAGCACGTCAAGCATGACCACCCCGTCGAAGGAGTGATCCGGATAGGGAAGGCTCTCGGCCGGCCCACAGCTCAAGTCGACTCCAGGCAGTCGGTGCCTCGCCCGATCGATGTATCCGGCATCCAGATCTCTCCCCACGACTCGATAGCAGCGCGCCAGTCGTTGGGTGCCATAGCCGAAGGCGCACCCAAGATCCAGCACCCGAGAGCCGCTCGGGAGGTCCAGCATCCTAAGGGCTCTACCCCAGCGGGCCATCCGTGCCGTACACACCCCGAAGTCGTTCGGGAAGCAGCTCCGCGATCGTCTGCATCTGCTCGGCACAACCGGGAATCGCCGCCCTCAGCTCCCCAAACCTAACCGTGATGACGCCGTCGTCTTCCCAGATGCCGACTGGTAGCACGCCGACTTCGTACCGGCTGAGCAGGATTCCAGAAAGCCGCTCGAAGCCGCGCTCTGGAGGCGACAGCCCGCGGCTGCTGCCCCCCAATCCCTCCGGGAAAACGGCGAGCGCGCCCCCACTCTCCAGGACGGCCATCCAGCTTCGGACCCGGCCCGCCCGCCTACGGGTATCGGATAGCGGCATGCAAACCAACCCATAGGTGTGGGCAACGCGATCAAACAGCCATTGGGACGCCGGCAGAACGGGCCCCGAGTTGCGCCATTGGAACAGACGGAGACCACCGGTGACCAGCCAGCATGGCGGCCGGCCTCGGCGCCGCGTCACCGCCGTGGTGATCAGTGCGGCAGGATAGCCGATCCATAGACCGCGCCGCTGATAGTGGTTCGCGATCAGGAGAACAGGACCCTCTGCAGGAATGTTTTCCATGCCCACCACCTTCGGGGCCGGATCGATGCCGCTCCACAACGCTCGTGCGTCGTCAGCCTGGGATCGCGGCGCCCCGCTCACCAGTGAGCCTGTCAAACTCATGAGTCCGCTCCACGGGACTGGGTATCTCATGCGAGCCTTCGGCCTCGCCAGTGCTGAGCTCCAAGCAGAGATTTCACCAGACTCCGTATGGCGATGAGCTGAAATGCCGCCGCGGCAATGGGGTATGCAAACGCCCATCGGCCGTCCAACCCGAATTCGCGGTACCACGGAGCGATGAGACGGGAACAAGCAAGCCAGGAACCGATGGCCGGCCACAGGGGCCGCCGGAGCAGTCTCGATGTCTGTGAGAGCGCGGTCACCAGCAGCCCCACCACCACGATCCCACTTCCCAATCGAAAGAACGCAAACGAAGCCGCATTCTTAGAGAAACCCTCCACGATGTCGCCTAGGCTCTGATACATCCGCACTGAGACGTCACTCTGCGCTCGAAACACCCGTACCGTCCCGCCGACAGAAATGACTCGTGCGGCCAGTGCCAGATCCTCGACAATCGACGACCGCACGGCCGAATGGCCTTCACATTCGAGATAGACGCGCTTGGAAATCAGGATGTACTGGCCGTTTGCCAAGGCGTCTCGAGGGCCCGTGTTCACCAAGTCGGGACGAATGCCGGCAAAGTACAGACAGTAAGCGAAGGGCAGGATGATCCGCTCCCAGAGGGTACGACACTCCTGACAAGGGAACACAGACAGCATGTCGGCACCGGTCCGATTCGCCGTGGACACTGCCCGCCCCAGTGAGACCGGCCCGTGCACGGTGTCCGCATCGGTGAACAGAATCCACTTGCTCTCGGAACGAAGCGCTCCATTCCAGCAGGCCCAGCTCTTCCCCAGCCAACCTTCCGGTAGCGCTCTCAGCCGAACCACCTCACAGCGGCGCTCGAGCGCGACATGTGCGGTACCGTCCTCCGACGCGTCATCGACGACCAGAACCCGGAAGGCGGGATAATCCAGGCGGCTGAGACTATCCAGCAAACGCGGCAGCCGGCCGGCTTCGTTGCGGGCGGGAATGACAATGGTCACCGACTCCTCTGGAGCCGGCGGCTCAGGCCGGTTCTCCAACTCCGGAAGAGAGGCATAGTGACGCCAACTCTGCTGGAACCCGACGACCTGAATGACGAAGGCGGGCAGCGAGCGCCATGCCGCCCGTGAACTAGCGAGACTCATGACCGTCCGGCGAGACCATGCCTATACGCGCCCGCTCCAGGACGCGTATCCGCCGGCGCCACTGGGATACACGCCCCGGGCAGCGCCGGCTTGGAGATGTCCCAGCCCATCAATAGCCCGCGCCTCGATGTGCACGTGACCCGAGACGGTGACACTCCCCTGCCAGACACGCCAAGCGTCCTTGGAGAGGACTGGACCGATGAGCGTCGCGTTCGCCCAGTGGTCGCCATTCACCCGCAGCTGGACCCCGCGTATGCCTCGGTTTCCGGCAAAGGCCATCCCGCTCACGATCGCCCGCCCTCCGCGCAGGATGACCCGATCGATTCGAGTCGTCGTTCGAACGGTAGCATCCTCAGTCCACCCGAGCCGCTGCCACAGACCCCTTTCCAGCTCTGACCCCAGCGTGAGGCCCGTCACCCACTTCACACTCTTGAAGCCATACCTACCCGGCACGACGAGCCGCACAGGGTAGCCATGGTCTCGGGATAGCGTCGACCCGTTCATGCCGGTGGCCAGCAAGACGTCAGGATCGCCGGCCAGATCCAGCGGGATCGACTGGTCGAAGCCGTCAGCCCCATGGACGACGAGGGCCGTGGCGTCCTGATGGGGATCGACGAGGAGGAGGACGTCATGCAGTCGCACACCGCTCCAAAGTGCGGTTCCGATGAGGGGTCCTCCAACCGGATTGTCCACGCACTCCATGGTGCTGTAATGACGGATTTGCGGCAGCCGCTCCAAGGCTGCGGCATCCATGGTGAGCGGACGTTTGACCCGGCCCGAGATGGCAATCGAGAGTGGCCGAGGCGCAGGAGCCAACAGATTCTTGCTGTTGACGTAGAAGGCGTCCACGGCAGTTACCAGTCGGAGACGGTCCCCATGGGGCTCGAAGCGGAACAGGCGCCTGCCAGGTGCCGAGAGCATCAGGCTCGCCAGATCAGGTGTGGCTGCCAGGACCGCGGCAGCGGCCACCACGAGGAAAAACTCACGAAGAAAGCGCTGTCGGGAACGATCAGAGGCAACCAGATCTCGCCCATGGACGGCAATAGGGATTCCGAAAATCAGTGCCGCGACAAGGCCGTACACACATGTGAGGAAGAGCAGCGGTCGCCAGTCCAATGGCGGGAAGAACAGGGCGTTGATCCCCAGGAACACAACGCCGGGGAGCATGATCCGAATGCCGGCCGCTGAGGTGATGCCAACGGCAACGCCAGCCAGGCCGCCGAGGACCAGGGCGAGAGCGGTCGCGCCCAGAAAGGCGGCATGGACGGCTTGACCATGTAGATTGAGCAGAAGGAAGGTGGCGACCGGGATCGGGGTCCACTGGATGACACGCTCTCCCAGGGCCTCTAGGGGCGAGGCCCACCCCATTGCGAGGCACAAGAGATCCACGGGAATGAGGGCAAGCGCCATCGCCAGCACTCCTCGCCGGTACCGGCCTAGGAGCCGTCTCCAGGTGGGTAGCGAATGAGCTATTGGCTGTTCCTCATCCTTTTCCTGGGTCTTCCCATTGCCATACTCGCGGCGGCCAATCGCCTTGCGTTCCCCGGTCGTCTCGCGGTGCTGCTCCTGGCGCTTTCGGGCCTCGCCGTGTTGTACACCGGGCCCTGGGACAATCTGCTCGTGGCCGAGCACGTGTGGTCGTATCGGATGTCGTTGGTCTCCGGTGTCCGCATCGGCTTGGTGCCCATCGAGGAGTACTCGTTCTATGTGCTTCAGGTCGTTGCAACGGGGCTCTGGCTCCTCTGGCTTCGCAGGCGGATTCGCTCGTCATGATGCTGGGTCACGCGACATACATCGCCCTTGAGCTTGGCTGGGGTCTCCCAATTCTTGCCATTCAATGGCTCCTGGGTCATCGAGTGCTCCGGCGAGAGGCCAAGCTTCTGGCCATCGGTGCCATGGTTCCAATCGTGTACCTCTCGATTGCGGACGGTACGGCCATACACCAGGGGATATGGTCGATTCGATCGTCCGCTGTACTTGGCATCACATTCTTTGACCTACCCGTGGAAGAGATCATTTTCTTCTCGCTGACCACGCTGATGGTCGTACAGACCTTGATCCTCGTCCCGGCATATCGAGAGTTGGGCCTGCCGCTTGTGCAGAAATCTCGAGGCAATCCCATGCCCCAGGCCTCCCTGGCTCGTCCAACCAGCCGGCCATTCCTGAGTTTCGATTCGGCCGAGGAAGAGTGACTCGCAAGCGCGCCGTCATCGTGGGAGCGGGCCTTGGCGGACTGGCGACTTCCATCCGGCTGGCGCACGCAGGGCTCGACGTGACGGTCCTAGAGAAGAACCCAACGACCGGGGGACGGTGTAGCCGGCTGGAGGTTGCCGGCCATCGCTTTGATACCGGACCAACCATGCTCCTAATGCGGGACGCGGTGGAAGAGCTGTTTTCGGCTGTGGGAAGACGCCTCGACGATTACGTCTCCCTCGAACGTATGCATACCAACTACCGAATCCACTTTGGTGTGGACGGAACCTCACTGGACGTGACCTCGGATCCGGAAGAGCTGGCTCACAACCTGGACCTGTTTTCGCCAGGAGCAGTCCCGGGGTTTAAGCGATTCCTTGCCGATGCCGGCTACAAGTACCGAGTCGCGCGAGCCCGTTTCGTCGAGCGAAACTTTACCTCGATCGCTCAGTTCGCTACGCTGCCGAACCTCTACTATCTCCTGCGCACCAACACCCTTCGCAGCCTCGCGGCTCACGCCGGTCGCTACTTCCCCGACCCACGCCTGCAAGCGGCCTTCACCTTCCAAAGCATGTATCTCGGCCTCTCGCCTGCCATCTCGCCGGCGGTGTATGCCCTGCTTCCCTATACCGAGATCGCTGAGGGTATATGGTTCCCGAAAGGCGGGATGTACGCGCTCACCCAGGCCCTGGAGCGGCTGGCTCTAGAGCTCGGCGTCGGTGTCCGAACAGACCAGGAGGTGGAGGCGGTCACCGTCAGGGGATCCCGTGCCCGCGCCGTACGGGTAGCGGGCGAGGATGTTCCTGCAGACGTCGTGGTCAGTAATGCCGACCTGCCCTACACCTACCGACGTCTACTACCGCAGGACCAACCGCGGCGCCGCTTTGTCTCATCACGATCGCTACGTCACGGCTGCTCCGTCTATCTACTTTTCGTAGCGGCGCCCCGTGAATTTCCCCAGGCACGTCACCATACGGTCTTTCTCTCGTCGGATGTGTCCGCCAATTACCGAGCCGTGTTCGCGGACCGCCGCCTGCCTGCAGACCCCTCGCTCTACGTCTGCGTGGCGTCTCGAACGGACCGCAGCCTCAGCCCCAATGGCCAGGATGGCGTGTACACGTTGGTTCCTGTGCCGGAACAAACGGCCGGAATCTGCTGGTCGTCGGCGGCCCCGGAGCTCCGGCAGAAGGTGCTTGCTCGGTTGCAGCTCCTGGGATTCGGAGACCTTGGCCGTTCTCCCATGGAGATGCAAACTCCAGAGTATTTGGCGGCACAGTACAACCTGAGCCGGGGAGCCGCGTTCGGCCTGGCGCACAACTTCACTCAAGTGGGCTACTTTCGGCCATCCAACCGCCACCGGTCCATCACGAACGTGTATTTCGTGGGCGCCAGCACAGTCCCCGGCGGGGGTGTCCCCATGGTCATCATTGGTTCTCGTTTGACGGCGGAGCGTGTCCTCATGGATCTTGCCCATGGATAGGCAAGAAGCACGTGGCGTCCTGCGTTCCAAGTCGCGGACATTCTACATCGCTTCCCGGCTCCTGCCCCCCTCGAGCCGTCGTGACGTCGAGATCCTGTACGCCTACTTTCGCTGGATCGACGACTTGACCGATGAGCCCGGGAACCCCCATGCCCTCCAACAGCTGGATGAGATCCAGTGCGATCTGGAGGCGCCGGTTGCCAGATATCCGCTCGTTCGTGCAGTTCAATCCATCGCCACCGAGCACGGGATTCCCCGTGCGGTCCTCACCGAGATCATCACCGGCGCCCGGTTCGACCTCGCCCACAGCAGACTCACGACCTTCGATGAGCTGCTGCGCTACTCCGATCTGGTTGCGGGGAGCGTGGGCGCTGCCCTTTGCTACATCCTCGGGACCCCATCTCCGCAAGCCCTCGATTCGGCCCGCAAGCTTGGGGTCGCCATGCAGATCACCAATGTCTTGAGAGACGTTGGCGAGGATCTACGTCGCGGCCGCATCTACCTCCCACTGACCGACCTCTCTCGGTTTGGCTATCGGGAGACGGATCTCGAGAGGGAGAAAATCGACGACTGTTTCCGGAGGCTCATGAGACTGGAGATCGATCGCACCCGCACCCTCTACCGGGTGGCCATGGCCGGGACCCGATACCTACGGCCCGAGTGTCGGCCGGCCATCCACCTGGCCGCGGCCCTCTACTCGGGCATCCTTTGGAAGATCGAACGCAACGGCCTCGATGTCTTTGCCCGCAGGGCGAGTCTATCCGCCATCGAAAAACTCGTAATCGGAGCTTGTTGCCTTCCCGGGGCGCTTGGCGGCAGGTCCAAGCACGAAGAAATGATGGCCGATCCGCCTCCGGGACGATTGTTTTCCTACGGCGAGAGCGTGCGAACGGACCCATCGGCGTAGCCGATCAGCGCCTCTGCCGCGAGATGGCGGAACACGCCATGCTCCACCACTCCGGTCAGCTGCTTGACCGCATCGACAAAGGCAAACAGGTCTCCGGTCGGAGGCATCACATCGATGATGAAGTTGCCGCTCTCCGTCACATAGGGACGATCGCCGCCCCTGATCTGCCATGCTGCCCCCAATGATGCGATGGCATCGGCGGCTCCGCGCCAGCCGAAGGCCACAACCTCAACCGGTATTCCCCGGGTCGTCCCCAGCCGCGGAACGAGCTTCGTCTCATCCGCGATGAGCACCAGCCGGTCGGAGGCAAGGGCCACGATCTTCTCGTGCAGGAAGGCGCCACCCCCACCCTTGATCGCGTTCAGAGCTGGATCAATCTCGTCGGCCCCATCCACGTCAAGGTCAAGACGCGGCCGGCTTTCCAAATCCGTCAAGGGGAGGCCGAGGCTGATGGCAAGCTCCTTGGTGGCCACCGAGGTCGGCACCCCCACGACGGAAAGACCGCTTCGACACCGTTCGGCGAGCGCCTCGACAAAGTAAAGGGCGGTGGACCCGGATCCCAGACCCAGGACCGCGCCACTCTCGATACGAGCGGCGGCCCGCCAAGCCGCGGCTCGCTTTGCCCCGTCCAGGCCACTCATCGGGATGGGAGTGGCTCAGCGCCAGGCAGCGGCAGATTGAGCCGACAGGGCAGACGAAATCGGAGACCAGACTAAACGGATCGAAGCCGGGGCCCGTGCCGGTTTCGGCGGGTTCGTGAAGTGGTAGATGGCGAGGGCAATCAAAACGGCCAGGACCACAGCTACCACCACACTTACGGCGCCAATCAGGAGCTGGCCCAGGCAGCCAGCCTTAGCGAACGGCACCCGTCTCTCCGTTCCTATCCGGTTCGGTAGTTCCTCCGGAGCGAGGACCGTACCACAGGAGCAGGACGAATCCGATCAAGGCAAGAAGGACCGCGATTACCGTTACGAGCACTACCTGCCGGCCGGCCACCGCCATCAATACCAGCAACGCGCACCCACACCAAGCGGAGGCTCGTCCGTACCAGACGCCATCAAACCGTCCCACTGGCCGCATTCACCTCCTCTGAAGGAAGGACAGCTTGTTCCAGAGCGAAGCGCACCTCTCGGTCGGTTTCGAGCCGGCCCACGATAGCCTTCCATGCATCACGGTACTCGGGATATCGGCGTATTTCCTCAACGGCCAAGCGCTCCGCCCGATTCCAGAACTCCCGAGGCGAATCGTCCAAACCAAGCTCGGCGCGCTGTGCCGGGCTCGTTTCCGAGAAGATGCGCTCGGTCACTTCCCGGGCGGCATCGTCGAGGTCGTCAGTGAGAAACTCACCCGGATACGGCCAGAGGTCAGCAGCTGTTAGGGCGGTTCCCAGATCCTGAGAGCGGCGAATCTTCTCGCGCTCGTATGCGAATCTCAAGATGTCCTGTACAACCTTATGGTGAGCCACGTCCCGGTAGGAGCCGCCCGAGGGTGGAAGGTGCAAGATCGTCAGCGCCTTGTTCATGAAGAACCACCGACCCTCCAGGCGTGCGTTGATGAGGTAATCGATGTCCTCTCCCCGAGTGATCCCGGGATCAAAGAAGGTGGAGCGAGCCAGATCCCTGGAAAAGATCATGTTGCCCCCAAAGCAGAACGGGGTTGGCACGATCTCTCCGGGAAGACGGTTCAGGTAGTCCGTCGCTTCGTTCATGATGACGGCCTTGCGGTCGAACATGTTTCGTGCCGAGGCCGCCGCTTCGTCTACATCCAGCAGTACTCTCCCCGTTTCATCCTGGGCATAGTAGCCTCCGACGCCGTCCACGGTGTGACCATGGTGAACGCCTCCGAGTGGCGAAACGGCCCGATCGATGAAATCCGCGTCGGTCACCACCTCGTCGTCGTCGACGGCGACGATGGCGTCTGCACGCAGGAGCAGTGGAACGGCCAGCTGGAGATTGCGGACCGCGGCGTAACCGTGAAGACCGAGGAGGTGCCTCGTCAGCGGGATCCGTTCAGACAGGGTGGTCAAGGCGTCGTCAATCGCGCGTGGCCCAACCATCAGGATCGGGAACTGACGGCGTCCCTCAAGAAGCGCATGGACTCGTCTCTCGGCCGCCTCTTCCACATCGGGACCGACGACGGCGACCAAGACAAGGACGAAGAAGTCCGGCCCGCTCAAGCGCTCAAGGCTGTCGAGCAGGCGGCCGAGAGTCCCGTCCTCGTCGACCGGGGTCGGATGGTCATAGACCGCGTCCCCCGGCATGGAAGCACTGCCTGCCCGCGTCCAGTAGGTGGGAACGACGAGCGCCACATTCGGCAGCCCACTCACGGGCAATCCTATCACGGTGCCGATTGCCGGGGCTTTCCCAGCCTGCGGCCCATCGAGCTCATCCCCAGCCGTTGAGTAACCGCGTTCCCTTTCGTCACCGCCTCCTACCCGGTGACGTCCGGATACACCTCGTCGAGTCCGGCTCCTCGGCCGCCACTCCGCTGGTCTTTCTGCACGGCATCGGGATGGATTGGCGGGTTTGGCAATCTCTTTCACGACGACTTCAGGAGTTTCGGCTTCTCCTCGTCGATCTGCGCGGGCACGGGCAGAGCGCGAAACCCAATGCGGGCTACGGCCTGATCGACTATGCTTCCGACATCGAACGGCTCATGAGCGACCTCGATCTCTCAGACGCGACAATAGTCGGCAGTTCACTGGGTGCCCTGGTGGCCATCGCCATTGAGCCGGAGCCCGGAAGGATCAGCCACCGGGTGCTGGTGGACCCGCCACTTCACCGCTCCAGAAACCGAAGACTGTTTCGAGAAATCCTCGAGGCCAAGCGATCCGGCGACGGGTCGCAATCCCCCGAGCCGCGAATTGCAGCCGCCTTGAGGCGTGACGATTCAACAGCCGGCAGGTTGATCGTCGACTACATGACCGAGACTTGGATGGCCGCGGCGCCCGGCGTTCTCGTCGAGGCCCTCGAGCCATCCGAAGGCTTCCAAGAGATCGAGTCGGCATTGGGAGCGATCGATGAGCCGACCCTCATCATGCACGGGGACCCAAGGCAGGGATCGGTGCTCACTCCGGATGACGCCCGGCTCGCTGCCAGCACCCTACCCAAGGGGATGGCCAGGTACTATTCCCACTCTGGGCACGCCATCCACGCCACCGAGCCATTGCGATTCGTTGCCGACCTCAAGGCGTTCGTCGAAGACCGGCTGACGGCAAACACACCCTCGTCAGAGGAACGATCCTGACCGGGGCAGGTGCTCTCGAGATACGAGTGGCGGGGGTCGCACACGGAAACCCCGGTCTCGCCGGTGCAGCCGCCGAGATTCTTGACTCCCGAGGCAAGACGCTGGAGCGCGTGTCCAAGTATCTCGGCATTGCCACCTCCGCCCAAGCCGCCTTCCAGGCGGTCATCCTCGGTTTGGAGCAGGCACGTCGCTGGAGGCCCGACTCGGTCAGGCTGTTGTTGGAAAATGACGCCGTACGCCGCCAGTTGACCGGCAAGAGCCGCGCCCATATTCCGGAGACCATTGATCTGCTCGCTCGCGCAGAGGCGCTGCTGGCCGATCAGCCCGACGTTGTACTGCCGGTCCCCGACCCAAAGGTGATGTCGGTCGCAGAGCGGTTAGCTATCCTGGCTGTCGAGACTCGAGGGCGCCGACTCGCACTGGACTGACTCAGGGATAGACGACATATACTCGACTGGCTCGAGCAAGCGAGGCGATCGCGAGCCATTCGGCTCGAGGAAAGTCCGAGCTCCACAGAGCAGGGCGCTGGGTAACGCCCAGTGGGGGCAACCCTAAGGAAAGTGCCACAGAAACATACCGCCCGAGTCGCGAGACTTGGGTAAGGGTGAAATGGCGAGGTAAGAGCTCACCGGCAGGCGGGTGACTGTCTGGCCGGGTAAACCCCGTCCGGAGCAAGACCAAGTAGGGAGGCGTGGCGCGGACTGCGCGTCTAAGGGCTGCTCGTCCGAGACCTCCGGGTTCGGTCGCTCGAGGCGGCGGGAAACCGTCACCCTAGATAGATGATCGCCGCCGGTGGTGACGGAAGAATCCACCGGAACAGAACTCGGCTTATCGCTTGCTCGGGCCTCTTACCGCCGGCTATAGCTCTGATACGTGGCGCGGCGGCGCTCCCGCACCAGCTCCACCTCTGCGATCCGAGTCTCCCGATTCTGTCTCTGAACGGCGGTGAGCCGCGCCAGAATCGAATCGACAATGACCCTTGCGGACGTACCGCCTTCACGATACTGAGCGAGCGCCTCCACGTCGAGAATCACGATCGAGCGTTCGTTCTCATCACTGGCGATAATCCCCTCGCGTCGCCAGCTCCCGAGGGCCATCGTCACGCTCTCGCGACGCGTTCCTGCAAGCGCCGCAAGCTGCTCATGCGTCATTGCCGGTGAGATGACCAAACCACGTGAGGTTGCAACTCCCTCCTTGTGTCCCAGCATGAGGATGGCGTTGGCGAGCCTGCCCCGGACATCATGAAAGGCCCGCGTCTCCGCCTGATCCATGAGGTCCTGTGTCTGCATCCAAAGTGATCGGACCACATGGCTCATGAGCTCGGGATGGCGAGCAGCCACCAGCCCAAAATCCTGTCGGGGGACAGACACGACGACCGTGTCTTGATCCAGTGCCTCCGCATCGTGCCCCCACGGCGGTGCATCTCCAGCCGCATGGGCGATTGCGTCGACTCCGAACAGCTGACCCGGCTCGACGAGAAAGAGCGTCACGTCCTTACCCTGGGGAGTGATGCGCAATGTCCGTATCCGCCCGGCCTGGAGCGCGAACACCTCGGTTGGCTCGTCAAACTCGCTGTAGACTCGTTCCCCACGGTCGTATCGGCGGCACCGGATCCTGCCGCCCGCCGTCTCGAGGAGATCACGGAGCGAGGAGCGAAAGGGTGGAATCGTCCCCAGTAATGAGGCTCGGTACTCGGCGCCGATGGCAATCCCCATGGGGGCTCCTCCCTGCGCTGGGCTCTTCACCAATAACGACGCATGAACGTTACTTAGCGTAACGCCCGATGATCCCTACAGCACAGATTGAACCAGGTGGTCTGCAAGCCGGATACTGTAGTTCTGTCCACGATCCTGAGGGAAGATCTGGAACATGTTGGCCACATAGAGCCCCGTGACGGGTGTGAGGTGTGGCGCCCGTCGTCTACCATACCCCGGCGTCACGATGGGTTGCGCGAAGGGTGCCCGGAACAGCCAGGTCTCCATCACCCAGGATGTCCGGAACGACGGATTTATGCGCTTCAGGTGTGGCTCGAAGGCCGCCAGAAGTTGGGCGGGTGAGGCTCGAAGCAGCTCCGAAGCTACCGGCAGGTAATTCCCCAGATAGACAATATGTCTTCCATCGTAGTCGCCGGTGCCCACCAGGTTCGTGTGTTCAACCAACGGCTGAAAGGGAAACCCGTCGTCATTCAAATTGAGCCAGTAGATATCCGTGAGCCGGCGGTCTAACGCCAAAACGAGGCACATCGCCGCCAGTCCGTCGACCGTTGCGTACCGCTCTTTGTAAACCTCAGGCAATGACGGAACGAGTCGCAGGGTGAGCGGCCCCGGCAACGTCGATACGACCGCATCGAACCGGTCGTTTCCTCGGTTCGTTCTCACCTGCAGTTTCCCGGCCTCGGGCCTGACCTCTTCCACCGTCGTATCAAGCATGACCGTGGACCCGAGGCCGGCAATCCGGTGTGCCAGGCTGTCGTAGAGCTGCTGAAATCCTCCACGGAGATACCCCAGCCGAGAGGTGCGGAGATGCACCCGCGCCCAGAACCAGGGCATGGCGATGGAGTCATGATGCTCACCGAACTTCGAACGGAGCAGCGGCTCCCACAGCGTCCGATATGCCTCATTCCCCATCCACCGCCGAATCCACTCGCTTGCGGTCTCTGCGTTGTCCGGGGACGAAGGGCTCAGCTTGAGGTATGCGAGCCCCGCGCTGAGGCGGGCCCGTTCCAGTGGTGACAGTGGTCCGAACTGGAGGACCGACCGGGCTGAGTCCATCGGCCATGCCCTTCCCTCTCGAAACACCGCTGTTACGGGTCGGTGCCATTCAAGTCGGTCCCCCAAGCCCAGCTCGTCAATGAGACCGACAGCTGAGTGGTCGGTCCGAAACAAGTGGTGATAGAACTTCTCCAGGTGCGCGGCACCCAGAGGGAACCCCGCGGCAAGCCCGCCCGGCTCTGATTCCCGCTCATAGATGATGACCTCGTCGCCTCGCTCGGCCAACCGAAGCGCAACCGTGAGGCCGAGAGCGCCGGCGCCAAGCACGGCCCACCGCTGCATCCCGGTGGCGCGTCTCACGAGCCGATCGTGTCTGACCGATCGTTCTCCAGCAGTTCTCGCTGCGCCATCACGATGGATGCAAACTCCTCAGCCTTCAGACTTGCCCCGCCAACCAGGGCGCCGTCGATATCGGGTTGAGCGAGGAGATCGAACGCGTTTGCTGCGCTAACGCTGCCACCGTACTGGATGGACGTCCCGGCCGCCACTTCATAGGACCAGCGGTCTCCAAGCCATGCCCTGATGAAGGCGTGGGCGGCCTGGGCTTGCTCGGGGGTTGCCGTGCGACCCGTGCCGATTGCCCATACGGGCTCGTAGGCAATCACCAGCCGCGCTCCGGCCGGCTTGTCGACTCCGTCCAGTGAACGGCCAAGCTGACTGGCCAGCACGTATTGTGTCTCGTTCGCCTCACGTTGCGACTCCGTTTCCCCTACCGCGAGAACGACATCGAGACCGGTAGAAAGCGCCAGCCTCAGCTTGGCGTTCACCACCTCGTCAGACTCTCCAATGATGTGCCTGCGCTCCGAATGACCGACGATGACCCAGCGCGCTCCGACGCTCTTGAGCATGGCCGCCGAAACTTCACCCGTGTAGGCGCCCTTCTCCGCCCAGAACACATCTTGGGCCCCCAGCTGCAGGCGCGTGTCTCGGATGACTGTGTCAACCGCGTGAAGGTTGGGGAACGGCGGAAAGATCACCACATCTGGGTGCCCCACCGACCCGATGCGCGTCGTGAGCTCGGCCGCCAACTCCGTTGCCTCGGCGAGGGTGGTGTTCATCTTCCAATTCCCGCCGATAACAGCGCTTCGCCTGCTCATGCGTGCTCGATGCCCGAGTACATGACTGACAGCTTCTTCGTCGTCGGTCCAGTCTTGGAACGGAACTCCACGCTAATCTCCTCATCTCCACCGGTCAGCTGGCTGGCCAGCACGGTTCCGAGACCAAAATGCTTGTGGTAAACCCTGTCGCCCCGCCGAAACGATGCTTCGCTAATCACCGGGACCGGTGTGGGGGTCGTCTCGGATTCGAATCCGAACGACGACACAATCGACCGAGCCGCCGCCCGTCGAGGCAGGTTGGACTGGGGGTCCAGTAGATCCTCAGGCACGTCAAGCAAAAACCGGGAGGGCGGATTGGCTTGTGTGCGTCCGAAAAGCGTTCGCCGCATCGCATAGGTCAAGTACAGCTGCTTGCGTGCCCGGGTAAACCCGACGTAGCAGAGCCTGCGCTCCTCCTCGAGCTCGGAGCGCTCTTCGGCATCGTCCATTCCTCGCGCGTGCGGAAACAGGCCCTCCTCCATGCCCGTCAAGAACACGGCGTCGAACTCGAGTCCCTTCGCGAGATGCAAGGTCATTAGGGTTGCGTACACCGCCGACTCGCTGACGAGGTCGGCATCGCTCACCAAGGCGACGTGCTCCAGCATCCGCTGCAGACCCTCTGACGGCTCCAGATCTTCGAACAGCTCCGCTACCGTACGCAACTCTTCCACGTTGGCTCGCCGCTCGAGTCCTTCCGGTTCGCTCTCGAGCCACCGGAGATAGCCCGTTCCTTCCAAGATCCAGTCGAGAGTCTCCACGACGTTGTGCGAGCTCGCAAACTGCCGCATTTGTCGGAAGAGCCGCGTTACTACGGCCAGCTGCTGAATAGCGGCAGCCCGCAGCCCTGGAATCTCGGCTGCACGACCCACCGCATCCCAAAGCGAGAGGTCATGAGCTGCCGCCCAGTCACCAAGCACCTGAAGCGACTTCGCCCCGATCTTGCGCGGCGGAACGTTGATGATCCGTTGGAGGCTGAGGCCGTCCGAGGGATTGGCTACGAAGCGCAGGTAGGCCAGAGCGTCCTTGACCTCGCGGCGCTCGTAGAACTTGGTGCTGCCCACGATTCGGTAGGCGACGCCCTCGCGGATGAATGCATCTTCGAGTGCACGAGACTGCGCATTGGTGCGATACATGACGGCACAGCTGAAGGCCTCGCCCGCCCGACGGTGTATTAGTCGCCGTACTTCACGGGCAATGAATTGAGCTTCTTCTTCCCCATTCCGCGCCTCGTAGACGCGGAGAAGCGCTCCCGGGCCGCTATCGGTCCAGAGCCGCTTATCGGGCCGCTCAGGGTTCGCAACGATGATGGCGTGAGCCGCGTCGAGGATGTTCTGAGTCGAGCGATAGTTCTGGTCGAGGGTGATCGTCCGGGCATCTTGAAACTCGGCCTCGAATTGCAGGATGTTCCGAATATCGGCACCCCGCCACCCATAGATCGACTGGTCCGGATCCCCCACCGCGAACAGATTGCGGCTCTGGGAAGCCAACAGACTCACCAGAACGTACTGCGCGTGATTCGTGTCTTGGTATTCGTCCACGAGGACATGAAGATAGCGCGAGGCATAGCGCTCGAGGATTGCCGGTTCGTCGCGAAAGAGCCGCACCGTTGCGAAGATGAGATCGTCGAAGTCGTAGGCGTTGCTGCGCTGCAACAACTGCTCATAGACCGGGTAGACGCGATGCACGAGCTCCTCGAGGTAGCCGGATGGCCTAAACGCCTCGGGGCCAATGAGCTCGCTCTTAAGTCGAGAGATGGCGTCGAGAGCCACGGCCGGTGTCAGGCGCGGATCGGTAACA
This sequence comes from Pseudomonadota bacterium, assembly GCA_021323865.1. Classification (GTDB taxonomy): domain Bacteria; phylum Chloroflexota; class UBA5177; order UBA5177; family JAJPKF01; genus JAJPKF01. The sequence goes on along the minus strand of JAJPKF010000020.1, from coordinate 207,449 downwards.
CCGGCATCGCCCAGCGCTTGCTTCATCAATCGTCGTTGGTCGTCCGAGTCATAGATGGTGAAGTCGGCGGAGCGTCCTTGGGCCGGGTCTCGTCGGAGCATCCGCGAGCAAATGGCGTGAAAGGTGCCCATCGTGACCGAGCGACCGGCATCGCCCACGAGGGCCGCGACTCGCTGCCGCATCTCCGCCGCAGCCTTATTCGTAAAGGTGACGGCAATAATGCGCCACGGTGCAACTGATCGCTCCGATATGAGATGTGCGATGCGGCGAGTCAACACCCGAGTCTTCCCGGATCCTGCCCCCGCGAGCACCAAAATCGGGCCCTCGCCCTCGATGACGGCGGAGGCCTGTGGCGGGTTCAGACCGGCGATCAGATCCTGAGCCTCCACACGGAGTTCGTGCGCCTCCGACCTCACAGAATCCTCCCCAAATACCAGCCCGACTGCCACCGTTCCCGGCCCTCGGGGCATACTACAATTGTCACGGGCTGGCCCAGCCGGTTCCCGCTTCACTCCAGGGAGGCCGTGACATTGAAGCTCTTGATCAAGGCGCTCGCCTTTCTCGTCCTCGGTCCCATCGTTTTGGCGCTCCTGGTGGTGGTCGCGGCGGCCGCCGTCGTCGCCGCCCCCATGCTCTTGGATCGGGCGAAGGAGATGCTCGGGATGGCCTCCGGCCCGACGTCGGGCGGCCCCGAAGCAGTCTAGGTTCATAGCATCCAGGTTCCTGCCGACTTCGCCTTCATCGGGCGGAGGCGTCGACATTCATCGAAAGTCGGGGAGTGGCGCAGCCCGGTAGCGCACAGCGTTTGGGACGCTGGGGTCGCAGGTTCGAATCCTGTCTCCCCGACCAACTTTTCGGGCGACTCGCCTATTGACGCGACCCGGTCAGAGTCGGTATACAGCAGGCGGGATGGTGCTGAACTGAGAATTCACTCGATCAATGATTAAGCGCTTGCCCTCGGTGCGGGTTCGAGCCTTCATTGCCATGGCGACCGCCCTCGCGGGGTTCATGAACATCCTTTCGGCGCTGTTCCCTGCCTTCCATTGGCGCTACCTCCTGCTTCGGGATCTTGTTCCCGTTCGGGTCATCAACGACTCCGACGTGGCCACCGTGCTGCTTGGCGTCGTGTTGATCCTGCTGGCGAACGGGCTGGCGAAACGCCACAGGCGAGCGATGCAGCTCACGCTGGGTGTTCTGGCCCTGTCAGCGGTGCTTCACATCACCAAAGGTCTCGACTACGAGGAGGCCCTCGTCTGCCTAGGCCTCGCCGGCATTCTGTTCTCCAGACGTGCAGACTACGTGGTACCGAGCCGCCCCATCAATCTGAGCAGCGCGTTCACCAACACCCTAGCCTTCGGACTCCTGTACTATGCATATGCCCTCATCGGCTTCCGAATCCTGGCGCGCTGGATCACGCCTACACCGACGTTGGCGGGCTCCGCGCTCGAGCCCCTGCGGCTGGCAGTCGATACGCCGATGTACCACTACCACGGCTATCAGGCGCACTGGTTCGGCGGGTCCTTGATTGCGCTGGGAATCGCGGCCGTAGGCTTTTCTGCTCTCTTGGTCTTGAGACCACTCATTCCGATTCCACCCTCAACCGCTGCCGACAGAGATCGAGTGTGGGAGCTGATTCGTCGTTTCGGCCACGATACTCTGTCCTACTTCGCCCTCCGCGACGACCGCAGTTACTTCTTCGACGAGTCCCGCCAGGCCTTTCTGTCATACAAGATTTGGCGGAACGTAGCCCTGGTGGGCGGCGACCCTGTGGGTCCCGCGGGGCGAATTGGTCCACTCACCGTGGCCTTCGTGGAGTTCTGTCGAGCCAATGGCTTGATTCCCTGCTTCTTGGGCACCAACGGCCGGCACTTGTCCATGTATCAGGCCTTGGGTCTGCGAGTCCTGAAAATCGGCGAGGAAGCCGTCATCAGGCTGGCGGGATTCAACCCCGCAGCCCTCAAGCGCAAGGTCCGGCGGGCCGAGCGCCACTGCACGGAAGCAGGCATATCGGCAGAGATGTTTTCGGCAGACAGGCTGCCTGCCGAGCTTCGGGAGCAGGCCCTCCGGATCTCTCGAGGGTGGGTCAATGAACGAGGCAAGCTCGAACGCGGCTTCTCGATGACGCTGGGCAGAGTCCCACGGCAGCAGGATCCGGACGCACGGGTGCTCATTGCTCGACAGTCAGAACGGGTCGTCGGCTTCCTCACATTCGTCCCGGTATTCGGAGCAAACGGCTGGTCCCTGGACATGATGCGGCGGGATTCCGACACTCCGAACGGGCTCACCGCGTTCATGGTCATTCAGGCGGCACGGCAGCTTCAGTCCGAAGGGTTTGACTTCATGAGCCTCAACTTCGCCTCTCTTTCCAGCACCGAAGCGACAATCCGCGAGCCTCGGGTCGTCACGACCCTGCGCAGATTTCTCTTTGAGAACCTTTCGAGCGTCTACCAGCTCAAGTCGCTCTACCAGTTCAACACCAAGTTCGAGCCCGAGTGGGCCAGCCGCTACCTGGTATATGGAGATCTGGTGAGCACCGGGAAGATCATCATGGCCGTGGTGCAGGCCGAGGATCCGATCCGGTTCTCGACGCTGGCATCCGTGTTTCGGCGCTAGGCCGGCTCAGCGGAGATTCTAATCGAGCGCTCTAAGCCGAGCGCGTAGCGCCGGCCGGCTGGCGACCCTGGATACTGACCCATGAAGAGGCGGCTCTTCACGCATTGGCAGTACGGCGTCCTCGTTCTGCTGATCGTGGTCGCCTTAGCCTTGCGTTTGTATGGCTTCAACTTCGATGACGGCCAGCTCATCCACCCAGATGAGCTTGCTATTGATCAGGCGGTGACGTCCCTCGGCTGCTGCTCGGGCACCGGTGCGGGTTCATTTGCCTCTTGGCCGAATCCCCTCAGTCATGCGTTCGACCCGGCAGTCGCTCCATACAACCCGCATCTGTTCAACTACGGCTCCCTGCCGCTGTACCTTTTGGCCCTCGTGACCCGCACGGTAGCGGCGATCGGCGGGCTGATTCCCGTGCTTCATGGCTGGAGCAGCGCCGACGATCTCGTCCACACCAACTGGATCGGGCGCTGGCTCTCAGCCATCTTCGACACTGCCTCTCTGCTGGTTCTCTTCCGGATCGGCGTGCGACTCTTCGATCGTTCGGTGGCCTTGGTTGCGGTGTTCTTCGCCGCCTTCAGCGTTCTGTCCATCCAGCTGTCCCATTTCTATGCCGTGGACACGGTGCTAGGGTTCTTCGTTCTGGTAACCCTGCTTGGGGCCGTCGGGGTCGCCGCTCAGAATCAGACAAGAAGCTACATACTTGCGGGACTCGGACTCGGGGCGGCGTTGGCCACCAAGACCAGCGGGCTGCCGCTACTGCTTCCGCTCCTCGCAGCGCCAATCGTCTACCATCTACAACCACCGCAACAAGAGCGCGAGAACGATGGCTCGCTTCGGAGCAGGCACCGCCTGGCGGCGTGGTACCAATCCAATGTTCAAATACTCAACCGCGAGCTGGCCCGGGCGGTGGCCTCCATTGTTGTCGCAGCTCTCGTCTTTGCCGTCTGCGATCCCTACGGGCTCATCGACCACGATCATCTCGTGACGGCCATTGAGCAGCAAAACGGCATCATCGTCACCCACGCGATTCAGGCCCCGTACACGATTCAGTTCGTGCACACCACTCCCTACCTGTTCTTCATCAAGAACCTTATCCTCTGGTATCTGGGACCGGCTCTGGGTGTGGCGGCCTGTTTCGCAGTACTTTGGCTCTTGGCGCGGCTCTTCCTGGGGCGACACATCGACGCCGCTGCGATCCTGCTTTTGTGGGTGATCCCGTACTTCCTGATCGTGGGTAACTTCTGGGCCAAGTTTGGCCGCTACTTGCTGCCCATCATCCCCTGTCTGTGCCTGTTTGCGTCTGCGCTCCTTCTCTCTCTCGCCCGATCACTTCCTGGCCGTTGGAAGCTGGCCGGCAAGGCGGCACTTGCCTCCGTTATCGTGGCCACCGCCTGTTGGGCCCTGGCGTTCATGCACATCTACACCACGACCGATACCCAAATCGGCGCCAGTCGCTGGATCTATCACCACCTGCGACCGGATACACCCTTTGCCACCGAGGGTGCGTGGGACCGCAGTCTTCCCCTCTGCCTTCCGCAGCCCGGTCAATGTCCGCCCGGTTACTCCAGCTTCCCGCTCAACCTGTACTCTTCCGACAATCGGGCCAAGATTCGCCGCCTGACCTACGCACTCCGGCATGAGCAGTTCATAGTTATGTCGACACAGCGGTTCTTTGACTCCATCCCTCGGGAGCCGACGGTCTATCCCATCACCAACCGCTACTATCGCCTCCTGTTCCACAACCGCCTCAACTTCCGGCTCGTCAGGCGCTTCACCTCGCATCCCCAACTGGGTCCATGGGTGATCGACGACTATAGCGCCGACGAAAACTTCACCGTCTTCGACCATCCCGACGTCAGAGTATTCGAGCGCTCAGGGATGCTCTCCCGTGCACGGCTGCACCAATTGCTGAGCAGAGCCCCCATCAGTCGCCCGGGTCTACCTGAACCGGACGCGACTCCACCCTCATCTCCCCGGGCCTCTGTTGCCCCCGTGCATCGACAATCGGGATCCGCGGCGATGCGACTAGCCGGGCTCCCGTCCGCGTCCAATAGGAGTGACGCTCTCCCACCGATCCGCTCCACACGGGGCCCATCAGATCAGCGGTTGATGCTGACAGGGCCGGAGTGGGCAGAGGATCAACGCGGTCCCACATACGACCAGATGTTTCCGCCACACGGGCTCGGCATGTCGCACCCAATCCTGACCTGGCTCGTTCTTGTTGAGCTTCTTGGGATGGCAGCCTTTCCGGTCACATCTCTGGTCTTCCAACCGCTTGCCGACCGGGGTTGGATTGTCGCGAAGATCGTGGCCTTCATCGTCCTGGGATGGCTCGTCTGGATTGCGGCAATTTCGCAAGTGTTCGTCTTCGATCGGCTGCTCATCTGGTCCGCCATCGGCTTGCTGGTGCTTGCCGGCGCTTTCTTGGCGGTCATGTGGCGAAACCGCCTTTTGACACTCATTGAGGCACACGGCCGCGGCGTCCTGGCCGCGGAGCTGGTCTTCCTATTGGGCTTTGCGTTCTCGGTCCTGCTCCGGATGTGGTACCCGGACCTGGGCCACCAGTTCGCTCCTGTGTCTCCCACAAACGTGGGAGCGGGACGCATGGGCGAGAAACAGCTGGAATTGGCATTCCTCAACGCCATCGTCCGCAGCCGGACGTTCCCGCCGCTCGATCCCTTCTTTGCCGGCGGCTCGATCAACTACTACTACTTTGGGTACGTCATCGTCGCGACACTGTCCAAAGCTACCGGCATCGCCCCGGCTACTGCCTTCAACCTCGCAATACCCACCTTCTTCGGCTTGTTTCTGGGCATCGCGTACTCGATCGGCCGCGCGCTGTCGCGGTCGACGATCTTTGGACTCATCACGGCACTCTTCACGGGATGCATCGGCAACCTCAATGGACTCGTTCAGGGGATAGGAGATCTTCAGGCGGTTGCGGCAGTCCACAGTGGAGTACCGGTGATCGGCGGCCTGATTGAGTTGGTCGATGGTCTCGTTGAAGCTTTGTTCTTTGGCCGGGCGCCTCCGGCGTTCGACTTCTGGCAAAGCACCAGGGTGCTTCCCCCCGCCGGCATTGACTTTGCCGAGTTCCCATATTTCACCTATGTGTTCGCCGACCTGCACGCGCATCTCATTGCATTTCCGATGACGCTGGCCGTCATCGCCCTATCACTGACCCCAGTCCTCTCCTGGAGAACCCTCTCTCGAGGACGGGTCATCGGTTTGCTGCTCATGGCGGGCGTGCTGCTCGGCGGCATCGAAGCCACCAACCCTCTGGACCTTCCGGCATACCTGTTGGTTCTTGGGCTGGGCATGCTGGTCGCCGTGTGGTGCCGGGCCAGAGCTGGCGGAAGTGCAACCTGGGCGGGCCTGTGGCGATGTGTCGGCTTGGCGGCGATGGGAGTCGTGGCTGCCCTCGTTGTGGCGCTCGTGCTGTTTCCCCCGCAGCTGCAGGGGTATCACCCCGTCTTCGACACCGGATTGGCGACAGTCCTAAGCCAGTCGCAGCCCATTGGGTCCGCGCTTGCCGCAACCGACCCAACCCTCGTGGGGACTAGCCTGCGGCAGGCCGTACACAACACGATTGTGACGCCGCTCTCTGACTACGTCGAGATTTTCGGTCTCTTCCTCTTCCTGTGCGCATCCTGGCTGATTCTCCTGTGTGCGCATCTGGTGCCGAAGCCACACCTCCATCCCGCCCCAGGAAACCGCTCCCGGCTGGTGCTTGGCTCACTGCTCTCGCTGGGCGCGCTCACCGTCGTCGTCGCGCTCGCCGCCCGAGATCTGTGGCTGCTCGCGCTTCTCTTCACCTCAATCGCGACGATCACAATGATCGCGACTCGCGGAGCCCGCCGCCTTCCCGCCCGCGTTCTATGGCTTCTCGGCATCATCCTGCTGCCTCTGCTGCTCACCTCCTTCGCCGAGATCTTTTACATTCCCGACTACCTCAACGGCGGCTTGGCCTTCCGGATGAACACCATGGCAAAGGTCTACAACCAGTCGTGGATACTCTTTGCCGTGGGGGCGGCTGGCTCCATGTTCTGCCTGATGGCCTCCAGGCACGGTCGGCACGCCGGCCGGTCGCGTCGTTACGCCGCATCGGCGCTTTTTGCGGTTCGCAATCACCGAGCGTGGGGCGTTGCTCTGTGCATCCTCATGGCCGGATCACTCATCTATGACGTGGCTGGAACCGTCTCGCGAGAGACGTACCGTCAGACATGGCTCCCGCCCCACAGTGTTCCGTTCACCCTCGATGGCATGGCCTTTATGAGAGTCGCCTATCCGGGGGACTATGGCGCAATTCAGTGGTTGGACGCCCACGTACGTGGAGCGCCCGTCATCTTGGAGGCCGACCAAGCCGATTACAACTGGCGCTCCCGCATCGTGCAATTCACCGGCTTGCCGACACTCTACGGCGGCATCTACGAGCCGGCCCAGCGATATGCCGACGAAATCGGCCCCCGGCAAGCTGCACTGGAGGAGATCTACGGCGCCACGAGTCCAGCTGTCACGCCGGACACAGTGCGCGCATTTGGTGCGGACCGTTGTCGCGGCAGATCCGCCGACCGCGCCGCGTGTCTCACGACCTTTCTTCTCCGCCGATACCAAGTGCGCTACGTGATCGTCGGCTCACCTGAGCGCCAGCTCTGGCCTGCGGGATCGAGAAAGTTCGCCAGACTGCGGTCCGTGCGACCGGTCTTTCATAAGCAAGGCACCACCATCTATCGGGTCGAGGGCGCCTAGTTGCTGCCGGTAGTCCAGTGGCTCCTAGTTGTCGAGGCCCTGGCGCTGGGAGCGGCCCCTCTCACGGCCCGAATCTTTCGCCCCCTCGCGGATCGCGGCATCCCCTTCTCCCGCGTGATTGGACTCCTGACGGCCACCTGGCTCGTCTGGGTCATCGGCAGCCTCTTGCCGGTAGGAGGAAGCTGGGTTGCCCCATGGATCGCCGTCGCCTCTGTGAGCGGGATCTCATGGCTGGCATTCGGAAGGCTCGCTTGGGCAGCGACGAAGGGAACCATGCGCGTCATCCTCCTTGAGGAGGCGGTATTCGTCCTGGCCTTTCTTGGGTGGGCACTCATCCGGTCGCTGCACCCGGATATCGCCGGCACCGAGAAGCCCATGGACCTCATGTACCTACAGACGGCGAGCCGGTCAGCCAGCTATCCACCCCAGGACCTATGGCTGGCGGGCCATTCGGTCAATTACTACTACTTCGGCTACCTGCTTATGGCGTTCCTCGGTCATCTGGCCGGAACGACGCCGCTCGTCACATTCAATCTCGCGCTTGCATTCCTGTTCGGGGTCGCAGTGAGCGGCAGCTATAGCCTGCTCTTCTGCCTCACTCGTTCCCGCGCCTGGGCGGTGCTATCTCCGGTCCTTGTGGTTCTCCTCGGCAACGCACACGGCTTCTTCCAACAGGTGCTCGTCGGAAGATTTCCGTGGACGGCGGCGGGCTGGTATTGGGACAGCTCGCGAGTGGTGGGAGAGACCTCACCTGGTGCCGCCACCACGATCAACGAATTTCCCATGTTCTCGTTCATCCTCGGCGATCTTCATCCCCACCTGCTCGCCGTCCCGCTCTGCTTGCTGGCCGTCGCCACTGCGCTTGCCATCGTCCTTTCCAACGGTCATAACCCGCGCCTTCTCTGTCCGGAGCTGGTCCTGCTGGGCGGCTTGATTGCCGGCTCCCTTGTTGCCACGAATACCTGGGATGTGCCGACGTATGGTTTGATTCTCGTCGTAGCTCTAGCGGTCGCCAGTTACAGACGTCGACCTGGCACAGCTCGTGGATGGCTCGTGCCGTTGCTCGGCGCCTCGACGCTGCTGGTAACTGTTGGCCTGATCACTTCACTGCCGTTCACCCTCCATTACGTCTCTCCCACTCACGGAATCGGCAGAGTAACGACCATTACAAGCGCATCGCAGTTTATGGTGGTCTTCGGTTTCCAGCTCTGTTTGACGGTGGGTCTCCTCGCTGTACTTGTTCATGAAGCAGGCTTCGTCAGAACGGCGGGCAGACGGGTGATCGCGGCAATTCCGGAAGCGGGAAGCATTGACTTCAGCGCCCCCTGGCGACTCGAGTGGATCGTCGCCCTTGTCGCGCTCATTACGGTCATTGCAGTGATTCTGCTGCAGTTGTGGGTCCTTCTCTTGGCGTTCATCCTCGGCTTCGGAGGTCTTGCGGGGCTGACTCGACTCCGGAACGAGCCCCAAGACTCCTTTGTGCTCGTGCTGCTCCTGGTCGCGGGCGTGCTCATCCTGACGACTGAAACGGTGTATGTGCGAGACGTGTTCGACGGAAGCTCTGCCTACCGCTTGAACACGGTCTTCAAGCTCTACTTCCAGCTTTGGATACTGCTCGGCATCGCCGGCAGCTACGCGGCGTTTCGGACCATCACGCGCCTGTGGACGCTCCAGCGCCTCCTCGTGACGCCCGCCATCCTGATTCTCTCGATCGGAACGGCAATCGGCGGCGTGTATACGGTGCTCGGGCCCATATCTTTCTACGGAGCATCGTCGGGCAAAACCATCGCCTTCGGCATCCATGACCTATCGGGCCTGGAGACGGTGCACGCCACGGATCCCAGTGACTATGACGCCATCCGTTGGATGCAGGCTCACATGAGAGGTAACGCTCGAGTATTGGAAGCCACCGGCGGCGAGTACACAACCTTCAGTCGCGTCTCGACCTATACCGGGCTCCCCACGCTCCTAGGATGGGCGGGACACGAGATCCAGTGGCGCGGCAACACTCCCGTTATTGGCTACCGCCATGCTCTGATCGACCGCATTTACTCAACGGGCGATGCGCGCCTCGCGAGCCGTCTGCTCCGTTCGGCCGGTGTTGATTTCGTCTACATCGGACCGTGTGAACGACAGGTCTACGCTGGTGGTCCGGTGCTCTGTGGCCCAGCGCCGGCAGTGCCTTCTGCTCCAAACGCGCTCTCAAAGTTCGCCGGTTTTTTCGCTCGGGTCTACAACCGAGAGGGAGTGCAGATTTACCGCGTGAAACCAAGATAGCCAGGGAAGTCACTGGCCGGGACCGTGATACACTCGAACACATTTTCCACTTCCGCAGAGACGCCATAGACCCTCACCCGGACGCGAGATAGATATGCCGAGCTTAGGAGATGGAACGCCCCGCCGCGCGCTCCTCGTCGCCGTTGAACAGACCCGCAACGGCAGTTCCTTTCTGCCGCCCGAGGAGTCTCTCGACGAGCTGGAACAGTTGGTCCGAAGTGCTGGCGACACCGTGGTTGGTCGCGTCGTCCAAAGACTTGACCAGCCGCACCCAGTTTCCTATCTGGGACGGGGCAAGGTCCATGAGCTACGATCCCTGCATGATGAGCTTCGCTTCGATGCGGTTGTCGCCGACGACGAGCTGACTCCCGGGCAGCAGCGGCACCTGGAGAGTGAGCTCGAGGCCGAGATCGCCGATCGCACGGCCGTCATTCTCCATCTCTTCGCGAAGCATGCTCGAACCCGCGAAGGTCGGCTCCAAGTCGAGCTGGCCCAGTACCGCTACCGACTGCCGCGCTTGACTGGTCGGGGCGTGGAGCTCTCTCGCCTGGGGGCCGGTATCAACACCCGGGGTCCCGGAGAAACCAAGCTTGAAACCGATCGACGGAGAATCCGCAAACGCATCGGGGATCTAACCGAGGCCATTGACGACATCCGCAAGCAGCGCTTGATGCATCGAAGGCAGCGCTCCGAGGCCGGCCTTCCCGTGCTGGCGTTGGCCGGGTACACGAATGCCGGCAAATCAACGTTGATGAACCGGCTCACCGCGGCCGGCGTGCTCCAGTCAAACGTCATGTTCGCCACCCTCGACCCGACAACGAGACAGCTGGAGCTGCCCAACAACCTCCAGGTGTTGTTGACGGATACCGTCGGATTCATCCAGAAGCTTCCGACGGATCTGGTCGCCGCCTTTCGGGCCACCCTCGAGGAGATCCAGGATGCCGATGCCATCCTGCATGTCGTCGACGTCTCCCATCCAGATCGCGATGCACAGGCGTCCGCCGTGGAGGAGGAACTGGAGGACCTCGGCGTCGCGGGGCGGCCACGCATCACCGTCCTGAACAAGATCGACCTCATCGAGATGGCGCAACTCCCGCTCCTGCTGAAGCGACATCCGAGCGCTGTGGGCGTCTCGGCCGCGACAGGGCAGGGAGTCGAAGGACTGGAGCGCAGAATGGCGCAGCTGGTCGCTGAGGCGTACATTCCCGTCAAGGTCAGGATTCCATACGCGCAGGCCGATGCGGTCAATCTCTTCCACCGACGGGGCATGATCGAACGTGAAGATCATCGCACCGCCGGGACCGTCATCGTGGGCAGGCTGCCGGCCTCCCTCATATCGCGGTTCGAGGAGTTCCTGACCGCGTAGTCGTTCGCGAAGCACGAAATCGGTCCCGCGCGCGGACCGTCGCAGGCCGCTCCCATGGACCGGTTTTCAGTCGGTGCGGGAGGTGGCCTCCCCAAAGCCGGTGCCTTGAACGTCTTCAAGGCCGTCGGCGACTACGACCAGCGACAGTGTGGTCAGAAAGATGAGAATCCCGGGAAAGAGGTACCACCACCAGAGGCCGGCCCCGAAATAGTTCGAGGCGCCTGCCAGAGCCGTTCCCCAGCTCACGTCGGGAGGTCGCAGACCCAGGCCAAAGAAGTCGATGGTGGTTTCCAGCCCGATGAGCGTTATGAGAAGAAGCGCGACATATCCAACGGACCGGCGAAGCAGATCGGGTAAGACATGGCCCAGGACGATGCCTGATACAGGAGCGCCGGAGACGAGAGCCACGTCGTCTCGCCGATCTGCGAGGCGCCGATCCAACAGATTCGAAACATGCTCACACACGCCGGGGGCCGTCGCCAATCCCAGGATCAGCATGATCCACCAAGGGCTTCCGCCCGCCACATATGCCACCAGTACGAGGGCCAGCGGGAAGAGCGGGAGGGTCATGGCCAGCGCGACAACGCCGGTGAAGATGTAGCGGCACCAACTCCCCAAAGCAGCCGCAAACATCGCCGTTATGCCGCCTACGCCGAGGGCTACCAGGGCCGAGCCCGCGGTTATCATGAGCGTTCCGCGGGCACCCAAAATCAGGTACATCAGAATCGAGTGTCCATAGACATCGGTTCCGAGCAGGTATCGCCAACCGATATGGGGGTGGAGAGACCCCTGGGTGAAATCGTAGCCACTGTAGGTCTCGGGCGTGATCACCGGCGCGACGATCGCCACCAGAGATATGACGACAAGGAAGAGAATCGCGGCCATGCGCCATTTGCGCTTGGAAAGCCGTTGCAGTGGAGAGGGCCGTCGGGAAGCCGAGGAGCCTGCCGAGGGCGAGACCGGCCGCGTGGGCAGCCGCTCACCGGGCGCTCTTGCTTCCAGGTTCATCCCACCCGCATCTGATTCCTGGCGCCGGCCCACCACCGCACGCCCGGTCATATTCAGTCTAAGGCGTCCGGGCTGTTTTGTTTCCTCCCATCTGCTCGCCCGAAGCAGCTGGCCGTGGGTGCTAAAATCCACCACATGAGCGGCACGCCCCGGCACCTTGGTCTGGGACCCAGGGCCATCCTGCTGGCTCTCTTGGCACCGCTTCTGCTGAGCGTGGCCGCCTGCGGATCGGACTCGGCCACGCGACGGTACGTCGACCGGAAGCTTCACTTCTCCTTCCGGTACCCCTCATCCTGGACTCCGCCTCCTCACGGCGGTACGTTCACGACGACGCCGGCCAATACCTACATCCTGCACTTTGTGAAGCCGCCCGGATTCCGGGTCGTGGTTCATGCCCCTATTCCGCTGCTGAACAAGGTGCCAAACGGCAAGGTGATCAGCAGGACGGCAACATGCCCGTTTGTCTGCACGTTCTTTCGGATCCACGTCTCCGGATTGCCTGCAGTTTTTGTGCGTCAGACCAATGGCTCGCGAATCGTAGAGGAGGACGCGGATATCAATTCGCGGCTCTATGGTTGGGAGTTGAACTTCCCCAACTATCCGAACATGTCCAAGGCGGAGATCGCCCAGTTCGCCAAGTTGCTGAAGACCTTCCGGATCCCCAAGTTCGCCTAGACGCCGCCGAATAGACGGAAAGGCTAGATCAGGGTCAGCCGGTTCTCGATGCCACCGATGGCCCACATTGCGGCGATGAAGTAGAACGCCGTGAGTGCCAGAGCGGCCGCCCGGAAAACCGGCTCCTGTTCCCGCATACCCACTCGATTGACCCAGTAGCCCACAAATACCGCTCCCCCCACGGCGAGCGCGCTCGATGGCTGGCTCAACGGCCTCACAAGAAGCATCCAATTACTGGCGAACGTCCTGGTGGCAAATAGGAGGCTCAGAACGGCCGCGACGACACCGCCATAGACGATCCAATTGAAGCGGTCGGGAAGCAGCTTACCGATGGGCAGCCAGGCGAATAGCAGCGGCAGCAGGATGAAGCCGTTGATCATCGTGAGCACTGCGCCCGCCAGCAGCGATCCGATTAGCAGAATGGTCAGGTCGACGAGAGGGCTTCCCAATCCCAGACCCAGGTTCTGAATGCCGCTTGCGGCCACATGACCTCGGTCGGTACTCGACTGGAAGACGGCCGAGCCGCCCGTGCCTTCTTCCCAGATGACCCGGGAGCGGCCCGCAGACACCCCAGTTACCGGATTCATGTCAGACCCCAGCGTCCCATAGCTGACGCGATAGGAGGCCACGGGAAATCCCTGCCTATTGAAGCGGGTCGACGCGAGGTAGAAGCCCACGGCGCCCCCGGTCGCGTAGTACAACCAGCCCTCGTTGTGATTCAGGCCCAGGCTCACGGCAAGATTCGATTGGTCGAACCCGTTCGCGACCAGGATGGTTCTCACGAAAGACAGCTTTCCGGCCGCTGACCACCGAGCCAGCTTCAGCGCAGAGCTGTTGATCCAGGTCGCCCAGACCGATCCACCGGGCCCTGTTCGGACGTCGAGACCCCACTCATCCGGAGCCGCACTGGATGTCGCAAGCAGGTCGAGGAACCGAGGCGCACCCAGTGGCCTTAGCGTCCACGAGAGCCGCTGGTAAACCACGTGGAGATAGTTGCTTCGGCAGCACTGATTGAGGTAGAGGAGCGTCAGTTGATGTCCGTTCCAAGTCGCTCGCGGATAGTAGTCGTAGATTACGGCGTTGGAGAGTCGGACCAAGCGCCCCAACAGTCTTCCGGTCGACGAAAGGCGTGCCGCGTAGATGTCGAAGTTCGATTTGGCCGGCTGCCACCCGAAGAACACGTCGAACTGATGCCGTCGCGGGTTGGCAACGACAAACGGGTGCTCGGCGAAACCGGAGGTGGTCAGGGCTCTCCGGTAGACGTGATTGGGAGTTACAGCTGCGATCTCCAGGGTCTGGGTCGATCCACCGGGATTGTTGACCCAGGCGCCCAGATCGGATCCGGCTCCCCAGGCCATTGCCGGCCAGCTCAGGTTGCTGGCAGACTGACCAACAACTCGCTGCCAGAGCGTCCGCCCGGTCGATCCAATGCGCCGCAGTACCAGATTGCCGTGCAGATCCGGGCTGAAGAGCTGCCAACCTTGTCCATCGGGAACGGCTGAATACCCCGTCGCCCCCGAGCTCTGTCCGTCGTTCGTGGGGGCAGAGAACCGCTGCGAGTACGTCGTCCGGGCATGAGTCACTTCGACCACAAATCCGACGCCGAGGAAGACCGCCAGAATCGGCAGCCAGACTACGGCGATGCGTCCGAGTACCCTGCCAACCCGACGGAGTAGCGCACGCATGGCTCTAGATCGTCACGCAAAGTGGCATGCGGCCCAATGCCCCGATTCGACCTGCCGTAGCTGCGGCTCCTGCTCGGCACAGATACTCTGTGCGAGCCAGCAGCGAGTCCGAAACCGGCAGCCGCTGGGCGGATTGATAGGGCTCGGAACATCTCCATGGAGCACGATCCTCTGCTTCTTAACCGTCGGGTCCGGGATGGGAATGGCCGAAAGGAGAGCCTGTGTGTACGGGTGCTTCGGATTGGCGTAGAGGCGCTCCGAGTCGGCCACCTCCGCAACCTTGCCCAGATACATGACCACGACCCGATCGCTGATGTATTCGACGACGCTCAGGTCATGGGCGATGAATAGATAGGTGAGCCCGAACTCCTTCTGCAGATCGCTGAGCAGATTGAGCACCTGAGACTGAATCGACACGTCAAGGGCCGACACCGGCTCATCACACACGACCAGCTTTGGACGCAGGGCAAGGGCTCGCGCGATTCCGATTCGCTGTCGCTGGCCGCCGCTGAATTCATGCGGATACCGGCGGACGTATTCCTTGCGAAGACCCACCACCTCCAGGTAGTACTGAACGCGTTCCTCGCGCTCTTTGCGACTCTTCATCCCGTGCACCATCAAGCCCTCGCCGATGATGTCGCCGACCGGCATTCGCGGATTCAGTGACGCGTACGGGTCCTGGAAGATGATCTGCATGTTGCGGCGCATACGTTTGAGCTCTTGCCCGCGGAGCGACAGGATGTCGCGCCCCTCGAACATGACCTTGCCGCCCGTGGCGTCGACGAGGCGAACCACCGTTCTGCCGATGGTGCTCTTCCCGCATCCGGACTCGCCCACCATGCCCAGGGTCTCGCCTGACTTGATGGAGAAGCTCACGCCGTCAACGGCCTTGACCCAGCCCACACGACGCCGGAGGACTCCACCCAGAATCGGGTAGTACGTCTTGAGGTCACGGACGTCCAGGAGAAGATTACCGTTGGCGTCCGAGTGCTGCTGAATGGCTTCGGATTCGATTGTCATGCGGCTCTCATCAGTACAACCAACAGCGGACTTTCCGCTCCCCATGTTCGCCCTGGGTCAGAAGCTCGGGCTCCTCATTTCGGCACACATCCATGACATAGGGGCAGCGCGGCGCAAACTTGCAGCCCTGCGGCATGCGCAGCGGATTGGGAACGGCGCCGGCGATGACGTTTAGGCGCTGATTCTTCTTGCCGAGGGAAGGGATAGAGGCAAGCAGGCCCTTCGTGTAGGGATGCAGCGGGTCCTTCAGCACAGAGAGGACGTCGCCGTCCTCGACCACCCGGCCCGCGTACATGACGATGATGCGATCAGACATCTCCGTTACGACCCCGAGGTCGTGAGTGATGAGCATGACCGCCGTATTGACTCGTTGTTGCAGGTCCTTCACGAGCTCTAGAATCTGTGCCTGAATCGTGACGTCCAGGGCCGTTGTGGGCTCGTCCAGGATCAACAGGTCTGGGTCGTTGGCAAGAGCCATGGCGATCATGACGCGCTGGCGCATACCCCCACTCATGTTGTGGGGGTAATCCTTGATCCGCCGTTCCGGCGATGGGATGCCCACCAGCTTGAACAACTCGATGGCCCGGTTCATCGCCTCCTTGCGGCTGACCTTTCGGTGAACCCGCACCACTTCGGCCACCTGGTCTCCCAGCGTGTAGACCGGGTTCAGCGACGTCATCGGCTCCTGGAAAACCATGGAGATGTCGTCGCCACGAATCTGACGCATCTGCTCCTCGGGCAGATGGAGCAAATCTTTGTCATGAAACCAGATGCGACCACCGGCAATCCATCCCGGCCGCTCGACCAGCCGCATTATGGAAAGCGAAGTAACACTCTTCCCGCAGCCGGATTCGCCGACGATGCCCAGGCTGGATCCCTCCGGCATGTCGAAGGACACGCCGTCCACAGCCTTGACGATCCCGTCCATCGTCTTGAAGTAGGTTCGCAGGCCCTCGACTCGAAGCAGACGTCCGTTGTGGGTCTCCTGCATCAGTTCGTGCTGACTAATCTCCGTAGACAATCTGCCTCCTAGGCAGGCAACAATCGGCGGACAGCCCTCCGTGCATGGGCAAGTCTACTCGGATGTCTTGGCGCGAACGTCTAGCGCATCCCGAAGGCCGTCACCCAGGAAGTTGATGGCGAGAACCACGAGCAGCAGGCAGACCCCGGGGAAGAATGCCCACCACCAGTTCCCCAAGATCAGATTGTTTTGGGCACCCGCGAGGGCGATGCCCCAGCTGACGGACGGCGGCCTGATTCCGACCGTGAGGAAGTCGATGGCGGCCTCGCCAACGATAAACCCGGCGACGGCCAGAGTGAACGAGACGATCACCGGGCTGAGGGCATTGGGCAAGATGTGCCGGAACATGATCCGAGAATGCGACACGCCCACCGCCCGAGCCGCGTCCACGAACTCTTGCTCCCGGAGCGTCAGATAGTAACTCCGTATCAACCGGGCGACACTCGACCAGCCCAGGAACCCGAAGATGGCCACGATGATGTAGGCGTTGCCGCCGCCCAGATAGGCCGAGACAAGGATGACCAGCGGGAGAAACGGCAAGGTAAGGAACACGTCAGTGATGCGCATCCATACCGCGTCCACCCAGCCCCCGAAATAGCCCGAAACTGCGCCGACCAGAATCCCAATGAGCGTGGCGACGAACGCGCTAAGAACGCCCACCTCCAGAGACGTGCGCGCCCCAAGCAGGACGTACATCAGGATGGAGTGACCGTTCGCGTCAGTCCCCATGAGGTAGTGCCAGCTCCACTGCGGCGCCCAGTTTAGAGCGACCGGGTTCCATCCGGACCCTTCGTAGGTTTCCGGGCTGATATAGGGCCCGATAATGGCCAGAACCACGAAGAAGGCAAGGATCACGGCGCCCACGAGGGCTACCTTGTGCCGCCGAAAGCGGATCCAGAAGAGCTGCATCTGCGAGAGCTGCCGGATTCCCAGCTGGTCATCCTCCGCCCCCATGAGCATCCGAGAAGAGTCGGATGGTGCAATCGGAGTCGGCTCCTGATCAGATAGGACCGCAGTTTCCATAAGCTCAGGATCTTGCATGATTCCCTTTCCCTCTCACGCCGCTCCTGGTCCTTCGCCTAGTCGTACCGAATGCGCGGGTCGACCCAGGCATAGGTCAGATCGGCGAGCAGATTGGCCAGAAGCACCGCTATCGCGCTCAGCATGAGCAGCGCCTGCACCACCCCGTAATCGTGCGACGTTATCGACTGCACAAACAGGTTGCCCACTCCGGCGTAGCTGAAGATCGCTTCCGTGATCACAAACCCGCCCACCAGGGTGGGGAGATAGAGCGCGATGTTGGTGATGATGGGCAACACCGCATTCCGAAAGGCGTGCTTGAAGATCACCGTTCGCCGCTTGAGCCCCTTTGCCTTGGCGGTGCGAATGTAGTCCTGATGGATCACGTCCAGCATGGAGGCCCGCATGAAGCGGCTATCCGCGGCCACGCCCACCACCATCAGGGTTATCGCCGGAAGCACGAGATGCCGCGCTAGATCGCCAATGATGAGTGGCGGATCGTGCGCGAGCGCGACGAACCAATCATGCGTCCAGAAAACCGGCAGGTGGGTGTCAGTCACCAATCCGACGGGGAAGACTGCGAAATGCACGCCGAAGAGGTAGATGAGCATCAGTCCGAGCCAGAACGTCGGCATCGAGAGCCCCACGTACGACATGAAGGTGAAGACCGTATCGAAGAACGAGTACTGGCGCAGCGCGGAGAACATGCCCAGCGGCAGAGCGATGATCTGCTGGAAGAAGTAGCTGACAGTGGCCAGCAGGACGGTAACGGGAAGGGCAGCCAATATGGTACTGCTGACCAGCTGGCCTCCTGTGGTCTTGCCGAAATTGCCGTGCAGGTACCCACTGATCCAATACCAGTACTGGACGGGCAGCGGCTTATGAAGCCCCAGCGTCTTGACGCAGAGCTCGTGTTGGATCACCTGACGCTGGCTCTGGATAAAGACATCACAAGGCCCACCAGGCGCCAGGTGAAGCATGAAGAAGAAGATGATTGAAAGCCCGAACATGATGATCGTCGACTGAATAAGCCGGCGAATGATGTAGGTAGTCAACTCGGGCCCCCCTTACTGGAATACCGTCACTACTGAAATCATATGTGACCCAGTTCACAGTTGAAGTGCTGTGGCGCACACTGGGCATTTCGGGATCCGCCCATGACCTTGGGCTCGTGGTTTCTGCACACTCTTTGGAGACGAAGAACCGGGAGGGCGACTCCCTCCCGGTTCTTGTTCGGCTCGACGATTATCCGAGGCTTATGGGTACGACGCTTACGCGGCGCTCCATACCCACGGATCCCAGTTCGCCTCGCCGGCAACGCTCGCGTCACCGGTCACGTTCTTGACCTTGCCGTCGTTCGTCTGGATGCCGGCTCGCTCGTAGAGAGCGATCCAGTAGGCTTCCTTGGCGATGACGCTCTGCGCGGTGTCGAACGCCTTGTGGCGCTTGCCGAAGCTGGTCGTGTGCTGCGCGGCAACATAGGCGTGGTCTAGCGTCTTGTTGCGGATGCAGCTGTCGTTCTGATCGTTGCCGTTGGGGTTCTTGTAGAGCTGCGGGCAGAACTGGCCACCAAGCAGGAAGTACGCCCAGTCCGGATAGTCCGGCAGGTTGGTGTACGCGTGAATGGCGACCTCGTAGTGACCACCCGACAGGAGGTCAGTGAAGAAGAACTCCTGCGCGGACACGCAGTTGGGAACGACCTTGACGCCGATCGCGCCCCAGGCCTTGCTGGAGGCGAGATAGGTCACCGAGGCCTGACGTGCCGGGTTGCTGCAGTTGGTCGAGATGTAGACCTTGGCGCCTGCGAAGCCTGCCTGCTTCAGCAGCTTCTTGGCGTCCTTGCGGGCAGCCTTGGTGTTTGGCTTCACGTACTTGTGCTTGAGGGGATCCCACGCGCCGCGGATGGCCAGGTCAGCATAGGAGCTGCGGTGCGCCTTTGCGCTCATGACCGGAACGGTGTAGGACACGAAGCGCGAGGCCACCTTGTGGCTCACACTAAGCACGTTGGCGATGAGGGCAGCGCGATCGAACGAGAGGCCGAGCGCCAATCGAACCTTCGCGTTATCGATGGGATTGCGGGTCTTCGCAGGAATGCCATGGGTGCCGCCCTTAATGATCTTGTTGAAGTCATTAAAGAACAGCGCCTCGAAGTCATTGCTGCCGAACGTCTGGATCTTGTACTTGCCCTTGTTCGCCTTCAGCTGAGGCAGATTCACCAGCGTGTAGTCGGTGGTGACGTCGGTCGAGTGGGAGGCGGCCGCCGCGATCATGTCCGGCTGGCTGCCGTAGCTCTGGAAGATCAGCGTCTTGATGGGCCGAACAGCCTTGGCGCCGACATACCAGTTGTGCCACTGCTTGTTGGGCTTGAAGCTCACTCGGTTGATGTTACCGGCGTCCGAGAAGCTGGTGATCTGATACGGGCCCGACGTGATGTAGTGGTCGTTTGTGTAGTCGAAGCTCGTGTCGCTGATGAGCTTGGTGCCGATGGCATCACAGTTGGAGATCTTCTTGACGCAAGCGGCGATCTGCGCCTTCGTTCCCATGTTGTTCCAGCCCTTCTTAAAGGTGGAGGGGAACAGGGAGGGCAGAGCCTGCTGGATGAAGACCGAGTAGACGCTCTTGAGCTTGAAGGTGATCCCGTACTTGCCGTGCAGCGAGATGCTCTTGATCACGTCGCAGGTGCCGGCGCAGTAGGGGCCAGTCTTGGGGTTCATCAGGACGTGCCACGCGAACAGCAGGTCGCGGCCAATGATGGGCGCGCCGTCGGACCAGTGCATACCCTTCCGCAGATGGAAGTTGTAGGTCTTGCCGTGGTTCGTCGGGTTGGGGATGTTCGTGAACATCGCCGGGATGAGCTTGGTCTTGTTGTTGTAGAACGGCTCGATCCCGAACGGATCGGTGTTCGAGTTGATCTCCGCTGCCGCCACGCCGTTGGCGTTGGGCAGGAAGATGTTCAGCGTGTTCGCGGACTCATAGTCCGAGTAGATGACCGTGCCCCTCGCCTTAGCGTTGTGGTGCACGCTCGTGTGAGCGCTCACCGCGGCGGCGCTGAATCCCGCCATCCCCAGGACGACGGCCAGCGTGGCCGCGACGTTCAACGGCTTTCGCCAAAAATGGCTCATGCGTTGTTTCTCCTACAGTTCTGAAATCGACTAGTTTGGTTGCGACAGTGCTACTGCTCGCGCGAACGAACTTGACACAGCTTCTCCCCGCGCACCTCCTATTTCCCTGATCTCGTACTCGGTGGCATCGCTGTTGTTGCGAATCAGGAGGCAAAACTCCTGACATATACCTAGACGGACAGACAGTGCGATGCGTAACAGTGTGAGCCGATTCACACAAAATTCCGTCCCATATCTTTTACCTCATGACCGGGAGACGGTGCCCGAACGCCTGTCGCGTGGGCCCTGTCGCGACCGACGAGCGACGAGCTACAGAGGCATCAAGGGGGTGTGTCCCTGGCGTCGCGGAGGCGTCGGCTTGCCGGTCTTGGGGCCAGAAGCCGAGCGGGATACATTCCGTCCCGCCCCCGAGTGCTCCATGGAAAGGAACTTCTGCCGAAGGAACCGCTTCGCCGGTTTGACGACCGGCGTGGACGCACGAGATGAAGGGGTTGTCGGGCCGGAAGCATGATGGAGAAATCCCGAGCCGATGAAGAGCAGCACGGCGGCCGCCACGGTTCCCACCGCCGCCGGCATGGAACGAGCTGAGGCCACGATCCCAATTCGCCCGGTGGTCCGGCCGCGGCTGGTGTCGAGCCGCACAGACTCCGAAACCTCCATCGGCACCCGAACCACGCGCGAGCCGACCTCCGTCACCCGCTGGTTCACGGACTGAAAATCCGCGACCGTTCCCCGACAGTCCTCGCAATCCCCCAGGTGCGCTTCGACCCTTAGCGCCATCGCCGGGTCGAGGTCGCCGTCGACAAATTGAGATAGCGTGAGCACGTCATGCTCCCGCTGCTCAGGATGCCGAAATAGAAGCCTCATACCTCTCCCGGGCGCTTGCCTTGAACCTTGTCATGAGTATCGACGGTCGAGCAGGTGAAATGCAACACCGTAGAAGAGCAGCGCTGAGCTCAGGGGAGGCGCTAGGGCTGAGCGCCCATGAGATTTGCCGCTCCAATTTCTTGTGGGAGCAGCGGAGCCGGACCCTAGACCGAGCGGGCTGGAAGGTACTGGGCGATCTCGACAAGAGACGCCTTGGCTTCCCCACCGGAGAAGGCCGCCAGAGCCTGAATGGCCTCTGAGGATGCTCGGCGCGCGAATTCTCGCGCTTCGGCCAATGCTCCCGACTCCCGAATCAAGTCGGCGGCCAGCTCACTATCCTCGCCATGTTGAAGGCGCTGCCGAAGCGGCGCTCCATGGGGTAGCTTCTGCATAAACAAGATGGCCGGAAGTGTGATGGTTCCATGGCGAAGATCATTGCCGGCTGGCTTTCCGATGGCGACCTCATCCGCCACGAAGTCCAGAATGTCGTCAACGATCTGGAAAGCCAGCCCGACATTGAACCCATATGTGTAGAGCGCTTCGATGTGGGCCTCGGACTGACCCGTGGTGACGCCCGCCCCGGCGCAACACATCGCAAACAAGCTCGCCGTCTTCGCGCCGATTCTTTCGAGATACTCCTCCACGGAGATCTCCCAATTGTTGGTGGCGGCGTGCTGTCTCATCTCACCGGAGCACATGGCCATGACCGTTTCGCTCAGCATGCGCATGATCCGAACGCTGTTCATCTTCGAGGCCAGCTCGGCCGACTTGGCGAAAAGGAAATCGCCGGTGACGATCGCCGTGTGCCGGTCCCACACGCTGTTCAGCGTCGTGATCCCCCGACGGGTCATCGCTTCGTCAATGGTGTCGTCGTGAACTAGGCTCGCCGTGTGAACGACCTCGAGGGAGGACGCCAGCAGGATGAGACGGTCTTCGTCGTAGTCGCCAAGCGCTCCGGACAAGAGGACGAGCGCCGGACGCAGACGCTTGCCCCGCGTATCGAAGACGTACCGAAGAGCCTCGCCCAGCATGGGGTGCTGGCCGTCCGCCGAAGCTAGGATGCACCGCTCGACGCCGGCCAGACCGGAGGCAACGGGAGCGAAAAGCAGGCGCGTATCGGTCACAGGGTCAGGACCACCGAAACAGTCGCGCCGCGTTCCGACTCGTGGAGGAAGCCGCCTGATCAAAAGAGACCTGCCGGAGTCGAGCCATCTCCTCGACTACATCTCGAACATTGGCGGGTTCGTTTCGTCGTCCTCGCGTGCGCCGGGGACTGAGAAAGGGTGCGTCCGTCTCCGCCAGCAGGGACGGTTCGGGCAGCTCCCGAATCACATCCCGAAGAGAGCTGGACTTGGGATAGGTGATGTTACCCGCTACCGAAACGAACATACCCAACTCGATCGCCCGTTCGGCCATCCTCATCCCACCCGAAAAACAGTGAAGGACACCCCGCGGTCGGAACTCCTCCAAATCCTCCAGCACGTCTTCATGTGCCTCTCTATCATGCACGACGACCGGCAGATCTACTTCCGACGCGGTCGCAAGCTGGGCTCGGAACGCTCGCCGTTGTACGGCGGCTGAGACCCGACACCGAAAGTAATCCAAGCCGATCTCGCCGATGGCCCGAACGTGGCCGGTCGTCAGCAGCGTCTGTATTCCCGCCCACTCTTGGAGGAAGACATCGGCGTGGGACGGATGGATGCCGATTGCCGCCTCAACCGAAGGGTGCTCGGTTGACATCTCAACGGCTCGTCGACTGGAGGCCAGATCGACCCCGACTGAGAGAACAACGCTGACGCCCGACTCGACCGCCCTCTCAACGACGCCCGAGCGGTCGCCGTCGAAGGCCTCGTCGTCCAGGTGCGCATGGGTGTCCACAAGCCTTCCGTCGGTGCTCATCGGTGAACACTGCGCCGCGTAGTCCCCGCGTCCACCTCAAGCCCGTTCATCACGGTTCATCCGCAAGTAGATCGAGTAAACGTGCCCTCGTGCGAGATGTAGGTCACGAGCCGTCTGAGCGACCGCGTCTCGGCCCGTCATCCCGGAAGCAAGGAGACGCAAGAGCGCACGCTCGATCGCCTGGTCGTCCGGCATCTGAGTTCCATGGACGGAGGGCCCTACGACGAAAGTCCACTCGCCTCGAGCCTCGCTCTCCTCCAGGCGGCGAGCCAGATCAGTCAGGTCGGTACGGATGGCCTCCTCGTGGATCTTGGACAGCTCCCGGACAGCGACGACGTCGCGATTACCCAAGGCGCCGAGCAGTGCCTGCGCCGTCTTCAAGACCCGGTGCGGAGCTTCAAAGAAGACCAGGCTGTATTCGAGATCAGCCACCTCCGCCAGCCGCCTGCGGGCTTCAGCCGCCCGACGAGGGAGATAGCCCAGGAATACGAATCCACGAGCGGGCAGGGCGGCAAGGGCGACCGCCGTCGTGACCGCGCTGGGGCCGGGCAAAACTTCGACTCGGTAACCGGCACGCAAGGCCGCACGGATCAGTTCCCATCCCGGATCGGCAATCGCGGGCATCCCCGCATCCGAGACGAGCGCCACGTCCTCCACCTCGAGCAGCTGCAAGATGCGGGGAATCGCCGAACGCTTGTTGTGCTGGTGATATGCCACCATCCGCTTTCGAAGCTGATAGTGATTCAGGAGAACCGTGGCGTGACGGGTGTCCTCGGCCGCCACATGTCCCACCTCGCCAAGAACCCTGAGGCCGCGAATTGTCATGTCCTCCAGATTGCCGATGGGCGTCGGAACGACGATCAGCGCATGGCTCACCCGGGTGGCCAGCCGAGCCGACGACCTCCGAGCACATGGATGTGCAGGTGGTCGACCGTTTGGCCGCCATTCAGCCCCGTATTGACCACCAGCCGGAATCCATCCACGTCTAGCCCCTCGCTTCGTGCGGTCGCAACTGCAAAGTTGACCAGCCGCCCGAGCGACTCAGGGTCGCCGGCCGACATCTGGGCGATATCTCGCACATGCCGCCTGGGCAATGCGAGCAGGTGCACGGGTGCTTGTGGCCGCAAGTCGCGGATGACTAGGTATTCTTCAGATGACGCCACAACCTCGGCTGGGGCCAGACCCGCTGCAATTCGACAGAACGGACACGCAGCCAGCAGCTCGTCGGCGTTTCCAGGTTCGGGGCTGAGGCCTGCCCCCATGGACCAGCGGCTTAGTCCGCGGAAGCTGATGCGGGCGAGCCGCTGGGGACAGGTACCGGCTGGGGCGGCGCAGCCTCACCGTGTCCCGGTTGCGGCCCGGTCGGGGGAGGAGCACCGAGTGGTGGAAGCCGGATCTCGCGGACCAAGGCATTGCTCGGCACTCGAAGCCACAACCAGAGTCCGAGTCCGGCGGCCGGGATCAGGGCCACCACGAACACATCGTGAATCGAAAGCGTCAGCCACCGCTGCAGGTGGCCAACCCAGATCTGACCGAAGATGCCGGCCAACCAGAAGCGGCCAAACGGGCTCAGAAGCTGAGAAGCGTTGGTAACACTGCTGAGCTGCGCATACCCTTCGAGTCTCCAGGTCTGAAAGGCGGAGAGGCTGGCGGCCGCGATCGCTGCAGAGAGGCTCATGGCCACGTTTCCGAGACCTCCGGCCAAACCCTGATCTCGGTCCGACAAGCTGGACTGGGCAAGAACCAACATGTTCGGGTTGATCATTCCGGCCCCCAGTCCCACGAGAGCCAGTCCCGGAGCGACCGTCCACGCGTCAAACCCGTAATGCATGAAGTAGATGTAGATCAGTCCCAGGATGATGGGCGGCACGCCGACCAGAGCCACGTTGCGGAATCCCCGCCGCTGCCCAAATCGAACCGCAATGTTGGCCGTCGTGGCCCACGTCAGCATCAAGGGAATGAGGATCAGACCCGCGCCTTGAGCGTCTGCCATCAGGCCGGCTTGAGCGTACTCCGGCATGAACAGGATCAGTGAGGTGGTAACCCAGGCAAGCAGAGAAACGGTCAAGAGTGCCCCGCCAAGGCCGCGGTGCTTGAGGATTCTTAGAGGCAGCAGCGGGCGCCTCGAGGTTGTGTGCAGCTCCACGTAGCCGAACAACACCAGCATGGTGGCTCCTGCGACGAGCATGACCACCTCTTCCCAAGAGGCCCAATCCCAGTCGTTCCCACCCGTGGTGAGCGCGATAAGGAGAGTGACCAAGCCGCCAAACAGCAAAACGATGCCTGGGTAATCGAGATCGCGCAGACGAAAGTGCCCCTGCTGTGGGCGGGCCTTGTACGTGTAGAGCAGGAGCGAGATGGCGCTTAAGACCACCGGAATGTTGACAAAGAAGATCCAGCGCCAGCCGACTGACTGAGCCAGGAAGCCCCCAGCAAGCGGTCCGGTGACGCTGGCGATGGCGAAGGTCGTGGGCACGATCGCGAATCCCTGGGCGCGACGCTCGATGGGATATGTGTCGGCAATGATGCCGATCGCCAGCGGGAAGGTGGCCCCTCCGAACAGTCCCTGTATGGCCCGGAATCCCACCAGCAGGGGCATGTTCGGAGCGAACCCGCAGAGGATCGAGCCGAAGAGGAAGCCGGACATGGCAATGATGAAGAGCGTTCGCCGGCTGGTGAGATCCGCCAGACGCCCGTACAAGAGCGTCATCGCCGTCGCGGCGATGGTGTAGGCGGAAAAGACCCATCCATACAGCGAGATGCCCTGAAGCTGACTCACGATCGTGGGCAACGCGCTGGCAACGATGGTCTGATCGAGGGCATAGATGAATACGGCGATGCCTACGGCTATGGTGACGAGCAGAACGTTGGACTCACCGCGTGCTTCCGCGGCAAGCCTGCCCGAATAGCGCTCGTGAACGGCAACCGCCCGCTCAAAGCGGGCGTATGCGATGGGATTGGTCGCCCGCTCGCGCTCCACGACGGGCCGTAGCGACGCCCACATCCGATCGATGGGCCAGAGTGAGAAGAGGGTTGACCGATCCGCCCCAAAGCGCATGGCCAGCCCGCCGAGCGCGTCGCAGAGATCGAGGGCCGTCGACACGTCCGCCCTCGTCTCGGCGTCTGCATTCGCGAGGGCGTCGGGATCAATAGGGCGGCCCGATGCAATCAGCTCGTGAAGCTCCGGGTTACCTTTCCACAGGCTGGCGAGCTGCTGCCACAGCTGGCGGATGGCGTCGTCGCTGACCTTTTGACGGGCAATCCAGACGGCAAGTATTGCCACGTTCGAGATCAGGAAGATCGAGAACGGAACCATGAGAGCGAACGGAGCGGCCGCGCCGGCTCCGCCCGCAGCACCTGGAGGCAAGCGCACCCCCGAGTTGTCTAGCGAATATCCATATATGGTACCAATGTGGCCAGGCCGAATGGAGCGGCAACCCGCCCGAATTCAGGGACCAGAGTCGCTCGCGGCTCCCGTGCAGAGACGCCATCCCGGGCCGCATTCCCGGCAGTGAACAGATCGCTCAACGGCTATCCTTGAGTGGGAATGGGAAGTACGCCGGCGACCGTTCTGCCCGCCCTTTTCCCCCGCGAGGCACGTCCATGAAGTATCTGGCCGGAGTAGCGGCCATTGTCGCCCTCATCCTGGGATTGGTTGCTGCCAACAGCGCCGGTCTCGGCCCGTTTGAGTCCGGCCTCCAAACGTCGCTGGCCCCACCAACAGGACTGGGTCAGATAAGCGCGCAGCACACCTGGAGAATTCGTCCGGCTGGCTGGATCAAGTCCAGCAGCGTTCGATTCTCGGTTGCCAGCTTCCGATTAACCTCACAGAAGCGTCTGCAGGTTCAGCTCGTTCGCGGAGGCGCGTCTCCATCGGGGAATCCGACTGCGTCAGGCCGGCCGGGACAGCCATCCCTGACGCTTCGACACCTCGGAAACGGAACCTACCGGTGGTGGGCAAGATTCTTCACCGGCAAGTCGATCAGCCCATGGAAAGCCTTCGTCGGGGGCACTGCCTTCGGCATCGATACCGTTCCTCCGTCGGCTCCGACAATATCCTCGTCAACCAACCCCAGCCCGCGGACGGTGAGTAGATCTTCCACCGTCCGGTTTGGCTGGTCGAGCCACGATGGCGGTTCGGGGATCGTGGGCTATTGGTATACCTTCGGCCCTCCCGGCCAAACACCCAGCGCCCCGCATCTCATGACCCGCCGGCCATCGTTGGCGCTCCACTCAGTTCCCACGGGAACCTTCGTCCTCGACGTTCGTGCTCGAGATCGGGCCGGAAACTGGAGTCCAGCCTCGACCTACACCGTGAGGGTCGACAGCACACCACCCACGGTCACCAATGCCGGCTTCTCGACCTTTGCCTTCAATCCCATCTACAACTCGATGACCCTCAATTACGCGGTGAATCGCCCTTCGAAGATCCGGATCGGCATCTACGGCAGCCAGGGTCATCTGATTCGGCTCGTGAAGACCGCCTCCTCGAAGCCCAACCAGATCCTCCACTACACCTGGCATGGACGTGACAACCAGAGCCGTATCGTGCCGCCCGGCGTCTACAACTTCTTTGTGCGAACTACCGACTCCTTCGGCAATTCCTCCGTCAAGGAGTATTCCGGGCTTCAGGTCATCGACAAGAGCATAGTGGTTTCCCTCTCACAGCAGCGGCTGTGGGCATACTCGGGGCGGCAGCTCTTCCTGACGTCGTTAGTCACCACCGGCAACCACCGGCTGCCGACCCCGGTCGGACACTACACGATCTTGGGCCGCTATCACCCCTTCACGTTCGTCAGCCCGTTTCCCAAGGGCTCCTGGGATTGGTATCCGCCCTCGAAGGTTGAGTACGCCATGCTCTTCCGAGCGGGAGGCTATTACATCCATGACGCCCCATGGCGTTCGGTATTCGGCCCCGGGAGCAACGGCGCCAGCGGCGTGCCGGGACAGAACTACACCGGTACGCACGGCTGCGTAAATGTCCCGGCCAATGTCGCTTACCGGTTGTTCTACTGGGCCCCAGACGGCACTGCCGTCATCGTTCGTCACTAGCCTCGCCGGCCCCAGGACCCAGCAGCACCAGGGCCGAGGCGGCGATTGCGGCGGTTTCGGCTCGAAGGGTTCGAGGTCCCAGTGACGCCGCCACCATTCCCACCCGCGCAGCTTGCGTAATCTCTTCGTCTGCGAATCCACCCTCTGGTCCGATGAAGAGCCGGACCTCAGCCCTTGGGCTGGCCCGGAGAGCCTCGTCAAATCTGATTGGAGCGTTCCCGGTCAGCATCACGGCAGGTGACGCCGCCTCGACCGCCCGCGTGAGATCAATCGTGTCGTGGATGACCGGCAGGCACCCGCGGCCCGACTGCTCGGCCGCCTCGCGAACAATGGTCTCGTAGCGCTCCCTTGGGAGCCGGTCGCTCGTGGAGATACAGCGGGCCGAGCGGATCGGTGTGAAGGCCGATACGCCGACTTCCGTGCACTTCTGGAGCACAATCTCCATGCGTCTCGACTTCAGGAGTGCGACAAAGAGATGGACCCCGATCGGCGCCTCAGCCTCATTCTGTCGCCGGCATGTGACCAATCCAGTCGCCAGGCTCGGGCTCAGGATCACCCCGTACTCCATGCCGGTTCCGTCCAGGACGGTGACTTCGTCGCCTTCCGACAGACGGAGCACGCGGGCCATCTGGCCACTGAGAGCATGAGGAAACTCCACCTGCCCGCCGCGGATGCACTCCGGTCGTACGAAGAAGCGATATTGGGCCTTCAAGGAACGGGTCCTTAAGTCAGGAGACCGCGGCCGCAAGACAGAGCCAGTCGCCGCGACTTGACTGCTCCAGAATTCGCAGGTTGGCGCTCTCAAAGGCACGGCGAACAAGGTCTGCTCGCTCGGCGATGATGCCGGACGCGAGTAGCACCGATTCTGCGCGCATCCGTCGAACGAACTCCGGAGCCAGCTCGGCGATAACGGAGGCAATGATGTTGGCGGCGATGACGTCGAATTCACCTGACGAAGCGTCGATGGACCCCTCGCCGATCGAGAGTCGATCGGCAACGCCGTTTCGGGTCGCGTTCTCCCGAGCCACCCGGCAGGACACGGCGTCCGTGTCGACTCCCACAACGGTCCCAGCTCCCAACTTGGCCGCGGCGATGGCTAGTATTCCGGAGCCGGTTCCCACATCCAGAACGCGGGCGCCCGACTGGACGCGAGCCTCCAACGCTTCCATCATCAGGGCCGTTGACGGATGTAGACCGGTCCCGAAGGCGACTCCGGGATCCAGCTCGATCACCACGTCGCCGGCCCGAGGCCAATGCTCCCGCCACGACGGCTTGACGACCAGGTGTCGCCCCAGTCTGATGGGGTGAAAGTGTTCCTTCCAGGCGTTGGCCCAATCTGACTCCACCACGACACGCCGGCGGAGCGGAGAGATCGGGGCGAGATCAAAGGCCGACAGATGCCACAGGTCCTCTTCTATCGACGACTCGGCGCTCGAATCAGTGCCAGCGCTGGGCAGATACGCCTTGAGAACACACTCGGGACCAGCCTCCCACCCTTCGTCCGAACCCGAAACGAATTGCGGCTCGACCGCCACGCCGCGGGCGCCGTGGCGCCGGAACACTTCCGAAATCGCATCCACCGCCTCAACCCCTGCTCGAACCGAGAACTCGAGCCAGCCGGGAGCATCGGCCTCAGCCGCCAAGCGCTTCCTTAACCTTCTCGAAGAAGCTCTTCTCCTCGCTCTCTTGCTGAAGACCTCCCAGAAGCGCTTGGAAATGGGCCCGTTGTTCGTCGGTGAGCTTTGTCGGGACCATCACCCGCACGATCACAAACATGTCGCCACGGCCGGAGCCTCGAAGGTAGGGGATGCCGCGACCCCTCAGGCGGATGGTGTGCCCCGACTGGGTTCCCGCCGGCACCCGGATCTTCTCCGACCCTTCAAGCGTCGGCACGGCAACCTCATCGCCGAGCGCCGCTTGAGCCACGTTTATGGGCATCTCATACTGAATGTCGAAGCCATCCCGCTGGAAGAGAGGGTGCTCCGCGACCTCGAGGACGACGTAGAGGTCACCCGGCGGCCCGCCGCGCGGTCCCGACTCACCCTCGCCCGAGAGTCGGATTTGCTGACCGTTGTCGACTCCTGCCGGAATCTTGACGGTCACCTCTCGCACTCCCCGCTCTCGTCCCTGCCCACGACACTTTTGGCACGGCTCGCCAGGGACCCGTCCCTCACCTTGGCACCGGTCGCACATGACCACGTTCACGAACTGTCCGAAGACGGACTGCTGAACACGTCGAATCTCTCCAGAGCCGTGACAGATGGGGCAAACTGTGGGCTCAGAATTGGGCTCGGCGCCTGAGCCGTCGCATCGGTCGCAGGTTCGGAGGGCCGGTATCCGAATGGCGCGCTCTCCTCCGAATACCGCCTCTTCGAAGCTTATTTCCAGGTCATACCGAAGGTCAGATCCCCGCTGTGGGCCCCGCTGACTTCGGCGCCCGGCAGTGCCGAAAAACTGATCAAAGATGTCGGCGAAACCGTCAAATGGGGAAGAGTAGGACTGGAACCCGGCAGATCCCAGGCCCGCGTGCCCAAAGCGGTCATACGTGGCCCGCTTTCCGGCATCGCTCAAGACCTCATAGGCCTCGTTGATCTCCTTGAACCGCATCTCGGCGCCCGGTTCCTTATTGACGTCGGGATGGTGCTGCCGGGCTCGAGCACGGAAGGCCTTCTTGATGTCGGCATCGGACGCATCTCGCGGGAGCCCGAGAACCTCGTAGTAGTCGCGTTTCGTGGTCATGAGCTAGTGAAAGCCAATCGGACGAGGGGCAGGAGAGCGCATTCTCTAGCCGGACTCCGAGCCATGGTCCGAGCCCTCCTCGTCTGCGAGAGCACCAGCCTCAGAGTCTGCCGTACCGGCGGGCTCGTCCTCAGCAGCGACAGATGCGGCTCCTGCCGCCTTTGCTACCTTGGCGAGCGTCGGGCGGATGACTCGACCGTGCATGGTGTAGCCTCTCTGCAACTCTTCCAAAACGGTGCCAGGTTCAGCCTCTGAGGACTCTTCCTCCACGATTGCCTCGTGGAGAGTCGGGTTGAACTTCGCTCCCTTTGCCTCAATGACCTCGACCCCTTGGCGCTCCAGGATCGCGCGCAGATGCCGTTCGATGAGGGCGATTCCCTGGAGCCACGAAAACATCTCGAGCTCCTGAGGGATAGTGGTCAAGGCCCGCTCGAAGTTGTCGAGCACGGGTAAGAGGTCGGCGACGAGAAGCATGCTCGCAAATTTGGCCATCTCTTCGCGATCGGCCTCTTGCCGCTTCCGGTAGTTGGAGAGATCGGCCATGGAACGCTGCAGGCGCTCATAAAGGTCATTGGCTCGAGCCCGCTCCTTCTGCAGCTCTTCCACCGGATCGGCCACCACAACGTCTCGCTCTTGGGGTCCGGCGTTCGGGCTCGTCGATCGCTTTGACCACTTGCGCGCAAAGCGGCCCTGGCCGGCGCTATCCGCTTCTTCCGGCTGATCTATCTCCTCAGGCGCAACCGCCGCGTCGCTTGCTTCGGCCTCCACCTTCTCCGCTTCTCTGTCGCTCACGATGACTCCTCGCTCACAAAGCGAGAGCCAAAGACAACGTCAGTCATCAACTCGGTCATGTATCTCACCAGAGAGATCGCTCTCCCATAGTCCATGCGGGTGGGGCCCAGAAGACCGAGAACGCCGCGGCCCTCCGACTCTGACCCATAGCCACCAACAACCATGCTGTACTCGTGGAGGTTGTCGAGGGGCGTCTCGCCCCCGATCACCACGTGAACTCCCGCTTCCATGGCCATGACCGACAACAGATCCTCCATGGCCAGGCCCTGCTGCAGGAAGTCCAGCACCCGTCGAATCCGTTCTCCCGACGCGGGGCCTTGAGGAGAAGCGGAGAACGAGTCATGAGCAAGCATCTCACTCAGCCCTTCGTGGTACACCTGCACGCCACGATTCCGGGCTCGGCCCATGAGCCGCAGCACGGCATCTGAGTACGGCATCATATGGTCTGGAAGGCGGGAGCATGAGCGCTTCACCCGGGCATAGGATCCGGCAGATCCCAACCGCTGATTGAGCTGGTCGGCGTATGATCTCAGCACCTCCTGACTGAGCGCCTCGTCAGTCGCCATCATCTCCTGGAGAACAGACCCGTCCGAGAGGACGACGATGATCAGCACGGTGTGGGGTTGTGCCTCGATCAACTCAACATGTTTGAATTGCACCTCGTCCACACGTGGGGGCGTCACCAGGGCCACCGTGTGTGCGCGGTGGGCAAGCACGGCGGCCGCAAGCTTGAGCCACTCCTGCAGCTCGGTGTGTGCCTGATGGAACTGGTGACGTATGGTGATCTGGTCGTCGTCGGGTACCGTCTGCGCGGGCAGCAACCGCTCGATGTAGTAGCGGTACCCGGCCGTGGTGGGGATGCGGCCACCCGATGTATGCAGCTGGATCACCAGGCCGTGCTGTTCCAAGAGCGCCAGCTCATTACGCACCGTAGCAGGGCTTACCTGGAGACCCGCCTTCTCGAGCACCAGAGCGGATCCGGCGGGCCGGCCCGAGGTGACATACTCCTGGACGACCGTCTGCAGAATGCGCTTCTCTCGCTCAGTCAGATCCATATCTTGAAAGTCCCGCCCAGACGGTTTAGCACTCTCGTAACGAGAGTGCTAACATCATCGAAATATAGCCCAGCTTCGGGTCGGTCGTCAAGTCGATGTCGAGGTGTGCATCGCCCCGGGGCGACCATGGTCAGTCAGCACGGAACCGCCCTTGGGGCCGCCTCGCACCTATAATTCCACGATGAATGCCGTCGAGGCAGACGCACTCTCGCAGCTGCAGAATCCTGCCGCGACCGTACAGCTTTCCGTGGTGGTTCCGCTGCTCGACGAACAGGGGAGCGTTGTCGAGCTGCATCGACAGCTCACCCCCGTACTCGATGAGCTGGATTTGGCGTCCGAGATACTGTTTGTCGACGACGGGAGCAGCGACGGGACCTTCGAAGAGCTCGAGGGGCTCCACGGCTTGGATCCGCGCGTGCGGGTGATTGCTCTCCGCCGTCACTTCGGGAAGACAGCGGCTCTGGTGGCCGGCTTTCGCGAGGCCCGAGGAGAAATCGTCATCACCATGGATGGCGACCTGCAAGACGACCCTGCCGAGATTCCTCGCTTTCTGGCTCTCTTGCGGCAGGGCTACGACCTTGTCGTGGGGTGGAAGCGGGAGCGACACGATCCTCCCACCAAAACCGTCCCGTCAAAGATCTTCAACGCCGTCGTCAGGGCAGCCAGCGGGATAACCCTACACGACTTCAATTGCGGATTCAAAGCCTATCGTCGTGCCGTCCTCGACGACCTGCGCCTTTACGGTGACATGCATCGATTCGTCCCCGTCATGGCCGCTTGGAAGGGATATCGAGTTGCCGAGATAGAGGTGCATCACCGCGAGCGGCGATTCGGTCGGTCCAAGTTCGGCGCGGGCCGGGTCATGGCCGGGGTCATTGATCTGATTCGGGTCCTGTTCCTCACCCGCTACATGCAGAAGCCACTGTCGCTCTTCGGGACGACCGGACTGGTGCTCTTCCTCTTGGGTGTAGTCGGCGGCATTTACCTGGCGGTGCTCAAGCTGATGGGTCAATCGATCGGCGTCAGCCACCTTCCGCTCTTGTTCCTTACCGTGATGCTCATTCTGTTCGGCACCATCCTGCTTGCGATCGGGCTGATCGGTGAGATGCAGCGGCATTATGGCTACCACGCCTCGGATGAGTACAGCATCAGGACCCGCTTGGAGCACTAGAGCCGTCCGCGGTTGTGTCTCAGGTGAGCGGCATGCTCTGAGATCGTGGAACCGCTTCGAACGCGCGCCTCGCCTCGCTGACGAATCGTTCCATGGCCAGCGCGTCCTTCACTCCCGGCGCCGCCTCGATGCCACTGGAGACGTCCACACCCGCCGGCTTCACATGCGCGATAGCCGATCCGACGTTCTCGGGAGTCAGGCCGCCGCTAAGGGTAATGGGAACAGACGCCAAGCCCACCAGCATAGCCGCAAGTCTCCAGGATGCCGATGAGCCCGTTCCTCCGGGCATGGCGCGTGTTCCGGCATCAATGACGACGCGGCCGGCGCCGGCTGCGATGTAGTCACGCAGCTGCCGCTCGGCGTCTGCGGCATCCTCACCCTCGGTCGCTGGAATATGGAGGACCTTCCACCAGCCGGTGTCCGGAAACCGAGCGATTAGGCGAGCAACGCGATCAGGTTCCTCATATCCTGATAGTTGAACGGCTGCCGGCCTGACGACGTCAATCACTTCTGCGGCGAGTGAGTCATCGGGATCGACCACGACTGCAACCAGCCGATCCGACTCAACCGCGAGCTCTGCCGCCTCTTGAATCGAGATCGACCGAGGGCTCCTGGGATAGCCGATCACGGTCCCGATCCAGTCAGCGCCCAGTTGTAGCGCTTCTCTCACGTCGGACCGTCGCTTCATCCCGCAAAGCTTTACGCCGCCTGCCATTTCATTGGACTCTATACTCTTTCGAGAGGGCACCTTGAATCTGTGGAAAGAGCTGCGGATTCGCTGGATGTACTGGCGCTTCCGGAACATCACCCGGAACCGCCAACGGCTTGCGGCTCGATGGGCAAGCCGGCGCAGAGCCCGTCCCGCCTACCAGACGGCAAGCTATCGTGGGGGTCGCGGAGCGCCAGCGATCGCCTGGGGCAGGCGGAGCGCCCGCTCCTGGATAATCCTGATCGCGGCGATCCTCGCCATCTCAGTGATCCAGCATTACTCCCAGAGTACCGACCTGACCTTTGTTGCCGATTTAGGGGTTCTGGCGGCCGCCTACTTCATCTGGCTTCGACTGGGTGGCTGGTAGCAGCCAGGTAGTCAGGTAGTCAGAGAAGACGCCGGGGGACGATCGCATGAGGGTCCCCTAGCTCTCGCATGAGGGTCCCCTAGCTCTCGCCCGAAGTCTCCTCCGAGCTGGCTTCCTCTCCCTGGGGAGCTTCGGCAGCCGCGGCCGGCGCTTCTTCCGCGGCCTCCTCTTCCTCGCGAACGACCTGAGGTGCCGCAATCAACACCACGGTCTCGTCTGGGTCGATCTTGACTGAGCAGAGCTCACGATCGAGCTGAAGATCTCGAACATGGATGGCGGAGCCCACCTCTTCCAGCCCTGACACATCCACCTCAATGTGCGGAGGCAGATCCGTGGGAAGGCATTCCACGTCCACTCCGTCAAGGATATGCAAGACCATCAGGCCATGGCGAACTGCCGGTGACTCACCGACGAAGTGAATCGGAATACGTGCAGTCAACTTTTCACGGAGATTGGCTTGATAGAACTCCACATGCATGGCGGTGTGACGTCGCGGATCGACTTGCGTGGTGTGGATCAGCACCGGCCGAGGGCGTTGACCGTCGAGTACCAAATCGACGAGCTGGTTGTCTCCCGCCTGAGAATGCACCCGCCGGAACGAACGAGCATCGACGTCGATGGACTGGGGCTCGACGTCATGACCGTACACGGTGGCCGGAATGCGGCCCTCGCGGCGAAGCCGCTTTACTCGCTTCCCAAGAAGCGTTCGAGGACGGGCATCCAGCACTGCTCGATCGGCCATGTTGCTCCTTTAATTCACCGTCCAGCCGTTCCCGCCAGAATACCATTGAGTCCCTTGCCTGCCGCCTCGGTGGCGCGCGTCGCCATTGCCAATGGCCATCCAATCTCCCGTATCTACGCTTCGTACAGAAGGCTATGGCACCGAAGCTGCCAGGCCCATTCGGAGAAGGGTAGCCCGGCCTGGACGGGCGGAGCACAAGATGAAGTATGAGGTGGTGGTTCTTGACAGGGGCCGCCCGATCGCGAAGCATAGCGACCTCGAGAAGCACGAAGCCGCCGAGGTGGCCGAGATGTATGTGGCCCTCGGCTGGTTGCCGGAGAAGGTGCTGATCCAAGCAGAGTCTCGGCCCCTCACCAAGGCCGCTTAACGCCACTCGCCCACCAGGCCATAGGCCATTAACGGGTGGGATTCGGCCCCACGCTGGCATAATGAGCTATGACTCGCCGGGCCGGTGGGGCGTGGCCAAGCGGTAAGGCAGCGGACTTTGGATCCGCGATTCGCAGGTTCGAATCCTGCCGCCCCAGCCACGCCAGGTCGGCGGGAATCGGTCGTTTGGGTGAGACGCCTATCATGGTACCGGAATACCTCCGGCAAGCCCACTGACGCTGCCTGTCACGAGGTACCACCTTCATATCTCTGGAGCCTGGTAAACGCCGGATTGACGCGGCCGTAGGGGGCGACACAGCAGCCGTCATCCTTGCCGCCGGACGCGGCACCAGGATGAACGCCTCGACTCCGAAGGTGCTCCAGCCGGTCTTGGACCGCCCCATGATCTGGTACGTCTTGAACGCCCTCAGAGAGCTCGGGTTCGGCGAATCGGCTCCCAAGCCCCTGCTCGTCGTCGGCCATGGGGCCGAACAGGTCCGCGCAGCCGTCGGGTCTCACGCCACCTTCGCGGACCAAACGGAACAGCGCGGAACCGGCCACGCCGCTGCCGTTGGTGTTGCTGCACTGCCCCAGTCCATCAACACCGTGCTGGTTCTCCATGGGGACGAGCCGCTCGTCGAAGCCGAAACGTTGGCTGCCATGCTTCAAACTGCCCAGAAAACGGGCGCCCCGATTGTGCTCTTGACTGGATCAGTGCCGGACAGCCATGGGCTTGGGGTAGTGAGACGATCGGCGGCCGGAAGGGTGGTGGATCTCCTCCAACGCTCGGAGATGCCCGAACCCGGCGAGGGCGCCGTGGAGATCAACTTCGGCGCGTACGTGTTCGATCGTCGGGTCTTGGAGGAGGCGCTACCGCTCCTGCCCGTGAATCCAGATGGCGAATATTACCTCACCCATGTCGTACGCTGGGCAGCCCAACGAGGGGTCGAAATTGAGACGGTTCCCATGCCTGAGCCCGGCGATCGGATGGGCATCAATGATCCCGATCAGCTGAGGCGGGCCGAGGCATTTCTCCGACGGGACACCGTCGTACACTCAGGCAATTCCGGGTAGCGGGGGCGGGATGGAGACGCAAGAGCTGAAGATATTCAGTGGCAGCGCGCATCCGGAGCTGGCTGAACTGATCTGCCAGCAGCTCGAGACCCGGCTGGGAGAAGCTCTGGTCGGGACGTTCAAGAACGGGGAGACTCGGATTCGGATCGAGGAGCACGTTCGAGGACGCGACGTGTTCGTGGTTCAACCCACTTCGACGCCCTCTGACCACCACATCATGGAGCTGTTGCTTATGATCGACGCCCTCAAGCGGGCGTCGGCCGGCCGCATCACGGCCGTGGTTCCCTACTACGCCTACGCCAAGCAAGAAAAGAAGACCACCGGTCGCGAGCCCATCTCGGCAAAACTGGTTGCCAATATCATCACCGAGGCGGGAGCTGACCGGGTCCTGGCCGTGGATCTCCACGCCCCGGCCATACAGGGCTTCTTCGACATCCCCGTCGACAACCTCACTGCAATGCCCCTGCTTGCGGATCACTTCTATTACCGCCAGTTCCAGAACGTCGTGATCGTCTCTCCAGATACGGGTGGCGTGGCCCGCGCAAACGACTTCCGCACTCGGGTAGGAGCAAGTCTGGCCATCATCTCCAAGCACCGTCCGGTTCCCGACACCTCCGAAGTGATCGACATGGTGGGCGATGTCGACGGCAAAGTGGCGATCATCGTGGACGACATGATCTCGACCGGCGGCACCCTACGAGAAGCCGCGGACCTCTTGTACTCGCGAGGCGCCCGGGAGATACACGTCTACGCCACGCATGCCATCCTAGCCGACGAGGCTCCCGAGATGATTCAGGAGAGCCGCTTGGAGAGCGTCACGGTGACTGACACCATTCCCATTCCCCACGAGCTCATCGACGGCAAGATCAAGCGCCTAAGCGTGGCACCACTGCTCGCCTCGGCAATCCGCAGAATCCATGAAGACAGCTCGGTGAGCGAACTCTTCAAACAGGCCCGCTTCCGCCAGGCAGAGCTGCTGTAAGTTCGTGAACACCGCCAGCTGGATCGAGCTCGCGATCCTCGCCGCCTGCCTCGTGCTGGCCGCGCTTGCCTCGGGGGCCGAAACGGCTCTGACCGCCATCGGCCGGATCACCGCCCGCTCCCTGGAGGAACGAGACACACCGAGCAGTCGAGCCGTCGCCTACCTCCGGCACGATCCAAGCCTTTTCCTGTCGACCATTCTGATCATCAATTCGGTTGCACTCATCGTCGCTTCCAGCGTCGGCACTCTCTTGCTGACCCACAATCTGGCCTCCCCGTGGGGCG
The DNA here is from genome assembly GCA_021323865.1 of Pseudomonadota bacterium. GTDB lineage: Bacteria > Chloroflexota > UBA5177 > UBA5177 > JAJPKF01 > JAJPKF01. The sequence goes on along the minus strand of JAJPKF010000020.1, from coordinate 168,794 downwards.
AAATCGTCGCCACAGTCGGCATATCCATCACGGTCCTGATCTTCGCTGAGCTCACTCCCAAGAACTTCGCGGTCCGCCAGCCGGAAAGGGTAGCGCTGGCCCTCGGCCGGCCCGTGCGCGTCGCCTCGCTGCTCCTGCGGCCCGCCATCATCGTGCTTGGATGGGCTGTCGCGACGCTCATGAAACTTCTTGGGCAGGGCGGCTACAACAAGCCAACGCCGCTGATCACGGAGGAGCAGCTCCGTGAGATCGTCAGCGTGAGCGAGGCGGAGGGCGTGCTTGAAGAGGACGAGCACGAGATGATTCGAGGGATTTTCGAGTTCGGGGAGACCACCGTCGGCGAAGTCAAGATTCCCCGCGTCGACATGATCACGCTTCCCGTCGAGACACCACTCCTCGAAGCGCTGGACGTCATTCTCCAGCAGGGTCACTCCCGCATCCCCATCTACGAGGAGAACGTCGACAACATCGTGGGGATCCTCTATGACAAGGATCTGCTCAAATACGTCCGGGAGAACCAGATCGAAGTCAGCCTGAATGATGTTGTCCGGCCGGCTCTGTTTATTCCGGAATCAAAGCGGGTGGACGAGCTGTTCCGTGAGCTTCAGCAGCGCAAGGTGCACATGGCCATCGTCCTCGACGAGTACGGCGGCACGGATGGGCTGGTCACGCTCGAGGACCTTCTCGAGGAGATCGTGGGCGAGATTCAGGACGAGACCGATCGGGAACAGCCATTGGTCGATCAGGTCGAAGAAGGCGTCTGGGACGTGAGCGCCATGATCGACATGGAGCAGCTCAATGAGGAGCTGGGCTTGGAGCTACCCAGCAACGGCGTGGAAACTCTGGGCGGCTTCGTGTACGAGCAGCTTGGCGAGGTGCCGGTTTCCGGCGCCGTCGTGACAGTGGACGGCATCACGATCGAGGTGCGAGAGGTTGAGGGGCGTCGTATTCGCACCTTGCGGATTGCGAAGCGTCCGGTCGACCTTGAGCTGCCGAATGGGCAAGCCGGCTAGCGACCCCGCAATCGCCGCGCCTTCCCCGGCTTTTAGGCAAGACCCCCTTCGGTAATCGCCCAGGCCAAAGCCCCCGCCGCCGTCGCGAAGTCGGGGTGGTTCTCCTGTCCGGTTTCGCTGTCGAACCACTCATAGACCGTGTCCGGCTGCCCATGGAAGAGACCACACACGAGCCGTCGGGCCCGATCACGGTGTCCGGCTTTGGCCCAACCCAAGGCGTAGTAGGCGGTGATCCATGGCCAGATTCCCGTGTTCTGGTACTGTCCGAGCCGGTACGTGCCCGGGCCGATCTCGTCTGTCGCAAAGCCCGGACAAATGACCGAAATTCCGTGCCGGCCCTTCAGTGACTCGAGATTACCGAGCAGCTGGACGGCATCGTCGACCAGGTGGAACCCCACGAGGAGGGACGAATCCAGTGACAGACGGGTCGAGGCAAAGCCGTTGCTTCGATAATCCACATACGATCCATCACCGGTCCGGAGCCGAGAACGGAGGGCTGATGTCGCGCGGTCCTTCTCCACGCAGCATTGCTGAGACTTCTCGGCGTCACCGCAGCTGCCCAGTAGTCGGGCTGCCGCTTCCAGGGCTCGGCACCACAATGCCTGTGTGTAGGTAACCGTGCCATGCCGAAGCAGGGTGTCGGCCCAGTCTTCATTGGGCCCCTGTTCCAATAGGCCGTCACCGTCCACATCACGGGAGCGGAGATAGTCGACGGCTAGGTGGATAGCCGTGGACAGCCGGCATACGGTCTCGACGTCCTTGCTATGCCAGAGATAGTCGTCCAAGGCGACGATCAGCCAGCAGGCGCTGTCCAGATCGCAGCGGGTTGTGTACACCTCACGGGTTCCGGCGGGAAACATGGGGTTATCGATGTAGACGCTGGTGGGGAAACCACCTACCTCCTTCAATAGCTGCTCCCGGCTGGGGGTAAACGCCATGTCCTCGGTCCAACGTGCCCTTCCCTTGTTCCGAAAGATGAATTGGCTCGGCTTGCAATGCGGCGTGATCTGAAATCCCCAGTACCGGACGAGCAGCTCTCGAGCGAGATCGCGCTTCCCAAGCCGGTTGAGGCCAAGCGCGATGATCCCCGTGTCCCGCGCCCACATTCCCAGGTAGTTTGGCGCCGGCATGATGATTCGGCCGATGGCTGAGTCGACCGTCTGGCGGTCCATGACCGCGACGAGGGTCTCAAGAAGCCGGCTCATATCAATCGCTTCGTTGCGCTTCAATCCATTTGCTCCACTGGATGTGAGATTTGAGAGGAGGGGTGCAGATCACGCCTCCTGAGACAATGAGCCAGGCACGGTGGGACGAGGCTTCCCACCATTCGGGATGCGCGAAGGGAGACCCGATGCAGCTGGGCATGATCGGGCTGGGACGGATGGGGGCCAACATGGTCCGCCGACTCTTGAAGGCCGGACATGAATGTGTGGTGTACGACGTACATCCCGACGCGGTCAAGGGCTTGGCAGCCGAGGGAGCGACCGGATCGGAATCGCTGAGGGACTTTGTCGGCCGGCTCGACCCACATCGTTCAATCTGGATGATGGTACCGGCCGGCATTGTCGATCAGGAGGTACGGGAACTGTCTCCGTTGGTGGCAGAAGGCGACACCATCATCGACGGAGGCAACTCCTACTACATCGATGACATCGAGCGGGCTTCGCAGCTCAGCAGCCTGGGGGTCCACTACGTGGATGTGGGCGTCAGCGGCGGGGTGTTCGGCCTGACTCGCGGGTACTCTCTGATGATCGGAGGCGAGCCCGAAATCGTGGCCCACCTTGACCCAATCTTCGACGCTCTTGCTCCCGGTCGCGACGCCGCGCCTCCCACCCCTGGCAGGGAACCCGACCGCGGCACGGCCGACCGCGGCTACCTTCACTGTGGTCCCAACGGAGCGGGGCACTTCGTGAAGATGGTGCATAACGGGATCGAGTACGGGATCATGGAGGCCTACGCGGAGGGCTTGAACATTCTTCACAACGCGAATGTCGGTTCCCGGAAGGAAGAGGTTAGCGCCGAAACCACCCCACTCCGAAACCCGGAGCATTATCGATACGACTTCCCACTCGATGAGGTCGCGGAGGTCTGGCGTCGTGGGAGCGTGATCGCCTCTTGGCTCCTGGATCTCACGGCCCAGGCGCTCCTCGAGAGCCCCGATCTATCCAACTTCAAGGGCCGTGTCTCGGATTCGGGTGAGGGCCGTTGGACCGTTCATGCGGCCATCGATGAGGGTGTTCCGGCTCCCGTCTTGAGCGCGGCGCTGTACCAGCGTTTTGCCTCGCGAGGTGAGGCGGACTTTGCGAACCGATTGCTGTCCGCCATGCGCTACGAGTTCGGGGGCCACCAGGAACAGTCGGACCAACGCTAGGGGCTCAGACCGCCCGTCTTCGGCCAATGACTCGGGTGAAGCCAAGGTTCGTGCCTCGATCGGCCCTTAGCATCTCCGTCTCGGACTCGCTCGACGGATACCCGTTGTCGGCAGCCACCTCCAGCCAGGTTAGCCAGTGCCGCCAGCCCTCGGGCATCATATCCGCCTGCTCGACTGACATGAGCCCGGTCTTCTCCCAGTGACGCCGCCACCACTCCGGACTGTGAAATGAGCAAAAATCCCACTCCCAACGACTGACAAGATGATCCGGAAGTGCCTCTCCTAGCTCCCTGACCAGCCCCGGAACCACGATACCGAGCCGGCCGCCCCTCCGAAGAAAGCGCCGGCAGTATCCGATATAGAGATCGTCGGTTCCAAAGTAGTGGTATGCATCCAGGCTCACCATTGCATCGAAGTACTCATCGGCAAAGGGCAGGTTATGGGCCTCGGCGTGAATCGGCATGACCAACTCGGCCGCGTTCGCTTCCTGTATCCGTTTCCAGTTGGAAGCGGCGTCGATCCAGAGGTCCACGGCTGCCACGTGAACGTCAAATTCCTTGGCGAGGAAGATAGAGCTCAAGGCCTTCCCGCAGCCCAAGTCGAGGACTCGCATGCCGGCTGAGAGCTCAAGACTTTCCGCGAGCCATTCCGTGAGCCAAAGGACATTCGGCCCCATCAAGTTCGACAGCGCCCACTCTGGGCTGTAGCGGATGGAACGCGGAAACTGAGAGATCTTCAAACGCCCAAAGCGGCGACGTTTCGGTTTCCGTTCGAGTTCCGCCCTGTCCGTTTTAGTCAGGCCGGATCATCCTGGATCAGCTCCGGCTCCAACAAGATCCTCTTGCACGGTCGCGGTCCGGAACCACTGAATCGTATTCTCCAAACCGGCCTGGAGCGACACGCGTGGGCTCCAATCGAGCAGCTGTCGGGCCTTCGAGATGTCCGGACAGCGCCGAGCCGGATCGTCTTCCGGTAGATCCCTCGCAACCGATTGAAACCCGACTCCGCATAGTTGCGCGATCATTTGGGCAAACTGGATGACGGAATGCTCCTCTGGGTTACCGATGTTGATGACCTCACCAGAGGGAATGTCGGCTTCCATCGTGCTGATAATGCCCTCAACCGTGTCATCCACGTAGCAGAGGCTTCTCGTCTGATTCCCCGTTCCATAGACGGTGAGGGGCCGGCCGGTCAGAGCCTGGCATATGAAGTTCGGAACCATGCGTCCGTCATCCGGCCGGCTGTGCGGCCCAAAGGTGTTGAAGATGCGCACAATCCGTGCATCGGTCCCCCCCTCACGGACGTGTGCCATGGTGAGAGCCTCCCCGAACCGCTTCCCCTCGTCATAGCAGCTTCGGACGCCAGTCGGATTGACGTGGCCCCAGTATTCCTCCCGTTGCGGGTGCTGCTCAGGATCCCCGTAAACCTCCGACGTGGACGCAAAGACGAACCGCGCATGCTCACGGTCGGCCAGTCGCAGTAGGTTGGCGGTCCCCCTGCTGTTAACGGCAAGCGTCGCCAGCGGCGTCCGCAGATAGTCCGGTGGACTGGCCGGACTGGCCAGGTGGTAGATGCGATCAACAGGCCCATCGATGGCAATGGCCTCCGAGACATCGGCATTCACAAAAGTGAATCCGGAGGAAGACTCGAGATCCGTGACGTTGCTCCGCGACCCGGTTGAGAGATTGTCCACGCAGACGACTTCGTTGCCCGCGTTCAGGAGTCTGCCGCACAGTATGGAGCCGATCTGGCCAGCTCCTCCCGTGACTACAATCCTCAAGGCGTGACCCCGACCGGACTTCCCAGTCTCCGGCCACCCCGACCCACGCCGACATACTTCAGACCGGCAGCCTCGACCTGCTCCGGATCAAGCAGGTTACGGCCATCAAACACCAGCCTTCCCCGCATCACCGAACGAACCTTGTTCCAGTCCACGCCCCTGAACTCGCTCCAATCAGTTGCCAGCAGAATTGCATCGGCACTTTCCGCGGTGGACTCCACCGACGAGCAGACAACCGCTCCGCCTACACGCCCGCGAACCACGGGGTCGTAGACGCGAATCTCCGCGCCCAGGGCGCTGAGTCGCGAGGCGATGTCCAGAGCAGGAGCACCCCGGAGATCGTCCGTCTCGGGTTTGAACGAGAGGCCAAAAATGGCCACCACCTTCCCCTGGATGCCGCCGAGCTCCCTTTCCAACCGCTCCACCACCCACCGCCGCTGGTCGTCATTGATCTCAGCGACCGCCATCAGGAGCTGTGGATGCAGACCCGCGTCGGCGGCCATAGCTCGGAGCGCCGCGACATCCTTGGGAAAGCACGACCCGCCGTAACCAAGTCCCGCGCGCAAGAACTCCTGGCCGATCCGCGGATCGAGTCCCATGCCTTGGGCAACCGTCGAGACGTCGGCATCAAGTGCGTCACAAATGCGGGCCACTTCATTAATGAAAGAGATGCGTGTGGCCAGAAAGGCATTCGAAGCGTACTTGATCATCTCGGCCGAATTGAGATCCGTCTTGATGACCGGGCATCGAAGATCGGCATAGAGCTCCGCAACTGCCTCCAGAGTGGGCTCATCGGTTCCACCGAGAACAATCCGTGCCGGATGGAGGCAGTCGAATACCGCGCAACCTTCCCTCAGGAACTCCGGATTGGAGACCACGCGCCAGGGCGACAGGCGTGGATTTTCCTCTTCCAGAATTCGACTGATGGCGCATCCGGTGCCGATGGGGCTCGTGCTCTTGTTGATCACGATAGCTGGAGCCATTAGGTGGCGGCCGATATCTCGGACCGCCGAGTGGACGAATCGGAGGTCGGCTGAACGCCCATCGTCTGCCATAGGGGTGCCCACCGCGATGAAAACGAATTCGACATCGGCGAGCGCTTCACCGAAGTCGGTGGTGAACGTGAGGCGACCTGTCCTCTGGTTGTCTGCGACGATGTCCGTCAACCCCGGCTCAAAGATGGGTACCACTCCCCGCCGAAGGCCCTCGATCCTGGCGTGGTCGACGTCGACACAAGCCACAACATGTCCGGATTGGGCCAGGCAGGCCCCGGTCGTCAGACCGACGTACCCCACGCCGACAATAGCGATCCGCGCCATATTTCTCCTCGAAAACGCTTTCGCTTATATCACGGCCCCTATAGGCGCACCGTCCAACGCGGTCGCGCTTTCAGGGCTCAGAGAATGAACATCGCATCACCGAAGCTGTAGAAGCGGTACTGATTGTGTACCGCGTAATCGTAGGCCTTGCTGGTGAGGGGCCAGCCTGCGAACGCTGCGACGAGCATCAGAAGCGTCGAGCGGGGCAGGTGGAAGTTCGTGATTAAGCCGTCGACCACGTGGAACGAGAACGGCGGTCGAATGAACAAGTCGACTTCGCCCGCCCACTCCCGAATCTCACCCATCTGTTCGTAGACGCCTTCAAGCAGGCGCGTCGTGGTAGTGCCGACGGCCACAACCCGTCTCCCCTCTTGTTTAGCCCTGACGATGGCTTCCGCGGCCTCGGCCGAGATGCTGCCCTGCTCCGGCTCCATGGCGATCTCACTCAGGTCCTCCTCGCGGACCGGCTGGAACGTGCCGGGTCCCACATGGAGGGCCAAGAAGTGAACTTGCACGCCTGCGTCGCGGATTCGTTCCAGCAGCGGCGAAGTGAAATGGAGTCCGGCGGTTGGAGCTGCGATTGAGCCTCGATTCCGAGAGTAGACCGTTTGGTACCGCTCGGGATCACCCTCATATGAGCGGATGTAGGGAGGAATCGGCAGCTTTCCCGCTCGGTTCAACCAGCTCTCGAACTCCGGAGTGCCCCAGAAACGGACATGCCGGCGTCCACGCTGGGCAGTGGCCACCACCTCCGCCGTGACATCTCCCGGGAAGACCACCACGGACCCCGGCCGCAGTCGCCGCGCCGGCTTGGCCATGACCTCCCACACATCCGGCTCCAGTCTGCGGATGAGGAGCAGCTCCACGGGAGTCGCGGGTGGCAGCACGCCTTCGAGCCGGGCCGCGACCACCCGACTCTCATTGGCGACGAGGACATCTCCTGAGACGAGATAGTCGGGTAGCCGGGAAAAGACCGTATCGATCAGTTCGCCGGTCCCTCGGGAAACAATCAGGAGGCGAGAAGCATCCCGCGGATCTGCCGGCTGCTGCGCGATGAGCTCGGGTGGAAGGTCATAGTGAAAGTCGCTCGTCTGCACGATTTCCTCCTTCCGCCCTGACCCGCATCATGCCCGAGCCATCCAAGGCTCATAATCGCGTTGAGGGTCTATCCATATGCGCATCGTCATCGTCGGGGCCGGCCGGGTCGGGGCGAGGCTCGCCAACCTACTGCATGAGCAGCACGACGTCACGGTTATTGACGTCGACGAGCACGCGTTCCGGCGCCTCACTCCTACCTTTCGAGGGTTGACCATCCAAGGCAATGGGATTGATGTCGACACCCTCCGGGCCGGCGGGGCCGAGGGAGCAGATATTCTGCTTGCCATGACCAATGGCGATAACCGCAATCTCATGGCCGCGCAGGTTGCCAAAGCGATCCTTGATGTGGAAACGGTGATTGCGCGCGTCTATGACCCCGTTCGGGCAGTCACCTTCTCCGAAATGGGCTTGAACACCATCTGTCCAACGATGACCGGAGCCAAACGACTGTTCGAAAAGATCACTGGTGGAGAAGTATGTACATCGTAGTTGTGGGCGCCGGCAAAGTCGGTTACTACCTCACCAAGGCGCTGCTCAGTGAGGACGAGGAAGTTCTGGTTATCGAGAAGGATGCCGCCAAGGCTGAGGCGATCGTCAACCACTTGAACGGCACCGCCGTGCATGGAGACGGGGCCGAAGCCTCGACGCAGAGCGACGCCGGCGTGGAACGAGCCGACGTCGTGGTTGCCGTAACGGGGCATGATGAAGACAATCTCGTTATCTGTCAGGTCGCCAAACATCGCTTCAAGGTGCCGCGAACCATTGCCCGCGTCAACAACCCTCGGAACCGCGCCATCTTCGATCGTTTGGGCATCGACGCCACCGTTAGCGCGACGGATATGCTCCTGTCGGTGCTTCAGCAGGAAATCCCGGCACATCCGATTGTCCATCTCCTCTCTCTGGAGGAGGGAGGCGCCGAGGTGGTCGAGCTTGAGCTTCATGAGGGGGCGCAGCTCGTCGGCAAGACCTGTCGGGACGTGCAGCTCCCGGCTCACAGCGTTCTGGCGGCTATCGTTCGTGGGCGCCATGCCTCTGTTCCTGAGCCGGATGTTGTCCTCGAAGCAGGCGATCGCTTGGTTCTCGTCACGGAGGCCGCCAATGAACCTGCCCTGCGAGGCATGTGCCTGGGACACCAGACAGCGCTCAGATAAGTTCTCGTCGCTCCTTTAAGTTGAGTGACTGTGACGGGTCCGGCCGTGCAGCAGGTCGACCGCGTGCGTTAGCACCGACACGATTACTTCGGCCCCCTCTCGGGCAGCATTGGGGCTGCCCGCCAGATTGACGATGAGTGTCTGGTTGCGAAATCCGGCAACCCCCCGGGAAAGCATGGCCGTGGCGATGTGCTCCATCCCTCGCTGACGGATAGACTCTTCGATTCCCGGGATGCGCCCGGAGATCACCGCCTCGGTCGCCTGAGGAGTAATGTCGCGTGGACCCAGTCCAGTGCCTCCGGTCGTGACGACGGCATCGAGATGCTCTACATCGCTCCAGCCGATGAGGATCCGCCGGATGTCTTCGAGCTCGTCGGCCACGGTGGCCCGGGTGATATCGACGCCCTCCACTGTTCGTCGGAGGACATTGACGACCTCGTCGCCCCCGGTGTCGGCCATTTCTCCTCGCGACACCCGATCGCTGATTGTCAGAACCCCCACCCGAATCGGCATGCTATGCCCCTGTTAGAGGACAGAGGGTAGTTCGAGCGGCGGCCTCACGCTGCTTCAGCCAATTGGCAAACCGTCGGTAACCAATGGCTCGTGACACCTTGTCGGTTTCGATCTGCTCGCTCTCGATGAAGCGAAAGCGGGCCTGGCTGGTTCGCAACTTCGCCAGGAATCGTTCGAATGCCTGCTCTCCGCCGGCATTCTGGACGAGCTGATGTTCTCGGGCAAGCGCTCGATTCCAGTCGGCACCCGTCGGAAGCAGATTGTGTTGGGCCGCATAGTCTCCGACGATCTGCTGGTCAATCATTCGCTGGCGCAGCCTCTTTCGCAGCGATACACAGTCGGCATGCAGAGACGGATCGCCGCAGATATTCCGGTGATAGTAGCGCGAGGTGCGATCGGCCCGCTCGTAAAAGGCGAGCGTGTAGCGCAGCAGTAGTCGGTATTGCGCTGTAGAGATGGCGGTGTTGCCGACCACGGCGACGTTCCCTACGCAGGCCGGATCGGCTGACTTTCCGCAAGCTGCCAGCAGCACCATCGCCCCCACTACCAACAGCAATAGACGTCGGAAACGCCAGAGACGGCATGCAGGCGGCCTCATCCCGCGGTCCGGATCCGGTCCAGCGTGCCGGTCGTCGAGTAACCGGACTCGTATGGAATGACCCGTACCGTTCCGCCATATCGGCTCACGATTGCGGCTTCCGGAGGGTATCGAGTCGACACGGGATCTGCATCGTAGTCGCCGCCCTTCACGTACACTGCCGGATGTACCTGGGCGACCAGCTCGCCGGCGGTGTCTTCGTCGAATATCGTAACCAGGTCCACCATCTCCAGGGCCGCCACCACCCCTGCACGGTCGCATTCCGTGTTGATGGGGCGCCCCTCCCCCTTCAATCGACGCGCCGAAGCATCCGAATTGATGCCCACGTACAGCGCGGAACCCAGACGTCGAGCGGCATACAGATAGCGAACGTGCCCCACGTGGATGATGTCGAAGCAGCCGTTCGTGAAAACCACCGAATTGCCCTGCTCCCGAGCCTTGGTGCTCTGGGCCTGCATCTCCTCGCGGGATACCAGCTTTGCCTCGTTAGGGATCATCGGTTCTCACTGCGTGGATCTCCAAGAACTGCGGCGGCTGGGCGACGAGTTTGTCGAAGAGGTACGCGCTGATGATCTTCAAACTGGCCGCCACTGGGACTGCGATCAGAAGGCCGAAGAGACCAAAGATAACGCCGCCCGACGCCAATGCGAACAGAACGATGAGCGGGTGAAGCTTGACCGCTCGTCCCAGAACCCTCGGCACCACGACGTAATCCTCCGTCTCCCTGAGGAGGAAGTACATGACCGCAACGACAATGCCGTACGTAATCTGGCCCCAGCCGAAGGGGTTCGTGCCGTTGAGGTACGCGACACTGACGGCGAGCGCACCCGCGGTGATCGGCCCCACGATGGGAAGCAGCTCCAGCAGTCCCGTTGCGAGAGCGAGCGGCACGGCCCCCGGTACCCGCAGAATTTCTAGCCCGATGAAGCTAGCCGAGCTCATGATGGCGAAGAGCACGAGCTCCCCTCGGATGTATTGGGTCCAGGTGGAGTTGATCTGAGCCGCAAGCTGCATGATCTCAGGCCGGTAGACGCGCGGCACGAGACGGACGAGCGACCGCCGAATCCGCGGGCCGTCCATGAGTAAATAGAAGGTCGAGAACAGGAACAACAGCACGCGGATGGTGGTGCTGAAGGCGCTGGCGAGGAGCTTCACGGCACTCCTCGGATTCCCTGTTAGGCCGTTGAGGTTGTCGGCGAGCTGCGTGACCAGCTGATTGATGTCGATTCCGAGGGGCCGCGGGCCGACCTTGCTGATCAAGGCGCCCTCCAATTTGGGAAGGTCCTCGACAAAGAAGGTGATCTGGTTGGAGAGCCACGGAAATAGATACCTCGAGGCCACAATGACGACCGACAGAACGACCACGTAGAGCAACAGGACTACCAGAAATCGCGGTATGGCGAGGTTCCGGTTGACGAAGTTGACAGGCGGCGTCAGAATGTAGGCCGCCAGGATGGCCCAGACAAACGGGTAGAGGATAGACCGGATGTGGACCAGGAATACGATGGCCACAAGGATGCATGCGATGAGAATGATCCATTTGGCCGTGTTCGAGAGCGGCACCGCCCGCACCGTGAATGGTGCGCCCGGCTTTGGGAGCGGCTCGGTCTCGGGCCGGTGGGAGGTTGTCACCCCACTAACCTGGCGGCCACCTCATCTGAGAGTTCCGTATTCGTAAAGACGTCTTGGACGTCTTCCAGCTCTTCAAGCCGCTCTACCAGTCGGAACGCCTGTTCGGCGGAGCGTTCGTCCAGATCCACCGTCGTCTTGGGGATCATCTGCATCTCAGCCTGAGCGACGGGCATCTTCGCCCCCTCTAACCGCTCTCGCACTTCATCCAGTTTGGAGGGATCAGTGTAAATCTCGACTACGCCGTCGCCGACTTGGACGTCGTCGGCGCCCGCATCAATCGCAGTCAGGGCAAGCTCGTCGGGATCATGACCATCCGTCTCGACCGTGATAGCTCCCTTGGGCTCGAACAGCCAGCTGACACAGCCGGTTTCACCGAGATTCCCACCGTTCCGGGTAAACACGCTGCGAATCTCAGCCGCCGCGCGATTGCGGTTGTCGGTCATCGCATGGACCAGAACGGCGGCGCCGCCCGGACCGTAGCCCTCGTAGCTGATCTCTTGATAGTGAACGCCCTCGCCACCGCCCGAGCCACGCTTGATCGCTCGCTCGATGGTGTCGTGCGGCATGTTCGCTTCTCGGGCACGTTGTATGGCCATGCGGAGACGGCTGTTGCCGGCGGGATCCGCGCCCTCTCGGGCCGCTACCGTGAGCTCTCGCCCGAGCTTGGTAAAGAGCTGCCCCCGCTTGGCGTCGGCCGCGCCCTTCTGGCGCTTTATCTGGGCCCACTTGGAGTGACCCGACATCCGAAGCGGCCTCCCTACTACGCGTAGAACCGCCAATACGGCCTATACGCTTATCTTGCGGATTATATCAAGCGATTGACAAAATTCTCGCCCGTCGTAGCCGCTTGGAGCCTTGCTTTACGACCTTGAATCGGACATGAATCGTCGCCCCGAAGGGCCGCCCGTTGGGCCCTACCATGCGCCAGCGCAGGTCGTGACCACCCACTCTCCGCGGCGCGTTGCCGCTGATCGTGACCGGCAATATTCGGCAAGGAGCAAGATGGCTCACCGGCAGAGCCACCGCCTGCCTCTTCCCCAATAGTTGAAGCCGGTAGCGGCTCCCCCAGGCTGTCCCTCCCGGATTGAACAGCAAGACGGTCTCGCTATATGGCTCCCCGGGGGTCAGAACTGAGGCCACCGGAGCGGAGGTAAGCGTCACGAACCAGTCATGCGGACGGCTGAAGTAACGCGGAGGTCCAGGGTCCTTGTACGGAGGAATCGCGTCCGACGGAGACACGACGTGAATGCCTTGAAACCCGGGTGGCACCCCGTTGTAGCTGAACCATCCAGGGGATCGACCTACCATGTCCCAGGCCAGAGTCAGGTTGCCGGTAAGGGAAGGCGCCTGAACCCGAACGCGCAGCCGGATTGACCCACCTACAGGGACATTCCGGTGGATCATTGTCGGCGATCCGTCAAAGAGGTCAATCCCCCCGAGATGCGGATCGAACCGGGGATTGCCTCGGTCTGCCGAGTGGACCCAGTGGTACATGAGCCCGAATGCGGGGCTGCCGCTGGGTTTCCAGGGCACGCCACTTGTGTTGTAGACCCGCACATGCACGACGGCTGCACGACCTGAACGCATCTCAGTCAGGCCGGAGGGGACGTCGTAGGTCGCACCGTAGATGTGGGGAATCTCGTGATGAACGTGCCGGAGCCGAATGGCATGAGGATTGTCGCCGATCTTGTGCCGGCTTGGCAGCGACACCTTCATGGGCGGCCAGAGCGGATGACCAGAAGCGTCTAGGGGTGGGTGCTGAACCCAGTAGTAGACGCGGTACTGATACGGAAAGTTCTCCGGATCCTGCCCGGGATTGCCCTCATACGAGTAAATAGGGTTGTTCGGATTGTTGATCCAACCCCACCCGTTGTAAGCCCAAACGGCGTAATACCAATCTTCCAGGACGGTCGGGTCGCGATGACCGATGGCGGGAGCAGCCAGAAAGTCCTGCGCCAACATCCGGGCACCATAGGCGATGTTGAAAATGTAGTCTCCTCCCACGTGCGCCTGGGTCGGCATGCTCAGACTGCCAACCGGATCGCCGAAGGCGCCCGCCATGCCTGACGTGATCTGCATGATGCCGTAGCCGTAGTCATAGCTCAGCAGCGGGACTCCGGCAGCCGTAAATTGCCGCCAGTTGCTTTCAACCCAGCCGATCGCCTTGAGCAGGGTGGGCGGGACGATGGCACTATCGACACCAATCCGCGGCAGGTGCGGATATCCGCGTCCCAGGCGGCCAACGCCGGCGAGATCAAACGCGGCCGCAGTGGCTGCTTGGGATGGGAGACAGGCGCAGGTGGGCGGCGACTGTGCCCGCACTCCGGTCAGGCTGGAAAGGCCAATGAAGGAGGCAACGGCAAAACAACCGAGCCAGCGCATGCTACTAGCGCGTTGGCGTCGAGCGTGCTCTGGTGATTGTCGATGTCGACTTCGGTCGTGCTCGAGTGCCATGCGGAGTCGCCCTTGCGCCCGGGCGACGAGTGGGCACCGGTGTGATGGTCAGTCTGGGCGGCGTCGCCAATACCGGCAGCGTGGGTGTTGGGGTCGGAGCCGGCGTGGTCGCCTGAGTCACGTTGGCCGCGATGAACATCGCCACCAATAGCACGAAGAGGAGGCCGGCGGCGGTGGCCGCTGCCCGAAGTATTCCCCGCCGGGTGTCAACTGAAGGGCGATCGCGCAGAACTATCTCCGAGCGTTCGGGTTCCAGAGCCGTCCCCCCACCCAGATCGCCTCACAGTGGCGCTTCGGAAGGCGGCTTTTGCACGGCCAGTCTACCATGGGGTGATCAACGGGTTGGGACGTGTAGACTGCGCCTTCGCTCCCTAGAACTGGCTGGTTTCAAGACCTTCGCCGTCCCCACCCGAATCGACTTCGCCGAAGGCATCACGGCGATCGTGGGAGCCAACGGCAGCGGCAAGAGCAATATCGTCGACGGACTCCGGTGGGTCCTCGGAGAGCAGTCGATGAGAGACCTCCGCGGACGGCGGTCGGAGGATGTGATCTTCGCCGGCTCTTCGCGTCGCCGTCCTTCCGGAATCGCCGAGGTCAACCTGCTGCTCGACAACGAAACGCGCTGGCTTCCCGTCGATGGGTCCGAGGCGCAGCTCAGCAGACGACTGTTCCGGTCGGGCGACGCCGAGTATCTCGTCAATGGGTATCGCGTGCGTCTACGCGACCTGATTGATGTTGTGCGGGCCGCAGGTTTGGACGCCGGCGGCCACCTCATCGTGGGCCAGGGGCTTGTCGATTCGGTGCTCAGTGTGAAGGGAGCCGAGCGGCGAACCTATCTCGCCGCGGTCGCCGGGGTCGCGCCCTATGAGGCTCGTCGTGCCGAGACCGCGTCACGCCTCACTCAGACCCGTCAGAACATGTCCCAGGCCTATCTCATCCTCGAGGAGATCGAGCCTCGCCTCCGGCTACTGCGACGACAGAACAGTATCGCGGAGAGCGCGCTCCGGGCGCGGGATGTACTCCATGCCGCATTGACTCGCGAATATGCGCTCCGATGGGGTCTCCTGACTATGGAGTTGAGGCAGGCTGCTTCAGAGCGCGATGCCCTCGACAGCGACATCGTAGCGCGTCGAAGAGACTTGGAGGATCTGGGCGTGCGGGCCGAGGCGGCCCGTGCAGAGGCCCAGGCGGCGCAGCGGGAACGGGAGCAGGCACGCAGTCGGGCGCTTGAAGCCCGATACCTGCTCAAGAGCGCGGAGGACGCGCTATCCATGGCCCTGGAGACTCAGGCGAGGGAGAACGACACGATGGCTGCCTTGCGGTCCGAGCTTGCAGGAGTCAGCGTTGCGCCCACCGAGCAGGCGGTGGACACGGCGGCACGACGCGCGAGCGAGCTTCGCTCCCGATTGCAAGATCTGCAGCGACGGTCGGCCGGCTTGGAGACGATCGTGAACCGGTTACGCGAGCAAGTCATCGAAAGGGAAGCAGCCCTTCACGAGATTCGCCGCCGTCGGGTCGATGCAGCGGCATCGGCGCACAATTTTCGGGTCGAAGGCGACCGCCTGCAAAGCCGGCTGAAGGACTCGCGTTCCATGCATGCCGAGTTCTCGGGACTCCTTGTCGAGTTCCACGCAAGACAGCAAGAGGCTGACCGAGTCCTCGAATCAATTGAGCAGGACCGGACTCAAGCCGAGGCGGCTCTCGCGGAAGCGGTGACACGCTACGCAGCTCTTGAGGAGGATCTGCAACGAGCCAGGTCGGAAACCCGCGAAGTGGAACGACGGCATGCCGAGACGGAAAGGACGATCGAGGAGCTCACGAGTCGCCGAATTGATCTCGTCGCCTCCCGACCGGATACGGCCGGTCCGACGCTGGTTGAGTTCCTTTCCATCTCTCCGACCCTGGCTGCGCCGGTGGCGGCTCTCCTTGCCGATCTCAGCGATAGCCTCCTTGCCGAAGCGCCGGAGCGGGCCGGTGCTCGTGCGGTTCTTCCCGTCCCGGACGAGTGGAGGCAAGAGATCACGGCCATCCTTCGGCATGCCGGTATCCGGATTGTCGGTTGGATGTCGGACCTCGTATCCCTCGACGAGCAGGCGTCCCTGTTCGCGGGCACGCTTCGCAGCTCGCTGCTACTCGACGAGCCGGATCTGGACCGGTGCTGGCAGCTGGTGTCCGAATTGCCCGGACACAAGGCTGGCCATCCCCCACTCCGGCTTCTGAACCCCGAAGGGTTCTTGCGGGAGCCGGGAGCGCTACACTCTCCTTCTCCGGAAACCGGAGCCGCAGTGAGAAGAGAGGCCGCCATCCAATCTGTCGCGCAGGAGCTGGTCGCGGCCAGCGCGGAAGCCGAGGCCATTGAGCTCCGGCTCCAAGCAGCGCACGAGCGCCATGAAGCGACTCAGAGGGCCGAAGAGCAGGGGCGGCTCCGTCATGCGCAGGCGGTCGCCAACCTCAGAGACCATGCCGACCGGGAGCATGCAGCCCGGAGAGAGGCCACCGCCGTTCAGGTCGAGATCGAGTCACTCACGATCCGCCTGAGCCAGTTAGTCGAGTCTCAGACGGAATTGGAGGCCGCCATTCGAGAGGCTGGGGCGGCCGAGGAGCGTGAGACCAGGGCGCTTCAGGTCATCAGTGAGGAGGAAGCGCAAGCGGATCAGGGCCGGTCGGAGACTGCCCAGGAGCTTGATCGGCAAACGGCAGCCATGCGAGCCACGCAGGACGACGCGCGTCTTCTTGAAAGGCAGTCTGCCTTGGAGGAGGAGGAGATCGCCCGGCTGCGGCAGATCGTCGCGGTCAACCGGCAGACCCGTGACCGTCTGGAGGCTCGGATAGCCGCAGCTGTCGGCCAGGCAGAAGAGGCGCAGCGCCGTACGGCCGCGCTCGAGGCAGACATCGAACGGCTCCGCCTTGCGGTAAAGGATGCGGAACGGGAGCTCGCCGAGACCCCCGACCTCACCCAACCGCCAGACGACATCGCTCCCAGGATGGACGAGCTGCACCGCTCGGTCGAAGCTGCCGTCGCCCAGCGTCAGCGCATTCTCTCGCGAATCGACCAGCTGGAGGCGGAGATCGAAACGCTCGAAAGTGAGTGCCTCGCTGACCTAAACTGTTCTCCCCAGACGCTCCCTCCACCCGAGACCGAGGAGCGCCTCAGTGATCTGGACATTCGCCGGCTCCGGATCAAGGCCGAACAAGGAGAGGACGTCGATCCTGGAGTGCGCGAGGAGCTCACCGCGCTGGAGCAGAGGCGGGACAGCCTCCAGGAGCAGCTTGCTGATCTTGAGGCGGCGGCGGAACAGCTCGAATTGCTACTACGTGAGGCGGACCGGGAAGTGAGGCGGCGCTTCCGGATGACATTCCTCCGCGTCAACGACCTCTTCGGTCGATTCTTCCGCCAGATCTTCGACGGTGGAGATGCCGAGCTCTTGCTCGACAGTGCCGACGAGCAAGAATCGGTCGAGGTCATCGCGCAGCTTCCTGGCAAGCGGTCGAGGGACGTCAACGCACTCTCGGGCGGCGAGCGGACTCTGGTTGCCGGCGCATTTCTCTTTTCCCTCGTCGCCGCAGCGCCCCCGCCGTTCTGCGTCTTGGATGAGGTTGACGCTGCACTCGATGAGACTAATGTCGATCGCTACGTCGGTGTGCTCCGTGAGCTTTCTGCTGACACGCAGTTCGTTGTGGTCACCCACAATCGCGGCACCATGGCGGCAGCCAATTCCCTTTACGGCATTGTTCTTGACGAAGAGGTGGGCAGCCGGGCGCTGTCCCTCCGGTTGGATGAGGCGGTCGCCCAGGCTTGACCGACCGAGCAAGTGTTCAGAGGTACACGTGGTCTCGCGATGGACGGCAGCGCCACCCACAAGAATCCAGGGCATTTACTACGTCCTCACAGGGATCTGGCCGATCCTCTCCATGCGCACATTTGAGGCGATTTCTGGGCCCAAGGTAGATCGCTGGCTGGTCAAGACGATGGGGGCCTTGATTACTGTGGTTGGGCTGGCGCTGTTTCGATCAAGCTCACCCGCCTCTGACACACCCCGGACTCTTGGTCTCGGCGCCTGCGTGGCCCTGGGCGCAAGCGACATCATCTACGTGGCTCGCGGGCGGATCAGTCGCATCTACCTATTGGATGCAGTGGCGGAAACCGTGCTTGCTGCGCAATGGTTGCGGACGAAAGCGCAATAATGGTTGTCAATCCTGGGGGACGAGGGGCGGATGCGGGCGTTGCTGAGCGTCCACGACCGGCGTGGGCTCGTGGATCTGGCGACCGGACTGCGGGAGCTGGGATGTGAGCTGCTCGCCACTGACGGGACATACCGCCAGATCGAGGAGGCCGGCCTAAAGGCAACCCGGATCTCGGATGTTACCCGCTTTCCCGAGATTCTGGCAGGCCGTGTCAAGACCCTCCACCCGGCGATCCACGGCGGAATACTCGCGCGACGAGACCACGCGGACGATCGCGCTGTGCTTGAAGAACATGGCATTGGGCTGATTGACGTCGTAGTCGTTAACCTCTACCCCTTCGCGGAAGCCCTTCACGCGTCTGCGGAGGATGAGTCCGCGGTGGTCGAAAGCATCGACATCGGCGGTCCTGCCCTGCTCCGGGCGGCGGCAAAGAATGCCTCCGACGTAGTGGTGCTCGCGGACCCGGATGACTACGAGGATGTCCTTGCGGAGCTCATGCGCTACAGTGCCGTTCGAGAAAAGACTCGGCGGCGCCTGGCTGCGAAGGCCTTCGCGATCACTGCCGCCTACGACTCCTACATCGCTGCCTGGACGGCGCGCTGGTCGGGAGAGCCGTTTCCTGCCCGCATCAGCGTCTCCATGAGCAAGCTGCAGGATCTCCGGTACGGCGAGAACCTGCATCAGCGAGCCGCGCTTTACACAGATCGACCACCCCAGCTCGGGAATGCCATATCCGCTACGGTGGCTGGTGCTTCGCAGCTGCACGGCAAAGAATTGTCCTTCAACAACTATCTCGACCTCGACAGCGCCTGGTCCATGGTTCGTGACTTCGCGGCGCCGGCCGTCGCCATCGTCAAGCACACCAACCCTACCGGGATAGCCGCGGGCAAATCGGTGCTGGAGGCGTACACCAAGGCCTACAACGGCGACCCGGCTGCCGCGTACGGCGGTATCGTGGCCTTCAATAGGCCGGTCGATGAGGAGACGGCGAACGCGGTGGTCGGCGTTTACTTCGAGGCGGTGATGGCTCCGGCCTTCGAGGACGAGGCGCTAAAGGTGCTCAGCCGCAAGAAGTCCATCCGGTTGCTGACCATACGGACGCAATCCGCGTCTCCAAAGGGTGACTCATCCCTGCTCTACGCGCCACTCGACTTCAAGCGAATTGACGGTGGGTTCCTCGTGCAGAGTCGGAACGTGGTGACCGACCCCCAGGGGACCATGCACGTGGTCACGCAGCGAGAGCCGACCCTCGACGAGCTTACCGATCTCATTTTCGCTTGGCGGGCCGTGAAACATGTGAAGTCGAACGCCATCGTACTGGCCAAGCAGCTGGCGCTGGTTGGGGTGGGCGCCGGCCAGATGAGCCGCGTCAATGCCGTGGAGCTTGCCTGTCGAATGGCTGGAGATCGATCCCATGAGAGCGTGTTGGGCTCCGATGCCTACTTCCCCTTTCCGGATGGGCTCGAGCGGGCCGCGGCGGCCGGGGTCACCGCGGTGATCCAGCCTGGCGGCTCAATCCGCGATCGGGAGTCGATTGACGTGGCCAATCAGGCCGGCATGGCCATGATTTTCACCGGTTTGCGTCACTTCAAGCATTAGCCGGTTGCGAGTGACTCCAAGTCTTGTTCCCTCCTCGATCGAGGATTCACGCAGAATAGAGGCGGAGGCGGGACATCCGCGCCTTTGAACCAAAACCACGCTTGGAGGAGCATTCGATCATGAATCGGGCACGTATTCGAGCACTTTTCGCGAGCCTTGCGATCGTAGCCATGCTGGCAGTTGGCGCCAGCGGATCAGTGGCGGCTGCCGGGAAGCACCATAAGCACCATCTCAAGCTGATACACCCGGGATGGCTGACGGTCGGGTCGGACACCACCTATCCGCCCATGGAGTTCGTGAACCCCAATAAGCCGGGTACCTATGAGGGTGCCGACATCGACTTGGCGAACGCCATTGCCAAGGCCATGGGCCTGAAGGGTGCCAAAATCGTCAGCACCAACTTTGCCACCATCATTCCGTCACTCCAGAAGCATGACTTCGACGTGATTATGTCGAGCATGAACGACACGGCCCCTCGGCGCAAACAGATCGCCTTCGTCGACTATATGAAGCTCAACACCGGTGAATCGATCCTGACCCTCAAGTCCGGGTCGCTGCACGCCAAGGGCTATCACGGCCTGTGCGGGCACAGCGTCTCCGTCGAAACCGGCACCATCGAGTTCGACGGGCTCACAGCGGCCAGCAAGCACTGTCCCTCGGGCAAGTCGATCGCCATCCACGGCTACGCGCACGACACGGATGCGTTCCAGGCTCTGGCGGCCGACAAAGTACAGGCCTACACGACAGACCTTCCGGTCGCCCTCTACTACGTGAAGCACCACAAGAGCGTCATCCGTTTCGCAGGCAAGAGCTTCGGCAGCGGCGGTAAGTATGGGGCCGGATTTGTGAAGAGCGCCAAGGCGCTGCAGAAGGCATACCGGAAGGGCCTGAAGGCAATCCAGGCCAGCGGCAAATACGCCAGAATCCTCAAGAAGTGGGGCCTCGGCAAAACCTCGATCTGAGACCCGATCAGTCGGACTAATCAGGAGCTGAGGGGGCAGGCACAGGGCCGAGCCCCCTCAGGCTCGCTCTCGGAGGTGGGATCACGGGACTCTGGCTCGCCCTCCTCGGCTTCGATCCCAGTTTCTTCTGGCGGTACCTCTTCTGGGGCCCCTTCGACAATGCCGCCAAGCTCGCTGTCATCGCCGCCGTCATCTCGCAGGCGGCCGGCATCGGCCTGGGGCTGTTCGCGGCCCTCGGGCGGCTGTCAAAGATCTTCATCTTCCGCTGGCTAGCGGCGCTCTACCTGTGGCTCTTCCGCGGAACCCCGCTGCTGGTGCAGATCGTCTTCGTGTACTTCGCGCTTCCACAGATGACGGGGAACGCAGTCAACCTCACCGACGTAACGGCAGGCATCGTTGCCCTCAGCGTCAACGAGGGCGCCTACATGGCGGAGATCATTCGAGCAGGCATCATGTCGGTGGAGGCCGGCCAGACGGAGGCCGCCCAGTCCCTGGGGATGACATACTGGACGACCATGCGCCGGATTATCGTCCCTCAGGCGGTACGCATCGTCGTCCCGCCGACGGGCAACGAGTTCATCTCCATGCTCAAGAACACCTCGCTGCTGTCGGTCATCTCAACGCCCGAGCTCCTCTACGAGCAGCAGCAACTTTCCAGCGCGACCTTCCGCTTCTTCGAGCCTCTATCGATCATTGCCCTCTGGTACCTTGCCATGACCACCGTCGCCACCATCGGCCAGACCTACATCGAGAAACACTTCGAGCGAGGCTTCGTGCGCGAAACGCAGGAGGGGTTCGTGAACCGGTTCCTCAGAGACCTGGGGGGCATGGGAACACTCGGTCGCACCTCACGGAAGAGCAGATCCTGACGTGAGTGAAACGCCTACCGGCGGGCCGATGGTCATCGCCCAAGATGTCCACAAGTGGTTTGGCCAGTTGGAATGTCTGCGGGGCATCAGCATGAACGTCGAGAAGGGCCAGACTATCGTCATCATCGGCCCGAGTGGGTCCGGCAAGAGCACATTCCTGCGCTGCATCAACCACTTGGAAACCATCGACGCCGGCCGAATCATCATCGATGGAGAGCTGATTGGCTACCGGGAAGTGGGAGGCCGCCTCCGGAAGTTGTCGGGCAAGACAGTGGCCCGACAGAGGTCTCAGATCGGCATGGTGTTTCAGCGCTTTAATCTCTTCAACCACATGACTGCCCTTCAAAACGTGATGGAGGCGCCGATTCAGGTTCGTGGGTTACCGAAGCGTGAGGCGCGAGAGCAGGCCTTGGCCCTGCTGGAAAAGGTCGGCCTCGCGGATCGTTCGCACCACTACCCGATTCAGCTTTCGGGCGGTCAGCAGCAACGCGTAGCCATCGCTCGGGCACTGGCGATGAACCCCAAGGTGATGATGTTCGACGAGGCGACCTCCGCGCTCGATCCCGAGCTGGTCGGCGGCGTCCTCGAGGTCATGGAAGATCTGGCTCATGAGGGCATGACGATGATTGTCGTGACCCACGAGATGGGGTTTGCCCGTGAAGCCGCCGACGATGTGATCTTCATGGATGAGGGCGTCATCGTGGAAGAGGGCAAGCCGGAAGAGGTCTTCGACCACCCTCAGAACGAGAGAACCAAGGCCTTCCTGGGCGCCATCGTTTAGCTGCTCTCCAGTCGTAGTCTTAACCATGCGCATCGTCGTCAGGCTCTTCGCCGCCCACCGAGAACGAGCCGGCCGCTCATCCTTGGAGATTCAGCTGCCCGAGCCGGCCACGGTGGAAGACGCATTTAATTCGCTCGCCCGCACCTATCCTGCTCTCGGCGAAACCCGGCAGTTCACGACCTTTGCCTTGAATCGGTCTGTCGTTGACCCAGACCAAGCGCTATCCGACGGGGACGAGCTGGCGCTCCTACAGCCCGTCAGTGGAGGCGGGCCTGAGCCGGTCATCGAGATTACCCCCGAATCGCTGTCGGTCGAGCGCTGCATTCGGGCCGTCGAGAGCCCGTCGAGTGGCGCCATTGTCACCTTCCTCGGCACGGTTCGAGACAACAGTGAAGGGAAGGCTACTGATCACCTCGAATACGAGGCCTACGCAGAGATGGCGTCAGAGGTGATTCGGGGATTGGCGGCGACAGCCGCGGAGCGCTGGTCCATCGACCGCGTGGCGGCCCAGCATCGGGTGGGACAGCTTCAGATCGGGGAGGTCAGCGTAGTGGTGGCCGTCTCGGCGCCCCACCGCGGCGAGGCCTTCGAAGCCTGCCGTTACATCATCGACCGCCTGAAGACCGAAGCGCCGATTTGGAAGAAGGAGTTCGGGGAGTCCGGGGAGATGTGGGTCGGCGGACCGATCTCGGACATGCAAGCGCCCGGCTCTTCTGCCTGACCGGCGCCGCTAGCTGGGCTCGCGCACTCGAACACTAAGGACGTCCCGGATGACCGCCGCTGCCGTCGGCTCGCCTCCAGAACCGTAGGCCGCGACGAACAGATCTCCGATGGGCTCCGCCTCATACACAATCCCCAACGCGCCCCGCCTCAGGGCCGCCAAAGGATCGGACGGACTGAGTGGCTCAGGACTCACGATCGCCTCGGGACCATGGTCTCCCGGTCGGATGCGGCTCACCAGCTTGATAGGACCACCCGATTGCGACGCGGCTTGCACATCCGAAATCGACAGACCCTGGATGCCGGTCCGGTCCACCTGGCCCAACTCCATCCGGCCCCCGAAGACGCTCCGACCAACAATCACACACTTCGCCGCGGCGTCCCAGCCTTCAACATCGAGTCGAGGGTTCGTCTCGGCAACGCCGGCTTGGCCGATGCGCTCAAGCGCTTCAGTGAGGCTCCTACCCTGTTCCATCTCCTCCAACAGAAGACCGGTGGTGGAGTTGAATAGGGCGCGTATGGACCGAAGACGGCTCCCGCGGAGCGCGGTCGTCGCGAACTCGACTGCCGGCAATGGGGCGCCATGAGTGGCCGAGAATCGGAGCCGCGAACCCGACTCCTCCACCCGTCGGTGCAGCTCGTCCCAATGGGCCACCAGGGGGCCTTTGCTGGCAAGCACCACATCGAGTTTTTGCGCAAGCGCCGTCTGCACATACTCCCAGCCGGGCTGGCCGTCGTCGAAGCTCGTTGAGGCCGCCTCGACAAAGACCTCCGCACCACAGCCCTCGAGAACCGCGGCGTCAATCGTCCCCTTTCGGCCATACGGGTGTAAAGCCACCGAACCTTGCTGTTTGGCCGCCAGCAGGGCACGCGGCTGCAAACCCATCGGGTTGGCAGCATAGCCTCGCCGATCCGCCACCGCTGTCAGGGTGATCGGAAGGTCCGGGCGCGCTTCCAGGATGCGCGCAAGACTCTGGCCGACGCTACCGAAACCGCTCATGGCGACTCGCTGACGCGAGACCGCCGTCATGCAGGCTCGGCCACCGACTCGTGCTTGCGCCGCGTCACGACCGTGACCGGCTCGCCCACCCCAACCATGATCAGCCGCGATGCATTGCTGTTGGGAGCGGCGATCTCCAAGAGCCCGTTACTGCCGATGAGGGCCACCAGGGGACTGGCCGACTGGTATGAACGCTCCGGCCCTTCGATGGTGCCTCCGCCCAGCGTCACGGTGAAGCGGTCCGAGAGATGGACGGCGCCGATGTCGGTGATCAGATTGCCGAAGTGATCGACGTGGATCACTCGACCCCGCACCACACCGTCTTCACCCTGGACACGCTCGGGTTTCAGGGTCTGAATCGACTGTAGCGGCGAGCCGAGTTCGTCGAAAGCGGCTCCAGCCGCAATGGATCCGGCCACGGGGGCAAAGATGTCGCGGCCATGAAACGTCGAGCTGACCTGCGTCAGCCAGAAGCGGGGAACATCGAGATGCACCGCTTTCCATCCCGCAGGAAGCGCGGTGGCACCCTCCTCACTCTCATGCCCGTTGGCGTCGCGAAGAACATACGAGAGCCAGCCGTTGTCGGGGCCGACGAAGAACCCTCGCGGCCAGCTTACGGCGATGGGCTTGCGATCGGTTCCGACTCCCGGATCGATGACGCTCACCGTCACCGTGCCCTGAGGCAGAAACTGATAAGCCGTCCACATGAGAAAGGCAGCCTGGCGTACATTCTGTGGCGTGACCAGGTGGCACACGTCGAGGAAGGTGGCGTCCGGGCAGCGGGTCAACACGACCGACTTCATGACACCGAGATAGGTGTCCTCGAAGCCGAAGTCGGTCAGCAGGGCAATAACGGGACTTGTCTGTTCCACGATCACGTTCTATCAGACCATTTACCGCCCGCCCATATGCAATTCGGCGAGCCGGGCACGCGCTGAGTCAGACTCCGACGAGCCGGACAATGGCGTCATGCAGGGAAGGCGTGGCAGCGGCAACCATGTCCGGTGACGAAAGTACAAACGGCCTGCCGTCCGGGGTGGACGTGACGGCGCCGGCTTCCTGGGCAATGAGCGCCGCGGCCGCGTAATCCCAGGGATGAGAGCCACGCTGCACCACGACGTCTAAGCGCCCACATGCGAGATAGCAAAGCTCCAGCGCCAGCGCTCCCAGGTTCCGCAGCCGCATCACCTCCCGGGCCAGCACATTGACGTCGGCGATGGACCGGTCGATGCGTGCCCGATCGACGTTGACCGTGACCTGAACCGTCGCTTCTATGGCCTGTTCGACCGGTTGCGGCCGGATCGTCTGCCCGTTGAGCCGAGCGCCGTCTCCCCGAACTGCGGTGAAGAGCTCGTTGAGCAAGGGATCGTAGATCGCACCCAGGACTGGCACTCCTGCATCCACGAGACCCAGGCTGACGCACCAGTAGGGAAGGCCACGGGAGTAGTTGTAGGTCCCGTCGAGGGGATCGACGTACCAGACCCGCCCGTCCCCGTCGATGTCTGTCCCTTCCTCACCCACGACCCCTTCCTGAGGAAACCGGTTACGGATTGCACCGACGAGATGGCGCTCCGCCTCCAAATCCGCCTCCGTCACCACGTCGAGATACAGCTTGGGGCGCGTGTCGAGATCTCTCCTCCGAAAGTGCTTCAGAAGGATGGCGCCGGCCTCACGAACCACCGCCATGGCGAACTGAAGCTCGGGGTCGACGCGCTGGCTTCCCGATGGTGACGACGCGGCCTCGGTCATGTCTGCAGTCTAGCCGGATGAGTCTCCACGTCCGGCCCTAACGATGGGAGGACCACGCGAACATATGATCATCCGAGCGTCGGGGCGCGTGACCAGTGTTGCTGGCGACCTGATGATGGCTTGTGCAGAAGGAGCCAAATATGGCGCATTCTGGAGCCCGCGGAGGCAGCCTCCCTCGGTTCTAGGCGGGCCGAAAGATAAACAACCGCTTAAGTATCCATGCTAGAATCCCTGGAATTCTGAGGGGAGGCTGTGGTTGCAAAAGGGTCTTGGGGCCGTCGTGCCCAACCTGTTCGATTTGGCTGCAGGACCGATTTCAGGCAAGCCGGTCATGGCCTATTACTACGTCACGTACAAGTGCAACGCGCGGTGTGTCTTCTGTAACATCCCCGACGGGCCGATGGACATCCTGCCGGCCTCGCAGTACAGCTCCACCGAGACCGTCATCGAGCACCTCCGAATCCTGAAGCACCTGGGCGTCCGGCTCATTGACTTCACTGGCGGTGAACCTCTCCTTCGTAAGGACATGGGGCACCTGCTTCGGACGGCCAAGGACATGGGCTTCCGGACTCAGATGACCACGAATTGCACGCTTTATCCGAGGAAGGCTCGCGAGCTTCAGGGCCTGTTCGACATCCTGAACTTCTCCCTCTGCTCCCCGGAAGCCGAACCGCACAACACCATCCGGCGGGACAACTCCTATGACTCTGTCATGGAGAGCCTCGAGATCGCGCGCGAGCTGGGTGAGCCCTATCAGGTCATCTTCGTGCTTACTAACGACAACAGCCACTTCCTGCCGGCCATGATCGAGATGGCTCGAGAGAAACACTTCGTCCTCAAGGTGCAGCCCGAGTGGGAGTATTTCGGCAACGATGGTGTCGCCATGGACAACATCAAGATTGCCCGGAAGCTCGCCAAGGAGAAGAACGTCTACGTCAACATGGCCGAGGCGGAGATCTTCAGCACCGGGAACCTCAAAGAGAAGCCGCGCTGTAAGGCGGCCAACGCCGCCCTCGCCATCTCCCCTGACGGGTACCTGCTCTATCCCTGCTACCACAAGGTGGCTCAGCGGATAAAGTTCGACTGGAACACGGTCAAGTTCTTTGAGACGCCCAAGTGGAAAGAGATGCAGAAGAAGGTCGGCACCTTCAGCTTTTGCGACGGCTGCCGCAACCTCTGCTATCTGCACCCCTCGTTCTATTACCGTGCCGACCGCTACTTCGTTCTCAGTGCCCTAGCCGACATCCGCTATCTTCGCGAGCGGCGGCGCATCGAATCGGAGCGCCGTCAGTATCTAGCCGCCACGGCCTAGGCACCTCGTGAAGGTGCTCGAGGCCACGGATTTCTTCTATCCGTGGATCGCCGGGCCGGCCCCCTTCGTCGACAACCTTTCCCGGGGACTGGCCGCTCATGGTCATGAGCTTGTGATCGCCTGCCCGAGCCCCACCGGCTCACCGGCCACCGAGGGGGTCAACCCGCGCCTGCATCGAGTACGGACCTGGCCCGTGCCCGTGGGGTACCGCCTCCGCACCGGCGCTCCACTGATCGACTTGGTTCTGCTGGTACGCCGCTGGCGGCCCGATGTCGTGCACATCCATCATCCCTTCCCCGTGTCCGTTGCCGCCCTCACTGCGGCTCGCCTCCATGGCGTGCCGGTCCTGGCCACGAATCACACCATTCCCGAGTGCTCACTTTACGGCTTTCGGCGCAACGTGGCCTACCCCTTCGCGTCGCGCGCCATGAGCCGTGGAATACGCGCCGTGTTGGAGCGCGCTTCTGTTGTAACGACTCCGACTGCCACGGCAGCACGGATGCTTAAGGACGCGGGATTCGGGGGTGAGGTCATAGCCCTGTCAAACGGTATTGACACGGCACGGTTCTCGCCTGCGCCTTCCCCGCCGTCGTCGGCCACGGTGCTCTACACCGGTCGCCTGGACGCCGAGAAGGAGGTGGAGACGCTCATCCGTGCCGTCCCACTCGTTCCCGAACAGGCTGCAGTGCGGTTTCGCATTGGAGGAGAGGGTAGCGATCGAGCTCGGCTCGAGCGATTGGCGTCTGACCTCGGCGTGTCACATCGTGTAACCTTCACGGGCTACGTCTCTGAAGCGGAGCTGCCTGAAGTCTATAGGGCAGCGAGTCTGTACGTGATGCCATCTCCCGTGGAGCTGCAGAGCATCTCCACGCTCGAGGCGCTCGCATCAGGTCTGCCGGTTGTGGGCGCCGACTCTGGGGCGCTGCCTGAGCTGGTGAAGCCGGATCTCACCGGGTTGCTGTTCCCACCCGGCGATCACGTGGCTCTCGCCAACGCCATCATCAGGTTGGTCGCCGACGGCCCATTGATGGGGCGCCTTCGAGCGGGGGCGCGGAGGCTTTCCCAGCAACACGCCATCTCGGAAACGGTCCGTCGCTATGAAGAGATTCTGGCCGGCCTCACTCGCGAACGGCTGGCGAGACCGGTCTGTGGCCCGGCCCGAGCCTGATTCCGCGGCGGCGGAGCCGGCGCGTTCCGAACCGAGCCCTCCCAACCCCACGTCTGCACCTCCGCTCGAGGTGACTGTCGAGGACCGCGATCACGTCCTGGTTGGCGAGCAGCCCACCCCCATGGCGCCGCATGTCATTCCCACGGGGACCGGTTTCGGCAGTGTTCTCCAAAATCGCGCCTTCCTGGCCATCTGGTCCGCTCAATTCACGTCTCAGGCTGGGCAGAACAGCGTTTGGTACGTCTTGGTATTCCTTATAGCGCGGCTCACGGGGGCCAGCACCATCGGCGTGGCGGGCGTCATCATCATGGTTCAGTTGCCCACCGTTCTGTTCAGCAGCCTGTCGGGCGTGCTCGTGGACCGCTTCAACAAGCGCGCCATCTTGATCGGTACGAACTTCATTCGTGCGGCAGCCGTGGTGGGCTATCTCTTCTTTTCCGGCTACGCTGAGGCCCTCTACCTCATCACCTTTCTCGTCGCAGTGGTCAGCCAGCCGTTCCAGCCCGCGGAGGGCTCGACCATTCCGCTCCTGGTCTCGGATACCCAGCTCATCACCGCAAATTCGCTGTTCCAAGCCACATTTATGGTCTCTCAGATCAGCGGATTCGTGCTCGCGCCCATCCTCATCCAGTTCGCAGGTACCACCGTGACCCTCTTCGTCCTGATCGGTCTGTTCAGCTATGCCGGTGCCATTCTCTTCTTCCTACCGGGTGTCACGGCCCGACACTCAGCCGTCGCCACCAGTGGCCTCATCAACACGATGGAACGGGTGTGGCATGAGCTGCTGGAGGGAGCCAGGTCGATCATGGCCGACCGCAAGCTGTTGCTGGCGCTCATTCAGATCACCTTCGCGCCCACAGTTCTCCTGCTCCTCGCCGAGATCGCACCCACATTTGTTCGCACGGTCCTGCACATCCACAACCTGAACACCATGTTCTTTGTCCTGGCGCCGGCCGGAGCGGGGATGGGCATCGGCCTGTTCATCCTGGGCCACTGGGCAGTCACCATTCGTAAGGAGCGGCTGGTCGTGGTCGCTCTCTTGGCGCTGAGCGTCGCCATCTTCGGACTGGCCGACGTACCTTCGCTGGCCCACGAGTTCTGGTTGCCCTTCACTGTGATCGGCATCAACCCGCCGGCTGGTTTGGCAATGATTCTCACCATGGTTCCCATCAGCTTGCTGGTGGGCATCTGCGTCGCGTTCATCAACGCACCCGTTCAAACCATCGTCCAGGAGCGGGCGCCCGAAAAGATGCGGGGGCGCATTCTGGCCATGCAGCAGACGCTTACCGCGGCATTGGCGATTCCTCCGCTCCTCCTGCTGGCCGGAATCGAGGCAGCCGTGGGCGTTCAGGGGGCTCTTGGGCTGGTGGGCGTGCTGCTCTTCGCGGTTGGGCTCGCCAGCGTCTACAGCATCTGACCGCGGTTCACGGCGACGCCAAAGGAATGGCCCCTGGGTTGGGCTGATGTAGACTGGGGCGCGTTCGCCAGGAGCGTGACCGCGGAATATTGCGCCCGGAGCGAGTCGGGTCGACGGGCGCGCGAAGATGGCTCATCCTGCGCCCGGTTGGCGGCGAACGACCGGCGCGGATCTTGGAGCCCATGGGTCATGCCGACACTCCTTGCTTCGTGAACGTCGACAAAGGGCAGATTGATGACAGATTCGACAGATCAGGCTGAGCAGGCAGAGACCCAGCCCGCGTCTCCCCGAGGGCCGGAGCGGTCGGGCCAAATCGGAGACCTCGCCGACGAGCTCGTGCGCAAGCTCTCCCCCGATTCCGAGCCGTCGACCATCCGCGACCACTACCTGACCCTGCGCCGTCGGGGTCGCGGTGCTCCGGATGCCGTGGCCATCGTCATCGATGACTTCATGGAGGAGCTGCGCACCGCCGTTGCACAGGAACAGCGCTACAACGAGCGTCATCATCGGGTGCGCTTGAACCTGCCTCCATACGTACAGATGAACGAGTCCCTCCTGCCCCGTCCGGCTCTCGTCCGTCGCATTTTCCGGGAGCGAGTCCTCGACATCGGACCGACTCGGCCGCGCTAAGCACGGCTGCCAGCATGAGCGAGATGTCCGACCCCGGGCCGGAGGGCAATCCCGATCCCGTCGAGAAGGCCCGGGCCGACATCAAACGCCGCGCCCGCCGGCGCTACTCACACCACCTCTGCCCCAAGTGCGGCAGCGAGGCCCTGCAGCGTAAACATCTCCCCCGACATATCCGTCCCCTCCGCCTCATCCCGGGCATGCGTCCGCGCGCCTACCGCTGTGACCAGTGTGGCGCGGTGACCATCCTCTGGAGGACAGAGCGGGATTCGCCCGATTGACGCCTGCTGTATTCCCATCCTGAGGAGACGCCTATGACCACAACCACCACGCAAGCGCTGCCCCACTGGGACATGACCGTCGTGTTTCCCAGCCTGGAGTCCACGGAATTCGAAGAGGCGTTCGATCACTATCGGCGCCATGTTGACGATCTGGTCCAAATCTTCGATCGTCATGATGTGGCCGCTCATGACACGCTTCCCATGAATGGTGAGACGGTTCGTGCAGTGGAGTCGGTTCTCAACGCATCGGGCGCCATCCAGGAAGAAGGCACCACCCTTCGCAGCTACATCGCGAGCTTCGTCAGCACGGACTCCCGCAACACCATCGCCCAAGCACGCGTGAGTGAGCTGTCCCAGCGCAGTGTGGTGCTCTCACAGCTCTTCTCCCGATTCACCGCCTGGATCGGCTCGATGGATGTCGAGAGACTGATTGAGCTGTCGCCGGTTGCGGCCGAGCACGCGTACCAGCTTCGTCAGGCCAAACTGGAATCTCAGCACCTGATGTCACCGGAGGCCGAGAACCTCGCGGCGGAGCTGGAGCCGAGCAGCGGAACCGCGTGGTCGCGTCTCCACAGTAATCTGACGTCACAGATTCTCGTCCCCATTCCCACCGAGGCAGGGACTCGTGACCTACCCATGAGCGTGGTGCGGAATATGGCCATGGATCCCGACCGGGAGACCCGGCGCCTGGCACATCAGGCCGAGCTCGGCGCCTGGGAGCGCTCCGCCCTCCCATTGGCAGCCTCGATGAACAGCATCAAGGGCCAGGGGAATGTCATCTTCAGGCGCCGTGGATGGGGCGAGCCGTTGGATTCGGCCCTCTTCAACAACAACATCGACCGTGAAACCCTGGATGCCATGATGAGCGCTGCTAAGGACTCATTCGCCGACTTCCGGCGCTACTTCAAAGCGAAGGCGAAGGTTCTGGGCGTGCCGGCCCTGGCGTGGTACGACATCTTCGCTCCGTGCGGAGGAAGCGACCGGGCCTGGGAATACGAGGACGCCACCGCCTTCATCGTCGAGCAATTCGGTACGTACTCACGGAAGTTAAGCGATTTCGCGGCGCGCGCATTCCGAGAGAACTGGATCGACGCCGAGCCCCGTGAGGGCAAGACGGGCGGCGCATTCTGCATGAAGCTGCGAGCCGATGAGTCCCGCATCCTGGCCAACTACGTAGCCTCGTATGACGGCATGAGCACCTTGGCTCATGAGCTCGGCCACGGATATCACAACCTCAACCTCGCCCACCGTTCACCGCTGCTCCGAACGGCACCCATGACCTTGGCGGAGACGGCAAGCATCTTCTGTCAGACCCTCATCAAGGAGGCCGTGCTCTCCCGTGCAGCCGAGAGCGAGCAAATATCCATTTTGGAGGCGTCCCTCCAAGATCAGAGCCAGGTGGTGGTGGACATCACGAGCCGCTTCTTGTTCGAAAGCAGGGTCTTTGAGCGACGTCGCGAGCGGGAGCTGTCAGTCGACGAGCTCAACGAGCTCATGCTGCAGTCCCAGCGGGAAACCTATGGCGATGGGCTGGACAACGACGTTCTCCATCCGTACATGTGGGCCGTGAAGCCGCACTATTACAGCGCCTCTCGCCCCTTCTATAACTTCCCCTACATGTTTGGCTTGCTCTTCGGCCTAGGACTGTATTCTCGGTACACGCGAGACCCCGAGTCTTTCCGGGCCGGGTACGACGATCTCCTATCCTCGACGGGCATGGATTCGCCCGCAGCACTCGGGTCACGATTCGGCATCGACATCCGCACGCGCGACTTCTGGGACTCGAGCCTGGACATTATCCGGCAGGACGTCACGCGGTTCGAGGAGCTGGCCACTCGGGCATAGGCTCAGCAGGAATAGCTTCCGGCCGGAACGGCCTACTCAGGAGCCGCGGGTCGCCATCCTGGCCCCGTCGGGGTGATGGACATCACCGGTCAAATGGTGGTTGTCTGCTCGGATTTATGTCCACTCGGTGAGACAATACGCAGTGGATATGGAAGCGCCGACATTACCAAGTGAGCCCGAGGATTTCACCCCCAGCGAGCTCCGTACCTTCCTCACCGTGGACGTGCGTGGATACACCCGCTTCACGCAGGAGTTCGGTGACGAAGCCGCTGCCCGTCTGGCCACCAAGTTCGCGGCCGTCGCCCGAGATGTGGTGAGCCGCTTCGGCGGCGAGGTGATCGAGCTCCGGGGCGATGAGGCGCTGGCCGTCTTCCTCTCGGCCCGTCAGGCTCTGCGTTGCTCTGTGGCCCTCCAGAAACGCTTTGCAGAGGAAACGGCCCAGGAGCCGGAGCTTCCCCTCCGCGTGGGCATGGGACTGGACGCGGGCGAGGTCGTGCCGGTGGAGAGCGGCTACCGGGGCGGAGCGCTCAACCTGGCCGCTCGACTCTCCAGTCTGGCCGGGCCCGGAGAGGTGCTGGCCAGTGACGCCGCGCTGCACTTGGCCCGCCGTGTGGCCGGCCTACAGTACGTCGAACGGGGCCTGGCCGAGCTCAAGGGGTTTGCCGAGCCCGTGCCCGTGCTGCGTGTGGTCGAGGAATCAGAGGACGGCGATGCCGGCGCCCCGACGAATGGCAACGGCAATGGCAACGGTCGACGGGAGCAGACCGGTCAAGAGGCGCTGCCCATCGGAGGCTTCCTTGGCTCTCTTCCCGAAGGCCTCCTCGTGGCCCGGGACGAAGAGTTCGACACAATCCTGGGCGCCATCCAGGCCGTGGAGTCCGGAGCGGGCCGGCTGGTAATGGTCTCGGGTGAGCCCGGGGTCGGCAAGACTCGACTAGCCCAAGAGGTGACGCTCAAGCTGCGCAACCACAGCTTCCTGATGGCGACCGGGCGCTGCTACGAGCCCGAGGCATCAGTGCCCTTTTACCCTTTCCGGGAGGCCCTCGACACCCTCTTCAATGTCGCGCCTCCAGAGTTGGTCGCCGAACTGCCCCGTCGCTGGCCGGACGCCCAGCGGCTGCTCCCCAGTCAGTCGTCTGCCTACTCGGCTTCCCTGGACGAGGGGCCCGAGGAGCAACAGCGTCTGTTCTGGGCGGTTACAGGGT
The DNA here is from genome assembly GCA_021323865.1 of Pseudomonadota bacterium. Lineage (GTDB taxonomy): Bacteria > Chloroflexota > UBA5177 > UBA5177 > JAJPKF01 > JAJPKF01. Next base: position 135,145 of record JAJPKF010000020.1, on the reverse strand, counting down.
TCCTCCAAGCCGTGGCCGAGGAGCGGCCCGTGGGTTTGCTGCTTGACGATCTGCACTGGGCGGACGGCTCGAGCCTCGAATTGCTCCAGCACCTCGCCCGGCACACCCGGGCCAGCCGCATTCTTCTGCTCGGCACCTACCGAGACGTGGAAATCAACCGGCAGCATCCACTAGAAGCGGCTGTTCGCGACCTGGGCCGTGAGCGGCTGGTCGAGGAAATCGAGCTACGCCGCTTGGAGGAGCGGGGCACGGGGGAACTGGTCAGAGCGATCCTCGGCGGCGCCGACGCGGCTCCTCAGTTCATCCACCTGGTGCACCATCGAACCGACGGCAACCCCTTCTTCGTCGAGGAGCTCGTGCGGGCGCTGGTCGAGCGTGGCGACGTCTATCGCCGAGATGGACGCTGGGAAGGTCGATCGGTCCGGGACATTGAGGTGCCGAAGAGCGTTCGATCTGTTATCGGCCAGCGCCTCTCCAGGCTCAATGCCGAAAGTCAGGCGATCCTCCAAGAGGCAAGCGTTCTGGGGCCGGTGTTCGAGTTCGAGGACCTTCTCCACATGTGCGACCGCGAGGAAGCGTCTATTGAGGCGGCACTGGAGCTGGCGGTCTCGGCCGGGCTTGTGCGTGAAACGGGAGGGGACTCTTACGCCTTCAACCATACGCTCACGCAGAGCACCTTGTACGGCGAGCTTCCCTCGCGGAAACGGCGGCGGCTGCACCTGGCCGCCGGCAAGTCTCTGGAAAAGCTGCCCGAGCCAATGCGTAAGCGGCGCATCGCCGAGCTGGCTTGGCATTTCCTGGAAGCGGACGAGGCAGAGCCGGCCTTGACCTACGCCATGGCCGCTGCCCGCTCAGCCCGCGATCTATTCGCCTACGATCAGGCTGAGCGGCATTACCGGACGGCCCTCGAAATCGCCCGAGAGCTGGGCGACAAGGCACAGGTAGCGAAGGCGCTTGAGGGCTTGGGTGGCGTGCTGCGTACCGTGGGCAGATACGAGGAGGCCCTGCCGATCCTCAACGAGGCGCTGGAGTTGCATAAAGCGGCCGGGAACGTTCCGGGGGAACGGTGGACCACCGCGCACATTGGTCGTATCCATGCGCTCAGGGGCACTGCGAAGCAGGGAATCGAGATCGTTACCACGCTCCTCTCCCGCATCGAGGCAACCAGCCCGGGACAGGGCATGGAAGGGGCCAGCCAGGCCGGCTTAGCCGCTCTCTACACTGCTCTCGCCAACCTCTACCAAGAGACCGACGAGTCAAGCCAGCAGCTCGACGCTGCGGAGCGAGCCCTGGAGCTGGCCCGAAGCGCGGACGACCCGGCGGGCCCCCGTATCGTGGCCGAAGGCCAGATGTGGCGTGCCGCCGCTCTCGCCGAGCTGGGCGACCTGGAGGATGCGCGAAGGATGCTGGAGGACGCCGTTCCGCTCGCGGAGGCCTCGGGTGATGCGCTCACATTGTCCCGCTCTCTGAACAGCCTCGCCATGGTGTACAGCGAAGCCGGACAGTACGACAAGGAACGGATGTACATGGAGCGCGCTCTCGAAGTTGCAGAGCGCATGGGCGTGCCGCCGCGAGTCGCGTTCATGAATCATCGTCTCGGCTGGCATCTGCTCATGCTTGGTCACTATGAAGAATCCCGCCAATACCTCGAGCGCGCACGTTCAATGTGGCAGTCGCTCCGCGAAACCGCGACCGGCGCCTGGACCTCGATTGCCCTCAGCTACCTATCCTTCCTCTGCGGAGAAGAGGACGAGGGAGAACGATACTTGCAGGAGGCGAGGGAGCTGGAGCAGGGCCAGACGTTCCCAGGCCATGTCGCCTCGATTGCGCATTGGATGCAGCTTGACCGGCTTCTCCGCAACGGACGCTTCGAGGCGGCTCGGGAATATCTGGCATCCCTGGATGCTCAGGCGCTCTCGAACGATTGGATCGGTGGCCTCCTGCTGCCGGTCCAAGCCTGGACCATGATGGAAACCGGCGGTGATCTCCAAGCGGCCGAGGAGTTGACGCACCAGGCCATCGAAAGCGCCCAGCTCGACCGCAACCGCACGGTCCTCACCGAGGCATTACGGGTGCACGGCATGGTTCTGGCACGACAGGGCCGTATCGACGAAGGACTCGATGCCATGCAAGAGTCGATCTCAACCGCTCGGGCCATTCAGCAGCCCTACTCACAGGCGCGCAGCCTCGAGGCGCTGGCGCACGTGGAGATGGATGCCGGCGACATCCATGGAGCCGCCGATCATGCGCACGAAGCCATCAGAATCTACGCGGAGCTGGGAGCGGTCGCCGAGCTGGAGCGCATCTCCACGATGCTGGAGCAACTTACCTTCGATCAGCAGCCGGTCGCGGCACCCTCGTAGGCTGATGGGCCACCGGTCCGAGACCTCCCTCTGGTGGCAAACCGGGGTGATCTATCAGATCTATCCCCGCAGCTTTCAGGACTCGAACGGCGACGGCACCGGTGATCTAAACGGGATTACGCAGAGGCTCGACTACCTGGCCGAGACCCTTGGCGTCGACGCCATATGGCTGTCGCCCTTCTATCCCTCGCCGATGAAAGACTTTGGGTACGACATCACCAACTACCTGGACGTCGACCCCATCTTCGGCACGCTGGAAGACTTCGATCGACTAGTGGCCGAGGCCCACGCGCGAGACTTGCAGATCATCGTGGACTTTGTGCCCAACCATACTTCCGAGGAACATCCATGGTTTCAGGAATCCCGTTCTTCGCGGGGTAATCAACGCCGTGAATGGTACGTCTGGCGTGATCCATCCCCAGACGGCGGCCCTCCCAACAATTGGCTGGCTGTCCCGGGCGGCTCTGCCTGGGAGCTGGACGAGCACACCGGCCAGTACTACCTCCATAGCTTTCTTAAAGAACAGCCGGATCTCAACTGGCGGAATCCCCTGGTTGAGGACGCGATGTTCGACGTCCTCCGGTTCTGGTTGGAGCGAGGCGTCGACGGCTTCCGGATCGACATGGCCCAGCGGATTCTGAAGGACCCGGACTTCCGGGATAATCCGCCCGACACGTCCTCCGATCGACCCTACAAAAGCCTGGGCCGCTACGACTCGCAGCTGCACGTCTACGACCAGGGACACCCCGACATACACGCGGTATACCGACGGGTGCGGCATCTGCTCGACTCATACAGCTCGTCTCGGCCCCGGATGGCGGGCGGTGAGATCCACATCTTCGACTACTCCCAATGGGCATCCTATTACGGGATCGAGCTGGATGAGCTGCATCTCCCGTTTAACTTTGGACTCATCGGGGTCCCCTGGGAAGCGGCGGCCGTGCGACGCGTGGTCGACTCCATCGAGGGCGTAATGCGGCCAGGCTCCTGGCCGAACTACGTTTTGGGCAACCATGACGAGCATCGGATCGCGACCAGGGCCGGAGAGGCACAGGCGCGTGTGGCCATGATGCTGCTGCTCACGCTTCGTGGCACGCCGACGGTGTACTACGGCGACGAGCTGGGCATGACCGATGTGCCCATTCCGGCCGAGCGGATTCAAGATCCCTGGGAGCGGACTGAGCCGGGCCTCGGTCTCGGCCGCGACCCTGAGCGCACGCCGATGCAGTGGGACGCGTCGCCGAACTCCGGATTCTGTCCACCGGAAGCTCGACCCTGGCTGCCTATCTCGGAGAATTGCGGCCGAGTCAACGTGCAACAGGAGTACGATGATGCGGGCTCAATGCTTTCGCTTGCCCGTACCCTGCTGACGTTGCGCCGGCAACATCCATCGCTGCACCTGGGCTCGTATCACCCGGTCGAGCTCGGCGAGTCCCCGTGTTTTGCGTACTGGAGGGAGGAAGGGGACGAGCGTCACCTCGTGGCGCTCAACTTCACGGGAGAGAGCCAGAATCTCCACATCCCCAACGGGGGCGGCGGCCGGCTCCGATTGTCCACGACGAATCCCGACTCCGACCTTGTGGTTGATCTGGCCCGTCTGACACTCTCGCCGAACGAGGGGTGCATCGTGGATCTGCGCGGCCGTTAACCAGCCGGCCTGGAGAACTCGCACAGCTGAACTGGCCGACTTCTGGACAGGTGCGTCATGCACAGCAAAGCCGGCTCCGTCATAGCATGGACATATCTCCTTGAGGAGCACTCCATGCTGGGACCGGTCCTGGTGGGTGAGCGCATCACGCTGGCGCCGGCAAGACCCGAGCATCTACCTGAGTTCGTTCGGTGGTTTGCCGACCTCGAGGTGACCCGATTTCTGCTTGTTCGCTTTCCGTTCTCGGAGAAGCAGGAGCAGGAGTGGTACGATTCTGTCGCGGGCGATCGCACCTGTGTCCACTGGGCCATCTTCCGGGAAGAGCGACTGATCGGCGTCACCGGCATCCATCAGATCGATTGGATCAATCGGAACGCGATCACCGGCACAATCCTGGGCGTGCGCGACGAGTGGGGAAAGGGCTTTGCCACCGAGGCGGTTCGGCTTCGCACTCAGTTCGCCTTCCAGGAGCTGAACTTGGAGCGGCTGGAGAGCCAGTCGTTCGCCGAGAACGGGGGCATGCATAAGGCATTGCAGCGGTCCGGCTATCGCGAGATCGGTCGTCGTTCCCACGCCAGGTTTAGTGAGGGCTCTTGGCATGACATCATCCTGTTCGAGCTCCTGCGCGACCAGTGGCAGGCGGCAGCCGGCTGAGGCTCTAGCGCCCCAGGAAGTGCAGCGGAAGGTAGGCAAGGGCCGCGAAGGCGGCCGCCATTGGTATTGTGATGATCCATGCCACCACCATGCTTCTCCCCACGCCCCAGCGAACTGCCGAGACGCTTTGGGTCGAGCCCGCTCCCAGCACCGAGCCCGAGACTACATGGGTGGTGCTCACCGGGAACCCGAAATGGCTCGCCGCCTGAATGATCACAGCCGCCACCGTTTGGGCATCAAAGCCCTGAGCCGGCTCAATCTTATAGAGCCGCGTTCCCATCGTGCGGATGATCCGCCAGCCGCCGACATAGGTGCCCAGGGCCATGGCCGCCGCAGCCGACACGATGACCCAGAACGGAACCTGAAACGGCGTCGCCGCCAGGTAGCCGCCGCTGATGAGCGCCAGCGTGATCACGCCCATGGTCTTCTGAGCGTCATTGGTGCCATGGCTGAATGAGACAAATGCGGCCGAGAGAATCTGCGCCAGCCGGAAGCCCCGATTGATGCGACGTGGTGAGGCACGTCGGAAGATCCAAAAGATCGCCAGCATGACCAGGTAAGCGGCTCCGAAGCCGAGCAAGGGTGAGATCACCAGCGGCAGGATCATAGTGTGTAGAATCTTACCCCAATCGACCGCGGAGAACCCCAGCCCCACGATGACTGCCCCAATCAGCCCACCGATCAGGGCATGGGACGAGCTGCTGGGAATCCCCATGCGCCAGGTAATGAGATTCCAAGCAATGGCCCCCAAGAGTGCCGATAACACCATGTAGAGGCCCACGTCCTTGGGATTGGCTACACCGCTGCCGATCGTGGCCGCCACCTTCAGCGTCACAAAGGCCCCCACGAAATTCATCGCCGCCGACAGCAGCACCGCTGCTTGGGGCGATAGTGCGTGAGTTGAGACGGACGTGGCGATCGCGTTCGCCGTGTCGTGAAAACCGTTAGTGACGTCAAAGCTCAGAGCAATGACGACGACGGCCGTCACGAGGACGACGTCATGCATTCTTGATTGCGACGTTCTCCAGGATGTTTGCGATGTCCTCGGTGGTGTCGACCGTCTTCTCCAAGAGTGCGTAGACGTCCTTCCACTTGATGATGTGGATGGCGTCGGTACTGGCCCGGAACAACGCGCTGATGGCCTCCCTTGTCACTCGATCGCCCTGGTTCTCCAGATCGTGGATGCGCACCACGTGTTGCGACATGTCGTCCCGGGAGTCGAGATGGTCGACGGCCTGCACCAGCTCATCGCCGATCTCGTTGAGAATCCGCGCCATCTCCCGGGCTTCTGGGGTGATGTCGACGATGCCGTCCAGGAGAATGGTGTCGGCGGTCTCCTCGACCAGGTCGAGCACATCGTCCAAGGTCGAGGCCAGGCCGTAGATATCCTCCCGGTCAAACGGAGTGATGAATGTGGTATTCAGCTCCCGGATGATGCGATGGGTGATGTCGTCGCCGAGATGCTCCAGGTCCTTGAGCTGCCGGGCATATTCCGGAAAGCGTTCGGAGCTGGTCAACATCTCGTTGAGCACTCGCAGCGCGGAGCGCAGGTTGTCGACATCTTCTCGGAACAGAACGAAGAATTGACGCTCTTTGGGCACGAGCGTAAAGGGCATGGCCAGCCTCCCCTCTGTCCACAGTGGACCAGCCCGTCAGCCCGCAAACCTCAAGATCGGGTTGCCCACTCGATTTCAGCACAGTGTAGCCGATGATCGGACCTGGTCTTGACCTCGAATCGGGCGCTGTGTTCGATGCATCTGGGCGTTACCGCTACCTGCTCTGGCGGCGCTGGCGCCGAGAACAGCGCCTGCTCACCTTTGTCATGCTCAATCCCAGCGCCGCCGATGAGACCGTAGACGATCCGACGATTCGCCGCTGTGCCGGCTTTGCCCGCGATGCAGGATTCGCCGGTATTCGGGTGGTAAATCTCTTCGCGTTCCGAACGTCGGAGCCGCGGAGCCTTCGGGGTCTGAGCGAACCGGCCGACGCTAGAAACGTCTCCTTCCTGGAGAGCGCGCTGAGCGAGCCCGGACCGGTGTGCGCTGCGTGGGGTAACAACGGGTGGCCCCATGCCGCCCGGTTGACGGAGCGGCTGCGCCACCGACCGGACACGCATTGCCTGGGGCGGACGAAGCAAGGCCAGCCAAAACATCCGCTGTATCTGGCCAGGACCGTCACGCTTCAGCCCTTCTGAGCCGACTGCCGACCAGGGTTACCGTGCGGCGACCGCTTCCATGCGTGTCCTGACCCCAGGGGGCCGCGTCCGCCATCCCATGAAGGCACCGGCCAGGACTGCGCCGAGTGCGAGCCCCACTAAGGCCCACAGCGCCAGTATCGACGTTCGCGACTGCTCGACGACGCGCGGTGAACCGGCGACTTGCAGGGTGCCCTGGACATCTCGAATCTGCCGTCGAACCGAGGCCTCGTGGACCAGGATCTGGCGGCGTACGTCCTCGTTCACGCGCAGCTCCCTCCGGGCCTGAGCGCCTCGCCGGCCGTGCTGGGCGGCCGTTGTGAGTCGGCGATCTGACCGTCCCAGCTCCCCGTACTGGTTCTTCAGATTGCGAAGCAAAGCTTCAAACTCACCGATCTGGCTGTCGATGTTGAGGGGAATGAACGTCCGCACCAGCTGGCGAAGACTTGCGGCGGCGGCCCTCCCATTGGTGCTGGTCGTCGAGCACCAGGCAACAGTATCCGAGCGGTTTCGCGTGCAGGACACACGGAAGAGAGCCCCGGGGTCGGCGCGCGCGGGCCCGTGAAGCTGCCGGCGTGTCAGCCGGAGTAGTGGCATCTCCATGAGACGGATGGAGTCACCGCTGGCGTCGTATGAGGAGTTCGTGGCGATACCGCCGAGATTGAGCTTCACTCGGAGGCCAATGGTCGCGCGGTAGGTCTTAGGGGTAAACGCCGCTGCCAATACACCGCCGATCACACCTCCCGCCAGCGCCAAGCCCACGAGTACAGGCCAGAAGGCTCTGAGACGGGAAGCCGGTGGCGACGGCGCATTCGGATTGGTCATCAGCAGTCACTGTATCGATCCCAGGCCGATTCATCAAGTCCGGAGAAGTCGCCTACGAGCCGGCATGGTCGCCGAATCCTTCAGACCAGCTGGGCCGAATTCGCGCCAAAAAGGGATGGCTCCGGCGGCAGGACTCGAACCTGCGACCAAGCGGTTAACAGCCGCCCGCTCTACCGACTGAGCTACGCCGGAACGGAACCACAACAAGAGCACTCGCACCGTCGCGGTCGGGAAGAAGCCGTCGCGACCCCGAGTGCCGCTGGACAGCTTAGTATATCGAGCAGCCTCCCGGAGACGCGAGATGCAGCGGTCCCCGGACACGCTCGAGAAGTTGGCCCGCGGCGACGACCTCTTCGTCGTGGCCCGGCCGGCCGACCACCTGGACTGCTATGGGCGGACGACCACCGTCCCTCTTCCAGGGCACGGCGATCGCCGGGCACGACATGAGGCTCCAGACGAAGCTGTAGCCGAAGCCGCCGGAGCCGCGTACCGCCGTGCCATCGATGTCCCAGCTCCCGCTGCGTTCGCCGGCGGGCCCTGCTGCCACCGGGCAGAGGACTAACGGATGTCGCTCCAGGAATCGGTCGACATCGGCCCGGATGCGCTGGATTGCCGACCAAGCCCGGCGCAGACGCGCTGCGTCTCTCATCGTCGAGGTAGCGTCCATCAAGCGCACCAGACCACGGCTGAGCGACGACCGGCTCTGCAGGTACTTGTCGAGCAAACCTGCCGCCCCTCCGGAGCTCACCCACAGCTCATCCCAAAGGCCATAGAGCTCTTCGAGGTGCGGTGGACGGACATGCTCGATCGACACCTGCTCCCCGAGCGCCACAGCCGCCTCGCGAACCGCATGCCGCGACTCCTCCATAACGGGAACTACTCCGTCGAGCTCATACACCGCAACAGGTCCGTCGACGTTCACGTCCTGTCGCCACCCTTCGTCGAGCACCGTCATGCACAGACCGATATCATCGACCGTCGGAGCCAAGGGTCCGACGACGGTCAGATCCTCATAGGGCCAGGAAAGATCAGGAATGTGGCCTGCGTTGGGCACGCGGCCTGGGGTGGGCCGCAACCCGGCGACGCCGCAGAACGCCGCCGGCACCCGAATTGATCCACCCATGTCACTTCCCAGGCCAAGCGGCGAGCCGCCCGCGGCGATGATGGCGGCCTCACCTCCACTCGAACCTCCGGCCGTGAGACGGGGATCGGCAGGATTGCCCGTCCTGCCGAACAGATCGTTGTCCGTCGTATAGAGCATGGCGAATTCGGGCACGTTGGATTTCCCGAGCAGGATCGCCCCGGCCGCGCGGAGCCGCGCTACGGCGGGGGCATCCACGGCGGGGATGTAATCCGACAAGAGCGTCGATCCCGCCGTAGTACGGACGCCCGCGGTCTCGATGGTGTCCTTCACCGTGAACGGCAGCCCTTCCAGGGGCCGGGCAGAGCCGCTCGCGTAGGCCTCCTCAGCCACCCTGGCCTCCGCCATCGCCGCCTCCTTCCGACTGGTGACAACGGCGTTTATGGACGGATTGACTTCGGCGATGCGTGCCAAGAACCCAGCCAGGACCTCGACGGGCGACGCCTCGCCAGCTCGCAGGAGCCGCAGCAAGTCATTTGCCGAGCGGCCCGTCAGGCCCGTGTTGCCTGCGCCTCTCCGCGTCAAGCGGTTAGCGGGATCCCCACCGTCGCCAGAAGCCGAGGCCCGAGTCGCTCTGACGGCGGATCCTCATTCTCTCGCCTCTCGTGCTGTCCGGCGGCTCCGGATTCCCTCTCTCACTATCCACCTTGTCGGGATCCGGGACGCTAATGATAGACAAGCCAAGGCGCTTAGTAGTCTCCGGACAGACGGAGGGAGAGCCATACACTGCAAAAGGGCAAGGGGCCCAGCGCACCGTGACGGCGCGCTAGGCCCCTTCCACTAGGTCGTCGTGAAGCTCAGCTCTGACCCGGTCGTCGTGCCCTGAGCGTTCTTGACCACCAGCTCGAAGTAGTAGGTGGTTTTGCTTTTGAGGTTCTTGAGGTTCGCCGTCTGACCGACGATCTTCACGCCCTTGCCGTCGTTCTGGACGGCCGTCTTCTTGGTCAGATCGTTCTTCTTGGTTCCGTACCGGAAGTAAGAGGTCGTTTTCGATCCGTTGGGTACCGCGAAGCCGTACAGGGTCGCCGTGCCGTTCTTCGCCGGCGGGCAGACCTGCGGGAAGAAATTCACGGGCGCGCACCAGGCGCTTCCGAAGGGCACGCTGGGAGCGTAGACCTTCGTCCCTGTGTTGGAGAAGGTATTGCTTCCCTTGAGTGTGACGGCCTTGTTGTGCCAAATGCCAATTCCGTCGTCGGAGATATGGTTTCCGGAAACCGTCATGGTGATCCGGCCGGCCGACTCGATGAGAATGCCGGTAGAGGCGGTATCCATCGGAGTCCAGGGTGAATCCAGCTGATCTCCACCGGTGTTATTGAGGCCGAGCGTGTTGCCGGTGATCTTGTTGCCGCCGACATAGACGCCACCGACATAGTGGCCATGGATGACCACGCCGGCCAGACCATTGCCGTGGGCGATGTTGTTCTTGATGACGTTGTTGTATGAAGCGGTGCCTGGCCCGGCGGCGGCAATAAGGTAACCCGAGCCGCTGCCCGCGGTATTGCCTCGAAATCCCGCTGTGCCGTTGTTGAGCGAGATGTTGTTCTCGACCAGGTTGTCGTACACCCCGGCCTTCTTGGGATTGAGGCGGGTGATCGTGTAGGTGCCGTTGGGGTTGAACTTCACCGAGGCGGCCCGCGAGTTGTGAGAGGGCAGAACAATGCCGCACTCGATGGGATTGTTAATGGTTTGATTGTTGGAGATGGTGTTGTGGTCCGCCGGTCCTGCGTCGTCCGTGATGAGTATGCCCTCGGCGTTGTCGGTAACGGTATTGTGGGAGATCGTCGAGTAGGCGACGGCGTTGAAGTGGATTCCTCCGCCGCAGTCTCCGAAGTATTCGAAGGCGAGAACGCAGCCGTTTGGGGAGACAAAGCCACGATCGACGCCGTTGACGAGGTTGCCGGTGATGGTGATGTGTGTCAGGGGAGAAGAGGGCTTGGCGGGAAACTCACCTGGCGACTTGAGCGCCGCGTCCGGGAGAGCGACTACCCCTTCGTCCACGGCTCCTGTGAGGGTGAACCCCGAGACGGTCACGTGCGAGGCAGTGATGGCGATGTCTATGAGAGCCCCGGTCCCGGGCGTGCCGCCCGAGCCGTCGATGGTCGCCGACTGCCCCAAAAAGGTGAGCGATTTGTCGATCACCACCATCGGTGTGAATGGCTTGACGTTCTGATTCGCCATGGTATAGGTGCCGTCGCAGATGATGACCGTCCCGCCCTTGGGCGCTGCCGCAACCGCCTGTTGAATGAACGAATATTTTGCGGTGGGGCAGGAGGTCCCCTTCGCCGTGGACTTCGCCACCGGCGAGACATAGATTGTCTTGGAAGCGGCGGCGGCGGTGCCTCCCGAGGCCGCCAGCCCGATTGCGGACAGGCCTCCAATCGTCAGCGCGGTCAAAGCTGCCTTTGCGATTCGGCCGTTCATGTCACCCTCCTTGCCGGGTTGCCGAAGTCATTGAATGCGCCCATTGTATGCCGGTGAGCCCAATAAAAGCGAACGCGCTCTGAATGGCGTGGCCGGCGTGCGCTGCGACCACTCAACGTGCCCTGGTCAGGCCTCTTCAGCATCATTCGCGGCAGCTCGCTTTCGAAGTCGGAATCCTTGTCGAATCGCCGGCGTCCAGACCAACAACCGACATGGAAACAGATGGCTGTCAACCAGCAAACGATCCACGCGATGCTGGTGGGCGCTGACTTGCATCCTTTTCTTTCCGTGACAGTCCGCCTCACATCCGCGGGTGGATCCGAGACCGGCAACGGTCGGCGATACTGCGAGAGATCCTCGCGGAGTCGCAGCGGCAATCACAGACGAGAGGAAGGTTTCGCCATGCCTGGTCTAACTCCACCGGTGGCCGACGAACGGGAGGGGCTCATCGGCTACCTTCGGCAGCAACGGTACTTCATCCGGCTGGCGGCCTATGGGCTGACCGAGGAGCAAGCCCGAGCGACGCCCACGATCAGCTCGTTGAGCATCGGCGGCCTGATCAAGCACGTTGCCGGCGTCGAGACGAACTGGATGGACCTCGTCATGCAGCGTCAACCCACCATGAGCCCCGAGGAGGGGTATGACGACTACGCGGCGAGCTTCCGTCTGGGACCGGATGAGCACCTTGCGAGCGTGCTGGAGCACTACGACCAGGTCTCCGCCCTGACGGAGCGCGATGTCGCGGCCATACCCGATCTCGTGCGGCCGGTTCCCGTTCCCAAGGATGTTCCTTGGTTTCCCCAGGACGTCGAGGCCTGGTCCGTACGATGGGTCCTGCTGCATGTGATCGAAGAGACTGCCCGGCATGCCGGACACGCCGACATCATTCGGGAAGCCATCGATGGGGCGACCGCCATCCGGCTCATGGCCGCAGCCGAGGGCTGGCCCGAGACGCCCTGGGTCAAGCCCTGGAGAGCGCCGAGGGACACGACGCTGGCTTCAGATTGAAGCCCCGATGTGCGGAATGCCTGGAAGCGCCGTAGCTGGCGGCCACTACGTGGCTCGAATCTATGATCCACAGGCTTGCCCTTGGCAGTCGATCGCCCACCAGATCATGGAGATCGAGCGTGAGGGGTTCGGCCGCGGAGCCTTTAGCAAGCAGTATCTCAAATGGGCATTCCTTGAGCCGACGAGCACCGCCGGTCTGCTAATCGGTGACGACGACCGGATCGGTGGTTTCACCGTGGCCGCAGGCATGGGCGGGATTGCCGCGAACCGACGTGAACGCGAGACCGCCTACATTGTCGACACGGTGATTCGTCGGGAACTTCGGGGTCGAGCATTGGTGGGACTGCTGATGCAGATGGTCGAGCGGGAGCTGAAGGAGCGAGGATTTCGCTTCCTCGAGCGTCACGCCGCCATCGCCAACGGCTACGCCGACAGCATCCGGCGCCACTACGGCCCCCGAATCATCCGGGAGGCCGGCCCTCAACCCTCCGAATGGGGCGAGCAGATGTTCTTTCGCATCCGCCTCTAGCCTTTGCGACGAACCCCGAGCCCATGCTCAGACGGCCCCGCAGTGGGTCGCGTCCTCGCCGGGCATAGCCTCCATAGCCCGCAGCATGGGGACGCCCCCAGTCCGGAGAAAGCGAACCGCCAGCACCGCGCTGAGGGCTAAGAAGACCAGATTGAGGGCCGTAGTGGTGTCCCAGACGGGCTGGGACTGAAGTATGCCCACATGCCGGCTCGTCGGAACAATCCCGATGAGTCGGAACGCGGCGCCGGCGGCCAAGCCTGCAACCGTCATGGCCACGTACGACACAGCTGCCAGATAAAGGGCCACACGTGTGGAATAGTACCGCCGGTAGATATCCAAGATGGGCAGGATGAGCAGATCCGCAAAGATGAAGGCAATGGCCCCGCTGAAGGAGATACCGCCTCGCCATAGGACGGCGGCCAGCGGAATGTTGCCCACCGAGCACACGAAGGTCACCATCGCCACCAGAGGTCCGATTACCGCGCCCCACACCTCTGTCCACGGACCATGGCCCCTCAGAAACAGAGCCGACCAGGCCCCGCCGGGGACCCACGCCGACAGCGCACCGGCCACCAAAAGGCCCACGGCAAGGTCCAACCAGAGGCTGTAGACGTTCATGAAATAGTAGTGGCTGACTGAGGTCAGGGCCGGGCCCGAGAATACCCGACGAAGAATGGGCCCCTCGGTCACCGACATATCCATGGCCGCGTGGCCCTCCATTCGGCCACTCAATCCCTTCTCCGATTGACGCCGCGCCGCCTCGACCAGCCAGGGCCGCAGCGTCACTCTGAAGAGCAGGGCAATGAGCAGGATCATGAGAACACCGCCGCTCACCTCCCCTGCCAGAAACTGCCAGCCGAGCAATGCCAGCAGCACGAGCCCTAGCTCGAACACCAGATTCGTGGATGCAAATTCGAAAATAATGGCGTTGCGCAGCGTGGCGCCCCGACGGAACAGCGAACGGGCCAGGGCTGTGGCGGCGTAGGAGCAAGAAGAGGAGGCGGCGCCGAAACCCGCGGCGATCACCAAGCTGCCGGCCGAGTCGGAACCGAGCAGGCGGGAAACCGCGCGCTTAGAAACATATGTCTCCACGACTGCGGAGAGTAGGAAACCCAGGGCTAGGGGCCAGAGCACTTGCCAGAACATCGCAAAGGCGGCCCTCAACGCCTCGCCGATGGCTCCCGGGAGCTGCATCAAGGCCGCATCAACTCCTGGACCGGCGCCCTGCTCATCAATCACTCCTCCTCGAAACATTGGCCGAAGGAGCTGCCGTGCTTGTCCGGCAGCTCCCCTGCAGCAATCGTCGAATGGTCACAGGCCGAAGACGGCCCGGGCCAGTGGCCCAGCCTGCCGCTGATCTACCGTATCGCGTGGTTCCCTGGAATGACCTTGCCGCACCGTCCGCGGCCGTATGTCGCGGCCAGGCCACGTGACGAATGAAAAGCCTCGCCCAACCAAACGCTGATAGCGGCACGAGGAGAGGCTTATCACTGCGGCTGTTGCCGCCTCAAGTCGCGAGAGGTCTAAGAAACAGCCCATTGGCATGCGGGTATCAGTTCACCGCCCGACCGCCAAGACGTCCCGCCAAAACTAGAATTGTGCGGATCGGCGTAGACTTGCCGGGCGGCGGATCGGTCCAGCCACTGGAGGACAGCATGAAGCATATCGGGATCAACGGCTTTGGACGAATCGGGCGGCTCGCCCTGCGCACCATCTTGAAACGGTATCCAGGTGAGCTGGAGGTGGTGGCCATCAACGACATCGGCGATGCGGCCACCAACGCCTATCTCTTCAAGTACGACTCCAACTACGGCCCCTACCCAGGTGAGGTGGACGTGGCGGCAGACGCCATCATCGTCGATGGGCACCCCATCCGCGTCTTTGCCGAGCGTGACCCCGCCCAGATCACGTGGAGCATGGTGGATGCCGACCTGGTAATTGAATCGACCGGCCGCTTCACGGATGCCACCAAAGCGGCCGCCCATCTCGGCGATACCGTCAACAAGGTCATCATTTCGGCCCCCGCCAAGAATGAGGACGTCACTTTGGTTCTGGGCGTTAACGACGAGGCCTACGATGCCGAGCGGCACCATGTGGTTTCAAATGCGTCATGTACAACCAACGGCCTCGCCCCGGTGGCCAAGATTCTCAACGACCGCTTCGGAATCGCAAAGGGTCTGCTCACGACCATCCACGCGTACACGAACTCTCAGCAGCTGCTCGACCTCGCCGCAAAGGACCTGCGGGATTCGAGATCGGGCGCCGTGAACATCGTCCCTTCAAGCACAGGCGCCGCCAAGGCGGTGGGCCTGGTCATTCCCGAGCTGAAGGGCAAGTTCACGGGTATGTCCTTTCGTGTGCCCGCCTCGACGGTCTCGGTGGTCGCCGTCACAGCCCAGCTCAACACCGCGGCAACCGCGGCAGAGGTCAACGAGGCGATGCGGGACGCGGCAGGCACGGGGCACCTCAAGGAGATCTTGGCGTACACCGAGGAGCCCTTGGTTTCCATGGATCTCAAGGGCGACTCGCACTCCTCGATCTTCAGTGCCCTGGAGACCATCGCCATCGACGACATGGTCAAGGTCGTGTCTTGGTACGACAACGAGTGGGGTTATGCCTGCCGGATTGCCGACCTTGCCCACATGATGCTGGTGAAGGCGCCGGCCGCCGCGGTAACCGCCTCATAGCCGGCGCCGGCCGACGGGTCCGCACCCTCAGAGACCTCACGCTCGGCAGAAAGCGGGTGTTTCTGCGCGTTGACTACAACGTGCCGTTGCGGGGAACTGCCATCACCGACGATACGCGCATCCGGGCCACTCTCCCGACCATTGAGTATCTCCTGGCGCATCATGCGGCCGTCATCATCGCTTCGCACCTAGGCCGGCCCAAGGGCACGTGGAAAGAGGAACTCAGCCTTGCCCCAGTGGCTCACCGCCTCTCGGAGCTGCTGCATCAGCCGGTCGAGATGGCGCCGGACTGTGTCGGATCGGAAACCGAGGCCATGGCGCGTTCGCTACAGCCCGGTCAGCTGATTATGCTCGAGAACCTGCGGTTCCATCCCGAGGAAGAGGCGAACGACCAGGCCTTCGCGGGCCGTCTGGCCTCTCTGGCCGACCTTTACGTGGACGACGCCTTTGGCGCGGCGCATCGCGCTCACGCATCCACGGAGGCCATCGCACACCTGCTCCCTGCCGCGGCTGGCCTCCTCATGGAGCGCGAAATCGAGGCGCTCAGCGGTGCCTTGCATCATGCGCAGCCACCGTTCATCGCGGTCATCGGGGGGGCCAAGATCTCCACCAAGATGGCGCTGATCGAGAACCTGCTCACCCGGGTTGATGCTCTCATCATCGGTGGCGGAATGGCGAACACGTTTCTGGCCGCCAAGGGATACGAGGTCGGCTCCTCTCTCGTCGAAGCAGATCTGATTCCAATGGCCAAGGAGCTCCTGGGCCGGGCCTCGGCCGACCGTCTACTCTTGCCCGTCGACGTGGTCGTCGCCCCGAATGTCTCATCTGCAGGGCAGCGCCGCACCGTCGCGGTCGACCAGGTCCCCCCGGACTGGACGATCGTGGACGCTGGTTCAGCCTCGCTCGAGCGCTTCTGTGAGCGCATTCATTCAAGCCGGACGGTGCTCTGGAACGGGCCGATGGGCATTTTCGAGGAGCCGGCATTTGCGGCCGGGACTCTCGCCATCGGCCGCTGCGTGGCCGCATCGCAGGCCGAATCCATCGTCGGCGGCGGCGACTCGGTGGCGGCCCTGGACCAGATGGGGCTCACCAACAGCATGTCGCACGTCTCAACCGGCGGCGGCGCTACTCTGGAGTTCCTTGAAGGGAAGACCCTTCCCGGTATCGCCGTCTTGGAGCAGAGCGGATGACGGCCATGAACGAGGAGGAGCGCCCGGTGGCGTGGACCGCGATTTACGAGGATGAGGAGGTCCTCAGTGCGGACGACTCACCCCTGGGTCAGGTGCAGGAGGTGCTGGGCACCGGCCCAACGGGCATCTTTCATGGATTGGTCGTGCGCACACCACTGGTCGACTATCCTGTTGAGGTTCCGGCCGCCAACGTGGCCGGCATCACGAACCGGCGAGTCACGCTCTCCATAGGCCAAGAGGACTTCCGAGGGCTACCGGCCTACCGTGAGGTCGACTCGTTCTCCCTCGGTATCAAGGGTCTCCTGCGCCGCGTGGGGTGGAAGGAGGACCGCTAGATCGGCACGTTGCGATTGCAGACGGCCGCCCTGTTGTGTCCTGGAGACGGCAGAGTAAGCGTCGATAGATCGTAGACGTCGATGTACTCCACCGGGCTGGAGGAGGGTGAATCGCCATTCTCGGAAGCGATCGGGTTCTCGCCGATGGAGATAGGCCCGGTGGCCCGATAGTGTCCGATCAACCGAGCATTGCGGACAATGTACCGGGTCGGCGCGGTGCTGGCATGATCCAGGACCGCATATCGGTAGCCGGCCGCCACGTCGGCCGCAAGCTGGGATAGGGAGCCCGGCGTAGGATCAGTCGTGCAACTGACGCCTGTCGGTTTGCCCGGGAAATAAAACAGCATGACCTCGTTGGACGCCAGCATGCGGCTCACATGGCGCGACTCAAGCAGGGTTGTCGCCTGAGCGAAACCCGAGCGTTCCCCCACCAAGCGCCAGGACAAGGTCGCGCCGGCACCCGCGATCACCAATGCCAGCACCACCACCACGGTGCGGCGCAGGACGTCCCGGTGAATCCGCTCGGCTGCCATCACCAGGGCGGCCGCCGCCAGGATCATGGCAAAGGGCACGGCGGCATCGAGGTTGCGAGGCACGATAAAGGGCGCGAATACGTAGATGGCGTACGGGATAAACACCAGCGCGCTCATCGCGGCCCAGGGGAAGAGCCAGGTCCATATGGTGATAACAAGACCGAGGACCACGAGCGCGGCAATGGCCCAGCCCTCACGCAGGACGAACCACTGCAGATAAATGAGCGGATTGAAATGAAAGACGGATTGCTTCCCACCATGCAGCTGAAATAGCGCCTGCTGCAGATACCACTCTGCTCCACCCTTCCTGACGTTCTTGAAGATAACGTGGCCGCCGGATTTGACGAGCACGTTGACCTCGCTCCGAAACAGCACCACTCCGCCACCGCGGGCGATCACGTCCACAATCTGCCAGAGCACCGGCACCGTGGCCGCCCCTCCGACCCACGACACCAGCCGGCCGAGCACCACTCGCCCGCCATGCTCGTTCCAGGTCCACACGACGTCGAACGCCACGAGGGCAATGATGTAGACCACGATGCGGTAGTTGGCCGTGAAGGCAGTGCCGGCCAGGAGAGCCGCGAAGAGCACCATGCGCGAGGGGAATCCGCGCACGGCGGGAAGCACCGAGGGCATCCGCTCCCAATCAATGGTCCAAAGCAAGACGGCAGCCAGGAAGAGCGCTCCCGCGTCACTCTCTGAAAGCGCCGACCGAGCGTAGATGATCTCGTACTCGGCTACGGCGAAGAACAACGCCGCGATGCACGCGGCCCAGGGGCCGAAGAGCTTGCGGGCCAGCACATAGACGAGGATCACTTCAACCACGCTGGCGAATGCGTTCAGAAACAGCGGAGCGTAGTCGTGAAGACCAAAGATAACGAAGGCAAGAGCGATCAAGAGAGCGTGAGTGGGTTTGGCGGTCCCGATCGTCTTGCCGATCTGGAGCGGTGTGGAGCTGCCGGCCCACGACTGCAGATAGGCATGCAGACGCTCGCCTTCCAGCGAGAACTTCGCCTCGTCCCAGTAGACAAGGCCCCGATGCGAGAGATCGGCAAAGCGGAGGACGGCGGCAACCGCAACAATCGCTACCATCGCCACCGCCTGTAGCAGGCGCGGGTCCTTCAGCCTTGACACGTCAGCCTGCCCGGCCCCTGCCGCGACCTCCCAGCTTCAGGCGGAGGGCGCCCACCGCGCAGGTTTGTGCCAGGGCCATCCCGTGACTCCAAGGCCGCATCTTGGACTCGCCGGCTTCGCGGGCCACATAGCGAATCGGAACGTCGATGACGCGAAGGTCCAGGAGACCGGCACCCATGAGCAGATCGAAATCACCCCATGGATCGTGCCCGCCAAACTGGGGGCGGGCATCCAGCAGCTTGGGCACGTCACGTTTGAACACGGCCTTGGTCCCACACAACGTATCGGTGATCCGCTGCCCGAGGAGCCAGGAAAGGTAATGGCTGAAGGCGCGGTTTCCCACGTTATTTAGGCCTGGCATCGCCCCGGCGTCCATGGGATAGATGAGCCGGGTTCCGTTGGCGAAATCGGCCACCCCCTCCGCGAGAGCCAGATAGAAGCGCGGGAGGTCTTCGGGCCGGACCGTCATGTCGGCGTCCAGGATCATGACCACATCCCCGGTAGCGGCGCGTAATCCTTGGAACGTCGCCCCGCCCTTGCCGGTGTTGCCCGACTGACGAATGAGCTTCAGCTGGCCATCGGGCCGACGGCGGATGAGCTCGAGAATGCGCTCCGGAGTGCCGTCGGTCGAGTCGCCATCGACGAAGAGGATCTCCGTCGAGGTTCCCAAGGCCGGTACCCGGTCGACCAGCACGCCCACGTTATCGACCTCGTTCCGGCACGGAACCACGACCGTGCATGATAGCGGCGCAGCCACCCGCTCTACCTTCCGTGCTGTCGTCTGACCGCCATCTTGAAAGCGAGACCGAGCGGCCGGGTCGAATCCGGCCAGTCGGAGCAGGTTGTCGACATCAAACTTCGACAGCCGGAAGGAGCCGCCGTGACCATACACAACGGTCAGGATTCCGCCTTCGGCCACCCGGTCCCACACCGCGCGCAGGATACCCCATGAATCACCAAGGCTCTCGAGCGGGACATCCAGTTTGACTCTGCCGGCCTGCACGGTTTCTGACTGGATTGATGCCAGCGGGAGGGCGACGGATCCCGCCGCCTCGCCGCCAAAAACCAGCTCATCACGTGGCTCGGTCACCGTCATGACCTTGCTGCCAACTGGCGGTCTGAAGCGACGACCAGCTCACACGGACGTACGGGAGGCGACGGGAGTGCCGTCACAGCTCGATGGCTCGACGGTGACTTCAGCGGCTTCCGGCTGCAGCGCCGGCTGATGCTTCCTCCAGCTCGTGTGCGAGGCACCGGCGCAACATCTCGTCCAGCTTGACCTGAGCCTCCCAGCCGAGCTGCTCACGCGCTTTATCGACGGCCGGAATGCGGACCTGAACGTCGTCCGCGAACGTCGGAGCGTGCGTGAAGCGGAGGTCCTGTTCCGGCGTACGACCGATCAGCTCGTGGTACAGCCGGTAGATGCGATGGCCGAGATCCATCATGGTCACCGGCTCTCGATTGCCGAGGTTGAAGTCGGCATTGGCCGTCGCCGGATCGAACGACCAGCGTGCAATTGCGCCGGCGACATCGCCGATCCACGTGAAGCACCGCACCTGCTCGCCGCTGCCGATGATGAGCATCGGATTCTGGTGCTCGTGCACGATGCGCTGAATGAAGTCCGCAAAGACATGGCATACGCCAGGCTCATAGCCCTCGGCACGCTCGTGCAGGCCAATGATATTGAATGGTCGCCAGATGGTGTACTCGAGCCCGTACTGCGTGCCAAACGCCTGCGAGAGACGCTCCCCCATCAGCTTGGAGAGCCCGTAATCGGTCAGAGGAACGAGCATGTTCGGCACGTCTTCCTCGCGGGCCACGTCGGCCTGGCGCTCGTAGACCATGGACGAGGAGATAAATGCCACACGACGCACGCCGGCCGCAAGGGCCTCCCGGAGGATGAGGCCGTGGAGCATGGTGTCCTTCTGGAGGATGTCGGCCGGGTAGCGGTGGAATCCGGCAACCCCATAGATCTGAGCGGCGGCTTGGATAACTCCGTCGACGCCCTTTAGCGACCGGCGGACGGTATCGAGATCGGTGAGGTCGCCCTCTAGGAACTCGATTCCGTCAGGCGGTGGCTCCTGGCCATACCGCATGTAGTTGTCGACGCCACGGACCTCATGACCCTGTTCGAGCAGGCGCGGCGTGACCTCGCGCATCAGCGAGCCGCACACGCCCGTTACCAATATCCTCATGTTCCTCTTCCGAGCCCCTTCCAAAGATTCGATCGGCCCATGGCCAGATGTTCCAAAGGTCGAAGACATATACCTCTCGACGGTCCCTTCCGCACAGCCCCACCAGGTCGTTCTCACCAAGGGAACGGAAGGCCGAGTGTGGGGTCATGACCACGACCGCGTCACTGCCCCGCACGACCTCGGAGTTGTCATGGCCGGCCACCAGCGGATCATAGAGCCCGGTCACCGCACCTTCACGGTCGAGCACGTTGACCAGAGGAAGGGTGAGGTTGTCGCGGACGTCGTCGGTGTCCGCCTTGAACGCCAGCCCAAACACCGTGACCTTTCGCCTGGCCAGGGACCCGAGCGCCGCCCGAAGCTCGTGGGCGACGTGCAGGACGATGTTCTCGTTGGTCTTGATGGCGGCGTGCGCAATCATACTGGCGCTGGAGCTGAAGGCAAGTGTGGCGGTGTCCTTTCCGAGACAGGGGCCGCGGCTGGGGCCGGGCCGGGGAATGCCACCGCGAGGATAGCCGCCGTTGGCCGCCTCGAGCACTCGGAAGATGTCCGCATCATGTTGCTCCGCGATGATGGCAAACTCGTTGGCGAGACCAAAGAGCGTGTAGCGGAACGTGTTCAAGAACAGCTTTGCCAGCTCTGCCTCGACGGTCGATACGTGATGAATGCGCTTCTCGGCGCCCAATGACCGGAAGAGCCGCTCGGCCTTGCGCGCCGTCTCACGGTCGTCGGCGCCGATGATTTCCGGCAGCTCTTCGATGCCGCGCATCGCCTCCCCCTGGACGAGGCGCTCCGGACAGAAGGAGACATGGAAGTCGACACCCGGCACCCAGTCTCTCTGCGCGGCAATGCGGGAGGTGACCACGTTGTGCGTGAAATGGGGCGCAACAGTGCTTCGAACGATGAGCGTGACGCCCTCCGAAAGATGCGGGACCATGCGCTCCAGAACGTCGAAATACTGATCGTACCGAAACGTGTAATCGGTTCCCAGAGGCGTACCGAGCGTCATGACGACGTACTCGGCTTGGGCCACCTGGTCGGGGAATCGTTCGTCCCCATAGGTGAGCGGACGGAACCGCTCGCTCCCGGCCGCGAGGGCCAGCAGCTCGTCGCTTCCGTCCTCGAGGAAGGGCATCACACCCTGCCTCAGCGATTCGATCTTACTTATGTCGATGTCGACGAGGGCGACGTCATGCCCGGCCTGCCACAGCTTCAATGACAGGGGAAGACCGACGTGGCCCACGCCTACGCACAGTAGGCTTGCCACAAACTCTCCTCAGCGCAACACGGTACTGATACCGCCAATTCTAGTCGAATGGCGGCACTTTGCCCAATTTGGGACGCGCGGATGCAGTTCTAAGTCACAACCACCATGTCCGGTGCAGCCTTCCAGGCCTGTCAGGCCTTCGCGTGGCCGACGACGGAACAGCTGCCGCCCCCCGGCAGCTGCGAGGGTTCCAGCCGCCGCTCGCTCTCGAGCGCTCGAACGGCCTGGCCGATCACTGCGCCAGGCGCCCGCAGATGGCGCGCCAGGATCGAAGGAACGACATAGGCCGCCGTGGGCAGATAGGCTTCCAGGAAGATCCTAGCCGCCTCATCCATGCTCAGTCCCTCGGCTGAACGGACGGCATCGGGATGTCGGGAAAACATGATCCCGTGGTGCTTGATACCCTCTTCCGAAGAAAACTCGTTTGTAATCAGCAACCTCGTATCCAGCTCTGCGAGAGCGTGATGATAGGCCGCGCTCCGCTCCCGGCCCATGGGAAAGCCGGCCGCCTTACGAAGATCGGACGTTCCCACCGGGTCTTTCGCGTCGTCCAGTACCCGAGCGATCCGGTAGGCGTCCGCCGAGATGACGCCGAAGTCGTACAGCTCGTCAGGAGTGCGCAGATCGGCAACCAGCCGCAGCACGGCGGGTAACAGCGGCCAGCTCACAAAGGTGGGCCGCTTCCGGACAACACTGCCGTAGAAAGCGGCCCCCATGCGACCCAGCTCCCAACGCCAGCTATAGACGCGTCCCGAGGGACTGTCCCACTTCGAATCCGTCTTGGCATCGGGGTTGCCGACGTGGGCGTGGAAGAGATTCGCAATCTCGCTGGAGGCCGGATAGACGGTGGCGATGCCGGCGGCATCGATGAGCGTCGCAGCCTGGGGTGCATCCGCGACTGCGCGGTCGGGCGTTTGTCGCCAGCCCTCCAGCCGTTTGACCCACGGATCCCATCCTCGCAGCTCTTCCAACTTCGAGGCGGCGCGACCGGTGGAGGGCTCTTCCCCTGCTATACGTCCGTGCTTGAGGTGGTAGTCGAGGTGGTGTCGGCATCATCCTCGGAACTGGCCGACTTGCGGAATTCCCGGATGGACTTTCCAAGCGCCCCACCGACATCGCCCAGCTTTCCGGGCCCGAAAATGAGCACCACGATTGCCAGGATGATGAGAAGCTCCCACCAATGGCCAAAAAGACCCGGCATTTCAACTCCTAGGGATGCTGCCTGGCATTATACGCCCAAGTTCCTTCTCCCACAGTTGCCCCGTGAGCCGACGGACAGTGCGACTGAGGACGACTCCTATTCGAATCTGCGAGCCGATAGACTGGTTGCGATACGCGCTCTGAGAGCGTCCGCCGTTGCCCAAGAGAAAGCCAGAATCGCGTGATGGGGCGAAATGACGGGAGGCCGAATGGATAGTACGCTGGCCGACATCTTGGGGCAAGAGGCGGCCACAGCTCCCGGGGACCTCCCCTTGCCGCTCGTTCTCCAGCGTTCAGTCGCCAGGCGCTCGCAGTTCCGCCATGACAATGTGATTCGGCCCCTCGCACCCAGGCCTGGTCAAACGGTCACGGTAAAGGCAACATCCGGCGAAGAGGTTGGGGTACGTCACGCTCGAATCTTCTATACATTCGACGGCGGCGAGCCGTCCCTAGAGTCGCCCTGCGTCGACATGGCCATCGCGGACGTCCAGTGGAACGTGCTGTCAGGATATCTGTTTGTTTGGACGGCGGATCTACCTGCCCGTTCTGAGGGCGAAGTGGTTCGATACCGAATTGCCGGCTGGGCCGAAGAGGCGTCGGGCGAGCCGGATCTGTGGGCACAGGACGGACAGGGCTTTTGGTTTCGCTTCGGATGGGAGGAGGGGATTTCCACCTTCGCCTATCGAGTCGAGGAATCTCTGCCTGCGCCTGCCTGGATCCGTGATGGCGTCGTCTATCAGATCTTCCTGGATCGCTTCCGCCCTTCCGAGGGCCGCCAGTTCGAAGACTCCGGCTTCAAGGGTATTCATGGAGGAGCGATCGACGGTGTCACTCGCAGCCTTGAGTATCTCGAGGATCTGGGCGTCACCTGTCTCTGGCTGTCACCGCTCCATCCCGCCGAGACCTATCACCGCTACGACGGGCTCGATTACTTTGCCGTCGACGGGCGGCTGGGCGGATCAGAGGCGTTGCGCAGACTCACCTCGGGCGGGAAAGCGCGCGGTCTGCGGTTTCTCATGGACTTCGTACCCAGCCACTGCTCCTGGCACCACCCCGCGTTCCTCCGCGCCCAGGCTGACCGCAATGCCTCTGAACGATCCTGGTTCACGTTCTATGATTGGCCAGCCAAGTACCGGACGTTCCTCGACCTGGCGCCTCACCTGCCCTCACTGAATACGGATGATCCAGGTGCGCGGAGACACCTCATCGAGGCCGCCGTGCATTGGATTCGAGACTACGGCATCGACGGCTTCCGTCTCGACCACGCCATCGGGCCGAGCATGGACTTCTGGGTCGCGTTCCGAGCGGCGCTCAAGGCTGCCGATCCCGAGAGCTTTACCGTCGGCGAGGCTACGGACACGCCCGATGCCCTCCGGCGTTTCCGCAACCGCCTGGACGCCATCCTTGACTTTCCCCTGGCCCGCGCGCTCCGATCCACCTTCGCCATGAACACCTGGACGGTGCAGCACCTTGATAACTTCCTCAATGCCTACGATCGCTACATGGAAGCCGGTCCCTTCCGACTCAGCTTCCTGGACAACCACGACATGGACCGTTTCCTCTTCCTGTCGGGTAATCGCCCGGGCCGCCTGAGGATGGCGGCGCTCTGCCAATTCGCCCTGTTGCCGACGCCCATCGTGTACTACGGGACCGAGATCGGGCTTCGGCAGGAGCATCCCGCGTCGAACCGAGATCATGGCGGTGATGCTCAGGTCCGAGGAGACATGCCGTGGGATCGAGACGAATGCGACGAAGAGCTTCGGCAGTTTTATCGCGCGCTGATCCGCCTCCGCCGGGAGCGGCGCGCCCTGCGCGAGGGTGGGCGGACGACCCTACACCTCGACTCGCAGCACGGCACCTACCTCTTCCGGCGAACGGCGGATGGCGAGGCTCCGGTCGTCGCTGCCTTCCACCTCGGAGCCTCAGCTGCCTCCGTGGAGCTGGACGGACTCCTGGACGGCAACTGCCTGATCGCGACGGGTGAGGTGTCCATCGAAGCCGCTCCCTCGCGGACCACCATTCGGCTTGGTCCCGAGTCGGCGGCGCTTCTCGCCTGAGCGAGCCAGTCGCACAACACGACGATAATTGAACACATTCGCGCCTGGTCAAAACGGGGAATCATGACGGATCAGCCATCAATCGTCCGGGTCCGAGACATCCTGGCCGCCGAAGAGCCGGGATCTTGTGTTCAGGTTCAGGGCTGGGTTCGAACCCGTCGTACGTCAAAGGCGGGCCTGACCTTCGTGGAGGTAAACGACGGCTCGAGCCTCGCAAACCTGCAGGTGGTGGCGGAGCAGGCTCTGCCCAACTACGAGGCAATCAGCAAGCTCGGCACCGGCGCCAGTGTAGAGGTGAGGGGCGAGATCGTGAGCTCGCCCGCCGCAGGACAGGCGATGGAGCTTCGGGCGGCAGACATCCGGGTCGTGGGCGACAGTCCCGATGATTACCCACTCCAGAAGAAGCGACACAGCTTCGAGTACCTACGCACCATCGCCCATCTCCGCGCCCGCACCAACACCTTCGGCGCCGTGGCGCGGGTACGCAACGAGGTGTCCCGGTGCATCCACGAATACTTCCAGACTCGTGGCTACCTTTACGTTCATTCGCCGATCATCACCGCCATCGACGCCGAAGGGGCGGGGGAGATGTTCCAAGTCACCGCCCTTGACCTCGAGAATCCTCCTCGACGGGACGGTCATGTCGATTACGGGCGAGACCTCTTTGAAGATCGAGCCTATCTCGCCGTGAGCGGGCAGCTGGAGGCCGAAATCATGGCCACGGCGGTCGGGGGTGTCTACACTTTCGCCCCCACCTTCCGAGCCGAGAACTCAAACACCTTCCGCCACCTCTCTGAGTTCTGGATGATTGAGCCCGAGATCGCGTGGTGCGACCTCGATCGGCTCCAGGACATTGCCGAAGACTTTATCAAATGCATATTCGCCTCCGTGCTTGACCGCTGTCCCGAAGACATGCGGTTCTTCAATGACCGCATCGACTCGACGGCCATTGAAACGCTCGAGTCGATCGTCGGCAGCCGGTTCGTCCGCATCAGCTATACGGAAGCGGTCGAGATTCTGGAGAAGGCAGTGGAGGCCAACTTCCAGTTTCCCGTTTCCTGGGGCATGGACCTCCAGTCGGAGCACGAGCGGTATCTGACGGAACAGACATTCCGCAAGCCGGTCATAGTGACCAACTATCCCCGCGAGAACAAGGCGTTCTACATGCGGGTGAACGACGATGGCAAGACGGTGGCCGCCATGGATGTCCTGGTGCCCCGCATCGGGGAAATCATCGGAGGCAGCCAACGCGAAGAGCGCTACGATCGTCTGCGCGAGCAGATGGCGGCTCGGGGCATGGACCCCGAGGCCTACTGGTGGTATCTGGACCTCCGCCGGTACGGCACCGTTCCGCATGCCGGCTTCGGCCTCGGGCTCGAGCGCACCGTACAGTTCATCACCGGCATGGCCAACATCCGGGATGTCATCCCCTTTCCGCGCGCTCCGGGCCTGCTTTCCTTCTAGTCCCGATGGGGGCCAGCTAAGCAGCGTTCCTCGTCGGTTGCGAATACCGTGTGGGCGCCGCCTGGCCTCTCTAAGGGAAGCTCGCGGGAACAGATCACAGCTCGCTACCCCACAGCTCCAGGTCTTCGCCGGCCTGCCCGTCTAGGTGGAAGGCGGAACATATCAACGAACGCGTGGCAAGCGGCAGCTTCGATCTGAACGAAACGCCGCCCCGTGATCCATGCAGAACTGGTTGACCGCCGCTGGGCGCAACGGGCAAACGGTTCAGCATGTATCTACCGATCCGGAGCCTGCGGGAGTGTCGACGACCCGGGCGTCTTGCCGCGCGATATCCCTCCGACGTGAGCCGAAAACAAGCCAATTGTCAAGAACCCAGGCACATCACGTTGCTACAATGAGCCAATGTCGGCGGCTCCTGCCGCTCGGCGTTTTCTCTAAAGTTGGCGGCATGTCAGCCCGCGTCCTTGTACTCAACCAGAACTACGAGCCCCTGAACGTGTGCCACGTTCATCGGGCTTTTGTTCTCGTGTTCTGCGGCAAGGCGGAGGTGGTCGAATCCAACGGCCACACGCTCCACACCTCCACGCGGTCGTATCAGTGTCCGTCGGTCATCCGCCTGCTGTACTTGATCAAGCGTGCCCATCCCATGGCGAAGCTGACCCGCAAGGAGATCTTCATGCGGGACAACTTCACCTGTCAGTACTGCGGCACCAAGACGCACGACCTCACGCTTGACCACGTCGTCCCTCGCCATCGCGGTGGTCAACACCGGTGGGAAAACCTGGTGAGCGCCTGCAAGGCCTGCAATCACCGGAAGGGAGGACGGCTTCCGGACGAGGCGCGCATGCACCTGAACGTCCGGCCGGCCCAACCTCGGGTCAGTCGGTACTACTGGGTGCATCAACACCTGCAGTCGACCCACGATCCGGCGTGGCTGAAGTTCATTCCCGACGCGGAGCGCAAACGGGTCTCGGCCTAAGCCTCTGGCCGCCTTTTCTGGACAGCTACGCCGCGCGGCTGGCGCCTCTATGCGAAGGCGAGGAGCCGGATGCCCACGAAACCGAGTGTCCCCGCGAGGCCAAGTCGCAGCAGAAGGTCTGGCACGTGCACCGTCATCCGGCTGCCGATCGCGACACCCGGCAGCGAGCCGATGAGCAGCAGTATGGCGATGTGGAAATCTACCGTGGCAATGAAGATGTGGGCGGCAGCCGCGACGATGCTGAGAATGGCGGCGTGGAAGACGTCTGTGCCGATCAACTCACTAGTCGAGGCGGTATTGAAGAGCACGACGAGCGCAATGATGGTCAGCGAGCCGCCACCGACCGAGGTCAGGGCCACCAACGCCCCCACCAGCACTCCGATACCGATCGCGAATCCCCTCCGATTGCTGATGGAGGCAAGCTTGAACCGAGATTCAATGACCGGCTTGAAGAGCAAGCTCACGGCCACAAAAATGAGTACCGCCGCCAAAGCATCGGTGATTAGACCCTGAGTGAAATGCTTGGCGGATTTGAGGAAGTAGCCCACGATGACCGTGGTTACCAACGCCGAGGGGACGCTGCCCGTGGATAGCCAGCGGACCGCGTCCATCTTGACAGTGCCCAGACGGAAATGGACGATGGCGCCAAGAGAGCGCGTAACGGCAGAGTACACCAGGTCGGTACCGACCGCAATCGCCGTGGGAACACCCATCACGAGGACGAGTATCGGGGTCATGAGGGAGCCACCACCCACGCCGGTCAGCCCCACTAGAAAGCCGATGCCCAGGCCGATGAGGATGAGCGAAAGATCGGTCGGCATCGCCCAGTCAGCCTCCTTTGGTCCTTTTAGGGTGCCCTTCGAGCATGACATTAGACCCGCGGACTTGTCCAGTTTCCAGGGCAACAGCCTGTCGGCCCGGCCGTCGTGCAACAAAACCGCAACCAGTCATCGTAGAGACGGCTGATGAGACCGCTCCCTCTGCAAGTACACCCCCGACGTCAGCCGGCTCTTGCGTCCTTAATCTGCTTCAGCTTGGTCCTCTTCCTGACAGCCTGCGGCGGTGGTGCCGGTGATTCGACCGGGCCCCAATGGCAGCTCGTGGGTCTCTCCGGACGGTTCGTTCACGAGGTGGTCTTCCCGCCCGGCAGCAGCCTGGTCTATGCGGCCACCGAACGGGGCCTCTACGTCCGCACACGCGATCTCCGGTGGAAAACACTGGTCCCTACCGGCGAGGTATGGGGCGTCTATTCGGGAGCGGGCGGCCGCTTCCTCCTCACGGCCAACGGGGATGGATCGGTCCACGTAAGCCACGACGGCGGCCGCCGGTGGTTTTCGCGCCGGCTCACACCGATGGGAGTGTATGCCGTGACCGCGATGCCCGGCCGCCCCTCGCAGTGCTTGGCTGCGGCGGGTAATGGCATTTACCGGAGCCACGATGGCGGCCATTCCTGGCGACGAACCCTCGTACTGGCCGGCAGCGGCGCGGATGCCTTCGCCTGGGCATCCGATTCGCGTGTCTTCGCCGCCACCGTCGCGGGTGGACCCCGACCTTCTGCAGCGGTGTTTCAGAGCTTCGACGGCGGCTCCAACTGGCGCCCGTGGGGAGCCGGTCTTCCGCGCGCGGGGGTGATGTCCCTGCTCGTGAAGGGTGGGCGATTATTCGCCGGCTCGATGGGCCATGCGGTCTGGCGGTCTCCGTTGTCGAGGATCTCATGGCGCCAGGTCCGCCAGGGCATGCCCGCTCGGGACGATCACGGAGCCGGCCTGGCCGTCGTGCCGGACCGGCGGGATCTCTTTGTCGGCACCCAGGGCTACGGGGTCTTTGACTCGACCAACAACGGGACCACCTGGAAGCCGTTCTCAGCCGGGCTCCCCTCCGAGCAAGGCTTGACGATTGTCCTCAACCTGGCATACTCGGACCGAGACCACGCACTCTTCGCGGCAACGCCGAACGGCATTTACGAGCTTCGCATTTCGCGGGGAGCTCGCGCGACAGCTTCATGAGAGCGCCTAGATTCCTGCCCTCAATCGTGGCGCTCGCCCTCATCGGCGCCTCAGTCGGCGGATGCGGCTCGTCCACTGGGGCACCGCCCCCAAAGACGAACGGACATCGACTGATAGTTACCATCCGGGGCAATCCACTCGGCAACCCGGACTCGCTCTACTCACCCGCCCGCCTTCGGATCCAAGCCGGCGAGTCGGTCGTTTGGATCGACCGAGACGACTCCGATCATACGGTGAGTCCTGACTTCAACTATGGCGGCTGGAGGGGCGGGAGTGCCATCCTCCGGCATGGTGAGCGCTACAGCCACCGCTTCACTCGGCCCGGCATCTATCGCTACCACTGCATGGTTCACCAGAATATGCTTGGGGTGGTCATCGTTCACCGCTAGCGGCCCGGATCACGGCAGAAGCACCCCGATATAATGAGCCGTTTGGCTACACGAGGCGAAAAGGCGCCCCCTCCGGCTCCCGCCAACTCCCGGCAGCGAACCGTGCTGATCGCCGTCCTGGTGTTGATCGTCCTGGTCAGCGCGGGGGCCAGCTATGCTTGGTCTCGCACCATCAGCTCGGCCGCAGGACCGACGACCGGCCCGAACTCCCACGTCCACACGCTGATTGTTCAGCGGAACGGGACGCTGCTTCTCGGTGATCAGCAGGGGCTCTGGAGGTCGCGAACGGGGAAGACCTGGAGAGGCTACGGACCGCCGCTGAGTCACCTGATGCCGCTTTGCGTGGTTCGACTGGGCCGCACGATCCTCTCCTGCAGCACGGGGCTGGTGACCGGCCATGCTTTCGCCGGCACGCCAAAAGGGCTCTGGCGGAGCGCCAATGCCGGCCGCACCTGGCGACGCACGTCGCTTCCCGACCTGGACGTCATTGCCCTCGCTTCCAATCCGGGCCTGGCAAAGACGGTCGTTGCCTTCGCTCGACCGGACAGCCCGACGGGAACCGGCCACGGCGGCGTGTGGGCGTCAACCAACGCCGGGCTCACCTGGCGGCGAATCAACCGACACCTCGCACAGCAGGCTCCCAATGGTCTGGCGCTCCTGCCTGGCAGGCCATTCACGGTCCTGTTTGCGAGCGCCACCACACTGAGCATCTGGAGATCCGCGGACGGTGGAGCGCATTGGGCCAATGTTCGGTTGGGTGCCTCCCAGCCGCTCTCACTGGCCATCAGTCCGATCGATGACCGGCTGGCCTACGCGGGAGGTACCAACGGCATCTGGCGCAGCGCAGATGCCGGACTGCACTGGCGCCTTCGATGGCCGGGACCGCCGACACCGCTCCTGGCTCCCGCGTACGATCACCTCGACCACCTCTACGCCTATGGCAGCTCCGCCGCTCCCTCCGTCTATAGCGTCTCCCAATCACGGGGCATGGTAAAGGGCAGCATGCCGAACCAATCGGGCCAGCCCTACCTCATCGTGTCGGATCCGACCTCGGGATCGCGGCTGTACGCGGCCTATTCGTTCCCCCTTCGGATATACGGTTCCAACGACGGGGGAAAGACTTGGACCAAGATCCTTTGAAGGTTCGTTTTCCCCAGCTGGCGCTGACCATCACGATCCTTGCCTTGCTCAGCGGCGCCGGCCCAAGCTTTGGTCTTGCGGCGGCCCATCATGTCCCGCCAATTCGCATTGGAGCAGTCTATCCACTGGTTCATGGAGGCGCTCCCGCGCGTCAGGAATATGATGGTCTGCGCACGGCGGTCAGGCTCGTCAACCAACAGGGCGGCATCCATGGCAGACATGTCCGCTTGATGCTGAAGAACATCCCGGTCCGCGACGACGCGCCGGCGGCCGTGGCCGGCCTCGCCCATCACCATGTGACGGCGATCGTAGGATCGGCCGAGAGCCTCGTCGGTGTCCCGGCCAGTGAAGCAGCCCAGGCGCACCATGTCATCTATCTGGAGGCCGGCGCCGTCGCCACCATGCTGACTGACCCGGGGTTGCCGGATGTCTTCCGAACCGTGACTACGGGTCAGACGTTGGGACGCTCGGCCGCCGATTTCGCGGCCCGAGTGGTGGCGCAGAGGCTGAGAATCCCCGTGAGACGACTCCGGGTGGCCGTGATAAATGTCCGCGACGTCTACGGCTCCTCGGTGGCGGCTGCCCAGGTCGCCGAGACCAGGCGGCTTGGTATGCACCTCGTGTCCCACTTGCGGTATGACCTTGCCACCGTGCGGTTTCCCCGACTGGTTCGCGCGCTCAAACGCTCCCGGCCCGACGTCGTACTGGTGGCCGCCTACCTTCAGGACGCGATTCGCTTCCGTCGCGAGACGATCCGTCAGCATCTGCGAGTCGGAGCGATGATCGGAACGAGCTCGTCCTTTTGCATGCCTGCATTTGGTGACACCCTCGGCCGAGAGGCGGTCGGGCTATTTGCGTCGGACAAGCCCGACATCCATGTGAATACACGAGCGCTCCGGCCGGCGGCGCGGCGCTTGAGGCGTGTCGTCGTGCGGCTCTATCACCATCTCGAGCCCGGGGACATGACGGGGCCGGCAGTTGCCGGCTTTGTCGGCGGCTGGGTTCTCCTGCACGACATCCTGCCCCGAGCCCGGTCCTTGACCACACCGGCCATCCGTGTCGCGGCCCTCCGCATCAACCTTCCCTGGGGTAGCCAGATCAACGGGGCTGGGGTTCGATTCGCGCCGCCTTCCGCTCCCGACGCCGGGCAGAACCTGCGGGCGGCCTCCGTCGTGTGGCAGTGGCAGAAGCCGGGTAGAGCGGTCATTGTGGCCCCTCAGGCGTATGCCACCGGCCGGCCACGCTTCATCCCCCTTCCGCTGTATCGGTGAGACGCGCCGCGGCTCCTGCGGCACTGGTTCTTGGCCTAATGAGCCTGGCAACGGTCCAGGCCGACGGCATCGGCGTGGCCCCATACAGATACGTCACACCCCCGAAGTTCCTCCGATCCACCAATCAACCTCCTCAAGCAGGGGCGGGAAGCGTACGCCTGTCGGCATCCGGTCAGCAGAGCGTTTACACCCGAGACATCCAGGCCGGTCTCAGCTTTGGGCATGGTGCCTTTGGCTTTCCCAGCGGACAGCGGTCCGTCCATATCGCCATCCGCCCCTTGCACAAATTCCCTTCGCTCCCTAAGTCCTTCATGTTGGACGGCAACGTGTACGAGTTTCGCTACGCCCTGCAACCCTCCAACCGGCCGATCGCCCGTTCCCCGGGGAGGGTTCTGTTCACGCTCGTGGCTCCCCACACCCCGACCGGGATGCTGGGTTTGATCGGTGGGCGGTGGCGAGTGCTGTGTCCACAGATCCTGCTGCAGTTCACCATCAGCTCGGTCGGGTGTTACACCCACCTGCTCCCCCGTGAGGTCACCTTCGCCTACAAGTCGGTAGTGGTGCCGCCCCGACACATTCACAAGCACTCTGCCCGGTTTCCGGCAGCCCTCATCATCGCAGCAGTGGCGGTCGTCGTTCTGGTGGCCTTCGGGCTATTCATTCTGCTGAGACGAGGAGGCGGCCGACCCGTCGGGAGGGGGCAGGCAATGCTGGTGCTGGGGTTGATGATCGGGGGCGCCTTCACGGTTCATGCCGCTGGGGCGGCCAAGCAACATCCGAGAGACGCCACCGGCCTCCAGATCAAACGCACCCTGGAGCGGGTCCGAGTGCGTGTCGACCGGGACTTCGGAGCGAGCGCGCCGCTTCCCCACCTGCGCGTCCTTCGGGGGCCTGGCGAATTTCGTCGCGCTCTGCTTCAGATGGAAAGCGAGAGATCCGCGGCGGGAGACGATGAGGTTTCCAACGTCTTCCACGACTCGCTGGTTGTTGGGACGCAGGTACGGCCGCTCCCCCACGTGCTCGCGCACGTCTATACCGAGTGGCTGCTCGACAATCTGACTCGGAATACAGGTGACCGCACGTTCAGGCCCGCGTGGCTCTATGACGGCATCGCCGAGCAGGAGGCAAACCGCGTCGGCGGAGCCCTGCCATGCAGACTGCGGGGAAGGAGCTTCCTCGCTCGCTCGACCCTCGCCTCGCCCGCCCGATGGTCGGCAATTCGCACCGGACCGTTACGGGGGCTGGAGTACTGCGAAGCCGAGCTGGCCGCCGCACGATTGGAGCGGTCGACGCCACCTCGCGAGATTACGCGTCTTCTCAGACAAGGATCGTGGCAAGACCTGGCTCGCCTAGCCCGGGCCACCGAGGCGCGCAGCCCCTAGAGCGGTCGGAGCCTCTCGGCTACACGCGCCGCCCGGTTTTTACCGAATATTCACCTTCCATTTACCGGCCTTTTACCCACTACCCCGTACGGTGATGAAGGAGGCGCGCAGGTCCGTGCGCCCGACGAGGCCATGGAGGAGGTTGAGCCGGAGGAAGCGAGTTTCGATTGCGCCGCGCGATCCCGCAATTTGCCGTCACACTTTCCACGAGCAAGGGGGAAACCTACACGATGCACATACCGAAGCCCTTCAGGGTGCTGCCCGCCGCAGTCCTTGCGCTGGGAGCAGTGGTGGTAGCACCGCTCGGCTCTCAGGTCAGCGCAAAGACGAGCCGCTCGCACGCCTGGCAGTCGATGCCATCGGCTGCAGCTCCCGCCACGTCAGTTAGTCGCAGGCTCACACTTCCCACACACGGACATGACCCGCTCCTCGTTCGAGAGCGCTATCGACACACCTTCATTCACATCCTGCCGTCCACGACCTGGTTCGCCAAGCATTCCAAGCTGGTGCACGGAAGAAACGGACTGCTTCCGGTCCACGGATCCGGAAGCTTGAGCCCAGCCCCGTTTGACACGGCGAACTCTGCACTTCCTCAGCCAACATGTGTCCTGGGGTCAGACAGCTCCGCCAACGATGCCAAGCCGGTTCTGCCCGGCGGCGTAAACGATGGTCAGTTCGACTCCCTCGACATCTCGGCCGTCGGCTTCTCCACCACGGGTGGAAATCTTCAGGCCCAGATCAAAGTCATCAGCCTGAAGGACGGCAGCGGGGGAGATCCGGCGGTGCCGAACGGACAGGTCGACAACTGGTTCGCTCAGTTCGACCTGGGTGGCACCACCTATTACCTTCGTGCCCAATATGCGGGCGGCGACCCCACCACCACCACCGTCTATACCTACGGCACGGTCCAAACCGAGGTGGTCGAAACCCTTCACGTGCCTTCCGGCTCGGCCTCAGGCTCGATGGATCTCAACAACGGCATCGTCACCATCAGCATTCCACTGAGCGATATCGGTACGCCCGCGACCGGCACAGCGCTCTCGTCAGAGACGTTTGAGACGGACGTCCAGGTCGGAAGCCCGCTCTATCAGGCCGATGCCCTGCCGGCGCCGCTCGACTACGACATCGGAGATTCCAGCGCCAACGGAACCTGCCGCCAGCCGAAGACGTCCCTGCCGGGGCCCGTTCCGACCCAGGGAACGACCAAGAACCTGCGGCACTTCGGCGGTCCCATCGTGCACACCATCCACAACTATCTGATCTTCTGGGATCCCAAGGCGGGCACCACCAACTGCCCCAACAACGGAGCCAACCCCAACGGGACCTACGCCGGCCCCAGCTACTTCTATGAGCCACCGAAGGATCAGACCGGCACCCTGCCCGGCTCCGGCAGCGACCAGAACTATGAGGGCATCCTTGAGCAGTACTTCAAGGACCTGCCCGGCACTTCCTACTACAACCTGCTGACCCAGTACGCCGACAACACCACGGGGACGATCAACAACAACGAAGCCCTCGGTGGCGTGTGGACGGACAATTGTGGCTACACGTCGACGCCCAGCCCCGGCAACGGATCGACCGTAGGCGGGACGACGGCGAACCCCGTGTACGACTACGACATCCAGCAGGAGGTCCTTCGGGCCATGCAGGCCAACGGCTGGAAGCCGGGCCTCGGAAACGAGTACTTCGTCTATCTCGGGTACAGCGTGGCCACCTGCTTCAATCCCAACATCTCCAACCCCGCGCCGGGTTGCGACATCACCGGAGCGCCGCCCTCGTTCTGTGCATATCACGGGGATTTCATCGACAATTCGGGGAACCCGGTTCTCTACGCAAACATGACCGACGGCGGCCTGCAAACGGCCTTCACCTGCTATCAATCGCCCATCGGCGCTACCGACCCCGTCCACAACGTGAACGGCCAGCAGCTGACCGATGCAATCGCCGACGCTGAGGTGAGCATCACCAGTCATGAACAGTTCGAGACCGATACCGATGCCATGATAGGAACCGCTGCAACATACGCACCGCCGCTCGGCTGGTATGACCCGGCGGGTGGGGAGATCGGCGACAAGTGCGCCTATCTCTACGGCAACTACAACCCGAAGGACGGGGCCAACATCACCCTCGCCAACGGCGACCGCTACATCGTGCAGCTCGAATGGAGTAACTGGGCCAACGGCTGCTCCGTGGGTGACTCGAGCGTCGCGCCATCGCCCTTCGGCGGCATCTCCGATGCGGTGACGATGCTCCCGGGATGGAACCTCATCGACCTGCCGGCCGCCGGGATCACGTCGACCAATAGCCTGACGACCGACATGACGCGTAGTGGTCAGCTGCCGACGGGCTCGGTTCAGGAAGTCGCCACGTTCAAGAAAGGAATGTGGAGCATCTCGATCCCGGGTGTCACCGTCAACCATGGCTTGAACCGCACCGACGGCATGTTCGTGCTTACCAAGCTGGGTTCGGCCATGACCTACGCGCCCTCAGGTACGCCCTACACCACTCCAGTCACCGTCCACTTCGGACGCGGGTGGAACCTCGTGGGCGCCACCTGGCCCGATCCCGGTGTGATGACGGATGCCATGTTTAACGAGATCCAGGCCGAGACGGGCGCGTGCTCGCACAGCCAGTTCGCAAACGAACTGTGCACTCCGACTGTGGGCGCCATCGACGCCTACGGCCCGAGCTTTGATCACAGCGGCAATGTGTCCGGCGGACAGTACCTCAACTGGTCGCCCGCGGGGCTCGATGCCAACGGCAATCCGACCTGGCCTCAGCCCTACGGCAATCAGGTTCCCTTCACCAACGGCATGTGGGTTCAGTCGACCAAGTCGCTGGCCTGGACGCCTCAGGGCAACGAGTGCCTCACCATCGCCAACGGCATGTGCCAATGATCGGCCGTATCCTCGCTCCATCGCGACCCCATATTCGTTCAAGGAGATCAACCATGCTTTCTGCGCACCTGCTCCGGCGAGCTGCCCTGGGTTTGGGCGTCAGCGCCGCCATCGCCGCCTCGCTGGCTCTGTCGCTTCCCCATACCGCTTCCGCCACCAATCCGGCAGGCGACGCGAATGTCTACGCCGCCAACGTCAGCGACCAAGCCTTCTCGGTAATCTGGACAACCACCACCAAGGCGACCGGCAGCAGCATCGAGTACGGCACCAGCTGCGCGGGCGCGACCACCACCGCAGCCGAGACGCCGAGCAACGGCTTTGTCCACCTCGCCTCAACCGCCGGCGGCCTGGCCTCGAACACGACCTACTTCTATAAGCTGATCGTCAACGGCATTGTCGACGACAACGGCGGCAATTGCTATCGAGCCCATACCTACCCGTCACAGGCAGTGCCTCCGCCACCGTTGGCGACCTACGGCATCGTCAAGAATGCTTCCTGCGCCGCCGTGGCGCCTGGTTCCATCGCCGTTATCTTCGTGCAGCAGCCCTCCGGCTCTTCCGGTTTCCTGGCCGCGATCACCGATGCCAACGGCGCCTATGCACTGCCCTTCGGGGATGCTACCAACGGCAGCGGGGCCTACGTCTCGCCCAAGCAGGGCGACACCATCTGGTATGTCGTCGCCACGGATGCCGCTCACATCTCATCCATGAAGAGCACCTATAACGGCACGTCTCAAGTGGTGCCCGCACCCACACGCTGCCTCGCGGGCGGAGCCTCTGCGCCGGCCACCTCGGCACCCAACGCATTCGCGAAGGCACTGAGCGCCCACTGACATGTCCAGCTCACCGAAACGAGAAAGGTCAACCATGAAACCGCACTCGGGCCGCGGCCTGCTTGCCGCAGGCGTGCTCGTCCTCAGCGCGTCCCTGACCCTATCGCTCAGTCCGACCGGGGCAGCGCAGGCGGCCTCCCCGAACGGTCCGTCCCTGCGCACGCCCACCAACGGCCCCGCTACGGCGGGGCCGCAGGGCTACCGGTTCATCAAGAAGCGGGCGGCCACACAACTGTTCGTGAGCGCTCCCTATCGGCACACCCGCGTGCACCTCATGCCAACCACCACCTGGGTGCGGAACCACACGACCCTGGTGTCTCCTTCGACATACGGCCCCGGCGCGAAGCGGGCGACGCCCGACGCTGCACCGGCGGTTCGATCCATGACGGCGACTTCCGCGAGCGATCCCCTGGCCCTTCCGTCCCCGGTCTGCACGCTGGCTGAGGACGCCTCGCCGAATGACGCCCATGTGCTGGTGAACCTCTCCACCAACCAGTACAACTCCCTCGACATCAGCGGAGTCGGCCTCTACACGGACGGCTCCACGATAACCGCCAAGATCCGCGTACAGAGCTTGACCGACGGGAGTCCCGCCGGCACCCCCTCTGTCCCGGCGGTGGCCGGAAGTCAGGACGAATGGTACGTCGTCTTCACCTCAACCGTCAACGGACAGACCAATCGCTACTTCCTCGGTGCGGACTACCCCGGTACCTCCGGAAACGTCGACTCCTCTTCGGGTCTGCCGTTCGACTTCACCTACGGCTCCGTGACGAAGAGCGCCACCGGCGGTGACTTCTACGGCGGCTACGGCGAGGCGACCAACAAATCAAGCAGCGTGGACCTCAAGAACGGCATCATCACCATTACCGCCCCGCTCAACGCCTGGCAGACGGCGCCCGCCGGATCGAGCCCCCTCCCGACACCCATTACGCCCTTGGCCTCGACGTTCGCCAGCAGCTGGGCTCTGGTGGGTGCACCGGGCGTGGGCGGCCTCATTGAGCGGGCCGATCAGAGCAATGCCGGACCGAACTATGCCATCGGTCAGACCGGCTCCAACTGTCCCGACCTTCACGCTCCGCCGCTTCCGACCCAGGGAGTGAGCGCCAACCTCGCCCACTACGGCGGCCCGGTTGTGCACACCGTGAAGAACTACTTGATCTTCTGGCTGCCCAACACCACCAACACAACGACCAACAACGGCGATCATCCCGGACCTGGTGGGACCGGAGACAGCGGTATTCCCTGCGCGGCGCCGGCAACAAAGACCTACAACTACGAGCCGCCGGGAGTGACACCCGGCACCGACTCGACCTACGAGCAGATCCTCGAGCAGTACTTCAAGGATCTGCCGGGCACCTCCTTCTACAACCTGCTCACACAGTATGCCGACGAGAGCAAGGGAGCCGTGAACAACAACCCCTCCTTCGGCGGGGTATACATCGACACCTGTGGGTACAGCTCTACCCCCAGCACCACCGCCGGACCAGTGCCGGGCGGGACCGCGGCCAATCCGATCTACGATCTGGACGTCCAGAACGAGGTGCTGGCGGCCATGAAGGCCAACGGCTGGAAGCCGGGGCTCGGCAACGAGTACTTCGTGTACACCGGATACGAAGCCGCGAGCTGTTTTGGCCCACCTTCCCCGAACTCGCCGAAGCCTGGATGCAGCGTACAGGGCCCCGTGCCGGGCTACTGCGCCTACCACGGCGACTTCAACGGTCCCAACAACACGCCCATCCTCTACGCCAACATGGCGGACGGTGGATTTGCCGGCACGGCCCAGGTCGGGCAGTGCTATCTCGCTCCCATCGGCACCTCGGCCGCACCGAAGCACACCGTGACCGTCAACGGTCAACAGCAAACACTCACGGACTACGTTGCCGATGCTGAGGTGGCCATAACATCCCACGAACAGTTCGAGACGGTCAGCGACGCCATGATCGGCAGCGACAACGCTCTCGGTGGTGGATTGGGACCACCCCTCGGCTGGTACGATGCGGCCGCCGGCGAGATCGGCGACAAGTGCGCCTATATCTACGGGAACTACAACCCGACCGATGGCGCCAACATCACCCTTCGCAATGGCGATCGCTACATCGTGCAGCTGGAGTACAGCAACTGGGCAAACGGCTGCTCCCTGGGTGATCCCACCGTCGCGGCCGGTCCCTATGGCGGCGTCTCCGATGCCGTAACCATCGAGAAGGGCTGGAACCTCATCGCGGATCCGGCCTCAGGCGCCAGCTCCGTCAACGGCCTCGTATCCGACATGACCCGACCTGGTCAGCTGCCGGCCGGCTCGGTGCAAGAGGTCGCTACCTTCCATAACGGAGCCTGGAGCATCGCGATTCCGGGCGTGAGCGCGGACCAACCGCTCAATCGAACCGACGGCCTCTTCGTCCTAACGTCAGTAGGGACCAGCTCCGGCAGTCCTGTGACGTGGACCCCTTCCGGCGCACCCTACACCTCTCCAGCGTCCATCACGTTCAACCACGGATGGAACCTGGTGGCGCCCACGTGGCCGAACCCGGGTCTGATGACCGACTCCATGTTCAATCAGATCGAGGCTGAGAACCGGGCGTGCTCCGCGGACAGCAGCTTCACAAACGCGTCCTGCGATCCCACCGTCTCCGCCATCGACGCCTACGCAACCGGCCACTACCTCGACTGGAGCCCCGCGGGGGATGACGGGAACGGAGACGCGACCTGGCCGCAACCCTACGGCAATCAGATCCCGTTCACAAATGGGATGTGGGTCCAGTCAAGCCGCGCACTTTCATGGACACCGCAGGGCACCGAGTGCCAGCAGATCGTCGCTGGAATGTGCCAATAGGGACATCCGGCAAGCCGCGCTGGGCGTGGTTGCCGAAGGGGGGAGGCGCGGAGCGGCGCCTCCCCCCTTCTCTATTCCGAGAGGATATCGGACAACCGAGAGAGATCCACATTCCCTCCGGACAAGACGGCGATCGCGGTCCGCCCCTCCGCCTCGTGGACCCGACCGGTCAGTAGGGCTGCCACGGCGGCGGCCCCAGCCGGTTCCACCAGCAACTTGGTTCGCTCCAGGATGATCCGGAGCGCCAGCAGTATTTCGTCGTCAGTCACCGTAAGGACGCGGTCCACCCGGCCCTGCACGATGGAGAGGCTATTTGGTCCACCCCAGGGTGCGTTCAGGCCATCTGCGACGGTCTGGAACTGCTTTAGCCAAACGGGTTTACCCGCGGCAAGGCTTTGACTCACCGCCGTTGAGCCTTCCGGTTCAACGCCGATCACGGCAATGTGCGGTTGCTGAAGCTTTATCGCCGTCGCCACGCCGGAAATCAGTCCGCCTCCACCAACAGGCACGACCACGACCTCGACGTCGGGACAGTCTTCCAGCAGCTCCAGGCCCACCGTTCCCTGTCCGGCGATCACGTCAGGATTGTCGAAGGGATGAATAAAGACCTGGCCCTCCCGGCCTCGAATCTCCTCCATGGACTCCATGAGGTGGCCGCCATCAACGCGGACGGTCCGTCCGCCGTACGCCTCAATCGCGGCCATCTTGCTCTTCACCGCGGTCTCGGGCATCACGACCGTCACCGGTGCGACCAGCATTGAGCCGGCATAGGACAGGGCAATGCCGTGGTTGCCGGCCGAGACGGTGATCACCCCTCGTGCCCGCTCCTCGGCTGAAAGCCGGCCGATGGCATTCAGTCCGCCCCGCGCCTTGAAGGATCCGGTCTTCTGCAGATTCTCCGCCTTCAAGAGCACCGTGGCCCCGGTCATGGCCGACAGGGTTGCGGACGATAGAAGTGGCGTGCGGTGGACCCGACCCTCGATGCGTCGCCGAGCCGCGTGCAGGTCTTCCAGTGAGCAGATGGCTTCGGCACCCACAGCTTGGCGACTCATTCGGTTGCCGAAGAGTCGTTAGCGAAGGGAGCGGAGCCCATCAAGCACGTCGCGGGCAAGACCTGACAGTCCCCGTTCTTCCCGTGCCACCCGCAGAAGATCTCTCCCCTTGCTCATCTTGGGCTGGTCGTCCACCGTCAGTGCCTCTTGGGCGATCCGGTTCAGCATTCGGGGGTAGGTGCCGAAGAACTGCCGGTGGCTCCGGAAGAAGCCGGGCATCTTGCGCAGGCTCTTGAGATCCTTCAGCACGAAGCTGTTCTCCAGCTTGCGCTGATACATCGACAGTGAGTCAGCCGAGAAGTCACCACGCTTCTTGGCCTCGACGGCCGTCTCGCCGGCGAATTTTCCGGACATGATGGCGAGATTTGCCCCTTCCTGGAACATGAAGTTGACAAGCCCCGCGGTGTCTCCCAGGAGCATGTAACCGGCCCCATACGGCCTCGGGAGAGACTCAAACCGCATTTCTGGGATGAGGTGGGCGGAATACTCCTTCGTCTCACCTCCGTTCAAGAGCACTTGAACTGCCGGATGGCGCTTCATCTCCTCAAGGAGATCATTGGGTTGAACCTGCGTGTCGGAGAGGTGCTGAACGATGGCGCCGAACCCCACCGAGAGAGTGTCTTTGTTGGTATAGATAAAGCCGCTGCCCATGGTCCCGCGCCCAAACTCCCCGATGCAGAGCAGCGTAACGCCCTGGTCCCCAGGCACGTTGAAGCGGTCGTTGATTGTCTGCTCGGGAAGAGAGATGATCTCTTTCACGGCGAGTGCCGCATTCTCCATGCGGTAATCGGCCCGAAGACCGGACTTGACGGCGGCAAAGCAGTTGACGCCCTCGGCCATCAGGATCACATCGGCATACAGGTCTCCGTCGTCCCGGCTCGTCCGGACTCCCACCGCCTTTCCCCGATCGAAGATCAGCTCCGTGACCTGGGTTTCCGTGAGGAGATAGGCGCCCGCATCCTCCGCCTTCTTGGCGAAGTAAGAGTCGAGCTTGCCGCGCAAGGCCGTGAAGGCGTTGTAGGGGGGCTTGCCAAAGCGCTCGGTCTTGAATCCGGCCTGCACCACTGAATCCTCGCCCAGCATCCAGAGCCGCTGATCCACGACCGGCCGCTCGAGCGGTGCATCCTCCCAGAACTCCGGAAAGACCGAGGCGGTGGCTTCCCGAAACAGCACGCCTCCCCACACGTTCTTGGCGCCGGGATAATCGCCGCGCTCCACGAGCACGACTTCCATGCCCGACTGGGCCATCACATATGCGGCGGCCGACCCCGCCGGGCCCGCACCCACCACGATGGCGTCGAACTTCTCGCCCTCTTCCGTCACGGCATTCCTCCCGGTCCGGTCGGCAGTGGCAAAGCCGCTCGATTCTAGCGACGAGACTTTGGAGTCCTCGGCCGGTTCGTGGCCCAAACCTTGCCGCCTCCCAACCATGACCGCCGCCGACTACCTGCCATCGACACCCCGCCCATCCCTACAAGAGCTCTCGACGGCCGCCCATGGCTGCCAGGGATGCGATCTCTACAAACACGCGACGCAAACAGTGTTCGGTGAGGGGGCGACCCGGGCTGAGGTGATGCTGGTCGGAGAGCAGCCGGGAGATCGCGAGGACCTCGAGGGCGAGCCTTTCGTCGGTCCCGCGGGCCGGCTCCTGGACCAGGCGCTTGAGCGAGCCGGTATCGACCGCGATCGCGCGTACGTCACCAACGCCGTCAAACACTTCAAGTGGGAGGCGCGAGGGAAGCGCCGGATTCACCGCCCTCCCAACAAATACGAGATCGGCGCCTGTAAGCCGTGGCTGCAAGCGGAGCTCCTGGCGGTTGAGCCCAAGCTGGTCATCGCCATGGGCGGCACTGCGGCCCGAGCGCTGCTCGAGCGGGATGTGAAGATCATGACGGAACGGGGGCAGGTCGTCCGAAACGGACATCGGCCGCCGGTCGCCATAACAGTGCATCCCTCGTCGATCCTGCGCAGCCGCGATGATGAGGAGCGTCGAGTGGCAATGGAAGCCTTCGTCGAGGACCTGCGACACGCGCTGTCCGAGGCCGGACGGGATACAGGAAACACCGACGACTGATCTTGTCGTCGCCTTCTTCGGGGTCCTTCTCTTTGACTGCGCACCGGCAATGCGCTAACCTGTGGCGATGCCGGCCCTGATGCGTGCTGTCATCGACATGAGTTCAGTAAAGGAGACGACAAGATGCGTAGATCGATTCTGGCCCTGGCAGTGGCGGGCCTCTGCGTTACCGCCGGCCTAT
Organism: Pseudomonadota bacterium; assembly: GCA_021323865.1. Classification (GTDB taxonomy): domain Bacteria; phylum Chloroflexota; class UBA5177; order UBA5177; family JAJPKF01; genus JAJPKF01. Next base: position 91,269 of record JAJPKF010000020.1, on the reverse strand, counting down.
CCGGGCAGGCCGGACGGGCCAGCGCGGCATCCACCCAGAAGTACAACCTCACCTCCCTTGGTTCTCTCGGCGGTGGGTACGCCTTCGGCCTCGCCATCAACGGGTCCAACCACATCACCGGTGACTCGATCACCACCGCCGGTTACGAGGACGCCTTCATCTGGAAGAACAAGAAGATGACCGACCTGGGTCCCGGTGTGGGCGAGTCGATCAATGGCAAGGATCAGGTGGCCGGCATTGTCCCGGACGCCTGGGGCTTCGTGCACGCCGCTCTCTGGGCAAACGGCCAGTTTCAAGGGGAGCTTCCCGGCTTCGGTGGTCCGGCATCGGGCGCACTCGGCATCAATGCAAATGGCATCATTGCCGGCTGGTCAGACGTCAATCAGAAGCCGTCGATCGGCTGCGGAGGCGATGTCTGCCACGGCTTCACCTATAAGTCGGGTGGCAGCCCTCCGATGAAGGATCTCGGTGGACTGAACGGCAGGAGCACTGCCGGCGAGGGGATCAACAAGGCGGGAACCGTCGCGGGCTGGGCAGTCTCCGGTAAGTCAGTCTCGGGCTACCCCGGCTATGTGCAGGATGCGGCCGTCTGGGCGAAGGGCAAGTGGTCGGTCCTGCCTCAGATCGGGAACGCGGCTTCTGGCCTCCGGATCAACACCGGCGGCGAGATTGCCGGCTTCACCCTCACTCAAAAGGCCGACTCCAGTGACGCCTCGTGTGGCGTGTCGGGCAGTATCCCGACCTTCGAAGGGGCCCTGTGGAGCGGAGGGAAGCTCACGACGTTGGCGCCGCTTTCGGGCCATCCCGATGCCGAGGCGACCGCCATCAACGACAAGGGTCTCATCGGCGGCGCGTCAGGCACCCAGTGTTTCTACCGGGCCGCCACCCTCTGGAAGAACGGCAAGGCGATTGATCTGAGCTCGCTCGCGCCCAAGATTAGCGGTCAGAGCCTCGACATTGTCGACGGCATCACCAATAGCGGAGCCATTGTGGCGACGGCCGGCGACGCCAGCGGTCGGCCCCACGCCTACCTGCTCACTCCGTGTTCCGGCTCCTCGTGCAAGACGAGCATCGCCCACAGCAAAGTCGTCCATCTTACGCACGTCCGCGGAACGCGCGGCTGGCGAGTGCAGGCCGATCTCTCCGTGCCTCGACTGGTGTTTGGGGCGACCAAGCACTCCAGCTAGAACTATTTGAATGAGGCGGTCCCTCGGGACCGCCTCACTCTCCTTGCTCAATTGCAACAGTCCCCGGCTGGAGACCATCGGAGAGCTGCGTCCAGTCCGGCAAAGGCGGAGCAGTCACCTACCAGTTGCGGGGGCCGATGCCCCCACCAAGCCGGGCCGATCTCCTTAGGAGATGAGAGCACGACCAACCGCTGTTTTTGGGCCGGATCACGAGAGACCGACGGCTCTTTGAGCTTCTTGGTGTACTCGGTATCGTTCATGAATCCCGGTTACACGATGGCCGTGTGAGGATCGGGCCGCGTATCGCCGCCCGGCCGCTACGTCGCCTTCCGTCGTGCCCAACCATCAAGCCGTTGTTGAACGGCCCGATCGGAAACCGGATTCAGCCGGAGTGTCGGCAGCTCGAGGGCTGGGTGCGGGATGGTGGGAATGCGGACATAACCGACCGGGCGTACTGGCGCATCACGCGGGACGAGTCGAGCCGCCCCCCGGCTCAGTGCGGCAAGCCAGCCGCACGACAGCGCCAGACCCGCGACCACCTCGCTGGGAAAGTGAAAGGTCAAGGCCGACAGCACGATCAGGAAGGAGATGCCGGCGCCCGCGTAGAGCAGGAGAGATCGGACCTGCGGTCGCAGCGGTCGAGAGAAGATCCAGCAGGCCACCAGAACCAGCGTGACTCCAACCGCCGTGTGCCCGCTGGGAAATGTCCGGAGACCGATGTTCCCGTTGTCGATCACAGGGCCTGGCCGCGGGATGAGCTCCTTCAGCAGTAGTTCGAGGCCCAGCACGCCCGCCACGGCGACCGCCAGAACGCAGGCGCTCCAGCCCCGTCCTCGCATCAGCAGGATCCCCAGCATCACCATCATTCCCCCACCAAGCGCGATCGCCACGAGCAGATTGGTGTGGTGTCCAAAGCCATTGAGGGTCATGTAGCCGAGATCATGGCGGGCAGTGGGGTCGATCAGCCGGAGATACCAGCGGTGGAGACGCAGGTCCAGTCGGTCGAACGACGGGAGCTGTATGAGCAGCGCGTCGACGCCCAGGATCAGAGCTGACAGCGCCAGCAGCAGCGGCCGGCCAATCCGGCGCAGGATCGTGGGGCGCCCGCGATCCCAGGGCGAGGGAGTCATGGGCTCATGATGCCAGTCATTCCGCTCGTGAAGAGTGCCCATTCTGGCGGGCCGGAGCCGGCGAAGGCCGACGGCCTTCAGACGCTCTCGCCCATCCGGCGTGGTACCGCCGGAAACGATAAAGCGGGAATGGTGACGGTGGGAAGCCATGAGGGCCAATGTTCCTAAAAAGGGAGTGGGACAAACGGCCGAACTGACAGATTTTAGAACCCAGCCGCCCTCTACGTGACGTGCTGATGGCCGGTCAGCTCGTAAACCGGTCAGGTCGTAAAGTGGAAGAAGCTCTGCACCGCCTGCACCGCAAGGTTATAGAACCACGGCACAAGGCCAACCACGAACAGACCTGCGACCGAGGCGGTCAGCATGAAATCGGAGAGAGGTCCGGCTCGTACCTGTTCAGCTCCCGCTTCCACGGGCTGCATGAACATCAGGACCACCACTCGCAGATAGTAGCCGAGGGAGATCACGCTGGTGATCACGCCGATGATGGCCAGCTCGGTGTGTCCGGCCTGTACGGCCGCGGCAAAGGCGTAATACTTGGCGAAGAAACCGGCTGTGGGTGGGAACCCGGCCAGCGAGAACATGAATACCCCTGTGGCGACCGCGAGGAGCGGGCTTCGGGCAAACAGGCCTCGGTAGGTGGCGATCTCGTCACCGGCCTCACCCCGGCTCTCGAGAACCAGGACCAGGGCGAAGGCCCCTATGTTCATGAAGGCATAGACGATGAAGTAGAAGGCCACGGCGGTCGCGCCCAAACGGTTGTTGGCCGACATCGCCACCAGAACGTAGCCGGCATGGGCGATTCCGGAGTAGGCCAGCAGACGCTTCATGCTCGACTGAGACAGGGCCAGCACATTGCCGACGATCATGGTCACGATGGCGAGGGCCCAGAGGATGCCGAACCAGCGGTGGCTCTCCGCTCCCAGGGCCAGGTTGAAAACCCGCAGGAACGCCGGGAAGACGGCGGCCTTAGTGGCCACGGACATGAAGGCCGTGACCGGCGTGGGCGCGCCCTGATACACGTCGGGCGTCCACATATGGAAGGGCACGATTGACAGTTTGAAGGCGAATCCAACCGCCATGAGCGCGATGCCGATGAGCACGAAGGGGCTCGAGAGCACCGTGTGCGTACTGGCAACCGTGCCGGCGTGCCCACCGAGCACGTTGACGATGCGAATGAGGTTGGTCGAGCCCGTCGCACCGTAGATCAGGGCCATGCCGTATATCAAGAACGCCGAGGCGAAGGAGCTGAGGAGAAAGTACTTGAAGCCCGCCTCCTGGGAGCGCGGCCGGTTGCGGTCGAAGCCCGACAGGATGTAGAGGGCCAGCGAAAGCAGCTCGATAGACAAGAAGATGACCATCAGGTTCAGCGAGGCGGCCATCAACATCATCCCGGCGGTGGCGAAGAGGATGAGCGAAAGAAACTCGCCGGCGTCGAAGTGAGACGTGCGGATGTATGGCGGCGCTATGAGAATCGCGAGCGCGCTGGACAGCAGGAGGGCGAAGTTGAAGAACTGCCCAAAGCGGTCCCCCGTGATCATTGCCCCGGCCCCCTGGGGAAAAGCGGGACCGGCGTTGACCGCCCACAGATGAGCTGATGCCGCGAAGGCGAGCAAGAGCGTCGCCAGCGAGATGCCGGTGGCGATCTCCGTCTCGTGCACTTTCACGAACGCGTCGGTCAGCAGCAGGCACAGCGCGCCGCCAAGAACGATCATGATGGGCAGCACGGCGCCATAGTCGGCCGCTGTCAGATGTATCGTCATTGACAGCTACCGTGGGTCATTTGGTGCGTAAGCCTGGTGGTGATCCGCTTGGTGAGCCTTCCAGGCAGTGACGGTTTCGTTTTGGCTAGATTTGGCAGCCAAATGCATGGCATCTGTTGACTCGGTTGACTGGAGTCGACCCCGTTGTCCACTTGCACGACCAGCTTCATCCTCTTCGGCTGCAGCGCCACAGTCCCAGCGGCACTCCCTGACCCATGAGCCCCGGACCGAAGTACGCCCGCGACCGCCGCGACTGTCGGCGCCGTACGGTCGGTGAACGGCTTGGGGATGACGCCCAGCCAGATGACCACCGCGGCCAGAGGGACGATCATGGCCATCTCGATCCACCGCAGGTCTTTGGTTAGGCGCTGCCTGCGAACCGGAAACTCGTACACGGTCCATGCTTCATCTGATGCATCGGCCGTCGGCTCCGGTGCCTGCTCACCCACCGGCCCATGGACAATGCCCTGGAACCACCGCACCATATACCAGGCGGCCAGGATGGTCACAAGCGCCGCGATGGTGGCGAACCAGGCGTTGCTCAGGAACACCCCGACGAGTATGGTGAACTCCCCGGCGAAGCTGCCCAGCCCGGGTAGATCCATGGCCGCAAGGAAGAGCAGTAGTAGGAAGCCGCCCATAACCGGAAAGGCCTTCGCCAGCCCACTCATCTCGTCGAGGCGCCGGGTCCCGGAACGGGCATAGACAATGGCCACCATGATGAACAGCCCCGCCATGATGACGCCATGATTCACCATTTGCAGGATTGAGCCGTCCAGTCCCTGCTGGTTGAGGGCGAAGATCCCGAGGAGGATCAGGTTCATGTGGCTGATGCTGGAATATGCGAGAACGCGCTTGATGTCGATCTGCACCAGGGCCATCGTGGCGCCGTAGAGGATGCCGAGGATGGCCAGGATTGAGAGCAGGCCCGAGAACTGGTTCGCGGCATGAGGGAATAGCGGCAAGGCAAAACGGACGATGGCGAACGTCGCCGTCTTCCCCATGACCGAGGCGATGAGCACCGTGGCAGGCACTGGAGCCTCCACGTAGGTGTCGGGAGCCCACGAATGAAATGGGAACAGGGCAGCCTTGATGCCCAGCGCCAGCAGGAAGGCCAGGAATAGCCAGGTCTGCGCGCTGGTGGAGGGAGGATGGGCCAGCAGGGCCGGGAAGTCGAGGTTGTGGCCCGGCGTCGTGGCGTAGAGGTAGAAGATCGCGACCAGCATGATGAAGCTGCCGAAGATCGTGTAAATGACGAACTTCGTGGTCGCCTGGATGCGCCGTCCCTCGCCCCAGACACCCACGAGAAAGTAGGCCGGGACCAGCATTAACTCCCAGAACACATAGAAGAGAAACAGGTTCCAGGAGAGGAACACGCCCAGCATGCCGGTCTCGGCGATGAGCATCAGCGCCAGGAACGCCTTGGCCCGCCGGTTGATCATCAAGCACGCCGCAAAGATGGCGACTGCCATCACACCGGTGCACAGTGGAACGAGCCAGACGTTGAGTCCGTCGACCCCCAGGAAATAGCTGATCCCCAGACTGGGGAGCCAGGTGCCGTGCTCAGGGAACTGGATCGCCCAGTGAGACGACCGGCCGAGGTTTCCAAGGTGGAACTCAACCAGGAAGTAGACCGAGAGACCGAAGGTTGCCAGGGCGGCCGTCTGTGCCAGGCATTTGACCGGGAACCACGAGTATCCGCCTTCCGGCCTTGGTCGCGACGGCAGGAGCAGAAGCAGGAGCCCGGCGGTGGCGGGGAGGAAAAGCAGGATCGTCAGAAGGGGCGGGAAGCCCAGCTCGTTCGCCATCCCGGGCACGGGCGCGATCCCCAGAGTCAGCATGGCCAACCGGCCTGATCTCCAGCCCAGACGTGACGTGAACGACTGGCTCGGAGGCAAAGTGAAATACCAGTGGATCGATGCTGAGCATGGGCGCCGGGCCCAGCAGCCCCGAACGACACAGGGCTCATCGCCGGAACACGTAGTACCCGACCACGAGTACGGCTCCCAACAGAATCGAGAGGGCATAGTTGCGCACGTATCCGGACTGTACGCGGCGCATGTCCCGGCTGGAGTCACGCAGTGCGGCCGCACTCCCCTCGACCAGCCCGTTGATCACAAATCGCTCCACGACGGTGCTGAGGAATAGGCCGAGAACGATGATCGGTCGCACCACCGCGCGGTCATACAGGCCGTCCACGTACCACCGATTGAGGAACAGCCGGTAGATGGCGGGCGCAGTGGCCCCGACCTGCTCGGGTGCCGGCCGCCGCTGGTAGTAGATGCGATAGGCGGCGAAGATGCCGAGCGCCACGGTCAGGATGACGATGATCACCGAGGCCCATTGGGTCGCCGGCTCGGCCGGGGCAACGGGGCTGAACCGCTCAAAGCTGTGGCGAAGCCAGTTACCGATCCAGTTCGGCGCACCCGGGAAGGCGAGGTATCCGCCAATCACCGCCAGAACCGCCAGGATCATCATGGGCAGGCGCATGACGAGCGGAGGGTCGTGGGCATGCAGAGCCAGCTCCGGGTCGCGCTCCTGGCCCAGGAAGACCATAAACAGCAGCCGGAACATGTACAAGGCCGTCAATCCTGCCGTCAGCGCCAGCATGATCCAGATGATCCAGAGCCAGCCGACATGTTGGGCCTGCAAGTAAACCGAGCCGACGATTTCATCCTTGCTGAAGAAACCCGACAGCAGCGGCACACCGCTGATCGCCATGGTCGCGATGAGGAAGCACCAGAACGTGACGGGCATCGTGGCCTTCAGGCCGCCCATCCGTCGAATGTCCACGTTGTCGTGGAGCGCATGCATCACCGCTCCCGCTCCCATGAAGAGGCACGCCTTGAAGTAGGCGTGCGTGGTCAGATGAAAGATGCCCGACGCGTATGAGGCGGCGCCCACTCCCACAAACATGTACGCAATCTGGCTCATCGTGGAGTAGGCGAGGACGCGCTTGATGTCGTTGTTCGCGAGAGCGCACGTGGCAGCGAAGAATGCGCCGCACGTGCCGATGATGATCACCACGCTCTGTGTGAACGGAGCGCTGTGAAAGAGGGGGTAGCTGCGCGCGATGAGGTACACGCCGGCCGTCACCATGGTGGCCGCGTGAATGAGCGCGCTGACGGGCGTGGGGCCCTCCATGGCATTTGGCAGCCACACGTGCAGTGGCAGCTGGGCCGACTTGGCCACAGCCCCGACCAGGAGCAGCAGTGTCACGATGCGAACGGTACTTCCGTCATATCCCAGCACCGCGGGCACGTGTTTAAAGATAGGCACGTATTGCAGGGTGTGGAAGTGCAGAAACAGGATGAAAAGGGCGACCATCATCCCCCAGTCGCCGATGACGTTTACCACCAAGGCCTGTCGGGCGGCCGCGACCGCGGCGGGTCGTTCGTACCAGAACCCAATCAGCAGATAGCTGGTCAGGCCCACACCTGCCCAGCCGACGAGAAGGAAAAGGTAGCTGTCGGATAGCACCAGGACCAGCATGGCGAACACGAAAAGGTCCATGTAGCAGAAGAAACGTCGGAAATCGACGTCCTCGCTCATGTAGCCCACCGAGTACAGGAGGATCAGGAACCCGACTCCCGTGACGATCAGGCACATGACCGTGGCGAGTGGATCGATAAGCGCCCCAAAATTGACCACGAAGTGGCCGGAAACGATCCAGGTGTAGGCGACCGCATCTCGGGTGACGCCATGCCTCCCGTAGTCCCAGAAGAACATCACGATGGCGGCGGTGAAGGCCACCCCCACCACTCCGGGACCGAGGACGGCGACGGCGCGCTTCGGCAGCGGTGAGCCGACGGACAGAACCAGGAAACCGAAGAGCGGCAGCAACAGGATGAACCAAACGCTGCTCATCCGTGCATCTCATCCAGCTGGTCGACGTCGATGTCTTCACGCGTGCGAAAGATGGAGACGATAAGGGCGAGCCCAACGACCACTTCGGCAGCCGCGACGGTCATGATCATGAATACGAAGATGAGGCCGTCCGCCGAGCTGAGGTAATGAGAGAACGCCACAAACGTGAGATTGACGGAATTGAGCATCAGCTCGATGCACATGAAGATGATCAACGGGTCACGTCGGACGAGGACCCCGACAGTGCCCAGCGTAAAGAGGATGGCGCTGATGATCAAGTAGCTGGAAGCGTCCGGAGTCACCCACGACTCCCCTGGGTTGATTTACCCAGCGCGACTGCCCCGATCATGGCAACGACGAGCAAGAACGGCGTGATTTCAAAGGGCAGCAGGAAACCGTTGAACAGTTCGTGCCCGAATGCCTGAACGTTGCCCTTGTGGGCTTGAAAGGCGTTGTAGCTGCTGTGGACACCGGTGAGGCCGGTGCCCGACTTGGACACGAAGTAGATGATCCCCGCCAGGAGGAGCGCTCCCAGCAGCATTGCGCCGTATCGTTGGAGCGGCTGGCGATCACCGAATAGGCGGTAGTCGCGAACGCCGAGCAGCGTGATGACGAACAGGAACAGGACCATCACTGCACCGGCATAGATGAGCACCTGCGCCGCGGCGATGAATTGTGCGTTGAGCAAGAGGTAGAGGATGGCCAGATTCGCCAATGTCAGGATCAGCGACACGGCGCTGTAGACGGGCGCTGGGGAGGCAACGACGCCGATTCCGCCGAGCACGGCAAGCACCGTGGAGATCCAGAAGACAATGATCGCGAGAACGGGCACGCGTTATCTCCCCCTCAGCTCCTGGATGGTTGAAGGCTCCTCATCCGCGCGGCCGAGGCTGCCCGCCCGCCGCACGCCTGGTGTCTAGGTCTCAGCCGCCACCGCTTGTGGTCGCGGCGGATCAAGCAGGATGGCCTTGTCGAAGATCATGCCTCCCCGCTCATAGTCGGACATCTCAAAGACGGGCTCGAGGGTGATGGCGCCGGTCGGGCACGCCTCCTCGCAAAACCCACAGAAAATGCAGCGCAGCTCGTCGATCTCGTAGATGCGGGCATACCGCTCGCCGGCTGATACGGGATTGTTGGGATCGTTCTCGGCCGCCTCGATGTAGATGCACTCCGCCGGACAGGCGCCGGCACAGAGGAAGCAGCCGATGCAGCGCTCCAGGTTGTTCTCATAGCGGTGCAGGGCATGTTTGCCCCGAAACCGCTCGGGCAGAACCCGCCGCTCCTCCGGCTGCTGAATGGTGGTCGGAGGCTTGAGCATGGTGCTCAGCGTCACCTTCAGGCCGCGAGCAAACTCCAGGAACGCCAAGCGCCGTCTCCAAAGGGCTCAGAATTGGCGGCAGGCCGCGACGAGGGCCGTGCCGCCCGACCAATCCATGTTACCGGTAGGCCCAGAAGGATAATCCAGGACACTCCCCAGATTGGCGAAGATGCAGATCTACTGACCTCACCGGTGCCCTTCCGGACCCTGTCGTCCCTTCCCGTCCGGAAAGATTCGCCGGAACCAATCGGACCGGCGACTGACGTTGCTACTGGAGCGACACGTACAGAGCCGTAATCAGCACGTTCAGCACCGCCAGCGGCAGCAGCACCTTCCAGCCGAACCACATCAGCCGGTCGTAGCGAATCCGGGGGAGCGTGGCGCGCAGCCACATGTAGGCGAACAGGAAGAACGAGACCTTGGCCAGGAACCAGAGCACACCCGGGACCCAGAGCAGGAAGTTGTCGAGCCACTGCAGCCACCCAGGGAACCAACCGAAATTGATGGGAAGCCAGCCGCCCAGAAAAAGCGTTGTGGCGAGCGCGCTGATGGTCACCATGTTGATGTACTCGGCCATGAAATAGAGGGCGAACCGAAACCCGGAGTACTCGGTGTGGTAGCCCGCAATCAGCTCCTGCTCCGCCTCGGGCAGGTCGAACGGCGCTCTATTGGTCTCGGCGATGCCGCCGATGGCGAAGATGGCGAACCCCAGTGGCTGGATCAGGATGAACCAGGGAAGGTGGCTCTGGACCTTTACGACTTCGGGCAGATTCAAGGATCCGGCCAGAAGAATGGCGCTCACGATGGACAGGCCAAACGCCAGCTCATAGGAGATGATCTGGGCGGTCGACCGGAGACCCCCCAGCAGCGAGTACTTGTTGCCCGAGCTCCATGATCCCAGGACGATCCCGTACACGCCCAGGGAGGCCACCGCAAACAGATAGAGGATGCCGATGTTGGGATTCGAGATCCACCAGCCCACTCGATAGGGTCCGGCCGTGAATGCGGGGGCCACCGGGATTACGGCAAATGCCATCAGCGACACCATGACCGAGATGGTGGGCGCGACGATGTAGATCGGCACGTTCACCCGCGCCGGAATGATCTGCTCTTTCATCAGCAGCTTCACCCCATCGGCCAGCGGCTGCAGCAGACCGAATGGACCGACCCGATTGGGGCCGTAGCGCTGCTGCATCCGTCCCACCACCTTGCGCTCCATGATGGTCATGATGGCGAAGGAGTTGAGGAGAAACCCGAGGGCGATGGCCGCCTTGATGACTCCCTCGACGAATGCTTCCACGACCGGGCTCATGGGGTCGGCACGCTCACTCGGCCGCCTCGACGCCCCCGCCCTTCACCGCTACTCCCAACGGGCCGACCCGACGATAGCTGGTGGGGAGGCGGCCGGCGTACCCAGGCACAGACCCGGAGATGTCTGCCAGGATGGCTTCGGGTGAGGCGTAGGAAAGCGGGTTGTCCCACCGCTGGGACAACTCGACCAGCATCTGCCAGTCCGGTCGCGCCATGCCGGGCGCCGGTACGGCCTCAGAAAAGACCTGCACTCGGCGGCAGGTGTTGGTTACGGTTCCGACTTTCTCGGCAAAGCAAGATGCAGGCAGCACCACGTCGGCCAGGCCGGCCGTCTCGCTGAGCCGCAGCTCGCTGACCGCGACGAAATCAAGCGCCTCCACCGCCTCCGTCAAGCCGGCGACCGTTCCCACAGGGTTGGCGCCCCAGAACAGCGCCGCCCGGTAGTCCCCTGACAGGAGGCGGTCGACGAGCGGCTCGCCCCACACCGAGCCCGAGTCGTTCGGCGCCATGACACCAAAGTCGCGTGCCGCCATTTCATTGGAGGTCGTGAGCAGGGGAATCACACCTACTTGCCGGCGCTCACGAAGATTGTCGACCATGTACGCCAGACTCAGCAGCGCATCTCGGCGTCGTTCCTGAGGGATGTCCGGGAAGCTGTCGTCGTAAAGGAGGACGACCGGGCCATCGCCGTCCAGCAGCTCCCGGGCGCCGGCGAACTCCTCGCTGCCCGCTTCGCGCGCCGCAGCCAGGAAGAGTCCACGGAGGACGCCGTCGATCTGGTCGGGAGCGAAGCGAAGGACCGCGGACGCCTTGCCGCTGAGTGGGACGTCATGGATGCCGATGTCGACCAGCTGCGCGGACCGCTTGTTGAGGGCCGAGCGTATCCGCAGTTCCATGACCGGCTCTTTCTCACTGGGATCGGCGGCGATCAGAACGATGAGGGCCGCCGAATCGATCCGGTCAATGCTCGTCAATGCGGAATCCAAGGTCTGCAGAGCTGCCGAGTCGCCCGAGTCAATGCTGTATTCCGGCCGTGGCCAGTAGTCGATTGACTCCGAGCCCACGGAGTCACGCAGAAAACGCCGGAAGACGAAGAGATCTTCATTTGAAAGTCGAGGCGAGGCGATGCCCGCGATGGAGTGAGGGCCCGCCTCTGCCGCGACCCGCTGCAGCCTCTCCGCGATAAGCCGGTAGGCCGCCGAGAAGGAGGCCGGTCGCAACGTGCCGTCCTCCCGGATCAGCGGCGTTTTCAGCCGGTCGGGCGATCCGATGAAATCGTATCCGAAGCGGCCGCGATCGCACAGCCAGCCGTCATCCACGGCCTCGTTGGTGCGCGAGCGGAAGCGGATCACCTCTTGCGCGTCGCGCACGTCGATATTGATGTTGCACCCCATCGGACAGTGGGGACAGATGCTTGGGTGCTGCTGAAGCTCCCAGGGACGGAAGGTGAATCGTTGCTTGTGGCTGGTCAGGGCGCCGACGGGACACAGCTCGATGACGTTCCCCGAGAAGTTGGAGACATACGGCTCCGCTTCGAACGTGCCGATAAAACTCTCCGAGCCTCGATCGACGAGGATGAGCTTGTTGTCCTCGGCCACCTCACTGGTGAAACGGACACAGCGCCAACAGAGGATGCACCGTTCCCGATCCAAATCGATGGTCGGTCCCAGCCGCACGGGTTTGACGAAGTGACGTTTGCGCTCGACGAACCGGCTGATGCCAGGCCCGTACTGGAAGGTTTGATCCTGCAACGGGCACTCGCCGCCACGATCACAGATTGGGCAGTCCAAGGGATGGTTGATCAGCAAGAACTCGAGAACGCCCCGCTGGGCCTTCTCGACTTCGGGCGACCGGGTGTGGACGACCATGCCGTCCGTAACCGTTGTGGTGCAGGCGGTGGTGAGCTTGGGCATGCCCTCCACTTGCACCATGCACATGCGGCATACACCGACGGGACCGAGCTTGCTGTGATAACAGAAGATCGGGATGTCGACGCCGATATCCTTGGCCGCCTCCCAGAGGATCGTCCCCTTCGGCACCTCGGTTTGTGCTCCGTCGATCGTGACGTGGACTCGATCCTCGGCCATCAGACCGCCTCCACCCGACCAATGAGGGGCGGCAGAGGAGCCTCCCGGGCCTGCCCCCGCCTCAGCTCGGCCTGCCGCCGCATGAGATCCAGCAGCTGATCGACTCGCTCGGGAGTCAGGTTCTCGTAGTAGCGGGAATTGACCTGCATCACCGGCGCCCGGTGGCAGGCGGCCAGACATTCCACGCGCAGGAGTGTGAACATGCCGTCCGGAGTCGTCCCACCGGGACTGATCCCCAGCCGGTCAGCGATGTGGCCGATGATCTGGTCCGCTCCCAAGATCGCACAGGGGACAGTCTTGCACACTTCCATGACGTAGCTGCCCACCCGATCCTCGTAAAACATCGTGTAGAAGCTCACCACCTCTTCGACGTCGCTGGTGGGCAGCTCCATAACTGCTGCGACATCCTCGATGGCATCGGCGCTGCACCAGCCCACCTCGTTCTGAGCGATGTGGAGCGCAGGCAGGAGCGCCGAACGTGGATCGGGGTAGCGGCCTCGCTCCGCCTGTATCGCGGCCACGGCCTCGTCCGACAGGACGCGGGTCATCGGTCGATCTCACCCAAGACGATATCGGTGCTGCCGATGATTGCCACCATGTCGGCCACCAGTGCGTCTTTCGACATCGCGGGCAGCGCCTCCAGGTTGTAGAACGACGGCGCCCGCATGTGGAACCGATAGGGCTTGGCCGAGCCGTCGCTGACGACGTACCAGCCCTGCTGGCCCCGAGCTCCCTCAACCACCTGGTACACCTCGCCGGGTGGGGGCCTGAGCCCCTCCGTAAACAGCTTGAAGTGGTGGATCAGCGATTCCATGCTGGTACCCAACTCGTCCTTGGGGGGCGGTACGATCTTGCGATCGTCGATTCGCCACGGCCCATCCGGCATGCCGTCCAGCGCCTGGCCCACGATCTTCAAGCTTTCCCGCATCTCTCGTATTCGACAGAGATAGCGGTCGTACACGTCGCCGTGGGTGCCGAGCGGCACCTCGAAATCGAAGTTCTCATATCCCGAATACGGGTTCGTCTTCCGAAGATCGGCGAAGACGCCCGAGGCCCGGAGCACTGGGCCTGTGCAGCCCCAGGCGATGGCGTCCTCACGGGAGAGCAGCCCCACGTTCTCGGTTCGCTCCATCCATAGCTCGTTCTGGGTCAGAAGCTCCTCGTACTCGTCGACGCGATGGGGAAAGTCGGCGAGGAACTCGCGCACCCGCGGCTCGAACTCGGGAGGCAAGTCCGCCATCAGACCGCCGATGCGGAAGTAGCTGGTCATCATCCGGACGCCGCTCGTCATCTCCTTGATGTCGAGGATTTTCTCGCGCTCCCGGAAGCAATAGAGGAAGACGCTCATGGCGCCCAGATCGAGCGCGTGGGTTCCCAACCAGACCAGGTGGCTGGAAATGCGCTCGAGCTCGCAGAACAAGGCCCGAATCCACTTCACTCGCTCGGGCACTTCGATACCCAGCAGCTTCTCGACCGCGAGCACGAACCCCAGCTCGTCCATCATGTTGTCCAGGTACCCCATGCGATCGGTCAGGGTGATGACCTGCTGATACTTCAGCTTCTCCCCGTTCTTCTCGATGCCGGTGTGGAGATAGCCGATGTCCGGCTTCACGTCGACGATCGTCTCGCCGTCAAGCGTCAGCAGGAGTCGCAGCACGCCATGAGTCGACGGATGCTGGGGGCCCATGTTGAGCGTCATGTACTCGGAGGGCTCGTGTACGCCGGCCGGCTCCGTCTCGGGCGTCTGGACCTCGGATGTCAAGCGAGCCTCCGCCTACTCCGGCATCTTGGTGACATGCGATCGGGGCAGGGTGATCTGACTCATGGGATAGTCCTTGCGAAGCGGATGGCCCACCCAACCCTCGGGCAGCATGATTCGATGCAGCGCCGGATGTCCCTCGAATCGAATTCCGAAGAGATCGTACACCTCTCGCTCGGCCCAATTGGCTCCTGGCCACACCGGTATGGCGGTCGGTACGGCGTCGTCCTCGTCGACCTGCACTTTAACGCGGTACCAGCTTCCTTCGGCGAAGGAGAAGAGCTGATAGACGACGTCGAAGCGCGGCGACCGCTCCATCCAATCGACCGCGGTGATGTCTGAGAGATGCTCGTAGCCCAGCTCGTCCCGAAGCAGCCTGAGCACATCGATGAGTACTGCGGTCGGCACCACACTCCATGCCTGACCGCGGAAGGCGTCGTTGGCGACCGCTGCACCGGGAAATCGATCGGCGATGACCGTCCCGGGATCCGCCGGGCTCAAACCCTTCCCCGGTCCATCGCCATGAGATCGGAGGCGGGAGGCAGGCCTTTGCGAATCTTCTCTTGGAGCATGGTGAAGCCATACATCAGCATGTCGGGGGTGGGTGGGCACCCCGGCACATAAACGTCCACCGGGACCACCTGGTCGACACCCTGGACGACCGCGTAGTTGTTGAACACGCCGCCCGTTGACGCGCAGGCGCCCATGGCGATGACCCACTTGGGATCGGGCATCTGGTCGTAGATCTGGCGCACGACCGGAGCCATCTTGACCGAGACCCGGCCTGCCACGATCATCAGATCCGACTGTCGAGGTGATGCTCGATAGACCTCGGCCCCGAAGCGCGCGAGATCCCAGCGACTCGCGGATGTCGCCATCATCTCGATGGCGCAGCAAGCCAGACCGAAGAGAGCCGGCCAAAGGGAGTTGGCTCGTGCCCAATCCGTGACCTTGTTGAGGTTGGTGGTAAAAACACCACCCCCGTGCGCCGGCAGATAGTCGGTGTCTCCGGTGGGTCGAAGGGAACGAGGCTCTATCGCCGGTGGGCTATCCGGCTGCTCTGTGTCTAGTGCCAATCGAGTGCTCCCTTCTGCCAGGCGTACACATACCCCACCAGTAGGACCATCACGAACACGAATATCTCCATGAACCCGAAGAAATGGAGTCGCCGTAACACAACTGCCCAGGGAAAGAAGGAGATCGCCTCGATGTCGAACAGCAGGAACAGCATGGCGACGACGTAGAACTTGATGGGAAAGCGGCGTGACGGCGGCTCGATGTCGCGCATCCCCGACTCGTAGGGCGCCAGCTTCTGGGCCGTGGGCCGTCGCGGGCCGAGGATAAAGGTGAGACCCAGCAAAGTGAAGGTGAGCCCGGCGGCCAGCACGAACAGAATGAGGACGTAGACGTACTCTTTCAGCATGCTCGCGTCACCCCGATTCGAGATAAGCCGGCGGGTAGGCCATCGGGAAACGAGGGCGTTGTCTCACCTCTCGGTCAGGCCAGGCAGGCCGGATCACCCGGCCCTTCCCCGCCAGATTATCATGTGTTTTCGCGCATAGTTCCGCGCAAAATGGGCCTCCGTGCCCGCGCTCCATGATCAATTCGAGCCGGGCCTGAGGGTGTATCATTCGGCGCGGTCCTGTGGATGGCCGCGACGACGGATGGGGGGACTGATGATGGCGCGCCCTACCCGGGAGTTGAGACGCCCTACAGTCACCATGTCCCATATCGGCGCCGGCGACTTTGGCATCCTCATCGCCTCGGTCCTACTGTTCGTGGCCCTGATCCCCAACTGGTGGGCGTCCGGTCAGTCCTTCAACGCCGTGAAGTACTCGGTCGTGTATTTCGTGATCGTCCTGGTCCTCATCCTGGTCACCATCGGACTGATCCTGTACCCGCTGATGGAGTCCGAAGCCGGGATTCGGGCCCTCCCCTTCGCCACGCCACCGCTCTTCCTGTCCATCGGATTCCTGCTCCTCCTGATCACCACCTTTGAGCTGGGGCGATACGACGGCGTCGGCTCTGCGTTCCGGGCCGGCTTCGGCCTGTGGTTGGCGGAAATCTGCTGCGTCGTCTACCTGATAGCCGGTCTCGTCAAGTGGGGCAGCCGCGAACGGCGGCTGCTCACGTAGGGGGGCGCCCGCCGAACCCCTCTGCAAGGCGGCCGTTCACATGTTGCTGTGGCCCTGGCCGCCGTCGACCACCAAACACGCCCCGTTCACGAGCGATGCCAGCGGTGAACACAGGAAGGTAACCACGGCGGCGACCTCCTCGGCCCGTCCAAACCGGCCTAGCGGAAGCTCCCGGCTGATCCACCGCTCCATTCCCTCAGGATCGGCCAGAACCCGGCGGTCCCAGGACCCCCCCGGATAGCGAATTGAACCAGGAGCCACGCTGTTCACGGTGACACCGGTGGCCGCGACTTCTCTTCCCAGGGCCTTGGTCAGGCTGATCTCCGCCGCCTTCGAGGCGTTGTAGGGGATCTTGCCTCCTGCCTCGCGCCCATAGATCGACGTCAGCATCACGATTCGACCGTACTCCGCCGCTTGCATGAACGGCAGCGCCCGCTTCGCCAGGCGAAAGGGCACTTCTACATTCATCGCGAACGACCGTTCCAAGTCTGCAGACGAGGTGGCCTCGAACCCGCCGCCGAGGGAGGCACCGGTGTTGTTCACCAAGATGTCCAGGCGCTGATATTGCAGCATGACGCGGTCCACGACGAGCTGGTCGGAGTCCGGCGTGCTCAGGTCCTGATCGATCAAGAGAGGCGCCTGGCCTTCTAGTTCCGCCGCCACCGTCTCGAGGCCACCTCGGTTTCGGGCCACCAGCGCCAGCTTCACACCTTCCCCCGCAAGCGCGATGGCAATGGCGCGTCCGATCCCCCGCGATGCGCCGGTCACGATCGCCACCCGGCCCTCGAGCTGCAGGTCCATGTCCCAGGCTACTCAGCGAGCGACGGGTGTGGCGGGAGAGCTAGACGACGACCACCGGCGTGCCGATCGGCGCCCACGCGAACAGTTCCGCCGCCACATTTAGCGGAACATTGACGCAACCGTGGGTACCGCCGTAGTTGGTGCCCGGCTGTCCGGGGCCGTTAGTGCCCGGACCGAACGCCGACCGCCAGGGAGCATCGTGGATGAAGTAGCCCTGATTCTGGAACTCCATGGCGTACGAAACCGGCGAAGGAGGATACCAATCCGGTGAGCCCGGTGGGTCCTCAGACACAAACGTGAATGGCGAGAACTTGGCGAAAATCGTGAAATGGCCCTTGACGGTCGGCAACGATGGGTTGCCCGTCGTGGCCAGGCTCTGGCCGATCATGGTCGGCCCCTGAAACCACTCGATCCACTCACCTTCTGTTGAGACCAGAACCCACTTGGCCGGCATGCTGTGCGACACCCGGTTGTGAATGGCGGCAACCACCGCATCCACATCTGCCGCCCCCTGAGCCGCATACCGAAGCCACGTCCGGCCAAGTGCCCAGGCGGCCGTTCGAGCGAGCCAGCGCCTGAGCTGGGACGTCTTGGCGAACAGGCTCAGTTGATTGAGCTGCGCGGTGGCGGACGCCACCGTCGCATGGATTCGAGCGCGCACCGCCTCGACCGGGTGGCTGCTGTGGCGCGCCTGGCTCATGATGCTTCCGATGTCCGACTGGCGGGCATGAACGAGCCCGGCCAGGGTCTGCACCTGTGGTGCCGCGGTTCCTGCCAGCGCCCGGTACTGACCCGCGGTGCTGGATCGGGAAAGATTCAGGCGGTCGGTCTGGAGCAGAGCCTTCTCATGCTGAACCTGCATGCCCAGGCCTTGGCCCTGGGCGACGAGCTGTCCATAGTTCCAGAGCAGCCAGTGAACGTGGCGGCTGGCAGCGAGGGTAACGTTACGGATGAGGTGCTCGAGCCGCTGATCCAGGCGGCTGAGTCGTGCGCCCTCCCGGTTGTAAAAGCCGGTCGCGTCACCCGACCAGGGAGTCTTGTCATGGGGAGGCACTCGGGAGTCGATGGCGACCATCCTGGCCGAGAACCGCTGCAGCTCCGAGGGGAACAGGCCGTCTCGGTGCGCCAGTCGCAGGTCGGCTCCCAGTTGTGTGCGAGCTCCGTTATAGGACGATGCCGCGATGTGTTCGGCGATCACCTGGTGCCCCCACACTGAAGAGAAGGCGATCAGGGCAAGACCGACAAGCGCGACTGGCGACCACTTCATCCACATACACCCACACCGGACCAAGAAATTTCTGGGATTACTGCCTCACTCTAGCGAGGAAGCCAGCTCAGAATCCAGAGCAATTTCGATTCCACCGTGAGCCAGTGCGGGTGTGACCAACCCGCTTGACCACAGGCGCTCACGAGCGTCCAACCGGCCTGGTCGGTTCCTGGGGCTGCCTAAAATGAGCCGAATGAGCCTTGACCGCCGGCACGATGGCAGATGTGGCGACAGGCGGGCGAGCCAGGTCTCAGGAATGCAGGCGCGGGCTTGTTGAGCAGGGCCGAGCGGAGCCCGGCACCGCGTGGCGTCGGAGAGCGGATCGACCTGCGGCGGGTAACACTCCTGGGTGTAGGTCACTTCACCAACGACCTCTACGGCAATCTCGCCACCTCCTTGGCGCCCTACTTCGTGATCGCCGGTAAGCTGACCGCGCCAGTCGCAGGAGCGTTGGTGCTCATCTACCTGGCGGGATCCTCGGTTCTGCAGCCCATCTTCGGCATCATCTCCGACCGCAGCGGCCGGCGCTGGTTTGCCGTCGCGGGACCTGCCTGGATCGGCTGCTGCATGAGCCTTCTGATCGTCGCGCCGGCGGCCTGGACGGTCTTCCTGCTCGTGGCGCTTGGCGGGATTGGAACGGCCGCATTCCATCCTCAGGGCGCGAGCATGGTCAATCGCATGGCGGGGGCGGCTCCCGGCAGAGCCATGTCGATCTTCTCCATGGGCGGGAATCTCGGGTACGGTCTTGGCCCCGTCCTCGCAGCAGCCATGGTCTCGGTCGGTAACGTCTGGACCGTGTGTGTCGCCGCCCCGGGCCTGGTCTGCAGCATGCTCCTGCTCCGCTATGCGCCGCAGGCCAAATCACAGTCCATGGAGAGCACGGGCAAGAGCCTTCGCGACGCCCGGGCCAATTTTCGGTCGCTGGCGCTCATCGTGCTGGTCATCGCCATACGAAGCGGCGCCATGTCGGCGGTGATCTTTCTCGCGCCGCTGTACTTCCACTCCCAGGGGCTCCCGGCCACGTGGGGATCGTACGGAAGTTCCCTCTTTCTGCTGGTCGGAGCGTTCTGCGGCCTCTACGCCGGCGGCCTTTCCGATCGAATCGGCAGGAAGCCGGTGGTGGTTTGGTCTCTGGTGTTGGCCGCGCCGCTCATCTTCCTGGTGGGCGTGCTGCCGGGATTGATTTCCTGGGCCGCTCTGGCCCTCGCCGGCGCGGCCATTGTCGCCTCCAATCCCGTAACCGTGGTTCAGGCTCAGGAGCTGCTGCCCGCCAACGCCGGTCTGGCAGCGGGCCTCACGCTTGGTCTCGGCTTCGGCCTTTCCGGCGTCATCACCTTCCTGGTATCCAATGTCACCAAGACCGCAGGTCCCCAGCATACCCTGCTGCTGTCGGCGTTGCTGCCGCTTCTGGCGGCCGGCTTAGCGATGATCCTGTCCGAGCCGCGGGGACACGCCGCGCGCTTGGCAGGATCGTAGGCACGACTCGAGGACGGTCGTGGCTGCTGCCGACGTCGACTCAGCCGCTAGAGGGCGTTCAGCGCTCCCTGATAGAGGCCGGGCAGCAGCGGCCCGATCAGGGAGATGACTCCCACGGCAGCGATCGAGAGCAAACCGGCCAGGAGTGAATACTCCACCAAGCCCTGACCCGACTCGCCGTCAGGGAGCGCCTGCGCAACGTCGACTCCCCGCGACCCGATCCTCACCATCACCGTGCCCTTCACCTCACGTGGATCCTGCTGATCCGGCGGTCTATACCACCTGATGGCGGAGGAGTCACACGCGGGGCAATGGCCCAAATGTGTCAGCTATCTCGAACTTATCGATCGCGATCCAAGCTCTCGAGCTGCGCCATCGCCTCGTCGACGGATAACTCGCCGCGCTCCAGCTGCTGCAGGATCGCCGCCGTATCCGGAGTGACTCTCCCTTCCTCGGCCGTCGATGCGTCGGGCCGCCCCTCCGCCTGAGTCGCACCGGAAGACATAGGAGGCACGGGCCGGACGGGCCGCACGGGTGCGACGGGCGGTACTGGCCTCCAGTCCGTTCCCGATCCCGCGGACTCGGCTCCGACGTGCTCCCGGTCGGTTGCCTGGGATTTTCGAATGCGCAGATCGCCGCTTACCGAGTTCATCTCTACGTTGCTCCCTCCACCGTTGATCCGACCCGACCAGTGCCGGCGTCCCGATTTGATGATCTCTGCCGGTAGTTCGCACTGCACCGAGCCGCTGAGACTCTTCAGCTGTACGGTCGCACCTGTGTCCGCTGGTACAAGCAGATCCAGATCGCCGCTGACGGACTTGGCGTAGTAGTGCTCGTCGGCGGTCAAGGGCGTTTGGATGCGGAAGTCGCCGCTCACCGTGGTCAGGCTGAACCGGCGGAACCGAGACGACATGATGGCGCAATCGCCGCTGGTGGTACGTCCTACCAACGTCCCGGTGAGGCTCTCTCCGGTGACATCGCCGCTGATCGTCGTGACGGTGATGTCCCCAGCGACGTTGCGAATGTTCACGTCTCCGCTCACGGTTTGAATACCCACATCGCTCCGGCTGCCGCTCACCTGGACGTCCGCGCTGACCGCATGGAGGCGAAGCCGGCAGTCCCGAGGCACGGTGATGACGTAATCGACCGAGGAGCTGCGGCCAAAGTTGATCAGGCCGGCAGCCGCCGAGCGCGTCTGCACGCTGACCCGGTTGCCCTCCTTGTGCACTTCCACCTGGGTGCTGTCGTGGGCTTTCCCGGATCCTCGTTTGTTCGACCGGACCACGATCTCGGATCCATCTTCGGCCGTAACGGCCACGGAGCCGGAGACATTACTCACGTTCAGCTCCGACTGGGGACCGACCTCGAAACGTTGTCCGGTTGCGGCCTCCGTATCAACTGTCACGTGCTACCTCCTGTGTCTCCCCTCGCAGCAGCCGCTCGGCATCGGCCGCGGTGATCGCCCCGCCCCGCAGCTGCGTGAGGATCTCGCGTTTGCGGTCGCTGCTGACCACGGCCGCGGTCTCCTCGGGAATCTTCACGCGGTCGCCGTAGCCCATGGCAATCAGCACATCATTGAGCCGGTTGTTTACCGTTGGGTAGCTCATGTTGAGCTCACCGCCCACATCTTTCATGCTGCCGCGGCACCGGATGAACGCCTCGACGAATTCGAGCTGTGCCTGGCTTAGGCGCTGCATCCGACCAAGGCTGAAGCTGCCTTCAACCGTGGTTCCGCAGGTCGGGCAGTGCAGCCGGGTCACGGCGAGCTCGTCACTACAGACCGGACATCGCCCAATCACGGGATGCATGGCTGGCACCTCATTTCGAGATCTGAATGGATCGACCGAGAACCCGAGAGGGGGCTTCCGGGGTCCCTTCTTAACTAATACTAAGGTCAGCCTTCATCTTGTGCAAGGTGAACTCAATCACGCGGAACTGTTGACTTGATGGGCCATCGACATGAACCGCCCGGTGACTAGCAGGGAAACTTGCTTGTCATCTGAAAGCAGACTGGAGGGAGTGTGGACTGCT
The DNA here is from genome assembly GCA_021323865.1 of Pseudomonadota bacterium. Lineage (GTDB taxonomy): Bacteria > Chloroflexota > UBA5177 > UBA5177 > JAJPKF01 > JAJPKF01. Next base: position 69,137 of record JAJPKF010000020.1, on the reverse strand, counting down.
AGACGTGATGGACTTCCCCTTTGCGCCGCGTCGGGCCGCTCAAGCTGCGGCATGGCTTTTGAATGAGAGCGACCGAGAGCGGACGATGCTGGAGTTGGTAAAGCTCCTGTACTATGCGGACCGGCGCATACTCCTTGAGACAGGATCGACCATTCAGGTCAAGCCGCCACCGAAGGAAGATCAGGAAGTGAGAACGCCTGACACGGTAGGCCAGCAGATCAAAGAGAAGCGCGTAGCGCTCAAGTGGTCACGTGCGCGGCTAGCGCGTGAAGCTGGGGTAAATGTTCAGACGGTGCGGGCTATTGAAGAGAGGGCACGTCGGAGCCACGCCCTGAGACGGTCGACCGTCTACTTTCCGCGCTCTCTGCGTAGCCCATGGACATCTCCGCAGCCTTGTGGATTCTCCTCTGTGTGCTCTGGCTTGCAGCCCCTTTTGTTCTCATCAAGCGCAGCAGATTAGGCAGGATCCATCCCGAGTTGCAGCCCACGATCTATGAGGATGGCGTGCTCGTGCGAGCACATCGGGTGTGGCGCGGTGATGCTGATTGGATTGAGTGGGCATCTCGCTTCGGTGGTGGCCCCAAGCTGATCGTTTCGGACGACAAGTTCGAGGTTGTAGCTCCTCAGGGAATGATGCTCAGTTCACGTGATCTTGTTATCGAGTCGTCCACAGCCACGATGTGGCGCGACAGGATGGGGCTTTGGGGCTTCATGCCGGTTGGGGTCACGGATTGCATCCATGTCGAGGCCCCTGATCACCGGTTCGGACGAATGGAGCTAGCCTTGACTTCCAAGGGTTCGATACAAGAGGCGCTCGGATGCGCTTGTTCGCTCCGGCGTTCAGGTCCGCAACTCGTAACTCCGGTTGGATGCATCAGGTATAATGTCACTTTATGAATACGGCTCTGCAAAAGAACGAGCGAGAAGAGTTGAATCTCCGCCTTCTGGACGTTCTTGCCATGTTTGCCGGTATTGAGCTACTCATCGGAGCGGAGTGGGTTGCGAATCTACTAGGACAACCAGAAGGCTACCATGGTTACCGAATCGGGGTAGTAGCCCCCGATGTCCTCTTCCTCCCATTTCCTGTTCAGCTCATTCTGAGTTGCATGATTCTCTGGTTGTCCGCAACACCAAGATTTCGCACAGTGGCTCCAGTCGTTCTCGTGATTGGTTTTGCCTTCTTGCTGGTTCAGACGCTCCTCTGGTTTGGAACGTATTTCAGCGTTATTTAGAGCGACAGCGACACACCAGAACAGCGAAACGCTCCGCGGGCGAGCCCATCCTCTTACGGTTAGAGCCTCATTTAGCTCGGCAGACCCTCAACCCGGAAACCTGACCTCCAGTGCCTCAGCCATCTTCGCCAGCGTGGCTAGACGGGGCAGGCGTTGTGCTTCCTCTAGGCTCTTGACCGTGGATTGGTCCACGTCGGCAATGTCGGCCAGCCTACGACGGGACCAACCGAGCGCGATCCGCTTGTCATGGACGAGCTGGGCGATGGTTCGTAGGCGCTCGTCGTCGCTGTGGCGGGTGACGTTGCCTTTGACAAACCAGACAACCACCAATGGGCGGGTCATCCGCTCGGCGGATCGCCTCTAACGGCCCTATCGGCCCACCCCGAAAGTCCGGTGGTAAAATCCAAGCGTTTGTGAGCGCAGTGACCGCGCCCGCGTACGCGTGAGTTCATTTTTCAGACCGGCAGCAGCGAGGGGAATGCTGGTGTCCCAGGCGGTCCGTCTACCCATTGTCCTCTTTGTGGTGCTCGTCGGAAGCCTCCTGATGAGCGGAGCGGGCATGAATGCGGCCTATGCCGCCGGACGCGCACATGCCGCAAAGGCAGGCGCGCGGCCTTCGCCCAACCCGGCACCAAGCGTGACGGTGAATCCCTCGCCCACGCCAACCAGCTCGGCCACGCCGACGGCAACCGGGACCCCGACGCGCACCCCGACCGTCTCCCCGACCCCCACGCATTCCCCGTCACCGACGCCCACCCCTACGACCCGGCCCACGCCCACCCGAACGCCCCGACCCACGCCTACCCCGACGCGTCACACGACGCCCACCCCGGTTCCGACCAAAACTCACCATCAGGGTTCGCACCACCACCACCACCACCACAAGGGACCGTCTTCGGGCAAGGGCTCATCCGGCAAGCACCATAAGAAGACGCACACGTGCACACAGACACACGCCAAGTGCAGCGCAAAGTCGGGACATTCCTCCAAGAAGACGGGCCACAAGAGCGGCCATCAGCAGTCCTCAGGCAAGCACACGGCAAACAGTCACAGTGGCAAGAGCGGCCATCAGCACGTCACCGTGACCGTACCGGGAGTCGGCGAGCCGGTGGTCTGCTCCGGCAAGCCGCACGCCGACTCGCCACCCTTCCTTTCATCGCCCTATCGGGGCTACGCCGAGATTGCATCCTTCTTCGACCACGACCTGCCCAACTACGCCGTCGACGGCAGGATGGTCCTGACGACGGGACTCGTCGTGACCGGCTCCGCCGGCTACGGGGCATTTCCGGCCTACTGGTCGCCTCAGCTTCGTCAGTACGTCAATTACGACGGTCATAACGGCTATGACTACGACATCGTCTATCAGCCTGTCTACGCGGCCGCTCCCGGCATCGTTTCCTATGCCGGCTGGGAAAGCTCCGACCCGTACTACGGCTATGGGCAGATGATTCTCATCCGCCATCGCTACGGCTACATGACCCTGTACGGTCACCTCAGCAAGGTTCTCGTGAAGCCGGGACAGCACGTCAAGGCCGGTCAGCAGATCGCCGTCAGCGGAACCACGGGCCACTCGACCGGTCCGCACTTGCACTTCAGCGTGTACCACAACTGCAATGTGGTCGACCCCTATGGATGGAACGGCAAGGGCAAGGATCCGCTCCTGGGCTTCAATGGCCAGCAGAGCACGTACCTGTGGAAGCAGAACGAGGCCCCCGAAATCCTGAATCCACTGCCCAGCTGGCCGCAATTCGGATCCGGTCTGATTCCCCCGGCGCTGCCTGCCCAACAGACTCCGGGCCCTCTCACCGCCGGAGTGTCCGGGCAGCTTGCCGGGAACAGCTCCACGCCCGTCCGCCACCTTCTGCTCCTGCAGGTTCCGACGCTGCGGCCGGTCCCGGCCGACCAAGCGATCTCCGGGATTCAAGCCACCATCGAAGCGGAGGAGCATCAGCTGCTGCAGACGCTTGGCTCCCTCCAGCAAGAGCACCTCGTCACCCATTTCGGGCCGCTCTTTACCTATGGAGCGATCCGTGTCCGCGGGATCATCTCCGCCGAGCGATTGAGTGGTCTGCCCGGCGTGGCCTCGGTAACCGGCGCGCGCCCCAAGGATCTGTCGCGCGCTCGTTCCAGCTTCATCCAGTCCATCCTTCAAGACGTTCAGGCGCCCGCCGAGGCGTCGCTGTTCCCCTCCACCTATCTGGACGGCTTGGACGCCTGGAGGATCTCAGCGGCAGTGGAAGAGGGAGGATCCTACGTCGTCGGATTCACCCGGCCCAATGCACACGTCCGAGTCGAAGTGCTCCATCGCGGCCACGAGGCGGCTTCAGCCACCGTGGTTGCCTCTGCAAGCGGCGCCTTCGCGGTGATGGTGACGAACAAGCTTGGCCGGGCGCCAATTCTTGCGGGAGACGCGGTTCGCATCACCAGTGACGGCCGAACTGACCTGATTCCGGTGCTGCCTGTCCACACCTCTCCTCTGCCCGATCGGCGTGGCCTCATCCTTGACGCGCCTCGGGGCGCCAGGGTCTGGACGGGCGTGACTGAAGCCTTGGCATCCAAGGGATTCGAGAGGGAAGCCAACATCCCTCGCGGGCACGGGCCAACCGGCCAGGTCTTCCTCCGTGTCCCGGGCCGGCTCGTCAGCGGCGATGCCGTCACCGCCGGCCTCATCACCTCCTCCGGCGATACCATCTTCAGCTGGGATCGAGTCCCCGGATTCACCGCCACGCTGGGGAGCTCCCTGCTCACCGGCTGGGTCCCGGCCTACACTCACTGGCGCCTGGACGTCTTCGCCAACAAACTCTGGCGGGCATCCAGCGACGGCGCAGCCGGGTCCGACGGCTTCCTCCAGGCCGACCTGCGCGATCATCAGCATCATGCCTACGGCCTGGCTCCCGGCAATGACCTTCGCCTCCGCTCCGCAGGCCGGACCCGTTGGATCAGGATTCCCGAGCTGTCCACCCGGGTCACGAACCGGCGAGTACGAATCCGCACCAACCGAACCAGCCGCATCTATCTCCGTATCTGGAACGATGTCAGCGACGTGTGGCACATCCGGTCGGTGACCACCGGACGGCATGGTCTCTACCGAGGACGCATGCCCATTGCCGCACAGCCGGGCTCCTCCTTCGAGATCATCGCGGCTCAGGCCGACGGCAGCATGGTGCGCGGCGCATGGGCCAGCCGCGGTGTGGTGGTCGATGAATCAACCGGCGCAGTGACCGGACACGCGGGACCGGGTCAGACATTGCTTATCACGGCCTTTGATGGCAACAAGCGGATACTGGGGACGTCGCTGCTTGGCACCAATCCCGTCAGTGGCGCCTTCGCCGGAGGAATCTATGATGCGCACGGGCGTCCCGTGCGTCTCACGTCCCGCGACTTTGTGACCATCGGCGATGGCCAGATCACAACGGCCTACCGACTCCCTGCCATCTCGGCGGGCGTACGCTCGTCGCGGATCAGTGGGCACACCTCGAGCCGCGGCACCATGCAGGCCACATTTCTCCGCGGCGATCGAGTCGTCGCCGCTCATACGATTTCGCTGGGTCGATCCGGCGGCTTCCGGCTCACCGTCCCCCACGGGCTAACGCAGGAAACGGATTCACGCGCACTTCTCATCGTCCACACCGGTCCGGCGAGCGCCGGAGAGGTGGAGATCGGCATCCCCCTTAGCGGGTCGCAGCGCGGGTTGAGCCTCGCGGCTCAGGTCATCGCCGTCTAAGGACTCAGCGGCGCCGCTTTCCTCGCTGCATGCCTGAGCGCGCGGGCTGTGCCGTAGCCGGCACGCGACGTGGAGGCCGACCGGGCCGATAGCGACTCCCGCTGGTTGCCTGCTCGAACTGATACATCGAGAGAGGAAAGCGCTCGCTCAGGACGTAGGCCAGATATGCGCAATAGGCAATGGCCCCAAGAATCACCAGATACGAGTAGAAGCGCATGTCCAGATAGGTGATCTCGAGATAGCGCATCAGCGCCAGAAACAGCCCGATGATGGCGATCCACATGCCCGCTTGGGAGGTCATGCGGATTAGATGACGTCGAGGCGTGATTCCGCGCGACAGCGGCCGCCTACGGAGATAGGCAAAGAGACAAACCACGAACAAGAGGCCCAGAAGCGCGGTGTGGATGTCGTAGAAGATGCCGGGAATCCCTGTGCCCGTCAGATAGCGCGAAGAGAAGAGCGTACCAAAAGCGCCCACGAGCAGTCCTCTCCCGACCCGGAATCGACCGGCCACTTGGAGTCACCGGCAGGCTCCGCCGGACTCCAGAGGCCCATTTCAGGCTGAAATTCGCTACTTTATACCATGGTGGATCCAGGCTCTCTCCCGGATGGAGACGGCGCCGAGGCGCTGATTGAGCCGCTTGCTGGCCTGTGCGGAATCCGCTTGGAGCCCGCCCAGATCGAACAGCTCGATCGCCATTGCCGGCTCGTCCTCGAGGCGAATCGACGCTTCAATCTCACGGCGGCGCCGGACCGAGAGACGCTGATGTTGCGACACATGCTCGACTCTCTCGCCGGCTGTGTTGCCCTCCCGCGGCCCGTGCTACAAGGACGCCTCTCGGTGGTGGATGTGGGAGCGGGAGCCGGCTTTCCCGCCATTCCTCTCGCCATTGCCCGGCCCAGATGGCGACTGACGGCCGTCGAATCCACCGGCAAGAAGTGCCGGTTCTTGGAGTTCGCCGCGCGTGAGCTGGAGTTGACGAATCTTTCGGTCGCCTGCGACCGCGCGGAGAACCTGGGGCAATCCGACCTGCGCCAGAGCTTCGACCTGGGGGTGGCGAGGGCTGTGGCTGCGACCGCGGTGCTGCTGGAATACTGCGTCCCGCTGGTTTCGGTGGGCGGGCATATCCTCCTCTACAAGAAGGGCGACCTGCGACAGGAGCTGCGCCAAGCGAGCCGAGCGATGACGTCCATGGGCGTCGTCCTCCGGGCGGAGATCCCGATACCGAAGGAGTTCCCGGTCGGCGACGATCACAGGATGCTGCTATTCGAAAAGGTGGCAAATACGCCCGCGGGCTTCCCGAGGCGCCCTGGAGTGCCTCGTTCTCGGCCGCTCTGAGCCGCCTTCAGGCCGTCCCTGGCGTCGCCGTTGTCGTCGGCTCCATCGCCGGCTGTATGCTGGAGCGGCCCGTCAGCGCCAGAACCGTCTCATGACCCAACAAAGCCAGGAGGATCAGAGCCGCTCCCAGCCACTGAACGGCATCCAACCGCTCACCACCCAGCCACACGGCGAACCCGGCCGCGAAGGCCGGTTCCCCCAAGAGGATGATCGCCGTTCGCGAAGCGCTGAGTCGCTGCTGTACCCATGTTTGGATCCAGAAAGCCAAGGCGCTCGCGAGTACGGCGGTGATGAGCACGGCCGTCAAAACCTGGCCCGTGGGAAGTCCGGCGCGGGAGGCGGTGCCGGCCCCAAGCACCGAGAAGGCGCCCGCGGCCAGCACGATTTGGCCGAAGGCCACCTGACCGGCGGGCAGCTCCCGAGGAACGCGCGCAAGTAGAACGATTTGCAGCGCAAAGGAGAGAGCCGTCAGCACCTCCAACACATCTCCCCACCGCAAACCATGGACGCTCCCGGCGGTCAGGAGCCCGGTTCCCGCAACGCCGACAGCGGCTGCCACAACCGTGATCCACGGTGCTCTGGCTCGAAAGATCAGCCAGTCGACCAGGGGCGTCAACACCACGAAGAGCCCCGTCAAGAGGCCGGCGTTGGCGGCGCTGGTATCGGTCAGGCCAATCGTTTGGAACAAGTAGCCGGCCGCCAGCGGGCCGCCGATGAAGAGCCCCGCACGAAGTGAGGGCCACGAAATGCCGCGCACAAATACCGGAGTGAGAAGAATCGCCGCCAGCACAAAGCGCAGCCCCAGGAAGGCGCCGACTGGGTATACATGGACCGCGTCCTTCACAATGAGAAAGGTCCAGCCCCAGATGGCCGTGACGCCGAGCAACATGGCCACCGGGATTGCCACTGCGACCGACTCACGACGCAAGCATCACCTCTCCCATCCCCTGGAAATCGATGACATCAGCACCGGAAGGTAGGGCCCAGCAGGCCCTGTGGGCAAGTCTTGTCTTTGCCGCCTCACTGGCGGCCCAAGGCGCCTACAGCTTCATTGCCCACGGCACCTACGACTACGACGAGTTCGTCTATCTCTTGCTGGGCCGCGCCATAGCCCACGGCCACGTGCCGTATCGGGACTTCCTCTTCTATCATCCGCCCGGCATCATCGTGACCATGGCGGCCATGAACGGGCTGATCGAACACTGGTGGGTAGCCGGGCGGGCTCTCTCGCTCCTGTTGGCAGCCGGCACCTGCGCGCTCGTGTATCTCGCTGCCCGCCGGCTCGCCAGCCGGCCGGTCGCCGTCACAGCCGGCCTCCTCTGCGCCTGCAGTCCGATCATGCTGACCACCGGCACCCGCATCATGCCCGATATCTATGTGGCCTTCTTTACGTTCCTGGCCACCTACCTGCTCCTGGTCAGCGAGAATCGCAGATGGGCTGTTCTGGCGGGCATCTCCTTCGGTATCGCCATCATCTTCAAGTACCCGGCTATCCTCACCCTGCCCGCCTGTCTCCTGCTTGCCGGCAAACGGCGAAGCCCCGTCTTCCTCGGCGTCATGCTGGCCACCGTTGCCCTTCTCCTCCTTCCGCTGCTGCCCGAATGGCAGCAGTACCTTACCGACACCGTCGTCTTCCAAAGCGGCCGCTCCGCAGAACCGATCGTGACTCGGTTCTTGGGCGTCGTGCTATTCGCGGTCGTCTTCCAGCCGCTGGCGGCCTTCGGGGCCTTCGTCCGGCCGCGGCGCGCCTGGCTGCTGGTCGGATACCTGGCGGCATTTCTCTACGTGGGAACGCCACAGGTCTATTACCACTACATGGCGCCCATGATCCCGTTCGCCAGCATTCTCGGCGCGCTGTATCTCGCCAGCCTCAAGCCGGTCAACATCAAGGTCCTCGTGCCCGCCGCGGCCGTTGGGGCCGCTTGTCTCACCTTGATCTGGGCCAGCATCATCGAGTACACGCCGGGCCAGTCGCCCTTCCATCTGACCGCTGCTCAGGTCACCAATGTGCTGCCCGTCGAGCATTGGGTGAAACGTCATGTGCCGCGCGGCGGGGTCATTCTCGACGACCGCCCCGAGGTCCCCTTCCTATCCGGCCGGCTCAACTGTTCCAACTACTTTTGGAACGACGCCACGCAGATGACCTCCGACCAGCTCGATCACTGTCTGACCCAGGTGCGCTTCGTGGTGCACTCCTATGGACCGGCCAGCGGGTTCCCGCCCGGCTTCCTTTCCCAGCTGGACCGGAAGCACTGCCACGTCGATGTGGGCTCCTCTGCCAACGGTGCATTTGTCTACGACAATGACCGTCCGCGTGGGCACGCCGGGTGCCCGTATCTGCCCCTGAGAAGGTGAGACTGCCCTTCAGCAGCGGCATACAATAGCAGGAGTCGGACGGGCGAGATGGTCTCGTGGGGCGCGAGGACCATGGCGGTTTGGGCTGCTCGCCGGCTTGAAGGCATTGCATTTGAAGGGGTGCGCTGTATGGCACGAGCGACGACACTAGGCTATCCGCGAATTGGGCGGGATCGAGAGCTGAAGAAGGCGACCGAAGGCTATTGGGCCGGCAAGGTCGACGCGGATGATCTGGAGAAGGTCTGTCGTGCCCTTCGTGCCGCCGCCTGGCAGCGGCAGGCCGACGCCGGCATCGACCTCATTCCCAGCAATGACTTCTCTCTCTACGACCAAATGCTGGATACCATGGCGCTCACGGGGGCAGTACCCGAGCGCTATGGATGGTCGGGTGACCAGGTGGATCTCGAGACCTACTTCGCCATGGCGCGCGGATCCGCGTCCCGAGACCTCCCAGCCATGGAGATGACCAAGTGGTTCAACACCAACTACCACTACATCGTGCCGGAGCTGGGTCACGACACGGAGTTCCGCTTGGCCTCGGACAGGCCGTTCGCCGAGTTTCAGGAGGCGAAGGACCTCGGCTACCGCACCAAGCCCGTGCTCATCGGTCCGCTCACCTTTCTCCTCCTCGGAAAGGTCCGACACGAGACCTATTCCGCCCTGCAGCTCCTCGACCGGCTCCTACCCGTCTACTGTCGAGTCGTCGAGAAGCTGGCTTCTCTGGGGGCGGAGTGGATTCAGCTCGACGAGCCCGTATTCGCTTCGGACCGCTCATCCGAGGAGCTTGACGCCCTCCGTTACGCATACGAGACGATCTCGGCCTCGCGTGGCTCGGCGTCCATTGCCGTCCAGACCTACTTCGACCGTGTCGGTGATGCCTACGACACGCTCGTGTCCCTTCCGGTGCAGGCCGTCGGTCTGGACCTGGTTCACGGCCGGGATGAGAATCTTCGAGCCCTGCGGGAACGGGGCTTCCCCGAAGACAAGGTTTTGGCGGCCGGAGTCGTCGATGGCCGAAATGTCTGGATCAACGACTTGGGCCGAAGCCTGGAGCTCCTCAGCAGCACGGGCGTACCGGCAGATCGTCTCCAGGTGGCCCCCTCCAGCTCATTGATGTTTGTTCCCATCGACGTCCAGATGGAGGATCAGCTCGATCCGCGGCTTCGCTCCTGGCTCTCCTTCGCGGACCAAAAGCTGACCGAGGTCGCTCTCCTGAACCGGGCGGTCAACGGCGAATCGATCGAGGCCCAGCTACGTGAGCGAGAGGCCCTACTCGAGGATCGCCGCGGCTCGGCAATGATCCATCGAGCCACGGTCAAGGAGCGGCTCGCCGGTCTCACCGAGTCGGCGCTCCGACGAGGCGCGGCGTTCCCCGAGCGCCGTCCCGAGCAGCGCCGGCGGCTCAACCTTCCCGTGTTCCCAACCACCACCGTCGGTTCCTTCCCCCAGACACCCGAGGTGCGCCGGGCGCGCCGGCAGTTCTTGAGTGGCAGCGCCTCGCAGGATGAATACGAGCGGTTCGTCGAGCGCCAGATCGAAGAGCTGATCCGTTACCAGGAGGACCTTGGTCTGGATGTCCTTGTCCATGGGGAGTTCGAGCGCAGCGACATGGTCGAGTATTTCGGTGAGCAGCTGGAGGGCTTCGCCTTCACGCGGCACGGCTGGGTACAGTCGTACGGGTCGCGATACGTCCGTCCGCCCATCATCTTCGGCGATGTCCAGCGCACCGGTCCCATGACCGTCCGCTGGTTCCGATTCGCCCAATCGCTCACGGACCGCCCCGTGAAGGGCATGCTGACGGGTCCCGTGACCATCGTCAATTGGTCATTCGTGCGCGACGATCAGGCTCGCTCCGAGACCGGGACGCAGATTGCGCTCGCCTTGCGAGACGAGGTGGTTGACCTCGAAGCGGCCGGGGCGAAGGTGATCCAGATCGACGAGCCTGCGCTGCGCGAGGGCTTTCCGCTGCACCGCTCGGATTGGCCCGATTACCTCTCCTGGGCGATTCGCGGCTTTCGCCTCGCGTCCTCGGGCGTCCGCAACGAGACCCAGATCCACTCCCACATGTGCTACAGCGAATTCAACGCCATCATCGACACCATCCAGGACATGGATGCGGATGTTGTCTCCATCGAGAACTCCCGATCCGATCTGGAGCTGTTGGACGTCTTCAAGCAGGTTCGCTTTGCCAATGAGATCGGCCTGGGGGTCTACGACATCCATTCCCCCCGGGTGCCATCCGCGGACGAGATGGTCCGCAACCTCGAGGCGGCGACGCGCGTGCTCTCTGTCGACCAGCTCTGGGTCAATCCCGATTGCGGGCTCAAGACCCGTAGGTGGGAGGAGGTCCGCCCGTCGCTCGCCAACATGATGGCGGCTGCCCTCAAGATTCGCCAGGAGGTGGGCGTCCCGGCCTAGCCGGGAGAGTCGCAGCTTCCGCTTCTACGTCAGCCCGAGGACCCAACCGCAGCCCAGGATGATGGCGCCTGCGGGTAGGACGTAGCGGCCATCGGGACGAAGCTGAGCGACCGCAACCAGTAGAACACTTGCGATCCCGCCCAGCAGTCCTGCGAGGCCGACGTGGAGAGGCGCCCACGCCACAATGGCGACAAGCCCGGCGGCGGCCAGCGACACCAGAGCAGCACGACGCGCCACTACCGGTCCCAGTCGAGCCGCGAGGCCCAGCGATCCCAGACGGACGTCCATCTCGATATCCGGGATCGAGTCCGCGAGATGGACCGCAAGTGCCGCCGGGGCTCCCACGAGCCAGAGGTTCCAGATCGAGTTGATGCCGGGATGCGCCAACGTCAAGACCCACGCCGGGAGCAGGGGGAACGCCAGCACGAAGGGGGCCCAACTCAGGGCGGTATGCTTGAGACCAAGGCTATAGGCCCAGCCGGCTCCGGTCCCTGCCGCGACCACCAGCCCTGCCCGCCAGCCGAACCAGATGATGGCCAAACCGACGCTCGCCAGTCCCATCAGTGCGGCAGCCACGCCGACGGGATGCGGCTCCAATACGCCCGCGGCAAGGGCCCGATGCGGATGCACGTGACGATCCATAGGCAGATCCCGGACGTCGTTGATCACGGCGATGGAGATCTGGCCCACCAGGACGGTCAAGCCGATCTCGGCCAGCATTCCGCCCGGCGTCCGCCCCCGCGACGCGAATACGGCAAACAGCACCGCTGCGACGGCAGTCAGGGCACAGGGCGCCGGGTGAAGCATGGCGAAGATGGCGCGCGGCGCGCCGCCAGGCCGAATGCGCTCGGACAGGGGAGACACGGATTCCGCCCGGCTCCGCAGCCCGGTCACACTAGCCGTCTCCCGCCAGCACGAGCGCCGCGTTAATGCCGCCAAACCCGAAGCTATTGGACAGCGCGACGGGCACAGCGCCATGCCGGCCCCCCGAGGGCACGTGATTGAGGGCGCAGGTCGGATCGACGGCGCCCAGATTTCGCGTGTTGGGCAGGAACGCCCTATGCAATGCCAGGATGGTCACCGCCGCTTCGATCGCCGCGCTGGCTCCCAGTGCATGCCCATGCAGCGGCTTCGTGCTGCTCACCGGCGGCGTGTCTTCCCCGAAGACCGACCGTATGGCGGCCGCCTCGGCCGCGTCACCGAGGCTGGTACCCGTCGCGTGAGCATTGATGTATCCAACGTCCGGGGGCGTCAACCGAGCGTCCAGAAGGGCCAGCTCCATCGCTCTGGCCGCTTCACGTCCATCCGGGAGAGGGGCCGTCATGTGATGGGCATCGTTGGTGCTCGCGTATCCAATCATCTCCCCGTACAGTCGCGCCCCCCGTTCGAGCGCCCGCTCCCGCTCCTCCAGAACCAGCAGCGCGGCGCCCTCGCCCATGACGAAACCGTCTCGATGCAGATCGAAAGGCCGGCACGCCTCGGCCGGGCAGTTGTTCCGCCGCGACATCGCCCGAATGAGGGCGAAGGAGCCGAAGGTAAGTGGGGCAAGCGGCGTCTCCACTCCTCCCGCGAGGGCGATGTCCACGCGGCCGGTCTGAACCAGCTTGAATGCTTCGCCGATGGCCACCGCCCCCGAGGCGCAGGAGTTTGCGTTACTGATGGCTGGTCCGTGCAAACCGAACGCGATGCAGATGTTGGTGGCCGCCGCGCCGGCGAACACCGACAGCGCCAGACCCGGCGCCACGGATCGGATGCCGCTGGCCAGATACCGCTCATGCTGTTCCTCGGCGAAGGCGATGCCTCCCAGGGCGCTGCCGACGTACACCGCCGTCTCATGGCTGAGATCGTGCGGCTCGAGTCGGGCATCCAGCAGCGCGCTGTGCGCTGCTCGGACGGCGAATTGCGAGAACCGATCGAGCCGGGTGAGCCGGCGATCCTCGGGCTCGAAGGGCCGGAAGCCGTCCACCTCGACCGCGATCCCGCAGGCAAACTCGGACGCGTCGAAGCGGGTCACCCGGCGGACCGGTGATTCCCCGGTCATGATCCCGCTCCAAAAATCCTCCACGGTCGAGCCGATGGCGGTCACCAAGCCGATCCCGGTGACCGCGACTCGCCGCTTAGACAAGGTCGTCGGACTCCGCGATCACCTTCATGCGCGCCAGAGTACGGGAGGCGATGTAGTCGACAAACAGTCGGCCGATGACCATGGACACCAGAGGACCAACCAGGGGGATCCCCGACGAAAGACGGTGGGCGATGACAACCCTCGTGCCGGGAGGCTGCGACCGTGGCTCGAAACGCCACTCGACCTCCATGCCTCTCGTGGCGCCTCCCAGGTGCCGGAACCGCACCCGCTGCTCGCTCTCTGAGATCGACTGCTGGGCCAGCCAGCGCACAGGGATCCGACCTCGCCACGCGCGCATCTCTGCCACGCGTACGCCATTCCGGTCCTCCAGGAGCTTCACCTCCCGATAGTGCGGCAGGATGCGGGGCCACTCCTCAATCCGTGCCGCCAGCCCGAACACCTTCTCTCGCGGGCTTTCGATATCGATATGGTTTTCCATATACACCGTCAACCCCGCAGGGTGGCGACTACATGCGCCGGGCGCAGCAGGCCGGATGCCGGCGCCAGGTCACCGAGAACGTTTCCCATCAAGCCGGCTGAGTCGGGGCATCGAGAGAGATTGCGACAGAGACGCCGGAAGGCGTCGGGAGAGGCGAGGGCCATCTGGATCAACCAGGTGAGGCGCTCCTTGGCCGCGAACTCTCCTCGACGGGCCAGGATGTGGGCGTCGCTGTCGAGGACGCCGTTGCGAGTTGCGAAAGCTCGGTCGACGTCGTCGGCCGCCAGCTCCGCGCCGCGAAGCGCCCGGAAGATCCCCTCGCCGGTGAAGGGATCAAGGAACCCGGCCGCGTCGCCCACCAGCACGTAGTCCGGCCCGGCAACGGGAGCGACGCGCCGGCTCATGGGGCCGGTGCCACGCAGCCGTCCGCTCATGGTCAGACCCTGCAGACGGGCTCGAGCCACGGGCAACCGCCGCAGGGCATCGACAAAAACTTCGGGAGCCGGACGCCGGCGGCCGGGCTTGATGGAGGCGACCAGGCCCACGTTCAGCATCCCATCGGGCAGAGGCGCAAGACCGCAATAACATCCCGGGCCGACGTGCATCTCACCAACATCCGACGGCCCGGAGCGACCCCGATAGTGCGCAATCAAGCCAATGCGACGCGGCCACGTTTCCCGCACGTAGATGCCCAGTAGCCGGGTCACCGTCGAATGGAGCCCGTCCGCTCCGATCAGGATCCTAGATGTCCAGACCTGTCTCCCACCCGACGAGCGCTCGCCGCCAATCCGCCACACCCCATCCTGCCGATCGACCTGCTTGACCTGAACGCCTTCGATAAGCGTGGCTCCCAGCTTCGCGGCATGGCGAACGAGCACCTCGTCCAGCTCGGTGCGCGGCATCGTGAAGGCGAGCCGCTCCTGGGATTCCCCGTAGCGAATGGGCAGAACCGGCCGGCCATCAATGCAGACGTTCATGCCCGCCAGTCGATGGACCTTCGAGGCGATGCCAGGCCAGACGCCCAGGCGCCTGAGAACGTCCTCAACGCCCGGACTGCAGTACTCGGCGCAGGCCTTCCTCCGTGGGAAGTGGAAGCGATCGAGAATCACGACCCGGTAACCCCGACGAGCCAGGAGGGCGGCGATCGCGGACCCTGCCGGTCCCGCCCCCACGACGCCCACATCCCACGTCGTCATGTTCCAGGCCGGGCGACCACGGCCACGCGATAGATGCCGGCGGTCCCGACCGTCTGTACGCCCAGGCCGGCCTCCCTACAGAGACTGAAGATTTCCCGGAGGGTATATGACCTCCGGACCGACAGTGGCCCGTCATGGCGGCTCAGGCGGTTGCCGGTCGCCACGCTGCGCAGCAATCTCGCGCCCCAGTAACTGGGGGTGTTGCGCAGCAGGTCGTTGACGATGACTGCGGTGGTGGCAACCCGTGCCGACTCCCGCAGCATGGCAAGGGCGTCCTCGGGAACCAGATGGTGGAGCAGCAGGGACGAAGTCACGAAGTCGAAGGACCGGTCTGCGTAGGGCAGCCGGGTGGCGTCGGCTCGCTCCAGAGTGATGCCGGCCGCGGGCGCGGAAGCCAGGCCGAGAACGTCGTCGCGAATGTCTGTCGCGGTGATGCGCAGTCCAGTGCCGCCTTCTTGCGCCCACCTGTGAATAGCCCCCGGAATGTCCGCGGAACCAGTCCCAAGATCCAGCAGGCGATACTCGCCCCCAGGGCGGAGCATCGGCGCGAGCGCCCAACGCGTCAGCCGGGTCCCGCCGAGGTAGCGATTCACCCGCCTGATGTCCCGAAAGTTGGCGCTCAGCTCGGCCGGAGTGTAGTCCCGTCCGTCGAGGATCTCGGGCTCGAACGTTTGCTGCAGTCCGAGAGCGTCCGCGGCCATCAAGAGCCGGGCGACCGGCGATAGCCGGGGACCAGAGGGCCGAGCCAACCCGGCGATCATGCCATCGGGTAGGATTGCCGTTCCCCTCGAATCTGATCGCCCTTCACAATGAAACCGATGACCTCCCTCGAGGAACCCTGATGCACCTCGCCTACCTCTTTGCGGCGGGACTGGGCGGCCTGGTCTGGGCGACCATCTTTTTCTTTCGACCCGACCTCCGCGCGGTCCAGCTCACTATGAGCGCCATCGGCATTCCCTTGGCGGTGAGCGACCTCTTCTACGTTCCCCAGTACTGGAGGCCGCAAACCATCGGCGGTATCCCCGTCGGCATTGAGGGCGTGCTGTTCAGTTTCGAGGCAGCCGGGATCTGCGCCGTCATCTATCCGGCCGTCTTCGGCAAGCGCTTCGGCCCCAAAGGCAATGGCCTCAATCTCCCCGGTTTGATCCCGGCACTGCTTCCGCTGCCCGTCTCGGCAGCGATCTCGCTCGGCCTGCACACCAACCTGGAATGGGGACTGTACGCCGGGCTCGTGGCCGCCTGCCTCGCCACGGCCCTGATGCGTCCCGATCTGGGGCGACCGCAGCTCCTGGGCGGCCTGGCCTTCCTTCCCCTCTACGCCGCCGCCCTGCTGATCTGGATCGCCGTCTTCCCCTCGGTGCACGGCTGGTTCACCCTGCGGCGCATGCCCCACTGGTTCCTCCTTGGTGTGCCCCTCGAGGAGATTGTCTTCGGCGGTTTATTCGCGGCGTTCTGGACGGGACTGTATCCAATGGTATTTGAGCGGCGATTCATGCCCCTTCCGGACCCCATGGGAGATACATCGGTCGATCTCCAGACAGCGTCTGGGGGCAGGCCCTCAGCTCCGGCGTAGCGGCACGCGCTTTCTCGAACATTCAGAGATCGAAGCAGCCCGTACCCTGAAAGTGATATACGCGCGGTAGGTGCAAACGCCATCGACGTTCATCCATCTCAGCCGGCCCCTTTCGTGAAGGACCTATGAGTCGAACGCTGACGGCCGAGCTGCCGGCGTTGGTCGGCAAGCGGGTGCTGATCGAGGGGTGGATGCACACCATGCGGAGCTTCCCCGACTTCAGCTTCCTGGTCATTCGAGATCGAAGTGGCCAGGCCCAGGTCATCCTCGAGGAGGGGCCGGAGCTGCAACGGCTGCGAGGCCTGCAGAACGAATCGGTGCTCCGCATCGAGGGCGACGTGGTGGCCGAGGAGCGCTCACCGATCGGCGTCGACGTGCGAAACCCCAGCATCACCGTGCTCGCTCCGGTGACCGAGGTCGGCCCCTTCGAGCTGAACAAGAAGGTGCTCAAACCGAGCCTCGACGTCTTCCTCAATCACGCCCCGTACGGCCTTCGACATCCGTCGAAGGTCGCCACCTTCCGCGTTATGTCGACCTTGCTCTCGGCCTATCGGGAGTTCCTTGTGGGACAGGACTTCACCGAGATCAGCACGCCCAAAATCGTCGGCGCCGCCACCGAGGGCGGGGCCAACGTCTTCGCTGTGGAGTACTTCGACCGCCATGCCTATCTGGCCCAAAGCCCGCAGCTCTATAAGCAGATCATGGTCGGTGTCTTCGAGCGCGTCTTCGAGGTGGGGCACGCGTTCCGGGCCGAGGAGCACTACACCTCCCGGCATCTCAACGAGTACTGCAGCCTCGATCTGGAGATGGGCTTCATCCGGTCACAGCAGGACGTGATGGATGTGCTCGCGGGCGTCATTTCGGCCATGGTCGACGCGATTCACGAGCGCAACCCGCGCGAGGTGGAGATGCTCAAGATCGAGCTGCCCCTGGGCCACTCGTTCCCCGAGATCACCTTTCGGGCGGGCCAGCAGCTCATACTCGACCGCTACGGAGAGAATCGGTTCCATGAGCCGGACCTATCGCCCCAGGACGAGCGGCGGCTGGGGGAGTGGGCCAAGGAGGAGCATGGTTCGGACTTCCTCTTCGTCACTCACTATCCGACCGTCAAGCGGCCATTCTACGCCTATCCGGATCCCGACGATCCCGAACACTCGGAGACGTTCGACCTCATCTTCCGTGGCGTCGAACTCGTCACCGGCGGCCGCCGCATCAACGACTACGAGCAGCTGGTGGCCTCAATGGAGGCGCGCGGCGTGGACCCCCAGCCGTTCGGCGGGTTCCTGGAAGCCTTCCGATATGGGATGCCTCCTGAAGGCGGTTTTGCCGTCGGCTCCGAGCGGTTCCTGGCCCGGCTCATGAACGCCGACAACATTCGTGAGACGACCCTGTTCCCGCGCGATGTCGGCAGGCTCACCCCTTAGCTCGAGCCCATCCGCAGGCTTGGGACGGCCGCAGCCGACCACGCATAATCGAGGAGCATCACTCTTGACGGATTCGGCGGTCGGTTCGCGCCGGCATCCCTCGGAGCATGCCGGCGCCACAACGGTGGGAGGAATGTATCGGTGACCCCTGAAGAAACGGCCGAGATGACCGAGGAGGAGTGGCGCCGCCGTCTCACGCCCGAACAGTACGCGGTTCTGCGCGAAAAGGGGACGGAGCGGCCGTTCACCGGTCGCTACGTACACACCAAGGACGACGGCACGTATTGCTGCGCGGCCTGTGGGTCCCCGCTCTTCAGCTCCGCCACCAAGTTTGAGTCGGGCACGGGCTGGCCCAGCTTCTACGATCCTGTGAATCGGGAGAACGTAGAGCTGGTTGAAGACACCGCCCATGGGATGCTGCGGACCGAAGTGCTGTGCCGGCGATGTGGATCGCATCTCGGCCACGTGTTCGACGATGGCCCAGCGCCCACCGGTCAGCGCTACTGCATGAACTCCGTCTCGCTCGACTTTCGTCCGGCCGAGAGCCATGAAGCGCAGTAGATCCCGGCTCGGCCTGAGCCGGCGTTCCTTCCTGGCCACGTCCGCGGGAGCTGCCGCCGCTGCCGGGACGGGTATCGGCCTCCCGGAGCTGGCCGGCGCTTCCCCCATCCGACAAGCCATCCCCTTTCACGGTACGCACCAATCCGGCATCGCCACGCCGGCCCAGGACGCTCTCTGCTTCGCCTCCTACGATCTGCCCACACAGAGCCTGCAGAATGTGCGGGACCTGTTCCGGATGTGGTCTCAGGCGGCGGCCGGCATGATGGCCGGCGGACCGGGCGGTGGCCCCAACAATCGAGAGAAGACCGTACCGGTGGATACCGGCGATGCTCTGGGCCTCAAGCCCTCACACCTGACCATCACCTTCGGCTTCGGGCCGACCCTCTTCGAGAACAATGGCGTCGATCCGTTCGGTCTGGCCGGCCGGAAGCCGGCCGCGCTCAAAGCGCTCCCGGCCTTCAAGGGCGACCAGATCGATCCCTCAATCTCCGCTGGAGACGTCTGCATTCAGGCCTGCTCCGACGATGCCCAGGTGGCCTTTCACGCCGTGCACACCCTCACCCATATGGCCAACGGCGCAGCCGCGATTCGCTGGACTCAGATGGGCTTCGGGCGCACCTCCTCCACCGGCAGCAGCCAGGTGACTCCTCGCAACCTCATGGGGTTCAAGGACGGCACCAACAACCTGCGTGGCGACGACGCGACCGGAATGAGCCAGTACGTGTGGGTGGGCAGCGAGGGACCGGGTTGGATGGCCAACGGCACATATCTGGTGGCTCGAAAGATCCGCATGCAATTGGGCTCATGGGACGGCTCCATCCTGCACGAGCAGGAGCACACGTTTGGCCGCTTCAAGAGCAGCGGCGCGCCCTTGACGGGACACAACGAGTATGATCCCGTCGACCTCGAGGCCGTGGACTCGCACGGGAATCCAATCATCCCTCTCGACGCGCACATCCGCGTCGCGGCCCCCAGCAACAATTCAGGCCGGCGACTGCTCCGCCGGGGCTACTCGTTCTCCGAGGGCGTCGACTCGAACAACGGTGACCTCCAGGCGGGCCTGTTCTTCATCTGCTTTCAGCGCGACCCGCAGACACAGTTCGTGGCCATCCAGCAGCAGCTGGCGAACCACGACCACCTCAACCGCTACATCGTCCACACGGCGAGCGCCGTCTTCGCCATACCGCCGGGCGTGAGCCGGAGCGGCTATGTCGGGGAGGGGCTGCTCGGCTAGAGGCTGCCGTCGGCAGGGGCCGGCGGCAGCTCTGGGCCTTACTTCTTGAGCGAGAAGCCGCCCGCCGCCAGGCGCGTCTTCTTGCGGTCGTAGGTCAGGACATACTTGTGGCCGGGATGCGCTCCCAGAGTCACGAAGTCCTGCGCCGGAACGACATTCGCCAGCTCGGTCACCCGGACGTCCGTGATGTGCTTGCCGTGATGCCACACCTTGGACAGTTTGCCGTTGCTCTTCTTCAGCCAGAGCGTGAGCATCAGGCTATGGGAACCGGCCGGCCCCTTCAGATGGGCCACCCAGGCGATATTGTCCTTGACCCGGAACGAGGACTTGCGTCCCACGATCACCAGGTTTCCACCGGAATGGGCGTACTGCTTGCCGAACCAGATGGCCCCCTTCGGGGGGAGGCTGCCCTTACCCGCCAGGGCGGTACCGGCGGTCGTCAGGGCGAAGGCCCCGACCAGCAGGATGAGAAGGATACGTCGGAGGTTCAGAAATGTGCACATAGGAGCATCATACCAATTTCATTCCAATCTTCCAAACCGAAAAGCGCTGCAGATCTGATTTCCACGCGTGGCGCCCGGTCCGCGAACGCTGAGCCTCGAAACCCGCCAACCCAAGAGCGAGCCCCGAGAGATATCCGGCCACCGAGGGACACCGGCCGGGCTACAGGTCCTTCACCATCTCCACCTCCATGGGGAGCGGCTCATAGCCGAGGCGCACGTTGATGGCCAGCATGCGGGAGTTGTCCACGTCGTTCCCCGTGAAGATCCAGCGAACCCCGTTGGCGCGAGACCAATCCAGCGTCTTGACCTTCAAAGCCCGAGCAATGCCCCGGCCTCGATACTCGCGGTCCACGCCGGTGTAGTTGTTGAATCCGCCGTCCTTCCCCCGACGAGAGAGCACGGCGATGCCCACCGGTCGGTCCCCGTCGAATGCCACCCAGCCCTGATCCGGTGAGTTGCCGGGTGACGTGATCCACTTCTGCCACACCTCAAAGGGTATTGCCGAGAACTCCTCGGACGAGGGAATGTCGCGGGCGCTCTCATACGCCATGGCATGAATCGCTCGGAGAACAGGCTCGTTCTCCATGCCGACCTCCGAGATGGTGCGAAACATGATCCCTTCAGCCTCCAGGCGCTCGACGATGCCCTGATAGCCGTTGTCGAGGTTGGCCTTCTCGACATCCAGTCGCGACATTCGATTGGCCCGCCCGGTCGTGGTGAACCCCCGATTCTTCGCGAACTGGACGGCCTCGGACTCGGCTTCCGAGATGAAGCAGTAAATGCGGTTGCCCTCGTGCGCCTTCACCCGCTCCAACATGTGGTCGTAGAGCCGAGATCCGATGCCCCTGCGTCGGTTGGCGGCCCCGACGCCGATATTGGCCGTGAACGTGTGCGGGCGGTCCAGGAAGAAGGCGTCGGCGACCACGTAAATCCCCACAGCTCGTCCATCAAGAATGGCGACGTAGCGTTCCTGGACAGCCCCCGGGGGCGAGTTGGCGGGGTCGGCGTTGTACCGGTACTCTTCCAGGGTCATGGGCGGAAAGGGATCTGCCGCCTCGTTCCGAATCTCCAGGATGGCCGGATCGTCCTCGAGATTTCTTGCCCGGATCTCGATCTGGGTCACGACTCACCTCCAAGCGCTCGGGCGGGCCTTGGGATCACACCCACAGCCATGCCTTTCGAACACGTCATTGTTGGCCGCCGGGCCGGCGTGGAGCAACGTGATGTGGCTCACAGCGGACCGCCCGGCATTCATGGCGGGCAGAATGGGATACGATCCACCCGATGCTGGACGGAGTGCCGATGGCAGACCGATCGACGCGACATGTGCTTCCCGCCGTCGCGGTCGCCCTTTGCCTCGCCTTGAGCGGCGCCGGCATGGCCGCCGGAGCCGGTCGCGGCCAGTCGGCCGCAGCATCCCGGCCCTACACCATCCAGCTCATCGGGCCACGCGGCGATGCCCAGATCGCGGCCCTCGCGGACGACGGCAGGGTTGACGGCACCATCGTCACTCAACGGTCCAGCCTCGGGTTCGTGGCCCGCGGACGCCGGGTCCGTCTCCTGAGGCCTCCCAAGCCATTCACCTCGAGCAGCGTTGTCGCCGGCAACCGTCGTGGCGGTCTGGCCGTGGAGGCCTGGCGTCGCGGAGGCGCCATCACGCCCTTCGCCGTCATTGCGTCGGCTCGGCGTTTCCGCTGGCTGCGGCTGCCGGAGCCGCATGGCTATGCCGGTGTCAGCCTCGCCGGAGTAGCGGCCAACGGCGATGTCACGGGCACCGCCCTGTCGCGGCCGGTGGCGGAAGGCTCGACCTCTCGCGCGGTCCTCTGGCGCCCGCTGACCAGGCGCTACTCACGGCCGTCCCTGCTCTCACTACACCCTGGCTGCCGTTCCGCGACCGCCACCGGGATCTGGAGTGGCGGACGCCGGGTCCTGGTAGCCGGGGTCGAGAGCTGCGGCCGCGGGCGCTACCCTGCGCCGGCCACCCTCTGGAACCTCAAGCCTCGGTTCGCCCCTGGGCCCAACATCGTGGCGATGGGTGGCACCGCCCGCGCCCTGTACGTCGCCGGAGTCATCAGGGGCATCGATACCGCCTCCAGCTGGTACGGACGGGTCTCATTCAAATCGCATGGCCGCCTCGGCATCAGCTACCACCGCCTGCGTCCCTACCGACCCGCGGTCGAACAATTCACCAGCGTTTCCGCCATCGGAGCGGATGCGCGGGGGCGGATGATCGCGGTGGGCACGTCGACGGCCATCCAGCACGGCGTCCCCGGCGGAGCAATCGTCTGGCGCTCGGGGCAGCCGCGCCGGCTCCAGAACCTCATTCCCAAACGGTCAAGATGGACGCTGCTCAGCGCCACCGCTCTAAACCGTCGAGGGCAGATAGCGGGCGCCGGCCGGTTTCACGGCGCCCCGCGTCTCTATCTCTTGACACCTCGCGCTTAGGAGGTCAGATCAGCCGCGACGCACCGCGCCGAAGGTCAGCTGGGGGCTCCGCTCGATGCGCCCGCTTCCACCGGAGTCCCGACGAGTCGCGTGAAGAGTGATCGGTACAGGACCATTGCCCCCCGAAGATCTTCCGTGCTGACGTCTCCGTCTTCCTTGGCCTGAGAGATCTGGTGTGCCCGGCGGTAGTTCTGCACTACGTCGGGATATTGCACTGAGGCCGCCTCCTCACGCTGGTCGAAGGCGCCCGCGGGATACCCGACCGTGGTCATCACGTCGCGGATGACCCGATCCGCGCCCTCAACCGCGCCGCTGGGATCATCCACGAACTGCCGCTGAATCACGTCCCACTCTTCCGTGAAGCGACTTCGATCGTCTGCCGACAACGGTCGAATGTCATATTGCTCGACCTTCTTCTGCCGGTCGGCCAGGACCGAGTCGGCCTTGCTGCCGTACTGATCGACGGCCCGATCGTATTCCGGCCCGAAGCGGTCCTGCAGCTGCTGCGTTCGACGCCTCTGCACGAACTGCCATGCCCCGAAGGCAAGTGCGGCCACGACGATGACGGCGAGAACCACGATGATGACGATGGTCATGGACATTCCTCCTACAGTCGAAATCGGCGGAAACCGGCTCACGAGCGGCACGCAAGGATCGTACCCGCCGGCCGCCTCTGTGTTAGGTCGCCCGACCTGCCGCCAGCAGTAGCTCCACGATCACACAGTCCCGCCACTCGCCGTCCAGCCTGGCATGGCGCTCGTACATCCCCACCTCCCGGAACCCCAGCGATGCGCAGAGCGCCCGGCTGGCCCCGTTCTCAGGGAACACGGGGGATGTCAGCTTCCAGAAACCCCGCCGGTCACACTCCTGGATGAGCGCCCGCATCACCAGGGAACCGTCACCCCCGGCCTCGTGCCGCTCGCTCGACATAGACCGAGAACTCGGCGATGCCGTCGTAGCACGCGCGGGCACGGTAGCCAGATACCCAGGCCGCGGCGACGATTGATCCTCCGTCCGCAACCACCGTCGGATACCGCTCCCCGCGACCCGTCAACGCGTCACGGATGTCGGCGGCCGTTCGCGGCTCCGTCTCGAAGGTGGCCAGCCGGTCCTCGATGCCCTGGTTGTAGACCCGGGCGATGCCGGCGGCATCCTCGAGGCGCGCCGGACGTACCGTGACCGCCGGCGCCGGTCGCTCCCTGGAGGTCATCCGACCTCGGCCATCTCCTGCTCCTGGTACTGGAGCTCGTACAGACGGTGGTAGTACCCCTGCCGCTCGAGCAGCGCATCATGGGTGCCCTGCTCCACCACCTTTCCCTTGTGGAGCACAATGATGCGATCGACGTGGCGGATCGTGAAGAGGCGGTGGGCGATGATGATGCTCGTCCTGCCCTTCATCAAACGTTCCAGCGCGTCCTGGATCAGGGTCTCCGTCTCGGTGTCCACGCTGCTCGTGGCCTCGTCGAGAACGAGAAGCACCTCGGGGTCGAAGGCGATGGCACGCGCAAATGCCAGGAGCTGGCGCTGGCCCGCCGAGAAGTTGCTGCCCCGCTCCCGCACCTCGTGATCGTAGCCCTCGGGCAGGCGGTCGATGAACCGGTCGGCGTTGACGAACGCGGCGGCCCGGCGGACCTGCTCGTCGGAGACCTCCTCGCTGTGCAGGCGGATGTTGCTGGTGATGGTGCCCGAAAAGAGCACCGGGTCCTGCAGCACGGTTCCGATGTGGCGGCGCACGTCGGCCCGCCGCATCTGGCGGATGTCCACGCCATCCAGCAGAATCTCGCCCTGCTGAATGTCGTAGAACCGGGACATGATGCTGATGATCGAGGTCTTTCCCGCTCCGGTCGCCCCCACGATGGCCACGCTCTCGCCCGCCTCGATCTTGAAGGAAACATCCTTCAGCACCGGATTGGCGGGATCATAGCCGAAGGTGACGTGGCGGAATTCGATCTCTCCGCGTACCCGGTCCAGCACCACGGGATTGGGAACGTCGGGCGGCTCCCGCACCTCGTCCAGCAATCCAAAGATGCGCTCGCAGGCCGCCACCGCCGCCTGCAGAAGCGTGAACTTGTCGGCCAGGTCACGGATGGGCTGGAAGGCCTGATTGGTGTAGAGGATCATGGTGAACAGCGTGCCGGGCAGGACCCCCCAGGTCCGCAGGTTCGATCCGCCCACCCACGCCAGAAGCGCGGTGCCCAGGGCGCCGAAGAAGATGACGGCCGGCGAGAACAGCGAGTACGCGAAGATGGCCTGCAGGTTCGCAGCTCGATAGGAGCTGTTCAGCTCTTCGAAGCTCTCGAACATCTTCTGTTCGCGGTTGAACAGCTGGACGATGGCCATGCCCGTGATGTTCTCGTTTAGGTAGCCGTTGAGGCGTGAGAGCCGCACCCGGATGCGCCGGTAGATGCGCCGCATCGCCCGTTGAAAGAAGTGCGCGATGATCGTGATCACGGGCAGAACGGCCAGGCCGATGAGGGCCAGCTTCCAGTTCACGATCAGCATGGCCGCCACGATGAACAGCAGCATGACGCCGTCGCCCAGAATGGACACCACGCCCTGCGTGAGGAGGTCGTTCAGGGCGTCCACGTCGCCGGTGAGGCGGGTGATGAGGCGGCCCACGGGGTTCTTGTCGAAGAACTGCAGATTGAGCTGCTCGAGGTGGGTGAAGATCTGCGTGCGCAGATCGTACATCACGTGCTGCCCGACCCACTGCAGAACGTAGCCCATGACGTACTTCAGCAGGAAGCTGATGGAGAGCGCCGCCAGGAAGATGGCCAGGATGAGCGGCAGGCCGCCGGGATGGCTGTGGCCACGCACGGGCGTGATGTCGTGGTCGATGGCATAGCCGATCAGGTAGGGACCGGCCAGATCCAGAGCGGATGTGACCAGCAGGAAGAGCAGCGCCATGCCCAGCCCCTTGGAGTAGGGCTTGAGATAGGGCAGAAACCGCCGCATCAGCTTGCCGTCGTAGGACTTCCCGAGGATCTCATCCTCGTCGAGATTCTCGTCGTCGCCGGAGTGGCTTCCTCCATGCCACACCATCAGTCGCTGCCCTCCGGTGCCTTCGTCACACGCGGCGACCACGGGGCGGCCAGGTGTCGGACCGGCTCCGTCACTCGGCTCCTCCATGGGCGGCAGCGCCCACCTGGGACGTCCGGCCGTTGGGTTCCTGCTCGTCCACCTCCAGCTCCTGCTGAAGCAGCTCGCGCCGGTACATTCGCGCGTACATGCCGTCTTGATTGAGGAGCGACGTGTGGTCGCCGCGCTCCACGATGCGGCCCTCGTCCAGCACGATGATCTCGTCCGCATCCTTGATGGTCGAGACCCGCTGGCTGATGATCAGGCTCGTCCGGTTCGCCATGATCTTC
Source organism: Pseudomonadota bacterium (assembly GCA_021323865.1). Classification (GTDB taxonomy): domain Bacteria; phylum Chloroflexota; class UBA5177; order UBA5177; family JAJPKF01; genus JAJPKF01. The sequence goes on along the minus strand of JAJPKF010000020.1, from coordinate 43,201 downwards.
TTGATCCGGAAGAGGATCTCAGATTGCGTCTGGGTGTCGACGCTCGACATGGCGTCGTCGAGGATGAGGATGACCGGGTCCCGAGCCACCGCCCGAGCCAGGCTGGTGCGCTGCTTCTGGCCGCCCGAAAGGCTCACGCCACGCTCTCCGATGATCGTGTCCAGGCCCTGCGGAAACTGCTCCAGGTCCTTCGACAGGCGCGACACGTCCACGGCATGCATCAAATCTTCGGCGGCGGGATCGCTGATGCCGAAGCCGACGTTCTCCCTGAGGGTCGTCGAGAACAGGAAGGTGTCCTGCGACGCGAAGCCCACCGAGCGTCGCAGCAGCGCCAGGGGGATGCGACGGACGTCGATGCCGTCGATCAGCACCTCGCCCGCGTCCACCTCCAAAATGCGGGGAATAAGGTCGACGAGCGTGCTCTTGCCCGCGCCGGTCCGGCCCACGATGGCCGTCGTGGTCCCATGGGGAACCGAGAAGCTGACATCGCACAGCACGTCGGTGTCTCCGTACGAGAGAGAGACATGGCGAAACTCGATGTCTCCCCGCAGCTCCGTCACCACCGCCGTTCGCCCCGGCGTGTCTTTGATACGCGGCTGCCGGCGAAGAACTTCGGAGATCCGCTCCATCGAGGCCGACGCCTGCTGAAACATGTTCATCGTCCAGCCCAGCGAGATCATGGGGAACGTCAGCAGGCCGATGGTCGACATGAACTGCACGAAGTCCCGAAGCCGGATCTGACCCTGGATCACCTCCTGTCCGCCGACGTAGAGCACGAAGGCGGAGGTGAGGCCTACGACGAACATCATGAGCGGCCAGAGGATCGAGGAGAGCCGCGCGTATCGCAGGCTCCGGGTCACGTAGTCCCGGTTGCGCTCCGCGAACGCCCCCGCCTCCAGCTTCTCCTGTACGTACGCCTTGATGACCCGCACTCCGGAGAATGACTCCTGGGCAAAGGTGCTGATGGCCCCGTACTGGTCCTGCACGGCGCGATAGCGGGTCTGCATGCGGCGCCCCACCACGATCATGCCCATGCTGGTCATCGGCAGCAGCACAAAGGTGATCAGCGCCAGCTTCCAGCTGATGATGAACAGCCAGATGCCGGCGCCGACGAGCATCATGGCGAACTGGATGAAGCTGATGACACCCATGCCCACGAACTGGCGCACGGCATTGACGTCGTTGGTCAGCCGGGCCATCAGGTCGCCGGTGTGCATCTCCTGGTAGAACCGCTGATCCATGCGCTGCAGATGCAGGAACATGTCCTCACGGAGGTGGTACTCCATGAAGCGCGAGACGCGGTTGATGGTGCTGCGCTGGAAGAAGGCGAACAGCCCCTGCAGGATGGCCGCTCCCATCAAGAGGAGGACGTCCTGGTAGAGCGGGGAGAGGCTGGCGGCCGCCGCGCCCCTGACCGGCGCGTAGTGGGCGCTGATGGCGCCGATCGCCCGCCCCAGGAAATATGGCTGGAGAAGGCTGGCCACCGTGGAGCCGGCGATGCAGAGCACGCCGACGACGATGACGTTCCGGTACCGGCTGAAATACGGCACCAGCAGCCGCATGTTCCGCATCGAGCAACTACCTCTACGCGAGTGCCGGGCGTCTTCTGGCGTTCCTCTGCCCGAACCGATTCCAGGTCCGGCCTCGCCAGGAGGCGTCCCGCCGGCGAGCAGCCTTCACCAAGCGTCATGCGCCCCGGGCGCCCCACGGGCAACGCGGCCCCACTGCTCGCCTGTCATTCTAGCCACCCGGCCCCTGTTCGTCACAATGTGAGGTAGCTCACCTTTACGGCGCTGCTGCCGAATCCCGATACCAGGGACAAGTAGCCGCTGGCCCCAGAAACACCAGAACCGGGAGACGCAGGTAGCGAAACGAGTGAGTCGAGCCGGCCGAACCTGAAGGCGGTCATCATCCGTGATGCCGGTCTCGCCCGTAGGTCCTCGCCCACGAGGGAAGCCTCTTACCGGAGGGAGGCCGGCCGGAGGCCTGCGCCTCGACGCATCTGGCCTGCCGCCGCCCCGTGTCTAGACTGAGGCATCAGCCGGCTGAGGGGCCGCATGCCGTCATTCCTGGTCTGCCCTCGTCTCGTCGCCGCCATTATGTGCGTGAGCTTCCTCGCGGCAGGCACGCCGGCGCCGGCTTCCGCCGCCGCCGGGTACACCATCCGCGCACTGGTCCCAGCGCCGGCCGGCCAGGCATCCTATGCCATCGCCATCAACAACCATGGAGCGGTCGTGGGGCAGATGGGCGGCGTGAACACCCGTCCCTTCCTCGCCGTCAATGGCCGGACCCGGTGGCTCGACGCGCCCCGCAACGTCACCCAGGCGCTGGTCGTGGGCATCGACGACTCCGGCATGATCGCGCTCAACGCCCTCGATCCGTCCGGCAACCCTGCCGTGTACACCGTTGCCGCCGGTTCGCTCCACAGGTGGACGCGCCTCACGCTCGGCCGCCTGCAGGGCAGCAACGTGGAGGCGTCGGCCATCGGTCCTCGGGGCGATGTGGCCGGCTCGTTCTTCACCGCCCGCGGCCGGCTTCGCAGCCTCATCTGGGTCCGCGCCAAGAACGGCCGGTACCATGCCGCCCGCATGCTGAGCCTCGGCGCGGGCTTTGACCGCAGCATCACCGGTGTCGTGTTCCGCCACCGAGGACGAATCGACGTCGCTGGGGCGCAGGGATACGGCGGAGGTCAGGTCGCGACCATCTGGAGCCCCTCGCCTCAGGCAACGCTCTCGGCCGGCCAGCTGCCGTTCATTTCCGCCTACGCAACTAGGAAGGGCGCGGGCGTGGCCGCCGGCACCACCTGGGGTCAGGGGACAAGCCACGCCTGGTACGGCGGTGTGACCTTCGGCCGCAACGGCTCAGCTTCGCTGCGGGCCGTCAACCTGCTGCCGCTCGAGCCGGGCTATCCGCAGGCCGTGGGGACCGGCGTCTCCGTCAGCGCAAACGGGTCGCTCACGGTGGTGGGGGATGCGGCCAATGACGGCGGTGGCCCCTTCGGCAGCGCTCAGGTGCAGGCCGTGATCTGGCGCAACGGCGCCGTGGAACCGCTGCAGGATCTCCTGCCTCCGCACTCGGGCTGGCAGCTCACCGAGGCCGCGGGCATCAACCGGCAGGGCCTGATCGCCGGACAGGGCGTCTTTCATGGACGCCACGAAGCGTTCATCATGGCGCCGCCCTCCGCGCCCTAGCCGGACGGACCCAAGCTTACGAGCCGGCCCGCCGCGAGCGCCCCCAGAGATCACCATTTCAGAGGGACAAGCGCCTCTCAGGCGCACCGGGCCATGGACGGGCAGCCTCGGGGTGACTGCCAGACCGCTTGGTGCCGGTCGGCCCATCCGAACGGGTGATGAAACTTGACCGCGGCGGCCTGCCGGCGGAGCGTCACCCCTTGGTCAGATGCACCCCAAACCAATCGAACGTGAAAGTCAGCGGCTGGGCCCCCGCTTGCGCGAGGCGGGCTCGGAGAACCTCCTCCTGCCCGTCCCGTGCCAGGCAGAGCAGGCACCCTCCGCCGCCTGCTCCCGTGGCCTTGACCGCCTGGGCGCCCGAGCGGAGCGCCAGCGCCACGAGTGCGTTGACCTCCGCGTTCGTGACCGAGGCGTGCAGCTTCTGCTGGCAGGCCCAGTTCTCGGCCATCAGCTCCGCAAACGCGTCGAGGTCGTGCGCCATGAGCGCGTTGCGCATCTCTCCCGCGATGTCCCGGAGCCGTGCCAGCCTGCCGGCCACCACCGTGTCTCCGGATCGGTACCGACCCCACACCGCCTCGTGGATGTCCGACGACAGGCGGCGCCGGCCCGTGTACACCAGCACCAACCGCCGCTCGAACCCGTCCGTGAAGGGGAACCCCGGCTTCAGCTCCTCCACCTCGGCGGGGCCGGACCCAAACCGCATATAGGAGATGCCGCCCACGGCCGAGGCGTAGTGGTCCTGTTTGCCACCCAGAATGCCCAGCTCCTGCTCGACGCGCCAGGCGCGCTCCGCCAGCTCCCGCCGCTCGCTCACGTTGGCGATGGTGGTCTTCACCAGCGTGAGCCAGAGGAGCGTCTGCGCTGCCGAGGCGCCCAGGCCGGCGCCGGCGGGCGCGTCCAGCTCATACCGCACCACGTTCTTCTCGGCGCCGAGCAGCCGTCCGGCAATTCCTGCCTGCCAACCGCCGCCCCAGATGATGTAGCCCTTGGCATAGATGGAGATGGCCGCGTTCAGCACCGCGCCGCCCTCCGCCTGTGCGAAGGCGGGAACGTCCGACCAGCCACCGGCGAAGTCGACCCGAAGGGGTGCCTGTGCCCGGTACTTCAACGGCCGTCTTCACTGTCGAGAATGATGGTCACCGGGCCGTCGTTCTCCAGCCGGACCAGCATGTTGGCCCCGAAGCGGCCCGTCGCCACCTCGGCCCCCTGGACCCTGAGTGCCTCGACGAAGCGTTCATAGAGCCGCCGGCCGGTTTCCGGCCCTGCCGCCTGGATGAAGCTGGGCCGCCGGCCGCGGCTCGTGTCGGCATAGAGCGTGAATTGCGAGACCGCCAGGAAGCCGGCGCTCACGTCCTGGGCCGAGCGGTTCATCTTGCCGTCCTCGTCCTCAAAGATCCGTAGGTGGAACGCCTTGCGCGCCAGCGCCGCCGCGTCCGCCTCCGTATCGCCGTCGCGAACCCCCACAAGGATCGCCAGACCTCGCCCCACGGAGCCCACCACATCCCCGTCGACCAGGACCTCGGCACGGGCCACGCGCTGGATCACCAGACGCATGCCCACCCCGAAAACTCCATGCCCATATGCTACATTGGCCCAACATGGAGCGCCGCCGGATTGCGCGGGCAGCCGTCATCATCATGCTCGGCAACCTGGTCACCAGCGCCCTCGGCTTCGTGCGCCAGTTTGTGACCGCGCGCTACTTCGGCGCCGGCGGCCAGACGGACGCCTGGTTCGCCGCCTACACCGTGCCCCAGATGTTCTACGACCTGGTCATCGGGGGCGCCATCGCCGCGGCGTTGATCCCCTCGTTCACCCGTCTGGGCGAGGCCAGCCGTGACCACTTCTGGCGTGTGGTCTTCTCCATCTTCATCCTGGCCGGGCTTTCGCTGCTCTTCCTCATCGCCGTACTGGAGATCGGCGCCCATCCGCTCATGACGCTCATTGCCTCCGGCTTCCGCCTCCGGCATAACCGCGCCCACACCCTGGACCTGAGCGTCAAGCTGGTGCGCATCATGCTGCCGACGCTCTTCTTCTGGGGACTCTCCGCCGTCTCCCTGGCCGCGCTCTACTCGCTGGGCAAGCGTGTGGCGGCGTCGTTTGCCACCGCCTGCTTCCATCTGGGCATCATCCTGGCCGCCGTGCTCCTCGCCTCACCATTGGGCGTGGAGGCCCTGGCCGTAGGGGCCGTGGCCGGTGCCGCCTCGCAGTTTCTGGTGCAGGTGCCGTCGTTGGTGCGGGCGGCAAGAGAGCGCTGGGCGCCCGGATCGCTCCGCCTCGCCTTCCGCGACCCCGCCGTGCGGCGGATCCTGATCCTCTATGCGCCGGTGGCTCTGGGCATCATCATCAGCATCGCGGGCCAGATCGCCGACATCAACTTCAAGACCAACCTGCCGCGGCGCGGCGATTTCAGCGCCATGCAGTACGCCACCACCCTCATCCAGTTCCCGGTCGGCATCGTGGTGGCCGCCCTGGGTCTGGCCGTTTTGCCGTTGATCTCCTCCGATGCCGCCGCCGGTGATTCCGAGGGCTTGAAGGACAAGCTCGCCCTGGGCTTCCGCATGGTCTTCGTGCTCATGGTGCCCGCCGCGTTCGGCTTCGAGGTGCTGGGGCGCCAGATCGTCGTCCTCCTCTTCCAGCACGGACACTTTCATGGCTTGGGGACGGCCCACACCACCACCGCGCTCATGGGGTACGCTCCGCAGCTGCCCTTCATCGGCATCGACCAGCTCCTGATCTTCGCCTTCTATGCCCGCCACAACACCGTGACGCCCATGCTCGCGGGTATCTTCGGGGTCTTGGTCTACGTGGCCACAGCCTTCCTGCTGCTGCATCCGCTGGCCATCCTGGGTCTGGCGCTGGCCAACACGCTCCAGATCGGCCTCCATGCGCTCCTGCTGCTGGTCCTCTTATTCCGGTCCATCGGTGCGCTGCAGGGCCGCCATCTGGCCGCCACGCTGGTCAAGGTGATCGGCGCCTCGGGCGCCATGGCCCTCATTACGCTCACGGCGCAGCGCTGGATCTCGTCACTCGACCTCGGCCACGCCGGCCCCCTCCTGGCCGTCGTCGTGCCCTTGGGCTTGGCCGTGGCCGTCTACTTCGTGCTGCTGACCCTGCTCCGTGTGGAGGATGTCACGGTGATGCGCCACGCGCTGCTCGCCCGGATCCGGGGTACCCCGGCCGCCGCCGGATAGATCTAACCGGGGTCGCTTATCCCTGGGGACGCAGCCGCTCGGCCATCTCCGGGGGCAGGCCGCTGCGGGCGATGGCGTCAGCCTCGGCCTCGACGTCGTAGGCGACCGAGCGAAACTCGACGTCGATCTCGGTCCCGGCGACCTCGACGATCGTGTATTCCGCGTCTCCGCCGCCGCGCGGCCGTCCCACGCTGCCCACGCCGATGAAGGCCACTCCGTTGACCACCTGCTGAAACGGCTGATGGGTATGACCGTAGACGACAATCTCGGCCTGCGCGTCCTGCGCGATGGTCCGCAGGACCGATTGTGCCGTCCCCGGGTAGAGGTACTCGACCGTATCGCGCGGGCTGCCGTGCACCACCAGCACCCGCTGCGGACGGATGCGCTTTCCGGCTCCGCCTGGCCGCGCGCGGGCGCTGCTCAGGAGTGATCCGCCCAGAGAGCCCATCAGGAACCCCTTGCGGATCTCGGCGGCCGAGTCGTCGGTCTTCCGCACCCGGACGGCGGTGCGCCCGGAGGCGCTGACCTGAATGCGCAGCTCCCGCGGGAGGCCCTGCAGGTACTCGGCGTTCTCGGGGGTCAGGTGTTGGCGGGTCCAGCGGACCGCCGCCACGTCGACGGCGCGCTCCTGCTCACTGGCATAGTCGGTTCCCGGCTCGATGCGGCTGCCCGCCGCCACCTCGTCGTAGTTGCCCCGCACCGACTCGATCTTGCGGCTGCGGAGGAGATCGATGACCTCATTGGGCTCCGGCGCGTGACCAACGATGTCTCCGGCACAGGCAATGACCTCGACCGGGTGCTCCAAACCGTCGATGTCGGCGAGGACCGCCTGAATCGCCGCGAGATTGCCGTGAATGTCCGAAACGACGGCGAAACGCACGCGCGATTATCGCACCGGACGGCGGGATTTCTCCTACCGGGTCGAGTCCTGGTTGAGCCGCGCCGTCTGGCCTGCCGGCCGGGTTGCCCAGTGCATCACCCAACATTCCGAAGGCCGTCACCAGGCATTCGTGCCAGCGGTATCAGTCGGGCTCGATCCGTCCCTAACGCGTCGTCGGGCTTCAGGTACACGCCAGGGCCCATCCCCTGAGCTGGTCACGGTGTTCAATGCTATGGTCAAGCCATCCGGGTCTGGCCCGGCCCGCTGGGTGGCGACGGCTCGGGTGCTCCTGACGCTCCAGGTTCGGCTTACCCGCTCAGGTCTGGGTGGTGGCGCTGAATCCTGAATACGGTTCCGTTGAGTTCAACCCCACTCGGACGTACGTGATGTGCCCGCTCGACATGCGTCCGATGCCGGATGAGCCGTGCGCGGATGCGCTGCCACGTCCGGCCTCCATCGGCCGACCGCAGAATACCGCCCGTCGATAGATCGCGGGTGTCCGGCATGAATCCGACTCGACGGCTGACGAAGGCAAACCCTGGACCGATTCCTGTTCGGCGGTTGACGACCGACCACCGATCGCCGCCGTCCGTCGTTCGGCGGAGGCCCTGCCCATCGCTCAGCCATCCGGTCGAGGCGTTGAGGAAGAAATAGGACCAGCCCTGGTCGACGGGGTGGTGCAGCACCTTCCCATGGCGCCCGTGCCGCCCGCCGTCCCTGGTCCGGTAGGTCGAGAACAGGTTGAGCCCTCCACCTCCCGTCGAGGTCATAGACGTGGGGATGGGTGGCGGCAGCATTCCCCGACACACCGAGGGCGCCGGCCGGAAGCCCAACGCCGTAGATGTCCCCAAGCTGAATGGTCCACGGTCCCCTGGCCGGCCTGGGCGCATGCCGAGTCCTCCAGTGCACACCACCGTCCTGGCTCACGAGCGGGAACCGTCGGAAGGTTGTGTCGACCCCCGGGCTGATCTGGAGGGCGCCGTACCCTCGGTTACGCCCCTGGAACCCGAGGAGATCGAGACCGCGCGGCAGGCCACGGACACGCCGCCAGGTTGCACCGGCGTCGCGGCTTCGCAACAGGGCGACGACGCTACCCGCGGCCGCCCACCGGGGCACCACGGTCAGCCGCGACAGGATCCTGGATGCCGTCTGGGGGTTCCAACACGCGATGGAGAGCAACATCGTCGACCGGCACGTCGTCTCGCTCCGTGAGAAGCTGGAGACCGATCCGCACCGGGCCCGATACATCGCCACGGTGTACGGTGAGGGCTACCGGCTCATCGCCGGCGAAGACGAGTCGGCAGAGACTCTGGTCTAGGCCTCGGAGGGAGCGGGCATGGCGACCTCCGTCGTCCCACCCACCTCTACCAACCGCTCCCGGATGCGCTCCAGGTCAGCCGGCGCCACGCCCACGCGGGCCAGATATCCCGCCACGCCGCCATAGCGGTCCTCGATGAAATCCAGCACCGCCAGCATGACCTGGGACGTCGCCAGGTGCCACTCCAGCTCTCGCTGCTTCTCCTCCCGGCCAGACGGCAGATCCGCGAGAATCCCGGCCCAAACCCGCCGCTGGCTCTCCTGCGAGAGCGCATAGTCTTCGGCGATGTCCACCCGATCGACACCCACGGCGCCCAACAGCAGGGCACACACGATGCCGGTTCGATCGATCCCGCCCATGCAGTGGATCAGCACACCTCCGGGCCGCGCCCGGGCCACCAGCGTGACGATGCGGCCCAGCGCCGGCCCGAAGCGCTCCACCACGCTGCAGTAGTCCTCGGCCTTCCGTGCGAAGCGGTCGGGCGGGCGCGCCGCGGGATCGATGATGGACACGTTGACGATGTCCAGTTCCGGCGCCCTCCCCATCAACGGGTTGGGATGTGCCTCCACCTCCTCCGGCTTGCGCAGGTCGAAGATGGTGCGAATGCCGTACTCGAGCAGCGCCCTCTCGCCCGCCGGGGTGAGCAGGCTCGGGTTGCCCCCACGGACCACCGCTCCGTCGCGCGTGCGGCCGCCGCCGGCGACATGGAAGCCGCCCAGGTCGCGAAGGTTGTCGCAGCCCTCCCACTCGAGGAGGCGGCCGCGATTCAGCCCGATTCCGTCGACCAGATCGTCCGCCCCATGGATGAGCATACCGTCTCCCTGCCGTCATTGCCACCCCCGTTACTGACAAGCCGCGACCGTCCCCCACGGCCCATGAGAACAGCCGATACAGGGCCTGATTTACGGCATGGCCCGGGCGCCCGTCGAGGCACGGTAGTGACCCGGGTCTGGCAGGCGTTGTCCCACATTCCGGGCGCCGTGAACTGATAGTTGACGCCGCTCGGTGCGGCCGGCCGCCCCCAGAAAACGGCGCGAGGAGCCATGCAGACCGGTTTGAGAGGAACGATTCGCACATGACCGCGTCGATCCCGCAGGCTAGGATGAGAAATCCGAACGGGAGGGTGGCAGTGCCGGCGGCCATCATCGAGCGAATCGAAGAGCACGCCGTGCAGGCGTGGCTGGAGATCGGCCGTCTCACGGCCGGCGAAGGGTTTCGAGCCGAGCCTTTTGAGGGCGGTGTGGCTATCCGCTGGGACCGAGTGCCGGCGCCGCTGTTCAACCGACTGATGGCCGCCGGGCGACATGGCACGTTGGACGTGAACGCCGTGTCACGGCTCTGCCGGGAGTACGAGGCGGCAGGTTTGCCCTTCTCAATCCAGGTTTCGTCGACCACCCAGGACCCGTCGCTGCGGCCGGCGCTGGCCGAGGTGGGATTCGAGCTGCGAGACCGGTGGTCGGTTCTGGCGGCCACGCCCGAGACCTGGATCGAGCCGGCGCCGCCGGCGGACGTCGAGGTTCAGCAGATCGATGACGACCAGCGCGAGGCAATCGCCGGCATCCTCCTGGCCGCCTTCGGCATGCCGGAGTCGATGATGCCCTGGATACGGCTGCTCATCGAGGCTCCCATGGTCACCAACTTCATCGCCCGCATCGACGGACAGCCGGCCGGCTGCGGCCAGATCTTCCGTGCGGCCGGCGTGGCCGGGCTCTACTCGGGCGGCGTTCTGGAGGCCTTCCGACGCCGCGGCGGCCATCGCGCCCTCATCGCCGCGCGCGTCCGATCGGCGTTTGATGCCGGCCATGACCTGGTTATGTCTGAGACGGAGGCCGAAAGCAACCAATCCAACCGTGACCTGACGGCGCAGGGCTTCCAGCTCGCCTACCTGCGCGAAAACTGGGTGCGGACCCCGAGCAGCGACGGTCGCTAGGGCTCAGCGGACCTCGGCGGAGTCGCGGCTGTGCCCTTCTCGGGCTCCCGGCGATAGCATGGATGAGGAGCCGGCGTCGCCGGCCACGACCATTGAGGTGAAATGGAATGTCACAGAACGGATCGACCGGGATTCCCAAGGTGACCGGCAGTCCGCTGAACGTCATCATCGGCGGGGCAGGCATCGGTCTTCTCGTCGCCGCCGCCTCGGTGGCGTACTTCAAGTCCCAGCGGCAGGCCGGGAGCCGTTTCGCGGAGGCGTTCGAAAGCGCCCGCTCCTCCAGCGTTCCCTCCTTCAGCTTCAAGGGCAAGTGGGCGCTCAGCGCGGCCATCAAGGTCATCGAGCACGATGCCTCACGAAAGGTGCTGCTCGCCGTCCTCAAATCAATGGTGAAGCGAGCGCGATAGCGCTTCCCACCTCCTCGCGTTGACGACGCCCGCCGCTGTGGCCCACCCCCGGCGGGCGACTCTCACACCGAACTCCAGCTGGTTCAGCTCCGCGATGGAGTGGGCGTCGGTATCCACGGCGATGGGGATGCCCATCTCCACCGCCCGGCGCACGTAGCTGTCCTTGAGATCGAGACGCTGCGGAAATGAGTTGACCTCCAGGGCCGTTCCATGTTCCGCGGCCGCCTCGAAGACCGCTTCCATGTTCAGCTCGTAGGGCGGCCGCCGGCCCAGGATTCGCCCGGTGGGATGGCCGATGAGGTCCACGTGGGGGTTGGCGATGGCCGAGACCATCCGCCGGGTCATCTGCTCCTGACTGAGGCTGAAGCTGGAATGGATGGAGGCGACCACCCAGTCCAGCTCGGCGAGCACCTCGTCGGCGAAGTCGAGCGAGCCGTCGTTCTTGATGTCCACCTCGGTCCCGTGGAGGATGTGAATCTCGGGGTGCCGTTCCCGCACCACCGCGAGCGCCTCCCGCTGGCGGTGCAGACGGTCCACGCTCAGGCCACCGGGATCGCCGCCGCGCGAGGGTGAGTGGTCGGTGACGGCGACATACTCGTAGCCCCGGCCAATGGCGGCCTCCACCATGGCCTCGAGGGAGGCAGTGCCGTCACTCCAGTCGGTATGCATGTGGAGGTCGCCGCGGATGTCGCCGGTCTCCAGCAGGGCGGGCAGGGCGCCGGCGAGCCCGGCCTCGATCTCGCCCGTGCCCTCGCGCAGCTCCGGCGGAATCCAGGGCAGATCGAGCGCGGCATAGAACTCCGTCTCGGCCGCGAAGAGCTGCCGCTCCCCCGTCTCCACGCCGGCGATGCCGTACTCGCTCAGGCTCTGGCCGCGGCGCAGGGCGTACTCGCGCAGGGCCACGTTGTGCTCCTTGCTGCCGGTGAAGTGCTGCAGCAGCGAGCCGTACGACTCGTGCGGGACGATCCGGAAGTCGATCTGGAGACCGCGCTCGTTGAGAACGCTGAGCTTGGTGGGCCCGCGTGCCACCACCTCCTTGATCCCGGGAAGCGAGAGGAAGAGGTCGAAGGCTGCCGAGGGAGCGTCCGAGGTGGCGATGATGTCGACGTCGCGAATCGTCTCCCGAAAGCGCCGGAGGCTGCCCGCGACGGTGACGTTGCGCACCACCTCCACCTCCTCCAGCCTCCGGAGAACCATGCGCACGTAGGGCAGCACGTCGCCGATGGGCAGCCGCGTGCTCTGCTGAGAGCGGGCACGCTCGATGGCCTTGAGCAGGTTCTCGGCGGTCCGCTCCCCGAGACGGGGCAGGGCCGCGAGCCGCCCGTCGGCCGCCGCCTCCTGCAGTCCGTCCAGCGTCTCCACACCCAGCTCCTGATACGCCCGGGCCGCCAGCTTGGGACCGACGCCCGGGACCCCCATGAGCTGCCGCACGCCCGGCGGAAACTGGGCGCGCAAACCCTCCAGGTATTCCATCCGGCCCGTGCGCAGATACTCGTCGATCTTCTGGGCCAGGGCCCCGCCCACACCGGGAATGGACTGCAGCCGCCCCTCGCCGGCCAGGTCGGAGATGTCGGCCGGAAGTGATCTCACTGCTGCGGCAGCCTTCTCGTAGGCCCGGACCCGAAAGGCGCTTTCCCCCTTCAGCTCCAGCAGCTCGGCGATCTCGTCCAGGACGTCGGCAATGACCTGGTTGTTCATGCTTTCCATGGGCATTCAAATCTAGCCGCGCCCGGGCGCCTCGCCTGCGATAATGAGCCGACTTCGGAGGTCAGGTGAGGAGGCGGATGGTGAGTGCGTTCCAGTTCTTGTTGAAGCACGGCGTCAAGCGGATGCCGTTCATGCCCGGCATGGGGCCGGTGGCCCGGATCAAGGCGCTCCTTCGCGCCCCCAGCGTGGCCCGGCTGGTGTGGGCGCTTTATCAGGACCCGCGGGTCCCGGTTGCCAACAAGGCCGCGGCCCTGGCGGCGCTCGCGGTGGTCGTCTCGCCCTTTGACCTGATCCAGGCCATTCCTGTGGTCGGCGAGGTGAGCGACATCGTCATGGCCCTCTTCATCCTCGATACCTTCATCAAGACTGCTCCGGCAGCCGTGGTGAACGAGCACATCGTCCGGCTGAACCTGCAGGAGAAGATCCCTCTTCGCGACTGACCAGCAGCAGACGCTCGCGGAGGAGGGGCAGCGGCCCTCCGACCTGACCCACGAGCCGCTGGCGGCCCGGATGCGGCCTCGCACCCTCGAGGAGTTCGTCGGCCAGGAGCACATCCTGGCGCCATCACGAATCCTCCGGCGCGCCATCGAGAGCGACACGGTCGGCTCCATGATCTTCTGGGGGCCACCGGGGTCGGGCAAGACCACCCTGGCCGGCGTGATCGCCCGGCTCAGCCGGTCGCATTTCGTGCCGCTGAGCGCCGTCAATGCGGGCGTCGCCGACCTGCGAAAGGCCGTCGAGGCGGCGCGAAAGCTGCGGGCCCTGAACGGCCAGAACACCATCCTCTTCATCGACGAGATCCATCGCTTCAACAAGGGCCAACAGGATGCCGTTCTGCCCTTCGTCGAGCAGGGCGTCGTCACCCTCGTCGGGGCCACCACCGAGAACCCCAGCTTTGAGGTCAACTCCGCGCTTCTCTCACGGACGCGGGTCTTCACCCTCCGGGCCCTCGGTCAGGAGGACGTCTCGGTCATCGTCGACCGCGCGCTGGAGGATCGGGAACGCGGTCTGGGCGATTGGAACGTGGTGTTGGACCCGGAGGCCAAGACGCACCTGGTACAGGTTGCCGACGGCGACGCGCGCATCGCGCTCAATGCCCTGGAGATGGCCGCAGCCTCGGCTTCCCTGACCGACGGGCGGCGGCTGGTCGACCGCCCGCTGATCGAGGAGGCGCTCCAGCGGCCCGCCCTCCTCTACGACAAGGCCGGCGACATGCACTATCACGTGATCTCGGCGTTCATTAAGAGCATCCGCGGATCCGATCCTGACGCGGCCGTGTACTGGCTGGCACGCATGCTGGAGGCGGGCGAGGACCCCCTCTTCGTGGCTCGCCGGCTGGTCATCCTGGCCGCCGAAGATGTGGGCCTGGCCGATCCGGCGGCCCTCTCCGTGGCCATTGCCGCCCAGCAGGCCGTGCACTTCGTGGGCATGCCCGAGGCCTTTCTTCCCCTGTCCGAGGCCACCCTCTTTCTCGCCCTGGCCCCCAAGAGCAACTCCGCGATGCTGGCCTATGGCAAGGCGCTCGAGGACGTGGCGGCCACCCTCAACCGCCCCGTGCCGCTCCACCTACGCAACGCCACCACCCAGCTGAACCGGCGGGAGGGCTACGGCAAGGGCTACAAGTACAGTCACGACTTTGACGGCCACTACGTCGACCAGCAGTATCTACCGGATGACCTGCAGGGTCGCCGCTACTACGAGCCCAGCGACCAGGGAGCCGAGGCGGCCATGGCCGGCCGGCTCAAACAGCTTCGTGAACGGAGCAAGGCGTGACCCTCGGTCTCGAGGAAACCTTCTCGTATCTGGAGTCCCTCTACCGGCGGCCCATCCGGCCCCCGGCGGAGGTGGGGTTGGAGCGCATCCGACATCTGCTCCGGCGTCTGGACAACCCGCACGAGCGCTTCCCCACGGTGCACATCACGGGGACCTGCGGCAAGGGCTCGACCGCCACCATGGTGGCCGGCATTCTGGGGGAGGCAGGGTACCGTACCGGCGTCTTCCGCTCGCCCCACCTGCAGAGCTATCTGGAGCGCATCGCCGTCGACGGCTCGCCCGTCTCCGCGAAGGGGTGGATGGCTGCCTTCGAACGGGTCAGGCCGGTTGCCGATGCCATGGAGCGTGGCGACGACGGTTGGTCGTTGGGCCGGCCGTCTCTGTTCGAGTTCGTCTGGTCGATGGCCGCAACCCACTTCGCCGCCTCGGAGGTCGATGCCGGCGTCATCGAGGTGGGCGTGGGCGGCCGGCTCTCGGCCACCAACGTCCTGCGTCCCGAGGTTGCGGTCCTTACCAACGTCAGCTTGGAGCACACGCGGCTCCTGGGCGACACCGAAACCGCGATCGCCGGCGAGAAGGCCGCCATCGTCAAGTCCGGGAGCAGCGCCGTCACGGCCGCCGAGCAGCCGCCGGTGCTGGAGGTGATCGAGGAGCGCTGCCGGTCGGTGGGCGCCGATCTGTGGCGCGTCGGCAGCGACGTGGTCTATCGCATCGATGCCGCCGACCGTGACGGCCAGCGGGCCGCCATTCGCACGCCGTTGCGAGAACATCCCGACTGTTTCATCCGTCTCCTGGGGCGTCATCAGGTGCGCAACGCCGCCACCGCGGTGGGTGCCGTCGACCTCCTTGTGGGGAGAGGCTGGCGCATCGACTCCCAGGCGGTCCGTCGGGGGCTGGAGGCAGCCGGCTTCCCCGGCCGCTTCGAGGTGATGTCCGAACGGCCGCCGGTCGTGCTGGACGGCGCTCGCAACCAGGTCTCGGCGGAGGCGCTGCGGCAGACCCTCGACGACCTCTTTCCCACTCACGACATCGTGCTCGTGGTGGGAGCCCTGGCGGATAAAGACGCGGCGTCGATCGTCGCTCCGCTCATCCCTCGGGTCCGCTCGGCGGTCGTCACCCTGCCGCCCTTCGAGGGACGAACCACCGATCCCGCCGAGCTTCTGGGTCTCCTGCGCGATCGGGTCGAGACGGTGCGATTCGAGCCCGATCCGACCCGGGCCTGGACGGTCGCCCGCTCCTCCCTTCGGCCAAATGACCTGCTGCTGGTGACCGGATCGCTCTACCTGGTCGGCTGTATCCGTCAGCTGGTGCCCGGCGAGGAGATTGGCGGCCAGGCGAGCGCCGATGACGGCCTTGCCATGGCGGCCAGGACGCCCGTGGGGACGCGCCCATGACTGATGAGCCGGTGTCCAACGAATCCCCTGAATGCCTTATCTGTGGCCGCCCCGGTCACCTCATCCATCTCCCTTCGTCGGGTCGCTGGACCTCCACCGACGCCGGACATGGCATTCCTGTGTGCGATGCCCACGATCCCCACCGGCCGCAGGGCTACGACCTCGCCCGGGCACAGCGCGTGGCCGAGCACCTCTCGCTCCTCCGTCAGGACCGGACGCGACGGCCGGAGGAATGAGGGATGTCGGCGACGATCGGCCCCCCTTGACCTCCGTTCGAGCCAGTCCCGGCGCGGGCCGGATCGGGCACCCGTGCCGTCGGCCTGCCGGCCCCAAGTGGGCCGAGTTGTGGCACCATCGAGCAACGGAGGTGACTCATGGCAACGTATGAGCGGTCCCGAGAGACGACGGCTTCACCCGATCAGGTCTGGCGCTTCTGGTCCGACACCGACACCTGGCCGTCCTGGAATCCCGACGTGCGCGCCATCTCTCTCAACGGTCCCTTTCAGAGCGGCACCACCGGTTCCATGACCACCGGTCGCGGAACCCACCCCATCACGCTTGAGAACGTGACGGGGCGGTCGTTCGATCTGGTGACCCAGCCGATGCCGGCCACCGTCTTTCGGTTCTCCTGTCGCGTCGACCCCAGCCCAGCCGGCAGCCGGATCAGTCAGGGGCTCAGCATGAGCGGCGCCCTCGCCCCCATTTTCGGTCCCCTGATGGGCAAGCGCATCGCCGCCTCGTTCGATCCCATCCTTGTCGGTCTTGCGACCGCCGCCCAAAGTGGTCCCGCAGCGGCCGCCGCGGCCACTCCACCCGCGCCACCATCACCCGAGCCGGAGGCCGCCCCGCCCACGGCGCCCGCCGAACCGGCAGCGCCCGAGCCGCCGGCCGCCGCTCCCGATGGCGGCCCGGCCACAGACGAGTCGTCCCCAGAGGCTCCGTAGACCCGACGCCGGCGAGCCTCCACGGCTCTGCCGAGGTCGTCCAGGAAGCACGTCACCGCAAGCCGGGAGGCGACTACCGGAGTCCCGATCCCGTGTAGGGACACCGGGAAATCCGCTAACCGGCTCGATCGAAGCGGGTGATGCCGCCCCAACCGTCAGGACTTCTCGCGTTCCGTTTCTCGGTTTCTGGAGGCGTCCAGTAGCCGTTGCCGCTCGGCTTCCCACATCACGGCCGATCGCTCCAGGAAGTCCGCGATCCTGTCCAGCTCCTCGGTCGTGTACTCGGCCATGATTTCCTCCTGACCTCGGCCCGCCGGGCGGAGGAGGGGCGCGATTCGCCGGCCGGCCTCCTCGACCACGACGATCAGCGTCCCCCGTCGATCCTTGGGATTGGGACGGCGTTCGACGAGGCCGCTACGCTCGAGCCGGTCGAGCATCGCCGTCGTGGCGCCGGAGCTGAGGCCCGTGTAGGATGCCAGCTCCTTGGGCGTGGCCACCCCACGATGAAAGAGCACGGCAAGGCACTCCGTGTCTGTGACGTTGAGCCCCAGGCTTGCTCCCACCACATGCCGGAACTGAACCACCCGGATGCGGTACTCGCTTGCAGCCTGCGTCACCCGCTGCTCGAGCTCGGATCTGTCCATCAACGGTTCCTCGTGGTTGCGATCTTGGTCAGCGCAGCGCGACCGACTCGTACCACGCACGCGCTGCGTGACACAGACGAGCCAGACCTGAATCCCTCACCACTCTCTATCTAGAATATCAAGTCTCTTGATTATAGTAGTATAGTCACAAGACCTGATCCGATAGGAGCACACGCCATGAGAGAGACCAATCCGCACGTCTGGATCGCCGCCTTGCGCGCCTCGCAGGACGACTTTGCACGCCTCGTCGGGCCGATGACGGCAGAGCAGCTCGCCGAACCGTCATATCATATCTGGACCATCGGCGAGGTCGTGAAGCACGTGGGCGCCAGCTCGGCGCTGTTCGACGCCTACCTCGATGCCGCGCTGGCCGGCTCCGCCCCTCCCGGTCCGGATGCGTTCGCACCCCTGATGCGAGCCTGGAACGATCGCGCTGTCGACCAGCTGAAGTCCGATGCGCTCACTCAGTCCGAGAGACTCGTTCGGCGCTACGAGGCATTCACGGACGAGGAGCTTGCTCATCTGCGGCTGAACTTCTTCGGCATCGAGATGGACGCGGCCGCGCTGACCATGTTCCGACTCACCGAGCTGTCGGTCCACGTGTGGGACATCGCCGTTAGTCGTCAGCCCTCCGCCACCATCGCGCAACCTGCCGTCGACCTCATGGTGGACGACGCGGTAAGTCTGCTGGTCAGTCGCCGCGAGCCGGGCGATCGGGAGTTCCGGTTGGGCATCGAAACGACGAGCCCTCGACGGCGGTTCACTCTCTCCGCGGTTGCAGGAAAGATGCGTCTGCAGGCGGACGAGTCACACCCTCTCGACGGCAACCTGATGATTCCGGCCGAGGCCTTGATCCGCCTCGTCTACCACCGGCTTGATCCGGACCATACTCCGCATGTTTCGATCACCGGCTCCGTGAGCCTGGAGGACCTGCGCGGGCTATTCCCGCCGGTTTGAGTTCAGGACCTTGCCCGTCTGACAGGCGAGGAGCAGGCCACCGGGCATGCCAAACGAGTGGATGTTGCCCAGGGCCACGGCGTCCCTTCGGGTCGTGGCCTCCACGACATGGCCTCCAGGACATGCAAAAACGCGGCGAGCCTCAGAGGCGGGCTCGCCTTCGCCTAGAGAACCCGGCGCAGGGCCTTCGCCAAGCTTCGAGTGGTGTACGCGCCCCGCTGAATCTGACGGATGACGCCATGCCGGTCGAGCAGGAAGGTCGAGGGCATGCCGTAGATCTGGTACACGTACTGCACGTCGCCG
This sequence comes from Pseudomonadota bacterium, assembly GCA_021323865.1. GTDB lineage: Bacteria > Chloroflexota > UBA5177 > UBA5177 > JAJPKF01 > JAJPKF01. Next base: position 24,562 of record JAJPKF010000020.1, on the reverse strand, counting down.
CTCGCGTCGAGCGCGATGGGGTAGCGCACGTGCAACCCGCGCGCGAAGTCACGTACCTGCGAGGCAGGCTCCTGCTCGTCGATGCCGAGGATCCTCAGTCGCTTTCCGTCGGCTCGATAGGTCCGTTCCAGGAGCGGCATCTCGGCCCGGCAGGGCACGCACCAGGTCGCCCAGAAGTTGATCAGCGCCGGCCGGCCCCGGAGATCGGCCAGCGAAACGCTGCTCCCGGAGAGCGTCTGCAGGGAGAAAGCAGGCGCACGTCCGCCGACCTGAGGAGCGATGGGCACGGCCGCTCCCGCCATGCCGTCATGCAGCAGCACGTGGAGGTCCGTCGCAATCTGCACCGCGGGGACCGAGTCGGACAGGTAGAGCCGCTCCCGGCTACGGGGATCGATGAGAAACATGCCGGCGGTGTGCATCTGCCCCAGCGTGGCCACCTGACCCGGCGGGGCGGCATAGACATGGAACGCGGACCACACTCCTCGTACCCGCGCGTAGGGGCCGAGCAGGAAGTGCCAGGAGGGCATGCCGTGGCGGCGTAGGAAGGCGCGAGCGTCGGCCGGATCGTCGCGGAGTGGGTCCGTGGTGACGATCAGCACCTGAACCCGACGCTGTTCCCGACCGAGCGCGCGGATCACGGTGCGCAGCTTCTGGGCCGTCATGGGACAGGTATCCGGGCAGTGCGTATAGAAGAACGTCACGACCAGTACATGGCCCCGCTCGCCGGCCAGGCTGACGGTTCGGCCGTTCTGATCGGGCAGCGAGAAGGCGGGGGCTGCCCTCTGGAGGACGGTGCCGCCCACGAGCTTCGGGGCGGGAGCGGCCGTCTGCCGGGCAATGGTGGTGGCCAGGCCGGCAGCCACGAGCGCCACCAGGATGACGGCGCCGATCAGCAGCCGCGAGATGGTCCGCCAGCGGCCGGCCCGGCTCATCCTGATTCGCTCTCTACCGGATCAATCGGTCCACGGCCATGGCCGCGAAGAGGAGCGCCAGATAGCTGTTCGAGTACCAGAACAGGCGGTTGGCCCAGCGAGCCGCGTCCGTCGAGGCCACCGTGCTCCAAAACAACCGCAGGCTCAGATAGATCAGCGGCGCACCCAGAGCGAGAGCCGCCACCAGGTAGACGAAGCCGAGCGCCTTCAGCTGAACGAGCAGCAGGGTCACCATGACCAGGGCGAAGGTGTAGAGCAGAATCTGCCGGTGCGCCTCGGCGTCGCCCTTCACGATGGGCAGCATGGGCACGCCGGCCCGTTCGTAATCTCGCTTGATCAGCAGCGAGAGCGCCCAAAAATGGGGCGGCGTCCACAGGAAGATGATCAGAAAGAGGATGACCGCCGGCCAGGTGACCGTATGGCTCACCGCGGCCCAGCCCACCAGGACAGGCACGCCCCCGGCCGCTCCGCCGATGACGATGTTCTGCGGTGTCGAGCGCTTCAGCCAGAGGGTGTAGACGAGCACGTAGAACAGGATGCCGCTGAGGGCGAGGAGACCGCTGAGCAGGTTGACGAAGGCCAGAAACACGAGCATGGACCCCACGGCCGCCAGCGCGCCGAAGATCAGGGCCCTGACCGGCTCGATGCGCCCGGTCGGCACCGCGCGCCGCCGGGTACGGCCCATAACGCCGTCGATGTCGCGATCGACGTAGCAGTTGATGGCGTTGGCGCTGGCGGCGGCCAGCGCGCCCCCCACCAGCGTCGCCAGGATGAGCCCCAGCGAAGGCACGCCCTGCCGGGCGACGATCATGGTGGTCACGGTGATGGCCAGCAGCAGCATGGTCACATGCGGCTTGGCCAGGTTGACGTACGCTCGCACTCGGTCCATCACCCCGTCCGCCGGGGCGGAGATCGCGGGTCCGAGCAGCTCGGGAGCCTGCATGGTTATGGGTGCCTGTTGCCGGCGATGAGACAGGTAGCGAGGTGCGCGCCGCCCTCGGCGATGCAGCGATTGAGGACCCGGCGCTGGAGGGGCGTCAGCGTAGATCCCGCGGCCACCGGCCCTCGTGCCGGCTTGGCGGCATGGAGCGCGTTGTTGTGCACGGTTCTTTCTACCCTGGGCACCTGCTTGAGGAACGCAGCCAGCTCGGCCATCTTGGTGGCGTCGAGGATGGTGCCGAAGGCCGGCATGTACTGATAGCTGGCCCCCTTCCCGCCCGCGGCCACCTGCTGGTAGAAGCGGGGCAGACTGTACTGCTGAAAGACGTCGTCCAGCGCCGGGCCACGAATGCCGCCCACGTTGTCGACCATGTGGCAGGCGATGCAGCCGGCCGAGTGGAAGAGTTGGGCGCCGGCCTTGGCCTGGGAGCCCTTGAGGCGGCTGACCACCGCGGTGGGGACGCTCAACAGATTGCCGTTGGCGTCGAACCGTGGGGCCCACGGAGACTGATAGCCCTCGTAGCACAAAACGGCGGTCATCAGCGCCGCGATCAGCACCGATCCCACCGCCCAGGGCCGCTTGCTGGGCGCGCGCTCGCCCTTGTTGGCATAGAAGGGTAGGGCCAGCATCCACAGCATGATCACGGCGGGGAAGCCGATGATGACGATGTTCTCCACCGACGCCGGTATCTCCGCCAGCAGCGCGAAATACCAGATCAGGAACCAGAAGGGACGCGGATTGGTGACATAGTTGGCCGGATCGGCCTTGTGCCCCAACGGCGCGCCGCCGAAGAACACCGCCAGGAGGATGACCACCACGCCTGCGAACAGAGCGAACAGCGCATCCTTGGCCATGGCATCCGGAAAGAAGGGGATGCCGTCTTCCAGCAGCTCGTGGTAGCGCTGCTTGTACGTCTTGGGATCGACGATGTTGGAGGGCTCGGGCCACTCCGAGATGCCCTGATAGATGACCAGATAGAGGTGCCCGCCGATGAGGGCGAACATGAGACCCGGCACGATGAAGACATGTATGGCGAAGAAGTGGGTAAGTGTCGCTCCGCCCACCACCTGTCCCGCCACCAGCAGCTGGGCCAGCCAGGGGCCGATAACCGGCGTTCGCGCCGCCTGCTCCGCGCCCACCACGATGGCCCAGTAGGAGTCCTGATTCCACACCAGGAGCTGCCCCGTGAACCCCATGAGGATAGTGGAGAACAGCAGTCCCACGCCCAGAAGCCAGTTCAGCTCCCGCGGGTACTTGTAGGAGCCGGTCAGAAACACACGGGCCGTGTGGGCGAAGATGAGCAGCAGCATCGCCGACGCGCCCCAGTAGTGGATGCCGCGGATCAGATGGCCGAAGAGCGACTTGTCCGTGATCCACTGAAGGCTCTGGTAAGCGGCGTTGGGCGCCGGCACGTAGACCAGAGCCAGAAAGACGCCGGTGACCACCTGGAAGATGAAGGCGGTGAGCGTCGCGCTGCCCAGGACGTTGAACCAGTTGGTGCTGCGCGGAACCGGGTGCACCAGGATGGGCCGGATGACCGCGTCGATGCCGAGGCGGTCGTCCAGCCAGTTGTACACGGCGCCCACGGGGCCGGGCAGCTCTAGCGGCCTGCTCTCGGACTGGGTGACGTTCGGCTGCTCGAAGTCGGAAATGACCGACATCTAGCCGATCACCGGTATGGGCTTGGTCTGAATCTGCACCCGGCCTCCCCTCACCCGCACCGGCAGCTTCACCAGCGGCAGCTCGGCCGGTCCCGCGGCCACCGCGCCGGTGGAATAGAAGGCGCTGCCGTGACACGGACACAAGAAGAGACCGGTGCTCTGAATCCAGTGCACCGGACAGCCCAGGTGCGTGCAGTAGATGGAGTAGGCGGTGAAGCCAGATTGCGAGTCGCGCCGCAGCCAGGCGCCCGCACGGGAGGTCGTGCCCGCCCAGCGAAGCGCCGACGGGTCCGAGTAGCGCACCTCGGTCGTCGTGCCGATCTTGAACTGACTGACCGCGCCGACGTCCCGCCACAGACGCGGCGAGGGCTTGAACAGCGGCGTCAGAAGGTAGGCGACCAGCGGCACTCCCACCACCACGCCGGCGATGCCGCCGTAGCCCACGATGATGCCGGTCAGAAACAGCTCGCGACTGATCCTGTCGCCGAACAAGCCCTTAATGGGAGGCATCGAGCAGCTCCTGCGCCCACCCGTGGAGCGCCCAGATGAAGAGGACGAGCCCGGGAAGCGAGACGATCCAGTTGAAAACCAAGCCCGAGGCCGCCAGGGTCACCGCGAACGCCAGCGTGATCGGCCAGACCGATGTCGGCGGCAGATGGATGCCCTCGTGTGCCCCCGCTCCACCGGCTTCGGGTTGGACCTCCACTTCCTGCGGCTCGACGGTCGAGACTGTTCCCGCCTGCGGCTCACTCATCCTTCATGCCTCCCGGCCTCTCGTCCCACCCGACGCGCATCATGTCGGGATCAGCGTGCGCAGATACGCGAGCGAGAAGATCAACAGCCAGATCCAGTCGACGAAGTGCCAGTAGTACGAGACCACCGTGACTGGCAGGTCGCGCTTGGAGCTCCAGTGCTTGGACATGAACAGGATGATCAGCAGCGCCACCAAACCGATGACCACGTGGAAGCCGTGGAAGCCCGTCAGCACGAAGAAGACTGTGCCGAAGACGGTGCCTCCGGTCGATGGGCCGGTGCTCAGCCCGTAGTGGCGATAGTAGAGATCGATGTACTCGTGCGCCTGCCCGGCGATGAAGGTTGCGCCCAGCAGGATCGTGGTGATGAGCCAGAAGTAGTAGCCGCGCTTGTCGTCCACGCGCAGCCGGCGCTCCGAGAGGATCATGGTGCCGCTGCTCGCCCACAGACAGAGGCTGAAGATGGCCGTCAGCGGGATGTTGAGCTGGCTCGAGGTGAAGTGCTGCGAGTAGACAGTGTACATGACCATCAGCGTGCAGAAGAAGATGAACTCTGAGCTGATGAAGAACAGCATGAGCTGCTGGGCAGGCACAAAGCGTTTCGGCTTGACGTCCTCCACGGGCGGGGCCACCGCGCTGGGCGGCGTCCCGGCGGGAACGGTCACGTTGTCTTCGTGAATCCAGTCCGGGCTCTCCGGGTGCTGCTCATCCCAGAGGGGACGGCGGCTGCGGACCACGGGCGTGGTGGCGAAGTTGTACTCCGCCGGCGGTGACGTGGTCGCCCATTCGAGCGTCCACGCGTTCCAGGGGTTGGGACCGGCCAGATCGCCCTTCTTGAGGCTGACGTAGGCGTTGTAGAGGAAGACCAGCACGGACACGAACAGAATGACCGTGCCGATCGAGGCGATCATGTTGATCGGCCCCCAACCGGAATCGGGGGCATAAGTGTAGATGCGGCGGGGCATCCCCACCAGGAAGTGCATGGGGAAGAAGGTCAGGTTGAATCCGATGAAGGTCAGCCAGAAATGGACGTTGCCCAGTTTTTCGGACAGCATCCGCCCGGTGATCTTGGGCCACCAGTAGTAGATGCCGGCAAGGATCAGGAAGAAGCTGCCTCCGAAGAGGACGTAGTGGAAGTGGGCCACCACGAAGTAGGTGTCCGTGGTCTGGTAGTCGATGGGCACCACGGCGAACATGACGCCGCTGATGCCGCCGATGACGAACAGCGGAATGAAGGCCACGGCGAACTTCATGGCCGTCGTCCAGCGAATCGCCCCGCCCCACATGGTGGCCAGCCAGTTGAGGATCTTGACGCCCGTGGGAATCGCGATGACCGCGCTGGTGGCGGCGAAGAAGGCTTCGGGCACCGTCCCCATACCCACCGTGAACATGTGGTGCGCCCACACGATGAAGCTGATGAAGCCGATGGCCACGCCCGACATGGCCACGAAAGTGTAGCCGAAGATCGGCTTGCGCGAGAAGACGGGCACAATCTCGGACATCATGCCGAAAGCCGGCAGGATCATGATGTACACCTCGGGATGCCCGAAGCTCCAAAAGAGGTGTTCATAGAGGACGGGGTTCGACTTGGGCCCGATGAAGAAGTGGGTGTTGAGGAACCGGTCGAACAGCAGCATGACCGCGGCCCCGGTCAGGAACGGCATGGCCCAGATGATCAGGAACTGATTGACCAGGACCATCCACACGAACAGCGGCATCTTGCGCAGCGTCATGCCCGGGCAGCGGTGGGCGATGATGGTGACGATCAGGTTGAGTGCCGTGGCGATGGAGCCCGCGCCCGCGACGATCAGACCGATGGCCCAGAACGTCGAGCCGGCGCCCGCGTCAAACGGGTGCTCGGTACAGGGGGCGTAGGCGAACCAGCCACAGTTGGGCAGGGTTCCCTCGAGGACGCCCATGTACATCAGGATCCCCGAGAACAGGAAGAGCCACACGCTCATGGCGTTCAGCCGCGGGAAGGCCATGTCGCGGTACCCGATCTGCAGCGGCACGAAGTAGTTGGCAAAGCCGATCAGCAGCGGCATGACCACGAAGAAGATCATGGTCACGCCGTGCATGGTGAAGAGCTGGTTATATACCTCCGGGGAAACCACGTGGGCGTTGGGCGTGGCCAGCTGCCAGCGCATCACCAAGGCTTCCAGACCACCGACGATGAAGAAGGCGCCGGAGAACACCAGGTAGAGGATGCCGATCCGCTTGTGATCGGTGGTCTTGATCCAGCTCAGCAGCCCTTCATTGGTGCGTAGGGCCGGAAGCCTCGGATATACCTCTTCTCTGGTAATCGTGGCCACGAATCGCTCCTCGGTCAGCCTCTCTCGATACTCACTTCAGGGAATACAGGTACGCCGCCAGCGCGTGCAGGTCCGACTTCTTGAGGTCGAAGGCCGGCATCAGCGCCCCCGGCTTGTAGATCTGGGGGTCTCTGACCCAGCGCTCCAGATTCCTCTCCGACATGGGGAGGACGCCGCCCGCGATTCCCCAACGGCTGCCGACATGGCTGAGATTGGGGCCGGCGGTGCCGTTCGCGGGCGTCCCGTTGATGGTGTGACAGCTGGCGCAGGACTGAGAGAAGAACACCGACTGTCCATTGGCGCCCTGCACCGAGGCGGGCGAGGCGCCGGCGCCCGCCTCCCGGCGAGCCCAGGCCTGAAATCGGGCCGGGGTCTGGACCACGGCCCGGAACTGCATCCAGGCATGATCTGCCCCGCAGAACTCGTAGCAGGCGCCGGGGAAGGTACCGGTGCGGTCGGCGTCGATATACACGATGGTGTGGTTGTTGGGCGTGGCGTCGATCTGCCGGTCGAGCTGGGGGATCCAGAAGCTGTGGATGACATCGACGGAGGTGGTGTCGACCTGGACCAGCGTGTGGACCGGCAGGTGCACCTCGTTGGCCGTCACCACGTGGTACTTGGGAATGCGGAACTCCCACCACCATTGGTGGCCGATGGCCTCCACCTTGAGCGCCGAGGCGGCGTGGGCGGGGCTGTTGACGGCGTTCATGGTCACGATGGTCAGGACGAGGGCCACCAGCAGGATGACGGCCGGTATGGCCGTCCAGGCCACCTCGATGCGCCGGTTGCCGTAAATCTGCTTCGGCTCGTCGTCCTGGCCGGGTTTGTGACTGAAGCGAACGATGTTGATGGCCAGCGCCAGGATCACGAGGAAGAACACCACGCCCGACTCGGCCAGGATGATCCAGAAGAGATTGGAGATGTCGAGGGCAAACCGCGACGCGCCGTGCAGGGGCGCGAGTGGCGCGGCCGAAGGTCCCGAGCCGATGGGGGTGGTGCTGTTCCGGCCCGCGGCAAGCGCGCCGTGGGAGGTCAGCATCAGCGCGAGAGCGGTGGTGGCCGCTGCGAAGGCCGCCAGCAGGGCAACTCCGCGCCATCCACCAAGCGACCTCAACGTTCGCTCACGGCACGGTCCGCGGCCGGACTTCCATCTCCCGTCGCGGCTCATCAACCGGCTCTCCGCGATCCAGCCAGATCACGCCGATGGTCGCCATGGCCACAACGTAGGGAAGGTTGCCCGGCATCCACATGATCAGCCCGCCGATCTGCTGATCGGTGAGGGCCGAAATGCCCCAGAGCCGGGGCGCGTGAATGTAGGGGCCGTACAGCGGGTGCTGCAGAAACGAAAAGAGGATGCCCAGGGCCATGGTCGGGAAGAGGTTGGCGAACAGGTACAGCTCCTGTCCGGCATAGCTCAGCCGCCCACGCCTGACCGGATTGAGCACCGGCCACCACACCACCAGCCCGGTTCCCATGAAGGTGAGGTGCTCCAGGATGTGCACGGTCTCGCTGCGCAGCGTCAGGTCGTAGAGCACCGGGAGGTGCCAGACGGTGATGTCGCCGTTGAAGAGCAGAAACGCGACCGCGGGCAGCGTGAGGAGGCCCAACACCCGGACCGGCATGCCTTGGATTCCAGCCGTCAGATCCGCGGGCAGGCTCAAGAGCAGGAGCGGCGGCCACACCGTCGCCAGCAAGAGGTGCTGGACCATGTGCGCGCTGAAGAGATACGTGTCGCCGATGCCGTCGAGCGGCGAGAGCAGCGCGATCACCAGGACCAGGTCCGAGAGCAGAAACCAGGTTCGCTGTGCCGCCGAGCAGCGGAGCGACGCCGGACCGGTGAGCCGGTATCCACACGCGCAGGCATAGGCCAGCGTGAGCATCACGATACCGGCGACGACGCTGGGCTCCAGGCTCCATCGAGTGAGTAACCAACTCCATGTGGGCGTCACCATATCCGCTTTGCCGGATCCCTATCCGGCGGCCGGCTCAGAAGCCGCGGTCGAGGCGCTCCTCGGGCTCCCGGGAGCGGAGATCATCCGCCGGGCACCCCATGCGCTCTCGCCGGCGAGCGCCAGAGCCGGTCCATGCGAGCACAAACCGTACCGGAACGCGCGGCGCTGAGGCGTTGAGCAGCCCGAGCTCCTATCCCCTACTCTCGCCTCAGTATAGAAACGGCGCGAAATCCGGCCCCTGTCAGGAAAGGCAGGACAAGGGCGCCCCCGAGATCATCCCGCCGAAGGGCATCTTGTCAGCCGGCGACCGGCGCCATGGTCTGAGCCCGTCCATAGGTGGCCGCTCCCAGCAGACATTCCTCCGGGACCTCCGCCTCTCGCCACAGCAGCTCGCGGAGACGGGGACGCAGAATGGCGAAATCGGCGTTCTCCTCCAAGATCTCCTGAAGGACGTCGAGGTAGACGTTCCCCAGCTCCCGGGCGAAGCCCCCGATCACCACGATCCGCTCTACGGCCGTGGCCACGGCGATCACGCGCAGCATGTGGCCCAGCGGGTGGGTGCAGGCGCGCAGAATGGCCATGGTCCACGGATCGCCGGCGCGAATGGCGGGTACGATGTGCGCCTCGTTGCAGAGGGTCTCCGGGGCCGCGCCGCCGGAAGCACAGCGGGAAGCTTGGAAGCCCTCCTGGTCTGCCAGCGCCGCCCGGCGGACCGCCCGCTCGACGCCTCGACCGGAGGCGACGGCGCTGAGATGGCCCCGACCGCCGCAATCGCACCGAGGCGCGTCCGGCGTCTCATCCACGGTGACGTGGCCGATCTCGCCGGCGTAATCGGTGTCGTCCAGGACGGCGTAGCGGCGGGACCGGTCGAACACCTTGCAGCCGATGCTGCTGCTCACGGTGACGACCAGGAACCGGTCGGCGGCCATCCGCTCGGAGAGATACCAGGCCGCAGCGGAGACATCGTTGACCACGTGGCAGGGCCGGCCGGTTGCGCGGCCAACCCGTTCGCCCAGCTCGAAGGTGGGACAGGTCTCTCCGAAGAGGGGCGCGGCGGTATAGATGACGCCGCTGCGATCCGCCGGAGCCGGCACCGAGACGGCGATGGGCGAATCCGGCTCAAGCGCCGGCTGCACGCGTGCCACGTAGTCGGCCATGGTTTCCACCAGAACCCGCTTCACCTCTTCCGGCTCCGCGCCCGAGGGCACGCTGACGATGCGGTCCTTCTCGAAATGCGCCAGGGTGCCGTCCGGCTCGACCACCACGCAGCGCAGGTGCGTGCCGCCGACGTCGAAGGCGATGACCGGCGGGCCTGGGAAGGGGCCCAGGTGGCCGTTGCGCGGGTGCTCCCAGACGCGCCCACTGGTTGGCGTGGGAGAGGTGGAGCTGGGCATGACCCGCTATGCTAACCGCCAGGGGGCAACGAACCGGCGTCAGATGGGAAGGCGCCGCCGGAAATGGAACAGCGAGCCCAGCACGATGACGGCGATCAGGCTCACGCCCACGATCAGCCCCACGGTACCGCCGAAGGTGGCCAGCCGCACCAGACCGAAGATCCAGTAGACCTTGAGCAGCAGGAAGGCCAGCGCCTTGAACTTGGCCAGGGCCAGAATTCCGGCGCCGCCGGCCGTTCCCAGGCCCGCCTTCCACCGTGAGCTGCCCGCGTGGTCGAGGCTGCCGTCGTCCCGCAGGATGATGTCGGCGCCGCCTCTCGTCGCGGTGTTGGAGCCGCACGAGGGGCAGACCTTGGAGCCGTCCGCGATGTCCGCCCGGCAGATGGGGCAAAGCATGGATCAGTATAGTTTTCCGGCCGCCCGGGACCCATCCCCTGCTCGTCCATCCTGCGCCGCACTTACGCGTGCCGGCCGGCGAGACATGGGCCTACTGCTTCATGCAGCTCGCGAGGTGATCGATCCGGTAAATCCGGTTCTGGGTGCCGTCGGCGAGGAGGAGTGAGGACTTGCGATAGGGGGCCAGTCCCTCGGGCTCCCCAAACGGGTACAGGAGCCGCCAGCGCTGGGGCCGTACCTCCCACAGCGCCGCATCTCCCAGGGTGGAGGCGATGAGTGCGCCGTCGAACACTGCCAACCCGTCGGGCTCCTGGAGGTGTGCGAGCACTCGGGCCTTCCCCTTCTTCACGAGCCACACCGCGTCACCGGTTTCGTCTGCTACCGCAACGCCTCCGCGGAAGGAGACGGCGTCGACCGGCCGGCCCAGATGTTTGGCCAGCGTCTTCAGGCGGCCGGCGGCAGTCAGCAGCTGGAGCGAGCCACTGCCGGTGTTCGGCACGTAGATGCCCTTCGCGGGAGCGGCCTGGATCCCCTCGAGACCCAGATCGGTGGCGCCGTGGCCCAGCTGCAGCAGCTTGTGGCGGCGGTGGGTGGCCAGGTTGATCTGCGTGAGGCGGTCCAGGTCCTGCTGGACGACGATGAGCTTGCCGGGCGAGCGGGCAATGATGCCCGTGGGGGCCTTGAGATTGTCGGCCACCGAGACCGGCTGTCCGTGATGGATGACGCCGATCGACCCCAACGCGGGCTCGGTGAAGAATACCTTCTTGCCGATCACCGCGACGCGGTCCGGGGAGCCGAGCCCGATGGAGAGCTTGCTGACGCTGGCCTGGCAGGGCTCGGGCGTCTGCGCCGTGAATCCGACGCCGGCGAGTACGGCCGGCATGGCCGCCGCGGCGATCGCGAGGAGGGGACGAAGCTGGGGAGGAGGAACCGCTACGCGCATGGGGTGGTCATCCGAGGTCGTGAGTTTCAGAGATGCGAGATCGGTGTGTCCCACACGCCCACATCCATTGTGGAGGTTCGACCGGCCCTGATGTAAACTTTTGGGCAGATGTCGGAGCTTCAGGCTCCCCGCGTGCGCCCGTAGCTCAGCTGGATAGAGCGTTAGGTTGCGGACCTAAAGGTCGGGGGTTCGAGTCCCTTCGGGCGTACCACCCGTACCTGTCGAGGGCCACGAGGGCCCTCCCGCGACGCCTCCGGGCCGGGTGCTTCCGTGCCCGCGCTCAGCCGCTTCGGCGGGGCGTGGCGCTACCGGAAATTTCACCGAACAGTCATGGTCGCTGTGATATGTTGCATCACAGAGACAGGAGCCTCTGTGCAACATGTCCGGTTGGCGGTGCCGGACCGCGCGGAGATCTCACAAACGGCATAAACCGACGTTTTGGGATCAGGAGCAGGAGGATGAGGGAGTCAACCTGCCACCAGGCACGGGAAGGCCTCCTGCCGTCACACTCGCCAACGCCATGTGCGCCCGGCCCTGGAGCCACGGCTCCGCCCGGGCGCTTTTTGCTTTTCTGAGCTGCGGAGAAACGCGAAGAAAGGAGGTGGCCGACCGAGGACGCAGGGAAACACCCTGAACCGGCGGGCCGTCCCTGAACGGGGCAGACGACGGCCCGTGAAACCGGACGCTTTGCGTCACTGTCTCGCTCCCCGATACGAAATCTAACGTCGATGGAGAAGATCAGCATGCGGAAACGAATCGCTCTCGTCAACGTGCTCGTCGCGTTGGCGATGGTCGCGTCCTTCATGGCGCTGAAGAGCGCCAAGGTCTCGGCTTCTGTGTCGCACAGCAAGACCGTCGTGACGCTCGACGGCTGGGCCTCGACGCCCGCGGAGCCGAAGGACCTCAAGAAGGTGCTCAACGCCTTCCAGAAGAAGAACCCCAACATTCAGGTTCAGTACAACGTCGTGAACGGCGACTTCGAGTCGCAGATGAAGGCCGCCTTCGCGGCCGGCCGCGGCCCGGACGTGCTCTATGCCGACGAGGGCTGGGCCCAGGACTTCGAGCGCACCGGACGGTTCCAGGCCCTCAACAAGTACGCCGCCAAGGATAAGTCGTTCCATCAGGGTGACTTCTATCCGGGCCTCGTCAAGGGCTTCACGGTCGGGAAGAAGATCTACGGCTTCCCGAAGGACTACTCCACCCTCGCGCTCTGGTACAACACCAAGATCATGAAGGCGCTGCACATCAAGCACCCGCCGACGGACGTCAACTCGTTCTCCCGAGTGGCCTGCGCCATCCGGCGATACGAGGTGAAGCATCATCACAACAAGGTCTACGGCGCCGGCCTGCCCAACGATCTGGCCCGCTGGCAGCCGATCCTGCAGGCTTTCGGCGGCCACGTGATGAACGCGGCCCAGACCAAGCCCGAGATCAACAGCTCCCCCGGCGTCAAGGCCATCAGGTGGTGGACCGGCCTGGTTCACAAGGGCTGCGCCGCCGAGCCGTCCCAGGTGGGCGCCGGCTGGTCCGGCCAGGAGTTCGGACAGGGCAACGCCGCCATGGTATTCGAAGGCCCGTGGCTCCTCCCCGGCATGCAGACGACCTGGAAGAGCATTCACTGGAGAATCGCTCCGCTGCCGACCGGCCCCAAGGGCAACGGCAACCTGGCCTTCTCGGTCGCCTATGCGATGAACAAGAACTCCCATGTCAAGTCCGCCGCCTGGAAGCTCATCAGCTACCTGACGGGGCGCGTGGGTGAGGCCAAGTGGGTCAAGCTGTTCCAGGTCCTTCCCGCCCGCCGCAGCATCAAGCCCCCCAAGGGCGATGGCGCGTTCGTGCGCGGAGCCGCCTATGCCGAGCCGTGGTCGTTCAAGCCTGGGTTCTTCAACCCCGGCGGACCGAACACCACGATAGGCAACGACCTTGACAAGGTCGCCCTGCACGGCATGTCGGCCAAGGCGATGGCCAAGGACGTGGCCAACTCCATCAAGATCTGGCTGAAGAACGGCTAACACGCTGGACGAACGAGGAGGCCGCGGCAGTGCCGCGGCCTCCTCTCCTTCTCCCCAAGCTGGCCGGCGCCAGGGCCGGCGCCCCCCTTCGACCGTCCGCATAGGATAGGGAAACATGGCTGCTCAATCCGGGCTCCCACTCGCCTACCCCCATGGACGCCCCCGCGTGGGCCGCGTCCGCGGCTACTTCCGCCAGTTCCACAAAGAAGACGTGGTCATGGGCTACCTGTTCCTGCTCATTCCCATGGCCATCTTCATCCTGTTCTTCTTCGTGGCCATGGTATTCGACCTCTGGATCAGCATCCAGCAGTGGGCGATCATCGACACGCCCAAATTCGTCGGCTCGACCAACTACAACTACATCTTCAACATCGATCCGGTCTTCTGGATCGCGGTCAAGAACTCGATCGAGTACGCGTTGGTCGTGGTCCCCCTGCAGACTCTGCTGGCCTTTACGCTGGCGGTCATCGTGAATCAGAACATCCGCGGCAAGAAGTTTTTCCGCACCGCGTTCTACTTCCCCTCGGTGACCTCCTCGGTGGCCATCACCCTGCTCTTCATGTGGCTGTTCAACAACAACGGCCTGGTCAACTACGTCCTGTCGCTGGTCCACCTCGGGCCGATCGGTCCCTTCGGGACCGTGGGCTTCCTCACCGACCCGAACCTGGCGCTCAAGTCGATCATCGGCCTCAACACGTGGACCACCAGCGGCACGTACATGATCATCTTCCTGGCTGCCCTCCAAGACGTGCCCCGAGACATGTACGAGGCGGCCGCCATTGACGGCGCCAATGCCTGGCAGGCCATCCGCAAGATCACCATTCCCCTTATCCGGCCGGCCACGTTTCTCATCGTGGCCACCGGGCTCATCGGGGCCATCCAGATGTTCGACCAAGCGTTCGTGATGTCGCAGGGCAACCCTGGCTCGCCCGACAACTCGACGCTGACCATGGTGCTCTACATCTATGGCACCGGCATCCAAGGCAACCAGTACGGGCGTGCCGCGGCCGCCTCATTCGTGATGTTCTGCATCATCTTTGTCGCCACGCTCCTGGTTCGACGCCTGATTCGAGAGGAGGCAGCCTTCTAATGGCCCTGTCCATCGGCGTCCGCAAGCGCTCCGGCCCCTTCGAAATGAGCAAGAGGGCAGTCTTTTACCTGATCCTGATCGGCTACACCGTGATGAGCACGATCCCCTTCATCTGGTCGGGCCTGACCTCCTTCAAGAGCCAGCCGGAGGCCGCCCAAACCCCTCCCACCGGCATCCCCATTAATGCCACCCTCGACGCCTGGAAGACCGTCCTCGGCTTCAACAGCTCGATTTCGGGCATCAATGTCGACTTCCTCCAGTACTTCAAGAACAGCCTCATCGTGGCTCTCCTCGTCATGGCGGGCAATCTGTTCTTCGACTCGCTGGCCGGCTACGCCTTCGCGCGCATGCGCTTCCCCGGCCGGAACTTCCTCTTCTATCTGATCATCGGCACGCTCATGATCCCGGCCGCCATGACCATCATTCCCGTGTTCGTCATCCTGGCCAAGGTCCCCGGCTTCCTCGGTGGCCCTTGGCTGGGGACCTACGAGGGGCTCACGGTTCCCTTCATGGTCACCGCATTCGGCATCTTCCTCATGCGCCAGTTCTTCATGTCCCTACCCGTGGAGCTGGAGGAAGCGGGGCGAATGGACGGCCTCACCCGCTTCGGCATGTACTGGAAGATCGCCCTGCCCCTGGCCCGGCCGGCGCTGGCCACGCTGGCCATCCTGCAGTTCCAGGGCAGCTGGGACAGCTTCCTCATGCCCAGCTTCATCACGCAGTCGAACCCCAGCCTGTACACGCTACCGGTGGGTCTGGCGCAGTTCTCCTTCAACTACCTGAACTACTGGCCCGACATCATGGCCGGGGCGATGGTGGTCATTCTCCCCATCCTCGTCGTCTACGTATTCGCCCAGCGCTACTTCGTCGAAGGTCTCTCGAGGACGGGTCTGAAGGGCTGAGCCGCGCGTGTCATCCATGGGAACCACCCGCCTTCGCCGAGCCTGCGTCTGCCTGCTCTCGGCTGCCCTGCTGGCCGGCGTGGCCGCGGGCACGGTGGGTGCGTCCGTCCACCTTGACGGGGCACGCCAGGTGAGCCGGCCTTGGGAACCGCCGACCCGCTCCACGGGCAGCCGGCTCGCCGAGAAGCGCTATGCCGCGGCCGGAGACCGCAGCTACATCGTCGGCACCACCAACGGCAGCTTCCCGCCCATGGGCTGGCACATCACCGGACAGATGGGCGGCGTCTGGGCCCATCCGCTCAAGCTGCTCGACGGCTATTGGTTCCGGCTCGCCGGCCGGTGGCTCACCGATGCAAAACGCTTCACCAGCGGCCTTGGCTACGCGCGTCTCGACTTCCCGGCCGTGGACGGCATCCGCGTCAGCCGCACCGAGTTTGCCCCCGACGGGATGCCGGTGGCTCTCGTCGGTCTCCGGCTGCGCAATCCCGGCGCCTCGTCGCGGCAGATGGATCTGCGGGCGGTGCTGCGCAGCGAGATCATGGCCGCCTATCCCTGGGGCTCGTCGCAGCCGGAGGACGCCGGCGCCTTCAACCGCCCCGACCATGCCGCCTACGACGGCAAGCGGGGCATCGTCAGCTTCCGCGAGCCGGGAAAGCCCTGGTATGCCCTCGCAGCCTCGAGCGTTACGCCCCACGACGTGGGCCTCGGCGGCGATCTCTGGGGGCCGGTCACCTCGGCGGATCAGGGCACCTACGATCAGTACGGGAAGGGGACGGGCGCGCGCTTGGACTGGCGGCTGAAGGTCCCGGCCCGCGGCGACCTGACCCTCTGGCTGGCCATCGCCGGCTCGCATACCGCGAAGTCGGAGGCCCTCCACGCATTGGGGGCCGCGCTGGCCGATCCCGAGCGGCTCCTCAAGCGGAAGATCGCCTGGCGCTCCCGCCTATGGAAGCGAACCGCGGTAGAGCTGCCCGACCCCCGTCTCCAGTCGGCCTTCGACTGGGGAAAGATGAACCTGGCCGATCTGCGGCGGACCGTGACCGATGTCCACGTCCGGGCCACCAACGACGGCACCGCCTATCCCAAGCCGGTGAAGACGCTGCCCATGGTTTCCGGTATCGGCGCCGGTCTGCCCGACTATCCGTGGTTCTTCGGGGCCGACGGCGCCTACACCACCTACGCCCTGATCGCCTCGGGTCAGTGGACCACGGCCATGGATCATCTGCGGGCCATCCGCGACTTCTCCCGAGCCATCAACGGCAAGACGGGCAAGGTGGTTCACGAGGTGGTCACCGACGGATCGGTCTACTTCGGCTCCAACGCCGATCTGGGCGACACCAACGAGACGGCCCAGGTGGCCATCGGCGTGGATCTCCTGTGGCGTTGGTCCGGGAGCCGCTCGTTCCTGCGCCAGATGTATCCCTTCCTACGCGACGGCATGCGCTACATCACCTCAAAGAGCCTCGATCCCGACGGTGACGGTTGGCCCGAGGGACTGGGCATGGTCGAACGCTCCGGTATGGCCTCGGCCACCCTCGACGTGGCCGCCTACACGGTTGCCGCGCTGCATGCTTTGACCGGCATGGCCCGGGCGATGGGCGACCGGAAGACGGCGGATTGGGCCCGCGCCCGAGCCGCGGGCCTGGCGGGCCGCTTCACCAAGGATTGGTGGGTCGCGAAGGACTCGCTCTATGCCGACTCGATGTGCTCGGTCGGAGATGCCCTCTTCGACCTCGCCGGCTGCCATCGGGAATATCAGAAGGTTCAGCAGCGCTATTGGACCGACGCCACCCCCATGGAGATGGCCCTTGCGCCGGCGGGCGACGCGGCCAAGAGCCTCAACCGGCTGCAGAGCAGCACCTTCACGGGACGCTACGGGCTCTATCACACCGGCAAGGGCGGCGGCAGCGACGGCAATGGCGAGTTGGCCATCTGGACGCTGCCCAATTCGGTCATGGCCGTGGCCGAGTCCAACTACGGCCGGGTGGATCGAGCCCTCTTCTACATGGACGCCATCGCGCGGCTGCTGGACATGGAGCAGCCCGGCGCCCTACCCGAGATCGCGCCTAGCCCCGCCTATAATCCCTTCCAGCCGCTCACCAGCCGTGCCATGTTCATGCAGGCCTGGTCATCGTACGGCGTTCAATGGCCGGTGATCCACGAGTTCCTGGGCATCGTGCCCGACATCCCCGACGGCCGGCTCTCGGTCATTCCCGACCTACCTGCGGCCTGGCCCTCGGCCGCCGTGAGCAAGCTGAGAGTCGGGCGGTCGACCATGTCGGCCAATGTCCGGCGCGAGACGAACGGGTTCACGCTTTCCGTGGCAGCGCCCAAGGGACTGAAGCTGCTGTTGGGTCTGGTGATTCCGAGCGGGCATCACGCGACGACCGTGCGGCTGGACGGGCGCACCGTAAGTTTCCATCTCCGGCACACCCTGCGGGGCTCAGAGGTGCAGGTCTCGACGACATCCGGCCGGTCCCGCACCCTGGAGGTCTACATCGCCAAGGGGCCGCCGGCGGGCTGACTGGAAGGGTGTCTTGGCGGCCTGAGCACACCGGCCGCGGAGGGTGAGCCGGATCAGCCGGCCCACAACCCAAGGATGCCCCTCCAAGATTGCCTTTGGCCCTAGTGCCACGTCCACATCGTTGGGCCGGGAGGGTTAGCGCCAAAGTCAGATCAGCGCGGCAATCCCCGAAGCGAGACTCTGCTCCGCCCGGATGTGGGCCGGCGTATCAAAGCGGCACGCATGCGGAAAGGAGTGACCTCAGCCCAGCTAGGGGTAGGATCTCTCTGGCTCTTTTCTGAGCCTCGTCGAGGGGGGCCGTGGTCGTATCTCGCTCCGTGCCCTTGCGATCGTGGCGGAACGATTGGAGGTGCCGGTAGGACAGTTGCTGCAGGACGGGGATGCCGAGCAGATAGTCGAGATGAGTCTCGACTACGCAGAGATCCACCTCGAACTCGGAAATGCGGCAGCTACGTTGAAGGTCTTCGATGAGCTGGCCCCGCGGGCCGGCCTCGGTCGACGAGACTGGCTCCGTGGACGGGCGCTCATGGAACTCTCACGCCTTCGGGAAGCGAAGGAAAGCTCTCCAGATTGCCCGCGAGGACGCCGACGGCCGGGGAGATCGCACCCTCTCGGCAGAGATTCATTACTCGCTCGGCCGGGCGCTCTACCTCCTCAACAACTACGAAGAGGCATTGGCCTTCTTCCGGGAGGGACTGCGGCTTGCGCTGGCGGAGCCCCACTATCCGGCTCTCCAAGCCCGGCTCTACACCGGGATCGGGCACATTCTCTACGTCGAGAACCACATCGACGAAGCCCTCAGTCAGTACGAGCGGGCTCGGGTGCGTATTTCGCGCGAAATACACAGCAGGTCCGGGCGGGAGATCTCAAAGCTGAGGGCGTACCCCTCGTAGCTGAACCAGATCACGTTGGTGCCGTCGCCGATGTTGTCGCTGCAGTAGGCTCGCTCGCCTGGCCGGTAGCGGAAGACGAGGGCGTGGTCCGTCTTCCGTTCGGAGACCGTCGGCGGGGAGAGGACGTCCTCAGGCGGCGCTGGCTCCTCCGGGAGGGCGTGGGACACGGTTCCGGCGTGGACAGCGATGCCTCGGGCCTGCAGTACCGCAGTGACCTCCCGCGAGCACGGCACCCCTCGCAGATCTGCCGGCCAGTCCATCAGCTCGAGCCCGGTGGGCCGGCCTGCTGGCCGCTTTGGTAATAGGTGTCCAGTTCGACATTGCCCGACCCCTTTACTGCGGCCGGCGTCGACCCTGCCCGACCCTGCAGCTTCTCGATCTCGCTCAGAATGTGGATGATCTCCTCGGCGCAGTACCGCTTCGCAGCGGCCATCTCGGCTTAACTGGTCCGACCGATTCTCTAAAGCACGACACTTGTTCGTGGTCACGCCCGAGGATGGCGGGCGGCCGCCGCGTGCCGGCTCCTGTCACACCTTGACTCGGAGGTCGAGGTCGAGTCCCAGCGCAGCCAGGCGGCTGAGACTGCCCGGGCTGAGAACCAGGCGGATCGTACCGTCATCGCCAACGTACCCGTGGATGTGCGCGCGCACGTCATGCTCCCGACAGTAGTCCCGCACCCGTTGAGCAGCGGGACCCACCGTCTTGAGTACCCATTCCAAGTGCTCCGAGAACAACCGGGAATCGACGATGTCGTCCGAGGCGAGCTCCCAGACGCCGATCTGGATGAAGGGTCCAGAGCCGGCAATCCTACCGCCCCTAGCTTCTGGACGCCTGGAGCGCGTCGGAGTCAGACCGAGGGCCTGCGTCACGTCGGCCGGGTATAGGGAGGGCTCCCGAGGTCGGTTGGGTCTCTCGAGGGGCCCCAGGACACTTAGGCACGCATGTACCACACCCTTTGGTCCAATTGGCCTTTCCGTCGTGGGGCGGCACGCCGCCGCGACTCGGGCGCGTGCCGCCGTGCGGTGGAAGGCAAGGAGTAGGGGGAGACCCGACGCGGCGAGCTTAGCCAGGGAACCTGCGCTTGCCACAAACCCCTCAGTGTCGTACGGCCCGATCCCGGCAACTGCCAGACCCAGGCTCAGACGAGAGCCCCGCGGCGCTGGCTTGGCCCCAGGCCCGACCGGCTGAAGCCCGACCGCCGCCTCAGCCAACCATGCGACGTGGTCTGAGAGCGTGTCTGGCCCAACCGGCTCCAGTCGGGCGATACGCCAGGCACGCAAGAACCTACTCGGCCCGGCGAGATCGGTAGGCAGAGCGGGTCCTAGGAGTCGCTTTCGAAGCTCGGTCATCCCCGGTCCGCCCCTCACCGGCTCCTGAACGCGGAGCCACGCTGTGGATGTGGCCATCAGTGTGGAGATGCCGCGCGCGGCGCCGGCGCCACGCGCCTGCGGCCTAGGTAAGGCAGGGCGCTTCGTAGCCGCAAGCTCGTCCCCCGCCCAGGATCGCCCAGGCGACAACGTACCTGTCCAGCCCCCGTCGTTCGGTCCACTTCCAGTGTTGTAGATCTGATCCAGAGCGGGTTTTCCGATCCACCCCCCGGGGGGTGGATCGCGCGCCATCTGGTCCAGTGTCGCTGTGGTTCATCACTATCAGGCTGAGCTCTTCTTCTGCGTGTTAGCGAATGCCGCAGGCGTCATCATCTTCAGCCCTCGGTGCGGTCGGCAGGTGTTGTACTCCTCGACGAACTGCTCGATCATCACCCGAGCTTCGAGGACTGAGTCGAACTCCTCCCCGTTCAGCAGCTCCCGCCGCATGGTGCCGTTAAACCGCTCCACGTAAGGGTTCTGCTGGGGTTTCCCCTTCTCGATGAAGGCTGCTTCCACTCCCCGCTCCCCTAGCCACTCCACTATCGTCGTCGATATGAACTCCCTGCCGTTGTCTGATCGAATCAGTGTCGGTGCTCCGTGACGCTCAATGGCTTTCTCCAACACCTGCTGCAGGTCCCCAGACCCAATCGACCGCGACACATGCGTCGTTACCGCGACCCTGGTGAACTCGTCGACCACGTTTAAGATCCGGATCGGCCCGCCACGACGTGTCCGGGCCGACATGAAGTCGTAACTCCAGATCTGATTCGGCGCCGCGGCCCGACTTCCAGGCGGAATTATCCCCGGTTCCATCCGCTCTTCTTCCCGAGTCCTTGACCCGCGGTGGCGGTATTCGGTGCCCTTCCAACCGCCACAGCCGCTCGATCCGCTTCGGGTTGACGTTCCAGCCATCATCTCGAAGCAGCCGGCAGATCATCCGGTAGCCCCATCGCGGGTGCTTCTGAGCCAGCTCGCTCATAGCCCGGAGAAGGCGCTGTTCGTGCTCGGGAAAAACCGGCTCGTACCGCTGGGTCGACCGGCTCTGCTCCACCAGGCGACAGGCTTTCCGCTCGGACATATTGTGCTTCCGAACCAGATACACCACTGCCGCCCTGCGCCTTTCCGGGCTTACCATTTTCCCCGGTTCAGATCCTTCAGCGCCGAGATCTCAAGCGCTTGATCGGCCACGATCCGTTTCAGCCGGCCGTTCTCCTGCTCCAACAGTTTCAACCGGTGCGCTTCGTCTTCCTTCATCGCCCCATACCGCAGCCGCCACCGGTAGAAGGTCTGGTCGGTGATCCCGATCTTCTTCGACGCCGCCGGAATCGACATCCCCTGCCCCTGCAGCTTCTCTACCTCCCTCAACTTCGCGATGATCTGCTCGACAGAGTACTTCTTCGCTGCCGCCATTTCTCCTCCAACTGCTCCTATCAATGTGCTAAATCACCACACTGAATATGGACCAGTTTTTGGGGGGCCGGACGGCGCGCTCACCGTCCCGGCACGGACGGCTGCCGAAGTCGCGAGCCTGACGATCCTCGCTGCCGCGGGGCGGTCGGGCCGCGGGGCCTGTCGTGTCCCCGCAGGACGTGGCACCGAGGGAGCCGAGTATGCAGATCCCAAGGGGCCCCACCACCCGGCCCAAGCCCGGCACCCGGCCTGCGCTCCCGCGGCGCAGTTGCTGCATGACCGCTTCGAGAATTGGCAATACCGACAGGACATGGGTCAACGCATCAACGGAGCCCCAGCCCGTTCAGCCGTTTTGCAGGGCGACGTACCACGTAGTGACCGCAATGAAAACCAGCACGCCGGCGAGTTGCAATCCGGCCAGTTCGGGTGTTGGCTCAAACGGCACGCTGGCCGCTGGTGGATGCGCTCGCCTGCCCGTCAGTTCCGGCAGCCAGCCCAGAAGCTGCGCGCCGGCCAACCAAACGAGAGAGAAGAGCCATAGCACGAACAAACCCGACCCGCCTTGGAATTCCCGCCGCCTGAGCGTGGTCGCCGCAAGCACCCCGATGGCCCAGACGCCGGTCCATACCGCCTGCGCGGCTCGCACCCTCCAGCTCGCCCCATAGTATTCGCTACCGCCCGCGCCCGGCGGCAGCGGCTCTACGCCAGAACGCAGCAGAGCCTGCCAGGCGCGGTCGAAGCCGTCCTTCGGTGCCAACATGAACTCTTGTCGTCGGCCGCTCTCATCGCGCCCAATCAGGCGGATGTGATCTCGAGGCGCGAGCGGCAGTCCGAATGGCCCATGCCTGTCGAGCCGCATCGTGGCCGTTTCCGAGGGCAGCACGATGTCTGTGCGGATGCCAAGCATGCCTTGCGGCGCCAATATCTCGACGTGCCTCGCATAGACTGTCAGCGTGGCGCGATCCCACCGCACCCACTGCCAAGCCCCGCCCCCCCGAAATGCCTGCTCAGCCTCCGCCGGAACCCTGTGCAGAACGGGCTCCGATGGCCGATCCGCGCCCCGACGGCGGTGCAAGTACGCCGCCCGCAGTAGCACGTACATCAGGATCAGGGCAGCCGCCACAAAAATGAACCACGCCATCACCGGCAGCCCGTGATCCTCCAGTGCTACCTGTGACACTTCTTGCGGTGGTGGCGACACGTGGCCTTCATGCGCTTAAACTCTTTCCTGTGGAGCCGGTAGAAGCGAAGTGCCCCCTGGCCCCACTTCTCTGTGCGGGATCTGCTCGGTCCGTCGATCGCAGAGACTGCGTCGAAGGCGCCACGGGCCGCGTCCGCAAGCCAGCCCCACCACCCGCCATAGGTGTTTGCAAGAGTCCAGGACGCCCCAGCGTAGCCGCCCGCCCCGAGCCCGGACTGCCATCCGATGTCGGCGCCGACAATGGGCCGAGAGGTCGAGCCGTTCCAGAATACTGTCGCCTTCGCCCCAAACCCGCCCAACGCCCGCGCAACCGTGACAAAGAAAAAGAGCCCTCCGAGATCCGACAGCTTCGATGCATTGGACACTTGCACGCTGAGGCCGGCTTTCCCGATTACGCCGGCCCCGAGGCCAACAGCCCCTATAGCCGTGCCACCTATCTGGCCGTTGTGGCGCCCCCCGGAGATCCTAACCAGCGGGCACACCTCCGCATTCACGCCGACCGCTACGACGGGTAAGAACCCAATGGGCACGAGAGCCCCTATGTCGCCGCAGAAGCCAACGGAAGACAGGCCCGTGGGGTCCGAGGCGTTCACCGGGCTATCCGCAGCGTACGCATACGGCTGCAGTGTCTGATCAACCAGCGGGTCCTGACTGAGGAACTGGCCGGTACTGGGGTCATACCACCTCGCTTGGTCGTATACGAATCCGGTGGTTCCGTCAGTGTAGGTCCCGTCATACTGGAGGGGCGTCCAGCTGGTGTTGCCGAACGAGCCCGTGGCCACGCCGTAGGGCGAGTAGTTCTGGACGTTGACCACCGTGCCGGTCGAGTCCTCAAGCGCGCGGGTGTTGCCCTGCAGGTCCTGGTAGTAGTACAGAGGCGTTCCGCTTCCCTTGCCACCCCCGGCGCCCACGTCGAGCTGCTCCACCGGTAGCCCCTGGGTCCCATCAGGTAATCCGTGTGCCCCTCGTCGACACGGGTGGCGTACTCCTGGGTGACGGCCAGGGTAGGGCTGCCCAGGGCCGTGTTCCAGACCAGGTTGGTCTCGTCGGTGCAGTAGCCCGGAGAAGAGTCCTTAGGGGACGGTGTGATATGGAGGGGACCGGTGTCCAGGGTGTGGCCGATGAGCCGCCCTGGGGGATGCTGGGACACACCGAGCCCGGCGTCTTGTAGATGCTCTGCTGCAACAGCCCGTTGCCGTCGTAGCTCCAGGTCTCGCTGTCGTTGGCCGTGTCGGCCCAGCTGGTCAGCCGGTTGTTGGCATCATACCCGTACGTGTAGGTGGTGTTGGAGGAGCAGGGAGATGCCGTTCCCTGGCAGGTCCGGTTGCCCTGAGCGTCATAGGCAAAGGCGAGGCCCGAGCCGATGCTCTGCAGCTTGCCAGCGTCATGGCCCGTGGTTCCCTGATAGGTGTAGGAGCCATTGTGAATGGTCGGCCCGCTCGCGCTGGTGATCTCGCCGTTGTCCGCGTAGGTCATGCTCGAGCTATTCGTCGTCCCCGACGGTCCCGTCTGGCTGTCCGCCGTCAGCCGCTGCAGCGGGTCGTAGTTGTAGGTGTCGGTTCCGGCATTGCCGGCCGTGCCGTTCCCGGGACGCAGGCCCACGTTGCTCTGCTGCGAGGTGGTCATGCTCTGCACGTTGCCGTCGGGTCCGATGCCGTTGGCCCCCGAGGCGTCGAAGCTGAACTGCAGCGTGCCGCTCTTGGTGGTGCTGATCTTGTTCAGATCGCTGGAGGCGTCGTAGGCGTAGCTGGTCACCGTGCCGTTGGGCAGGTCCGCCTCGGTCAGATTGCCGCTGCCGTCGTACTTGAAGGTGGTGCTGTTGCCCAGGGGGTCGGTCATAGACGACATCCGACGCGCGTCACCCGGCATGCCCGTTCGGGC
>JAJPKF010000028.1 GCA_021323865.1 Pseudomonadota bacterium | reverse complement strand
GCCGGCCACCCAGTCGCCGGAGACGCCGGCTCGAGGGTTGGGGCGGCGGGGACGTTGGGGGCGGTCACCGACCCGTGGCCCGGTGCAGCGCTGCCGCCAAAAGCGCGAGCTGGCGAGTCTGCCAGCCCTGGAATGATGCCGAAGCGGGATCGAGTGTCTCCGTGATGGGCACCACCGGAATGCGCCGGGAGCGGGCGAGGTTGACCAGCACCCGCACGCCAGGCGTGACGTTCTGGCGGTTGAAGACCAGCACCTTGATGGAACGGCTCTCGATCTGATGGTTGAAGGTCAGCAGCTCCTGGGCGGTCGGCTCGATGCCTTCCGCGACCGCCTTCATAAAGCCCGGCGGCGTGGTGAGACGCAGATGCAGGCGACGCGCCAGATAGACGAAGATGCTCTCGGTCGCACCAACCCGCACACTGGCATACCGGTCCCGAATCCCGGCGATGTCATGGAAGTAGGCGGCCAGATCACGAGTGATGAAGCGGCGGTGGAGACGGGTGAACAGGGCCTTGTCCACGGGCTGCAGCCGGATGAAGTCGGCCGAAATCCGCGCCGCGACCCTGCGCACATCCGACGGGTTGTACCAAATGTGCGGATTCCGGCCCGGCGAAACGCCGACGACTGACCCGGCATCCAACTCCTGACCGGTCGGGACGGCGTTGGCAGCCAGCAATTTCTGCATCCAAGCGTCATATCCCGCTCCGTTGAAAATCACCAGATTGGCGGCCGCCACCGCTTTCGCATCACCCACCGTAGGTTCGTAGGCATGCGGATCGGCAGCCGGGTTCACGATGATGCTCCGCACCATCACCCGGTTTCCGCCCTCCTGTCGGGCAATGCTTCCCCAGATGTTCTCCGCGGCCACGACGGCCAGCCGTACGCCGGGAGAGTTGGCTCCTGCGGGCGTGCCGCATCCCCATATGCCCAAGGGGCCGACGAGCAACAGGAGTAGGGGAGCCGGCAGTCGAGAGATTCTGCGCCTTGCCGGGCTCCGAAAGCGGGAGTGCAAGAGTATTCGTTTCGTCACGGCTGATGATACTATGTATCAATGAGACTGCGTATCAATCAAGCTGGGCCGTGAGCGAGGCCGCCGCCACGGAGTCCCAGACGGAGAGTCTCGAGGCGTCGGTTCTCGAGCTGTTTGACCGCCTGGGCCTGCGCACAACTAGACCCCGGAGACTCATCGCCGCCCGAGTCGCCAGAGCGGGCGCCAGCGGCCGGGAGTTCGCCGTCGAGGACCTCTGGAAGGAGCTCCTCGATCTCGATCCGGGGATCGGACGCGCCACGGTCTTCCGGTCGGTGGATCTGCTCGTTCGCGAGGGGCTGCTGGATCGCGTCCCCACCGGCAACGGGCGCCACCGCTATCGCGCCTGCGGACCGCATCATCATCACCACGTCACCTGCACGACCTGCCGTCGTGTCGTGGAGATCGACCAGTGTCTGTCCCCCGCTCTCCTCGAGCGCGTCGCATCGGCCACCGACTTCGCGATTGAGGGCCACTCCCTGGAGCTGTTCGGGCGCTGCCCAGTCTGTCGGAAGGGCGGACGGGCCTAGACTGGAGGGCCATGGCCCTGCCGCGAGGAGCTTTTTCGGGACGCTTGCTGCACCGGCTCGTGGCCATCCTGGCCGGCGCCGCTCTCATTCACGTCGTCGAGTTTCATCTGGGTCTCGGCTATGCGGGCGGTCTGGACGGACGGCTGTCGGCCGCTACCTACGCCATCCAACACTGTCCGCTCCGACCGGCGCTCGCGGCCATCTTGGGGCTGGCCGGACTCAGCCTTGGCGCGGCCGTCTGGACTATGCGGCTGCAGCTCCAACGGCTGGCCGACTTACAAGGCTCGGCTCCCAAGCGGCCCACGCTTCGCTTTTCGCGGCCCTCCGCCGAGACCATCTGTCGCCGGGCGATCCTCCTCGCGGCGGGTCAGTACACGATCTTTCGTCTTGCCTTGCAAATCATGCCGATGCGCTACCTGATGCAGATGCACGGGGCGCAGATGGTCATGGCCATGTCACCGCCGGTCCCGGCCGCCATCCTGGCTCTCCTCCTCGGCCTCCTGGCGGCGCTCTTCCTCACGGTCTTCGAGGACCGCCTGCAGGCGGTTGCCGAAGCCATCCTGCGGCTCCGCGCCCTCCATGCCCAGATCGCCTCGGAGCGGCGGCCACGGCCGTGCTCAATGCGGCCCGCACTTGCCGCACAGATGGGCCGAGCCCGGTTCTCGCGGCCTCCTCCCGACATTTCCTCCGCCACGGTCTGAACCGAGGACCGCGCGTCCGCCTCTCCAGGTGGGCGCCGGCAGAATCCTGAGGAGGATGCCGATGATCCGCCGCCTGAGTTCCTTCCTGATGTGCGCCGCCATGGCGCTTGCCGTATTCGCCACGCCGATACCCGCCGACGCTCATGCCAACCTGGTGCGCTGCAACATTCGAGATCATCAGGTCTTCCGGGTGGGGCACGTGCCTCACAAGGTTGTTGCCCACTTCGCCGAGGCCCTGAACCCCGACCACAGCTGGATGCAGGTGTTCGAAGGCGTCGCCGACCACGGCCTCGTGACCGAGCATCAGAAGTCCCACATCTCCTTTAAGAACCCCAAGGTCATGACTCTGAAGCTGCCCAAGCTCAAGCCGTTGAAGTACTACCTGATCTGGTACACGCATTCCGCGGTGGACGGGCACTACGCCGCCGGTATCGTCTATTTCACCGTCAAGAGTTGATCAAACGGTGATCGGCCTATCTCGTTTGGGCCCGGTTCGGCGTTCACGGGTTGTGAGAAGCTTCGGAGCTTGGCGCTGAGGGCTTGTCCATCCGGGCGCCGAAAGGCATGATTGTCTCCGACGGAAACCGGTCGCTGCGAGGGGCGACGTAATGCTCCCACGACCGCGCTGGGTGGTCGCCGCGGTCGCGGGGCTGGCCGGCATCATCCTCGTGCTGGCGGCCCCGGCAACCGCGTCCGCCCATGCTCTGTTGGTCCGATCGGAGCCCGGCCAGGGCGCCGTGCTTCCGCGAGAGCCGTCGATCATCCACCTATGGTTCTCTGAGGATCTGAATACCGCGCTCAGCAAGGCCGTCGTCTGGAACGCCAAGCGCGTGGAGGTTGACCGCCGAGATGACCGGATATCCCACAACCGCGAGCTGACGGTTTCCCTCCGCTCTGGGCTGCCGGACGGCACATATCTGGTGCTGTGGACCTCGGTCTCGTCCCAGGACGGGCATGTCCTGAAGGGCGGCTTCCTGTTCAGCATTGGGCATCGAGGGCCCGCGCCGCCTGCGCCGACGCTTTCGGGGACCGGATCGCAGAACTTCCCTCCGAATCTCGACGCGTTGCTGGCGCTGGCCGCCCGGACGCTCGAGCTGGTCACATCGGCCCTCTGGCTTGGACTGGCCCTCCTGCTGCTGGCGGTCCTCCCGTCACCCAGTCTGGCTCCCGAAGCGAGCGCGCTCACCTGCAGAGCCATGGCGCGAGCAGTTCGGATCCTCCCTATCACGCTGCTGCTGATGCTGGCCGCCCGATGTGGCTCGCTGCTGATTCAGGCGCACACGGTGGCGGGAGATTGGGGTTCGACATTCGATCTCGCGACCTTCCGTGGCTTGCTGTTGGACACCGAGTACGGGCATATCTGGATCGCGGCGCAGGCCGTTGGCGTGGTGGGGCTGCTGGCCTGCCTGATCCTGCGTACACGGCCTCGGCCGGCAACCGCAGAGCCACGCCGGCGCCCACCCCAGCAGGCGGTCTACAGCCTCGTCGTGCCCTTCCCAATGCTCGCGGTCCGCCCGCTATCGCCCGCCGCCCTGCAGCTTTTGCTGGCCGCGGGAGCCGCCTTCCTGCTGGCGGCCTCCGGCCACGCCGCCACCGTCAACCTGTCAGGAACGGGGACCGGCATTGCCACGGCACCGGTGGTGATCGACTGGCTGCACGTGTTGGCCACGGGGCTCTGGGCGGGAGGCATCCTGGCAATCGCCCTGACATTGCTCCCCGCGGCGGCCCGGAACACGCGGACAGCGCTCGTTCCGTTCCTCGACACCCTCGACCGCTTCTCGCCCTTCGCCTATGCGTCGGTGTTGACGCTGGTGTTCACCGGCGGCTTCAACGGCAAGGTGCACGTCCCTTCTTGGAACGCCTTTTTCAACAGCATCTACGGACGGACGCTGATCGTCAAAATGGGGCTGGTCCTCCTCATGGTTCTGATCAGCGCCTTTACGGTGGGCATTGTCCGCCCGCGCCTGCGCCGCGCGACGAAGCGGGCAATGGAGGCGGCCACGCCGCTGCTGCAGGCCATGCTGATGCGCTGGCTGCGGATCAGCGCCGTGCTGGCGTTGCTGGTCTTCGCGGCGACCGCGGTTCTGAATGCCTATCCGGTTCCCATCACGTTCGGGGCGGTCTCCGGGCCCTTCACGCTTCGCAACACCGTCGAGGGCCTGCAGGTCTCGCTCTCGGTCACACCGGGCAAGGCAGGGCCGGACACCTTCACGGTGCACCTGCGCCGCGGGGGCGTGCCGGTCCGACTTGCCACGGTGAACATCGTGGAAACCATGACCGACATGGACATGGGGACGCAGTTCTTGACGCTGCCGGAGCGAGGTCCGGGCAAATTCAGCGCGCCGGGCCAGGTGCTCATGGGCGGTCACTGGCAGTACCTGCTGGAGATTCGAATCCCGGGCAGAAGCCGGTTCGTCGACGACACCTTCCACACTCTGATTGGGCAGTAGCCGGTCCGGCTGCACGCCGGTAGGCCAAGCTGCGGCTGCGGGTTGGGGACGGAGATCCGGATTGCGGCTCTTAGAGGGGCCCGTATATCTCGCTGAATTTCGCCTTCAGATAGCGAATGTACGGCTGGGTGCTGATGGGCTTGCCCGTCACGCGCTGGACCAGCTCCTTGGGCTGGTACTTGCGGCCGTGCCGGTAGATGTTCTGCTGCAGCCACTCCAGCAGCGAGCCGAACTCGCCCTGCTCAATCTCGTCGGGGATGCCCGACCGATCGGCGATCGCCTTCTCCCAAAACTGGGCGCCGAAGACGTTCCCGAGGCAATAGCCCGCGAAGCCGCCCAGCATCGTCGACCAGTGGGTGTCCTGCAGGACGCCCTCACGGTCGTTGGGCGGAACGACGCCCAGATACTCATCCATCCTGGCGCGCCAGGCCTCGGGCGCATCGCGCACCTCCAGCCGGCCCTCGAGAAAGTCGTTCTCCAGCTCGAACCGCAGCATGATGTGCATGTTGTAGGTCATCTCGTCGGCCTCGACGCGAATGAAGGACGGATGGACCTTGTTGATGGCCTTGTGGAAGGTTTCGAGGGGCACGTTTCCCACCTGATCGGGGAACGTGCGCTGCAGCTCGGGGTAAAACGCCTTCCAGAACCGGAGGCTGCGGCCGACGATGTTCTCCCACAGACGGGATTGGCTCTCATGCAGGCCGGCTGAACCGCCACGGGCGAGGCCCGTGCCCGCGAGCTCGCGCCCCATGCCCTGCTCGTACATGCCGTGCCCCGACTCATGCATGGTGCCAAAAAGCGACATGGACAGGAAGTTGGGGTCGTAGCGGGTAGTCAGGCGCACGTCGTCGATGGAGAGCGCAATCTCGAAGGGATGGACGGTGCGGTCGAGCCGGCCCCGATTGAAGTCGTACCCGAGCCTGCCGACCACGAGCTTGCCGAACGCCTCTTGCTTGGCCTCGTCATAGGGCTGGTGCAGGACCGAGTCATCGACCTGTGGCCTCGACACGATCTCCTTGATCAGCGGGACCTGCTGCTCGCGCAGCGTGCCGAAGATCTCCTCCAGATCTGCGGTAGTCATTCCCGGCTCGGTGACATCTACCAAGGCGTCGTAGGGCCGGTCCTCATAGCCGTAGGCATCGGCCGTCTCCCGGGACAGATCGACCGTTTGCTGCAGAAAGGGAGCGAAGGCCGGGAAGTCGTCATCCTGGCGAGCCTTCACCCACACGTTGCGCGATTCGGTGGCATGACGGCGGAGACGACCCACGAGATCGGCGGACAGCTTGCGCTGTTTCTCGAAGTCGCGGCGAGTGACGCGCACAATGCTGGCTTCGTCGCTTTCGTAGGCCAGGTCCTTGACCTCATCCTCGGCCAGGTCGAGCAGCTCACCGAAGTCGTCGCCGGTAAACATGCCGTGGCTGAGCTGGGCGAGAGTGGCAAGCTGGGCGCCGCGATCGTGCACGCCGCCCGGGGGCATGTATGTCTGCTGGTCCCAGGCCAAGACGGCCCCGGCCTTGTTGATGTTGTTGATGGTGCGCAGGCGTTCGCGCAGCGCCTCATAACTGGAAGCCACTTTTCTCTCCCGCGGGGTTTTCGAAGGACAAGGTAGTCTATCCGCTCAATTGACCCGGTTTACGTCGTCCTGCTCCGCGCTCGCTCGCTTTCGAATGCCCCTTCGAGGCGTTCTTCAGGGCTGAAACATCCGGCCGTTCTTGACCACAAGCGCCGCCTGGTTGGTGCCGAAGCGGTAGGGCAGCATGGCCGGATCGTAGGCTTGCCACACGACCAGATCGCAGCAGCGGCCGGTGGCAATGCAGCCGGCGGTCTCGGAGCAGTCGATGGCCCGCGCGGCGTTGACGGTGACGCCGGCCAGGATCTCCTCCGGTGTCAGCCGAAGCTCGAGCGCCGCCACGGCCATGACCAGCTGCAGCGACTCCGTGGGGCTGGTGCCGGGGTTGCAGTCCGTCGCGAGGGCAACCGGAAGACCAAAATCGTCGATCATGCGACGGGCCGGTGCATAGCGGTGATCGGCGAGGCACAGGCTGGTGGCGGGGAGGAGGACCGGGGTCACGCCGGCCTGCGCCATACGCTCAAGGCCCTCATCGGGCGTGGCGCGGAGATGATCGGCCGAGACGGCGGAGACCTCAGCCGCCAGCTCGGCGCCGCTGATGTCGCCCTCGACCGCGATCTCGTCGGCATGAACCTTCCGGGCGAGGCCGTGCCGAGCGGCTGCCTCAAGGATCCGTCGGGATTGGTTGACCGGAAAGACCTCCGGCTCACAAAAGACGTCACAGAAGTGGGCCAGTCCTTCCGCGGACACGGCCGGGATCATCCGCTCGACGATCTCCTCGACGTAGCCGGCAGGGTCGTCGCGGTGGTCGGCCGGCGTGGCGTGGGCGCCGAGCAGTGTGGGCACCACGGTTACGGGCGACCGCCGGTCCAATTCGGCGATGAGCCGGAGCATGCGCAGCTCTTGCTCGGTCGAGAGCCCGTAGCCGCTCTTGACCTCGACGGTTGTCGTGCCCATGCGAAGCATTGCGTCCAGTCGCGTCAGCCCGGCCTCCACCAGCTCCTCGTCACCCGCTTCTCGGGTCATCGAGACCGTCGCGAGGATGCCCCCGCCCGAGGCCAGGATGTCGAGATAGGGCACACCGGCCAGCTTCAGCGCCATCTCCCCCGAACGATTGCCTCCATACAGCAGATGGGTGTGCGGATCGACGAGGCCCGGGGTGACGAGGGCGCGACGACAGTCGACGTACACATCGTCGGCGCCTGGATGAGTGATGGTCGGCGCCGGCGGGTAGGGGTTGGCCGGGGATGGCGGCGCGGGCCCAGCCGTCCCCGTGACCTGAGTGACGCGGCCGTTTTCAACCACGACGGAGGCGCTTTGAAGCGGCCGACGACCATCCGGTCCATCCATGGTGAGAAGGGCGCCGATGTTGGCGAATTCCACCCGCCCCGTCTGGCTCAAGGGCATGTGGACCCCGCGCGCACACTGCGTTGCCGGCCCGCTGGAACGAATGCATCGGGGAACGGCCGGACCTCAGGGTCCGGCACACCGGACTGCCGAGCTACTGGGAGCTCATGGCCGTCCTCTCGGCGACGGCTCAAGCCGGGTCGGGCCGCAGCATGGGCATCTTGAGACAGGCCTCCTCGGCCGTTTCGATGGCTAAGTCGTAGCCCGCGTCGGCATGACGGACCACTCCGATGCCCGGGTCGGTGGTTAAGACGCGCTCGATGCGACGATCGGCTTCCTCCGTGCCGTCAGCAACCACGACCTGTCCGGCGTGGATGGCGTAGCCGATGCCCACGCCACCACCGTGATGCACGGAAACCCAGCTGGCGCCTCCGACCGCATTGAGCAGGGCGTTCAGGATGGGCCAATCGGCGATGGCATCGCTGCCGTCTCGCATCGACTCCGTCTCTCGGTTGGGTGAGGCAACCGATCCAGCATCGAGATGATCGCGGCCAATGGCCACCGGCGCCGAGATCTCGCCCCTACGGACCAGCTCATTCAACGCCAGTCCGAAGCGGGCGCGATCGCCATAGCCCAACCAGCAAATGCGGGCGGGGAGGCCCTGGAAGGCGACGCGCTCCCTGGCCAGCGTGATCCACCGCCGCAGATGCGCATCCTCGGGAAACAAATCCAGCACCAGCCGGTCGGTCCGCTCGATATCCGTGGGCTCGCCCGAGAGCGCCACCCATCGGAACGGGCCCTTGCCTTCACAGAAGAGCGGGCGGATGAACGCCGGGGTGAAGCCGGGAAAGTCGAAGGCGTCGGCGACCCCCGCGTTGTGTGCCTGCTGCCGGATGTTGTTGCCGTAGTCGAATACCACCGCGCCCCGGCG
The DNA here is from genome assembly GCA_021323865.1 of Pseudomonadota bacterium. Classification (GTDB taxonomy): domain Bacteria; phylum Chloroflexota; class UBA5177; order UBA5177; family JAJPKF01; genus JAJPKF01. The sequence continues at coordinate 48,480 of JAJPKF010000028.1, read as the reverse complement.
CTGCAGATCCAGCATGGCCCGCACCTGGACGGCCATGCTCTCCCCTGCCCGACAGACATACTCGTCCGGATCTGATGCTCGAAGGCCCGCCGCCTCTTCCAGGGACATGGCGGCGGGAATGTAGCCGTTGAGCGGATCATGGGCCGACGTTTGATCAGTGACGATGTCCGGGACCAGTCCACGGTGCAGGAGTTCCGGGAACACCTCGGCGGCGTTGCCTGCGAGGCCGATGGAGAGTGGCTCGCCGCGGCCGAGCACTTCCCGGCTCCAATCCAAGGCCTCCTGCAAGGAGCGCGTTTGTCGATCACAGTAGCGCGTGCGGATGCGTCGCTCGATACGGCGCTCATCCACCTCAACCACGATGACGACGCCGCCGTTCATGGTCACGGCCAGCGGCTGAGCGCCGCCCATGCCTCCCATGCCGCCCGTGAGTACCAGCCGGCCCGCCAGTGTGCCCCCGAAGTGCTTCTCGGCCGCGGCGGCGAATGTTTCGTAGGTCCCCTGAAGGATGCCCTGGGTGCCGATGTAGATCCAGGAGCCGGCCGTCATCTGACCGTACATGGTCAGACCCTTGGCCTCGAGGTCCCAGAAGTTTTCCCAGGTGGCCCAGGCCGGCACCAGCATTGCGTTGGAGATGAGAACCCGAGGCGCCTCGGCGTGGGTGCGGAAGACGGCCACCGGCTTGCCGGACTGAATGAGGAGCGTCTCGTCGTTCTCCAGATCGCGCAGCGTCCGGACGATGGCGTCGAAACACTCCCAGTTGCGCGCCGCCTTGCCGCTGCCTCCATAGACGACGAGATGGTCCGGGTCCTCGGCGACGTCCGGATCCAGGTTATTCATGAGCAGTCGTAGGGCCGCCTCCTGGTGCCAGCCCCGGCACTGAAGCTGGGGCCCTCGCGGCGCCCGTACCACCCGGGGCCCCGAGACAGTCCGCGTCATGAATCCGGCCTCCGTCCAGCCGATTCTAGGGTCAGGCCGCTTCTGCAACGACCAGCTCGGTGAGGTGACGCTTGCGAATCCGCCCGCGGAATTCCTCGTCGATGAGCCGCCGCACGCATTCCAGGAGGCGCTCGCGGCTCTCCGCGGGCAGGGTTCGGAGTTCTGAATAGGTGCGAAGCAGGTCCAGATAAGTCTCGGACGTGTATTCCACTTCCCACTCGTAGCGTCCGAGCCGCGGCGAGGCGAAGCGGTCGAATCTCTGCAGCTCTTCCAGGATCTCGGAAACCGCGTGCTGCACGCGGTTGGGTGGCTCCTGCACCCCGGCCCCGAACCAGGCCTCATAGCATCGCTCGACCCGCTGCCAGAACAGGACGGTGCCCCCGGCCATATGCCGCGATGCGATGACGGCCAGGTGTCCGCCGGTTCGCAGCGCCTGCCGGCTCTTGGGCAGCCGGACGGTGGGGTCGATCCAATGGAAGGCGGTGGCCGAGACCACGACATCGAACGGCTGAGGCGGCAGCGGGAAGTCCTCAAAGCTGGAGTGAATGAGGTTCACGTTGGAACAGGCGGCCAGATTGCGGCGCGCCACCCGGACCATTCCCGGCCCCAGATCGATCGCCGTGACCGCGGCCCCCGATTCAGACAGAAACCGGGTGAACTGACCCGTCCCGGGTCCGATCTCGAGGATGTGTGAAGTGCCCGAGATGAGCGCCAGCGACTTCAGGTCCGAGAAGAGCTGGGACGGATAGCCGGGCCGGGCCCGATCGTACAGCTCGGCATCCTCGTCGAAGGTGGAGCGGAGCCGAAGACGGCCACGATCCGCCTGGGAGTCGCTCATGATCCAGTCCACGATTGGAGACACATCGCCGGCGAAGCCTCCTGGGTGTCGCTCACAGCTGATGGGGTCCAGAGCCGTTCCGGTCGCGGCCCCGGCGCGTTCCCGCGGAACGACAGCGACATCGACTGCGTCGGCGGATTCTCCCATCGATCCCAGTGGACTACGCGCCGAACTTTCTGGGGCCTTGGGATGGAGGGCTTCGCACAGCGTCCGATAGACTGGCGGGCATGATGGCGCCGCCCAGATCGACGAAGGACAGCCGTTCTCCGGCCGCCGGCCCGACGGATGAAGCGAAGGAGGAGCAGGCGGCACTTGCCATCGCCTCGGACGAGGGGCGCCCGACGGTGCTCTTCGTGTCGCACACCGGCATGTGGGGTGGCGGCGCGGAGGTGGTCCTTGGGCAAATGCTGAGGGCTGCCCGGGAGGCCGGCTATCACACCGGTTTGGCGGCGCCTCGGGGCGAAATGCTCGACCGGCTGGGGGCGTGCTGCGACTCCGTCTATCCGGTTCCCATCATCCCGCCGCGTCGCACTCGTGACCTGGGGCGCCTGGCCTTTCTGCTTTTCGCCACGGCTCGCTCGGCTTGGCAGATCGGGCGGGCCGTTCAGGACGTGCGCGCCTCCATAGTGCACGCCAATTCGGGCGCCGCAGCGTTGGTGGCCCTCCCGGCGGCGGTTGTGCTGCGCCGGCGGCTCATCTGGCACCAGCACGACATCATCCCCCGGCGGTTGGTCAACCGGCTCGTCCTGGCTCCCACTGGTGTCCTTTCTGCCCGGGTGGTGGGGTGCTCATGGGCGGTGGCCGAATCGCTGCGCCGAGTGGGCATCCCCCAGCGGCGCATCAGCGTGCTGCACAATGCCGTGCGCTCGAGCTTTTTCGAGCAGGTCTATGTCCCGGCCGAGGCACGGTCGGAGCTGAAACTCCCAGAGGACGTCCCATTGGCAGTCATGGCCGGCCGCCTGGTGCCCTACAAGAGACACCTGGACTTCCTCGATGCGTTGGGTCATCTACGGGTGGAGGGTCTACCGGCCCATGCCGCCATCGCGGGGGAGGCACCCCGACTCGACGCCGGCGACCTCGACTCCACGGGCGACTATCCGAACGTGGTGCGGCAACGAGCGCGGCAGCCGGACGTGGCGGGGGCCGTCACATTTCTGGGGCCGGTCGCCGATCTGCGGCTGCTGCTGGCGGCAGGGGACGTGATGGTCGTGCCCTCCAGAGACGAGCCCTTTGCCCTGGTCGCCCTGGAAGCGATGGCTGCCGGCACGCCTATCATCGCCTCGGATTCCGGTGGGCACCCCGAAGCCATCGAGAACGGAGTGAGCGGGCTCCTGTTCCCCACGGGCGATATTCGATCCCTTTCCAACGCCCTCCGGATGGCCTTGACCGATCCGCGTCTACGTCAGAAGATGGCGGACAATGCACGCCGGCGTGCCCAGGAGCGCTTCTCGGAAGCGGGCTTCCGGTCCAATCTCGCCGGCATCTACAGCGCCGTTCTGGGCAGACTGCCGCTGGCCCATCCGGTTGGCGGCGAACCGGCGCCATGACAAGTCAGACCGAGAACGCGGGGGCTTGCCTTCGAGTGGACCGGGACGGGCGCGAGCGGGTGACGGTCTTGGTGCCATGCTTCAACAACGAGGCCTACATCGAGCGCTGCCTCCAGACCGTCACCTGGGCAGACGAGATTTTGGTGGTTGACTCCTTCAGCACCGACCGCACGGTGGAGATCGCCTCGCGATACGCCACGCGCGTGCTGCAACACGAGTACGTCAACTCGGCCACGCAGAAAAACTGGGCCATCCCACAGGCGTCCAATGACTGGGTGCTCATCCTCGACACCGACGAGCGCATTCCGCCCGACCTGCTGCGAGAGATGGAGGACGCGCTGCGACACCCATCGGGGTTCGCGGGGTTCCGGATTGCGCGGGCCAACATCGTTTTCGGCCGCTGGCTCCGTCACGGTGGCGACTGGCCGGATTATCAGATCCGGCTGTTTCGGAAGGAGTCGGGCCGGTACGAGGGCCGTCAGGTTCACGCCCATATACGCCTGGACGGGCCCATGGGAACCCTGACGACCCCAATCATCCATTACCCGCACCGTTCCCTCAAGACCATCCGCAAGACCCTGCTCGACCGGTACAGCTCCTGGGAGGCACGGGAAAAGCGCGATCAGGGAATCGCGTTCCGGTCGACGCAGCTCGTGACCCGACCGTTGGGCGCCTTTGCCGTTCGTTATGTCCTGAGGCAGGGATTTCGTGACGGCTGGCAGGGCCTGCTCATGGCCACCGTCTGGAGCATCTACGTCTTCCGTTCCTATCGCAAGCTGCGCGAGCTGGAGCGACGAGAGGGATGAGGATTCTCTTCGTGCACAACTCTCTGCGCACCTTCGTGCGCGTCGACCGTGACCTGCTGGCCGAACAACACGAGGTCGACGAGATGGATCTATCGGATCCCAGGCGCATTGCCACCTTGCCGGCTCGTCTGCCTGCGGCCGACCTGGTATTCAGCTGGTTCGCCAGCCTTCATTCCTTTTTTCCCGCCGTTTCCGCTGCCGGCCTACGAAAGCCGGTGGTGTCGATCGTAGGGGCGTACGACGCTGCCAACGTTCCTGAGATCGGCTTTGGCCACATGGGACATCCCTGGAAGCGCTACGTCGTGCGGGCCATTTGCGGCGCCTCTCGCCTGCTCATCGCAAACTCCGACTATGCGGTGGAGACGATCAGGCGGAACGTGAGACCGCAGGCGCCCATTCGCCGCATCTATCACGGCTTCCGCTTTGCGGATGGTCCAGTCCCGGCAGAGCGGGAACCGCTGGCGCTGTCAGTCGGGGAGGTCCGGCATGTGAACCTGCTCCGCAAGGGCCATGAGGTGTTCACGCGAGCAGCCGCCCTGCTGCCCGAGGTGAGATTCGTCCTGGCGGGGCCGATTCTCGACGGCAGCGGCGAGTACCTGCGCGGGATCGCGCCGCCCAACCTGGAGCTGCGAGGCTCCATCCCGGCCGCCGAGCTGGAGGACCTGTACCGGCGAGCGTCGGTGTACGTGCAGCCATCCGTCCATGAGAGCTTCGGCATGGCGGTGGCGGAGGCCATGGGGTGGGGAGCCCTACCGGTCGTCTCTCGTCAGGGGGCGCTCCCGGAGGTGGCTGGGAGCCATGGAATCTACCTGGACGAGCAGAGCCCTGAATCGGTCGCCGCGGGCATCCGCGCCGGCCTCGGGCTGGGCAGCCAGGAGCGTGATGCCGCAGCAGCCTGGGTGCGTGAGCGGTTTCCGCTCCAGGCTCGACGGCAAGGGCTGCAGGGCGCGCTGCGGGAGGCGGTCGGCCGGGAGGGCTAGAGCCCAACAGGGCAGCCGGTTCGGCCAAGGCCGGCCCGGAGGTCGGGTACAGTGATATGCGATCCACCTCCGGAGAGAAGCACGTGTCAGCACCGCCGGTCCGCCGGGCCGGGCCGCTCGATCCTGCCGTGGCCACGGTGGACGTGGTCATTCCGGTTCGGAACGAGGCAAGCCACATCCCCGCCTGCCTGGAGTCGGTCCTCCACCAGACCTTCGAACCCGGTCGAATGAGCGTGACCGTGATCGACGGCGATTCGGAAGATGACACTGTGCCGATCGTCGAGCGCGTGGGCAGCACTCGGGTGCGCATTCTGCCCAATCCCCAAAGATCGACCGCCGCGGGCCTCAACCTCGGCATCCGCTCCGGCACAGCCGACGTGGTGGTGCGCGTGGATGGCCACTGCCACCTGGCGCCCGACTACGTACAGCGCTGCGTGGACCTGCTGGCCCGCACGGGGGCGGGCAATGTCGGGGGCCTGATGCGTCCCAAGGGACGGGGAGTCGTCGGAGAGGCCATGGCGCGCGCGCTTTGTTCGCGCTTCGGCATCGGCGACAGCCGGTTTCATTTCTTGGAGCGTCAGGAGTATGTCGACTCGGTCTATCTGGGCGCCTTCCGCCGGTCGGTTCTGGCGGAGACGGGGCTGTACGACGAATCGCTGCCGGCCAATGAGGACTTCGAGCTGAACCACCGGATCCGCCAAGCGGGCTACGGCGTGCTCCTCTCACCCGACATCCGGTCCACGTATGCGCCGCGGGACAGTCTGGGGGGCATTGCCCGGCAGTTCTTTCGCTATGGACGGGGCAAGGCGCGCGTGATGCGCACCCAGCCGGGCTCGATCCAAGCGCGCCACCTGGCCGCGCCACTACTGGTGATGCTGCTCGTCGTGAGCTTGTCCGGCCTGGGTGCCGGCGGAGTGCAAGGAGCTGTTCGCCGGCGGTGGCTGGCGGTCCCGACGGTGTACGGCCTCTGTGTGGCGCTGGCCGCGGCCATGGCCGGGCGAGGTCGCCCTCGGGTGACGGCCGCCCTGATGGTCGTGTTCCCGGCTCTTCACGTGAGCTGGGGACTGGGGCTGCTTTCCGGGCTGGCCGGACAGTCGATCCGGGGGGAGCCGGCAATCCAGGATGTGCCCACGTTGTCCGCGGCTGAGGAAGCCATCGGATGAGACCGCGGGCAATCTTCGCCGTGGTTGCGGGAACGGTGTTGATCTTGGCTCTGGCCGCCGGTCTCGACGCGCTGCCGAAGGCCCGGGCGGCGCTCAATCCCATCCAACGGGAGAACGCCAAACCGGGCACGACAGGCTGGGAGATCAAGGTACTGTCGTATCACGGGGAAATCCAGGGCTATGCCTCGGCGGCCGGCGTTTCCGCAGGACACAGCATCAGCTTTTCCGTCAGCACGACGGCAGCCCGGTTTCGGGCCGACGTCTATCGTATGGGCTGGTATGACGGCGACGGCGCCCGGCTGATGACCTCGGTCACGCATCTTCGGGGCCACCTTCGAAGCCGGCCCAAGCCGGACTCGCACACGGGGATGATTGTCTGCCACTGGCCGGTCTCGTTTCGGCTGACGGTGCCGGCGAGCTGGGTGAGCGGTGTCTATATGGTGAAGCTCACGGGCTCGAACACACATCAGGCATATATTCCGTTCGTCGTGACAGACCCCTCCTCTCGAAGCACCTATCTCTTCGTGCACGCAGTGTTCACGGACGAGGCATACAACACCTGGGGCGGCAAATCGCTGTACGCGGACATCAGCTATCCCACCGCGGCCCAGCAGTACGCGCACCGAGCAGTCGAGGTGTCGTTCGAGCGGCCCTTCGTCCAAAACATGGGGGCAGGCTGGTTCTTCTCCTGGGAAATCCACATGGTCCGCTGGCTGGAGCAGCGAGGGTACGACGTCGACTACGGGACCGATCTGGACGTCGCGAATCGTCCGGCTCTCCTCCTGCGCCACCGGGCCGTGCTGGTTGTGGGCCACGACGAATACTGGACCCGCGGCATGCGCAATGCCTATGACGAGGCCGTGGCCCACGGCGTGGGATTGGGAAACTTCGCCGCGAACTCCGGTTTCTGGCAGATCCGTTTGGAGTCGCTGGGGCGGCAAGCCGACGCGGCGATGGTCTGCTACAAGACCTCGCGCGACCCGCTGTCCGAGCGCCATCCCAAGCTGACCACCACGGAGTTCCGCTCGCCGCCACTCAATCGGCCCGAACAGGAGCTGACGGGCGCCATGTACGGCGCCTATGAGGGCGCCCATGGCCCATCCGCGTGGGTTGTGAGCCGTCCGAAGAGCTGGGTATTCCGGGGCACCCACATGCGCCGCGGCGCGAAGATTCCCAAGGTCCTCGGACAGGAGGTGGACTGGGTCTATCACCGGTATCCCCGGCCTCATGGCGTCCAGATTCTGGCGCATTCACCGCTCCTGGACAGTGGGAACGTGTCGCGGGTCGCCAATGCGACGGTGTACCGGGCAAGGAGTGGAGCCTGGGTCTTCGACGCCGGGGCCATCGAGTGGTCATGGGGGCTGGACGATCTTCGCCAGAGTTTCTGGCTCTACAAGGCGGCTCCGAAGCATCCCAATCACGACGCCGAAATCATTACCGCCAACGTTCTGGCGGCTTTTTCTCGAGGGCGCAGATGAGCCGGCCGTCGGGACTGCGGCTGGTGCTGGCGATGGCAATCGGCGCGCTGGCTATCGCTCCGGGAGTGGCTCTGGCCACCATCGCCCAGGAGCGTGCCGATGTCGTGTGGGGTCAATACAATCTGCGCTCGGGCGGCTTCGGCTGTGCCGGCCCGACCTCCCACCGACTCTGCAATCCTGCCTCGGCGGTGATCGACAATCAAGGCAATCTTTGGGTGGCCGATACGGGCAACAGCCGTGTCCTGCTCTTTCGGTTCAATCCGGCCATCAATGCGCCCGCCACGGTTGCCAAGAAGTCGTTCGGCCAGTACGGCAAGCTCACGACAGGCGGGTGCGATCGGCAGGCTCGCGCCGGTTCACCCTATCCAGTGCCGCATCCGGCCAGCCGCTATACACTCTGCTTCCCCTCAGGCGTGGCGGTCGACGGGTCGGGCGATCTCTTTGTCGCGGACTCCGGCAACAACCGGGTTCTGGTCTACTTCGATGCCGCCCACAAGGGCCGGGCCTCGCCGGCTGATCTGGTTCTCGGACAGCCGGACTTCTTCGCGGGGGCCGCAAACAACGTCGTTCCGGGATCGAGCGGTGGCCCGCGATGTCCCAGCAACCGGCGCCCGTTCGTGGTCCAGCCGGCGGGCAAGGGCCAAGCGCACTTCGCGGTGAAGGTCCGCGGACTGGTGCAGGTGGGGCACCCTACGAATCTGCTGGTGGCGATACGCGATCGCCAAGCACACACCCGGGTCCCGGGCGTCAAGGTGGTGTTCAACGCCCGCGAGGTCGGTATCCACAAGATCCGAACGGTCACCTCCAACTCCAGCGGCTACGCCGTATTCAAACACTTCCTGCCCAAACGAGTCGGCGGCGTGCATATCGCCCTCTCGCGGTATCCGTTTCAGCCGGTCACGATTGTGCTGCCGGTTCAGGGCCCAGCGACGCGCTGCACGCTGGGCGGGCCGGAACAGATCAGCGTAGATCCGCAGGGCGATCTACTGGTGGCGGACTCCGATAACAACCGGGTGTTGGAGTGGTCGCATTCCATGCTGGCTGCCTTCAAGACCAGATGCGGAAAGACCTGCTTCGTCCCCGCTTCCCGCGTGTGGGGACAGGGCGGCGATTTCACGACCGCGGGAGCAGACCAGTGGCCACCGTTCCATCGTCCAGCGGGGTGTGTCCCCGAGCCGTCGCCCGCGGGCGCGTGCACCCTCAGCCGGCCGGCTGATGCCGTTGCCGACCCGGCCGGAAATCTGCTCGTTGCCGACAGCGGCGACAACCGGGTGTTGGAGATCCCGGATGCCCTCGGGTCCAGCCGACAGGCCGCGAATGCGGTGTACGGGCAGGCGGGCAGCTTCACCTCCATAGCAGCGAACCACGGTGGCATCGGCAAGCGCGCGCTCGCGAATCCCCGCGGTGTGTCTCTGGACCCCTCAGGCAATCTGTGGATTGCCGACGGCAATAACCGAGTTCTCGAGTTTCCCTCAGGCTCGCGGTCCGCGGCGCTTGTGCTGGGGCAGCACGGACGGTTCAAGTCCAATGGCTGCAACCGAGGTGGTCGTTCCGGAGCGACGCTCTGCCTCCCAGAATCGGTGCGGATCGATGCCGCCGGCAACGTGGTTGTGGCCGACGAGCTCAATAACCGGATTCTGGAGTATTCAGCGCACTGACGGGGCCGCAGGTCGAGCGGTTGGTGTTTTAGCTCATTGGCCGATCAGCGTGTCCGTGGAACACCAAGCGAAGAACGCCATGCATGATGTCGAGAAGCGCTCACCTCACCGTTCCCACAGGTCCATAAAGCTACGAGTTCTCTCTTTCTATAGAAGATCGTAGTTCTCGCAGTCGGCACGTTGGCACTGTGGGGAATCGTACGCCGTGCCAGGCCGGTGCTCGACAAGAGCGTTGAAGAACGGTGGTGAGAGCCGCCGAGGAGAGTGCGGACCAGCGTGGAAAACCGCAGCTTCCGGAGTCGGGACGAAGCATCTTCACCATCTCCACAATCCCCCACTGAAAGCGGTCCATCGCCACACATTCACCCGGCAGCCGGGACACCCAGCCCCTGCCCGCACCTATACTGGTGCCAGACCCGATGGAAGGAGAGCGTCCGTGACTCGATATGCCGTCGATTGCCGGAAGATGCCCAGCGACAACAGCTGCAGCCTACGCATCGAGGGAACGCGCGAAGAGGTCCTGAAAGCGGCGGCCGAGCATGCGGTCAGCTCTCATGGACACCAGGACGGCCCCGAGCTACGGCAGCAGCTGGAAGGGATCGTCGAGGAAGTCCCCGGCTCCCGCCTGTAGGCTAGACCGAACCGACCGGGCCGCCTGAGCAACCGGTCCGAGGGCCGAGTGCGGCGCGCCGCTAGGCGCTGGCCTCGTCCAGACGCTGAACCTGCTCGGCCGAAAGCGGAACGTCGTCGGCCCCCAACAGGTCGCGAAGCTGCTCCACGGAATTGGCGCCGATGATGGGCGAGACCACCGACGGCCGCTGCAGCAGCCAGGCAAGCGCCACCTGCGCCATGGTCACGCCAAGCTCTCCGGCAATGGCCGCGACCGCGTCGACGGTTCTCCAGCCACGCTCGTTAAAGTAGCGCTCCTGGATGCCGCCGGCTCTTGCGGAGTCGGGCACCGGCTCATCACGTCGATATTTCCCCGTGAGGAAGCCGGCCGCCAGCGGTGAATAGGGGATGACGCCGACCCCCTCCTCGACACAGAGGGGCAGCAGCTCCTTGTCAAATTCGCGATTGGCGAGGCTGTAGGGCGGCTGCAGGCTCACATAGGCAGCAAGACCGCGCTCGCGGCTGATGCACAGCGCCTTCATCAGCCGCCATGCCGGATAGTTGGATGCGCCGACGTAGCGAACATCGCCGCGGCGCACCAACCGGTCGAAGGCCTCCAACGTTTCCTCGAGGTGGACTTCCGGGTCATCGCTGTGCGCCTGGTACAGGTCGATATAGTCCACTTGCAATCGTCGCAGGGAAGCCTGGACGGCATCCATGATGTGTCTCCGAGAAAGGCCGACATCATTGGGACCGGGCCCCATGGTGCCGCGCACCTTGGTGGCGAGAACGATCTGTTCTCGCACGCCGCGGTCCTTCATCCAGCGGCCGATTATGTCCTCGGAGACGCCTCCGGGATTGTTCTCAGCCCAGCGGGAGTAGACGTCGGCAGTATCGATAAAATTGCCGCCCGCCTCCACATAGGCGTCGAGGACCTCCTGCGCCTGCTCTTCGGTTGCCGTCCATCCGAACTGCATGGTACCCAAGCAGATGGATGCCACCTTGACGCCTGATCTGCCCAGATTCCGATATCTCACGAGGCCTCCCTTTTCTCCATGGTCGCTGCGCAGAGATGGTCGTCCACGCTGTAGGTCGCTCCGCCCGATCGCGTGAGCTCTCCGAGCAGGCGGCGCATCTCAGGGATGCGCCGCGCCTCCTCGAGCGAGAACCAGCATGCCCTGGTGACGCCGTCACCGGCCGGCTCGCAGCCGCCGTCGGCAGCAAGCGAGCCGCCGATCTCCCGGCCGCGGAAGGTGTAGACCACCAGGTGTATGCGGCCCCCTAGACCGATGATTTCGTAGAGGTCCAGGAGGCTGCCCACCTCCACGTGGAGGCCAGTTTCTTCCCACGCTTCTCGCACCGCCGTCGCCTCCAGGGATTCCCCCGGCTCTCGGGCACCACCGGGAAGGCTCCAGCCAGGCACCTTCCAGTCGGCGTTCCAGACCAGGAGGATCTCCTCGCGGGCGCCTTCGCGGCGGGTCAGCAGGACGCCCACGCAGTCGACGCGCTTCAGAGCGTGCGGAAAGGAAGATCGGTGAGGACGGCGCATGGCAGCTCGGGAGGTGAGGTCGGGACGGCAGATGGCGCGCAGACGGGCGCCGTGCCGCCCTACAGCTTGACTCAGTCTAGCCCTGCAGTCCGTGACGGGGATTCAACGCGTGCACGATTCTTGCGAGAATGAGTGGCAATACCCGAGTGTGGTGATCAGCCCCTCCGAACGAGGCGAAGAAGCGACATGAATCAATTTCCCTGGATGGCCGAGACGTTGCGACTTATGACGACGGAGGAGCTTCGAGACTGCGGAGTGACGGTCTACGAGGCGCCCAAGGTTCCGAAGGGGAAGAAAGTCGTCAATCTAATGAATGGGGTGGTCGTGGACTTCGGCCTCGAGGGCGAGATGCCCAGCACTGGAAGCTATGCCAAGTATGACGAGCTGCTGGCTTGCGCCCAGCGGTTCGGCGTCGAGTTCTACGAGCAGAACCGAATCCTCTATCCGACGGTGGAGGAGCTGATGGAGACCGCGGAGGTCGAGGCCTAGGCGGGAAGGCGCCGCGCTGCTCCCAGATCTCGCCTAGCTGCTGGTCGCCGTTACGTCGTCGAGATAGAGGTGGCCGGCGGTGCTGGTGTCGTTGGGTGTATACTCCTCACCCAGCGCGAAATAGGTCACGCCATTTGAGCCCATATTGAGGCTCGTGCCGCCACCCTGGCTGACGCCATCGATGGTGAGGCTGATCGATCCGGCGCTCCCCATGACCTGATGCAGGACGATGGTGTGCCAGCCGCCCACGGCCAGATGACCGTTGGTGTAGATGGTGTGCTTTGTCCCGCTCGCATCCCAGTAATCGATGAACAGGGATCCGGTCGAGGTCATGTTGAGATCGACCTTGCCGTTGTTTGAGGCGGGGTTGGGAAGCGTCTGAGCGAGAACCAGGTATTCCGATGAAGGCAACACGAAGTCGCTGCCCAGCTGGATGTTGAACTGCAGTGTGTGGGTGCCGTAGCCGGCTCCCGAGTAGGTCTCAGAGGCGTAGGCGCTGCCGCCCCCCGCCACCGAGACAGCCAGGGCATTGGGAGAGCTGTCGAACACGGTGTTCTGAACCGTCAGCTGGGAGGAGCCGGTCGCGCCGCTGAAGCTGGAGGGTCCCGAACCCAGCTGCAGCGGGCCTGTCGCTTGTGCATCGAACCCAGTGGCGAAGACGGAAGCCGTGTTCGTCGGTGTGGGGGTTGGCGTGGTGGCTGTTGGCGTAGGAGTCGTCGGGGTTGGCGTGGGAGTCGTCGGAGTCGGCGTTGGGGTAGTCGGTGTTGGAGTGGGAGTCGTCGGCGTGGTGGTGGGTGAGGGAGACGGAGTGGGGGACGGAGCGGCGGTCAGCGTCGTCGTCACCACGTCGTCGAAGTAGACGTTGCCGCGTGTGTCCTTGCCGGACGGCGAGAGCTCGCCCAGTCCGAAGCTGTTTGCACCACCGGTGGGCAGATTGAGGCCCGTGAGCTTGAGAACCGGCGTGCTGTCGACCGACAAGGTCAGGCTGCCGGATGGCCCGGCGACCTGGGCCAGTGTGAGCGTGTGCCAGGCGCCGAGCGGCATGGTGTACCCGGTCTGCGTAAGGTGACGGCCGCCCGCGGCATCGGTATAGCTTAGATCTATCTCGCGATTGGGATTGATCTGCAGTACAACGGGGGACGAGCCGCCCGAAGCCGTGGTGTCGGCGAACTGAAGCGGCGAGCGCCGCAGGTTGAAGTTGTTGTCGAGTTTGAAGGAAAACTGAAGGCTGTGGTTGCCGTAGCTGCTGCCGTACTGCTTGACGGCGTCGGCGACATTGCCGGGGCTGAGGCCGATGGCCAGGTCGTTGGGAGGACTGGCGGCGGCGCTGGTCCCAACCTTCGCGTTGCCGGTGGCACTGGTGAACTGGTTGGCGCCGGAGCCGGTCTGGAGGGCGCCTCCCGGCTGCAAGTCGAAGTTGTTGGAGAAGAGGAGGGTCGGAACCGGCGGGGCAGGTGTGGAGGTGGGCGTCGTGGTGGGAGTTGTGGAGGTTGGTGTGGGTGTGGGTGTGGATGACCCGGGTTGGGAGGTACTGTAGCCCACGACGTCGTCGATGTAGAGATGCCCCGCCGTTCCGGCGTCGACCGGCGTGTATTCGTCACCCACCGCGAAGTAGGTGATGGGATTGGACCCGGTGTCGATGGCGCTCGCCGAGATGACGGAGGCGCCGTTCACAAGCAGCCGCAAAGCTCCGGTGCCGGCGCCCACGTCCTCTTCCAGCGCCAGGCTGTACCACTTGCCGATCTGAAGGCTGGCGCTGCTGTATAGGAAGTGCTGGGCTCCGGCGCTGTCGACGTAGTCCAGATAGAGGGTGCCCGCGCTGCTCATCTCCAGGCTCACCTTGCCCAGGTTGGAGGACGAATTGGGCAGCGTCTGCGCCAGCACCATGTATTCGGACGAGGGCAGGACGAAGTCCGAGCCCAGCTGCACATTGAACTGCAACGTGTGCGACGCGTAGCCGCTTCCTGAGTACGTCTTATAGGCGTAGGCGTCCAGACCGCCGGTTACGGTGGCGGCAAGGGCGTTGGGAGCGCTGTCGGACACGCCGTTTTGGACCGTGAGGCCTCCAGAGCCGCCTGGCCCCGTGAAGGCGTTGCTGCCGGTGCCGAACTGCAGCGATCCAACCGGCTGGCCATCGAAGTTGTTGGAGAAGACTGTGCTTCCCTGGCCCGTGCCCGTGGGTGTGGTGGTCGGCGTTGGGGAGCTCGACGACGAGCCTTGAATCGTAAAGGAATCAGTGTAGTTCGAGGTACTCGTGGCGCCTACGAACTGCGCGGAAATGCCGCTACTCGAGACGGAGTACTCCATGAAACCCTTGCGGGGAGACACGTTGGTGCCCATGTAGGTGGCGAAGTAGGGACTGTCCGGGTTGTTGTAGATCGCGCCGTACTCGTCGTCGATGCCGCCGGTCCCGTCGATGACGAATACCGAGCCGGCCCCCTCCTGATAGGTGCCCGACGAGCCGTCGTTCACCACGCAGGCGGGATTGTAGCTGGAAGGATCAACACCCGTGCAGGAGCCGCCGTTCAGGGCCAGCTGCTTGCTGCGCTGATAGTTGTGGTCATGCGCCTGGAGCACCAGATCCACGTGTTTGCTGATGAGCAGATTCTCGAGATCCGTGCCGATGTCGCAGTTGCTGCCGCCGGTGGTCAAGCAGACCTTGTGCATGCCCACGATCACCCACTGGATGCCGCTGGCGCGGGCATTGTCGATGGCCGATGACAGCCAGTTGTAGGCGGCGCCGCCCTTGCTGAAGTCGTAGCTCCAGCTCGAGTACCCGGGGTAGTTGAACGTGAGGCCCGGCGAAATCATGATGAAGCGCGCCAGACGGCTGCCGGAAGGGTAGTCGAAGTAATAGTTCTGCCCGTAGCTGCTCAGCGCGTTGCCGGCCGGACCCAGCGTGCTGTTCATCTGATCGCCGAAGCATTGGGGATTGGGGGAGGCGGGATTGTCGTTGGCGAAGTCGATCAGATAGCCGTTGGTGCCGTCGCTTTCGTGGTTTCCGCTGACCAGCTCGAAGGGCACGTTCCCCAGGTTCTGGCGCACGTACTGACACCAGGAGGTAGACGGTTGGAGCTGATCGTAGCTATAGTCGCCGAGACCCAACAGGAAGTTCGGATTGGCGGCGTTGATGTCGCTGAACACCGCGGTGGAGTTGCTGTTGGCGCCGAAGTCGCCGACGGCGGCAAAGGTGAACGAGCCGGGCGAACTGGCGGAGGCCAGGCCGGGCGCGGCTACGGCGGCGAGACCGAAAAGGGAGAGGCCGGCGACGAGTCGGAACAACTTCACTGAGCACCCAATGTGGCCGAGGCCGGGAAGATTTCACAGATATACTGCATGGCCCTGGTTCAGAGGCTGTCAGACGCCGAGTCAAGAACCCGTCAAGAGATGGCGGCTTTGGGTGTGGAAATCTTGAGCACTCCCTGAACGTGACTAGAATGCTGCAGAAAGCGGCGGGATCGGCCGGGGGGAATGGACGAGAAGCGACAGACCTCGACCGTCGATTACTTCGCGACCGTCGTCGAGATCCTTAAACGGATCATCGGCAGCCTCGAGGCGGAGACGGTCCTTGCCTATCTCACGGAGTCAGTGGCGACGGCGCTGCGGGTGAAGGCGGCGAGCGTGCGGCTCCTGGACGATAGCGGTGAACGCTTAGAGATGCGGGCGGTCTACGGACTGTCGGAGAGCTACCTCAACAAGGGCCCCGTCCAGCTGAGCAGAAGCGCCGTGGATCGCCACATCCTCGAGGGCAACGTCACGCAGCTCGAGGACGTAACGCACGATCCCAACTTCCAGTACCCGACCGAGGCACAGCACGAGGGCATCGTATCGGTGGCCAGCGCACCCCTCATCGCCCATGACCGGCCCATCGGAGTGCTGCGGGTGTACGCGAGCGAGTTCCGCCGTTTCGATGAGCTCGAAACGCGCTTTCTGGAAGCCGTGGCCGAGCTGGCCGCGCTGGCGATCCACAACGCCCATCTGTATGAGCGGCTGCGCAGCGACCACAGCGATCTGATCGACAGCTTCCTGCCCGACCGCTAGCTCAGAGCTGCTTGAGGAAGAGGACAACCTCAGGAAGGGGTCGATAGCCCATGCCCACGTTGACCGCCAACATGGCAGGATTGTTGACGTGGTTGAAGGTGCGCATGGCCGTGAATCCCTGCCGGCGGGCGAGCGCCGCGCTGTACGTCTTCAGGGCACGGGCGACCCCGCGCCCACGCACGCTCGGATGAACACCTGTGGCCCAGGTCATGGCCTGCAGGGGGCTGCGACGCGCCAGCAGCGAGAACCCCACGTACTCATCCCCCTCACGCGCCACCACCAGGCAGTCGAGCAGGCACAACGGGTTCTCGATCATCTGCTCGAACCGCTCGTAGGGCTCATCCGGATGAGGACGGTCGAACGGAATATCCCGTTCCGTGATCACGGACAGCTGCCACAGCTTCCTGCGATTGTCGGGAGTGTCCTCGGCGCCGAAGGTGGTGAGCGTGACGCCCGCGGCTTCACTCCGTCGACGAGCATCGGCCTCGAGATCTTCGGGCAGCGCAGTCAGGTCGAGCTCGGATTCCCGCATGCGGGACGTCTCTCGATAGCCCTCCTCCTCCAGCCAGCGCTCGACGGCGGGCAGCTGAGTTAGCCGGACGCCCGTCTCGATCTCGGTGGCGCCTCCGTCGACGGCGAACTGCTCCAGCCGCCGGTAGAGAGCGCGCCCGATACCCTGGCGCTGAAACCTGGGCCGTACTGCCAGATCGATCTCAAACCGGCCCTCCGGATCATGGGTGCCGCGTGAGCTGTGGCCGGCCCCAACCGGACGGCCTTCGGCGAGGGCCAAGAGCCGGAGGATGGGGTCCTCGGGACGGCGCATTGCCTCCCAGCCCTCCATCTCCTCCAGAGACGAGTGCCAGTCCGGAGGGAAGGCATCGTTGAAGACATCCACCTGGGCGGCCAACTCATCCGGCCGGCGCTCGCGAATTTGGAGGTCCTGAAGAGTCATGAGCGATGATAGCGTCTGGCTTGGTGGACTAGCTCCCGCTGGCGGACCAGGACAGGGCCAATCCGATGCCCGGAGGCGCCGCGGTCACTTGGGCCGTGAAACCGGCCGCGGTAATGGCTGCGGCGCGAACGGAACCACCGGCGAGCGCCGATCGGGCGGCAGCGACGGTGATGGCGGGCGGCGAACCATAGACCTGCGGGAAGCTGACCGCGGCGGTACCGTTGCCGGCTCCGTCGGTGGTCACCGCGACGGTCCCCATCTGTGGAGTGACCGAGCCGCCGGTGGTGCCGTCCCCAATGCCGGCGAGGGCGGTGACCTGACCGTCTCCCGATCGATGCACATCGGCCATCTCGACGAGGACGTCGGCGCCCGGCGCGAGCTGGCCCATGGGAAGCGCATGACTCACGGTCAGGTTATCGACGAAGGTATCAAGGCCGCCCGCTCCGGTGAGCTGGACGGTGGCCAGCGGCTCGGCACCTGGTGTGATGAGAATGGCCTTCAGGGTGGCACGTACCGGCATGAACACTGCTCCTGGTTCCCGGCTGAAGCTATGCCTCCGAGAGGCAGGAATCAAGGGGAACGCTTGGGAGAGAGATGCCCGGGGCCGGGTTGCCTGGAGTCGTAGCGCTGGCGTCATGGGCGGGACGGGGCGCGCACGCCGTGTATCCCTACGTCGACAAACCCATTTCCCGGGCGTGAGCCGCGTTGCTCTGGTTCGCGCCGGTGTCGCGCGAAGCAGGCGCGACAGCTAGCTACCCGGCGCGGGCCTGACGGTGAGCCCCAGCTGCGGCGCCTGCCGCCGCAGACCATGGCCGACGGCGAAGGTGATGATCGCGGCGCGCCCCCGCGGGGCAGGGGTGGGGATGCGCGCCACGCCGGAGTAAGACCACCATCGGGCGGGCGCGGGTGTCCGATGGAGCACGGCGAGCAGCCGTGTCCTGCCCAGGCGATAGTGCAGTCCTCGCCTGAGAATGGGCGTGTAATGGATGCGGGGGCGCCCGAGGTGCAGGGACGGATTGGGAGCCACCTGAACTGACAGCCGGACGGGCTGGCCAGCGTTGACCACCGAGGTGCCCCGCCATCCACGGTGCTCCCTGACGGTGACCGAGGGCGCAGTGATGAGGACAACGGGGGGACAGCATGCCGAGGGCAGGGTTGTCCTCGATGGCCGGGGTCCCGGGGTAGGCGCCGCCCGCTGTGGTCCGGAACAGGCGCACACGGCCAGCCCACAGACGAGGAGTGCCGCTCCCCCGGACAAACGCCGCCGATTCCGCCGGTGCCGCACGGCTCGCGTCAGGAGAAGGTCAGAAGGTAGCTCCCGGTGCTGGCATCCACCACGACGTACTCTGCGCTCCCTCCATTGGAACTGGGAGGCGGGGTGGATGGATTCGAGGAAACAGCGGTGATGCCGGGTCCCCAGAAGGTGACGATCCAGACCGGGACGTTTTGGTAGAGCAAGTGTAGACTCCCCGAAGGTGAGGGGCGAGCCATGGCCGTGTCCGTAAAGCTGCCGTACTCGGCCGCGACGTTCACGTTGCTCGGAAGGCCGCCTCCATCGGCCAGACCGGCGGTGTTGGCGATAGCGGCGGAGATCGCCTGGTCCTCCGGGACGGTGCCGCCTGCGGGCGTTGCTGGACTGAACGTCATGTTGAAGGGTGAAAGATTCGGCAGGTCGTGCCGACGGACCTTGAACTGCGACGCTGATGTCGCAATGTGAGTCCGCGTGACGCCGACGGCCACGGCGGCTCCCGAGGCCAGCAAGAAGAGGCATGCCGCCGCTCTCCAACGGCGGCATCGCAGCATGGCAACTCCCCTACCCACTGCAGGGCGTTCCATGCACCCAGATGTTGAACCCTGAGGGGCCGGCATTCTCATGGCAGTAGTATCTCTGTGTCGCAGAGGGGGCCGGGTTGTCGCCGACGTCATCGAACGACGGAGACCCGGAACCGCTCCAGTAGTTCGGAGCGTAGCCCACGGAGGTAAAGCTCGCCTTGTAGTCTAAGGACCCCGGGACGTCATTTCCGCTGTTCCAGGTCTCGCCCTGGAACTGCTCCTGCCACGGGCCCTGCCAGTACGTTCCGTAGCAGCACACCGTGGGGTCGTAGTACGTGCATTCCAGCATGGTGCCGTCCGCCCAGATCTGAACGGCGTGGTTGCAGTAGTCCGAACCGACCGTGTAGATCTGGTAGTAATCTTTGTTGTCTCCGCCATCCGTGGTCGACGAGGTGACCACGCGACAGAAGCTGCCGTTGGGACAATTCGGGCCCCAGTATTCGGCGAAGAAGTGCCAGGGCGACGAGTCCGAGCAGCAATACCTGAAGTAGCCAGATTGCGCGTAGCGCTGTTCGCCGTGATCGGTCACCATCGACCATGCCGTGATAAAGTCCGAACCGCCCAGGGGATCCGTGCCGGTGCAGAAGTTGCCGCTGCGGGTCACGATCCAGGCCCGCGAGCCCCAGCCGCCGAACCCTTGCTCTATGTAGCCGTCAAACTGGTCAACGGCGCTGGACGCGCATCCAGTGCTGGCATGCACGACCCGAGGCGAGGGCCCGGTCGGTCCGGCCGACCAGGCTCCCATTATGAGGAGGCATGAAGCCGCGACTGCCCAACGGCGCCCCACGAGTATCTTCGGGGGGGCGCTGCGAGCCATTACTTATTCACCACATCAATATTAGCAAACATGGGCATCTCGTGTGCGCAGGGCTTTGAAGGGCGAATCCGGATGGCCCCGCTGCTACCCGCGCCCTGCCGACAGCGGGTCCGTTGGTACACTGTCAATGCTGAGCTGGGCCCGTCAACGCGACTTGGGCCGGTATGCCGGGCATGCCGGCTGGATCGCGCGAGCAAGACATCTCGGTCCGCCATCGCGGCGCCGCCTCGTCAACGGCCCGGCTTCCCTCAATAGCTGCGCGAGATTCATGTCATGACCACAGAGGCCCTCGAGACCACCGCCACCGCTTCGCCGGTCGCGGCGCCGCAGCCTCAATGGACCGTCATCGAGCCCACGCGCGGCTACGCGAAGCTGCGGCTTGGAGAGCTGTGGCGCGCGCGGGAGCTGATCTTCTTCCTGATGTGGCGGGACATCAAGGTCCGCTACAAGCAAACGGCCATCGGCGCCGGGTGGGCCGTGGTCCAGCCGCTGATCACGGTGCTCATCTTCAGTCTGCTGCTGGGGCATTATGCTCATCTGCCCACGGGCGGCGTTCCGTACGCGATCTTCATCTTCGCGGGGCTCCTGCCCTGGACCTATTTCGCCTACTCGATCACCCAGTCGGGAAAGAGCTTGGTGGACAACGAGAAGCTGATCACCAAGATCTACTTCCCGCGGCTGGCGCTACCCATCGCCACCACCTTCACCGGCCTTCCCGACTTCCTCGTGGGCTGCGGCGTCTTCGCGGTCATGATGGCCATCTTCGGCATTGCGCCGACCGCCCGGCTGTTGTTCGTTCCGCTCTTCCTGCTCATGGCGGTGGCCACCGCGCTGGGGGTTGGTTTCTGGCTTTCCGGGATGAATGTTCGCTACCGGGACGTCAAGTACGTGCTCCCCTTCCTGACCCAGATCTGGATGTTCGCCAGCCCCGTGGTCTACTCAGGCCACGCGGTCAAGGGCAAACTGGCGCTGATCTACTCCCTGAACCCCATGGCCGGGGTCATCAACGGCTTCCGCTGGGCGCTGCTCAGCGGCGCACAGCAGCATTCAGCCGGAGGGCATTCCTTCTTCGCGTTCCATCTCGAGACGTTTCTGCCCTCGGTGGGCGTCTGTCTTGTGGTCCTGGTGAGCGGTCTATTCTATTTTCAGCACATGGACAAGACGTTCGCGGACGTGATCTGAGCCGTGAACGGAACGGCGATCCAGGCGGAGCGCCTGGGCAAGATGTACCAGGTGGGCGCGCTCCGGCCGGGGTTCAAGACGTGGCGCGAGGGCGCGAGCGACATTGCCTCGGCGCCGTTCCGGCTTGCCGCCTCCCGGCTGCGGTCCGGGAACGGACACCCAGCGGGGGAAGAGACGAATACCATCTGGGCAATTCGGGACATCTCCTTCCAGGTGCCGTTCGGGCAGGCGCTGGGCATCATCGGGCACAACGGGGCCGGCAAGAGCACGCTGGTCAAGGTGCTCTCACGGATCACCGAGCCCACCGAGGGGCGGGCGCTGGTGGCCGGCCGGGTCGGATCACTGCTGGAGGTCAGCGCGGGGTTCCATCCGGAGCTCACGGGCCGCGAGAACATCTATCTGAACGGCGCGGTGCTGGGGATGAGCCGCAGCGATATCCGCGCCCGGTTCGCCCAGATCGTGGACTTCGCCGGCGTGGAGCGCTATCTCGATACGCCGGTAAAACGCTACTCGAGCGGCATGTCCATGCGACTGGCCTTCTCGGTGGCCGCCCACTTTGAGCCTGAGGTGCTGGTGGTCGACGAGGTGCTCGCCGTGGGAGACACCGGTTTCCACAAGCGCTGTCTGGACAAGATGGCCGAGGCGGTCGCGGACGGCCGAACCGTGGTCTTCATCAGCCACAACCTCGCGGCAGTAACGGAGCTGTGCCGGCAGGGACTGCTGCTGGAGAAGGGCCGCGTGGCCGCGGCAGGCTCCGCGGCCGAAGTTGTGGTGCAGTACCTGGCCATGGGACGGATGGAGGAAGGTCGCGCGGTCATCGATAGCGCCGAGACCGACGGTTCGGACGTTCGATTCGTGGGCGTTTCGGTGGGACCGCCAGGCAAGGAGCCCGCGCCGCAGATCGACCGCGACGAGGGTGTCGAGGTGACCGTGGAGTACGAGATCAGGAAGCCGGTCGCCGGCTGCCAGATCAATCTCGAGCTGTGGAACTACGATGGTGTCTGCGTGCTGACGACCGGGAGCCGTGACGTCGATCCCACGTCGACATACCGAGAGGAACCGGGCCGGCACCGCATGACCTGCCGGATACCGGCCCCATACTTGCGCGCAGGGCTCTATTCAATTGGTCTGGAAGCGGCAGTGCCCGACGAGGGCGTGCTGGCTCAGGCGCCCTATGCCCTGACATTCGAGGTGGTCGACCTGGGCCTGCCGGAGGCGCGCATCGTGGAGAGCACCCGTGGCGCGATCCGTCCCGTGCTCCCCTGGTCTCGCGACGGGGGCCCGGACGCCTGATCGCCGTCTGACGCATGCGCATCCTGCTCTTCACCAGCACCTACCCGCCCGTTATCGGCGGCGTGGAAACGGTGACGCGCCGATTGGCGACAAAGCTCACGGAGCGGGGCCACCAGGTGGTGGTGGTGACCAACCGCTTCCCGAGAACCCTCCCGCGCCGTGAGGTGATGGACGGGGTTGAGGTGCACCGCCGGCTGTACGTCAACGTGCTGCCCAGTCCCGAGCGCCGCAGAGCGATCACGGTCCTGAAGCAGGTGCTGGCCCTGCCCCTGGCCGCTTGGGAGCTGTTGGGGCTGAATCGATTCATGGCCCGGTTCCGCCCCGACGTGGTCAATGTCCACTACTTCTCCTATCCGTCGGTATATGCGCTGCTGGTGGCGCGAGCCAGGCGGCTTCCCGTCACCCTGTGCTTCCACGGTTCGGATGTGCCGGGGTCGCCCTATCCGGCCTGCTATCCATGGGCGGCGCGCTGGGCCTGCCGGCTGGCCCAATCAGTGGTGATGTGCTCGGGGAACCTTCGCGACTTGCTGATCAAAGACCTGCGGCCACGCGACCGAGACCGGGTAACCGTGAGTCACTACGGAATCGATGCCGATCGACCGCCGGCGGCTGAGGGAGGTCCAAGGGACGACGGATACCTCTTTCTGCCGGCGCGACTGGTGGAGAAGAAGGGGGTGGAGACAGCGATTCAAGCGATGGCGCGGCTGGACAGCCGCCGGCGACTGCTGATCGCAGGCACCGGCCCCTTGGAGGAACGGCTGCGGCGGCTCGCACAGCAGCTGGGCATCGACGATCGGGTGGAGTTTCTCGGCGCAGTTCCCCACGATCGGGTGTTGCAGCTCATGGCCGGCAGCCGGCTGGTCCTGGTACCGTCCCACTGGGAGGCGTTCGGAATGGTCTGCCTGGAGGCCATGATCTGCGGAAAGGCCATCGTCGGCAGCAGCAACGGGGGCATCGCGGAAATCGTGATCGAGGGGGAGACGGGCCGGCTGGTACCAGCGCGGGATCCCCTGGCCCTCGCCGAAGCGCTGCAGAGCTGCTTGCAGTCCCCCAAGCTGCTCGAAGCCATGGGCGAGGCAGGCCGCAGGCGTGCACTGGAGCACTTCACCTGGGACCAGATGATCGATCGGTACGAGGCGGCGTTCGCGGCGGCGCGACGAGGGGTCTCCTAGGGTGCCGACCGTCACCCTCCTCGTTTGCTCCTCGGGCCGGGCCCCACTGTTGGACCGCCTGCTCGGCACCATCGCCTCCGACGGAGACCTGCCCGACGAGCTGGTGGTGGTCAACGGCCGCGACGGGGAGACGCCGGCGGTCATGGAACGGTACGCCACGGTGTTCCAGCGCGTGGTGCTCGTCGTGCATCCCAACCGAAACCTGGCCACCCTGCGCAACCTGGGGCTTCCCTATTGCTCCGGGGATGTGGTGGCGATGACGGACGACGACGCCGTGCCCGAGCACGGCTGGGTGGCACACATTCGGTCGGCACATCAAGAGGATGACAAGACGGGCGCCGTCGGGGGGGCAGTGCGTGGCCTGAACGATCGCTTTCTGAGCCGGCTGGCCGACGCGGTGGTCTTTCCCGATCCGCGACCCGGCAGGCCGATGCATACCCTTCCCACGGTCAATATGTCCTACAAGCGGTCGGCGATGCGGGAGGTCGGTGAGTTCGATCCCCGTTTGTTTCGGGGTGAGGACGTCGACTACAACTGGCGTCTCCTGCAGGCGGGGTGCGACATCCGATTCGAGCCGGAGATGCGGGTTCGGCACGAGCACCGGACGACGCTCCGAGGCCTCTATCAGCAGCAGTACATGTATGGGAGGGCCTATGTCCTGGTGCGTGCCAAGTGGCCGGAGATGTACTGCGTGTACCCGCACCGGCTCAACTCACCCAGGGCTTGGGCCAAGGCACTCCACTGTGTGCTGGCCATCGTGTACCAGCCCTGGGGTGTCGCTTCCCACCTTCCATCACCATCCGAGCGCCTGGCCGCCTATCCGCTGTTGGTCGTTCACCACTTGGTCTGGAAGCTGGGCATGCTACGTCAGGCAGCCGAGATACGTATGAAAGGCGAGCCGGAGCTCGCGGGGACCGACGCAGCGGACATAACCGTCTGGGAGAAGAGAGCTCGGCTGCCGGTTTGAGGAGCGAGCCAGGTTCGAGATCCTCGGTCGCCCCGAGGCGCTAGTGGACCGGCCGGCGGATGTATTTGCGGCGTAATACGCTTTTGCGCTAGAAATGTCCACCGTATACCACGGCACATCTGAATGGGAGTAATGAGACCATGCGGCTGCTGCTAGGGAACCTGCATTCGAAGCGTGTTTGGGCAGTCATTGCCCTCGCATTGATTTGTGGGAGCGCCTTCCGGCCCGGGGGGATCGCGCCTGTCCAGGCCAAGACCCCGGCCGTGGTCCTCGTAAAGAGCTGCACGTTTGCAGCCGTGAAGCAGGCGCTTAAGGCCGCCTCCGCACGGTTTGCGTGCGACGGTACGATTTCGTTCTCGCGCCAGCTCACGGTGAGCTCCGGCAGCCACACGCTGAGCGCATCAGGCCGCAGCGTGGCGTTCGATGGCCAGTTCAAGCATCGGCTCTTCAAGGTCGTGGGAGGCTCGCTGACACTCGTCGATCTCACGCTCCAGGGCGGTCGAGCCGCCGGCGGCGCGGGACGGTCGGGCAAACCGGGAGCCATGGGCAAGGACGGAGAGGGCGGCTCGGATGGCGCGAATGGCGCCAACGGCAGCAGTCCCGGCCAGTCCGGAGGGAACGGTCAGCCGGGCGGCATGGCGACCGACGGGACGGACGGCGGCAAGGCCACTCGCGGTCTGAAGGGTGGAGACGGCCAGGGCGGCGCCGTTTTCGTGGGCAAGAGCGGCACTCTCATGCTGGCCGGAGACACTCTCCAGTACAACTCGGCATCCGGCGGTGTCGGCGGGTTGGGCGGCTACGGTGGCGAGGGCGGTGACGGGGGGAATGGCGGGAACGGCGGCAACGGAGGATACGGCGCCGACAACCCCAACGGTAAGGGCGGCGACGCGGGTGCGGGAGGAGACGGCGGCAGCAGCGGCACCGGCGCCAACGGGGGAGAGGCGGGCGACGGTGGCGACGGCGGCGATGGCCAGGGCGGAGCGATCTACAGCGAGGGCCACGTGGTGGTCGTGGCGACGGCATTTGTCAACGACACCGCGTCCGGCGGATGGGGCGGTGAGGGCGGATACGGCAGCCTGGGCGGTATTGGAGGCGGGAACTTCGAACCCAACGCCAACGGCGGGTATGCCGCGGCTCCGGGCGACGGCTCCAACGGGCTGCC
The DNA here is from genome assembly GCA_021323865.1 of Pseudomonadota bacterium. GTDB lineage: Bacteria > Chloroflexota > UBA5177 > UBA5177 > JAJPKF01 > JAJPKF01. Next base: position 23,005 of record JAJPKF010000028.1, on the reverse strand, counting down.
GACCCGAGGTGCATGCGCTCGGGCGGGCAACGGGAGCGCCGGCGCAGACGCCGGCAATGACGGCAAGCCCGGTGGCGGAGGTGGCGGCGGCGACGGCAATGGCGGCGCCATCTTCAGCTCCGGCTCCCTGGTGGTCTCTGGGGGCCGGTTCACGTCGGACCGGGCTCAGGGCGGCGGGGGTGGCGTTGCCTTCGGCGTCATCAACTCGCAGGACGGGACGGTGCCCATCGGCGGCGCCGGCGGCTGGGGCGGATCCAACGACTGCGACACCACACAGACGGGCGGCGCCGGGGCCAACGGCGGTAACGGCGGCGACGGAGCAGATGGTGGAGAGGGCGGAGCCGGGGGCAATGCCGAGGGCGGAGCGATCGCCGGTTCAGGTGATATGCTGATTGCTCACAGCGCGTTCAACAACGTGGAGGCAGCGGCGGGGTCGGGATACTCCGGCGCCCAGGGGGCTCCAGGCGGACCGGGCGGGAATGGCGGAAACGGTGGAGTCGGAAACACTGGAGGCGCCGCTGGAGACGGCGGCGATGGTGGAGACGGCGGGAATGGTGGGAACGGAGGCAGCGGCGGCATTGCCCTCGGTGGGGTGATTCAGTCGGATGACGTTGTCGCGTCGGCTCACCTGACCTTTCAGGGGAGCGCGGTCGTCGCCGGGGCTCCGGGCAGTGGCGGCGCGGGAGCCAAAGGAGGCGACCCGGGCACTGCCGGTAGGGGTGGCCTGGGTCGTGCCGGCACCAATGGGGCCGACGGATCTCCAGGCACAGCCGGCGCCGACGGCAACAGCGGCAGCGCCGGCGCTCCGGGCGCCTCGGGTCACCCGCAGGTGGACGCGCTGGGTCGTACTCGCGCTACCGGTCTCAAGCTGAGCCTTAAGGGCACGACCACCGCGACCGTGGGGAAGGCATATGTGGCCGGGCTCACTGCCACCGGCGGCAAGAAGCCGTACCACTGGATGGTGCTCGGCCTGCCTCCTGGCTTGGCGTTCGATGCCGGCCATCACCGCATCACCGGCAGACCCTCGACCAAAGGAACCTACCAGGTGGTGATGTATGTTACCGACTCGAACACAGAGGCGAGGGTCGGAAGTCGGGCCTTCACACTGACCGTACGGTAGGGTCTACTCCTGTGGAGCGGGGCAGGTTTCCGCCGGCCGTGTTCTGCCATTGGCGGGGCCTGCCCACCAATTCGAGACCGGCCGCGTAACCATCCGGCTGCACGGTCGGCGGCAGACATTGTGTTCGCGCTGGCCTTGGTCGGACCGGCGACTTGGGAGCGTCGAAAGCGGGTTAGCGCGTGGCGCCAGACTCCTCTTCCGCCAGCAGACGGCGGTACTCCTCGGCTCGGCTCCTCAGGTAGGCGAGGCTGTGCTTACGGCAGTAGTAGCCGCCCTCCCATAGCTCGTGGTCGTCGCCGTCGAAGATGTCGCCCCGGCACACCACGCAGCGTGCTACGATCTTCGGCCGGTGCTCGCTCATACCAACCCCGCCCCCGGTTTATGGAATTGTAGCCCTTCGGGGCTTGCAAAAGACATGCCTCGGTGATCGTCGAGTTCGACATCCGCCTGACCTTCGGCTAGGGACTTGCCAAACGGCCGAGACCCATTCGAGGAGCTCCTCCAGCCGCCCCACTTTTCGGCATCCCGACGCCATCAGATGATGGGGGAACCCCACACGGCTCCTGACTCAGGCGGCGAGTCGCTCGTCGTCCAGAAGGAGGTCGAGGCCGCTCATTTGGGCCGCGAACCGCACCGGTTTACCAAGACGGCCCTCGAGTTCGGCCGGTCCCACATTGTCGAGCAGCCGGCTGCCGGTCTTGTCGAGCATCACCTCGGGAAGCACCACCACGTCGCCTCGCAGTCGGGAGCGAACCCCCAGAATGTCGCGGGCCGTTAACAGGCCCGACACTCTGACCCGAGGACCAAAGAACCGATTCTCGACCACCACCAGCTCCGCCGCTACCCCACGCAGGCGAGCCCACTCGGCGATCATCGGTTCCAGGACAGGCGCGATCAGCTCGCCACACACGAGACTGAAGGATCGTCGTGTATGCTGCGACCCGTGCCCGGCGCGAATCCGGCGACGGGTGCGACGCCAGTCGTCGAGAAGGTCCCGGACCATGCCGATGCCATTCTCGTACTGCGGATACCCGTCATAGGTTGCGGCCGGAGGCACGTGAGCGCCGGCCAGCAAGTACAGCTCGTCGGAGGCATAGACCACGGAGGAGCCGAATGCAGGGCGGAACAGCCGCTGCCACGCCCGGGTCTGGTGGATGACCCTTTGCGCCTCATGCGGCTCGAACTGGCGCAGATTCAGATCCGCGGCGCTGGGAAGGATGCGGCTGCAGGAGGCGCCGGGCCCGGCCAGGATCTCGGCCGGAGTGCGAGTCAGCCCGACGGGCACCACGCCGATGGATCGAACCCGCGGATGGTAACCGGCGAGATCCCTCACCGTCTGGTCCAGAGCGTCACCGTCGTTGAGACCTGGGCAGAGGACGACCTGCGTGTGGACGTCGATGCCGAGGGCGAAGAGGCGCTCCAGCTGCGCACGGATATCGGGAGCCCGGTCATTGCCCAAGAGCAGCCGTCGCAGGGCCGGATCGGTGGCGTGGACGGACACGTAGAGCGGGCTCAGCCGCTGTTCGGCCAATCGCTCCCAGTCACGCTCGTTCAGGTTGGTGAGGGTAACGAAGTTGCCGTAAAGGAATGAGTAGCGATAATCGTCGTCGCGAATGTAGAGGCTGGCCCGCATCTCGGCCGGCAGCTGATCGATGAAACAGAAGGGGCAGTGGTTGTTGCACTCCCGGATGGGGCCGAAGGTCGGCTGAGTGAAGGAGATCCCCAGGGGCTGACCGCTGTCCTTGACCAGCCGTACGGTATGCGACTCGCTCTCACCCGAGGAGGCCAGCTCCAGGGATATGACGGCGTCGGCCGCGTAGTACTGGTAGTCGACGACGTCGCGGATGCGGTGCCCGTTGATGGAAAGGACCCGATCGCCGGCCTGAATGCCCAGCCTGCCCGCCGGGCTACCGGCCTCGACCGCCTCGACGATGCCACCGCCCTTGGCCGCTCGGACATGCTTTTGCCGGGCGCCATGGCCCGTCAGCTCGATGCCGTCGAGGGCATCTCCCGGCGCGCCGATGCGGTGAGAGCGGCTGGAGGTGGTGGTCATGACTCTCTTCCAGGCTAGAGGGTTTGGCCGCTGCGGGTCCCGAAAAGACGAACGGAGGGCGGTTCGCGAGAACCACCCTCCGTCCTTCGACGGGTGAATGCTACTTGAGCACGTACACCGCCTTGACGGTGGCCTTTCCGCCGCTGATCGTAAACTTCAGCTTCTTGGCCTTGGACGTAGTGGTCTTACCGCCGTTGGTGACCTTCCAGTCCTTGAAGGGCCAGGTGGTCGGCGTGTTGGGCTTCTCAGTCAGAACCAGCTTGGCCATGTGCGGGACCTTGAACGTGCACTTGGCCTTGGAGCACGAGCCGACCATCTTCAGCTTGCCCTTGTGCTTGTAGTCGACGGTCACGGTGCCCCACACCTTGGCGGTCTTGGTGACCTTCACGGTCAGATGGTCCATCGAGGCCGCCGGCCGGGCCGCGTAAACGGAGCCCAGCCCGGCCAGGAGGAAGCTGCAGATTAGAACGCTGCCGATGATCGCGCGCCGAAACGTCAACATCGATTCACCTTCTCGTCGAAATAGTTGGAGGAAGCCTCCACGAGTCATTGTCAGCCGTCAAGATTACAGCAGTATTACAGGCATTGCCGGCAGACTCCAGCGAATGGACGGCCGACGATTTGGTGGACGGTCTGGTTCACACCACGCGCGTCGCTAGGCCCATTGGGACCTCTCTTTGGTTGATAGCCGCCGCTCAAGACGCCCTTCCTCCGGGCTCCTTCCCAGCGGACGCGATATCCGGCGCGTGTAGGACAGGTTCCGGTTGAGGGCCCGGCTGCGGGCTTTGGCTCACCTCTTCATCTGGGCCCTGGTCATCCGCATCGTCTGGTACTCCTCGGGGTCAACCGCGACTACCCGATAGCCCATCGACTGCAGCCTTGCGGCGTCGCGGTCGTTGAGGCGCAAAGACGAGCCGGGAACCGGCGAGCAGCAGTCCGTACATCCGCCGAGAGCCCCTCAAGTCGGGGCGGGCTTCCAGGCGCCGAAACGATGGAGCACGCGGATTTGGTGTTGGCCGGCACTCGTGTATACACTGTCGCATCGAATTGGGCGGCGCTGTGGGAGAGGGGGAGGGTCGGTGAAGGGCAAGGCGGATAGGGGCGCGCGGTCGAAGGGCGGCGTGCGGGCATGCATCCTCGCGGCGCTGGTCGCCGCTCGGTACCTGGCTCTCGGGGCGTCGGTCCCGCTCGGCGCGGCAGCCGCGGGCGGCGGCTCCCTGCCTCCCTATTCCCCTCCCGTGGCCCATGCCTCGGGCGGCTCGGTGCTGATCCTGTCCTCCAGCGTCAACGGCGGCTCGTCAAGCGCTGAGGCACAGGCCGCTCAGGCCGATGGGCTGCCGTCCTCCATCTCGCTGCCCACGACGACGCCGGACACGATCTCGACCTCCTATGACGCGACGGACAGCGCCTCGGCCATCAACCTCAAGCAGGGGTCCTCGACTCTCCTCGGGTTCTCTTACGCGGACGCTCCCTCCGGCAGCCTTCTCTCCGAGACGGACACGCCGGGGTCGTCCGGGACCAGCCCGACGTACACCTACGACGCTCAGGGGCGAATCACGGCCATGCAGCCGGCCTCGGGCACGGCCTCGACCTACACCCAGGACGCCTCTGGCAGCCTGACCACCCTTCCGCTCCCCGCCGGTCAGGGCAGCCAGCCAACCGCCGCCTACGACCAGGCGGGCGAGATGACCTCTTCCACCCTGTCCGGCTCCACGAGCTACTACACGTACGACGGCGACGGCAACCGGACCAAGGCGGGATCGACGCAGGGCGGGTCGGACATCGCCTCGGCGACCTGGAACGGGGCCGGCGAGGCGACGTACTACAAGAACGCCACGGCGACCATGACCTCAGCGGCCTACAACGGCGATGGATTGCGGGCCTCGGAGACGGCCTCGGGCGTCACCCAGAGCTTCGTGTGGAACGTCGCGAGTGGGTCGCCGCTGCCCCTGACCGACTCGAACTATGCCTTCATCGACCGACCCGACGGGACGCCCGTCGAGCAGGTGGCACTGTCGGGCGGCGCGATCAGCTACCTGATGGCCGATCGTCTGGGCTCGATACGCGGGATCGTGTCGGCGTCAGGGGCCATTGCCGGCTCGGGATCGGCGGTCACGTCCTATGACGCCTGGGGCAGACCGCAGGCACCGGGGGGCCTCAGCGGGTACACGCCACTGGGCTACGCCGGCGGGTATACCGACCCGACCGGGCTGGTGTACCTGGTGAACCGCTACTACGACCCGTCTTCCGGGCAGTTCATCAGCCCGGATCCCATGGTGCGGCTGACCGGCCAGCCATACTCGTATGCGGCGAACGACCCGCCGTCGCTGGTCGATCCTTCGGGACTGCTGGAAGATATCCCGGGTGAGGAGGGTAACGGCCCCGTCATGACCGGTGGGCCGGATGACGGCGGTGGTGGGGAGTCCGACTCAGCTGCTGGGGACGAACACGCGGTCAGGGACATGGAACGGCGCGCTGAGAAGGCCTCGACGAACTGGCGATCGTTTAAGCAGCGTGTCCTGCGGTACTTCGATGTCGGAGGGCGAATGGTTGGCAGGCTGCATGGCGTGGATGGCGTGTCGACTGAGAAATGGGGCCAGATCGAATGCACACCGAACCTCGAGCAACGGGAGCAGATATCGAAAATCGCTCGCGAGGGTCGGGTCGAGATCGGTGGCATCGATGAGCATATGAATAGCGGGCCGAATCGTGAACGGTGGGAGAATCTGTTCAGGAAGGCAGGGATAAGGAGCCTTGCCGAGTTCAAACGCCTTCTGGGGACCCCTGACAGAGTCGAGATCTACACTCGCCGGAATGAAGCAAACGGCATGGAGCGCCTTACCATCCAGTTCGTTCGAGGTAGGGCACGATTACTCGTAAATGCCGGTGGCCGGGTCTTTAGCGGCCTGGACAGAAAATGACTGAGATATCGCCAAAACCGGGCGCGGTGGGCTCGTGGCAAGCCTCCCCGGCCAACCCCTCCGTTGAGCGGTGGGACGGTTGGGGCACCGGAGCGACGATGCGGCGTGTTGACGACGACCGTCCCGGTTACGCGGAGGAGCCGGGGTGGAACGGGGACGTATGGCTCGATTACAGCTATGACGGCCGGGCATGCGAACTGGAATTCTTTGCCTATCCGGCGAATCTCAGGGGCGTTCCCTGCAGCCGGGAGCTGGCGGAGCGACTGCTCTTTGGTGGCCACGAGGTCGAGCGGGACAGCATCGACTTCACCCACCAGCCGCTCAAAGAGGACCTGCCGGTCTGCGATATCCGGGTGACGACGGGCGTCCGTGAGGGCGTGCACGCCATCACGTTGCACCTGCGCGACGGTGAGGCAGCGTACTCAACGGACGTGGTCGGCGATGGAACGGAGGCGATAGTGTACAGCTACGACGGGCAGGCGCTGCGCATAGAGCTTTCCCAGGCCGCCGAAACTCCGGTGCTCACGGTGGGAATGCCATGCGAATCCGAGGTCAACGCGACCCTTCGGAGCATGGGGCTTCGTGTGGTCGATGATGATGCGTCTGATCCCAGCAGACCATGGCTGGAGCGGATCACGCGCCGCAATCTGAAGTGCGGCCCCACAATCGGCGCCGATATCGAGTACTCGAGGGGCCGATCCTCGACCTCGGTCCCCGTGGCGGAGGGCCACGGTCTCCTCTACCTATCAGCCGACGGCTGCCCAACCCGCCTGGAACTCCATCGCCTCGAGGACGGCGTCAGGCTCGTGGACGTACCGGCGCGGGAGCGGGTCCTGGCGATCCTGCGTCATCAGGGGTTCCGCGTCCTTGACTAGGGGGCTGGTCGGATCCACATGTATCTGCGGGTCGCGTCCCGCGCGCTATCCAGGGAAGGATCGCCTCGACCAGGGGGTAGCGCGAACAGTGAGGGACCCGAATCGAGTCTACTACCAGGCTGACAAACACTCGATATCCTTCATTCGTGACAACAAGGTTGTGGTAATCCGGAACGTGGGTGTCGGCCGGGAAGAACGCGGGACCACTGACGATGCATCAGCTGGGCTCCAAATGACCCGGCCTCGACCCTTGGGCGCGCCTGGGACTCGGCACTAATGGCGTCAGTCAATAAGCGGAGACGCGGCAGGAACCGACTCCAAGACGGGGCGGCCGCCGACCGATGGCTCGAGTGGTTTAAGAGGGAGAGTCCCACGGAAGAGAAGGTCACGGCGGCGCTGGTTCCGGGCCTCGTAGCGATCGGAGACCGTGTAATCGAGGGAGCCTCCATCTCTCCCGGCGACCGGGTGCTGGATATGGGCTGGTGGCCAGAGGGGCTTACCGGGTCGCTGGCCCTGGACAGAGCCGGCCAGGGCGGCGGTGTCACATTCGCCGAGATGCCATGCAGTGATGAGGGCGACGAGGAAGAGCGCAGCGAGGAGGAGGGCCCGTTCCTGGACGGCTGCCGCTGGTTTGCCCAGGACGCCGGACTGGAGACGAGGTTTCGGTTTGCTACCATGTCCGAGCTTGTGGATACGAGAGCTTCGACGTGATGACCGGCTATGCTGCGGCCGTAGACCAGCGGGACCGGCAGGACTGGTTCCGGCAGGTTTTCAGGCTGCTGCGTCCGGGTGGCCGGTTTTCGATCGCCGAGCCGATCTGGAAGATGCAGCCCATCTGGGGTGGCTCAGACCACCCGGCCAGGACTTGACACTATTTGGCTACGACGCCACGCCCGTCTTGGAGCTGGCCCGTCAGGTCATTGGTCGCTACAACGCGCTGATGGTCGAGCCGAAAAGCGGGGTGATGTCTCTGAACGAGCGAGACCTCATGCTCAATGCCCACCTGGCTGGCCGGCTTTCGTGAGCTTCATCTGCAGCTGGAGGCGGACGCCAAGTCGGAGCCACTGGATTGGGATGTCTTCTTGTACGGATGGGAAACCTATACCATGATCGACCGAGAAGAGATCATGTTCGTTTGGACCGACGAGGCGGAATTCCGAAAGCTCGAAGAGCACCTGCGTCCACTGGTCGGACGCGGCGAGGGGGTTCGGGTTGACGCCGTCACCTACCTTCGGGGCATGCGACCGCAATGAGGGCCGGTCAGCGCATCCATGAGGGGCGGGCGCACGAGGCCTCCATCTATAAGGTCAGCAGCTGGAGGGACGCGACCGAGGACTACGGCCGATCAAAGCTGGGCAACGCCTTCCGGGAGCGCCGCCTCGCCGTCGCCGCCACCACACGCAGTTTGGAACACGGTCAACACGCTGCTCCGGATGGCGAGCGCCTAATCGCGCGGCCTCGGCCGGCCCGAGAGCAGATTCATACCGATCGGAGATACGTCTGTGCGAAGAAGAGGTCCGACACGCTGGCGTACCCCCAATGCGGCTCGTCTTGCCCGTGGCAGTGACGAAACCGCGCGCCGACCCTCAGGGCCGAACGGGCTCGCGCCGCCCCGGGACTTGGGTTCGGGCGGGCACCGCCGTTCTTGGCCCGGCAATCGTCGCCACGGTGTTCCGCCGGTATCCGCTCGACGAGCAGGCCGGAATGGTCGCCGCCTACCTCCTGTGCGCCTGGGCGGGCTTTGCGCTGGCGAGGCGCGTCCGCGCACGAGGTGTGACATCCCACCGGCTCAGGCAGCGCCTGCGCGAGTCTCTGGATGACCCACGATCCCCCGGCGAATGAGCGTGGGGACCGCCGCAGCGACAGGGAGCGACTGAGGACACAACGGAGTGCGCCGCGTCTAACGAACGCCGACCAAGGAGCTCGGCTGCCCGCGGAATGAGACCTATCCCCAGCCCAACATGCCGGGTCGTTGGTGTATGTGCGAGGCTCTGTTGATTGCGGACCTCGGAGACGACGTCAGGCGTCACCGAGAACTTTGTCTGGGGGGCGGGCCTGGCGTCGCCCCTGCCGCTGACCGACTCAAACTATGCCTTCATCGACGGCCCCGACGGGCGGCCCATCGAGCAGGTGGCGCTGGCGGCCGGCGCGATCAGCTACCTGATGGCCGATCGTCTGGGCTCGATACGCGGGATCGTGTCGGCGTCAGGGGCCATTGCCGGCTCGGGATCGGCGGTCACGTCCTATGGCGCCTGGGGCAGACCGCAGGCACCGGGGGCCTCAGCGGGTACACGCCACTGGGCTACGCGGGCGGGTATACCGACCCGACCGGGCTGGTGTACCTGGTGAACCGCTACTACGACCCGTCTTCGGGGCAGTTCATCAGTCCGGATCCGATGGTGCGGCTGACCGGCCAGCCGTACTCGTATGCGGCGAACGACCCGCCGTCGCTGGTCGATCCTTCGGGGCTCGGCCCCTGCAACGACGCACCCGCGGGCGGGGCGGCGGTGATGAACCAGCCCGGCTGCGGGGGCAGCCTCGGCGACGGGGATAACAGCCCCGGGTCGGAGGATGGCCCGAATTCGGAAGAGTCGTCAGACGAGGGTGAGGGGGAGGCAGAGGAGGCGGTGCGGAACATCAGAAGGATGAGCCAAAGGATGCGGGAAGGTAAGCTGCGTCTGAAAGCGGTCGGCCGCATGGGCAAGCTAAGGATTAACTGGAGGATTCGAGGGTTTTCGAAGCACCGCCTCGAGCAGAGTGAAAAGCGGGCCAGGTTGTTTCCACGTATCGTCAAGCCGAAAAACAGCGAACGAACCCTTAAGGAGGAAAGGATGACCTACGCGCACGGGTACAAGAAGGGTCAGGCCGTCATGAGAATGCGGTGGCAGCGCCGTGTCGGCGACCGGAGAATGGACGTCGTCGTTGAGCGCTCGGGCCCCGATTCTGACCTGGCCGAAATATACACCGTGCTCCTGGATCCGGACTACTGAGCGCGTGACGAACCACACGGAGGAGGCAGGTCCGCCCTCGCCAAGAGGTGAGGGGAGCTACCCATACGTAGCTGGCTACTGGGCTCCGAGGGGGAGGGACAGCGGGGTGATCACGATCCAACTCGCCTCGGAGCCTCAAGACTACGGCACACGCAACGCCCCGGGTGTCACATGGACGTTGTTGGACTACGACCCCTCGACAGGCGAGCCCTGGCAAGTTAACTTCATGGATGTCCGCGATGGCGTGGATCCGGCCGGCATTCCGGCACAGCATCGCGAAGAGGTTTTGCGGATGCTCGCTGACTACGGCATCCACGTGCTTGACCGGCGAGAGCGGCTGCTTCTCATCCTCCGGCACCTCCTAAGCCTAGTCAGATTTTGGAGTCTGCAGCTGGTCCTCGGGGTGGGCGAGTGGGTCGGCGGCCAGGGAGTCTTCGCGCCAACCCAGACGGTGATGGACATCTATGGCCGGCAGTGGGCCGTCGGGCTCGAAACCGACCGGAGAGCCCGGTGGTTTTGGTCCATAGACTCCGGGCCCGCCGACGCACCGGACCACGTCGGTCCCTTCGATAGGGCGCAGGAGGCACTCGCCGCCGCCATACGTTGGACCGAAGCGCAGGGACAGGAACCGGCGGTTTACCCCTTCCAGCCCCAGGACCTGAGATGTGAGGTCCTGCCCGGCTCCCGTAGCAGCTCGACGATAACCACCTTCACCGACGGCTACGGCCACTGGTACGCCGACGTCTGGGACTCCGGCATGAACATCTGGGATGACGAGTCGCCGCCGCCGGCGCACGAGAGCCGGGAGGACGCGCGCGCCTTTGCGCTACGCCGCCTCGAGAAAGAGGAGGCGGCGCTGCGACGTTCATCATCACGGTCCGGAGGCCCAGGGAAGTAGCCGCTCAGGCGCCCGTTCAGCTCCAAGCTCCGATCCACCAAATCCGGGTGAAGCCCATCGGGCAGCGAATCGCCCCCGCACCAAACAGATGGCCTCGGGCCGCAACGACGGTGGTCGGATCCACATGTATCTGCGGGTCGTCTTCAGCGCGCTATCGAGGGAAGAATCAACTCGACCAGCGAGGTAGCGCGAACAGGAAGTAACGCGGACGACGCGACGGGAAGGGATGGGCGTCGGGCGGAGCTCAGCTCTCATCCGGGGGTGTGGAAGATTCGTTGGCCAGCTCTGCTCCGGGCGCCATGGTCCTATTCGCCTGCCGCTCGTACTTAATCGAAATGAGCTGGCGTGCCGCCGTTGCTGTTTCCGGTATGACGCCGCCCCCTACCACGCTGCGGTTCTCGACCCCAACAATTCGATAGCCCATGGACTGCAGCCTGGCGGCGTCGCGGTCGAAGTCACGCTGCTTGTGGTAGGCCCTTTGCACCACGTCGGGATAGGATCCGCTCTTCTGCCAGGCCCGCTCCTCGTCGCGGTCCCCGCGATTCCACCAGAAGAAGTCGATGATTCGGTTGATGAAGCTCAAGGCCCTTGCCTTCGGTAGCCGCCGGCTTTGCCCGGCGGAGAGACTCATCCATGGCTCCTGTCGTGAAACGGTCCGGTGTGTTGGTCGCGTTGCCCCTTGGTGGTCAGTCGCCGAAGCGGAAGGTCATGCCGCCCTTCACGGGTCGCGAACCGGCGCCAATCGAGGACGGGCCAACCTACTTCCTGTACACGGCACTAAGCGCGGAGTTTCTCCGAATCTTCAAGGTCACCGCCTTCTTGTGCACCTTCTTGCCGCCCGGCAGCTGCCAGTAGCGGAACGGGTGCTTCGACTGGTTCGCCGGCCGCTCCCGCAGGTGGAGCAACACGCCCGGCCGCACCCGGAAGCCGCAGGCGGTCAGGGAGCAGTGCTTCTTCTTGAACGTGACCACGCCCCAACCCTTCTGACCCGAGCCGCTGATCAGGATGGTGAGCGTCACCTTGGGATGAGCGGCCGGCTGAGCAGCCGAGACGGTGGTCGCGCCCAGGGAGAGCGCGAGTACGGTAGCGGCGACGAGGCGACCGGCGTGCATCAAAGCTCCTTGTTGCGGCGAGATGGATGTGCTCAATGCGTCCAGACCATTGGCGAGCTGGCCAGCAGCCCGGAGCCCGTGATGACCTGACGCTTCTTGCCCGTGGGCAGGCCGTTCTTGAGGTCTGCGATCCAGATCTGGAAGTCGTTGCCCACCAGCTTGAAGTAGGCGAGATGGCGGCCGTCGGGTGAGTAGGCCGGCTCGGAGATCATTCCTGAGTCCACCTGCCAGGAGCGGTGCGCATGCAGCGCGCCGTTGTGGAAATAGGCGATTCGCAGCTGGGTGCCCTCGCCCTGGGACTGCACATAGGCGACGTGATTGCCGTTGGGCTGCCAGGCCGGCTCCGATACGCGCCAGCCGAAGGGAGTGAGCGGGAGGGCATTGTCGGTGGTGAGATTGAGCAGCATCAGCCGCGACCCCACCGACTCGTTAGGCAAGTAGTAGTACGACGTGAAGATGACTTGGTTGGGATTCGCGGGGTCGAAGTGAACGTCGGCATCCCCACCCGCGCCCAGCGACAGGGCATTGGTGCCCTGAAAGGTCATCTGCGTCGTCACGCCGGTGGTCCGGTCGTACTTGTACAGGGCGAGGTCGATGCCGCCGTCGGGGTCGTTGGTGAGCTTGTAGGCGTCGGAGGCGTAGACGACGGTGCGTCCATCCGGTGAGATAGCGGGGTAGTACGCCCACAGGTTGTCGGAGACGTTGCCGTCGGTGGTGCGGTCGTGGGTGAGCTGAAGGCGCCGGCCCGTGCGCCGGTCGAGGAGGGTGATGTCGGAGACCACGGGCGACCAGCGCCGGGCAAAGACGAGGGTCCGCGCGTTGGGGGTGAGCGACGGATCGGAGACGCCCGAGGTGTGGGTTATCTGGTACGTATTCCGCCCGTTGTAGGAGAAGATGTTGCCGCCCCGGTCGAAGAACAGGCGCCCATGGAAGAGCCTGACGGGTATGGGCGGGGCCTGCTTGAAGGGGCTGTGGGGCGGCAGGGCCCCCGACACCCGCGCCAGCAGGGCCAGCGCCTGGCTGTAGCTCATGGTCTTGGGCAGCTTCGGTCGCTTGGTGGAGTGGGAGTGGATCGAGGAGGGCGGCGCGAACATCCTGTGCACGACCGGCATGATGGTGGTCCAGTCGGGATTGACGATGGACTCCCCGTCCGACGCGGTCCCGATGCTCGAGTAGAGCGGTGGCGAGAGCACCACTCGGTGGATCTGGCTGAGCTTCAGGTTCTTGGCGAAGTTGTACATGGGCAGCACCTGGCTGGTGCCGACGTCGGTGCGCACAAAGGAGCCGATCTCGTTGACCAGCGAGTCGATGGTGGCCAGATTGGTCAGGCCCAGCGAATCGGCCTTGCGCCGGATGCCCAGCAGCATCTGTTCCTGCCGGGCGCCGCGGCCGAAGTCTCCCACCAGATCGGCGTGCCGTGAGCGCACATACTCCAGCGCCGTGAAGCCGTTCATATACTGCGGACCGGCCGGGATGTAGACGCGGGTGTAGGCAAATGGATTGCCGCCGGTCAGGTCGTCGGGATAGGTGTCGTCCACGATGGGGTGCTCGGCGTCGATGACCACGCCGCCCAGCGTGTCCACCACCTTCACGAAGCCCTGCAGGCCCACCCAGGCGTAGTAGTCGATGGGGATGTGGAAATTATCTTCCACGGTGGCGATCGCCAGCGAGACGCCGGCACGGAACCGGGTGATGAAGTTCGATGAGGAGGAGCCGGCGATGCCGTAGGACATGGCGGCGTCGATCTTGTGGTAGCCGTAGACGCCCGGGATGGGCACCCAAAAGTCGCGGGGGATGGACAGCATGCCCACGGTCTTGTGGACCGGGTCGACGGTGATGACCATCATCGTCTGGCTGAGGAGGGCGATGCCCTTCTTGTCGTTGTCGCTGCCCAGCAGCAGGATGTTGATGCGGTTCTTCCCGCCCAGCGTCGGCAGCTTGACGGGCGGATCGATCTCACACCGTGGCGGACGCTTCTTGGCGTGGCCACCCGGCGCGCTGCCCGCGGTGGTCGTTGGCGTGGCCGTCACCGTGGCGGCGGCCAGGGTGTAGCCCTTCTTGCAGACGGGCAGACGGTTGACCTTCTGGTTCACGATCGAGTCGATACCGGTATAGAGCCGGTATGCCTCGACGCCCGCGGCGATGACCGCGAGCCCCAGCAAGATCGCCGTCACCTTGACGATCCTACTCAGCATCGGAGATATCCAAACACACGCAAATCGGGCCCATGCCGGGAGTCGGCACCTCCCCTGCGCCCTGCAAGAGTATCTATTTCGCTGGTTCCCCGTCAAACGGCCAGAATACAACTCTACGATACTGGAGTGGAGTTGAAGGACGGTTGGAGCTAGCTCCGGGGCCCCCGGTCTTGGGCGCCGGCAGATCGCCGTCTCATGGAGGTTCCGGATGGAAGTGACGAACGCCTTCACGGTGGACGCGCCCCTGGAGGCGGTGTGGAGCTACCTGCTCGACGTGCGCGCGGTCGCTCCCTGTGTGCCCGGCGCCGAGCTGACCGACGTCATCGGAGATCGCGAGTACCGGGGAACGGTCAAGGTCAAGCTTGGGGCCGTCTCCGTGAGCTATAAGGGCACCCTGAATCTCACCGAAGTCGACCCAGCCTCCCATCGCGTGGTGCTCACGGCGGCGGGGAGCGATACGCGCGGTGGCGGCAGCGCTTCGGGCACCATCACCTCCACGCTCGTCGAGGAGAGCCCCTCGCGGACGACGGTCCAGATCCGCTCCGAGATCAGCGTCACCGGGCGTGTGGCGCAGTTCGGGCGCAATCTCATCCAGGATGTCTCGAATCGCCTGATCAAGGAGTTCGCCGCCTGCCTGGAGCGGAACTTGACGGCCCGGCAGAACGACGCGGCCGCGGGAATCGCCGGAGAGCCGCTTCCGGCCGGCAACCAGGCATCCGAGAACGCGGGCGCGCCGCGGCCGGACTCCGAGCCGGCTTCGTCAGGAGGCGGAGGGGCCGAGATAAAGGTGCTGCCGGTCCTGGCGGACGTTGCCCGAACGCGGATGTCGCGAGGCCTTCGTTCTCTTGCGAAGCTGATCGAGCCCAAGGACGGCGAAGCCTCCTGAGGCCGGAGTAGGCGCCATGCGGGCGGCCGTGCTGCGGGCGCAAGCGCCCATCGAGACCGCGCCCCTGCAGATCGAAATGGTGCCCTCGCCGCCCATGGGACCCGGGGACATTCTGCAGCGGGTGGAAGCCTGCGCCTGCTGCCGGACGGATCTCCACGTGATCGAGGGTGATCTTCCGGCGTCGAAGCGACCCGTCATTCCGGGTCATCAGGTCGTGGGACGGGTGATGGACACGGGCCGGTCCGTCTCCGGCTTTTCGGAGGGCGACCGGGTTGGCATCGCCTGGCTTCGTCACGTCGATGGAACGTGCCGGTTCTGTCGCTCCGGACGGGAGAACCTGTGTCCCAACGCACGGTTCACCGGCTACACCGACGACGGCGGTTACGCGGAAATGGCCGCGGTCTCTGCCGAGTTCGCCTATCGCGTCCCCGACGATCTTCCCGCGACCCAGGTCGCGCCGCTGCTCTGTGCCGGAATCATCGGCTATCGGGCTCTGAAGCGGTCTGAGATCCGGCCGGGTGGGCGGCTGGGCTTGTTTGGGTTCGGGGCATCTGCCCACGTGAGCATTCAGGTGGCCCGCCATTGGGGCTGTGATGTGTACGTGCTCACCCGCGGGGAGCGGCATCGAAGCCTGGCTCAGGAGATGGGCGCCTGCTGGGTGGGTGACGCCACCGATCCGCCCCCCAAGCGGCTCGATGGCGCGATCCTGTTCGCACCTGCGGGCGATCTGGTTCCGGTTGCGCTGCAGGCGCTCGACCGGGGCGGGACGCTGACCCTGGCCGGGATCCATCTCTCCGACATTCCCGGATTGGTGTACGAGCGGGACCTCTTCTATGAACGCAGCGTCCGCAGTGTCACGGCCAACACGCGCGAGGACGGTTGTGAGCTGCTGCGCCTGGCCAAGGAGATTCCCATTCGGTCGCGGGTTGAGACCTTCGACCTGGATCGGGTCAACGAGGCCCTCCAAGCGGTAAAGGCCGGGCGCATCCAGGGCTCGGCCGTCATCGACCTCAGCGAGAATGACCATACGACCAAGTCGGAGGGATGAGCATGCCGGGTCCCAAAATCCAGATCACCTTCGACGCGCGTGATCCGGATGCGCTAGCCCAGTTTTGGGCGCAGGCGCTGGGGTATGAGGTGCAGCCGCCGCCGGAGGGCTTCGATTCCTGGGAGAAGTGGCTCGAGGCCAATAACCTTCAGCACATGACCGGTCACGCATCGGCGATCGTGGACCCGGACGGCGCCCGACCCCGCATCTACTTCCAGCGAGTCCCGGAGTCGAAGTCGGCCAAGAATCGGGTTCACCTGGACGTCAACGTTGTGGGCCGTCGTGACGTCTCCACGGAGGAGCGGCGAGCCGCCCTCGAGCGCGAGGCCGATCGCCTCGTGCGTCTGGGCGCGAGCAGGACCGGGCTCTACGAGGAGCCGGGGGAGATGTGGATGGTCATGGCAGATCCCGAAGGCAACGAGTTCTGCCTCCAGTAACGGAGTTCTGTGGGTAGGGCGGGAAGTCCTCGGAGCAAAAACTGATTGCTCTCGGCAACGGTCTTGACGTCTCGTCCGTTGAACGGCTGCCCGTCGGCTGTGAGACCTGGGGCGGCACGGATGCCAACAGACTCGTATGGGGACCGTGCCGGCGGCCGAATCCGGGTGCGCGGGACCGCAACCCTCCAGGCCGCTCTCGATCGAGCCGGGCCTATTCCGGCGGAGGCAGTCTCACGTCGTAGGTGGGATCATAGCCGCCCCAACAGTCGACGGAGCCGTCGAGTCGGATCCCGCAGCTGATGAGGCCGAGGCTGATCTGGTGGTACCGGCCGCTCGGAGCCGGGGCCGGGTTCCCCGTTTCCGGTGCCCAGCAGACCACCTTGCCTCCGGGACGGATACCGCAGACGCTCGCCGTGCCCGCGGATAGCTCGGTGAACCTGCCACCGGGTGCATGCTTGGCGCCCGTCTCGTTCACGCCCCAGCAGCGGGCCAGACCCTTCGTGGTCAGGGCGCAGGCGAAGTTCCACTGCCCTGTGACCGTCGAAAAGGAGCCTTTGGGCGGCGGGTCACCGCGCACGACGTTGTTCCAGCAGGTCACGGAACGGTCGGTGCGGACACCACAGTTGAAGCCGATGCCCACGCTGATTTGCCTGAATCGCCCGCTCACGGGGTTGGACTGGCCAAAGCGGTCGTCGCCCCAGCAGATGACCCTGCGGCTGGGGCGGATGCCGCACCCCACCATTTCGCCGGCAGAAAGCTGGATGAACCGACCGCCCGGCACCTCCGTATCCCCCTCCGCATCCCAACCCCAGCAGGTCGCCGTTCCCGAGCTACGCAGGCCGCAGGCAAACACATCGCCGACGATCACCTGCCGGAACTGCCCGGCCGGCGGCTCCGCGATGCCATTGAAGTCCGCTCCCCAGCAGACGAGCTGTCCCGTGGGGGACTGCCCCTGGAGGCCGCAGGCCGTGTAGTTGGAGGAGTCCGAGCCATTGGAGGCCTCAACCTGAAAGAACGGACGGGGCGGTACGCTTTCCCCGTATTCGTCGTCACCCCAACAGACCGGCATACCGGCGAGCGTCACTCCGCAGGCGATTCGGTCGCCGGCTGCGAACGTTCGCAGCCTCATGGCAGGCATGTCCCTCACCACTGGACTGAGCCGGTTGCCCCAGCAATGCAAGCTGCCCTGGCTATCCAGCCCGCAGGCATAGTCTCGACCGGCGCCGATGCTTGAGAGCGAGATGGCCGGGGCTTTCGTCTGTCCCCGATTGTCGTGGCCCCAACAGGTTGGCGGTTCGCCCTTGTGAGTGGCACAGGCAAAATAACCGCCGGCGGCCACCCTGGTGAATCCCAGACCGGTCGGAGCGGTGGTCTGTCCATAGTGATTTCCGCCCCAGCAGACCACCCTCCCGGATTGCCGAAGTCCGCAGACAAAGAAGTCGCCGGCGCTGATGGCGGTGAAGCTGCCCGCCGGCGGCTGATCCAACCCGTGCCCCAGCCGTCCAGAGGTCAGGATGCCCCAACAGGCGACCCGACCGTTGACGCGGAGCCCGCAGACGAAGTCCCTGCCGGCGGAAATCTGTCTGAATGCGTAGGTGGGAGGCGGTGGCTTGAACAGGCCCGGTCGTGTCAACCCTCCCCAGCAGAGGGCCGCTCTCGATGTCCGAATGCCGCAAGCGAAGAGGCCCGCGGCGGCGACCTGGCGAAACCGGCCTCCTGGGGCGTCGAGCTCAGCGTAGTCGTTGTCGCCCCAGCAGACCACATGTCCTCGCCGGTCGACACCACACGCGAAGCTTCCGTAGTAGCCGCCAGGAAAGCCATCGTCGCTGTCGGTGATGATGCGGCCGCCAATGCTGAGCTGAACGAAGTGATGGCTCAGAGCTCTGGGAAGTCTCGAGAGGGTGGCCGGCCCTTGAGTCGCTGTTCCGGCCGCTCGGAGACCGACCGCCCAGGATGTGGATGGGGCGGTGGTGCCGGTAGCCCAGGCGGCGACCGCCAAGAGCCCGGCCAGCAAAGCGCGACCAGGAGCCTGCATCACCCCTCTTGCGCGACGCGCACGAACCGCTCCAGCGCCTCGATGTGCTGGTCGACGGTTCGCAAGCCGGCGTTCATGGTGACGAGGCTCACGAAGCGGGCGTCTCGCTCGCGCCACAGCTGCAGCTCGCGCCGCCAGCGCTCGGGGTCTCCGTCGCCGTACTGCAGACGGCCCTCGATGGGCACGTCCTCGGGGCGGCGACCGGCCTCACGCACGTACTCCTGGAACCGATCGAGGACCTCCCGGCCGCGATCGTCGGGCGGCAGCTGCGGGAACCAGCCGTCGGCGATTCGAGCGGCGCGCTTGAGCGCCGGCTCCGAGTACGCGCCCATCCAGATGGGTATGGGCCGCTGCACGGGAAGCGGTTGGATGCCGGCCGCGTCGATGCGGTGCCACCGGCCCTCGTAGGTGATGACCGGCTCGGTCCAGAGTTTGCGGAGCACGTCGATCTGCTCCTCGATGCGTCGGCCCCGATTATGGAAGTCCTCGTTCAGAGCCTGGTATTCCACGTCGTTCCAGCCCAGACCGACGCCCAGTCGCAAGCGTCCGCCGCTCAGCAGATCGATCTCGGCCGCCTGCTTGGCCACCAACGCCGTCTGTCGCTGGGGCAGGATCAGGATGCTCGTGACCAGCTGCAGGCGCTCCGTTATCGCGGCGCAGTAGCCGAAGAGCACCAGCACCTCGTGGAAGGGCGTCTCGCTGGTGTATGGCCCGCGCCAGTCGGGGCGGCGGCTGACGTCGGCGCCGAGCACGTGGTCGTAGATGGCGAGGTGATGGTAGCCGGCATCCTCGACCGCCCGCACGAGCCGCCGGATATCCGTCGGGCCCGGTCCCATCTCGGTCTGCGGAAAGACGTAGCCCAGCTCCATGACGCCCTCCTGAACGAGTCTAGTCGGCGGCCGGATCGGCTCAGGGAGGCACCGGTGGGCAGGTCGGCCGCCACGGCCGTCCGGCTAGCATTGAGGGAGAACGAAGGGGGTGTGGACGTGGGCAAGCTATCCGCCGGGAAGGTCAGACACCTGCAGAACCTGGCCGACGAGCGGGGGGTGATCGCCGCCGCGGCCATGGATCAGCGCGGCTCCTTGAAGAAGGCGTTGGGAGCAGCGCGGGGGAGCGATGTTTCGGCCTCCGACATGGAGGAGTTCAAATCGCTGGTCACCGAGGTGCTGACGCCGCACGCCAGCGCCATCCTCCTGGACCCCGAGTACGGGCTGCCGGCCGCCGAGCGGCGGGCGCCCAACGCGGGTCTGCTGCTGGCCTACGAGGAATCGGGATACGACAACACCCAGCCCGGCCGGCTGCCCGACCTGCTGCCGCACCAATCGGTTCGCCGCATCCACGGCGCGGGCGCCGACGCGGTCAAGGTGCTCATCTACTACACGCCGTTCGAGAAGCCGGAGATCAACGACATCAAGCATGCCTTCATCGAGCGCATCGGCGACGAATGCCTGGCGGAGGGAATCCCCTTCTTCCTGGAGTTCGTGGGCTACGACCCGAGCGGTGAGGACGAGAAGGGCCTCGAGTACGCCCGCCGCAAGCCCCAGATCGTGGCGGGCAGTATGCGTGAGTTCGGGAAGGAGCACTATCACGTCGACGTGCTGAAGGTGGAGATACCGGTCAACCTGAAGTTCGTGGAAGGCGCACGAGCCTTCGGCGGTACGGCGGCCTACAGCCGGCAGGAGGCCATGGAGCGCTTCCGGGAGGCCGCGGAGGTGGCGGGGAAGCCCTTCATCTACCTCAGCGCCGGGGTGAGCAACGCGGAGTTCACGGAGTCGCTGGAGCTGGCCGCCGAATCCGGGGTGCGGTTCGCGGGCGTGCTCTGCGGGCGCGCGACCTGGAAGGACGGCATTCCCGTCTACGCGGAGCAGGGGGCGGACGCGTTTCGCTCCTGGCTCGAGACGGCCGGGGTGCGCAACATCAACGCCGTCAACCGGTGTCTGCAGGCCGCCTCACCGTGGTACCGGGCCTACGGCGTCGACAACCCGGAGGCCCTGGCCGCCTAGACCCGTCTGCTTGGAACCAGCAGCAGGGTGGCGATCTCGAAGGGCGCCAGCCGCAGGTCGACCTGTCGTTGCCGGTGGTCAGCGGGCTCGAGCGGCCGCTCCAGCAGATCGGTGCGGGCGGCCGTCTCAATGTCGAAGCCCAGGTTCAGCCGCAGGGACGCATCGGCGCCCCAGGATTCATAGAGCCGAACCACGATGGCCTGGCCCTCCTCGGCCGGCTTGACGGTCTCCACCACCACGTTTTCGGCATCCACCGAGAGCAGAGAATCGATCGGAGCCGGGCCTTCGGCGATGACCCGGAGCGGCACGTTCAGCTCGTAGCCGGCACGGATGACGCCGGCCGACCGGTGATCGCCGGGATGTGGGAGGAGCGAATACGTGAACTCGTGCCGGGCGCGATCGGCGGTCGCGTCGGGCCAGGAGGGACTGCGCAATAGGTTGAGGTCGAGGACACCGTCCTCCACCCGGTGGCCGTATTTGCAGTCGTTGAGGAGTGCGACGCCGTAGTCGGGCTGGGAAAGGTCGACCCATTTGTGGGCGCAGAACTCGCGCTTGGCGATGTCCCAGGAGGTGTTGCGCACCGTCGGTCGCGCAACGGACCCGAACTGGATGTCGCATGTCACCCGATCGGCACGAATCGCTACCGGGAAGCTGGTGCGCAGCATGCGGCCCGATTCCCGCCAGTCAACCCGGGTGACGAAGTCGACGCGGCGGTTTCCGGCGGTTAGTATGACATCCTGCTCGATCACCGATTCGCCGTACCGATACCGCTGGTGCACGACGGCCCGCGGACCACAGACCTCCGCGGTGGAGGCTTCTAGCCGCGGCCGATCGGGCGCGACCCGGTCGTAGTCGACCGGAAAGTCCCAGGCATGGCCGGAGTCGGCATAGACGGCCAGACGGTTGCCCGCACCGCCGGCAGTCAGCACCTCCCGCCCGAGCTGACGGTCGCGAACGGCCAACAGAGCGCCGGAGCCGTCGAGGGCGACGCTCAGGAGATCGTTCTCCAGACGGTCGGGAGTGGCTTTGAGCGGTGGCGCGGTGCCCAGATGACTCTCCTGATCGAGCGGCACGACACTGAATGACGGCGCGGTCACCAGCGACCAGGTGTGTCCATGCCGGACCCACTCGGTTCGCTGCCAACCGAGGGGATTGAACACAGACGCTTGTGCGCCGCCGCCGTTCAGGGACTGCGTCGCCGATCGGGTCAGGCTCTCGACCTCCTCGAGCAGGGCCTCGTAGCGCGGCAGCGACTCGTCGTAGACGCGGGTGATGGATGAGCCGGGCAGGATGTCGTGGAACTGGTAGAGCAGCATCTCCTTCCAGATGGCCTCCACCTGTTGATGGGGAAAGGCATAGGTGGACGAGACGGGCATCACCTGAGCCATCGAAGCGGTCAGATCCAGCTCTCGCAGGGCCAGCTCCAGCCGGCGGTTGAGGCGCTTGCTGCGCGCCTGGCTGGTGAAGGTGCCCTGATGGCGCTCCAGGTACAGCTCGCCGGTCCAGGTGGCGAACCCGTCTGCCTCGGCCTCCAAGCGCTCGAACAGTCGCGAGGCCGGCTCCTGACGCACCGGGGGTACGCCCTCGAGATTGGTCAGCCGCCGGAGCCGCTCCAGGTGCTCCTCTCCCGGACCGCCTCCGCCGTCGCCCACGCCGAAGAGCAGCATGGCGTGGCGCGAGACCTCCTTGTCGGCGTATGACTCCTCGATCCTTCGGACGTTGTGCGGCAGGGCGGGGCTGTTGTAATTCCCCTCGGGCGGCATGTGCGCCAGGACGCGAGTGCCGTCGATGCCCTCCCACCAGAAGCTGTGACGCGGGAAGCGATTGATCAGGTTCCAGGACAGCTTGATGGTGAGGAAATGGTGGATGCCGGCCCGGCTGAGTATCTGGGGCAGCGACGCGGGAAAGCCGAAGTTGTCGGGAAGCCAGGCCACGTTCGCCTCGTATCCCAGCTCCTCACGGTAGTACCGGATCCCGTAGAGGAGCTGCCGAACGATGGCTTCTCCGCCGGCGAGGTTGACGTCCCCCTCGACCCACATCGCCCCTGCGGCTCCCAGCGACCCTCGGCGATGCGCGCTCGAATCCGATCGGAGAGACGCGGATACCGCTCCCGCATCCAGGCGTAGAGCTGCGGCTGGCTGGCCCCGAAGACGTACTCGGGATAGCGGTCCATTAGGGCCAACGCGGTGGCGAAGGTCCGGCCGCCCTTGCGGATGGTCTCGCGGATGGGCCAGAGCCAGGCAAGATCGAGGTGCGCCTGGCCGCACGCGCTGATCTCCAGCGAGGGCTCTCCTCCTCTGGCGTTCAGCTCCGGCTGCAGGCGTTGCCGGGCCGAGGCCGCCTCGGCCGGCTCGAAGGTCAGCAGGAGGCGAGCCGCGTCTGTGAGCGCCGCATGGACCCGAGCCCGGCGGGCCGAGTTTTCGGGCAGCACG
>JAJPKF010000025.1 GCA_021323865.1 Pseudomonadota bacterium | reverse complement strand
TTCCCTGGCCCAAGAGCCGGGGCCTCATTGAAGCTCGTTGCTGTGCTGGATCACGTACGTCGAGGTGGTGGCTTTCCCTGGCCCAAGAGCCGGGGCCTCATTGAAGCACGTCGAAGCGACCGGGCAGATCGTGGTCCATGACTACCCTTTCCCTGGCCCAAGAGCCGGGGCCTCATTGAAGCGAGGGCGGGTTCGGTAGCCGGCCAAGCCGCTGTCCGGGACTTTCCCTGGCCCAAGAGCCGGGGCCTCATTGAAGCTGTGTCGTCTGGATTTTCCTTTTCAGTTGCTCAATAACCTTTCCCTGGCCCAAGAGCCGGGGCCTCATTGAAGCGGTGACTGATAGGTGACGCGCATCTGGGCGTCCCAGCCCTTTCCCTGGCCCAAGAGCCGGGGCCTCATTGAAGCCTCGGGTTGAGCGTTCCGATGGCGACCCAGGTGTTGCCGCCTTTCCCTGGCCCAAGAGCCGGGGCCTCATTGAAGCGTGTCTACCACATCGGCGCTCGGATTGCCGCCCGATCTTTCCCTGGCCCAAGAGCCGGGGCCTCATTGAAGCGGAGCAGTGACCTGCACGGCAGGTAGCTTGGGGTCCTCTCCCTGGCCCAAGAGCCGGGGCCTCATTGAAGCGATTGCGTGGTGCGCACCGACCGGCTGACGGTCGACACTTTCCCTGGCCCAAGAGCCGGGGCCTCATTGAAGCACGCCGGTGTTCGACTTAGTCATGGACAGAATCATGGCCTTTCCCTGGCCCAAGAGCCGGGGCCTCATTGAAGCTATCTAGTCCTAGTCCGAGTGACACGAACGAATCGACCTTTCCCTGGCCCAAGAGCCGGGGGCCTCATTGAAGCGTCATCGACGGGCACACCGTAGTAGTCGCACCATGCCTTTCCCTGGCCCAAGAGCCGGGGCCTCATTGAAGCACGCCCACAGGGTAGGGCAGAGTAAACCCGTGCCAGACCTTTCCCTGGCCTGAGAGCCGGGGCCTCATTGAAGCCGGTACATGATCGTGTACGGGCAGTTGGTCACTTCCCTTCCCTGGCCTGAAAGCCGGGGCCTCATTGAAGCCCGGCGTCGGCCGCGACCCGGCTCACGCTCACCACGTGCCTTCCCTGGCCTCAGAGCCGGCCGAGCAGGCGGCGGCCACAGCTAGCCGGTCTCGCTAGGGCCGGCTCACCGGCAGGCCCGCCGCCTGCCAGCCGGACATGCCGCCAGAGACGTTGACCACCTCGCCGGCGCCCCGGCGCTCCAGGAGGCTGGCGGCGATGGCGCTGCGCGCGCCGGAGTTGCAGATGACCGCCGTGACCGCGCCGTTGGGCGACAGGTCGGCCGATCCGACCTCCCGGTAGGGGATGGTCAGGGCGCCCTCGATGATGCCCTCGTCCCACTCGTGCGGCTCGCGGACGTCCAATACCCGTAGGCCATCGGAGCTCTGCAGCCTGGCCGCCAGCTCGTCGACCTCCATGGAGGCGATCGACGCCACCGGCCGTTCCGCCCGCCAGTCCTCGAAGCACAGGTAACCGTGCAGGTCGTCAAACGCGACCGCTCGCAGGCCGTTGGCCGCCGCGGACGCCTCCTGCTCGCGGGCCACGACCAGCACAATGCCGCGATCCATGGGCGTCACGAAGCCCACTCGGGTGCCGAACTGCGCCCCGTCGACGGGAACGTGAATGGAGCCCTGCACGTGGCCGCGGAGGTAGTCGTCGGTGCCGCGGACGTCCAGGAGCACGCACCCGTCCGCTCCCAGGCGCTCCGCCTGCTCGGGCGTCAGCCGTGGGGAGGGCTGCGCGCCCTCGACGAGCGGCCCGCGATTGGTCTCGACGATGCGCCCCATGTTGGGCGGTCGTTGGGGCAGGTTCTCGTTCATGAAGCGCACGAACCCCTCCTCCTCCTCGAGGCGGAAGGCGGCGTTGTAGCGGCGCTCGTAGCCCAGCGTGGTGCTGGAGACGTTGCTGTTGACGCGGCCGCAGAGCGAGCCGGCGACGTGGGCCGGATACACGGCGGCGAACTCGGGCAGGGCCGCGAGCTTGGCGTGGAGGCTGTGGAAGAGCAGTCGCGCGCCCTCGCGGCCGTCGACGGCCAGGTCGGGACGGGCCACGTCGCCGACCAGCAGGCTGTCGCCGGTCAGGACGATCCACGGCTCGGCGCCGCGCTCGGTGTCCTCCACGGCCAGGGCGACATGCTCGGGCCGGTGGCCAGGGGTATGGATGACATGGATGCGCACCTCGCCCATCTCCACGATCTGCCCGTCCTCCAGCGGCTCATGCGGATAGGCCACGGCGGCGGCACGGTGGACGTGAATGCGGGCACCCGTGGCGGCCGCGAGCCGGCCGTGCCCCGAGACATGGTCGGCGTGGGTGTGGGTTTCGAAGACGCGCGTGATCCGGAAGCCCTGCGACTGCGCGATCTCCAGATAGGGCTCGATTTCCCAGCGGGGATCCACCACGGCACACTCGCCCGACCCGGACGAGCCGACAACGTAGGAGGCACAGCCCAGATCGGAGTGCACGACCTGCTGGAAGAACATCCTTCACCTCCTCCGGTCAGGCAACGGCCCATGCTACTGCCAGCGCGCGATCTTCGACAATGGCTTGGCCCTGCCACGGAGGTGAGCATGCCGCAAACGGCCGTCATCGAGCTGCAGACCCACGCCGCCGAGGAGCTGGTCGACATCACCGAAGAGGTGGCATCCTCGCTTGCCGGCCTGGGCGTCTCCGACGGTATCTGCTGGGTGTCGTCGCCGCACACGACCGCCGGCATCACCGTGAATGAGCACGCCGATCCGGATGTCCGGCGCGACATGCTTCACGCGCTTGACCGAACGGTCGCGCGCCACGACCCGGCCTACCGGCACGCCGAGGGCAACTCGGCAGCCCACCTGAAGGCGAGTCTCATGGGTCTCTCGGCGATGGTCCCCGTCCGGGAAGGGCGTCTGACCTTGGGGACGTGGCAAGGGATCTTCTTTTGTGAGTTCGACGGGCCGCGGCGCCGGCGGCTGCTCATCACGGTCCTCTCGTAGTGCGGGCGTCGCGGGCCCCGTGCGGCCTGCCACGGAGCATTGAGTGGAGATTGACGGGTATGCCGGCGGCATGGATCCTCTCAGGGCCGGGCCGATCATCTCCCGATGAGCTTGCACGCATGCCACTCACGGTGCGGCCAGCGGCTGACCGCCGGTACACAGCGGCCTGGCTCCTCTCAGGGCCGGGCCGATCATCTCTCTCCGTGAGCTTGCACGCATGGCACTAAGGGTGCGGACGCTGGCTGAACGCTGGAACCCAGCCGGTAGGGTCTCCTTTGACCGCCCAGTCCGGTCCGCACGATGCCCTGAACCCACGCCCCTGAAGATGCGGCCGCCGGCTCACCGCCGGTACGCAGCGGCCTGGCTCCTCTCAGGGGCCCGGCCGATCATTCCTCGGAGCTCGAACGCATGCCGCTCAACACGCGGCCGGCGGCCGGCCGGGGATACGCAGCGGCAGCGCTCCTCTCGCTGCCCCAGCAGGGGGCTGCCCAATGACCCTGAACCCAGCGCTGAAGATGCGGCCGCCGGCTGAAGGCCGGTACACAGCCGGCAGGGCTTCTCTTACGGCTGGCCTGACGCCGGCCCATTGACCTTGAACCCATGCCCCTAAAGATGCCGCCGCCGGCCGCGGAATTCTCCTGGGGTCAGGTGTCGGCGTTCCGACTGCGCCGGCAGCATCTGCTGGAGCCGGCGCCGTCGATCGTCGAGGCGGCGCGCGATCTGGCCGGCGTTCAGGCCCAGGTGCTCTCGTGCGCGGAGATGAGCCTCTTCCTGCGCTCGGAGGGCGTCGATCGTGAGACGGTGGGGACCGCACTGTGGCGCGACCGCTCGCTGATCAAGCTGTGGGCGATGCGCGGCACCCTGCACCTCTTTCCGGCAGACGAGATGGGACTGTGGGCGGCCGCGCTCGGCTCGCGCCGTCACTACCTCCGTGAGGCCTGGATGCGCTTCTATGGCATCACTGCCTCGGATGTGGAGCAGGTGGTCGAGGCCGTCGCCGGGGCCCTCGACGGTCGCTGCCTGACCCGCGAGGAGCTGAGCCGGGAGATCATCGCCCGTACGGGCAAGTCCCATCTCGCCGAGCGGCTGGCGTCGGGCTGGGGTGGGCTGCTCAAGCCCGCCTCCTATCGGGGGCATCTCTGCTTTGGGCCGAACCGAGGCCGGAACGTCACCTTCACGCGCCCGGAGCTGGGATCGCGACCGCCCGAGGATCAGGCGGTCGCCGAGGTGGCCCGCCGCTTTCTGCGCGCCTATGGACCCGCGACCCATGCCGAGTTCGCGCGCTGGTGGGGCGGCCAGATCACCGAGGGGCGCGAGATCTTTGCGGCCATGGGCTCACAGCTCACACCGATCCTCGTCGAAGGCCGCCGGCTCTGGGTGCTCACGGCCGACCTGGAGACGCTCACAGCTCTGACCCCGGTCGACGATCTGCTCCTGCTGGGCGGGTTTGATCCCTATACGCTCCATCTGAGCCCGCATGCCGAGGCGCTGCTCCCGGCGCGGGGGCTCAAGGATCGGGTGTTTCGCACGGCGGGTTGGGTCTCGCCCATTATCTGCGACGGCGGCCGCATTGCCGGGGTATGGACGCATCGCAAGGCCGGCAGGCGATTGCGGGTGGAGATCGAGCCGTTTGGACGCTTGAACGTCGCGAAACGACGACGGGCGGCTGCAGCGGCGGAGCGCATCGCCCGCTTCCTGGAGCTGGAGCCGGCGATCGCGTTCCACTAGCCTGCTAGCATCAAGCCAATGATCGTCCGACGGTATGACTTCAGCGTCGAGTCGCCGCTGTCATGCGGCCAGGTGCTGGAGGCGCTGACCGACTTCTCCGATCGCCGCCCGCGCTACTTCTCCAACCTCAGCGCCGGCACCTACTCGGTGCTGGAGCGCGGCGATGCCTGGGCCCGGGTGCGGGAGGGCACGGGCCCGTTCTTCAGCGTCGAGCGCTACACGTGGTCGCCCGAGGGGCGGATCTGGTCGGTGATCGAGGACTCCAACGTCTCGGCCCCCGGCGGCATCACCGACGTGCGGGTCTCGGCCAGGGCGGACGGCGGCTCGCTGGTGCGGGTGCACATGGAGCGCGATTTTCGGGGCCTGGCCGGCCTGTTCCTGCTCTTCAGCGCCAGCCTGAACGGGGGCAGCCGCTTCTTCCGGCGGACCTATGTGCGGGTGCTGCGCAACATCGCCCGCGAGACACGGCGCGAGCGGCGGAAAGCATAGCGATCCCTGGGCCGGGCTGCGGCCCAATCCTGGATCAGGCCCTCTGACGAACCGCGGGTTCGAACGGCCCGAGAGGGACCCTACCGACGGACGAGCCGGGCAAAGGTGGGCCCAGGTGGCGGCGGGATGGCGGCGCGGGCGGCCTCATCGGGGGCGCGTCGCCGGCGAAGCTCCAGGCGCAGACTCTCCTCGCCGCGAGCCATGGCCCAGCGATGGTTGGCCGCGAACACCGGCCGCAGGAGCCAGGTGAGGCGGCGCAGCAGCGGCTTCTCGGCCTCGATTCGCCAGTCGTAGGTCACCACCACCTCGGGGCCGTCCTGGCGGAAGGTCCAGCGTCCCGTGCCCACGAAATCGCCGCGCGCCGAGATGGCGAACCCCTCTTCGGTGATGGGCTCGGTGACGGTGAAGGTCCAGCGCAGCGTGTAGGGCAGCCAGCCCTTGGTGTAGAGGTCGATGACCGATCCGGTGCCGTCGTCGGCGCCCTTTTCGAGCTGGGTCACCGTCAGATAGACGGAGGGCCACCAGCGGGCCAGGCCATCGGCGTCGGCCAGCACGTCGCGCACCTCCGCCGTGGTACCGGCCACCCGCCACACGGTGACAAAGTGGTAGGCGTTGCTCATGGCACCAGGATATCAATGGCCCGCTTCGAGCGCGTCCAGCGCCGCACGGGCCCAATCGGGATAGGTGCGGCAGCCGAGGCGCGTGAACACCGCCAGCGCCGCGGAGAAGGCCTCGCGGCTCTCCTCCTGGGAGGATGGCAGGCGCCCTTGCTCCAACAGGAGAAGGCCCTCGAGCCAGGGGAAGGGCATGGAACGGCTGAGGGGCAGGCCGCGGTCGAGGAGCGTGCGGCACTCGTCCCACCGCTGCAACCGTCGTAGGATGACCGCCTCGGCCCAGAGCGTGAGCCCCACGACGAAGCCGTTGTGCAGGGCATCGGCATCACGCAGACCGGCGGCGGAGATCTCCAAGGCCCTCTCACCCTCGCCGACCTCCAGGCGAGCCAGCGCCAGCGACCAGCGCAGCCAGAGCTGCCGCGAGACGTCGTCGCCGGCCTCGGCCACGCATGCCTGGAGCCGCTCGATGGCCTGGTCGGGGCGGCCGGCCCAGGTCTCGATCAGCCCCAACAGGCTGGCGGCGGAGTAGAGCGCCTCCCGGTTGCGGACGTTCATGGAGGCGTCGTAGCCCTCACGCAGCTTGGCCTCGGCCTCCTCCAGGCGGCCCTCCATCAGCCGCAGCATGCCTCGTGTGGCCAGCGGCTCGGCGCTGGTCCAGGAAGCGGGCAGCGTCCGGTTCATCTCCTCACTGCGGGCGAGATATCGCTCGGCCTCCTCGAAGCGGCCCGCAACGGCCAGGATCCCGCCCAGATTGGCCAGCGCGAAGACCGTCGGGCCGGGCGTATTGGCCTGCTCGGTCATGTCCAGGGCCCGCCGGGCATACACCTCGGCAGGGCCCATCTCGCCCACCTGGACGTAGTAGGCGCCCACATTGTTGGTGGCCCGGTTCACGACCGGGTGATCGCCCAGCGATTCGGCCAGCTCCAGGGCGGCGCGCAGCACGGTGATGGATTCCTCCATGCGGCCGAGGTCCATCAGGACGGTGCCGCGCCGCACCTCGGCCTCTGCGAGGATGTGGCCCTCGCCGACCTCGCGGGCGATGGCGGCGGCGCGCTCGGCGGCCGTCAGGCACTCCTCGCAGTCGCCCGTCGACCACAGAATCTCCGCCAGGGCCGAGTAGAGGGAAGCCAATCCGGCCGACGGCTCGGCTCCTGCCTCCGCCTCCAACACCGGACGGACGGCGTCGATGCCCGCCTGGGCGTCGCCCTGGAGCCGGAGGTCGCGGGCCAGGGACGCGGTCGCCCGCAGGCGCGTCTCCCGATCGCCCCCGGGCAGCGCCAGCACCTCACGCCAGAGCCTGATGGCCTCCTCGTAGCGGGAGAGCATGTGCAGCGCCTGGGCGCGGCCCTCCAACGCACGCGAGCGTTCCGCCGCCCCGCCGGCCTCCCGGGCCAGCCGCGCAGCCGTCTCGAAGTGGCGGTCGGCCTCGCCGTAGGCCAGCATCTCCAGAGAGGCGTCGCCGGCCAGGAGTGAGTACTCCAGCGCGCGAGCTGTGTCGCCGCCCTGGAGGAAGTGCCAGGCGATCTCGGCGGCGGCCTGCGACCGACCCTCGCCCGCGAGGGCAATGAGGGTCTCGCCCGCGGCAAGATGCAGCCGGCGCTGGCGCCGCGCGGGCAGGCCGGCATAGAGGGCCGCCTGGGTGAGCGCGTGGTTGAAGGCGTAGACGTCCACGCCCGACTCCCGGATCAGGTCCGCCTGACACGCCTCGTCGATGGCCGTCTCCGCGTCCAGTGCGGGGTCGAGCATGCTCACCAGGGCCTCAAACCGGAACTCCTGACCCAGCACGCCGGCCACGCTCAGGACCTCCTGCGTGGCCTCTCCGAGACGCGCCACGCGGCGCTCGATCACGGCACGGATGGTCTCGGGGATCTCGATCTGGTCCAGATCCCGCCGCTCCCAGCCGCCCTCGGTGCGGTAGACGTCGCCGTGCTCCACGAGGGCGCGCACCACCTCCTCGATGAAGAAGGGGTTGCCCTCGGTGCGGCGGTGCAGGAGATCGGCCAGCTCGCTCGACACCTCGGGCTCGCCGATGCTGGCCGCCACCAGCCGGCCGGTCTCGTCCCCGGAGAGGCCCCGGAGGGCAATGCGCGTGGCGACCCGTTCCCGAGCCAGATCGTTGACCAGGGAGGCCAGCAGGTGCCGGCGGGGCAGATCGGTGTCGCGATAGGTGGCCAGCAGGAAGAGACGGGCCGTGCGCATCTGCCGGGCCAGATGGGAGAGCAGCAGCAGCGTGGAGCCGTCGGCCCAGTGGAGGTCGTCGAGGAAGAGGGCCAGCGGCGTTTCGGCCGCAATGGTCTGGAGGAAGCCATGGACGGCCCAGAAGAGCCGCTCCTGGTCCTCCTCGGGCTGGTCGGAGCGCGCGGGAACGGGCAGGCTGGTTTCGGGCAGCAGACGGGCCAGATAGGGCCAGCGCGTGGGGATGGTCTGGCGGACGGCGGCCGGCGCGGCCACGTACAGGCGGCTCAGGGCCTCCAGGAAGGGATAGTAGGCGACCGTCTCGCGGGCCTCGTAGGAGCGGCCGGTGGCCACCAGGAAGCCGCGGTTGCGGGCCTCCAGCGTCACCTCCTGGGCCAGCCGGGTCTTGCCCACGCCGGCCTCGCCGGATAGGAAGACCAGCCGGCCGGCGCCCGCGGCGGCCTCTACGAGCGCGGCGGTCATCTCCTGCAGCTCGGCGGTGCGGGCGACCAGGCCAGCGGCGGGCAGGGCGCCCAGGAAGCCGCCGATGGGCAGGCGTTCAGGGGCCGGTCCGGAGGCTTCCTCTCCGGAGGCGGGCGCCTCAGGCTCGGCGCCGGCGCGCGTCACCCGAATCACGGGAACGGGATTGTCGAACCCCTTCAGCGGCGCGCTGCCGTGGTCGTGGTACTCGATGCCGTCCACCCGGCGGGCGAGATGGACGACTCCCTGGCTGCTCAGGACCTCACCCGGCCCGGCAAGGCTGCAGAGCCGGGCCGCCAGGTTCAGGGCGCCGGTCCGGTAGCCGCCCCGAACGGGTATGGCCTCGCCAACATCCAGGCCGATGCCGGCACGCAGGGGCAGATCCTCGCCGGCCGCGGCCGCCAGCCGTTCCTGCAGGTCGACGGCGGCCCGGAGGGCTTTGCGGGCGGAGGTGAAGGTGGCCATGGCCTCGTCGCCGCGCAGCTCCTTCAGCCGGCCCGACTGGGCCTCGACGGCCTCCGTGGCGATGCGCGCGAAGGCCTCGGTCAGCGCCGCCGCCCGCTCGTCCCCATGTTGCTGGGTGAACGCGGTGTAGCCGCGCAGATCCGCGATGAGAAAGGTGAGGACCTCAGAGGTCCCGGTTTCGTCCATGCCCTGGCTCATCCCGCCTCACCGGGCGGGTGGCCCGCCTCCCTGCCGGTCGATGTCCAATACATGCTCAGGGACGGCGGGCAGCCGCTTCAACCCCGCACGCAGGAAGGTGGGGAAGAGGGCCAGGTCGTCCAGCTCGTCGCAGGCGAACCAGCGGAAGCGCAGGACGCGGTCGCCCTCACGCCCGTCGAAGGCCGGACGGCGCTCCGGAGCCAGCTCGGTCGGGAGGATCAGCTCCAGATAGATGCCGATCTCGTGAAACTCCGTGTCCCCGAACGTGAACATGCTTTCCGCCAGCCAGATCAGCCGGCCGGCACGGGTCTCGACGCCCAGCTCTTCCCGCATCTCCCGCTCCAGCGCGGCGCCGCTGGTCTCGAAAAACTCCACGCGGCCACCTGGCGGGACCCAGAAGTCCCAGCCCTCCTCGCGATGCAGGAGGACCTGGCCGTCGTGAACGGCGATGCCGGCCACGCGGGCCACGAAGCGGCTCCGGCCGCGGGTAAAGGTGAGCATGGAGGAGCCGATCACGGGTCAGCCTAGCGCATGAGCCTGGGGGGCAAGGAGGACGGACGGCTGACGGTCGCGAGGCGCGAACCGGCGGCCGGCGCAGATCGACCCTTGGTCAGCGCGCCGGACGAAGCTTAATCTCCTTCTCAGGTTGAGGGGTGAGAATAGATGTGACAAGCGGCCCAGGCGCGGCCGGCCTATCCGGCCCGAAGGAGAGGAACAACAGCATGGCAACTCGACAGGCCCGGCGGCAGCAGCAGCGCGCCGGACAGCGGCGTGGCGGCAGACCCAGCCAGCGAGGCCGTCCGGCGACCCCCTGGTATCTCGGCCCCTGGGGCCTGGGAGCGGCCGTGCTGGTCATCGCCGTGGTGGTCGTGGCGATCGTGGTCTCCAACAACGGCAGCTCAAACGCGGGCGGCAGCTTCGACAACAAGCCGGTGCCCAAGTCGATCCTGACCGCCGTGACGTCACCCGGCCAGAGCGAGCTGGCGACCGTGGGATCCGGCGGCGTCCCCAACCCATGGACCAAGATCAAGGGCCGGCAGACGCCCTTCACACTGGGCGGCAAGCCGGAGCTGCTCTACTACGGCGCCGAGTTCTGCCCCTACTGCGCCGCGGAGCGCTGGGGCATGATCGCCGCGCTCTCCCGCTTCGGCACCTTCAAGGGCCTGGGACTGATGAAGTCGACGGCCAACGACGTCTTTCCCTCCACCAACACCTTCACCTTCAGGCATGCGAGCTACACCAGCCCCTACCTGGCGTTCTCGGCCCGAGAGGTTGAGGACCGCAACGGCCGCGCGCTCCAGACGCCCACGGCTCGGGAGCAGACGGTGATCAACCGCTACGACAAGAAGCCCTACTCCACGCAGGCGCTGGGCTTCCCCTTTCTCTATCTGGACGGCAAGGCGGTGGGTAATCTGCCCAGCATCGCCATCGACGGGGCGCTCCACGCCAACACCACGGACCCCTACTCGTCGGCGCTGTCGTGGTCCCAGATTGCCGGCGGCCTGGTGAATGCCGGCTCACCCCAGGCCCGGGCGGTCTTCGGGAACGCCAACTGGATCACGGCCGGTATCTGCCGGGTCGACGGCAACAAGCCCGCGTCGGTCTGCTCCGCGAAGCCCATCCCGGCCCTCGAAGCCAAGCTGAAGTTCTAGATGGCCAACCGCAGCGCCGTTCGCGCGCCGGAGCGGAAACCGGCGCGGGCGGCCTCCGAACCAGCCGAGCCGCCCGCCGCAGCGGGACCGGTGGTGCCCGTCTGGCTGCCCTGGCTCATCATGGTCATCTCGGTGGTCGGCATCGGCATCTCGGCCTACCTGACCGTGGTCCATTACGCCAAGCTGCCCCTGGCCTGCCCCACCAACGGCATCGTCAACTGTGCCCTGGTCACCAGCAGCCCCTACTCGGTGGTGGGCACGACGTCCATTCCCATCACCGTTCCGGGCATCGGCTGGTTCGTGGTGTCGGGCGCCCTGGCAGCGGCCTCACTGCTGGCCGCCTCCG
This sequence comes from Pseudomonadota bacterium, assembly GCA_021323865.1. Classification (GTDB taxonomy): domain Bacteria; phylum Chloroflexota; class UBA5177; order UBA5177; family JAJPKF01; genus JAJPKF01. Next base: position 188,207 of record JAJPKF010000025.1, on the reverse strand, counting down.
GCCGGCTGCGTTACTCGCAGCTGCGCATCGCCGGTGCGCACCTCATCTGGGCGGTTCTTGGCCTGCTCTTCGTGCTGTATCTGCTGTCGGTGGAGGCCCTGCGCCTACACCACTACTGTGAATGGTGCTCGGGCGTGCACGTCCTGGTGCTGATCACCTTCATCCTGGCGCTGGTGCAGTGGCAGCGCCTGATGGCGGCGCGCTGGGCGTAGCGGCAGTCCCTTGACGGCCGGGGCCGTGCCGGTATCGTGGCACGACCATGGACACTCCCGAGGGCGACCCCGCCCTGGCATCACTGGCCGGCTTCTCGCGTCTGGCCGCGCCGCGCATGCTCCGGCCCTACCAGCTGGAGGCGGGGGAGGCGGTATGGGATTCGGTGCGGCGGGGCGAGGGCCGGACCTTCACCATCCTCATGGCCCGCCAGTCGGGCAAGAACGAGCTGGCCGCCCAGCTCGAGGCCTACCTGCTACATCGCTTCGCGGGGTCCGGGGGCCAGATCGTCAAGGCCGCGCCCACCTTCCATCCCCAGCTCCTCACCTCCATGCTCCGGCTGCGCGAGGTGCTGGCCACGCCCTTCTCCGAGGGCCGGTGGACGGGCCGCCATGGGCATGCCATCGAGATGGACAACGCCCGCATCCTCTTTCTCTCCGCCGATCCCAGCGCCAACGTGGTGGGCTCGACCGCGTCCATCCTGCTGGCCGTCGACGAGGCGCAGGATGTGGACGAGGACGTGTACTGGCGGAAGTTCCGGCCCATGGCGGCCACCACCCGCGCCACCACGGTGCTGTACGGAACGGCCTGGGACGAGGACAACATCCTGGAGCAGCAGCGCCGCCATAACCGGGAGCAGGAGGGCCGCCTCAACCGGCGCCTGAACTTCGAGGCGCCATGGCCGATCCTGGGGTCCATCTCGCCGCCCTACCGCGCGTTCGTGGAGGCCGAGATCGAGCGCCTGGGCCACGAGCACCCGACCGTCAAGACTCAGTACCTGCTGGAGCCGATCTCCTCCGTGGGCCGCCTCTTCCCGGCCCATCTCCTGGAGCGGATGCAGGGTCGGCACCCGCGGCTGGATGGCCCGCTGCTGGGCCGGCAATACGTGGCGGGCGTGGATGTCGCGGGTCAGGTGGTGGTGCCTGCGGGCCGTGTGGGCCGAGCACTCAACGAGCATGACGAGACGGTGATAACCATCGCCGACACGGGGCCGTCCGATCCCGCGACCGGTTCGCGGCTGCCGGCCATCCGCGTGGTGCGGCACTATCGGTGGCGCGATCTGACGCACGTGGAGCAGTATCACCGCATGATGGAGCTGCTCCAGAGCGTCTGGCAGGTGACGCGCGTCTGCGTCGACGCCACCGGTGTGGGCGCCGGCCTGGCCTCCTTCCTTCACCGGTCGCTGCCCTCGCGGCTCGACCCGGTGGTCTTCACCGGAAAGAGCAAGAGCGACCTGGGCTTCGGCCTGCTGTCGTCGGTGGAGACCGGCCGGCTATCGCTCTATCTAGCGCCGGGTGATGCCGATCTCGGGGAATGCTGGGCGCAGCTGCGCTCGGTTCGCTACCGCCTGCGCGGTTCGGAGGAGATGGAGTTCTCCTCGCCGGCCGCCACGGGGCATGACGACTTCGTCATGTCGCTGGCGCTCACGGTTCGGGCCGCGGGGGCCATGGGGCCACCGGCCTTTGGCGGCATCATCCGCTCCGGGCCCACCGTCGACGACGGCGGCTGGTAGCGGCGGTCAGTCCTCCTGGTGCGGCCGCCAGTCCTCGATGCGAATTTGCGGCCGGCTGGCGCCGTTGCGCTCGTCCCGCACGAGAGCGATGGCCAGGTCGAGCGGCTGGTCCTCGGGAAAGTCGCGCAGCTCGCGGCTGCAGCTGAAGCAGATGGCGGAGACCCGCTGGTCGCCGGAGCAGGCGGTCATCTTGAGGTGTCGTCCATCGGCGCCGAAGGGGCGCCGGCCCCGCAGATAGATGCCGCAGGCGAGGAACCGAGGCTCGGGGAACGCCTGTCCGTAGGGAGCCAGCGATTCGATCTGCTCCACCGCCCGCAGGTCGAGCTGGTGCAGCCGCACCTGCGCGTCGATGGACATGGTGATGCCCAGGTCGTCGACGGGCACCCTTGATCGCGCCACGGCCTCGACGGCGGCGAATGCCTCCGGGAGCCGCTCGCGAGTGGTGATGAAGCCGCAGGCCATGGAGTGACCGCCGAAGCCCAGGAACGCCTCGGGCCGGTCCGCCGAGGCTGCCTCCAGGATCTCCAGGATGTTGACGCCCCGAATGGAGCGGCCACTGGCGGAGATGCGGCCGTCCTTGCGGGGCGAGGCGGCCAGCGCGGGCACGCCGTAGCGCTCCACCAGGCTGGAGGCGACCAGGCCGGAGATGCCGGGGCCCCACGAGCCGGAGACGCAGGCGATGGGCGGCCGGCGGCCCTCGCGGATGTCGACGGTGGCCTCGGCCGGCGCGCCCATGATCTCCACCGCCTCCTCGACGGCGGCGGCGACCTGCGTCTGGCGCAGGTCATTGTGGGCGTCGAGCTGCTCGGCCAGCCGCTGGGCCCGGACGGCATCGAGGGTGGTGATCAGCTCGAAGGCGATGGCCGGGTCGGCGATCCGGTTCGCGGCGTTGATGCGGGGGCCCAGATACCAGCCCACCGAGCCGGCGTCGATCCGGGAGGGCTCGATGCCCGCGACCGAGAAGAGCGCGCGCAGGCCGCAGCGCCGGGTGCTGCGCAGGCCCTCCAGGCCGGCCATGACCAGCGCCCGGTTCTCATCCTGCAGGGGCACGACGTCGGCGATGGTGCCGAAGGCGGCCAGGTCGAGGAGCTGGAGGTAGCGATCGGGTGATTCCAGGAGCACCTGGGCCAGCTTGTAGGCGACGCCGGCGCCGGACAGGCCCTGAAAGGGATAGGCGGCGTCCCGGCGGGTGGGGCTTACCACCAGGCCGGGCGGCAGGGTACCGTCGGCATGCGGCTGGTGGTGGTCGGTGACGATCAGATCGAGGCCGGCGTCTTGTCCGGCCGCGAGCGCCGCGAGGTCGGCGATGCCGCAGTCGGCCGTGACCAGCAGGGTGACGCCGCCAGCGGCCAGCTCGCGCAGGCGGTCGCCGGAGGGGCCATGGCCGTCGTCACGCGTGGGGATGATCACCACGGGCTCGATGTGCAGGATGCGGAAGGCCTCCTGCAGGATGGCGGAGGCGGTGAGGCCGTCGCAGTCGAAGTCGCCCCAGATGGCCACGCGCTCGCGCTCTTGGGCGGCCCGGCGAATGCGTTCGGCGGCGGCCTCGATGTCCGGGAGCAGGCGGGGATCGTGCTCGGGCGGCGGACCACTCAGAAAGGTGGCCATCTCCTGGGGATCGGCGATGCCGCGCTGGAAGAGCAGATGGCCGACCATGCGGGAGACGCTGGGGACGTTCTGGACCACGGCCGGGTCGAGTGGCTCGGCGATGCGCCAGACGGCCCGGCGGCCGCGTAGCTCGCGGGGACGCGGCGGCGCGGCGATCACCACGTCGTGTTCGAGGTCAGCGGGATCATGGGAGCGTCAAGACGCTGTGGCGGCGACGGTGGCGGTGACAGGTGCGAGACGCCGGGGACATGCTCAACCGCGACCGGGTCGAGGGGTCGGCGAGGCGCCGGACGGCCGAATCCTCGACGCCTGCCTGTACGCGCAGAGATGCGACGCGGCGAGGCTGTGGAAGGATCGGCGCCGGCGAGGTTCGCGAGCCGGTTGGGGAGACGCGTGTGGGCGAGAGTCGCCGGGCGCTCGGTATCGCCTGTTCCGGTGGGGCATGCCGTGAGATCAGTGTTTGCGGTGACGGGTCTCATCCCACGGGGGGCGGTTGCCCTGATGGAAGCGGCGCTGCCGGCGCTCGGCCCGGTTGCGGGGCTCGGCAGTCTCCGGCTCCTGGCCGGCAGGCGGCGTTGCGCTCTCCGCCTGGCGGGCGGGATTGGCGATCTCGCCCGGCTCGTTCGGCGTGCCCGCCTCGCCGCCGTTCCCGGGCTGTGGCTGATCCGAGGAGGGCGGCACGGTATCCGGCGTCACGTCCGCAGCCTCGTCGTAGCCCTGCCCGTCCGCCGTCATCCTGCGCCTATGATGCCATATTGTTTTTGGATGTCGTGCTTGCGGCGGAAGACACGCTTCTCGCGGATAGCGCCTGGGCTTTTCGCAAAGGGCCGGGAGCAAAAGCTCCCGGCCCTCGTCTGGTTCCGTCCAATTGTTCGGTGGCTCAGCTGCCGGCGGTTGATCCACACCGGCGTGTTTGGATTAACCTCGGCGGTGCCGGCTAGAGGAGGCATATACTTAATGAACCGAAGGGCGTGGTCTCTCGATCCGACCTGGGGCATTGCCACCCTGGAGTTTTGTGACCTATGTGTCGTGAACCTAACGCATCGCGCGAGGAGATCATCCCATGGACATTCGGCCTACCGCGGCAAGCTCCGTACTAACGGACGCTGGTCAAGCAGTTCACCGGCCGAGGGCCGACTGTGATGGGCGGAAAGCAGCTTGCCTGCGGTTAGGGTGGTTGACTCTGTCATGCTGCCTGCTTCTCGGGTCCGCCGCATGGGAACGCGCGGGTCTCAGGAGTCACTCGCCGAGTAGTCGGCTTGTGACGGCCGCGGCTTTGGGCCGGGTCGACACCCACGGCCGTTCGGTAAGCATCAAACTCCTGCTTCACCGCACGAACGGTACTGTTACCCGACTCTGGAGGCCTCTTCGGGCCTATTTTTCGCCGGGGGCCGGCACCTGTCTAGACGTGTCCTCGGATCGGCGGTGGCTTGCCTACGATGACCCCGACTTCCGGATTCACCTCGTGAACCTCAGTACAGGCAGAAGCATGGTGATCGAAAAGGGGTTCCGCCCGATGTTTTCTGCCGACGGGAAATATCTGGCCTACCTAGTGGCTGAGGAGTACCCAGTCGGGACCCCAGGCGTCCAGGGCTTTCTGCGCGTCTACAGCCTGGGGACGAGAGTTAGGAAGACGGTTGGTACCGGAGCGACCGGATACCTCTACAGTGACTATGCCTGGTCGACCCATGGTCATCGCCTTCTTTGGCAAATCAATCTCCTTAAGGGAGGTGCCCACCAGAAGCGCCCGAATCCTGCCGGGCCTCTCTGGGTAGGCTTCGCATCGGCCGACCGTCCCGGCGCGGTCACCGTCATCCATCCACCAGGTCGCCGAGGAGACCTTATTCGGCCCGGCCGACCGCCCGATGTTCGAAGCGACGGGGGATTCACATGGACCTACGGAGGGCACGCGGTCCTTTACTGGCGTTGGAGAGGGGCCAGTAACCACGATCAAGTGAACCGATGGGCGCTTACCGAGTGGCGCCTGCCGCGCGGCCCTGCCCGGACCCTGGCGGTCCTCGCCTCGTGGCTTCCCAAGGACGTTGGGTCAGTGCCGCCGCCTTTTGTCGCCGGCCATGGACTCGTGGCGACACTGCTCCCGGGTCCGGCGACTATGCCTCACATCGTACGAATCCTGGACCAGACGAGTCACCTTCGTTCGGTCCACGTGACAGGGGCGCCAATCGCCGGAGTCTTTGAGCCGGGTGGGGAGCACTTCGCTGTGGTTGTCGGGCGCGATCAGTCCAAGGGTGTGACCTTTATGGAGGATGTGGACGTGGTCACAAGACACTCAGCGTCCGTGAAGCGCGTTCCCGCGTCGGTCTTCGCGCGCTGGACTGCTGTCCCGCCGCAGGGGTGACGGCGGCCTCCGGCTAGAGCGGCCGACTTCATCTAATCTTTATCTTCCAGCGTCATTTGCATCGGAAGCCGGGGCTAGAGCCCCTGGACGTCGTGGCTGGGGCGTAAGACACACTTCTCGCGGATAACGCCTCGGGTTTCCGCAAAGGGCCGGGAGGAAAGCTCCCGGCCCCTCGCCTCGTTCGGTCAACCTTCGGGTGATTCCGTGCCTGTGAGTGATCCAGACGGACAGAGCGGCTCCAAGCCCTAGCCGGGTGTCAGGAGAAAGCCGGTGGAAACGCCATTCAGGAGGCCGTTGCCCACGATATCGCCGTGGCTATTGACGGCGACGGCGCTGATCAGGCGCCAGCCGGATCCCGAAGGTATGAGCGAGTTCAGGTCGTAGGCGTTGCTGCCGATCCACAGGGTTGCGCCGTTCGCAGGGGTTTGCCCGACGATGAGCTTGCCGTCGGGGCTGATGCCCAAGGCCCTGCCGAATGTCGCGGGGAGCGGGCTGCAGGGGTCGAAGGTCAGCTTGCCGGCGACGTAGCGGCCGTGCCACGCGCAGGGTGTCTCGACCTCGGAGCCCTGGGCCCCGACCACGGTCACCCACTCGGTGCCGCCCGACTCGCTTCCGCCGGCCTGCTTGCCCTCGGCGATGTCGTTCGCCGACGAGCCGTCGAGCAGAATGGGCTTCCCCTGGGGTGTCCAGACGGTCGCGGTTGGGTCCGTTTGGGTCCCCTGCCAGCCGGCCACCCGGCCGTCTTCGTCGATGGCGTTGGCGTGGGAGATGTTGAAGCCGGAACCCAGGTTCTCCAGATGGGTGACGTACTTCTTGTGGAGGCGGTGCGTGGCGATGGCCGCGCGGTTCAGGAACTGGGGCTGCAAGATGTTCACGGCCAGGCTGTCGTGGGGGTTGATGTCCTGCGCCGTGGAGAACGGCGGCGTGGTTGAGCCGGGAGTGGGGACGGGGACCCACGCCGCTTTGTTCTTCAGCACATGCGCCTCGAACGGCTGGGCGACGGAGACGTCGCTCGACCCGGTTGCGGCCATGTGGTTGCCCTTGTTGAGCCCGTTGACATTGTCGGAGCTGTCGCCGCTGGGTGGCTGAAGCACGCGGTATGCGCCGGTTTTGGCGTAGTACAGGAAGCCGAGGTTTCCCTTGCTCGTCGTTTCAGAACCGGCGACGTTCCCCTCGGGGTTGATGTCGGCGGCGTTCGAGCTGAGCCCGCCGGGAGGGATGATGGCCTTGATGCTGTAGGTGGGCGCCGCCCCCGCGGCGGACGGCGCGGCGATGGCGAAGCAGCAGGCGATGAGAGAGCCGAGAGCCAGGGCGCGGATGACTGATCGCATGTCCTTTGTCCTCCTGAGCGTTGTCGATGGGAACATTATGCATGCGGGGCGGGCGCACTGAGCAGACGCAGCGCTGCGCCTGAGCGGGCGGCCGGGCCTGAACGCGTGTCGCTTTCGCCCGCCCTCTCCGTTGGAGTTGATAACGGAAGGCCTCGGGTGCCGGGAGCGAGAACCCTAACCGGCCAATCGATTCACATTGAAACGGCTCTCGGTGGCTGTCGCTCAGAGCCACGAGAGCCGGTACCGCAGGCGAGTGGCGGCGGCCGGCTACTTGGGCCGGCCGCCGCATCTCATCAGCGGCTGATCGCCGCAGCCACCTTAGTCCTTGTCTCCGTGCGTCACGTAGAACTGGGAACCGGCAATGTACTGCCGGCCCTTGGGCGCTTCCGCGTAGATCTCCACCGCGTGGGCGCCCTGGGGCCATGTCTGAGGCTTCTGGAAGAAGTCAACCTCCTTGGCGCCCGGCTCACCCTTGGCGACTCCCAGGCCGTCGATGCTCAACACGACCGGATAGTTCGAGGGCTGGGCAATGAAGGCCTTGATGGAGAGGTCACCGCCCGGCTGAATGAGCGGGAACTCCGTGCCGTCGGCAACGGCGGGCGAGCTGATCTGGATAGAGCCCTTCGGTGTCCGACGGGGATGGTCAAGCCCCTTGCCGAGGGTCCCCTGCGCCTGGGGGTACAGAGGTATCGGAGATCCGGCCGACAGCGTCCGGACCACCTTGTGGTGACGGAAGAAGACGGCAAACTCGTAGTTCTTCTCCGGCTGCACAAGCCCCTTGTCGACCACCACCTTCAGATTCGAAGGCCGCTTTCGATAGAACGACACCACGCTGCCCGGGGTTACGTGGATCACGTTGCCGCCACTCCGCCTCACCACACGAGAGATGTAGCCGTCGGTGATGAAACATCCGGGCCGCGGGGGAGCATGGTATTGGAGCAGTATCTCGCGCAGCCGGCAGATGACGGGCGCGCAGTTGCCGCTCGTCGGAATTGTGGAGGTATGAAGCGCCATATTGATCCGGAAGATACCGCGACCATACGTGGACATGTAGGCCGCGCCGCAGTTACTCAACCAGAAGACGGATGTCCCGTACGTGAGCGCATCGGAGTGGCTGACCGGTACCCACGTTTGGCCGCCGTCATACGAGAAATAGGCGCCGCCCCGATGAGTACCCATGAGCACGCGGCTGGTGTTGTCCGGGCAATAGCTGATGACGGAGGCATTGGGTACCAATCTGTTGTTCACTCGCTCACTGAAGGCGTAGGTCCCGGAATGGCCAATCAGGTCCGTCGCTCCCGGGATGACACTCCAGCTGTCCCCTCCGTCCGTGGTCTCCCGCACATCGCCATGAAAGACGTCGGCGGCGATGATTCGGGCTGAGTCGGTGGGATCGACGGCGAAGACCTCGTACCAGGCGAACATCGTCGGCGTTACGCCCAGGCTGCCAAACCCGGAGTGCGCCGTGTACCGAAGCGTGCCGGTGCCCCCCGAGCTGAAATCGGTGACACGTGCGAGCTGAACGATGGCGGTACCGTCCGAGGCACGGGTGCCGATATAGACCGGCTGCGTGAGCGTTGGATTGCCGGCCCCACCCGAAACCTGCGGCAGGCCAAACAGCGGCTCGGGGATGTTTGCGATTTGTGTCCAGTGCGCCCCTTCGTCGGACGTGTATTGGAGACCCTGAGTGAATCCTCCCGCATTGTTCACTGCCTCGACGTATTGATACGGAGAGAGGAACCTGGGCGAGCCGACACCTGCCTCGGCGTCGTTCCACGCGCTGGGCGAGGCGAGTCCCGGATCGGAGATTTGGTTCTGGCACGTATACGAACAGACGGTGTAATTGATGCGATTGTGCGTCGAGGGGGTCACCACTCTCGGCATCCCAAAGAAGAAGCCCTCGCAGCACACGCTGTTGGCCGTTGTCGTGCTGCTGCCGTTCATTGCCCAGACGCTGTTGTCCTGCGTTGCGAAGTAGAGCGTGGGGTCGACCTGACCAGGCACATACTGGCCGGACACTTCCGTCACCTGAAGGGCGTCGAGCCCGTGGGCCGGTCCGCCGACCCAGCTAAAGTGGGTGTCGTCGGTCGCCCGCAGAACTCCGCCGTCCGAGCTCAGAAGATAGGGCGCGTTGGTCCCCACGTGGAAGGACAAATCGCGGGTGTCGCGATGCAGCTCCTCCAGCGCGGTCCATGAGGACCAGGTACCGTCCTGCTGTAGGGTGGCGACCATGGTGTCGCAGTGGTTGCCGAAGTAGAGCTTCTCGACGCCGGACTCCATAACCGCATGGACGTTCGCAATACCGCCGCAGTAGGCCGCGCCCTCAGGGGCGGTGATTTGCTGCCAGGTCCTGCCGCCATCGGCGGTTTGGTAGAGATCCGTGGCATTGTTGACGGCAAATGCATGCTCATTGTCGCGGGGATCGGCGGCAAGAGCGTGAATGTCGGAAATGTCTCCGATGCCCGTGGTCTCTTGGTTCCAATGAGCGCCGTTATCGGACGAGTACCACACACCCATGGAAGGGCCACCGGCGATGAGGTGCCCGCCCCCGAGCGCCGCCATGTCTTCGATGTCCTGATCCGACGCCCCCGGAATGGTGTGATGGTGAAAGGTCACCGTCGCGTCAGCGGAGGCGTAGCCGCAGTCGGTCCCCACGTAGATCTCGTGAGTGCCGGGCTCGATCGCGATGCCGTGCGCAGCCGGTCTTTCGGGACAGGAAGAGCCCGCGGCCGGAAACACGTTGTCGGCTCGAGCGAAGGTATCGCGCCCGGTCGCCGTATAGATGCCGCCGCCGCCTCTGCCGCTCTCGAAGTCGGGGGCGGTTGAGGCGACAACCAGGTCATGCGATCCGACGAACTTGACGTCTTGGACCGAGGTGCTGGCAAGATCATTCCTGTGATACCAGCTGGTCCCGCCGTCGTCACTGGCAAAGAGGCCGCCGGTTTCCGACGCGGCGAGAATCTGGCGGTCGTCACTCGGTCTGACCGCCAGGGCGCTGATCCGGCCACTATTGGGAATGTCCGGCGAGTACGGAGCGATGGACGTTGTCGCCGTGACCGCCGGGTCTCGCGCAAGCGCCACGCCTCCCGAGGTCCCCATCCATGTGAGGAGTGATGCGGAGATGGCGACGACCACGAAAAGACAGCGCGAAATAGTCGATTGCATGTACCAGCCCTCCCTCAAACTCTGTATCTCGACGAACAGCTATCCCACCACCGACGGCCGAGCCTGCGTCAAAAGCTGACGACGGCAGCTTATGCTGGCTTCATAGTACACGGTGTCTGCTTCGGCGTACGCCTTGTGGACTGTCCGCTGTCAGTGGCGTACCGAGCCTGGGCCACATTCCCAGATCAGGAGCCTCCCCTTTCGATGAGTGGTCAGAGGCGGGGGCCCGTTCGGCCTTCTTTTCCGGCGACACGCGCTTCGACTACGTCGGGCCTTTTTCAGACCGGCGCAGCACCGCTCGCTTGGCCGGAAATGCAGCCCTTCTGCCGGCCCCTTGACCGAGCCGCGGCTGCTCCCTAGCATGCTGTGATCCAGCGAACGGCGCGACGGCCAGGAGCGGCGCCGAAGGGAGATGCCATGCCGGCAAACGGGAGCACGGGGCTCGAGACGCTGCGGGAGATCGTCGAGGATTTCGACGCGCGGCCCGCGGACGGCGCCGAGGGCGCGGGCGGCCACGTGGTCGAGGTGACGGTGATTCGGGCCGGCACCTCCAGCAACGGCAACCATTACGCCGCCGAGCTGCTGCGGGACGCCGCGCCGCTGTTCGACGGCGCCCGCGCCTTTGCCGACCACACCGGACCGGTGGACCGGCGGGAGCGGTCGGTGCGCGACCTGGTGGGCTATTACCGACGGCCACGGTTCGATCCCGGCCCGGGCGGTGGACGGCTTCGCGCCGACTTCCATCTGCTGCCCGGGCACGACTGGCTCTGGGGCATCATCCGCGAGTCGCAGCGGCAGCCGGCCATCTGCGGCCTCTCGATCGACGCCCTCGGCGAGGCCACCAATGCCGAGGTCGCCGGCCGGAAGGTGCGCCTGGTTCAGGCGATCCGCAAGGTCAACTCAATCGACGTGGTGACCCGTCCCGCGGCCGGCGGCTCGCTGGACCGGATCGTCGCCGGGGAAGCAGCGGGCGACGGCGCCCTAGAGAGCGATGAGGTATCAGGCGCGGCGGGCTCCGAGGAGCGCATCGCGACGGGAGCTCACGCCGTCGGGAGCCCTTTGCCGAACGGAGCCATGGAGGAGGCAGGCGCTTTGGATCGCGCCGTACCACCCGCCGGCGACCTATGTTCCGATAGCAACAGTCCGAAAACTCATCATACGAATACGAAAGACCATCAGTCGAGTCAAGAACAGGGTCCTGACGCCGTGCGGGCTTGGGCGAGGAACGACGTCATCGCCGTTTCGCCCGGCTCGGGACTGGTCGAGCAGGCGGAGGTCGCGGAAGCCGGCGCTACCGGCATGGCCGACGATGAGCCCCATCCGCCCGACGGTATCCGCCTCACGGCCGACGAGCGGCGCCGCTTCGCCACCGTCATCCGCCATCATCCCGACGGCACCACCGACTACCGGTTTCCCATCCCGCCGGCCGGTCATCGGGGCGCGCACGGCCACGCGGTCGCCGCCCTGGCGCGCCTCGACCAATCCGACCTCTCACCCGAGGAGAAAGCGTCGGTCCGGCGTCAGGCCGAGCGGGTTCTGGGCCGGACCGGCGGGCACACCGCGAGCAGCCGGCAGCAATCCATGGAAGGAAGCGATATGAGCACCACACCATCAGCCGGCGCGGCGGACACTCCCGTTCCCGCCGGCGCCACCCATCTGCGCGAGGACGAGCCGCCCGCGGACATCGCCGAACAGCTTCAGCGCGTGCTGGCCGAGCGTGACGCCGCCGCCCGAGAGCTGAGTCACGTCAAGGAGGCGCTGTCTCCCTCGCCGGCCACGCCGTCCGACCCCGGCGCCAGCGCCGTCCAGCTGCTCGAGCAGATCAAACGCGAACGCGACCTCGAGAAGTCGCAGCGGCTGCTGGAAAATGGTCTGCGCGCGTCGGGCCTCCCCGAGCCCATCCAGGCGCGTCTGCGCCGCCGCTACGGCGGCCGGGTCTTCGGAGAGGCGCAGCTCCAGGAGGACATCGGCGACGAGCGCGAGGTCCTCGCCGGCCTCTCGGCCTCGGGTCGCGTCTCGGGCAACGGGTTCGAGAAGCCGTTTGACGGGCGCATGGGGCTCTCGGAGTACGAGCAGCTCCAGGCGGCGTTCGACAAGCTGTTCGACGTGTGCGAATCGGAGGAGGCGCGGGCGGTTCCGGCCCTGGGCGGCATAAGGCAGGCCTTCCGCACCGCGACGGGCGTGGACATCTCCGGCATCGGCGGCGTCGACCGGCCTCTGCAGGAGGTGTATGCCAGCGGCCTGCGCGGCTACGTCCAGGCGCGAATGGCCGCGGGCCGGCTCACCGAGGCGGAATACCTGCTTCGAGAGGCCGACGTCACCACCTCCACCTTCTCCTACCTGCTGGGCACCTCCATGAACAAGCGGCTGCTCAAGGACTATCAGGCCTGGCCGTCGGAGTGGCAGAAGTTCAGCAACCTGGTGGCCATCAAGGACTTCAAGCAGCAGGACCGCATCCGTCTGGGCGCCTTCGGCTCACTCTCCACGGTCAACGAGGACGCCGCCTACACCACGCTGACGCTGGCCGACACGCATGCCACCTACACGCCCACCAAGCGGGGCAACCTGGTGCAGATCTCGCGTGAGACCATCATCAACGACGACCTCTACGCCATCAAGCAGATTCCCCAGAAGCTGGCCGTCTCGGCGGCCTTCACCCTGGCGGAGTTCGTCTACCAGCTGCTGGACCCCGCGGGCGGCAACATCTACGACGCCCACAAGCTTTTCGACGCCACCAACCACGCGAACACCGCGATCTCCTCGGGCAACATCGGCACCGCCAACTCGGGCACCGCCTTCAGCTCGGCGGCCCTGCAGACGGCCGTGGTGGCCATGCGCAAGCAGCAGAATGCGGCATCCAAGCCGATCGGTCTCAAGCCGCGGTTCGTTCTGGTCCCACCGGACCTGGAGTTCACGGCCATGGTGATCCTGAAGTCGGCGGGCCTACCGGGCGGCGCCAACAACGACATCAACCCGATGATGGGCTACGCCGAGCCGATCGTCGCGCCGCAGCTCAACAGCTTCACGAACCTGGGCGCCACCACCACCTTCGCCGCCGCGGTCGCCGATCCGCGCGTGATCGACACAGTGGAGATCGGCTTCGTGGGCGGTCAGGTCAATCCCGTCCTGTTCATCCAGGACCAGCCGCTGTACGGCATCAACTTCACGCAGGACGTCATCTCGTACAAGGTGCGCCACGAGTACGGCGGCGCGGTGGTCGACTACCGCGGCTTCTACCTGATCAACAACTGAGGAGGCGCTGCAGTGGGGCGAGAGTCAGCCGGCGACGACTGCGCTGTTCTTATCCGAGCGGCGGCCGGGGAACGCCCACCGGCTCAGTCGGCGAGGCCGGCCTGGGGCACCTCAGCTCAGAGCGGAAGCTCGCTTCTGAAATCGCCAGAGATAGAGCACCGGCAGAACGCCGGCCGAATTGACGAGGATCAACGCGACGCACCACGTGTACTGACGGTTCCGGGCCGCCTGAATGGCGGCGATGAGCTTGAGCGTCGCCTCGACGATCATCACCGGAATCAGCCATCGAGGAATCCTTCTGAGTCGGTCCATGTTCAAGCTCCCGGCCGTGTCCTCGGCACTCATTATCCGCACGGGGCATCGACCATCAACCAGGACCCGGACCATGGAGACAACCAATGACCCGTCCGCCAACGCTCAGCCATGGTCCCGCGACCGCGACCCGAGCCGGATCCGCCGTGAACTATATGCCGATTGGCCTCGCCATGCGGCTCATCGGGGGGCTAGAAGGGTCAATCGTTTCGGGAGCGGCTGCCCGCCCGGAACGCCCGGCCTACGACGTAGGCGCAGAGGGTGACAAATCCGACCAGCACGACGAGGGCAATGGGCAGAACCAGCCAGGAAAACCCCACTACGGATTCCCACTCACGGGCACGGCTGGAATCGATCGACGCGCTATGGCCGTCGCAAAGGAGATCGGTGCTATCCGGCGCGGCTGCCGGCCCGGAAGGCCCGGACGACGATGTAGGCGCAGGGGGCGACAAATCCGATCAGCAGGATGGAGCAATGAGGAGTTCGGCTCTGGGGCATGAATCAGCATGCGCCATCCTATCCCCACTCTTCTGCCGGGGTCAGGGGTACCCGGCGAACCGGCCGGTCTCCAGCCCCACCGCAGAGAACCACACGGAACGGCAGGCCGCCCGCAGATCCGCGCCGTCACCAATGCGAGCCCCCAGCGGCTCATGGCCATCCACAGCAAAGGGACCGCGGACCGGCTGAAGGCCGGAAGCTGGATTTGGCCGACACACCAACCGATTCACCCTCGCTTCTGGAGGAATCATGACGACGAACGATCCACGTGACCCGGCCTACGGCTGGGGCGACGGCAGCAGCGCGCTCGCACGAGGCGAGGCCGCGTTCGAGACGCCGGCCGAAGCTCCGGCGCAGGTGCTCACCGAGCCGGGCATCAGCCGCCGCAAGCGGCGGTCGGAGCGGCAAGAGCTGGGGTTCGTGATCGACTCGACGGCCGGCTACCGGCCGGCGGAGCCCATGGCGGCCATCGAGCCGGGGGCCTCGGAACACTCCAATCGTCGGAATGCACAAAGGGGTCAGAGCGTCGACTAGCGATGGCTCTTGGTACAGTTGCCTTGAAGGCCATGGGTAGAGCTCGTTCGAAGGCGCCACATTGGAAAGGTCACCGCGAAAGACTGCGGGAAGAGTTCTTGGTGCGCGGTTTCGATGGAGCTCACGACTATGAGGTCGTGGAGCTGCTCCTCGCCTTTTGCATACCTCGGCGAGATCTGAAGGAGCTGGCCAAAGAGCTAGTTACGAGGTTCGGTTCATACCGTGAGGTTATGGATGCAGCGCCCGAGGAACTGGCGGCTGTTCGTGGAATCGGACCCAAGACGGCGAGAGATCTGTCGCTTCTGCGACTCGCGGGCGAGCACTACTTGCGGCAGAGAGCGTCGGCAGCCGACAGCTTCGCTGACCCGTCTGCCCTCCACGCTTACGTGCGTGCATGCCTTGCGCCTCGGTCAGCTGAAGAAATGTGGGCGTTCTACATGGACGCGGGGGCACACATGATCTACGAGGAGCAGATCGGAAGAGGAAGCTTCAATCGAGTCGAGGTTTGTGCGCGAGAGATCGTAAATGGTGCACTGAAGAATCGCGCCACGTACGTTGTGCTTGCCCACAACCATCCGTCGGGCATGGCTGAACCGTCTGACCTAGATCGCATACTCACCCGATCTGTGTCACTGGTCGCCTCCACTGTCGACCTGCAGTTGCACGATCATCTGGTGGTGGGTGCCGACGAGGTTTTCAGCTTCCGCAGTCACGGCTTGCTCTGAGGGTGTGTCACGTTATCCGTGAAAGATGTGCTGACGATGCCACCTCAGGGCTTCGAGACTCGGTAGGCGGTCGGGCCGATCCGGTAGACGTATCGGCTTGCCCTGCAGGTCGTAATAGATCCGCCCGTTGTGCCACTGTTGGTCGATCCGGTTACTGACTAGAAACCGGTAACTGTCATCGACCGCCACATATCCGTGGTCGAATAGGCTGTGGATATCCTTCCGCAGGGCAAGCCCGTTCTTCACATCATTACTGTTGCGATTGACGTAGGGCTGTATGTGGGCAGCGTCAATAACGGGCAGCGTTCGTTCCCCCGTCACGCAACATCGGCGGCCATAGGCATCGACGACCATGGTTCGAAACAGGCCCTGCTGTTCTCGGAGCCGTACCGGTCGTAGCTCCGTTGGTCTTTGACTCGGCACGACTAGTTCGAAGGGATCGGGGGCGGCAGCCATCCCCGGAAGCGCGCCCGTGGTTTGGATCATATGGTTCCAGATGCGGCTGCCCTCTTCGTCAAGCACATCGAAGGACTTGCCCCTGACGATACCCGGCGCCATCGGCATATCTAGCCAAGCGTTCTCGGGGTAGAAGACGAGGTCAGTGATTACCGTGCAACCGATATGCCAGTCGCCACCGGTCGTGACGTCTTCGCCGGGGTGGTGAACCGCTATCATTTTCACCAGTTCGTCGAAGGACGCGCAGCCGTTCTCGATGCCGAAGGCTTCCCAGGCAAACGATAGCGGCACTACAGTGTGGTGTCGAAAGACACCGAATCCTGCGATTGCAGACACGGGTCGCTTGAGCCTGAAAAAGAACAGCTCGCCCGGCTCGATTACATTCACGTTCCTGTCTTGAGCCCGCGGCCGCCAAAAATTGGCCTCAGCCCTTAGGCCGTTGTCCCTAAGGAATGCATACCACGATCGGTCGGTATTGCCCACGAAGAGCTTCATGTGCATCTGTCCCGCGCTGTGGCCCCGAGCGCAGTGTACTTGTCCGCCCGTCCGCTGGCCCACTCGACCGGATACTTAGCTTCGTTCTCGGCGAGCTTCCGGACCAACGCGGCTGAGATGTCGATCGCTAGGCGGTTAGCTAGGCTGCAGCAAAGGATCAAAATGTCGGCAAGCTCTGCCCGCACCTCATCCAAGCCTTCCGACTTGCTGAGGTAGGCCACGACCTCGGCAGGGGACTTCCACAGCAGTAGCTCCTGCAGCTCCGCCGCCTCCACGGCAATCGCGGCGGCAAGGTCCTTGGGGTTGTGGAAGTCTTGCCAGTTCCGAACCTCGACAAAGTCGGACACCAGTCGCTTGATATGGGCGATGGTGGCGGAATTGTCGTCAATGCTGATGCCAGGTCGTTGGGGCTCGGATTGTCTGACCATTCCCTTCGCGCCGCGCCCTCCCTGTGCAATCACGTAATTGTAAAAACGTAACTGCTGCCATTCGCGGCCCTCTGCTGATCGGCCGTGACAGTGACTGATTCGGCGGTGACAGTGACTGATATAACCCGTCCCGCCGATCTCTCAATTGAGTTTGATGACATCGGGATGGGCTTCTCTCTGGAGTCCGCGGCCGTGCATCGGACGCTCGCAGGTCGAGCGTAGTAAGCACGCATGTGCTCTCTTTCGCCCCTTGATCCATGCGACATCTGCTCCTATGCTCCCCTGATGACCGCGAATCGGGACCGAACCTGCGGCCGATTCCAGTAAAGGAGATTCATCATGAATAGCGACCCCTACGCAGTCACGCTCGCGGTGCTGATGCCCAACGCCGAAGAGCCGTCGCCCCGCTACGGCGGCGAGGTTTCGGCGGCCGGGCCACGGCAGGACATGTTCGTCATCGACACGCTGGCGGGAGGCCCTGCGGACGACCGCCGGGGCGACCCCGCGACATTCACCGCGGGCGACCGCGAGCGCGGTCTGGGCGGCTCGGCCAATCCTCAGGAGCCCGGCCTCGACGAGCAGTCGGCCGGCTATCAGTATGGCCACCGGGTGGGAATCTAGGCGTGGCGGCAGACGTCGGCCACCGAACGGTCATACGGCCTGCTCACTTACCCGGCCCCAACGCCATGGTTGGGGAGCACCCCACGTTTCCGGAGCCGGCAGGTCCCCGGCCGGCACCCACGCCGAGCGGCGGAGATGATCTGGGCGCGCTGGATTACCGGGCCCGACCGTCGCAGGGAGCGGATGCCGAGGTGCCGGTGGGTCTGGACCGGCGAGCGCCCAACGCGGGCGGCCGCCCGGTCGGCCCCATGATCGATCGCGGAATCCACGGCTATGACCTTCCGGACGAGCCCCAGACCTACGACCGGCTGGGCGAGTGAGCGTGTGCGCGGAACGGGTCCAGCAGGGCGTTGAGACCCTGAACCGCCGCGATGGACCGGCACTCGGCAGCCCGGCATTGGCCAGGCCAAGCGGAGATTCGTCCGACGGGGCACGGCGCCCGGCAAAAGCACGTCCGCATCCCAAGCGCGCAGTCCCCTCAACATGTTCGGCGTGTTCGGGCCAGCCGGCCCTGGGAACGGTGGGCAAAACATGCTTGGCTTGACGACCGCCATCAGGCGAACCCGCCTGCCGATGTGTCCAATGCCTTGGCAGGCCGGCCCGGAGCGTGAATCTGGATCAGACGGCCCGACGTGGTGCTCATCTGTTTCACGTGAAACAGCACGCCGTAGCACGCTGGTCCGCTCTGTCGGCGAGGGCTCTCACCACCGGTCTTCAGTCGAGCCCGGGCCCCGCACGGCGTCGATTCCCCATAGTGCCTGCACTCTCCTAGCTTGCGTCGACCGCTTCGAGTAAGAGACACCGGCAGCCAGGAGCACGATCTCTTTCCATGACCCATCTCGTTACCATCCGAGCCCATGCCGACACTCGGCTATGACTGCCAGGTCGTTCTGGACGGCACCGGCTACTTCGTCGAGCCGGGGTCGTATCAGATGAAGCGGCCCAAGCAGGCGATTCCGGTGGTGGTTCGGGGCACGCCGCCCAACCTGCCGCCGCCCAGCCGACCCGTTGCGCCCTCGCTGCCCACGGAGCCGGCCAAGACGGGAGGCGTGCCGGTTCGCATCCTCGACCGCGGCCCCAACCAACGCATCTGGACCATGAACCTGCTTTGCCTCAACACCCTCAAACGCGCCGACGGCACCGCTATGGGGCCGATCGGCCAGCAGCTCCGCGATGCCCTTCACCACTCCTACGAGCAGGTGGCCACCCTCCTCGACTTCCTGGACCCCAACGGCTACGCCTATCGCGTGGCCTTCACCGACCTTACCGAGCGCGTCGCCGACCTCCGCACCCAGCTCCTGGGCATCGACTACGTCATCGGCGTGGTCCTGACGGAGGCCGTGTGACGCCCCACACAAGGAGATTTGCATGACCGCTTCCTCCCCACCACCCCGAATCGGCGATCTGGTGCTGTTCCGTCTCGATCGTGGCCCCAACACCGGCGACCTGCGCCCGGCGCTGGTGGTCCGCGTTTGGGGCGCGGCCGCAGCCGCCGTCAACCTGGTCGTCTTCACGGATCACATCAACGACGATTACGGCGGCCCGCTTTGCTGGCTGGCGGCGCGTACCGAGGGACCCGAGCCGGGCCAATGGCGCCGCCTCGAGAGCGCCGGGTCGCCTCCGAACACCGGCTCCGCGCCCGGGACGGCGCCGGCTGCGGCCATACCGGCCTGGCCGCCGGAAGCCACCCAGGCGCCGGCCGGCGGGCTCACCCATCTCCTGGAGCAGCCCAGCGAAGTCAGCGACTCGGTCGCGACCCACGCTGCCATCGGGGCCGCGCCGGCGCCACTGCGGCCGGCGCAGCCGGTCGAGCGGGTCGCGGAAGCGCCGCTGACCGCCGACGTATCCCCGAACGGCGTAGCGCCGGCCGAGATACCGGCGGGCAGTCTCTCACGCCTGGAGACAGTGCCGGTCCAGGCGCCGCAAGAGCAGACGCCGGCGGCTACGTCCCTCCAGCCGCCGCCGGCCACGGAGGCGTCACGGGAGCAGGTGGCGGGGGCCCGTCCCCTCCAGCCGCCGAGGGCTCTCGAGCCGTCCCCAGCGGAAACCGCGGCATTCAAGGCACCGCCGCTAGAACTGCCGACCGGCGAGCCTGTCCCATCCGCTTCACCGGTGACCCGCGAACCGCAAGGGTCGTTTGCCGCGATTCAACCGCCCGCGGCGACGTCTCCGGACAACGTCATGCCGGCGTCTCCGAAGAACGGCGTGCCGGCAGAACGGCCGGCAGAAGCCGCTCCCATCATGACGCAACCGTCCGCCGTCGGCCCCTCCGGGCTGCCGCACAGGCCGGAGCCGGGCGATCCCGACTGGAAAGGCACACCCTGATGACACCCGCACTCCTCGGAGCCGCCGCCATTCCCCTCATCGCCGGGACGGTGCAGGCGGCACGGACTGCCGGACTGCCCAACCACCTGGCGCCCATCCTGGCCCTCTTTCTGGGCGCGGCCGCCGGCGCCCTCTCCGCGTGGCAGACGCCGCCGCCCGATTGGGCCGCCGGCATCGCCCTCGGACTCGCCTGGGGGCTCGCCGCTTCCGGTCTCCACTCGGGAGCCGGCGCCATCGGACGCCGGCTCGCCGGACGCGCCAACCCCTACGGGCGGCCCGCGCCCGGCCGTCAGGCCGGTCAGCCGATCACTCTCCCCAGCAAGCCCATGGGGCCGGCCGCCTGAACATGCACAGACACATGAACACCATCCTGCGCCGCCTCGCTCCCTGGGTGCTCATCGCCGCGATCTGGCGAGCCCTCAGCTCCGGCCTCTACGACTCAACCGGCCGCGCCAACGTCGACGTGGGTGGGGCAACCCTCAACGTCGACCTCGGCTCCGTCACCATCGAGGACGCCACCAACCACAACAACAAGGCGGCCGTCCAGCAGTTCCACAACGCCGATAACCAGGCCCCCGGCGGCTCCGCCTACGGCCTCCTCACCGGTGGCGTGGCCCAGCTCGTCAATGCCGCCGGCAACCTCGACCGCCAGCGGGAGACGTCCGTCGACGGGCAACCCGCCCAGGGCATCGTCACGGGCGCACAGCAGATGGCCATGCCCTTCGCCACCACCTGCCCCTCCACCATCGCCGCCGGCACCAGGGCGATCACACCGGTCGCCATGTCGGGCACCACCCGAGGAGCCGCCTGGTCCATCCAGATGGGCTCTCAGCTCTCCGTCGACACCGGCGCCAACAACGAGGTGGTCACCGTCGTCTCGGTCACCGCCACCACCTTCACGGCCGTGTTCGCCAAGGCCCATACCGCCACCTGGTCCATGACCGGTTTCGTGTACAACCAGGCCCGAGACGCGGCGATCGCCGACGGCTCCAGTCCCGCGGGCATTTCCGCCTCAGCCGCATATCTCTGGAACTCTGGGCTCAATTCCGGATCCGGTGGAGTGGAGTTCGAGCGGTCCGCGGCCGGTGAGCTCGACGGCGCCTCCGGTACGGGCACCGCGGTGGCCGCGGAATACGAGTACAACGCCGGCGATCCCGGCGGAGGCAACTACGATCGTGCCCGCAACGTCAACGCCAAGGGCGTCACGACGTCCACCATCGCGTCCATCGCGGGCGCGGCCGTCACCCTGAACAACGCCCAGGCAACCCCCCCGGTCGGCGCCAAGGTGCTGCTCACCGGCGGCACGGCCCCCGAGGCCGGCACGGTCCTCTCCGTGGCCGGCCAGGTGGTCACGCTCACCGCCAACGCCACCTACACCAACCAGGCCAACCTGGTCTTCGACACCTTCGCCGCCCAGGGGCCACAGACCAGCGGTTTCACGCCCTTCGGCATCGGCGTCGAGGAGGAGGCGATCTGGGACCCCGTGTCCCACCTGTTCTACCTGGAACGGGCCGCCACCCAGGACGCGGCATCCGGCCAGAACCTGGCCATGGAGTCCCTCGGCGTGTACAACGGGTCCACCTTCGACCGCCTCAAGGGCACCAACGGCGCCGCCTACACGGTCGGATCTCCAGGCCCGCAGACCACGGGCAACCTCACCGCGGCCGCTCAGCCCATCACCGCCACGGGCCTGGGAGGGTTCGACGGCGTCACCATCACCTACTCCGGCACCTATGCCACCGGCGCCACGCTGGTCTTCGAGGCCTCCAACGACGCGGGGACCTCCTGGCAGGCCGTCCAGGCCCGCAGGATGGACACGCTCGCGGGCGGCAGCCAGGTGGCGCCCAACGCCAGTGCCTCGGCGACCTACGCGGCCTACATCGCCGGCTGCTCCCAATTCCGAGTGCGCGCATCGGCCTTCGGGGCCTCCGGAACCATCGCCGTAACCATCACCCCCTACTCCGGAGCCACCACCGAGACGGCACTCGCCCAGCTCTTCAGCTCCAACACCGCGGCCATCGCCAACATCAACAGCCTCTCCGCCGACGCCAACACCATGACCGGCACCAGCGCCGCCCTCTGGACCTTCGCCATGGCCGGCGTCTTCAACGGGACCTCCTGGGACCGCGGCCGCTCACTCGGCGCCGCCGGCGACGGCATCGGCGTCCAGCTCGTCACCCAGCCCAGCTCCACGCCCGCCACCGGCCAGGCCACCCACGCGGTCAACACCGTCACCGCGGCGGCCGTCGCCTCCCAAAAGAACCGCCTCACCCACCTGTCCGGATCCGTCTCGGGCAGCGGCACCATGCCCACCGCAGCGGCCCCCATGACCCTCACCGTCAAGGACGGCACGACGCTGATCTTCTCCTTCGACCTGGTCGCCGGCGGCGGGTTCACCATCCCGCTCCCACAGGGCGGCATCAAGGGCTCCACCAACACTGCCCTCAACGTGGCCCTGCCCGACGGCGGCGCCAACGTCACCACCTCCATCAACATCGCGACGCTCACCGCCTGATGCCCCTCACCCCTAACGCCGTTGCCCCTGGCGCCGGCCGTTCGCCAGGGGTCCGAAACCGGGCCGGAAGCCAGGCGCCACGCGCCCGGTGCGCCGAAGCCGCGGGGCGCCCGATCCCACCGCGCGACGCCACCGTCATTCCGGAGACCCGATGCGAAGACCGGCGCTGATATCGCCGAAGCACCCTGCCATCCTTGCTCTGTCCCGCCGGCTCCGAAAGTCAGGTGTTCATGCCTCTCACGCCCAATGCCGTCAACCACCTCCGCCGCGCCTACCGGGCCATCTTTCGGGGACGGGAGTCGGCCGTGACGCTGTACTTCCAGGACGGGACCACCAAGACCATCCCGGCCATCTGGCGGCAGCAGGATCTCTCGGACGCGGAGGCGCAGACGCCCGCCAAGCCGCCCGCGAACCCCCAGGCCGCCACCGTGGACGCGGCCTTCGAGGTCGATCTGGGCGCCGCGCCCACCACGCTCGGCGAGCTGCAGGCGGCCATCGCCGTGTGTCTCTCGGCCCAGGAGCCGCTGGAGCAGTATGGCGCGGCCTCCCGGTACATCGTCCTGGCGGTGCAGCCCAAGGGCATGGTCATGCCGCCCGACCGGGCATACGTGATGCTGCGGAAGGTCTGAAGGCCGCCATTCGATCCCCTGCCGCCATGCACCGGTCGCGCCCGCCCCACGCCGCTCACCATCGCCGGGCCGGAGGCCCGACCGCCCATGAGCCTGACCGTTCTCATCGCCATCACCGCCATCGGCGTGAGCGTCCTCACCTACGTCAGCTCGCAGGTTTGGGCGGCGCGCTCGGCCACCCTGGAGCACGTGCGCAGCCTGCAGGAGCGCATCGATCGGCTGGAGAAGGACGTGGCCGACTGCCAGCGCCGCTGGAGCGACCTGTACCACGAGAACATCTACCTGATGCGCCGGCTGACCGAGGTGACGCCGTGACGGCGGCCGCCGAGCAGGCGGCGCTCACGGCCTTGAACGAAACGCGCCGGGCGCTGGCCGGTCTGCTGGCCGACCAGACGGCCTCCCGGCAGTCGCGCGAGCGCGCGGCCGACGCCTATCAGCGGGCCGAGGGGGCCTATCGAACCATTCGCCGCCGGCGCATCGAGCGGGAGCGCAGCGACAAAGCCGCCAAGCCGCAGCGACCGATCTCCCCGGAGGATTCCGCATGAAGCATCTTCGCCCCTTCTGGCATCTCGAGCTGCGCCCCTGGCCGTTCTGGTCGCAGCTCGCCGACTGGACGGCCGACGGCGGTCCCGACGAGAACCGCCTGAACAACTGCGGCCCCGAGTGCGTGGCCATGTGCCTGCGCTACCTGACGGGCGTCGAGCTGGCCGCCGACACCATCAAGGACACGCTATACGGCCAGGGCTATGCCGGCTACACGAACGTGCCCGACCTCGAGCGGTTCCTGGAGCAGCGCTGCGAGACGGCGGCCGAGACGATTCTGTGCACGTCGGCACGCGATCAGGCGTGGCACGAGTGGCGCTACCTGCGCCGGGGCCGGCCGCTCATCGGCCTGTTCTCCTTCTCGGCGCCGGGGTCGGCCGACGGCCACTTCCGCTGCGTCATCGGCCAGGATCGCCGGCACGTCTACACGGCCGACCCGTGGACGGGATCACGGCGCGTGGAGACCATCGACGAGCACTGGGCGTGGTCGAAGGGGCTGTTGGTTGGGATCGAGCGGGTTCGCCGGCTGGGAGGCCGGCCGCGGTGACGCGGAGGTGGACGGCCGAGGGCAGACCAGCGGCGGCACCTGTAGCGCGCGTTCGGCGGACGACCGCGGAGTCACCGCTATCGCTGCCGGTGAGCTTTTGCGGCAGTCCTCGAGGGAGGGTAAGCGCGACTAGGGTTGGGAACGGCTGAAGCCGGCGCCGAAGCGGGGCTCATCCGGGGCGGGCGCCTCGCGGAGGGCCTGGGCGGCGTCATCCACCAGCTGGGCCACAGCCCGGGGATCGGGCACATCGTAGAAGGCGATAGGGTTCTCGATATCCGCGCGAAGATCGAGGCCCAGGTTCAGATTTGACCGGCGGCCCCGGTCCACCCGACCGAAGATCACATCGCCGCGGCACCGCCGGTCGCTGACTTCGAGCAACGGCACGTGGGCCAAAGAGAGCGTTCTCATGGAGGCCTTGCCGTGCTTTTCGATAACCCGGTGGTCGGTGACGGCATAGATGGTCGTCCGCCGCTGGATCGCCTTGACGACGAACCGACCGACGAGGAGGTAGAGGGCGACGACGAGAAACGGGACCGCGATTAGGTCGCCGGGGTCGTGAGAGCTGAGGCCGGCGATCAAGCCTCCGCAGCCGACCGCGAGCCATATCAGCGAGAACGGAATCAGCCATGCGTCGTCGCGACGGAAGATCGAGCCCTGGGGCCGGCCAAGCCACAGGATCCGTTCGTTGGCGAGCAGCTCCGGCTCAATGCCGGCGCGCAGGGCGGCCGCCGCCTCGACGTCCTGCAGGCTGGTGATGGGACCGGCGCGGGAAGCCGGCGGAAGGCTGGATTGAGTCATGAGGCTAGGCGCTCGCGCGGCGCATTTCACCCGGAATATAGCGGATTCCCTGGGCTCTCACCCTCGAAGCTTCAGGATCGAGAGCAGCCGGGGCAGCAGCGCATCGTGATCGCCGGCCAGCGGCGGGACGCCACGAGGAAGGGGCGCCCAGAAGAAGTCGAAGGGGATGGCCGGACCGCCATCCGATGGATGGCGCTCGACATGTCGCCACGACTCCGGCGGCTCGTTCGTACACAGGAGATGAAAGAAGTGGCGTTCCTGAAGGGCTTGGCGGCCCCCCGTTTCGCCATCTGCCGGTCGATCCCGGCGACCCAGGTAGGCACCGAGGGCGAGACTCTCCAGGCCGGTTTCCTCCCAGGCTTCGCGCAGCACCCCGTACTCCGGGGCCTCCCCTGGGAGGAGGGTGCCGGCGGGGACCTGAATACCGGCGCTCGGCTGCTTCGCGTGGGTGAAGAGGAGGAGTCGTCGCCCATGGGTCACATAGGCGAGCACCTTGCGCGTCCGCTCCATGGGTCATGCTCCCACTGCTGGTCCTTTCCGTGGCATTGTGCCGGGACTGAAGTGTCGTCCGGGACCGCCACAGGAATGCGTGGGCTCAGCCGAATCATGGAGCCCGATCGGCCACCTTGCCGACGAACGATCGGGACAGGCGGGCGGCGAACGATTCAGCACAGGATCTCAGTCGTTCCGGCCGCCGCGGGCCCAAGAGCCGATGTGCTGTATACTGCGATGTATATGGCAGCGACACGCACGCAGATCTATCTCACCCAGAAACAGCGCGCGGAGCTGGATGCCTTGTCCGAACGCTCGGGCAGGACACTCGCACAGCTCATTCGCGAAGCGGTCGACGTCTACCTGACGAACGGCGACGGCGTTGAGCCCGCCCTCGAGGCGACTTTCGGAGCGATGCCCGGCCTGCAGCTGCCCGCGCGTGAGGAGTGGGAGCGCGATGGCTGACCTGCTCGTCGACACCGACATCTTCGTAGATCACCTGCGAGGTGCGCGCCGGTTGGAGCCGAGGGACAACCGCCTCTTCTACTCGACCCTGACCCGCTGCGAGCTGTTCGCGGGCGCGGGGGGCGATGAGCAGATCATCCGCGCCCTGCTTGCTCCGTTTCGCGAGCTGGCCATCGGTCGTGTGGTGGCAGAGGCGGCGGGTAGGCTGCGTCGCGCTCGACGAATCGCGATCGCCGACGCGGTTATCGCGGCGACCGCGACCAGCAACGGTCTGCCGCTCTGCACGCGCAACCGGCGGCACTTCGAGGTAGTTCCGGATCTGAAGGTGGTGGCCGAACCGAGCTAGGCCGCTTTCGGACGCGATCTCGGGCTAACCGGACCGACCGGGCCGCCAAGGGTGGGACGCATGCCAGCAGAACTGGTGCTTACCGAGCCGGGCCCAGGCCCGCCGGCAAATCCATCCTACGGCCGCTGCAGCGGAGAACCGCGGCTCGGAAACCATCCTCGGCGCGGAGCCGGGCAGGGTCGGGTCGCGATGCGCCGCAAGTTGATCCAGGTGGCGGGCACGGCGAACTCGCAACGGCGAACACCAACGCCACCACTGGCGAGGTTGCGAGTCGCCGGGCGCGCCTACTCCGGCCGGCTGCTCCGATAGAACACCACGTGAACGCGCTCGATGGTGACCAGGCCCTCGCCGATCATCTCGTCGAGACGGGGCAGGATGCGCTCGATGTTCTCGGGCGTGTCGACGATCTCGACCACGACCGGGAGGTCCTCGCTGAGGCGCAGGATGCGGGCGGTATGGATGCGGGAATCGGCGCCGAAGCCCTCGATGCCGCGGATGACGGTGGCGCCCGCGAGGCCCTCGGCGCGCACGACCTGGACGATGGCCTCGTAGAGGGGCTTGCCGGCCCAGCGATCGCTTTCGCCGATGAAGATGCGCAGCAGGGTGCCAGGACCCTCGAACCGCATCAGCCGGGCCCCATGTCCGGTTCCGGAGCGCCCGTCGAGGGGAAGATATCCCGGCACGGGCCGCGCTCTTCAGGGCACGGCGGCGTGGGCCCCGGCTGGTGCCGCGGGCGAATAACGGCATGGATGACCTGGCTTGTCGGGCGGCGTTGGGCGTCCGAACAGGGCCGCGCTTCCATAGAGGGCCAACCGGCGGCCATCAGAGCGCCCTCGCCAGGAGGATGCCCGCGGAGACGGCCAGCAGGCCCAGGACGACGCTGCCGGCGGCATTGGCCAGCGCCAGGGCATAGGAGCGGTCCTGCAGGAGCCGCGTGCTCTCCAGCATCAGCGTCGAGAAGGTGGTGTACGAGCCGATGAAGCCGACGATCACGGCCGTGCGCAGTGCAGGATCGACGCGAAAGCGGTCCACCAGCAGGGTGTAGAGCAGGCCCACCAGCAGGCAGCCGCTGAGGTTGACCGCCAGCGTGCCCCAGGGGAAGGCGCCGGGCAGCCTGCGGCTCACCACGCCGTCGAGCCCGTAGCGCACAGCCGCGCCCAGAGCCCCGGCCACCATCACTCCGACGAGCATGCGCATGACGACCCCCTCCCGCAGGAGCCATCAGCCGTGTGGCGCTTGTGGCGAGCCCCATCGCCGTTCCCGGAATTATAGAAGCCGGTCGGTTGGGAAACGCGGCCGGAGCGTAACCTGTTTCAGAGCTCGCGTGTCCGGCCGGCCGCCCTTCTGGCTATGATGCAGGGAAACGGGGGAGGCGTTCAGCGATGAAGCCGGTCAACCGCTTGATCACGCTGCTATCGCTCATCACGGTCGTCATCACCGTGGAGCGCGTCTCGCCCACCACCCGCATCCTGCTGCAGCCCTACGGCTTCCTGCACCTGCACGAGGCGCTGCAGATCGGCCTGATCACGGCGGCGGGCACGGTCATCTCCTTCCTCATTCTTCGCGAGGTGTCGGATGGGTTCCGGCTCCTGGCGGCCGGTGGTGGCGCGGCGCTGGGCTGCCTCTTCATCCTGGGCACCTACTTTGCCGCCTCCGGCAACGCCGCGCACGAGGTGGCCAGCTTCCTCTTCAACCGCTTTTGCGACGTCCATCACGTGCGCCCCGGCGCGTGCGGAAGCGAGTACGTGAACGATTACTTTTTCGGCAACGTCACCTACTTCGTGGGGCTGGGGCTGTCGAACCTGGCGGTGGTGCTGGTCGAGCGGCGGCGGCCCGACGGCTCGATGACGCGGGGCGACGTGTGGGTGACGGTGGCCAACGCGGCGGTGCTGGCGCTGACCTTCGTGGCCTACGACGCCTTCGACCGGGTGCTGGTGGGCCTGGTGTCCACCGTGGTCTTCGCGCTGGTGTTCGGCGGCCTGCTGCTGACGGCGCGCGCCCGGCCGCGGTTCCTGCCCTTCACGCTGTACTCGGGCCTCGGGTTCACGCTGGCGGCGGTCATCGCCATCCCCATCCGGGCTCTGCGATGATCAGGCATGAGAAGGAGTGGAGGAGATGGCCGTGAGTGATGACCAGGGCGCCGACGGGACACGGCGGGCAGGGGCCACAGGGATCGGCGGAGTGTTCTTCAAGGCGTCGGATCCCCAGGCGATTGGCCGCTGGTATCGGGACCATCTGGGCGTGGAGCTGGAGGACCCGTCGGGCGAGGGCGGCGCCAGCGAGTGCACGGCCATGTTTCGCTGGCGGGACGCCGACGACCCGGAACGGATCGGCACCACCGTGTGGGCGGCATTTCCGCGAGACACGCCGTACTTCTCGCCCGGCGACGCGCCGTTCATGATCAACTATCGCGTGGAGGACCTGGACGGGCTGCTGGAGAGGCTCCGCGCCGAGGGGGTGTGGGTGGACGAGCATCGCGAGAACCACGAGTACGGCCGGTTCGCCTGGATCCGGGACCCCGACGGCAACCGGATCGAGCTGTGGGAGCCGCCGGCGGACGGCTGAGCAGCCCCCAGAGGCTGTGTATCCTGCTAGCGCGTGGCCGCCGGCTCGGTCCGCGGCCGAGCGTACCGGTTCCTCTCAGAAGCGCCGATCGAAGGCTCGACTGCCGGCCATTCGCGCTTCGACGCCGCAGGGCGGGTGATGCTCCGGCGGGAAAGCCGCTCGGTAGCCTGGAGTATGCAAGCGGCCGCTGAAGCCACCGGCCAGACCACGGTCAATCCCTCAGCGGTCAATCCCGCAGACGTACGTGCGGGGGTGCGCGTCGAAACCATCACCGTGGTGTGGATGGTGGTCGAGGCGCTCATCGCAATCGGAGCGGGTATTGCCGCGCACAGCGTCATCCTTTCGGCGTTTGGTCTGGACAGCGTCGTCGAGCTGGTTTCCGGCGGCGCCCTGCTGTGGCGTCTTCGCCTCGAGGCCAGTGGGACAGAGACCGCGCAGGTGCAACGGGGGGAACGGCGCGCGTCATGGATCACGGCCGTTGCCCTCGCGCTCCTGTGTCTCTACATCGCGGCATCCGCGCCGGCAACGCTGGTGCTTCGTTCCACTCCCTCGCCTTCCCTGGTGGGCATTGGGCTGGCGGCGGCGGCGCTGGTCGTGATGCCGCTGCTGGCCTGGCGGAAGCGGAGCCTCGCGGCCCGCATCAACAGCGGCGCCCTCCGGGCGGATGCCGCCTGCTCCATGACCTGCGCCTACCTGGCGGCGGTTTTGCTGAGCGGGCTCGGCGCGCGCAGTCTGTTCGGCTGGTGGTGGGCCGACTCCGGGGCGGCGCTGTTGTTCCTCATCTGGCTTGTTCCGGAGACACGCGAGGCATTCGAGAATGCAGGCGCCGGTCGGGCCGCATGCTCATGCGGCGCCGATTGACGGAGAGGCCTCTAGCCGGGTACTGTCGGAACATCTGGCGGTGCGGCACCCGTAGGCACGCGAGGGTATCGTTATACCTGATGTACCAAAGCTGCGCGGAACCGGATAGATTTTCTGCCTGGGGGCAACGGTCAGCGGCTCCTCCGCTGGGGAAACCCAGAGACAAGAGTCATTTCATCCAGTCCAACGAATGAGTTCAAGGGGGTTCGAATCCCCCCTGCCCCCGCCAAACTGCCGCAGGCGAACAGACGGGCAGAGGACGTAATGTCCCCTGCCCGTCCGTTGCGCTTAGCCCTTGGTTTCGATGAGCCCCTGGAGCACCAAGTGGCTGTCGACGTACTGGCCGGCGGCCACGCAGGTGGTCTTCGAGGGGCAGGCGATGGACACCGTACCGGCGTCCTGATTCCCGGAGGTGCTGGCGTCGGCAGGCAGGGCGCCGCCGGCCGCGTTCCACTTCGATCCGGACTGGGTCACGGTTAGGGGCAGGGCCGATCCGTTGGGGCCCTCGTGGTTGCCGCTGGCGACACAGGCCCCGGCGGCCGGACAGGCCACCGCGTAGAGGATCGACTGGGGCGCGTGCTTGACCGGCCAGGTGGGAACGGCATTCTTCCAGGTCTTGCCCGAGCCGGTGACGATGAGCGATCGCAGGCTGAAGTTGGCGTCCTGATAGCTGCCCACGGCGGCGCAGCCGTTGGAGGCCTGGCAGGAGATGGCGTTGAAGATCACGCCGCCCCCGGCAGAACGTCCGGGCAGGGGCGCCTGGGTGGCGACCCACTTGCCGTGAACCTGGCCCAGCAGGAAGCCGAGCTGGTTGGAGTAGGCGTCGATGTACAGACCGGTGGCCGCGCAGCCACCGGCGCCGCAGTCCACGCCGAAGAGGGCGGAGAACTGCCGGAAGTTGCCCACGCCGCCGGCGGGAATGGGCGGCTGGCTGGCCGTCCAATGGGTGCCGGATCCGGAGATCAGCAGCGGGTCGAGGTTCTTACCACTGTCCTCGAAGTCGCCCACCGCCAGGCAGGCGGTAGCCGAGCAGGCGATGGCCTGCAGGAAGCCGGCGATGGCCGATTGGCTCTTGGCCGGCAGCGGCGCCGTGGTGGCCTTCCAGCTGGTGCCCGACCCGGAGACCAGCATCGTCAGCTCCCGCTTCTGGCTAACGTAGGCGCCCGCGGCGACACAGGCGGTGGCAGAGCGGCAGGCGACGCTGCTCAGATCGATGCTTGCAGTCTTGGCCACGCCCGAGGGCAGCGGTGAGGTGGTCGCGGTCCACTTGCCCTTGCTCAGCGAGATGATCTCGGACTTGACGGTGTTACCGACGTTGATGTAGATGGCGGTTCCGACGCAGGTGCCCACGGCCGGACAGGCCAGGCCGGTGATGTTGAACTGCGCGTTCCAGCCGGCATTGGCAGGCATGGGAATTGAGTGGGCCGACCACTTGCCCTTGTGCAGGACCTCGGCGTAGACCGATCGCTGCTGATTGGTGCCCAGCGCGTAGCACGCGCCTGTCTTGGGACAGGCGACCTTGACGAGCCAGAGGTCCTGGGGCGCTCCGGCGCCCTTGGGCAGTGCGGCGTCGCTCGCCGACCAGGTGGAACCGTTGTTCTGGGCAAACCACAGCTGGAGGTTGTCGCTGGCGTCGGTATAGGAGCCACCGGCAACGCAGCTGAAGTGCGCCACGCAGCTCACGGCGTCCAGCGTTGTCGGCCCCCGGTTACCGGGAGGCGTGGGCTGATGCAGAACGCTGATGTGGCCCCCGGAGACCTTCACGAGCAGGGCGTGCGGCGTGGTCTGGCTCTGGTACTCGCCCACGGCCAGACACTGGTCGACGCAGGAGACGGCACTCAGGTAGCCGGTCTTGAGGGCGGCGCCGTTGGGCGCGGTGACCGCCGGATCGGTCCAGATGCCGGAGGTGTCGAGCACGATGAGTGGGAACGGGTTGCCGTTGTTGTTCAGATAGTTGCCGGCAGCTACGCACTGATGAGCGCTGGAGCAGCTCAGGCCGGCGAAGAGCATGTCGGTGAAGTTATTGGGCTTGACCCCGGTGGGCAGCGGCAGCACCACCTGCGTCCATTTGGTGCCGGATTGCACGGCCGCGAAAGGCACGGTGGCGCCGCTGTTCTTGTACTCTTCGCCCACCGTGAGGCAGTGGGAGGCGGCCGGGCAGGCGACGGCGTCGAAGTTCAGGTCGCCGTTGACGGTGACGCCGGTGGCGGTCCAGACGCCGTGGTTGTCCTGGACGATCAGGCCGCCGAGATTTGAGGGGCCGGCATAGTCGCCGGCGGCCGTGCAGACGCCCGGCGAGGTGCAGGCGATGCTGTCCAAGAAGGAATCGTTGCCTGCCAGCGCGCCGTTGGGGAGGGGAGCCTCGAAGACCTTCCAGCCGCTGCCGGAACGCTCCTCGATCATGGGCACCTGGTTGCCGTGGGAGCCATAGGTGCCGACGGCGACACAGGCGCTGATCTTGGGGCAGGAGACGCTGAAGAGAGCGGCCTGCGGGTGCTTGTCGGCATTGCCGGGCAGCGGCGCGGTGATCGCCTTCCAGACGCCGTTCTGCTCCGTCTCGATCAGGGCCTGGCTGTCGCCGTCGCTGCTGTCGCTGGCGAGCCGATCGTAGTAATCCCCGACGGCCACGCAGCGGCCGTGTTTGGTGCAGGTCAGGTTGTAAATTTCCACCGGGCCCTTGATGACGGCGCCCGTGGGCACCGGCGCCGTGGTGTCGGTCCACTTGCCTCCCGAGAGGTGATAGAAGACGCTGGGCGCCAGGCCGTCGGGGGCGGCGTAGTTGCCCGCCGCCCAGCAGTTGCCGGCGCTGATGCAGCTCAGATCCTCCATAAATGCCTGTGGGTCAGGGGCAAATCCGGGCCGTGGGGCCTGGCTTCCCTTCCAGCCCGCGGCGATGGGCAGGGCGGCCTTGGCCGGAGCGCCCGAGAACAGGGAGGTGCGGTGGAGCTGCTCGGTGGCGCTGTGCATGCGCAGGAACCGGGCGGGCAGAGCCGGTCGGCCTCGGAACGCGTTCGGAGCGAGATGCTGCAGTGGCGCGGGGGCGCGCAGCGCATGCATCATGGTGCGGGCGGCGAGGGCCCGCTGATGGGCCGGGGCGGCGGAGCGAGCCGAGGCAGTGGCGACGGAGATGCTCGCGGGGTAGAGGGCCGCCAGGCCCAGAACCACGAGACAGCGGCTGAGGCGATTCATGCTTCTCTTTCCTCTCCTACGTGTTGGCCTCGGGAGAACCAGGAACGGCTTGCTGCCGTCCGGCGGTACGTCGCTCCGTGAACTATGCCGAAAGCTCCCCAGGCTACATCATTCAGGCGGAAAATCCAAGTGTCCGGAGGCCGCGTCTGGATGGGCATTCGAGCACCTTGACAGTAGACCGGACGCCGGGCGTACTCCTGGTTTGTCAGTAGGCCCCGAAGGGACAACGCGCGACGCGCCGGCTTCGCCGTTGGGGCCGGCTGCAAAGGCCGTGCGGCGGCGGCGATGAAGTCGTAGAAGCCGATCCGGCGTCAGCCTGGGTCGAGCTGGGGCCAAGGAACCCAGGAACGCCCTGACCAGGGAGCCGGCGAAAGCAAGGAACAGAGGACCGCGCCGGCTAGGGCACGGGGGAACCAAGGAACGGAGGAACCTGATGGTCCAGACACGGGGAAACCAATTCTGCGCCGGCTCACATGTAAACAATCCCCGACGTTCATTTCGGGCGTACCCTGAGGCAGGGCGGACGCCTCCGCGATCCGCCACGGTACCGAACCGGCATCTGCACGTTCCCGGAGGTGGAAGTGTCATGATCGTTCGCCGCCTGCTGTTGACCACCATCGTCGCGGCGCCGCTGATGTTCTCGGTCCTGGCCGCTCCCGCGCTCGCGCGTCCCGCGGCGGCCGGCGGGCCGGCCCTCAAACTGATCTCCGTTTCCGGCTACTCCCTGGCGATACGGGGCACCGGCTGGCCGGCCAAGCAGCGGGTGGTCTTCGCGCTGCGACAAAAGCCCGTGGTTGTGGGCCTCGAGCTGTGGACCACGCCCCGGGGCCGTTTCTCGGTGGGCGTCAAGCACATCGATCTCTGCAACGGCGAGACCATGGTCGCCCGGGACCTGCACGGCCATCGCGTGGTGCTGAGCGGGCCGGGTCTCGGCTGTCCACCGGCCCGAAAGCCGCCCATACCGCAGCTCACGCTGCTGCATGGCCGGCCGGCCCCGCCGGCCGTGACCCACGTCGACGGCATGGCGCACAAGCCGGTGACCCTGCGGCTGGGAGACGCCGTGTACGTGTGGGAGCAGGGCACACGCAAGCCGCTGTATGTGCCCTCGGCGCCGTCTGCTTATCTGGCGCTGATGGCGAGAGGTCGAACGCCGCCGCGCGCCTGCCCCGAGGTGGAGTGTGCCGCGGGCGCCTTCTGGGAGTGGGTGGGCGTGAGGGTGGGGACGACGGCCATCACCATGAACCCGAGCTGCCGCCCCGGATGCGAGCTGCCCAGCTACCTGATCCCGGTCAAGATCAAGCCGCGCTCGTAGGCGGCGGGATTGGCTTGACGCGAGAGACATGACCCGGGCATAGGGCTTGGAGAGAGCCGGAAAGGGGCGGGGCGGGTTGGAAGCTATCGTTTTGGCGGCCGTCTATCTCTCGAGCGTAGGCAGGGGACGGAGACCGGAACCCCATGGCAAGCCCTAGTCGCGGTAGGAGTCTTGCCATGAACTCGTCGAGGCACGCGTCTGGTTGCTGCCGGGCGGCTATGGATGCGGACTGGATGGGAACGGAGGAGCCCTCAGAGCGAGGGAGTTCAGCCGGTCTCCGTCTTCTGCTGCAGGTCCAGGCAAAGCCGGCTAGAGGAAATGAATCGGACGCGGCTCACGACCGTCGGTCGATCAGCCCCTGGCCGATCAGATTGTGGTCGATGTACTCGCCTGCCTCCACACAGAACGTCGGCGGCGCGCAGGAGAGACCGAAGACGGCCGCCTCGTGGCCGCCGGCTGGCGACTGGAACGCGTCCGAGGGCAGCGGCCCGCGTCGCGGCTTCCACTTCGAGCCACTCTGGAAGACGGTGAGCACCTCTTCCCCATAGCCGGGCCCCAGATAGCCGCCGGCCGCGACGCAGGAGCCGGGGGACGCGCAGTCGATCAGCGAGAGGTTGCTCTCGGGGCGCGCCTGGCCGGGCCAGGACAGGTGTTGGAATTTCCATGTCGACCCCGATCCGCTGACCACCAGCGGATACTCGCTGGACTGGCTGTTCAGGTAGGCACCGACAGCCACGCACGACGGCTTGGAACGGCAGGAGACCGCCGCGAGGTCCGATCCGATGGCGCCACTGGGAACGGGAGTGGGCACCGAGAACCAGCCCGATCCTCCATGGACCGCCTCAAACCCGGCCTCGTCGGATGCCTGGTCGACCATGATGCCAGCCGCCGCACAGCCGGCCACGCCGCAGCTGACGTCCAGGAGCGCGGCCTGGTCGGGCTTCTGACCATGAAACCGCAGCAGCGGCAGATTGATGGCCTTCCAGCCGGATGGCCCACCGGTCACCAGAACCGGGGCGATGTGGTTACCGCCGGCGCGGTAGTCGCCGGCGGCGACGCAGCCGCCCGTCGAGCAGCTCACGGAATCGAGGAAGGGCTGGGCCTTGGCAACCGCGTCTGATGGCAGCGGCGCGTCGAAGGATTTCCAGCTGTGGCCGGAGCCGGTGATGAGAAGGCCGTGCTGGCCGCCATGGGCGTCGATGTAGGCCCCGGCGACCTCACAGTATGCGGTGGACCGGCAGGACACGGACGAGAGGTCGACCGAGGCCTTGGCGCTGGGGCCGCCGGGCAGCGGCGCGGGCGCGACGGTCCACTTCCCCTTGTGCAGGCCGACGATCTCGGACTTCAGGTCGCCCGAGCGGTTGATGTAGGCGGCCGTGCCGGTGCAGACACCGCCCGCGGGACAGGTGAGGCCGGTGATGAAAAACCGGGTGTTCCAGCCGGCGTCCGCAGGTGAGGGGATTCGCGCCGGCGGCGACGACCCCGAGTGGCTGAGCGCCTCGGCGAACAGGCTGCGCTCGGCGTCGGTGCCCAGCGCTTCACAGCTTCCGCCCGCGGCACAGGACACGCGGGCCAGCCAGAAGTCTATGGGCCGGCCGGCGCCCGAGGGGAGCCCGGGAGCAGCCGACATCCAGGCGGCGCCCGAGCCGAGCGTGAACCAGGGCTGCGTGTTCTGGTGGGCATCAAGGTAATTGCCCCCGGCGAGGCACAGGCTGCCGTCGGGACAGGTCACCGTCTGCAAGACGGCCAGACCGTTCGCACCGGGTGGTGACGGGGACGTCGCGGAAAGCCCGCTGCCGGTCAGGACAAGCGGGCGCGGGGTGATGCCCCGCTGGTAGGTGCCTACCGCGACGCAGTGGCCGGAACAAGCCACACCGAAGAGGACGCCTCCGGTGACCACCTTGCCGTCTGGGCTCCGTACAGCCGGGGCTTTCCAACCGGCGGGGGACTCGACGATGGCCAGCGGTCGCTCCATCTTCTGCCCTCGCGCGAAGCCGCCGACGGCGACGCAGTGCTGGATCGCCGAGCAGGCGATGCCCGACATGTTGGCGTAGGTGGATGGGCTCTTGGCGCCGGCAGGCAGGGGAAGCTGGGCGGCCGTCCAGGTCCCCTTGTTCTCGACGGCGGCCAGTGGCGTTTCGCGGCTGGCGAACCGCAGCCCAACGGCCACGCAGGCGCCGGCGGCGGGACAGTCGAGGGCCTGCAGCGTGAGCCCGGCGTTCGGAGTGCTGACCGGAATGGTCTTCCAGGCGCCCCTGGTCTCCTGAAGGATCAGACCGCGAGCGCCGCCGGGGGCATCGTAGCCGCCGGCGATGGTGCAGTTACCGGCGGAAGGGCAGACCACCTGCACCGTCGTCACGTACGCGGGAGACGCGGCATTTTTGGGCAGGGACTGGACCTGCGCGTGCCAGCCCGAGGCGCTCGCTTCATCCACGAGCGGGAGCACCCGGTTCTTGCTGTTGTAGGTGCCGGTGGCCACGCAGGAGGTAATGGTCGCGCACGATACCGAGCGCAGGATGGCGAGCGGATCTTGATCGGCGTTCCCCGGGAGCAGTGCGGTCATGGCCGTCCACTTTCCGTGCTGCTCGGACTCGATCAGGGGCTCCGTCTTGAAGCCTGCCTTGGTCTTGGTCTTGGCGCTGTACTCGCCGGCGGCCACGCAGCGTCCGGACGGCAGGCAGGAGAGCGAGCTGAGGTTGAGTCCCGCGCCCAGCGTGACACCCGAGGGGGCCGGGGCGACGCGGGAGGACCAGTGACCGTTTTTCAGATGAAAGAGCGCGGCACGATAGTGGGCGTCGGTGAGGGAATAGTTGGCCGTGGCCCAGCAGTTGGTCGCCGAGACACAGCTGATGGCGCCGACGGTCGATTGAGGATCGGGAGCAAGGGTGGGGCGGCGGGCACTGCTCGCCGTCCAGCCCGGGGCGTCGGGCAGCGATGGCGACACGCCCCCATCGCGATGAATCACGGAGGCCGTGTTTGCCCATGGAGGAAGCGAGGCACGAGGCGCGCCGGTCATGAACCGGCCGCCGCGGGCGGGTTGGTACATGCCCACGGGAGTGGGGAAGGAGGGACGTGCGGACACGCCGGCTCCGAGAGTCTTCGCGCCGTTGGCGCCCAGCGGCCCGGCCGGGCCGGCGGCCTGGAGACCGAGCAACCGGGCACGCGACGCGCGTGGAGCATAGAGCGCCGGCCGGGGCAATGACGCGGGCCGGGCATGCCGCACGGCAAGTGCCGTTGTGGATGGCACAGGTCCGGCGGCATTTGCGACGGGCGCAATGAGGAGCAGGCCGGTCATGGCGGCAAGGAGGCCCAGGCGGTTCATCAGGTTCTCCGTCAAGGGAAATCGAACGGTGCGGTGGGATGGCCCGAAGTGCCCCAGCCTACACCTGTGGGCCGCGAAATGCCACTTTCCCCGGGCGACCGCTCAGTGGGCAGTGCGCTCCCGGAGGCGGAGCCCGCACCAATTGAAGGAACCAACGCCTGAGCCGGAGCCAGAGTCCCGACCAGCGGGCGCTCGCGGTGGTGCCCTGCCGTCACCGGCGCGGCATCATCAGAGCAGACCTGCCGGCGACCCCGGCTCTTCCCCTTGACGGCCGCCGATTCCCCTCTATGCTCAACCGGTTCAGAGACAGGGAAGGACCGGAATGAGCCCCATCGTGGTCGTCACCGGCCTCACGCCGACGCTCAGCGATTTCATCGCCCGGCTGCGCCTTGACCTGTTCGATGCCGGTCAGCGGGCCGGGGACCAGCCGCGCTGGACGGACATGGATCTGGCTCGGGCCCTGGATCGCGCCACCGACGTCTATACGTCCGCCGCGCCGCTGCTGAAACAGACGCTCATCCCCACCTGGCCGTTCTCGCGGCTGTATGCCCTCCCGCCGGACGCCTGGTTCGCGGATGCCGTCGAGTACCCCTATGGCCTCTTTCCCCACTGGAGCCAGCCCTTCGAGGAGCGCCTCTCGGCGCTGGTTCCTCCTCCTGCTTCCGCCCCGCCGGCGACCATATCCCTGGGAGCCGGCGGGGCGCTCTCCTCGGGCGCCTACTCCTGGCAGATCACCCACCTGGTCCCGGGCGGCGGGGAGACGATGCCCACGCCCCTCGCCTCGGGGACGGCGACTGCCGGTCAGCGCGCCCTGCTGGGTGGTCTGCCGCTCGGCCCATACGGCGTCGTGGACCGGCGCATCTATCGAACGGCCGCGGGCGGAACACAGCCGACACTCGCCGGGTCGGTGGGCGACAACCTCACCACCATCTTTGTGGACGGCGCTGCGGATGCCGCCATCGCCGCGGCCGCCGCGCCACCCATCGCCAACACCACCCAGGGCATTCCTCTCTTCGAGCTGCAGATATCCGACTCAAAGCTGCCCAACGCGGGCGATGCCGGCGGCCAGGACCCCAACTACGGCTGGATCGGGCTGCGGTACGCCGCCAAGCACGAGCTGGACGCCAACGGCACCACCATGCCCGAGCGCCACTGGGACGTCCTCTGCCTGGGCGCGGCGATGTTTGCCATCTGGGCCTATCTGGTACCCACGGCCGACAACTTCCACTATGTCGACGGTCAGTTTCGGGACCAGGTGGACGACACCAAGGTGCCGGCGGCTTGGGCGGCCACCGGCCGGGACCTCGAGACGCGGTTCAACGAACGAATCGCCCTGGTCAAGAACGAAGAGAACTCGGGTGTGGCCGCGGTCGGCTCCTGGGGCGACAAGCCCGAGCGATGGGACCGGCTCTAGGGGCATCCGCCGCTGTCTCGATCCGGTAGCCGAAATGGGCGGCCGCTTGGAGTGAGGTGATTCATGGTCCGTGCCGTGCCGCCGGCCATCTCCGACGCCCTGGCCTCGCCGATCCAGGCGCCCGCCCTACAGCTCACGTGCACCGATGCCTTCGACCGGCCATCGCCCGCCGCCATCTCTTCGGCAAACGCGGGCCGTTCGGCGCTCCTCCGGCTCGATTCGGGCAGCTACCTACGCGCCTACGTGAACCAGCCGGGGCAGGGGGCCGACGCGCAGGTGTACTCACAGGTGGTTGCCGACCTGGCCAGCGCCGCCCAGTGGAGCGCCTACGGTCTGCGAACGGCGGGCGCGGCCGGCCAGGCCGGTGTCGCTTTGGCGCAGATGGGCGGCACCATCTTCCTCTTCTACCAGCGGGGTTCCGACAACCATCTGTGCTGTCAGACCTCCGTGGATGGGACCGGCTGGTCCGCCGAAGCGGTGGTCGCCGCCACCACGGACCGCTGCTGGGGGCTGGCATCGGCCGGCTCCAACGACCTCTTCGCCGCCATCGACAGCGCTGCCGGCAACGACGGCGCCCAGCTGGTGCAGTACTACCGTCTCTCGGGCGGCCTTTGGGCGCTGACGGGGGTCTCGGGCGGGCCGTACATGCAGATCGCCGGGCTGGGGTGCGTGGCCTCGGCGGGCGCCTTTCATCTGGCCGCCGGGGCCGTGACGCGGCCGGGCGGCGCGCTCTGTCTGGCCACGCTGACCTACGCGGCCGGCGCCTTCGGGACCATGACGGCCATTCATCCCCTCGACGATCCGCTCACCGGCCATTCGATCCCCTACCCCTCGGTCACCATCGCCGGCGGACGCTACCGGATGGCGGCCGTCCTCTACGATTCGGGCTCGGACACGGGGACGGCCCGGAACCGCTGCGAGCTGTGGACGTCGCCGGACTTCGTGCATTGGGCGTTGGAGCAGATTGTCGCCGGGCCGTTCGTCAACGGCGCGTCCGTGGCGGCCGGTCCGGCCGGGAGGGGCGGATGGCTGCTGGTCGACGCCGGTCGGGTAGTGCTCTCGACCGCTGCGGCGGGGACGGGCGTGCCCTCGCTCGATCTCTCCGATTCGGTGCTCGCTGTGACGCTGCATGAGCCGGCGAGCGGAGTGACGGCCGGCGTGGTCACACTCGCCAACGAGACCGGCCAGAACACACCGCGGGAGCCGCCGGTCTCCGCCCTGCGCGTGGGGGCGATACTGCAGCTCTCGCTCGGCTACGGCGCGTCGCCGGTGCCGACGCATACGCTTTACGTCGACGCGATGGAGGTGGTGGCGGGCGACGTCGGCCACGGGAAGCCTGTTTCGGTCGTGGTGCTGCGGGTATCCAACCGGCTGCGGCTGCTGCAGCGCACGGTTCCTGTGGAGCGCCACTACCTGGGCGCCACGGTGGGGTTTCTGGCCGCCGAGGTGGCCGTCGGCGCGGGTCTTCCCCTGACGCCGGCCATACCGGCCACGCCGCAGTTCGGTCAGACGGTGGACAGCTTCGCCATTCGAGGCGGCGCCGCCTGGGAGGAGCATCTGCGCCGGCTCGGCGATCTGTATGGCTTCCTCTGGTTCCTGGACGAGCAGGAGAACCTGACGCTGATGGAGCCGCAGGCGGGCGATCCGGTGTCCTTCACGTACGGGGCCGGCGTGCCGCCCATCGAACGCCGGGTGGCCTCACGGAAGCGGCCCAACTCGGTGCGGGTGGTGGGCTCGGGGAGCAGCGGTGGCGGTCCGTCGTTCGCGGAGGCGCTCGATGCGGATGCCGTGCAGAGCGAGGGAGCGGTCGTGCACCGACACGTCGTCGACCGTCTGCTGACGAGCAGCGGTCAGTGCGCAATCCGCTCCGGGCTGGAGCTGCGGTGGGCGCAGCGCTCGGCGGTCGAGGGTGAGGTGCGTCTACCCCTCAATCCGGCGCACCAGCCGCTCGACGTGATCGCGGTGGCGGATGGGGGCGTGACCCAGACGCTGCGCATCCGGAACCTGTGCTGGCAGGTGGATCTCGGAGCGGGCATCTTCGAGGTCACGGCGTCCGTGGAGGCGCCGTAGCCCGGCGGGAGTCGCATTTGGCATGATGGGTCAGGTCGAACACGGTCTGAGGGAGGGAACGGCATGGAGCTGCCGGAGATGACCGATGACGGCGACATGCGGGCAACATTGTCGCGGCTGCTGCGGGAGGCCGAGAAGGCGCACGCCGAGTACGAGAAAGCGCTGGGCCACGCGGACGCGGATTGGCCGGACTGGTATGCCGGCTACGTGCTGGAGCACCTTCCCGAGCAGCAGTAGGCGGCGGGCTGCGCCTTTTCGGTAGCCGGACGCCTCGCATTCGTGGCTATTCTGCCCGGCATCGGTGTGCCGGGTTAGTCCGTAAGGCTTCGTGCCGCTCGGGCAACCACCTCTTCCCAACGAGCGGTTTCTCCGATCTCGACGCAGCGGCGTAGGCTGCCGTCGGGCCGCTCCAGGGCGGCAACGAGGGTCAGATCGTCGCCGGAGATCGTCGCCAGGGCGCCGAACGGCGTGCTGCAGCCGGCGCCGACGGCCTGACCCAGACCGCGTTCCACGGCGGCCGCGCGCGAAGCGTCGCCGTCACTTGCCTTATCGATCAGGCCTTCCAGCGCGTCGTCCTGCCGGCACTGGAGCACTACGATCCCCTGACCCGGCGCGGGCGTGCACATGTGCGGGTCCAGGTACTCGGTGATCACGTCGGCACGCTCGAGGCGGTTGAGGCCCGCGGCCGCCAGGACCAGGGCGTCGACCGCACCTGACTCGAGCTTGGCCAGCCGGGTGTCGACATTGCCGCGAATGCCGGTGAACGTCAGATCGGGACGAGCATGGCGCAGCTGGGCGACGCGCCGCGGGCTGCCGGTGGCGACGCGGGCTTCGTGGGGCAGCTCGTGCAGGCCCGGACCGCCCGAAACCAGCACGTCGCGCGGGTCTTCCCGAGGCAGAAATGCCGCCAGTCGCAGGCCTGGCGAGGGGTCGATGGGCACGTCCTTCAGGCTGTGCACGGCCACGTCGGCCTCACCGGCGAGGACCGCCTGCTCGACGCGGGCGACGAAGGCGGCGCGATCGCCGAACTGACGGAGCGGGACGGCTGCGCGGACGTCGGCCTCGGAGCGAATGGCTACGATCTCGACAGTGAGCTCGAGATCGGCCCGGCGAAGGGCCGAGGCGGCGAGGTCGGCCTGCCGGCGGGCGAGCGGACTGGGCCGGGTGGCCAGCCGGATGGTGCGGCGGTCGGTCACGCCGGCGGCGTCACCGGGCCGGAGGCGCTCCGAGTTTGTCCGTTCCTGCGTTTGCCGGTTTCCTCGGTCCGACT
The DNA here is from genome assembly GCA_021323865.1 of Pseudomonadota bacterium. GTDB lineage: Bacteria > Chloroflexota > UBA5177 > UBA5177 > JAJPKF01 > JAJPKF01. The sequence goes on along the minus strand of JAJPKF010000025.1, from coordinate 146,037 downwards.
GCGAGGGCTAGCAGGAGAGCCAGGTCCGTCCGGCAGCGTGGTCAATTGGTGGCGCGCCGTCGGGCCGGCTTCGAGTCGGTCTTTCGGGGCTTGGCGGTCGAGCCGGGCTTGGCGTTGGTGCCGCGCTTCGTGTTCGTGGAAGATGCGCGACCACGGCTCTGGCGCCGATTGGCCGCCGGCGCCTCGCCTCCGGCCGGCTGCACGGACTCGGGAGCAACGCCGGCCCGGCGGGCGTCGACCGAGTCCTTGATGATGGCCAGTGCGGCGTCGATGGCGTTGACCACAGTGGGATAGAAGGTCTGCGAGTCACTCCAGTCGTTGATGGTCAGCAGCCAGCGACCGTCGTCGGTGGGGACGGGGGAGATGGTGAACTGCTCTCCCGCGTAGGCGGCCCCATAGCGGGGCCACTGCACGATCGGTCCCAAAAACTGCGGGAAGTCGTCCTCGCCGTTCATCCTCGTCTCCTCTGGGATTGGTCTCCGTTAGGCTACCGCAATGGCCTGGAGCATTTGTAGCCTGCGGCGCTTCTCCAGCCAAGGCCCAGTTCGATCCACCGGCGAGGCACCTCCGAACAGCCGGTCAGGCAGGAGATTGCGGGACCGGGCGACGCAGGCAACTAGGCCACCAAAGTCGGCCATGGCCACCGGCTCCCCGGATTCGGCTCCAATCGCTCCGCCCGCGCGACATGGGCAACCCCGATAGACCGCTGTCGAGGCTTTCCGCCCTTGGTCCGCAGCCGGGCGGCGTCAGCCTCCCAGCTGCGGCGTCGAGTCCGCGTCGTCGGCGATGCGGGTGACGTCCGAACGAGGGCAGCGGACCTCTGTGTCCTGCTCCCCGTGCTCGCGCACGTAGGGCGTGGCCAGGGAAACAAGGATGTGATCGCCGTCGATCTCGGTCACCACACCCGGCACCTCATTCCCGTCGTGTCGGGCGAGGACGCTGTCGCCCACGCGAATCTCTTCCGTCATCTCGACCATCTCCTTTTCGCCTGCCGAGGGCTACTTCACGATGTCGACCGGGGTCCCGATCGGGGCCCAGCTGAACAGGAAGTGTGCCGTCTTGAGGGGCGTATTGACGCAGCCGTGGGTGCCGCCGTAGTTGGTTCCCGGCTTCCCGGGGCCGTTGCTGCCGGGTCCGAAATGGGTGCGCCAGGGAGCGTCGTGGATAAAGTAGCCCTGATTCTGGAACTCCATGGCGTAGCTCACCCAGGAGGGCGGGTAGTAGTAGGGCGAGCTGGGCGGCCAGGGTGACACGAACTCAAAGGGATGGAACTTGGCGAAGATGGTGAAATGGCCGGTCGGCGTGGGCAGGGCCGGGTTGCCGGTGGTCACCAGGCTCTGCCAGACCAGCTTGGAGCCGTTGTACGCGTAGAGCGCCTGGCGGGAAAGGGAGACCACGATATGGTGGCCCGGCTCGGGCACGAAGGGCAGCTTGGGCTTGAACGGCCAGACCCAGATGCCGGCAGAGGGGAAGTCGCCGCGATTGCCGATCTTGTCCAGCGTGTACAGCCGGATCCAGTACCAGCCGTGCTTGACCATCTTGCGGTGGCCGTCACGCCCATGCCACACGAAGTGATTGCGGCCGCGCTTCAGCCAGCCCAGCTTGCGCACCACGACCGGCGACTTCTGTCCGGACCGGAAGACCTCCGCGCGCACGTAGGCGCCGCGGTTCAGCTTGAAGGTCCAGCGCTCGGGGCCGCTGTAGGGATTGAAGTGACTGGTCGAGACCGAGCGATACCAGAGGTAGGGCGCGCGGCGCTCGATGTTGAAGCGGAAGTAGCCCAACCGGCTCCAGTTGCCGGCCGCGTCGCGAGACCACACGTGCAGGACCCAGCGGCCGTCGCCGACGTGCTTGAAGGTGACGCTGGTCGAGTGGCCCAAGGCCGGCCGCGCTGAATGCAGGTGATGGCCCAGCGCCCAGCTGTAGCCGGCGATGCCGGAGCCCGAGTCCTTGGAGCTCCAGGAGAAGGTCTCGACGGTGGTGCGATACCAGCCGCCCCACTTGGGATTGGTGCTGGACCGGATGAAGGGCCGCGAGGGCGCCGAGGTGTCCACGGCGAAGGCGTCCGTCTGCCCGGCTGTACCGGCCGTGACCCAGGGGCTCGTCTGGTTATGCGAGTCGATCAGTCGCGCCTGCCAGTCGTAGCCGCCCTCGTGCAGCCCGGTCACGGTCGCGGAAAGACGCGCGGAGGTGCCCGAGGCGACGCGCATCGCGCGCCCCGTCGCGGTCGGCTTGCCGGCGAAGGCCTGTCCGGCACCAGCCACCTCCACCTGGGGACGGAGCCAGCCGCCATCGCCCGACGCCTTCATGGAGAACCGCACCTCGGAGGTGCGAGACCAGCCACCAAACGGGATGACCGCGCCTCCGGCGGTCCGCTGAGCGAGCCGCGCCGGCGGGCCGGGCGGCTGCGCCGCGGCGACCGACGCGGCTGAAATGCCGCCGATGGCGATGGCAAGTGCCAGGGATACGCCGTAGAGACGCTTCATGGGGTTCTCCAGGAGTGAAAGATGGGACACGCCGGGATGCGGCAATCGTTTATAGCGGGTAACGGGCGGTCGCTGCCGGTCGGCCGGCGCGCGTCGAGCACCCCGTAACCGCGCTCGGCCAGATGCAGCGGAAACCGTGCCATGCTCGATCCGGAACCGGCCGCTGGTAGGCACGGGACTTGCGAACAGATGTCCTAGAACAATCTGGAAAGGAATGAGAGGCATGACACAGACACAATCTCGCGAAGGGGGCCGCGATAGCGGCGACCGGACTGGGGATCTCCGGGCATCGCCGATGATGGCGCATCTCATGGACGCGCTCGAGCGAGGCGAGGACATCGGGCACTACGGCCGGCTGACCTTTGCCATGGTGGCCCAGTATTTCCTGGATGACGAGGAATTGATCCGGCTGCTCTCCAAAGACTCGGATGTCGAGGACGGCGAGGCGAAGGCACTGGTTGCGGAAGTCCGGGCCCACGGCTACAACCCGCCCAAGCGCGATCAGATCCTCCGGTGGCAGCAGGAGCAGGAGTTTCCCATCTGTCCCGATCCGGATGATCCCAGCTCGTGCAATGTCTATAGCCAGCTGCAGTTCCCGCACGAGGTCTACGACAACATCGAGCGGTTCTGGCAGGAACGGGCCCCCTGAGGTGGGCGCGCGCTCGTCGCCTGGGCTACGATGGAGAAACGACCGAGGAGCAGTAGGCCCGCGGCGGTCCCCTAAGAGAGCCGGGTGCGATGGAAGCCGGCGGGACGCGGGGCGCGAACCGAACCTCGGAGACGGCCACCTGATGAAGGTGGACGGCTTGGCCGCCGTTATGGGGCTTCCGGCGCATGCCGGATGAGTGGGTCACGACCAAGGCCGTGACCAAGCACGGTGGTACCACGGAGCCTAAAGGCCCCGTCCCTGCAGGGACGGGGCCTTTTCATTCTCAAATCCGCCGGCCGGGAGGCGACATGGACGAGAGCGTCGACGAGCAGATCGAGGACCGAAGCGACTGGTACATTAGAACCGTTCTGAGCGCGGAGCTGGCCGACTATACGCCGGTTCGCGGCTCCATCGCGATCCGCCCCTACGGGTATGCCATCTGGGAGAACATCCAGGCGGACGTCGATCGGGAGCTGAAAGCAACCGGCCACAAGAATGCTTCCTTCCCGCTCTTCATCCCCATGTCCTTCATGCGTCGGGAGGCGGAGCACGTGGAAGGCTTTGCGCCCGAGCTGGCGGTGGTGACGCACGGGGGCGGCCAGAAGCTGGCCGAAGAGCTGGTTGTCCGGCCCACCTCGGAAACCATCATCTACGACTGCTACCGCAAGTGGATCAAGTCCTACCGCGATCTCCCCGTCCTCATCAATCAGTGGGGCAACGCGGTGCGCTGGGAGATGCGCACCCGCCCGTTTCTCCGCGGCATGGAGTTCCTCTGGCAGGAGGGGCACACGGCGCACGAGACGTTTGCGGAGGCCGATGCGGAGGCGCGGCTGATCCTGGACATCTACGTGCGGTTCATTCAGGAGGTGCTGGCCATACCGGTGGTGCCCGGACGGAAGTCGGAGCGAGAGAAGTTCGCCGGCGCCGAGATCACGTACACGATGGAGAGCATGATGCGCGACGGGCGTGCCCTGCAGATGGGAACCTCCCACAACCTGGGCCAGAACTTCGGCCGCGCGTTCGACGTGCGCTTCCTGGATCGAGACGGTGAGCAGAAGTTCCCCTGGTCCACGAGCTGGGCGGTCAGCACGCGGCTGATCGGCGCGTTGGTGCTGGTTCACGGTGACGATAAGGGGCTGATCCTGCCGCCCCGGATCGCCCCCTTCCAGGTCGTCATCGTGCCCATCTGGCGCAAGGATGAGGAGCGGGCGACCGTCGAGGCATTCGTGTCCCAGGTCGAGGCGGAGCTGCAGGCGGCCGGCCTTCGGCTGGAGATCGACCGCCGGGATACGGTCACGCCCGGATTCAAGTTCAACGACTGGGAGCTGCGGGGTGTGCCGGTACGGCTGGAGATTGGGCCGCGCGACGTGGCGGCGAATCAAGTAACGGCCGCGCGCCGCGATACCCGGGAGAAGCAGGCCATCGGCCTTGCTGGCCTGGCGGCAGAGCTGCACAGCCTGCTCGAGGACGTGCAGAGCACGATGGCGGCCAGGGCGCGGGAGTTTGCGGACACACACACCCAGTCGGTGTCCGGATTCGCAGAGCTTGCCGCCGGCCTGGAGGCGTCGCCCGGCTTCTACTGGATCAACTGGTGTGGCGACCCCGTCTGTGAGGATCGGCTGATGGAGCTGAAGGCGAGCATTCGGGCGCTTCCCATGGATGAGTCGGCAGCCGGAGCCGGCGGGGCTTGCACGGTTTGCGGGAAGGATGGTAAGACGCGGGCGCTGGTGGCCAAGGCCTACTGAGCCGGGCCGCCGGCGGCGGACGTCGGCAGATGCGCGGCTATCGGATGGGCGACGAATCCCTGCCGGTAGCCGGCGGCAACCTGCAGCAGCCGAGCCCGTAGCTCCGTGAGCCAGGGCTGGCTGGTTGGAGTCATCGGCCTCTAGACTCCGCTTCGACGCCGTTGCGACTCCCGCCGCTTGCGCAGCCGGATTTCCAAGACCTCCGGCCGCAGCTGCGACGCACGAGTCCAGTCGTCGCACGGGACGGGCACCGAGTCGGGGACTCGCTTGCGCGCCAGGCAGGCAGGCGTGATGGGCCGGTTGAAGTGGCCGCGGGCGCAGTCCACCAGGCCATCGGGCCCGTCGATGACATTGGCGCAGGTGTGGCAGGTCGAGCCCTTGCGCTCCTCATGGGGGAAACGCTCGGCGGGCAGCTTGGCGTGGACGGCGCTCGGGACCAGCCGTCCGGCCCAACAGGTTTCCGCCTGACAGGCCGCGCCGAGGCATCCCCGGTATACGTTGTCGGGCCCAAGGCAGGGAAACCGGGTGCCGTCTCCCCGAATGGGATCATCCCAGAAGGGCGAGGTCAGGCCGTAGAACTCGACGTGGAAGGCGGGCGCCTCCTCCACGCCGAGCAAGGCGGCAAGCTCATCGTACTCGTCGCCAAAGCCGTCTGAATCCCAGGTCATGGCGGGCTCTCTCCGAAGCCATCCCGCACAAACCGGGATGCGTGAAATAGAACGAACGTTCTATCAATTCACGCCAACATAGCAGCGATTGAGACGCTGTCAAGGGGTCCGAAAGGCCGAATCCCAGCTGCCGTTCGGGCTCCGCCGCAGTGCGCATTGGCCCGAATGAGCTGGTCGGGCGGGTGCCAAGCCTAGCGCTCGGTCAGCTGCTCCCGATAGCGCCGCGCCAGCTCCACGTAGTGGGCAGCGCTGTGTGCGATCCACCACGCCGACTCGCCGGAGATGGCCTTCTTGATCACCGCCGGCACACCTGCCGCCACCACGCCGGCGGGAATCACCAAACCCGCAGTCACCACGCTGCCGGCGGCGATCAGTGACCCCTGGCCCACCACGGCGTCCTCGAGGACCACCGCGTTCATGCCGATCACCGCTCCGTTCTCGATGGTGCAGCCCTCGAGAATCGCGCCATGGCCGACCGTAACGTCGGACCCCACGTCGGTGCCGCGTTTGGTGCTGACGTGAATGACACAGCCGTCCTGAACGCTGGTTCGCTCGCCAATCGAGATGGCGTGATCGCCGTTGTCGGCTCGGAGGGCGGCCGAGAACCACACGCTGGATTCCTGGCCGATGCGAACGTTACCCACCACGGCCGCGGTCGGGGCCACGAACACGGTCGGATGCAGCTCAGGCACATAGCCGTCGAGCTCGAGGATCATGACTCCAGATACCACACTACCGGAGGTGCAGCACTGCCGTCACGCCGTTGATGACAAATTGGGCGGCCAGCGCGGCAAGGATGACACCCATCACCCGGCCCACGACGGCGATCCCGGTGCGACGCAGAACGGCCATCAGCGGTCCGGACAGGCACATGACCACATACGAAGCCGTGAGGGCGATGGCCAGCGCCAATGCCACCGACCCGATGCGCAGGACATTATCCCCTGCCTGCGACATGAAGAGCACGATGGTGGCCATGGAGCCCGGCCCGCTCATGATGGGAATGGCCAGCGGAAACACACTGATGTCGGCCGCGGTCCGGCCCTCCGCCGCCTCTTCGGGTGTCTCCCGCGTCCGGGAGGGACGCGCGAAGAGCATATCGATGGCGATCAGAAAGAGCAGCGCGCCTCCGGCGATGTAGAAGGCGTTGAGGCTGATGCCGAGGGCCGCCAGCAGCGGCCGCCCGACGGCGGCGAAGACGATCATGATCCCGGCGGCGACCATCACCGAGCGAAGGGCCACATGCCGCCGCTGCTCCTCCGTCATGCGGGTCGTCAGCCCGATGAAGATCGGGGCAAGCGCGATGGGGTCCACCACGATGAAGACGGTGACGATGGCGCTTAGGAAGAACTCCATGCTGCTTCACGCTAACGAAGATGCGACCGGCGGGAGCCCGGTCGCCATGGGACCGGGGTACAAATGAAGGCATGGCTGCATCTGCGAATGGACGCCGCCCCTCACGCCGGGCCCTGGATGGGGCGCCCGTGCTGGACGGCTCGGGTGGGGTCGTCGGCAGAGTGAAGGGTCGCGTGGGCCGCGGTTACGTGGAGATCGAGCGCGACGGCGGCAACTGGTTCGTGCCCACGGAGCTGCTCGCGACCGGCGAGAATGCCGTGTGCGTCCTCACTTTGTCGGGCGAGGAGGTGGCGCTCATCGATCTCAACCGGCGGCCGGGATGACCGCTCTTCCCTCTACCGGCCGCGACATCCTTGATTGGTCCTGGGACCACTTCGAGCCGCATTATCGGGAGCTGCAGTCTCGGTCGCTCTCGGCAGACACGGTGGATGCGTTCCTCCGCGATTGGAGCCGGGTGGCCGAGCTGGTGGCCGAGCTGGAGCAGCGCCTGTCCGTGGCCAAGACCGTGAACACCGCCGATGTCCAGGCGGAGCAGCGATTCAACCGGTTCCTGGAAGAGGTCTATCCGCCGTCGCGATCGGCGGAACAGGCACTGAAGGAGAAGCTGCTCGACAGCGGGCTTCAGCCTGAGGGATTCTCGGTGCCGATGCGCAACATGCGGGCGCAGGCCGAGCTCTTCCGCGAGGCGAACGTTCCGCTGCTGGCCGTGGAGGAGAAGCAGGGAGCCGAATGGGACGCGATCGTGGGCGCTCAAACCATCACCTGGGACGGCCAGGAGCTTCCGCTGCCCCGACTCAACCCGTTTTACGAGAGCCCCGAGCGCGCCACCCGGGAACGGGCGTGGCGCCTGGCAGCCGGTCGCCGTGTGGAAGACCGGGAGCGCATCGGCCGGCTCTGGGTTCGGGAGCTGGAGAACCGCCGGACCATCGCAGCCAACGCGGGCCTTCCCGACTACCGCGCGTTTCGCTGGCGGCAGCTGCTTCGCTTCGACTACGGGCCCGAAGACAATCAGGCCTTCCACGCCGCGGTCAAGGAGGTTGTTGCCCCGGCGCTCTCGCGATCGTTGCAGCGTCGCCGGGAACGTCTCCGGCTGGACACGCTGCGGCCCTGGGATCTGCGTGTCGACCCTCTCGGCTCGCAGCCCCTCCGACCGTTCGAGAAGGCGGCGGAGTTAGAGACGGGGATATCGCGCATGTTTCACGCCTTGGATCCGGAGCTGGCCTCGGACTTCGATCGCATGAGCGCTGCCGGGCTGCTGGATCTCGAAAGCCGTAAGAACAAGGCGCCGGGCGGCTACTGCACGAGCTTCTCAGCCGCGAAGGAGCCATTCATCTTTATGAACGCGGCCGGCGTCCATAACGACGTACAAACACTGATGCACGAGAGCGGTCATGCCTTCCACGTCTTCCGCACCGCGGGGCTACCGTATCTGCAGCAGCGCAGCGTCGGCCATGAGTTTGCCGAGGTCGCCTCCATGTCCATGGAGCTGCTCGCCGCTCCCCATTTGGACCGCGCCGCGGGGGGCTTTTACACACCGGCCGAGGCCGCCCGGGCCCGCATCAATCACCTGGAAGGCATGATCGGACTGTGGGTGCGCCTGATGTATATCGACGCATTTCAGCACTGGGTGTACACCCATCTCGACGAGGCCATGGACGTGGACGCCTGTGACGCATCCTGGAGCCGGCTGTATCGAGATTTCATTACTGAGGTGGACTGGACGGGACTGGAGGCAGAGCTGGCCAATGGCTGGCAGCAGGTCCCGCACATTCACGAGGTGCCGTTTTACATCATCGAGTACGCCATGGCGCAGCTGGCCGCGGTGCAGGTCTGGATCCAGGCCAAGAGCGATCGCGATGCGGCGCTGGCGCGCTACAAGCAAGCGTTGACGCTGGGGGGGACGCGCTCCTTGCCCGAGCTGTTCGCCGCCGTGGGGGCGCCGTTCCGCTTCGATGCCAGCGTTCTAGGGCCGGCCGTCGACGCCATCGAGGCAGAGATCGATGCGCTTCAAGAGGATCTCGCCAAGGCGTAGACGGGCGTGGTACGCGACTCCAATGGCATAGCACTTGCCTCTTGGTCGCAAAGCGACCCAAGGAAACCCAGCGTGGGCATCGTCGTCGACGGATTCGAGCGCGTGGCGGAGGCGCTCGCCGAGCGAACTTCGCAATCTCTGAGCACCAACACGGTGGTTCTGGACGAGCGGGGCGTGGTGGTGGCCAGCGATCAGGCGGGCCTGATCGGGGCCCGTTTCGATACCTTGCCGGCCTCCCAGACGAGCTATCTGCGGGTACCGCTGCGCCTGGACGACCGAAACGCCGAAATCGTCATCGCGGAGCCGCGGAACGGAGAGGTGATCTCGCCGGGTCTCGCCCGAGTGATGGTGGATCTCATCGTCAACCAGACCGCCGTGGTGGAGCGGCTTCCCAATACGAGCGCTCTCAAGGGCAAGCTCATCCATGATCTGCTGCTGGGGAACTGGCGGGACGAGGCGTCGGTGCTTCGGGAGGCCGCCGTCCTAGGAATGGATTTCTCGGCGCCCAGAGCCGTCATTCTGATCGATGCCAAGGAGTTCATCCTCCGGTCCGACCCGGATGAGCCGACCGAGGATGTGGTGGCCAGGCGGGCCCAATTGGTCATCGCCGGCGTGGTGCGCTTCTTCGATCTCCCCAACGACACCATCTGTGCCTACTTCGGTGAGGGGGAGGTGGTGGTGCTGAAGGCCAGCAGCACTCGGGATCTCTTCGCATGGACGGAGGCCGAGGAAGGCGAGCAGCACTGGGTCGCGTCGTGGGCGAACCTGACGGCTCTCAAACGCGCGTCCGCCGGACTGTTGGAGCGGTTACGGTGCGATACCCGTTCCACCATCAACGTGGGAATCGGCCGCTACCATCCGGGCATCCGCGGCCTGGCCAGCTCCTATCGAGACGCGCGCGCGGCGCTGCGCCTGGGCCGACGATTTCATGGTCAGAATCGGGTTCACTGCCTCGACGGACTGGGGATCGCGGCCTTCATCGGGGTGCCCGACGAGAGCACCAAGATTGATCTGGCCACCCATCTCTTGAGCCCTCTGGATCACGAGCCGGAGCTGCTGGCCACGCTTGACACCTTCTTTGCCAATGACTGCAGCGCTTCGCTCACGGCGGCTAAGCTCTCCATTCACCGGAACACGCTCGCGTACCGTCTGGACAAGATCACCTCCTTGACGGGTCTCGATCCCCGACGGTTCGAGGAAGCGGTGCAGGCGAAGGTCGCGCTCACCCTCCGGTCTCTCAAGGAGGCCGACTAGACCACTCAGTACCCCAGCCTCTCCCGTACGGTCGGAAACTCACAGCATCTCATCCCGGTATCTCTGTTGCAGCTTGTTCAGCCGCCGACTTCCTCAACGATGGCCTGGCGTGAGGCCAGACGTCTCCTCGCGGTGCGGCTCGACAACGCCGGAGACATGGTCATGCTTGGCCCCGCTCTCCGGGCCATCAAGGCGACATCGCCGTGCGCCGAGATCACCGTGCTGGCAAGTCCTGGCGGCGCCCGGGCGGCCAGGCTTCTGCCCTGGGTCGACGACGCGATGGTCATGCGCGCCGTCTGGCAGGACACGAAGGCGAAGATGCCACTGGATCCCGAACGGGAGCCGGACTATGTGGAACGGCTTCGCGCCGGCCGGTTTGACGGCGCGTTCATCTTCACCTCGTTCAGTCAGACGCCCTATCCGGCCGCATCCCTCTGTTACCTGGCCCGGATTCCGCTCCGCGCCGGCGAGTCGAGGGAGTTCGGCGGCGGCATGCTGACCCTGGAGCTGCGGTCATTGCCCGATGAGATGCATCAGGTCGATCGCAATCTGGCCCTGGTGGAGGCGGCAGGGTTCCGAGGTCGTCCGGATCTGGAGGTGTCGGTACCCGAGTGGCCTGAGCGGTCCAAACGGCTGCTGCAGGCATATGGTGTCGAGCCGGGGGAACCGTTTGCGCTGGTTCACCCGGGCGCCTCGGCCGAGGCCCGGCGCTACCCCGCCGAGGCCTACGGCCGCGTGGCCCAGTTATTGGAGCGGTGCATGCCCGTGCTCGTCACGGGAGTCCCACGGGAAGCATCCGCCATGGCGGAGCTGGCGGCCATTGCCCCGGCAGCGCGGCTCGCTCCTATCGATCTGAGCATCGTCGACTACGCCGCGTTGATCGCAGCGGCCTCCGTGGTCATCTGCAACAATTCGCTTCCGCTGCATCTCGCCGATGCGCTGGGCACCCCGATCGTGGCGCTCTATTCGGGCACTGATTTGGAGTCGCAATGGCGACCCCGCCGCGTGCCCCACCGGCTGCTGCGTCGGGCCACCTTTTGCCATCCCTGTTACCGGTTCGAATGCCCAATCGGCAAACCATGTCTCGAGATCGATCCCGAGGAGGTGGTGACGGCTGTCGAAGACGTGCTGAACGCGCGCACCACACGGACCGAGAGCGTCGCGGAGCCGCGGCAGCGGGAAGCCGCTGTGCCCATCAACGCCGACCGTTCCCCCAGGATCGCCGTCCTGCGCGCCCTCAATCTGGGCGACATGCTCCTGGCCGTTCCTGCGCTGCGGGCCCTCCGGCGCCGGTATCCGAGGGCCCAGATCACGCTGATCGGCCTTCCCTGGTGCCGAGCCTTCGCCGACCGCTTCGATGCCTACATCGACCGCTTTCTCGAGTTCCCCGGCTACCCGGGCATCGTCGAGGCCCCGTTCCAGCCGGTCGTTGCCGAGAACTTCTTGGCTCGGGAGGCGGCTCATCAGTACGACCTGGCCATTCAGATGCATGGTAGCGGCCAGCACAGCAACGGTTTCGTGGCTGCGCTGCACGCTGCTCGGACCGTTGGGTTCCATACGCCGGATGGTCAGACTCGCCTGCATCTGTCGGCGCCCTATCCCCACGATCAGCCGGAGGTCATGAGGAACCTCAGTCTCGTGGCGCTGCTGGGGGCGGACGCGAACGATGCCCGGCTCGAGTTTCCGGTGACGCCTGACGACCGAGCCGAGATGGAAGCGCTGCTCAGGGGGTATGAGCGCGGCCGTCACCTGGTTGTCATGCACCCGGGGGCACGATCGCTGTCTCGCCGCTGGCCCACCGGTCGGTTCGCCGAGGTGGGGCTGCAGCTCATCGAGACCGTTGGCGCGCAGGTCGTCCTCACCGGGTCGGCCGACGAAACGGATCTCAGCCGCGGCGTTGCAGACCGGATGCTCGGCCGAACACTCAACCTCACCGGACGTACGAGTCTCGGTGGCCTTGCCGCTCTGTTGGAGCGCGCCGACCTGTTCATCGGCAATGACAGCGGCCCCGGCCATCTTGCCGAGGCCGTCGCGACGTCCGCCGTGCTCCTGTACGGTCCAGAGGACCCGGCCCGGTGGGGGCCGTTGGACCGGCAGGGAGTTCGGCTGCTGCGCCGGCGGGCTCGGTCCGGTCAGTGGCGCATCGACGCCATCGACACGCAGGACGTGGTGGATGCGGCGATGGAGCTGCTCGGTCGGGAGCCGGCCGCAGCTCCGAGCATGGTCGCGATGGGACGGTGACGGGCCAGACTGGTTTTCGGCGACCCCTCCGACGCGTGCAGGATCGCTGATGGCGGCCGTCGACGTTCTCATCCCCACCTGCGGCCGCCCGCTGGGGCTCGCCATGCTGCTGACCAGCCTCCTGGGCCAGACCTTCCGGGACTTCGACGTGGTGGTCTCCGATCAGACGCCGGCGGGCGAGGCGTACCTGCAGAGCAAGGAGATTCAGACCGTCTGTCGCGCGTTGGAATGGCATGGTCACAAGGTCAAGCTGCTCACGCACCTTCCAGCCCGCGGTCTCGCCGAGCAGCGGCAGTTCCTGCTCGATCAGAGTCGCGCGCCGTACGTGCACTATCTGGACGACGATGTGCTGCTGGATCCCCAGACGATGGCGCGGACGATGGCTGTGATACGGCGTGAGGGCTGCGGGTTCGTGGGTTGTCCGGCCACCGGTCTGCACCTCATTCACGATGTCCGCCCGCACGAGCAAAACATTGAGCTGTGGACCGGACCGGTCCGGCCGGAGCCGTTCGACGAGCACTGGGTGCCGTGGGACCGCCATCGGGTCAACAACGCAGCCAATCCGCTGCACCTGGAGCGGAAGCTGGTGACGAACGGCGTGCCCGTCCGCTACAAGGTGGCGTGGATCGGCGGGGCCAACGTGCTCTACGACCGTGAGAAGCTGCTGGACGTGGGCGGCTTCTCCTGGTGGCGGCGACTTCCCCCTGAGCACGCGGGCGAAGAGGTTGTGGTCCAGTTTCTGTTGATCCGGCGCTATGGAGGCTGCGGCATACTTCCCAGCGGGACCTATCACCTCGACCTGCCCACGACAGTGCCCGATCGCCGTCACAACGCGGTGGAGCTGTTCGGCGATCTGCTTCGAGACCTGGAGGCTGCAGCCGAGGAGCCTTCCACTCCGGAACACGAGGCTGCCGTCACCCGTTAGTTCCCGGCAAGGGGATCCGAAGCCATACGTGGCGTGAACGCCATCATGCGGCGCCCAAACTGGGATGACGCTGCTAGATTGGCGTGCCATGTCAACGGATCTGCCGGACTACGTCCTCCGAAACCGAGCCAGCTGGGACGAGTATGCCAAGGACTACGTCGAAGGTGGGCACCGGCGCTGGTCGGAGAACCGGATCACGTGGGGCATCTGGGGCCTCCCCGAAGAGGAGGTTGGTCTTCTGCCCGATGTATCGGGGTTGGATGTCATCGAGCTTGGCTGCGGGACCGCCTACGTTTCGGCCTGGCTGGCGCGGCGCGGAGCGAGGCCGGTCGGCATCGACAACTCTCCGGCCCAGCTGGAGACCGCCCGTCGCTATCAGCGGGAGTTCAATCTCGCCTTCCCTCTGCTCTTCGGGAATGCCGAGACCGTCCCCTATCCGGATGCCAGCTTTGATCTGGCGATCAGCGAGTATGGAGCCGCCATCTGGTGCGATCCCTACCGTTGGATACCGGAGGCGGCCCGACTGCTCCGACCCGGTGGCCGTCTGATCTTCCTGGGCAACGCGGCCATCCTTATGCTCTGCGTCTTCGACGAAGAAGTCCCCGCCGACAACGTGCTCAAACGGCCCTATTTCGGCATGCACCGTTTCGAGTTTCCCGACACGACCGCCGTGGAGTTTCATATCAACCACGGCGATTGGGTCCGTCTGCTCCGGGCCAACGGGTTCGAGATCGAGAACCTGGTGGAGCTTCAGCCTCCCGAGGGCGCACGCACCGGTTATGAGTTCGTGGACGGCGAATGGGCACGTCAGTGGCCGGCCGAGGAAGCCTGGATCGCCCGCAAGAAGACACGGTAAGCTAGCGTTTCGCGCGGTGCGGCGGCGCACAAACGGCACCCCGCCGACGTGCTAGGTTCAGGTTGTCGAGAGCCGGCCCTTGTTGGCCGGCGCAGTCTCAAGGAGGACGGCATGAGCGATTTGGGTCCCGGAGTCCCGATCTGGGTAGACGTTTCCAGCTCGGACATCGAGAAGACGCGCAGCTTCTATCAGGATCTGTTCGGATGGACGGCGGAGGTACCGGAGGGAGGTGGCGGGTACACCCTCTTCCTGGTCGACGGCAAGATGGTCGCCGGAGGCGGGCCAACTCAGAGCCCCGAGCAACACCCGGCGTGGTCGACGTACATCGGAACCGACGATGCCAAGGAGACGGCCCGGAAGGCCGCCGAGGCCGACGCTCAAGTCATCATGGAGCCGTTTGACGTCATGGGCCAGGGTCAGATGGCCGTCCTGAGCGACCCGACCGGGGCTTTCTTCTGCCTGTGGCAGCCCCAGGCTCATCGCGGCGCACAGCTGGTGAACAAGCCCGGAAGCTTCTGCTGGAACGAGCTGTACACGCGAGATGTGCCCCGGGCGCAGGAGTTCTACAGCACCGTGTTCGGCTGGACGATCGACGAGCAGCAGATGGATATGGGGCCTTACACGGTGTTCAAGCTCGGTGACCACCCCGTGGCCGGCGGCATGAACATGGGCTTCCTTCCCGACTCCGTGCCACCGCACTGGCTCACGTACTTCGCGGTCGACAACACCGATGCCACGGTCAGCAAGGCCCGCGAACTTGGAGCACAGATTCTCGCCGGCCCGCAGCCCACACCGCTCGGCCCCATGGCCGTGATTCAGGATCCGGTGGGCGCCGCGTTCGCGGTGATTCAGCTCTCCGAGAACGCGTAGCTGGTATTGCGGTGCCGGACGATGTCCGGCCCCGCGCCCGACTGCCGGCGACCCCACTTCTCCGTGTGGTGCCGTGCGGGGCGATCTGATTCCTCAGCCGGAGACGAGTGAGTGGCGGCGGAGACGGTAAATCGCGTGACCGTGGATCTGCGTGAGGAGCTGCGGTTTGACGCCACCAATGGCGAGGGGTCGGCCATCGCCATGGACACCATACCCACCGAGGGCGGTCTGTCGCCCATGGAAACGGTCCTGGCCGCGCTTGCCGGCTGCACGGCCATGGACGTGATCAGCATCCTCCGCAAGAAGCGGCAGGACGTGACCGCTTACCGAGTCGAGGTTGCGGGCCGCCGGGCGGATGAGCATCCGCGCGTGTTCACCGACATTGCCTTGCGGCATGTCATAACGGGCCGCAATGTTGCGCCCGAGGCGGTTCGCCGATCGATCGAGCTGTCCGAGGAGCGCTACTGCTCGGTCCACGCCATGTTGAGCAAGAGCGTGGCGATCCACAGTGAATTCGAGATCGTGCCGGCAACCGACTGAGGACCGGCCGGTCGCAAGGCGGGACATGGCCCGGTTTGCTGCTGGGCAATCCAGGGGACCGCGCTCAGGCCGCTCGACGAAATCGGTCTGCCTAAGGCGTCGTAGGACGCGACAGCAGTGGTATGCCCGAGGCCGGGCTGAACCCGAGTTCCGGTGCCTCAACCCAACGGCCGAGTCCGAGCCAAGCGCTCACTGCAACCCAGCCTCCAATGAGGATCCACGCGGCGAGCGTGCCGATGACAAGCCGCGTCTTACCGCCGGCTGGGAGGTATCGATCCATGAGGAGCGTAGCGGAACCCGAGACAGCTGCTCCCACCGCGAAAGCGATGATGGCGCGCAGTCTCAAATCCGTAGACGATCGCCAGGCAATGCGGAGTATCAAGGCCCAAACGAGGACCTGGCCGCAGATGCGGAGGCCAACCCTCAGGTTAGGCACAAGCTGTGATGCGATGCGGCGACGCGAAAGATCGGGCATTGGCACTTTCTAGGAGGCGTCCCGTGCGGCGGCTCGTCGCGCCGCGATTAGGCGCTCGCCATCCGGAGAAGCGTATTCACCGTGTTCCAATTGCGTGTGGTGGCGGCGACGCCGAGGCGGCGCTCCCAGAACGCGTTGCCCAGCTTGGACCGGCCATATCCCTCCGGACAGCGGAGATAGACCTCCCGCCCCACAATGGCGAACTGATCGGGCGCATACGACTCGCCGGCCAGCCCGTGCACCGCCTCAGCGCTCGGCTCGTCGGCCAGGAAGGTGACGTGCAGCGTGCGGGAGTCCTCGCCCGTGGCCGGGAAGGGGTTCCGGTCAACGACGTCCGCCAGCTCGACCTGAGACCGAATGATGACGCGAATATTCATCTGCAGCTCGGCGGCAATCCGTTCCTCGACCCGCCCCGGCTTCGGCGGACCCGAATCGCCACCCGTAAAGACGGCGTTGCCGCTCTGAATGTATGTGGTGACGTGCTGGTACCCCAGCGACTCGAGCAGAGCCCGGAGTGACTGCATGGAGAGCTGCTTCCCGCCCACGTTCACTCCGCGGAGTAGGGCGACGTATCTCTCCAATGCAACTCCCGGCCGCAGTGCCTCGTCCTCAGGGGCGTATACCATGCTGCACTTTGGGCGGCGACTTCTGCCGGTTGACTTTGGGACCAAGGTTCAGAAAGAGAAAACGGGCCCAGGCGAACCAACGCCCGAGCCCGTGACCCCTGTGCCCTAGAAGTCAGTTCCTCCGCTGGTCGAGGAGGCCGTCGATTTGACGGAGCCTGCCGTCGACTGGGCGTCCTGCTTCGCCGATTCGGCGAGCTGCTGGCCATGCTCCTGCGCGCTTTGCTGCGCCGTCTGAGAGGCGGCCTGGAGCGTATCCTGAGCGACCTGTTTGCCGTGCTCCAGCGCCTGCTGGGCCGTGTCGGCCGCCTGGGCTTTCACCTGGTCGGCCATGGGGCCGATCTTCTCGTTCTCCATGGCCGTGGTGGGCACCAGCATACCGGCCAGGAAACCCAGCGCAATCGCGCCGATTCCCAGGCCCAACGGGTTCTCCTGGGCGACGCTGACGGCTTGACGAGCGTTGGCCTGAACCTGGTTCGGATCGGGCGCCGCTCCGACGATGCGATTCACAAATTGGTCCTTCCTGTCGAGAAGTGCGTCTCGCTTGTTGGTCACGGCATCACCGACACGGGCTCGGACGTCGGTCTTGTAGCTCAGGGCTTCGACCGTCTCGCCCATACGCTGCCGGGTGTCCTCTATGTTCTCGCGGATTTCGCTTGGGTCTTGGCCCATTGCACATCCTCCTTGACGGTTTGAATGGTCTGGTCGGGCTTGGGCGGCATGCCTTCCTGGAGCCGGGTCTTGCCCACGAGGGCCACGACACCCGCTATGGCCAGGTAAACGACGCCCACGATCAGCGCCGCCAACCAGACCTGTACCGCCATCCCGATCGCCGCGATGAGACAGGCGGTGAAGCATCCCAGCGCAAACAGCGCCACGATGCCCGCTGCCCCGAACATGCCGATCCCCAGACCTGCCTCCTTGCCCTTCTGGGCCATCTCGGCCTTGGCCAGGTCAAGCTCCTGGCGAACCAGCGTCGTGGTTTCGTCCGCCAGCTCACGCAGCAGCTCGGGAATGGACTTGTCATGGGGGTCCGTCGCCGGGACGGGCCGTCCATCGAGCCGCTGAGCCATTAGATCCCTCCTTGCCGGTAGGCGACGCCGCCGGTCTCGGTCTCGGCGTACACCTGTGTACGATATCCGTCCGTGTAGTACGGGGCGCCGGTCGTGTACCGTTGCTCATACCGCCGGGAGCTGGATGCCTTGAGGAACCGGGCTGCCAGGAAACCGATGGCAAGACCGCCGGCAATGACGACCCACGGCTGCTCCCGACAGAGCTGCTCGACGTCGGCCAGGATCTGGTTCGGATCGCTGGTGGTCAGATATTGACCCAGCTCCTCGGCCTTGTCGGCGGCGGTGTGCATAACCTTGGCCGGGGCATCTTGGCCCTGACCCTCGAGCTGCTCGCCGGTGGTGCGAAGCGCCTGCGCCACCGACGTCACCTGCTCGCCGGCCTGAGAAGCCCGGGCGCCGACCTGACTCGTCACCTGGCCGCTGAGCTGCTCCTTGACCCGCGATGCGCCCTCACTGATCTGCTGTTTCTGCGTATCGGAAACCGGTAAGCTTTGCGTCACTGAGTCCACAACGTCCGTCATAGGCCATAACCTCCGTGCTGGGTCTTCAGTGGACTTCAATGCACATTGGGTGCCATGGGTGTATTCGCACGAGATCTCGCTACGCGACCGGCAAACGCAGTCGCCTGCTTGTGAGCCCGTCGCGTCCCGGCTATGCCTGACGCAATACTCGGTGTTGCGGGACGGAATCGGTCGGCTCGGGCCCCACTTTGCGCTCCTCGTCGGCGGCCTCCTCGAGCGCCCCGAGAGCCACCACCTCGGCGCCGATGCACAGGATCAGGGAGAAGAAGTAGAGCCAGGCGGTGAGCACCAGGATCGGCAGCAGCACCGCACCGTAACGGCTGAAGTGCGCGAAGTGGGCATAGATCGGCCAGACGTAGGAGAGCACGGTGAAGAGAATCGCCGCGACCACCGCTCCCTTCCAGACGTTCTCGAGGCGGAAGCGGATCTCGACATTCGGAAAGGCCAGGTATACGGCGGCGAAGAGCAGAAATGCCGCGAGGACGCCAATGGCAGCCCCCACCACGAACGCCAGGCCCGATGAGAGCGGGAATCCGTGGAATAACCTGGTCACCAGCGCTCCGGCCGTGGTGCCGACGATGATGATGACCATGAGGATGGCCAGGAGGAAGATCATCACCACGTCCAGGATCTTCTCCTTCACGAAGTTGCGGCCCGCCGTCTCGAATATGGCCTGAAAGGCGGTCGAGATGGCTCCGCCGACGTTGGAGCCGCTCCAGAGGATGCCGGCGAAGCCGATGATTCCCAGCAGGCCCGTGTGCTGCGTCGAGGTCTTGACGATCTGTCTGAGGTCCTTCGGCGTCAGGACGCCATGAAGCGCCGTGCTCAAATGGGCGACCACGGAACTCTGCAGCGAGGGGTTCCCGTGAAAGATGAGGCCGGCAATGGCGATGAGGCCCACCAGTATGGGCACCATGGAGGTCAGGCAGTTCCAGGCGATCACGGAGGCCAGCATGCCCACGTTGTCCTTGCCCCACTTCTTGATGAATCGCTTGGCGAGGTCGACCATGAGCAGAATCTCCCTAGCGGAGCAATTGGCGCGAGAACGCAACATCTGTGCCCAGAGCTGCCCGCCACAACCCGCCATTGCCGTTCCGTCCTCATCGTCCTATGGCCGCTTCACGGGGGGTCGGGCAGCCTGATCCGTGTCGATCATTCGCGAAGATGCAAGCACCCGAGCGGTGCCGGGCGGCGAATCGAAGACGGCGCTAGTCCTGGCCGCCGGATCGGTCGTGGTGCTCGGCTGCCTGCTGTACGCCTTTGGAAGTGCCGTCGGCTCGGTGAAGCGAACCGATTTCGTGGTTTTCTACGCCGCCGTGCACATGGTGACGGTGGGACACGGAGCGCTGATCTACCACCTACCGGCGTTGGCGCGTGCCGAAGTCGCCGTCGCCCGCCCCTATCACATCACCGGCGGCCTGCTGCCCTTCCTCAACCCGCCCTTCCTTGCCCTGCTGCTCGCGCCGCTGGGGCTGCTTCCCTATACGGGCGCCTACCTGACACTCTTGGGCATCAACGCAGTGATCTGCGCCATGGTGGTCGTGCGGTTGATGCCGCCGGCGGCGGGCCGGCTGGTGACGGTCGCCGCCGTCCTGGCTGCCCTTTCCTCATTTCCGGTCTTCATTGCTCTCGTCCAAGGCCAGACATCGCTGCTGGTTCTCGCCGCCCTGACCGGCGCAGTGACTTGTCTTCGGTCCGATCGCGATATCCCGGCAGGCGCATGTCTGGCTCTGACCCTCATCAAGCCGCAGTTTGCCCTGCCGCTCTTGCTCGTTCTCATCACTCAGCGGCGCTGGAAAGCGTTGAGCGCATTCGCCGGTTCGGCGGCAGCAATCGCGGCGCTGTCCCTAGTCCTCGTGGGTCCCGGCGGCTTGGCGGACTGGCTGCATGTCCTGCTCACCTCAGGCGGCTGGGGAGTCAACCGCGGCTTTGCCCCACAGGCCAACTTCGGGCTGCCGTCCCTGATAGGCCGCCTGGACGGCCATGGTCCGCTGGTGGAGGTGCTCTCGGCCGTGTCGGTTCTGGTGCCGGCGCTGCTGCTGGTTCGAATGACGCGGCGGTCGGCACCGTCTTCACGCCGGCTGTGGGCTGCGGCGACCTTGACCGGCATCCTCATCAGCCCGCACCTTCTCGTGCATGACCTGACCATCGCGATCTTACCCCTGGGACTGTTGGCCGGGGAACTGCCGAGGTCGCGTGTCCTTGTCTTCTTGGCCGCCGCCTATCTGGTCGTCCTAATCGGGCCGCCCTCCAGCCAGGTGTTGCCGGTACAGATTCCCACGGTGCTGCTGACGATACTGACCGTGTGGGTCATGCTGGTCAGTTCAGAGAGGTCACTTCCGTGGGAGAGGGCTGCTCATCTCCCGAACGTCCTAGGTCCGGCAACAGCCGTCCACGGGTGAGCCGCAAGGGGGAGGCCGGTGAGGGCGTCCCCCTTGCTGACCTACATAGGCCCGGCCTGCGCCGAGGCGTGGGCCACGACGATGATGGCGCCCACGGGCAGGCCGAAGCTGTTCTTGCGGTTGACCCGGATCACGATACCGTCGATGAGTCGCGAATAGGTGCCCTTCAGCACGGATTTGGAGCGCACGTTGATATCGGCGTACCCGACACCGGGCAGGGTCACCCGAGTGTTCGGGCTCACATTCGCCGGGATCTTGGTGCCGGCGACCCTCAGCTTCGTGAAGGTCATCTTGTCGTACCCCTTGCCCGCCTTCTTGGTCAGCGACACGTGGGTCTTGACCTGAATCACCCGGGCCTTGACCAGGCCCTTCATCAGGTTGACGTTTTGAATTTTGGACCAAGCGGTGGAGCCGGCCTTCTTGGCCGTTACCTTGCCGTACACGGCGTCGACCACGGTGCCCGCGGATCCCAGCGCGGCGTCATTGATTCGCTGGGCCGAGACCCGGCTCCTTCCACCAACGCAGGAGAGGACCGCATAAGCAATTGGCCCCGAGAACACGGTGGCGTTGGAGCCCGTGCTGTAGCCGTACAATCCATAGCTGTTGGCGCCGACCACAAAGTTGCCGTGAGACCGGAGGAAACCGGTCGTGGCCAGCGCCACGATGACCTGGCTCCCCGCGTTCACGCCCAGCTTCGCGTTGCTGGTGGTCACATACAGATGGATGCCGATGACGGTAGCCTGCCTACCCGTACGGGTCTTGGTGACCATCTGCTGGTCGAGGATGACGTAGCCGAGGTTGGCGATGTCGATCCGCTGGTTGGGCGTGACCGTCGATACCGCCGTGCCGTTGACGGTCAGGTTGGCCAGCTCGGTGCCGTTGAAGCTGGTGGAGATCACGCCCCCGGCGCTCTTGGTATGGGCAACAGACCGGATTTCGCTGGCCGTTACCAGACCTCCCAACAGCTTGACGTGATGAATGACCGAGACGGCTTTGACCGACCGCCCGGATGCTGTTCGCTTGGTCACCACCGAATCCTGAGCACCGCCGCTGTTCACCACCGAGGGGACGCGGGCGTGCGCAAGACTGTTGGCGCTGCGCCCGTTGCCGGCTCCACAGGTGTTCCAGACAGAACCCAGGGGACCGGTTATGCTCGTGGCGCCCGCGGCCGTCATGCTGGCGTAGAGAGCATATGCTCCGCCGGTGACGACGCCATGGATGCGGGATGCCTTTGGCCCTGTGGTCGCCCCGAGGGAATGCGCTGTTGCCGCGCCGGGCATGGCAAAGAGACCGGCAAGACCGAGCAAGGCTGCCGAAAGAGAGATTCGTTTCACGGTGGCTGCTCCTAGCGGAGATTTGAGGGGGATTGCAGACGGCTCTTGGCAAGAAGCGTGCGCAGACGGCCGGCGGTTCCCCGTTCGAGTCGGTTGGAACCCTTCTGTAACCTGTTCGCATCGGAAAGAGCAAGGCGATGCGGCGAGGCCCGCAGGTCTTCCGTCTGAAGCTACCCCGGCCACGGTGAACATTCGGGAAATACGGGGTAAATAGGAGGTGAATGTTGCCCAGGCGATGCTTCGGGAGCCGGTTTCGGCTTGATACACTTGTGCTGCAAGCCGAGGTAGCTCAGTTGGTAGAGCACACGACTGAAAATTGTGGTGTCGGGAGTTCGATTCTCCCCCTCGGCACCAAACTGGGAAGCATCACCTGGGGCGGCTGAGGGCGAGTCAGGCGGAACGCTCCATCTTGACTCCCCGCTGCCTCACCGGTGACAATGACCTGTAGCTCTCAGCGAGCGGAAGTGGCGCAGTGGTAGCGCGTCTCCTTGCCAAGGAGAAGGTCGCGAGTTCGAACCTCGTCTTCCGCTCCATTTTTTATTGGCGACGTGGCCAAGTGGTTAAGGCGGAGGTCTGCAAAACCTCTATCGCCGGTTCGATTCCGGCCGTCGCCTCCAGCCTTCCGGCCTAGCTCGACCCGGGGGGTGCCCGAACCTGCCGTAGCAGGCGCATCAGCGCCGCGAGCCCGGCGATCGGCAGCGCCAGCAGCACCAGCAGACGAACCCACACCGGCAAGGGCACCACGGCGGGCGTGAGCCATTGGTAGCGACTGTCGAGCCAGACCGGACCGGGGCTGTTCAGTGGTCGCTTCGCCACTCCGACGAGCTGTCGCGCGTCGTAGGCACGGACGGATGAGCCGGCAGGCCCTATCGCTGCTGTCCCCGCGGTGGGCATCGCGGCACGTCGATCGCCCAGGCCGATGGCGATGATGTCTCTCGCGGCCCGGAACTGATACAGCTCGGGGGCCAGGCCGGCGTCCCAGTAGTAGCCGTAGCGCCGGGGATTCCAGACGAACCTCTGGGACGCCTGACTGCGCACCTGGATCAGGTGATACCAAAACCGCCAGGGGTCCGCGCTCACCGACACGATCTGCAGGGCTAGACTCGCGATCAGGAGGGCAATGGCGCCCATGCGGATGAGCGGCGCAAAGTCGCGAGGCCGGTCAATCAGCTCACACCCGGGAACCAACAGCACGGGAACGAGCGGGAATAGGTATCGCGGCCCCCACGCCGGGTCCCCATGCCAGTAGATGACCGTCGAATAGAACACCACCGAGGCGAGGACAAGTGTGGCGATGAGCGCCAGCGCCTGCCCATCCCGTCGCCGGAAACGCAGGACAACCAAGGGGATCAGCCACAGGAGGGGCAGGTACCAGAGGAGCCCCTTTCCGGGGCTGATCAGGAGATTGGGAATGCCCTGCCAGGGCGGGAAGCCCAGCTGTGCGCCCGCGGACTCGCCCACGCTGAACGGGGACCCAAAGCGGACCATGTTCCAAGCCGCGTCCAGCGCCAGGAACGGGACCAGGCCCAGTAAGAAAGGAGTGATGCCGCGGAGCCGTGCGAGCGCCGGCGTGTTGCCCGCCTCGGTGAGAAGCATCCAGACAAGGAATCCGGCCAGCACCACGACCGGCACCACGAAGTCGTAGCGAGTGCCGATCCCCACGCCGGCCGCCACTCCACCCGCCAGGATCCAGCGGTCCCGTCGCGGCCCACCACGCCTTGCCTTGAGAAGGGCAAGGACTGCGACCAGGAGGGCAAGTGCGGACTGCGTCTGCTCCTGCCCGCTCTGTACGTCGGCCGGCAGCGTGGAGGCGAAGATGAGCACCAGAGTCATGAGGATGGCGGTGCGGCGGCGGTAGCCCAGCTCCACCAGAAGCAGGAAGAATACGACCACCAGAATCGCTCCCAGGATGGGATCCAGGGTGTGCACGGCGATGGCGATGGTGAAGTCTGACGGCGCACCGGTGAGGACAGAGATGCCCTTGCCGGCGGTATAGAGCGGAATCATGGCCAGAGTCTGCCCTGGGGCATAGATGGCGTAATAGCAGTGGTGCCTCCCCAGAGCCAGCCGTGTATCGGAGATGGGAGGCGAGCCGGGCCCGGGACAGGCCACGGCAGCCGTACCGGAACGGACGAGTGCCCGGGTGACGAAGAAGCGGTCCACGGTGTCGCCGTTGTTCCGGAGGTCTCCGGGCAGTAGGGCCAGGAAGAGCGCCAATGACAGGACGAGCAGGGCGATGACCGTGGCTGCCGGCGCTCGTTGCGCCCCGGAGCTCATGCCCGTAGTCTAAATGGGTTGGGAGGTCGAAGCGGCGGCCTGCTTTGGAAACCGGATGCGAGCCATGGGGAAATTGAGGCTGGAGATGACCCAATGACGCCGTTCGTCGCCCCGGCCTTCCCGGCCGCGAAGACTTTGTGATCGGGATCAGAAGCGAGGCGGGCGTTCAGGCGCCGGAGCGCTCCCGAGTGGTTGGGTGGCAGTTCCTCGCCGGGCTCGGCATGGCCGCGGGGGGAGCGCTGCTGCTCATCATCTACGAAGTCGCCCACCTATCCGGCTTCGGCTTCGGGCAGTCCGTCTACCAGATCAGCGACTACGACGAGGGCGTTTACTTGGAGACCGGCGCGCTGGTCTCTCACGGGTACCACCTCTACGCCCAGATCTACAGCGCGCAGCCGCCCATCTTTCCGCTCGCAATCGCCGCGGCCGACAAGATGGCCGGTTTCAGTGTCCCCAACGCGCGCCTGGTGGTTCTGGCGTTCGCCCTCCTGGGCCTGCTGAGCGCTGCCATGATCGGCTACTGCATTCAGGGCTGGCCCGCCGCCGGTGTCGGTGCGCTCGTATTGGCGCTCTCACCCGAGATGCTGGTCTACGCCCACGCCATCGAGGAGGAGGTGCCCGCAATGGCCCTGAGCGGCCTGTCGGTCGCTCTTGGCCTGGTCTGGTGGCGAAGGCTCAGTATGGGCAGAACCACTTTGTCACGAAGGTTGGGTGTTCCGGCATTCGGGGCGGGCCTGTCGCTCGGATTGGCGGTCTTGACCAAGTTCTTCGCCTTCGCCGCTCTTGCCCCGCTCACGGTGATGCTTTCGCTGGCGCTATGGGAGGGGCGCCGGCGGCGAGCCGAGCCGCGGGCGGCGCAGCTGGGAACCATTCTGTGGGGACCGTTGCTGGCCGGCATCGGGTTTATCCTGCCCATCGCCGTTTCCTTCGCGTTCTTTGGTCTGGACGAGTGGCGGCAGATGGTGGCGGACCGGGTGAGGGCATCCACCACCTATCCCAGCGCCCAAACCACGGTGTCCAATCTGCACCAGATCCTGACCTTCGGCCTGGTGGATGTCGGCCTGGTGGTTCTGGCGCTGGCCGGAGCGCTCCTCCTGCTGCTCCAGAGCTGGCGGATGGGGCTGGTCCTCGGCTCCTGGGCTCTGGCCACCCTCCTGATCCTGGCCCGATACCACCCCCTCATGGGCCATCATCCGGTGATGCTCCTGGAGCCTGCCGCCACTCTGGCCGCCGGCGCCGTGATAGGCCTCCTGCCGGGGACATGGCGAGATGATGGTCGCTGGATGAGCGGAAGAGGCGCAACGCGTCTGGCCGCGGTCGTTGCTCTTGCCTGCTACCTGGTTCTCCTGCCCCGGCTGTTTCTGGCGTACCCTCGCCTGCTCACTCACCCTGCCCGGGACGACCGGGCGCAGGCCGGCACGCTCATCCGGAGCCATACACCACCCGGGTCCTTTGTAGCTTCGGGCGACGCGTGGATCTGCGTCGATGCCGATCGTCTGTGCGTGCCCGGACTGGTAGACACCTCTTACGTGCGCATCTTTACCGGAAAGCTCACGGCGGCTGAGGCCGTCGCGCAGACCCGGAGCGTCAATGCCGCCGCCGTGGCGCTCTGGCCTCGGTTCCGGCCGGCTCCGGGATATCACTTCATGGATGCGTACTTCCGTTGGGTCCGAGGACGGTACCGGCTTCTCGAGCGCTTCACCTGCAGCGGCTCCGCACCGACCGGCTGCGACGCGGTGTACGTACGATGAGCGCGCTGCGGCGCCACAGCGACCAGCGGCACACCGTCCATTTCGACCCGGTCCTGCCGATCCTGGGGGTGGTTCTCGTTCTCGCCGCCTTCCTTCGATGGTGGGACATCGGATCCAAGTTTCACTTCATGGGCGATGAGGGATTGCAGACCTCAATGGAATGGCGGCTGCTGCATGGGCACCTGCCGCTCCTGGGCCCGAGCCTGTCCATCGGCGCCATGCATCTCGGCCCGGTGTTCTACTACCTGATGGCACCGGCGCTGGCGGTGAGCGGCGGGTCGGCGGTCGGCCCCACGGTCCTCGTGGGTCTCTTCGGCGTGGCCGCGGTGGCTCTCTTGTTT
Organism: Pseudomonadota bacterium; assembly: GCA_021323865.1. Lineage (GTDB taxonomy): Bacteria > Chloroflexota > UBA5177 > UBA5177 > JAJPKF01 > JAJPKF01. The sequence continues at coordinate 119,618 of JAJPKF010000025.1, read as the reverse complement.
CTGTATCTGCGCGTCGCCACCGGCCCGTACGCGGCGCTGGGGGCCTGCGCGGTGATGGCTGCGTCGTTCCTCATGGTCGAGTATTCCCGGCGGCCTTGGAATCCCACTCTGACCCCGTTCTTCGTGTTGCTCTTCCTCTGGTCCCTCACAAGCTGGAAGCGCAGCTCGGCCGTGTGGATGGTGGTAGCCGCCGGTTCGCTGGCTTGTCTGCTCCAGCTGCAGCCGGTGAACATCTTCGTAATCCCGGTCGCCGTCATCTTCGTAGTCGCCGCGCGCCCAAGCCGGCCCAGTGCCGCCATCGTGGCCGCCGCCATCCTCGTCTTCTTGCTGATCTCCTCGCCGCTGCTCATCTACGATGCCACCCATCACCTGGCCAACACGCGCGCCTGGCTGTCTGTCCTGGTCCATGGCAAGAGCTCGGCGCCGGCTAGACATGCCTCGAGCTTGCGCCTGCTGTTCAATCTCTTCAACCGCGCCTTTGAGCTGCGGATCATCCCCCTCAGCCTTGGTCTCGCGGTTCTGCTGGTGATCGCGGGAGTGATCGCAGGACTTTCGCGGTCGACGGCGAACGACACCGCCTGGGAGGTCTTGCTGGCCGTGCTGCTCCTGCTGGTGGCCGCTCTCGGCTTCGAGGTGTACCACAAAGTGGTCTTCGAGCAGTACCTCGTCTGCCTCTTCGTGGCACCGTTCGTCTTCCTGGGCGGGCTGCTGTCGTTGCTCTCCCGGTGGCGGTGGGGACTTCCCGCGGGTGTCGTATTGGTCCTGGCGCTGGTGGTGGTGGGAGTACGCGACACGTGGACATATTCCTTCGTTCGTCCCCAGGTCACGGTGGCGGATGCTGCCGTCACGCGAGCCGATTTGCAACCCGACGACACATACGGGCATGTGGTGGCGGTCTCCCGCCGGATCATCCGTTGGACCGCCGGCACGCCCTTCTCGCTGAGGATGGCCTCGTACCTGAACGCGCCCGACGCGTATGACTATGTCCTACGGCGTCTGGGTCATGCCCCGCGAACCGGCGGCCGGCTGGTCCTCATCGTCGAGCCCTCCTCGTGGCCCCGACACGACTGGCCGCCGACGGCTCGGCGTATCGCGGCATCCTCGTTGCGCCGCACCCGGATGGGAATCGTCCGGCTCTACCTCGCCCCCTAACCGATCAGCGGTAGAGGCCCTCCCTCCGGATGTACTCTTCGACCGCCGGGGGGACGAGATAGCGAATCGGCCGGCCGAACTCGACTCGGCGGCGGATATCGGCCCCTGAAATCTCAATCCGAGGTGACTCGACCGGCTCCACTCGATCGCCGATAGTCGGAAACCGGTCCCTGAGCTGTTCCACGAGCTCATCCACGGAGGACGTGCCTGGGCGCACGACGACGGCTAGCTTCGCCTCCTCGAGTAGCTCCTCCGGCCGGCTCCAGCTGGTTAGCCCTGCCAGGGCGTCGGACCCGAGAAGGAAGAGCAGTTCCGAGCAGTCATGACGTGATTTCAAGGCCCGCACGGTATCGACGGCATACGATGGGCCCTCCCGCTCCATCTCGCTGAGATCGAGCACGAAAGCCGGGTTGTCGTGGATGGCAAGGCGGACCATCTGGAGCCGGTCATCCCCGTCGGTGATCGCACGGTCGCGCTTGTGGGGCGGATCTCGGTTGGGCACGAAGAGGATCCGTTCCAGATTCAGTCGGGAGCACACCTCCTGCGCCAGGATGAGATGTCCGAGGTGAATCGGGTCGAAGGTGCCGCCAAGTACTCCCAGGCGCCGGGTCATCGCTACGTCGCCGGCGGAATCTGCACCGTCGCCTCGGGCAGTGCCTTGCCGAGGGCGAGGAGAACAACCGTGTAGTCCTGTTCCAATCCCAGCCACAACGTGAGGAGCCAGGTGGACGTCTCGCCACCCATGGACACCGCCTCCAGGACGGGTTGGGGCGACGTGGCCACGCCCGGTACGCCCTGCACCGCTTGGCCCACCCGCTGCCGTACCTCATCCGGCGTCAGCGAGGTGGGCGCCTGAATGGATACCGAACGAGTGACCGCTCCGGCGACGGTGTTGTTCACGATCACCTGCGTAAAGACGGTCTGATTGGGCATGACCACCCGCTCGCCATGATCACTGCGGAGATAGGTGACGCGCATCTGGATGTCCTCGATGACGCCGGTCACGCCACTGACGGTGATGCGGTCTCCAATGTGGAACGGCCGCTCGGCTAGGAGGTAGATGCCCGCGATCAGGTTCTTGAGGAGGTCCTGCAGCGAGAGGCTGATCGCGAGGGTTGCCACGCCGACCACGGCGGCCAGCGCGGTGAACGGAACACTGAATATGGCAAGAATCCAAAGGCAGCCCAGGACCCAGGTGGCGAAGCGTACGGTCCGGGCGATGAGCAGTGATGGGTTGGGACCAAGCCCCGATCGAAGGGCGGTATTGTGGGCGCGCGCGGCCAGGAAATGGCCGATGACCAGCGTCGCCAAGAGGACGATGAGGGCGCCCCCCGACCGGGTCAGGTAGACGCCCGGCTCCTCGGTCAGGTTGTGCCAGGTGATGCCCAGCATCAGGACCGTCCCGCGGGTTGGCTCAACCTGCGGCGGAAGGCGGGGATGAGCGCACCAACCAAACCCGGGAGGGCCGTGTTCAAGAAGAACATGGCAAAGGCGGAGATTGCCGCGAGCGCCGCCGCAATGTGGAAGTGACGCAGGAGCAGAATGGCCGCGCCCTCGCGGATCCCCAATCCACCGATGGTCAGCGGCAGAATGTTGGTAAGGATGACGAGGGGGAAGGTGTCGAAGGCGGCGGAGGGGGAAACGTTTCGAGCCCCGTGGAGGATGATGGCGAACTGCAGAATCACCACCAGGAACGCGCCCAAGGTTAGCCCCAGGTAGATGAGCGTGGCCCCGGGTGAAAGCCCATCAATGGCGCCGAGAATCTCGGCCGTCCGGCCACCCAACGGTACACGACGTGAGAGGGTATTTCGCAGGCCGTGAAGCAGCTGGGGGGCAAGGGTTAGGGCCAAGCCGGCCAGCCCCACGATGGCCAGAATGAGGGCAAAAATCGGACTGATCAGCAGCCAGGCGCCCGGTATCGACAGAATCACCAGGACGAGCACGTCGAACAGCTTGTCGAGCAGGACGAGACCCGAAAGCCGCAGCTTGCGAGTATCTCTGAGGAAGGCGACCCGCGCGACCTCACCCAGTCGAGCCGGCGTGATCAGCGCCAGGCCCATGCCACCGATCAGGGATATCGCCGCCTCCCCAAATTTGGTTTCGCTACCCGCGTACCGCAGCATGACCTGCCACCGAAGGGCCTTCAGATAGAGAAACGGGAGCGTCAGCGCCGCGGCGACGAGCAGGCTGAGGATCCCCAGCCGTCCGGCGGCCGCGGCGAGGTGCTGGGGCTGGCTGCGGTAGACCACAATCGCCAGAAGGATGATGGTGGCCGCGATCCGCCCCACGCTGCTCGAGACGAAGTGGACCAAGCGTGTCTTCCACACGTTCGGGCCGGGCGTCGGCTCCGTTGCGGGCCGCCACTCAAGGCCGACCGGCTCGGCGCTGGCCGGCCGGCCCTCAGTCATGAAGCTCGAGAGTAGTGAGCAGCTCGAGGTGATAGGTCTGGGGATAGAAGTCGTAAGCGCGGATTGCGGTGGACCGATAGCCGAATCGCTGAAAGTCGAGGACGTCTCGCGCCAAAGTCCCGGCAAAGCAGGAGACGTAGAGGATCCGCTCGGGCCGCAGGTTGCCGATAGCCTCCACCACCTTGGGGCTCAGGCCGGCTCGGGGAGGATCGACGATCACCACGTCGGCCTGCGACAGCTGAGCGAGCGCCTCCTCGGCCGTCTCTTGGATAAAGCTCACATTGGCAACTGCCTGCATCTCGGCGCTCCGCTTCCCCGCCTCCACGCCGACGCCGTCCATCTCGATTTCGACGATACGAAGGGCTCCGGAAGCCAACGACAACCCCAAGATGCCCGACCCGCCGTAGACATCCACAACCGTTTCGGTTCCCGAGAGGGCCGCTCCCGCACCCAGGTCTCGGATCAGATGGGGCAGAAGCTCCATGTTGGTCTGAAAGAAGGTGGCCGCGCTGACGGCAAACAGACGGCCCTCGATGGTGACGGCGCCGAAGGGGTCACCGGCCAGCAGCTGGGGCGGATCCTGTCGGTGCCGGTACAGAATGCCGGCCACGCAATCCAGACGCGCCAGCAGGAGGGCGATGGGCATCACCGCTTCCATGGAGGCGTGTCGTGAGCCGGGACTGGGGACGATGGCCACGTGGAGGGCATTCCTGCCGTTGCGCTCCACGACCCTCGTTTCTATCGTTACCTGGCCCAGATAGTTGGGCAGACGTTCCGACTCCAGCGCCTCGTTGAGCCGCTGCATGACCTGACCGATGAGGGGATGGGAGATCAGGCAATCGTCGAGGGCGATGATGCTCTGCGTCCCCCGGCGACGGAAGCCGGCCGACCGTCCCAACGAGATGGCGGCAGTGTGCCGGTAGCGCCAGGGATCCGCCATGGCAACCACGCGGTCGATGCGGGTCTCCAGCCCCAGAGCGTCCAGCTCCGCCTCGGCTCGTGCTCGCTTTCGATCCACCTGGCTGCGGTAGTCCAGCATCTGCCACTGACAGCCTCCGCAGCCGCGGTGAAAGTAGGGGCAGGGCGCGGCCACCCGGTCGGGGGACGGCTCGACAATCTCCGTGATCCGCCCCCACCGCCGTCGCTTACCAAAGACATCCGCGTCCACGAGCTCGCCGGGGATGCCGTGCTCCACCTCGATCGAGCGTTCGTTGAGGAGGGCTCGGGTTGTGCCGTGACGGTCGAACTCACCCAGCCTGAGCCTGGCCGCGACCGGGGGCCGCTGCCGCTTCGCGGTTCTGTCCACCACGGCCACGTTCATACAATCGAATTATCATGGCCGCCACGGCGACCCAGCTGCTCCTCGCCTCCGCGTCGCCACGCCGCTCGGAGCTTCTCGAACGGTTGGGGCTTGACTTTACCGTGGATCCGAGTGACGTGGACGAGGAAGCGCTCGAACGGCAGCTGGCCGGCTCCATGCCCTCGGAAATCGCGGCCGCTCTCGCGTCGGCCAAGGCCGCTTCGATTGCCGACCGCCATCCGGACGCCGTCGTGCTGGCCGCCGACACTATGGTCGTGATCGAGGGCGTGATTCTGGGGAAGCCGGTGGACGAGGAGGACGCGCTCGGCATGCTGAGGCGGCTGGCGGGCCGATGTCACGAGGTGATCACCTCGGTCGTCGTCCAGGCGGGCGATCGCTCTCACGGGGCCAGCGTAACCTCCCGGGTCGAGATGCGGGCGTGTTCCGACGAGCGATTACGAGCCTACATCGCCAGTGGTGAGCCGTTCGACAAGGCCGGCGGGTATGCCGTCCAGGGAGGGGGAGCCACGCTGGTCAAGCGGGTCGAGGGCTGCCTTCTCAACGTCATGGGATTGCCGGTCTGCTCCGCCATCAGCAGGCTGGCGCGGCATGGCCTGATCGCGGAACAGGACCCACTCCAGGCGTGCGCTTCGTTGACAGCGGCACTGCGCTTCAACGGCTTCGAGCTTTCGGCCCACCCGCCGTTGGTCTGATCCCACCGCCGATTCAGCCGCGGGCCGGCTCCGGGGCACGATCCGAGGGCGAGAAGAGAGTGAGGAGATCGGCAACGGACTGTACGATGCTGAGCCGATGGCTGGGCGCGTCGGCGATGTCTTCCAGCTCCAGCTCCCAGGTCTTCGGGTGGGGGATCAGTATGGCATTCAGACCCGCCGCGAGGGCCGGATTGATGTCGGACCTCGGGCTGTTTCCGATCATCCACGTCATGCTCGGGTCGAGGCCCAGCCGCTCGACGAGAGCCGTGTAGGCTTCGGGATGCTTCTCGGGCACGACCTCCACGTGCTCAAAGTAGTGCGCGAGCGCCGACCGCTCGAGCTTGTCGCGTTGTTCTCGCTCCTCGCCCTTGGTCAGCAGAAACAGACGGTTGTGGCGAGAGAGATGTGAAAGTGCGGTCTCCACGCCCGGGAGCAGCTCCATGGGGTCCCGGAGCATGATGGCTCGGCCCAGTCCCTCAATGTGCCGAAGAGAATCCTCCGTCACCTCCGGTAGGAGGGTTCGGGCGGTGTGAACCATGCACGCCGTGAAGGCCTCTGTCCCGTATCCCTGCTCGGCGACGAACCGCACCTCGGTCTCGGCAAGATGCCGGCGAGCTGCCGAGCGGTCGAGACGCTCCTGCTCCATGACGTCCAGAAAGGCTTCCGTCGCTTCGATGAAGTAGACGTTGTTTTCCCACAACGTGTCGTCGGCATCGAAGATGAGGTTCTTGCGAAGCCACCCGGCGGCGGCTTGATTGCTGGTCATGATATGTCGGTTTCCCCAGGCGGGCACACTACTTGCGCAATGTCAAACACAGAGACGGCTGAAGGTCCGGTGTGACAGATTCAAATGCCGATGCCCGCGTCCTCATTGTCGACGACGAGCCGGCGATGCGCAGTGTCCTCAGCGAGGCGCTCGAGGCTGAGGGGTTCCAGGTTCGGAGGGCCGCCTCCACCCAGGAGGCGCTCACCATGCTGGAACATGAGCGGCCGCATGTGGTCATTCTGGACCTGATGCTGCCCGATGGTGACGGCATCGAGCTGGCCTGTCGCATTCGAAAAAGCTGGTCCGTCTCCATCATGGCCATGTCGGCATCAGACGCCATGATCGACCGGGCGCGCGAATCGCCAAGCGTCGATGAGGTGCTCTCCAAGCCGTTCGAGTGGGAGACGCTGGTCGAGGGGCTGCAGCGGCTGGTCGCCTAACCGGCTCACTCCGATCGCTTCCTTCAACCGCCAGACGAGGAGCCGGATCAGGCGGCCGCGTGTCCCGAGGACCGCCGGCCTCGGTCCTTGAATGCCAGGTGGCTCCGTTTCCGACGCTGGTGACCGATGGGATTTCGGGGCGGACTGATCCGGTTGCCAGAGTCGTGGACGTGCGTCAGGATGGTGGTCGTTCTTTGCCGGAAAGTCCCGACTGACGGTTGATGGAGGGTGGTCCTACAATCGGTGAACGGAGGCGCGGGTGAACGATCGACGGCTGAATCTGGGCCTGGTTGAGTCACTCACGGCCGAGTCCTTCGGCGAACCGGGTAGCCGCACGTTCCGGCTGCTGGCGGCCACCCCGTCGGGTGAAGTTGGGCTGTGGCTCGAGAAGGAGCAGCTCGTGGCGCTGAGCCTGGCGGTGAAGCGAATCCTCGAGCGGGTGCCCGATCCACAGGGAATGACGCCTCGGCCGGTGACGCGGGCCGCGGAGGTGTCGGGTGAGGTGCGGGCCAAGGTGGGCTCGCTGTCCCTGGCCTTCGATCGGGTTCAGGACGCGTTCGTCTTTGAGGCGACCGACCTCGACGAGGCGACCCTCGATGTGCAGACGCTGCTGCTGCTGGCGACCCGAGGGCATTTGTCGAGGATCCAGGAGCAGGTGGACGAGATCATCGCCGGGGGTCGGCCCCGGTGCGTCATGTGCGGCCGCCCCATGGGCCCCGGACCCCATTTCTGCCCGCCTTCGAACGGACACGCGCACGTGGAGGCGCCTGGCTAGGGCTCCGCGACGACGTTCGAGGTCCAGCCGGCTGGTGGAGCTGAGGGGATTCGAACCCCTGACCTCTTGAGTGCGATTCAAGTGCTCTTCCAGCTGAGCTACAGCCCCTGGATGCCGGCAGCTCCGGGTGGGTCGGGTTAGGCGGCCCCGCCCTCCGCGGCAGGCAGCACGCTCACCGTCGATCGTGAGTGCGCCGTCGATTTGAACCGAACCGTGCCGTCCGACAGGGCGAATATGGTGTAGTCGTTGCCCATGCCGACGTTCTCGCCCGGGCGGATCTTCGTTCCCCGCTGTCGAACGATGATGGTTCCGGCCCGCACATCGCAGCCGTCACCCCGTTTGATGCCGAGATATTGCGGATTGCTGTCGCGACCGTTGCGTGTTGAGCCGACGCCCTTCTTGTGCGCCATATCCTGCTCCTCTAGCCCTGAATCTCCTGTACCGCCACCCGCGTCAGGTTCTGGCGGTGCCCGGTCTTCCGGCGGTATCGAGTCTTGGGCTTGTACTTGAAGACGATGATCTTGCGTGCACGCCGCTCTCCCAAGACCTCACCGATAACCTTCGCCCCTTCGACCGTCGGCCGGCCGTAGGTCACGCCGCCGTCATCGCCGCCCAGCAGCAGTACCTCGAGGAACTCGACCCGGTCGCCCGGTTGAGCCGTAAGACGCTCCACCTCGATCGTCTGGCCCGGCTGCACCCGGACCTGCTTCCCGCCGGTTCGAACGATGGCAAACGGCATGATGGTATCCCCTGGGATTCGACTGGCTCCGGCCGGCGAATGCGTCCGGCGACGAACAGCGTAAAGAGACGGCCCACTGGGAGCCGCACCTATGATTACCACTGGCGGAGACGATTTGTCAAGACTCCTCGGGCCCCCCGAGGCCTCGATGAGGCCGCGTGTTTCCTCAGGGAGCGCCAGGGACGGTTGTAGAATGGCCCAGAGTTGCCCCTGCCTCGAGGCGCCTGGTACACGAATAATGATGATCCCCGTCGTCGTGGAGAGCGTGCGCATCAATCTGGCCAATGGCCAGCGCGTGGTGATCCTCAAGGACGCGAAGATCGATCGTTACCTGCTGATCTGGGTTGGAATGCAGGAGTCGAATGCCATCGCCATGGAGCTGCAGGAGCAGAAGGCGAAGCGGCCGCTGACGGTCGATCTCCTCAAGACCATGGTGGACGAACTGGGGGCGACGGTCACGGACATCAACATCACCGAGCTGTCGGACGACGTGTTCTACGCCCGCATCGGGGTCCGTCGCGGCGATGGGGAGCGGGTGGACATCGACGCCCGACCCAGCGACGCCATCGGTCTGGCCGTCCGGACCGAGGCGCCGATCTTTGTCGACGAAGCGGTGTTGGAGGCGGCCGCGCATACGCTGCCCACCGATAATGACGAAAAGCTGGAAGTCTATCGCGACTTCGTGAATCAGCTCTTCCAGGAAGGTGAGAGGCACCCCGACGCATGAGCATGGATAGCGCCCAGGAGCGCCTGTTCCGTCAGCTGCTGACGACACACCGTTGCAGCAATTGCCGGCAGCGCTTCGACCGGGAGCGCTTCAGCGTCATCGCCCGGCACGAGCGTCTGTGGGTGATCTCGGCTCGCTGCCGGGCCTGCCACACGTCACAGATGTTCTGGGTGCCCCTTCGTGATCGCGGTGAGGGTGTGACGGAGGTGACGGCGGCCGAGCAGCGGCGACTGGACCTGCTACCCCCACTCAGCCACGACGACGTCCTTTCGATGCACGAGTTCCTCGAGCGGTTCGACGGCGATTTTCGGGCGCTGTTCGCCCGCCGGGTCTAACCGCTCCCTCCTCCAGCTCGCTCTGCCAGAGCAGTTCCTCCTCGCCGATCACCACTCGATTGCCCTCTCGTACTCCCTCGCGCTCGAGCGCCGCCAGGACGCCCAGTCGTTTTAGCTGGCGCTGAAGGCGGTCGCGAGCCTCGACGGACTCCATGTCGGTCATGCTGACGACCCGTTCCACGGTCTGGCCCCGCACCGTGAACGTCCCGCGTTTCCGTTCCACCGTGAAGTCATTTGGGTCAACTCGCGCCCGGAAGACGAACTCGCCCTCCTCGGCGGGCTCGACGGCGGCCCGGGCCTGTGCGATCGTCGCCGCGAGGGCCCGTACCAGGGCATCGATGCCCGACCCGGCGAGCCCGGAGATGGGGTAGACGCGGTAGCCTCGAGCTTCCAGCCGTCGAGTTAGCTCCGGCCCTGCCTGCTCCGCTTCGGGAAGGTCCATCTTGTTGAGTGCCACGAGCTGTGGTCGCTCGAGCAGCGATTGATCATAGGATCCCAGCTCCGCCATCACCGCCTCGAATCCCCCATGCGGGTCCTCGGCGGCCGCATCGACCACGTGCAGCAGCACCCGGGTGCGTTCAATGTGGCGAAGAAACTGATCGCCCAGCCCGTGGCCCTGGTGAGCGCCCTCGATAAGGCCGGGTATATCCGCGGCAACGAAGGTCGTGTCGTCCACCGCCACGACCCCGAGGTTGGGCACCAGCGTCGTGAATGGATAGCCGGCAACCTTGGGACGGGCCGCGGACATGGCCGCCAGCACCGTCGACTTGCCGGCGTTGGGCAGTCCGATGATGCCGGCGTCCGCCACCAGCTTCAGCTCCAGTACCAAGCGCCGCTCCTGTCCGGGCTGGCCCCGCTCGGCGAAGCGCGGCGCCTGGCTCGTCGAGGTTGCGAAGTGGGCGTTGCCCAATCCACCCTGGCCGCCTCGGGCGACCAGTGCGCGTGCGCCCGGCGTGGCCAGGTCAAAGAGCTGCTGGCCGGTGCCGGCATCGTTTACGGTGGTTCCCACGGGCACGGCGACCACCAGGTCGGCGCCGCCCTTGCCGTTGCGCCGGCTGCGGGAGCCGGCGGCGCCTGCCTCGGCCTGGAACTGGCGACGATGCCGGAAGCTCTGCAGCGTGTTGAGTCCTGTATCGGCCTGGAGGATCACGTCGCCGCCCGATCCACCGTCACCACCATCGGGACCGCCCAGAGGCACGAACTTTTCGCGGCGGAAATGGACCGCGCCGTCGCCCCCCTTGCCTCCCGCGACTGAGATGCGGGCCTCGTCGAGAAAATCAGGCGGTCCGGACATTGACCCAGTCTATGAAGGTGCTCCCGAAATGTCGGAAGCCGGGAAGCTTTCGCTCCCCGGCCCCCTTACCGTCCGAATGTGAAACGCCGTTTCGGCGTGCCAACCCCGCGCGTGACTAGTTCGTAAAGATTTCGATCCGTTCTGTCCGAGCCCCCCAGTCGATTGCCTCCTGGCAGCTCGGCATATAGAGGTCGACGTGTCCGGGTCCAACTGCGCCTCCCCGGTCCAGAACCGTGCCGTCTCCGTAGCCCGGGATGTAAAGCCGGGTTCCGAACGGCAGGGTTGCGGCCACGGTGCCCCAGGATGTCCATGATCCCGAGGCGGTGTAGCCGGTCTGGCAGTAGGCGGTCGTCAGATACGTCGCCCAGTAGCCACGCGCATGTATGTTCGGCGCTGTGCGCCGTTGTAGCTTCGCCTTACACTGCTTGAATCGCCGAGTATGTGTTGCACCATCCCGTTTGGCCGCGTGCAGGTATCGCTGGTCGCATTTGAAGCGCTGCCAGTGTCCCCTCGGCAAACCCGGTGGGTCTGCGATGGGTGGTGGCAGCTGGGATTCCGCTTCTACAGGCCGTCGCGATTTCGCATTGGTTCGCGCCCGGTGCCGCTGCCCAAGGTGGCAGCGCGCGTGCCGCGCGTGAGTCAACGTCCTGCGTTGACAGGCTTGTGAAGGCTTGTGGCCATGCACATGCCTGCCGTGTGTCCTCGGTGTCGTCGGAGACGACTCCGCCTGTGCACTCTCTACGGCGACGCCGGAAACGAGCATCAGGAGTAGCAGAGAGCACACGCTTCGTCTAAACATGACCTCCGAGAGAGGCCACGGGCACTATTCGGTTCATATCCCCTCCGTGTCTGGTGCTTGGGGTTGGCATGGGTCGAACGGTTCCCACTGGCGTGACCAGTCACCGGTGGTGAGGTCACGCTCTCCCAAGCGGGACGCGGCGAGGGATGGTGCTGAATCGGCTCCTTTCTGATAGCGATATGGTTGGCGCCGGTCGTTAACGCGCCGGCGCGGCTCCGCAAGGTTCGTGCCAATTTACGATTGGCAAGTAGACGAGAAGCCGTCGAATTGAAAAAACGCCCGCGCACGGGCGCCTTCACGAAGACAATTGACACTGAAGCGCGGGTAGAGGGACTCGAACCCCCGACACTCGGTTCCGAAGACCGATGCTCTATCCGCTGAGCTATACCCGCTCGACGGCTCCCTCAACCATAGCCCGCCCGCCCCCGCCCCGTCAACCGCGGAAGGCTTGAGCCGGCGGCAACCAACAGCCGGCGAGCCACATAATCGTCCATGACCAGTCGATTCACGGAGCTGATCGTGGACGCCCACGATCCCGCTCCCATAGCGGGCTTCTGGTGCGGGCTGCTCGACTATGCGGTCTTCTGGCAGGAGGGCGACGTCGTCGGCATCGGGAGGGATCTCGACCGTGAAGGAGCCCGATCCCATCCCATCGCGCCCGCCATCGTCTTTGTCCGGTCCCGGAGCCGAAGACGGTCAAAAATCGCCTGCATATCGACGTCAATCCGGTCGACACAACGCAGGACCAAGAGGTCGAGCGGTTGCTGGGACTGGGCGCACGTCGCGCGGACGTGGGCCGGGGCAATCAGGACTGGGTCGTCCTCGCCGATCCCGAAGGCAACGAGTTCTGCGTGCTGAAACCACTGGACCGAGAGGAGAAGCCATGAATTTGGGCGATCAGACCACCGAGGAGTTCCTGAGCCGCAATCACCGGACCGTCCTGGGGACCAACGGCTCGAACGGCCGGCCGCAGATGTCGTGCGTGGCGATGGCATGGTTGGACGGCAAGATCGAGATCTCGACCCGGTCCCCCAGCGCCAAAGTGCGCAATATCCGGCGCGACCCACGGGTCAGCGCGCTCATTCTGTCGGATGACAGCTGGTACCGGTATGTCGTCGCCTACGGCACCGCGGAGATTGTGAGCCTCCCTGAAGCGGGACCGAGGCTGCGCGAGATCTACGAAACGATTCTCGGGAAGCCCCACCCCAACTGGGCCGAGTTCGACCAGGCGATGATCGCCGAAGAGCGAGTGGTGCTGCGCATAACGGTCGAGCGCACCGTGCCCTAAGCCCCGTTCACCGGCTGGACAAGTGGGGATCCGACAGGCTCAAACCGCCGGGCCGGTCGACTGCTTGACACCATCCGGACGACGGCCGACTGGGCACGGTTCACCCTTCCCGTTTCGCCAGCCTCTCGACTAACATGGTTTGAGAAATGGGGTTCCTGAGGAGGGTCCTGCCGTGCATGTAAAGCTGGATGTGCTGGAAGCGCAGGGATATGCCGTGCTTCGTGACTACGCGGGCCCGCCGGTTCCGGATTCGGAGTGGTCTGGGCTGGAGTACATGGAATGGAAGAGCGGCGGCGACACCAACTTCGCCCCCATTGCTTCGGCGCTCGGGGAGATGGAGTGCGCCGGATTCTGGGACCACGGCAAGCCGGATAAGGACGGCATGTGGACCAAGAATGCGGAGATCTGCCCCACCCTGGTGCGCTACGTGGAGGACATCGGCGTCCGGTATGGCCGGGTCCGCATCATCAAGCTCAACCCCAACACCTATGAGGATGCCGTCCGAAACCTGCATCTCGACGACAATAACCGGCTTAACCCGGAAGAGGAAGGATGGGTGGTCCGGGCCTGGCTGCAGCTGACCGATGATCCCGATTCCTACATGATTCTTCGTGAGGAAAAGGACGATCCGAGTACGGAAACCCGGATCCCGATGCCGCGAAACCGGCAGATGGTCATCGATTCGGAGCGGCTCTGGCACGCCTCGTGGCACCCTGGCCCCAATCCCCGGTATGCCCTCATCACCTCGCTCGAAAGCGGACCCGCGCTGCGTCGATGGATTGAGCGGGAGGAGCGACCCAACGGCGACGAGGCGGGAGTGCAGCACGGCGCGATGAAGTAGAGGCCGTCCCGGCCGCCAAGCCAAACCGCCTGCTTCTGCGAGCCGACGGCTTCTGCCGCCATCCGACCCCTTCGGATGCCGTCCGACTGGGCTTACCCACACGCAACCGGCCGCGAGGGATACCGGCATCGGTTTCCTCCGGTGCTCCTCGTTGTGTGCTCGGAGAGACCGGCGACTCTTCGCGGATGTCTGCAAGAGGTATTGCCGAAAGATGCGGGTCCGACGGCGGGGGAACTTTGAAGGTATCAAGCCGCCGCACACAACGGGTGCACGCGGACCACGTGTGGCAACACCGGCCCGAGCGCTTCTTCAGGTAATACGCCACGGGAAAGCCCCGGCGCATCCTGAGGTCTGTGGATGGTTGTGTGGGTGAAGATGTGGACCGTCTGTGGCTAGTTCGAGGACAACGACCCATACCCGACTGGATCAACCCCTTTCATCCCGACTGGAAGCCGAGAATTGCAGTTTCCATAACGATCTCGCCGGGCAGAAGCTACCACTATTTGCGTTGACAGTGGCTTTTGGTGCGGGTACGTTTACTACGGCAATCTTGAGAGAGGTGGGGGATTGCCGCGAGGGCGGGATGGCAAAGGGAGTCCATCCCGCCCCCTCTCAAGCCGAAAACCGAATACCCCTTGAGTTGTGGCTTCTCTTTCCGCAGCGCTGGCCGGCGTAGTTCTCTGGGATGACTACGCCGGCCAGTTTTTTGAGTCCTCCGCGCTACGCTGAGACGTGGGCGGAGACGGTGCGGTAGACGCCAGCGAGACTCGATGGGGCGCGGCCGATCTGCATGTCCATACCTGTCATGACGGCTGGGGTGATGGCAATGACGGGGTGGAGGCCATCTTCGCGCATGTCGAAGAGCGAACGGACCTCGACGTCCTGGGCATCGCCGACCACGACAGCACCGAGGCGGCACGAGCCGCTCGAGAGTTGTTCCGAGAGAGATCTTACCGGTTTGACTTTCTGCCCGGCGTGGAGGTCACCACCACGTCCGGCCACCTGCTGTGTTATTTCCCGGACGAAATCTTCGATGTCCCCTCGTTGCGCCCGCTGGCGTGGACGGCGCGCCTGGTCCGAGAGCGAGGTGGCCTCTGCGTCCTGGCGCATCCGGTGTACCCCCCTTGGCTCCGCCGGTCTGCCATGGATCCCTCTTCCCGAATTCTGCAGTCCGTGGATGGAGTGGAGGTGGTCAACGGCGGAGTATCGGTAGCAGCCCAGGAGCGGCTCGACCGCATCGCCGAGGCGCTCGGCGCCAATGCCGCCCTGTTGGGCAACAGCGATTCACATCACAAGGACTCCATCGGCTCCGCCTTCACGGCGTTTCCAGGCAGGTCCCGCGTCGACCTCATCGACGCCATTCGGGCCCGCAGAACCAGGCCGGTCGCATCGGCCCGGGTGAACATGCCCCGACCTGCCCGGTCATTCACCCGACGCCGTTCCATGACGCGCCCTGGCTGGGTGCGCAATGTCTACCGCGAGGTGGCAGGAAGACATCGATGATTCAGGCGTGCGGATGACCGAGACCGGCGTCGCCCGTCGGGTGCCGGTTGCCGACCGGACGTCCGGGTTCACGGAGTCAGTCATTCGTGAAATGACGCGGCTGGTCAACACCTTCCACCCGGATGACGGCATCAATCTCGCTCAGGGGTTCCCGGATTTCGCGGCCCCCCAGGCGATCAAGGATGCCGCCGCGGCCGCTATCCATGCCGACGTAAACCAGTACGCGGTCACCTGGGGGGCGCCCGCCTTCCGGAACGGCGTGGCCGACAAGACGGAACGCTTCTACGGCTTCAGGCCCGATCCGGACCGCGAGATCACGGTATGCTGCGGGGCCACGGAAGCCATGATCTCAACCATGCTCGCGGTGGTCGATCCCGGGCAGGAGGCGATCGTCCTCGAGCCCTTCTACGAGAACTACGGCCCGGACTGCATTCTGTGCGGCGCCGAGCCCCGATTCGTGTCCCTGCATCCCCCCGACTGGGCCCTCGACTTCGACGAGCTGCGGAGCGCATTCACTCCGCGCACGCGGGCCATCGTGCTCAACACACCCAACAACCCAACCGGGAAGGTCTTCTCACGCTCCGAGCTGGAGCAGATCGCGAAGTTGTGCATACAGCACGATGTCCTCGCCATCACCGACGAGATCTACGAGCATATCGTCTACGACGGCCTGCAGCATATCCCGCTCGCCACCCTCCCGGGCATGCGGGAGCGAACCGTCACCATCAACGGTATGTCCAAGACGTTCTCCGTCACAGGTTGGCGAATCGGATATGCCCTTGCTCCGCCCCAGATAACGGCGTCCATTCGGAAAGTCCACGATTTTCTAACCGTGGGTGCGCCCGCACCGCTCCAGGAAGGAGGGATTGCGGCCATGGCTCTCCCCACGTCCTACTATGAGCAGCTTCAAGGGGAATACGAGGAGCGGCGCGACTTCATGGTTTCGGCGCTTCGAGAGGCGGGATTCGGCGTTTTCTCCCCGCATGGCGCCTACTACGTAATGACCGACATCTCGGGCTTTCAGCGCGGCAATGACGTTGCCTTCGCCGACTGGCTGGTGCGTGACTTGGGCATCGCGGTGGTTCCGGGCTCGTCTTTCTACAGCCGGCCCGGGGCCGGTTCGCACATGGTCCGTTTTGCCTTTCCCAAGCGCATGGAGACGCTGCGCCGGGCGGCAGAGCGTCTGTCGGCCATCAGGCCCTTGGTGGGCTAGAGGCCCGTCCAGCTCCCGAAGGGCCCCACCCGCGTGGGATCGCTACCGGGCTGCGTCTCGAAGACGTAGTAGCGGGGATACGACCGGCTGGCGCGGGCGGCATACCAGCGCCTGCCGGCGGTGTAGGTGATGACGGGCGCCAGGGGGTGATAGTACTGCACCAGTGTGGAGCGGCTGCCGTACAGCTGATATCCAACCGGTACCGGACCGCGCACCCGCCACCACCGGAAGTGTCCACCCGGCTCGCGCAGGAAGAACATGTCCTCCGGGATGAGCTCGCCGCCCCCATTGCCGGCCAGCGTCATGACGACGCGAACGGCGTCTGACCGTCCTGGTCCGCGCCAGCAGAGCACCACACCCGCGAAGGCCTTGAAGGCCAGCGGATACGAAAACCCAAACGCCAGGCTGGTCCCGCTGCGCACGACGCCCGTGGTCGGACCGGTGGGAGTGGCGGCGGCGCTTCCGTTCTCGAGAAAAACGGTGGCCCGGTCCAGGCGGACCAGCACCGAAGGCCGCCCGCTCCCGGAGCGGGGTAGATCGGTGACGGACGCGGTGAGGAAGGAGCCTACGCCTCGCGTGTAGGCGGCATAGCACTCGTTGTGTTCCAGGATGACCTGGCGAAACGGCATCCGGGTGGCCACCAGCGGCCCGGAGCTGGCGGGCAGTGAGGGATCGGCGATGTGCACGCTGAGGTGGCCCTGCGCATTGATGTTGGCCGCATTGCTGCCGCTGCTGTCGGTCAGGTAGAAGGGTTGCGTCGACACGGCGTGCGTCGATCCGACGAAGTAGCCGCCGAACAACAGGCCCGCAAAGATGAGCAGGCCCACCAGAATCTGGTTGGGCAGCTGGGAGAACGGCTTCACGCGATGGGTCTCAGCGGCGGCTCATCCGGTGCCCTGAGTCACGGGGCATACCGGTACGCGGCGAGGAGCGGGCACATCCGACTCTACCCATAGGCTCGAAATCCAGTCAACTAGACCCGCATTGAGTGCAACCGACCTTCCTGACACCGGCTCACACCCGCCGATGTCTGTGCGACTGCCTCATCTGGCGCGGACATCGACGCCTGATTGAGGGCCGGCCGGTTGATCTCGCCGCCCGTCACCGGGCCTATCTCTAGGCGGCTTCCTCCACAAACGATCGAAAGCCGCACCGATCCCGTTTGGCGGCGTACATGGCCAGATCCGCACAATGCAGGAGCCGCTTGGCGTCACCACCGTGGACTCTCGAAGAGGCTGCGCCGATGCTGGTGGTCAAGGCGATCTGCTCATCCTCAACGTGGAAGGGCTCGTTAAAGGCTGTCATGATCTTAGCGGCGATGGCGGGAGCATCCGCGAGGCTCGCCTGGGCAACCAGAATGGCAAACTCGTCGCCTCCCAACCGGGAGAGGGTATCGCCAGGGCGAAGGACTTGGCGTATGCGCGCGGCCACTGCCTGAAGCACCTCGTCTCCGAACTGGTGCCCCAGCCGGTCGTTGATCTCCTTAAACTGGTCGAGATCCATGACCATGACCAGGAACGGCGAGCTCCAGCCGCTCTCACCGGCAGCTGCGGTATCGATGCGTCGTTTGAGCAGGAGCCGGTTGGGAAGCCCGGTCAAGGGGTCATGCAGGGCCATGAACTCCAGCAGCTCGTCGGCCCGCTTCCGCGCCGTCACGTCCGCATAGACCTCGACGATGCGCTCGACCCGCCCTTCAGGGTCAAGTAGGGGAGCAGCCGAGATGTTGAGGAAAATCCGGGTCCCGTCCTTCCGCTGTCGCTCCACCTCGATTCCCAAGACCCGCTCGCCACCGAGGAGGCGATAGAACACCTGATTGGCATCATCCTGATGGCGGGCCGGGATGATCGGTAAGGGGCGGCCGACAAGCTCCTTCTCCGTCCACCCCAGGGTCTCCCTCGCCGCTTGGTTCCAGGTCTCAACGTTCCCCTGGAGGTCAAGGACCACGATAGGCAGCGGAGATGAGGACAGCACCGCTCGCAGATTGGCCTCGGCCACCTGCGCCTTCGCCCGGTCCTCCTTCTCGGCCGCGAGGAGGCGATCGTACCGCGCCTCGGCCTCTCTCAGGGAACGACGCAGATGGCGGAGGTCCAAACGCGCTCTCTGCAGCTCTCGCTGCAGCTGCGTCACCTCTGCCGCGTTTCCGTTTCCAACCGCTGGACGCCGGCAGTTGGATGTGCCGGTCGTTTCGTCAAGCATCGGGCAGCGTACGACCTCCGGGTTGCGCTGGCGTAACGGTAGGCGCTCGTATTCCCCTGATCTACTGCCAAAAGGTCATAGGTAACATGACGCAGAAGGCCCGACAGGTGGAGGCTCATATGAAACAGCGAACGGCCCTTGCCCTTGCCCCAGTCGTCGCCGCGCTCGTCTGCATCCCGCTTCATGCCGCGCCCGTCCGGGCAGCAACGTCGCCCCACTGGGTGAAACAGCGGAGCGGCACCGTTCGGAGACTCAATGCCATCTCATGCCCGACTCGACGTGACTGTTTCGCGGCCGGCAACCACGGCATGATATTGCGTACCCGCAACGCGGGTCGGAAGTGGCGCTCGCTTCTCAATCCGGCCACCGGCACGGGCCGGGCGCTCGTAGCAGTTCGCTGTCCCGTCCCCTCGGTGTGCGCCGTGGTGGCGCCGCCCAATCAGATTCTCCGGACCGTCGATGGAGGTGGGACCTGGCGGACGATTTCGTTCACACTGCCGGCAGGCATCAAGTCGCTGGGGGCGATCGCCTGCCCGACGCGCCCCGTATGCTACGTGCTTGGGCGGCCGCAGAACTTCGTCAACCATGCCTCGGCCATATTCAAGACTGCGAACGGCGGCAAGAGTTGGGTTCAAGAGAGTGTGCCGACCAACATCCCCTGCGTGGGAGACTGCTCGACGGTGGGGTACGAGCTGAGCTGGATCTCGTGTCAAGGCCCCAAGAGCTGCCTTTCGGGCGGGTCGCAATTCATCGACAGCCATGAGGGCTACTCGTCGCTGACCCTGGCCACGACGAACGGAGCACTCTGGGGGCTGCGCAACAAGCAGCAGGGGCCGGACGCGGCCGCCTGCCCGACTGCATCGACCTGCACGGGAATCTGCTGGCAGCCCGGCAGCGTCGACCCGGGCCCCGATCTCATGCGCACCACCAGCGGCGGTACAACCTGGTCGTTTCGAGCCATCACTCCGGTTTATCGGGCCGTGGCCTGCGCCGGTCCCACCTTCTGCGAGCTGGCGGGATCAAATGGCGCCCTGGGCCTGGCCACGGGGAGTTCGGTGGCAGCTCAAAAGAGCCCGACCTCGCAGACTCTCTTCGGCGTCGCCTGTCCCCGCAAGCGGGCCTGCTACGCGGTGGGCAACGGAGGCGTGATCCTGGCCCGGCTCGGGTAAGGGTGGCGGCCGCCCAACACTCTGCCGGCTCCGGAGCCCTGAAGCGGGCAGTGGGCCCTTGGGGCTCGTACACGTGGGGCTACGCGGACGTTGGAGCCGACATCTACGTGGCGCTGGGCCTCGTCATCGCCACCGCCGCGGGCGCCGCGAATGTCGCCTTCCTGTTCGCGGGCCTGATCTACGTCACCGTTGGCCTGGCCTACACGGAGCTTTCGGCCATGTATCCGCTTGCCGGAGGCGGTCAGGTGTGGGTCATGCGGGGGTTGGGAGATATCTTCGGCTTCACGGCCGGCTGGTCAGTGCTGCTGGCGTTCACGGTCGACATTGCCCTGTTTGCCTTCATCTCTGTGAGCTACATCAACCGGCTGCTTCCCGGAGTCGTCAATCATCTGCCCTGGGTGGTCGTCGAGTCGCTGGGGTTGGTCCTCATCCTCCTCATCCTCAACGTCCGGGGGGTTCGTGAGTCGTCGCGCCTGAACGAGATCGCCGGCGGCATCGACATTCTGGCCGAGAGCGGGCTCATCTTCATCGGTTTCCTGCTAGCCTTCGCGCCCCACTACTACGCCCAGCAGGTGGGCTACTTCTGGGGCCACTTCGACACTTCTCGGCTGCTGTTGGGCACCTCGCTGGCCATCATCTCCTTTGTGGGCCTGGAATCGATATCCCAGGCGGCTCAGGAGACGCAGCGACCGACAACGGTCATCCCCCGAACCTCGATTGCCTTGATCCTGACCATCTTGGCCTATGCCATCGCTCTGAGCAATCTCGCCCTCGGCGTGGTGTCGTGGCAGAGCTACGACCCCAGCTCCACGGGGCGGAAGTTTTGCGGGCATCTGGCGCGGGCGGCCTGCCAGGAGGCGCACCGGCAGCATGAGAATGCGCCCATGGTGTGGCTGGCCACCCATCTGCCCTACGTGGGGCCGTTCATGGCGCCGGTCATCGCTTTCCTAGGCGCCATCCTGCTTCTGATCTCTTCGAACTCCGGCGTCTATGGCTCATCTCGGATCGTTTACGCGATGGCCAAGAACGATCTCATGCCGAAGTTCTTCACCAAGATCAGTCCGCGGTTCAACACCCCGGTGGTCGCCCTGCTGGTCTTCTGCGCCATCGCCGCCATTGAGCTTGTGGGGGCCGGCCTTACGCCCAACACGCTCCAAACCCTGGCCGAGATGTATGCCTTCAGCGCCGCCGTCAACTACCTGCTTGTCTTCGTCGCGCTGCTGCGGCTGCGCTTCACAGACCCGGAGACACCCCGGAGCTTCCGGGTCCCCTGGAATGTGCCCATTCGCCGGAAGGGGGAAACCTATTCCGTCCCCATCATCGGCGTCCTGGGGATGCTATCCCTCATGTCGGTCCTGGGGATGGTGATCCTGACCAATCCCATTGGCCGGAAGTTCGGACCTGCGTGGGTGGTGCTGGGGCTGATCTTTTACGTCTTCTACCGCCGCCGCCGGCGGCTGCCGGTGCTGCGCTCCGTGCCCAGGGATTGGTCGGCCGAGCAGCTCGAGGCCTACGAGGACTCCGGCGAGCTGGAGCTGGCCGACGAGTACCGAGACGCGCTTCGCCGTCGCAAGCGCCTCGACCGTGGGGACGCGGAGGCGCCGATCCTGTAGCCGCCGGCCGCCTCCTTCGGAGTTAACCGAAGGGCGTCGTGCGCGAGCCTGCTCTCGCAACCCTTTACAGTATCCAAATGGGCCGGCCACCGGTTCTTTACGGTTTCTGAATGCACCGACAACTACAAGCAACCGGTAGTAACCCCGATCAAGGTGCAGGCCGTCATGGACGACTCAGAAGCCGTCGAGCAAGGCATGCTCACCGTCGCCGATGTCGCGGCGAGACTTCGAGTTGCGCCGGATACCGTGCGCACCTGGCTGCGGACGGACCAGCTTCGGGGGTACAACTTCGGCGGTCAGACCGGCTGGCGCATCCCGCTCGCCGAGGTGGACCGGCTCCTCGCCAGCAAACGACCCGAATCCCGGGGCTCGGGGCGAGCGAGTGGCTAAGGACGTGGAGCCGGCATCGAGTCTGGGGCAGACCGCCGTCGAAGCGCCAGACGGTCGCGCTCCCCTAGCCGATGGCGGCTCGGTCGAGGCGCAGCACAAGCTTCGGCGGGAGATCACCAGCTGGGGGTCATTTACCTGGGGCTACGCCGACGTGGGAGCCGATGTCTATGTGGCGCTGGGCCTGGTCATGGCTACTGCCGAGGGGCTGGCCAACGGTGCCTTCCTGTTCGCAGGTCTCGTCTACGTCATGGTGGGGCTCACATACACCGAGCTGTCTGCCGCCTACCCCCTGGCCGGAGGCGGTCAGTTCTTCGTTCTCCGGGGCCTCGGGGACTTCTGGGGCTTCGTGGCCGGATGGGCCGTGCTTCTGGACTTCACCGTGGACATCACGCTGTTCGCGTTCAGCTCGGCCGGCTACATCGATCACTTCTTTCCGCGTCTGAATCAGGCGCCGTGGATCGAGGTTGAGACCGGCGCGATCATCCTCTTTCTGTATGCCGTCAATGTGATCGGGGTCCGTGAGTCCACTCGACTCAACGCCATTTCGGCGACGATCGACATCGCCAGTGAAACGACACTCATTTTCATCGGGTTCGTTATCGCCTTCAGCTCCGACCGATGGTGGGGTCAGGTCTCGACGGCGCTCATGCACTTCAATGCCGGCAACCTGGCGCTCGGCTCCTCACTGGCCATCATCTCGTTCGTGGGTCTGGAGTCGATCGCTCAGGCGGCGCAGGAGACCATCCGGCCGGCGACCATCATGCCGCGAACCTCGGTGGCGCTGATCCTGACCATCCTGGCCTACGCGTTGGCCCTCTCCATCCTGACCCTGGGGGTGCTCCACTGGCAGACGTTTGCTCCCAACACCGGCGGGGCCGGCTGCCCGCATTTCGCCGTCCACCACTTCTGTCAACTGCACCAGAACCATGAGAACGCGCCGGTACCGTGGCTCGCCGAGAACGTGCCGCTCATCGGCAGCTTCGTGGCACCCATTGTCTCGGTGTTGGGCGCCATGCTTCTACTGATCTCTTCCAATACCGGGGTGTACGGGTCATCCCGCATCGCCTATTCGATGGCTTCATACGAGCAGCTGCCTCGCATCTTTGCCCGGGTGAACGCACGCAGGCGGACGCCGGTTGTGGCCCTCACCTTCTTCTGTGGTCTGGCCCTCGTCCTCCTCATCCTCGCGGGTCTCCAGCAGGACACCCTCAACACCCTCGGGGATATCTACGCCTTCGGAGCCGCGACCAGCTACACGTTGGTCTTCTTTGCGGCCCTCAAGCTCCGGTTCACGGATCCGTTTACACCACGGCCGTTCCGCATGCCCTGGAACTTCACCGTTCACCGGGCCGGCCGCCCGGTTCAGATCTCAATCGTCAATCTGTTGGGGATTCTCGGCATCGGAAGCATCCTCATCATGGTCGTCTTGACGCATCCGATCGGCCGCATCGCGGGACCGGTGTGGATCCTGGTGGGGCTTGCCCTGTACGCCGTCTATCGCCGCCGACGCCGCCTCCCGTTCCCCGGCTCGGTCAAACGAGATTGGGCCTCCGCCCAGCTTGCCGTGTATCGCGAATCGGGGGAGGACGAGCTGGCCGACGAATACGAGTACCGGCTGCGCCACCAACAGTGACC
Source organism: Pseudomonadota bacterium (assembly GCA_021323865.1). Lineage (GTDB taxonomy): Bacteria > Chloroflexota > UBA5177 > UBA5177 > JAJPKF01 > JAJPKF01. The sequence continues at coordinate 96,322 of JAJPKF010000025.1, read as the reverse complement.
AACGGGGCGGACAGCCAAGGCGGGCCGACCGCGCGGCGGGTGCTTCTCCGATGCCGGTGCTACCCCGATAATTTCCTCCGGGCTCAGGTCAAGGCGCCCACTTCAACTCCGAGTGTCACGGCGCATCGCCCGTCTACCGGCCTCTGAGAGAACTCCCCGCCTTACGGCCTTCTTCGGCATCTGCCCGGTCGATGGCCGTGCGCGCGGGTGTGGGCGTGCCCAGCCTCCGACCCGAGTGTCTCCACAGGGGAGCAAGGGCGCAGAACAGCGCACCGAAACCGGCGAGCCGCAGCGCTAGATCGGACTCACCGGATTCGACGCCCATACGGACGGGGTGTCCGGCCATCATCGATCCCAATAGCGCCGGGGTCACCGACACGAGGAACGCGGACAGGACTGCCGGCACTCCGTAGGAGTTGCGTATCCGATAGAGGGTTTGCGTTTCCGGGCCTCCAGATCAGTACTAGGGCCCAGGACGCTAAGAAAGCGTTCAGACGGCGGCCGGCAGCGTTGAGAAGTCGTTCGCGTGTTGAGATCCGCAAACAACTCAGGCGCTCAGCAGACGGTAGCCGACCCCCGGCTCGGTGACGATGTATCCGGGCTGATCCCGGGTCAGAGCGAGCTTTTGGCGAAGCGCCACCATGTGCACGCGCAGGATCGCCGTCTCCTCCTCGTAGGCCGCACCTCTGACCTCGCGGAGAAGCTGACGGTGGGTGACCACCCGCCCGGCGTTGGAAGCCAAGACGCGCAGGAGATCCCACTCCGTGGGGGTCAGGTGAACGTGCCGGCCGGCCACGGAAACCAGACGGCGTACAAGGTCGACCTCCAGAGCCCCGGCTCTGATCAGCCCATCCTCGGCGTTGGAGGCGGTGCGTCGGAGGTTGGCCCGAATGCGTGCCAGCAGCTCCGCCATGCTGAATGGCTTGGTGACGTAGTCGTCGGCGCCGCAGTCCAGGGCCGCCACCTTCTGCCTGTCCTCCGATCTCACCGTCACGACGATGACCGGTACCGATGTCCATGCCCGGATCTCGCGGCACAGATCCACACCGTCAGTGTCGGGAAGACCGAGGTCGAGCAGCACCAGATCGACCGGCGTGGCGACCAGGTGACTGATGGCCTCCTCGCCGGAGGCCACCGCCTCGACCCGGTAGCCATCCCGAGCCAGGGCGACCGACAGCAGTCGACGGATCTGTTGCTCGTCGTCGACGAGCAGAATCCGGGCCGGCGGCCCCTCACTCATGCCGGTTGACCGCGATGGTTTCCGGCGCCGGCGACGGTCGAGGGCTGTGGCAGATCGAGGACAAAGGTCGATCCTCCACCCGGCGTCGGTAGGAGCCGGATGGTTCCCTCGTGCGCCTCGGCGATGCCTCGGCAGATGGCCAAACCCAAACCTACGCCCGGGCCCGACTCCCCATTCCGGCTGGTGCGCGAGAAGCGCTTGAAGATGCGGTCGCGCTGATCAAACGGCACGCCCGAGCCGTGGTCCACGACCGCAAGACACAGCCGGCCGCCTGCCAGGCGGGCCTCCACCTCCAGCGGCACGTGGGTGTCCGTGTAGCGAGCCGCGTTGTCCACCAGATTGGCAACGGCCTGGGCGACCAGCGTGAGGTCGAGCAGCACCAATGAGGGTCCTTCGGATAGTCGTGTCGTGACGATCCGACCAGCGAGGACCGGCTTCGCTTGGGCAAGCGCTGCGTCCACCACCTCGTTCACGTCGTACCAGTCCAGGCGGGGATGCAGGGCACCCGACTCGATGCGGGACATATCCAGCAGATTCCCGACCAGGCGATTGAGGCGGTCTGACTCTGAGTCAATTGCGGTCAGTAGCTCCCGCTGCTCCTCGGGTGGCCACGCTTTGTCGGCCAGGAGGAGCGAGGTTGCCGAGGCCTTGATGGAGGCAAGGGGAGTGCGGAGGTCGTGGGAAACCGAGGAGATCAGGGCCGACTTGAGCCGGTCTTCTTCCTCGAGAATCTCCAGACGCCGCCGCTGTTCCTCGGTTTGGGCGCGAGCGATGGAGACGGCTGCCTGTGCGGCGACGCTGTTGAGCAGGCCGTGCTCGGCGGCGCTCATCCCCTCGCTCGACGGCTTTAGCTTCAGACCCATCACGCCCACCACCTGGTCGGCGGCACGGAGGGGGACATATTCGGCCGGCCCGGATCGGGTAGAGAGACGGGATCGACGGCCCGGCATGGAGACCTCGCTGCCCTTGGAATAGGCATACGCCGCGGCCGCATTGGCCTCGCGATCCTCGGGGTCGTAGGAACCCGAACCGGCAGCAACCTCCAGCGATTCGCCGTCCTTCGGGACATAGATGGCGCAGCTCACCGCATCGAAGGTCCGCGTTACCTCGCGACTGATCCGCGTCAGCACCTCGCCGATGTCACGGGCAAACATCAATGCCTGACCCAGCTCGTAGAGTGTCCGGCTTTCCCTGGCTCGCCACTGGGCAGCCTCTGCCCGGCTGCGCACGCTGACCGCCAACTGACTGGCGATGACCGCCACGCTGCAGAACACCACCAGAGCGAGAACATCCTCGATCCGGTTGACGGTCAGCGTAAAGGCAGGGGCCACGAGAAAGAAATCGTACTCGACGACCGAGAGGCCCGCCCCCCAGAGGGAGGGTCCGGTTCCGAAGTAAATAGCGGTCAGCAGAATGGGAGGCACATAGAGCAGCGAGATGTTGGGGACATGAATGAGGTGGTCGATCAGCGCCACCACCACAGTCGTCGCCGACGCCATGGCCGTCGCGAGCACATACCCGCGAATCGGACCCATGGAGCGGACGCTCATTACGACAGCCGCGCGTACCTGCTGTTGAAGTAGAGCAGGGGATCCTCCTCGTCCCCGGTCCCGTGCCCGACCGCCAATGCGCGCCCCACGTAGATGGTGTGATCGCCGCCGGGTTGGGCGCTTTCCAGGCGGCAGTCGAGCCATGCGATGGCATCGGCAAGCAGCGGCGAACCGGTTCTGGCCATGAGGTGGGGCACGTCGGAAAATCGCCGATCGACCAACGGAGCGCGCCCCGCGAAGCGATCGGCCACGAAGCGATGACGGTTCGTCAGGAGACTCACGCCGAACGACCCGCTGGCGACGATGCGCTCGCCGGTCTGGCTGTCGTTTCCCAGGGCCACAAGGACCAACAACGGCTCGAGAGAGATGTAGGCGAAAGCGCTCACGGTCACCCCGAAGAGACCTTCGTCGGAGAACGAGGTGACGATGGTGACGGCGCTGGCGTAATGCCGGCGGAGCCACCGAGCCACGTCCTCGTCGGGCTCGATGCCTCTCGCCTGCTCAAAGGCGTCGGGCAGAACGACGGGACGTTCATCCTCCGGCACCGCGGAGCCAAGCCGGCCTTCGATCTGGCTCACGGCGAACCAGCCATCAGACGGGCGAGACCACCGGGAACGGCAGAGGACGTACGTCGGGATCGAGCCACCGGGCTCGGGCTTCCCGTCCCCAGAGCCGCCCGGCGCTCCAATGACGAAGCGGCAGGGACGGGTCGAACAACCATGGGTAAACCCCGCCCGCATCGGCAAAGTCCAGCCGGGTGTCTTCAGCCGCGGCGTGTGCGATCAGGCTCACCCAAAACCTCGTGAGGGTTTCATGGTACTTGGTGGTGTGTCCATGCCGTCCGGCAAAGGCACGAATACCTTCGCCGACGACTGTTGCGGCCCGCTCCGAACCAAGCCGCCGAATGAGGAGCCAGGAAAGACGGACGTGGTCGGAGTGGTGGAACTCCGTGAGTGTGCCGTCCGCGAAGGCCGCGAGGAACTCGTCATCGCTCATGCACGAGCCCCCATATCGACTCGGTGACCCGGCGAAACCCGCTCCGGTCCTCCGGGGCCGTCGCCTCTCGAACCCAAGCATCGACCTCTCGGAGCCGTGCCAATATGATCTCGCCGGACTGGCGTCCGGTGGCCGTGGGCTCAACCATAACCGACCGCCGTGACTGAGGATGAGGCTTTCGGGTGAGCAGCGCCCGGGCCTCCAAGCGGTCCACGAGATTTGTCAGTGTCGATCGACGATGACCGAAGTGCCGGTGAAGATCATTCATGGCGCACCCGCCCGTCAACGTCAGGTAGGCCATGACATGAGCCTCGCCCTGCGACAAGTTCTCTTGGCGGAGCGTATCGCCCATCCACAGGCCGATGGCGTGGGCTGCCCATTGTATGGTCCAGACCGTCATCGGAGTGTTGGACCGTACTTCCATATGGAATAGTACCAGCCGGTACTAGGAGTGACCCAGGTTGCGCCGGCCTGTGGGGCACAGGTGCAGGACCACACACTCTACGCACCGCGGCGACCGCGACTGGCACACTCGCCGTCCGTGCCAGATGAACGAATCTGCCACCTCGATCCAACGCTCCCGGGGCGCGAGCCCCATCAAATCCCTCTCCACGTCGCGTGGGTCGCTCCCACGACTCAGATCCAGGCGGCGGCTGAGGCGGAACACATGGGTGTCCACGGCGATGCCCTCCGCCACCTGGAACCCATGGGACAGCACCACGTTTGCGGTCTTTCGCGAGACTCCCGGGAGCTCGAGCAGCTCGACCATTGTCTGGGGAACGCGCCTCTGAAATCGCTCCAGAAGGGTCGCCGATGCGCCCTGGATGTTTTTGGTCTTGTTGCGGAAGAAGCCGGTGGTGTAGATGAGCCGCTGGATCTCCTCGGGATCGGCATCTACAAACGATTCGGGGTCCGGAAACCGAGCGAACAGGGCCGGCGTGACCATGTTTACGCGGTCGTCTGTGCACTGTGCAGAGAGGATGGTGGCAACGAGAAGCTGGAACGGGCTCTCGTAATGGAGAGCGGTTCCCAGACCCCGATACAACGGCTGAAGCGTATCCAGTATCTCGGTCATCCGAGCCCGCCCGCGACGCAGCGACTCGTGACGTCGTCGCCGTCCGCCCGACCGGCCTGGCGACGGCCTTCCCGCCGGCACTCGGGTCAGAATCCGGCCGACCGGTATGCGGCCAGCTCCTTGCTCGGGAGCTGGTGATTGATGAACGGCTCGATCACCCCGGAGGCATCCACGACCGCGCCCAGGTCGACACCGGTCTCGATCCCCATGCCGTTCAGCATGTACAGCAGATCCTCGGTGGCCAGATTCCCGGAAGCTCCGGGCGCAAATGGGCAACCACCGAGGCCGCCCGCAGACGTATCGAACGCGGTAACCCCCAGGTCGAGAGACTCGAGAACATTGGCGAGGGCGGTCCCTCTGGTGTCGTGCAGGTGCAGGGCCAGATCGCCGACGTCGCCCTCCGTGAGCAACATGCGAAGCAGCGCCCGAATCTGGATGGGCGTGGCGGCCCCGATGGTATCGCCCAACGACAGCTCCTGAACCCCAAGGTCAACGAGCCGGACGGCGATGGATTGGACCGCCGCCGGTTCGACGGCGCCCTCATAGGGACAGACAAAGGCGGTGGAGATGTAGCCCCGCACGCGGGGTCGCTCCGGGGCCGGCATGGATTGCAGGACCGTCATGATCTCTTGGAATCGGCGCAGACTCTCGTCGATACTTGCCCGCACATTTCGTTGGTTGAAGGTCTCGGACGCTGCCGTGAAGAGGGCGATGCCCCGAGACCCGGCGGGCAGTCTGCCGCTGGTTTCCAGCCACCGTTCCAGTCCCTGCGCATTGGGCACGAGACACCAATATGTCGTATCCGGCCTCACCTCGATGGCTCCCAGAACGTCCGCCGCATCGGCCAGCTGCGGAACCGCTCCGGGGCTTACAAACGAGGTAACCTCAATGTCTCGCAGGCCCGACGCTGAGAGGGCATTGACGAACCGCACCTTTGCTTCGAGGGGAACTGGTGCGGCCTCGTTCTGCAGACCGTCACGTGGTCCCACCTCCACGATGCGGACCGAGTTGGGAAATCCCACTAGGAATCCGCTCCTGAATCACCATGATGAGCCGCGACCTCGACCAGCAGCTGCCCACCAGTGACCGGGTCTCCGGGCACCACGTGGATGGCACGCACCACTCCCGGGTGGGGCGCTTCGATCACGTGTTCCATCTTCATGGCCTCCAGAACGGCCAGTGGCTGCCGGGCGGCGACCTCGTCACCCACCGCCACCGAGATTTTCGCCACGCTACCCGGCATGGGCGAGGAAATTCGATCCGCGCCGTCCTGCGCTCCCACGATCATTCGGCCAGCGCTCCCGGCCGCCTCGTCGATGGGCGCGGCGCGACGGATCTCCACGTTTCGGAACCACCCGATGCCTTCGACATCCCGCAGCAGCAGCACGTCGGTCCGGACCTCGGGCCGGCAGGAGCGTTGGTCATCGTCAAGGCGTATGCGTAGCCGCGCGTCATCGTCGCCGTCCTCTCGGGGTAGCGTCGCGACGTAGTCGAGATGGAGCTGCCCGTCGACCGTCATCGACCAACCGGGGGAGCGGGCCCGGCACCGAACCAGGAGGAGCTGGTCCTGAATGCGATAGCCGAGGCCGACCTCGTCGGCTCCCGGTCGCCAGCCGGGATGTCGGTACCAGATGGACCTCCCTCGGCCGGCTCCTTGCGGTCCGCTGTGGCCGGCGAGATCCACAAGCGCGGCCACGGCTGCAATCAACTGAAGGTTTCGGGTTCGTACGGAGGGGTCGGGCCTCCAGCTCGTCTCGACAAAGTCGATGCCGGCTAACGCAGTGCGGAACGCCGCGCCGCTGAGGAGCCAGAGCAGGAACTCTCGATTGGTCGGCACTCCCTCGATCCAGGCATCATCTACCAGCTCCAGTAAGCTCGCAATCGCCTCGTCGCGGGTTGGGGCGTGTGTCATGAGCTTGGCCAGCAGTGAGTCGTAGTGGCGGCTGACCTCCGCCGGCCCCTCGATGCCGGTGTCGACCCGGGCAACGGCGTCCGTTCGCACGGTTCTGGGGGAGACATCAAAGTGGGTGAGTCGCCCGAAGCGCGGCAGGAACTCGTGATCCGGATCCTCGGCGTACAGTCGCGCCTCCAGCGCGTGTCCGTGCAGGCGGATATCGTCCTGGCTCCAGGGGAGCGGCTCTCCGGCGGCGATCAGGAGTTGGGCGCGGACCAGGTCCCGACCGGTGACCAGCTCGGTGACGCCATGCTCCACCTGGATGCGAGTGTTCATCTCTAGGAAGAAGCATTGGCCGCCCGCCCACAGAAACTCCACGGTACCGGCGTTCTGATAACCGCAGGCCTCGGCCACGCCCACGCCGGTGCCGCAGATGTGCCGGCGTTCCTCACCGGTGAGAACCGGAGCCGGCGCCTCCTCGATCACCTTTTGATGTCTCCGTTGAATCGAACAGTCGCGCTCGAACAGATGAATCACGTGACCCTGAGCGTCCGCCAGCACCTGTACCTCGATGTGGCGCGCGTCGCGAAGCAGGCGTTCCAAGAAGACGCGGCCGTCGCCGAAGGCCGCCGCCGCCTCGCGAGCCGCGCCCTCCAGCGCGTCGCGCAGATCATCGCGCGTCTCGACGACGCGCATGCCCCGGCCCCCGCCGCCTGCCGCGGCCTTCACCATCAGCGGGTATCCGATGGCTTCGGCCTCCGCCTCCAAACGCTCGATCGACTGATCCTCACCGTCGTAACCGGGCAAGGTTGGGATACCGCGCTCTTTCATGAGCCGTTTGGCGGCCACCTTGTCACCCATGAGGCTGATGACGTCGGCCGGAGGGCCGACAAAAACCAGACCGGCCCGGCGCACCTCGGCGGCGAACTGGGCGTTTTCGGATAGGAAACCGTACCCCGGGTGGATCGCCTCGCTGGACGTGGCCCGCCCGGCTTCCAGGATGGCGGGAATGTTCAGGTAGCTCGAGGTGGCCGGACCGGGACCGATCCGGTGGGCCTCGTCGGCGAGCCGCACGTGGAGGGCATCGGCGTCGGCATCGGAGTAGATGGCCACGGCCGAGGCGCCCAGATCGTGAATCGCCCGGATGATTCTCACGGCGATCTCGCCCCGGTTTGCCACCAGGATCCGCGAGAAGGGAGGACGGCTCATGCGCGCGTGCGCTGCAGGTCCGGAGTCGGCGGAGGGTTGCTTCTCACGGCAGGATTCTACCGGGCACCTGCTCGTTGACCCCGTGGGTCAGTCGCCCGACGGATCCCTCTTCCAGGCGGGTTGCCGTCGTTCGAGGAAGGCGCGCAGCCCCTCCTGGCCTTCAGCACTCGTCCGAACGGCGGCGATGCGCCCGGCCGTGTAATCGCGACGTTGCTCGGCCGGCCGGGCGATGACGCCGGCGACCAAGCCCTTGGCTTCCCGCACCGCCTGAGGTCCCGCGGAGAGCAGCTCTCCGATCACCGCATCCACCGCGGCGTCGAGATCCGCGGCCTCCATCACGTCATGGACCAGGCCGATTTCCCGCGCGCGGTCGGAGCCGAACCGCTCGCCGGTCAGGAACAGCCGCCGGGCCCAGCTGGGACCGATCTTGGGAACCACGAATCGAGAAATGACTGCCGGGATGATGCCCAACTTGGTCTCCGTGAAGCCGAACCGGCACTCCCGTGCGGCGATGACCACATCGCACACCGCCAGCAACCCCATGCCGCCTCCCAGAGCGGCCCCATGGACCCGGGCGACCACCGCCTGAGGCGCCTCGTCGATGGCGGCGAACATGTCGGACATGCGACGGGCGTCTTCGAGGTTCTCCTTCTCAGCGAGGTCCAGGCTCTCTCGCATCCAGGCGACGTCGGCCCCGGCGCAGAATGAGCGTCCATTCCCCGACAGCACGATCACGCGATTGTCCGAGCGCGACAAGGCGCGGAAGACATCCGTCAGCTCCGTGATTGCCTGCGCATTGAAGGCATTGTGCACGTCCGGGCGGTTCAGGGACACGCGACTGACTCCGTTGGAGCCGGAGACTTCGATGGTGGCGTATGTCATGATCGTTACTCCTAGCCCGTGACCAGGGACCTACATGCGAAAGACGCCGAAGCGGGTGGGATCTCCCGGCGCGCGGCTGGCCGCCTCGAGACCCAGCCCCAGGACGTAACGGGTGTCCACCGGATCGATGACGCCGTCGTCCCACAGTCGCGCGGTGCTGAAGTAGGGCGAGCCCTCCCGCTCGTAATCGGCAATGATGGGCGTTGTGAACGCCTCGCGCTCCTCATGGCCGAGGCTCTTCCCCTGTCGCTCCAAGCCGTCGAGGCGCACCTGAAGCAGCACGCTGGCCGCCTGCTGACCGCCCATGACGGAGATGCGCGCATTCGGCCACATGTAGAGCTGCCGGGGCTCGTAGGCCCGCCCGCACATACCGTAGTTGCCTGCCCCGAAGGAGCCGCCGATGATCACCGTGAACTTCGGCACCTGCGCGTTGGCCACCGCCATCACCAACTTGGCGCCATCCTTGGCGATACCGCGGTTCTCATACTCCTTCGCGACCATGAACCCCGTGATGTTCTGGAGGAACAGAAGCGGAATCCGACGCTGACAGGCGATCTCGATGAAATGGGCGCCCTTCTGGGCGCTTTCCGAAAACAGGATGCCGTTGTTGGCCAGAATTGCGACGGGGAAGCCCATGATGGCGGCGAAGCCGGTAACCAAGGTGGCGCCGTAGCGAGGCTTGAATTCCTGGAAGCGGCTGCCGTCGACCAGCCGGGCAATCACCTCACGAACGTCATAGGCCTTGCGCAGATCGACGGGCACGATCCCGTACAGTTCCTGGGGATCGTACTTTGGAGGGTCCACGTCGGCGGCTGCTACCCACGCGGGAGCCGGGCGGTTCAGGGTGGAAACAATCGATCGCACGATCCGCAGGGCGTCACGATCGTCGTCAGCGAAGTGATCGGCCACGCCGGAGATGCGGGTGTGTACGTCTGCCCCACCCAGCTCCTCGGCGGTGACCACCTCGCCGGTTGCGGCCCGAACGAGGGGCGGACCGCCCAGGAAGATGGTGCCCTGCTCGCGAACGATGACCGCCTCGTCGCTCATGGCGGGCACGTACGCGCCGCCGGCGGTACACGACCCCATCACCGCGGAGATTTGGGGAATGCCCTCGGCCGACATGACCGCCTGGTTGTAGAAGATGCGCCCGAAATGCTCGCGATCCGGGAACACGTCTGCCTGGAGAGGGAGGAACGCGCCGCCCGAATCGACCAGGTAGATGCAGGGCAAACGGTTTTGTCGCGCGATGTCCTGGGCCCGCAGGTGCTTCTTTACCGTCATGGGGAAGTAGGTGCCACCCTTCACGGTCGCGTCGTTGGCAACGACGACACATGGCTCACCTTCGACCACACCGATGCCCGTGACGATGCCGGCAGCCGGCGCCGTGCCCCCGTACAAGTCCCAGGCGGCCAGCGGGCTCAGCTCCAGGAATGCGGATCCGGGATCGAGCAGGCCGTCAATGCGCTCGCGGGCGGTCAGCTTGCCACGGCTGCGGTGACGCTGCAGCGCTTCCTCTCCGCCCCCCTGCCGCACCTGCTGCAGCCGCTGACGCAGTGTCTCGACCAGCTCCAGGTACTCCGCCTGACGCTCTCGGAGCTGCGACGATTCGGCCTCGAGACCGCTTGTCAGCACCGGGGCTCCGTCTAGCACCTGCCCGCCCTCTCGACGTCCAGGGGTTGCTCAGGCGTCTCCGTCGCGCTTTGCTCCCGCTCGGAGATGCAGGCGGCGCATCACCCGACCGCCACGACTCACCTCGCCCGCCTCGTACTCGTCCAGCTCCTGGCCAATACGATGCAGCAGGTGTTCCTCCGCCATGCGCTGGGCGACCACGATCGCGTTGGCGATGGCCTTCGCCCGGGAACGGCCGTGGGCGTTGATCATCACCCCGTTCACGCCCAGCAACGGCGCTCCGCCGTACTCCTCGTAGTCGAGGCGGCGATTGATGCGGCGTAAGGCCGGACGCATGAGCATGGCCCCCGCCTTGGAGATGGGGTCCCGGTTCACCTCGGTTCGGATCAGGTTGAAGATCTCCTGCGCCACGCCCTCGGCCGTCTTCAGCAGAATGTTGCCCGTAAATCCGTCCGTCACGACCAGATCGACCGCCCCCTCGAAGACCTGATTTGCCTCGACGTTGCCCACGTAGTTCAGCTCGGAACGACGTTTCAGCAGCTCGTGTGTCTCCCGAGTGAGCGTCGTCCCCTTGCCCTCCTTGTGCCCGTTGCTGAGCAGGCCGATGCGGGGATGTCGCATGCCGTGCACGATCTGCATGTAGGCGGCGCCCATGGCGGCGAACTGCAGCAGATACTCTGGTCGACAGTCCGCGTTGGCGCCGATGTCGAGGATAAAGGTGTGGCCGTTCCGGGTCGGCATCTCCCCGCCGTAGGCCGGTCGCATGACGCCCGCCTGGCGGCCCCATGCCAGCAGCGCGCCCGCCATGATGGCACCACTGTTGCCCGCCGATACCGCGGCATCCCCCTCCCCTTGCGTCACCAGATCGATGGCTCGCGCCAGGGAGGAATCGGGCCGCTTCTGGATGACGGTGGGCGCCTCGCCCATGGTGATGACGTCGGGCGCCTCGATGACCGGAATCTCTTCGGTCTGATCGAGGCAGCCGCGGATGGCGTCCGGGCGCCCCACGAGGGTTACACGAACTCCTCGCTCGGCGGCCATCTGTGCGCCCCGCACGACCTCGCTGGGGCCGTGGTCGCCGCCCATCGCGTCGACCACCACCCGCACCGGGCGGTGCCCATTCGAAGACAAGTGCCTACTCGTCCTCCCCGTGCCGGAAGGCCGGACGGCTGACACCGCCAAGAGGGAACTGCCGAAACTCCCCGGCCCGCCTTTGCCTAACTATAGCCGCTCACCGGGCATCACCCGGGCCTGCGGGCCGCAAAGAAGATCACGACGTGATGGTGAACTTCGTCCTTCTGACCACGCCGTACGTGCCCTTGGCGGTAATCGTATACACTCCCGGCCGTTGAGTCGGTGGCGTGAAGCTCACCGGGGAAACCGGGCTGTGTCCGCCAAACGAGCCGATCTGGTCAGTCACCGTCTTCCCCACGAGGCGGTGATTGAAGTACACACGGATGGGCTCGAGGGGTAGATAGCGCGTTCCTGAGACCCAAACCGGCCAGCCGTAGCCCACCTGCTTGGAGGTGCGATGGGTGGGATTGATGACGAGTGAGGGCTTGGGAAGCGCGTCGCCCGGCTGCCGCCGCCAATTCTGGAGCCATACCAGGTAGGCGCGGCGCTCATAGGTCCGGCTCTTGTCGATGACGCCCCATCGTACGAGCGCACTCGCCACGGCCTGATAGTTCACCGATTTGCAGGCGCCCGCATTCGTATGCTCGGGACATCCCGGCCCGGTGCGGTCATCGCCGGCCCGATCAACGCTGCCGTCTCGTCGTACTCGAGACAGGAGCCAACGCTCCCCAAGCGCCACGTCGCGACGGAGCGGCGCAAAGAGTTTCTGGCCGGTCATCAGCTGCAGATACCGGGTTGCATAGACCAGCCCAAGCGCTTGATAGCTGGAGTCATGTCCGTGGTTCTCGGGCATGACGCCGTTGGACCGGGTCATGCGCATCCCCTCCCGGGCATACACCTCCGATTTCTGGACGAGACTGTGATCTCCGACCAGATAGCCCACCGAGCCGAGGGCGATCGCCGCTTCGAAGAACCGGTCCTCCTTGGAGCCGTCGTCGATATGCCCGGACCGGTGGTACCAGGCGTGCACCAGGTGGCGGCTGGCGTCGTGGAGACGGCCGATCTCCCAGTTGAGGTGTCGAAGCCCGCGAGGCCCGAGAAATGACTTCGCCGCCCTCCAGTTCTTCAGCAGTATGAACGCCGGCCCCGCGTCGGCCAAGAACATGGCCGGGCCGTGGAACAGTCCCAGCGAGCCGGGAAACGACCCGTCTCGTGCCTCCCGATCGAGACCGAAGTCGAACATGCGTATGCCCGTGTTCAGGAGCGAGCGATCACGGTGCAGGATGCCGCCGATCAAGTCGACACCGCCATATCGCTGATCCTCGATGAACCAGCGATGGCGTGACGCCTTGACGTTGTCCAGATAGGCGCCGTTCGACGCAGGCGCAATCCTGCCGTAATGATGCTCGACGTTGAAGACTGGCCCGCTCACTTCGGTGGACAGAAAGTCGCGGATGTTGGCCGGAAGGCTGGGAGCGATGGGGTAGGGCTGCTCGGCATGACTGTCGGCGGCCCACACGCCGGCTTGCGTCCGCGGCATCGCAAGCAGCGAAGCGCAGCAGAGCAGAGCGAGGGGAATGCAACGGCGCGACAAATGCGGCCTCCGAATACACGGAGCGAATCTATCTTGATAGTACATAGTTGGACCTAACGTCGACACCTTGACATTGAATGGCAACGGTCGCATGGTATACTAAAAGGCTTGCTAATTCGCCAAAAGTAGAGGAATTGCATGGATGCCGCCCACCGGGTAGAGGACGTCACAATCGAGGACCAGATGCGCTCGGCATATCTCGATTACGCCATGAGCGTGATCGTCTCCCGAGCCCTTCCGGACGTCCGTGACGGCCTGAAGCCGGTTCACCGCCGGTTGCTGCATGCCATGAACGAGCTCGGCCTAACGTCGCGGGCCGGCTATCGCAAGAGTGCGGCGGTGGTTGGCGAAGTCTTGGGGAAATATCATCCTCACGGCGAGGCGTCCATCTACGACACGCTGGTGCGTCTGGCCCAGGACTTCAACATGCGCTATCCCCTGATCGACGGACAGGGGAATTTCGGCTCAGTGGACGGTGACTCGGCGGCGGCCATGCGCTACACCGAGTGCCTGATGGCCGCCATCACCGACGAGCTGCTGGCCGATATCGACAAGGACACGGTCGACTGGGAGGACAACTACGACGGCACCCAGCGACAGCCGACGGTCATGCCGGCCAAGCTGCCCAATCTACTCATCAACGGCCAGGCCGGCATTGCGGTGGGCATGGCCACCAACATCCCACCGCACAACCTCGGCGAGGTGGTGGACGCCAGCATCCATCTGATCGACCACCCGGATGCGACCGCGGTTGACTTCGGCGAGTTCATCCGAGGTCCCGACTTTCCCACCGGCGGCATCATCCTGGGTCGCGAGGGTATCGAGCACGCCTACGGAACCGGTCGGGGGCGGGTGGTTATTCGGGCCGTGACCAGCATCGAGGAGATCCGGGGCGGCCGGTACGCCATCGTGGTCACCGAGCTGCCCTACCAGGTCAATAAGGCGCTCCTGCAAGAGCGGATCGCGGAGCTGGTGCACTCCAAGCATCTTCAGGGGATCTCGGACATTCGTGACGAGTCGGACCGCCGGGGCATGCGTGTGGTGATCGAGCTCAAACGCGACGCGCAGCCGCGGGCCGTCTTGAATCAGCTCTTCAAGCACACGGCGCTGCAGTCCAGCTTCTCCATCAACATGGTGGCCCTGGTCGATCAGCAGCCCCGGGTGCTGAATCTGGAGATGATTCTGCGCAACTACCTGGCCCATCGGCGGGAGGTCGTGCGCCGAAGGACCAACTTCGAGCTGGAGAAGGCTCGAGCGCGCGCCCATATCTTGGAGGGCCTGACGACCGCGCTCGACCGCCTCGACGAGGTGATCGCCACCATCCGGAGCGCCAAGACCACGGAGGAAGCGGGGACGAGGCTGCAGAGTGACTTCAGCCTGAGCGAGATCCAAGCCCGCGCCATCCTCGACATGCAGCTCCGCCGTCTGGCCGCCTTGGAGCGGCAGAAGATCATCGACGAGCACGTCGAGGTGCGGAAGCTCATCGGTGAGCTGGAGAGCCTGCTGGGCGATCCTAAGCGTATGGACGCGGTCATCAAAGACGAGCTGAAGGATCTGAAGAATCGGTTCGGCGATGCCCGCCGCACCCGCATCTACAAGGAAGAAGCAGGGGACTTCAGCGAAGAGGACCTGATCCCCGACGAGCAGGTGGTGGTCTCCATGACCCGCCGGGGATACATCAAGCGGATCGGCATCGACACCTACAAGACCCAGCACCGCGGCGGAAAGGGCGTCCGAGGCATGGGCACCCGCGACGAGGACCAGGTCGACCAGCTCTTCGTCACCCGGACGCACGACAGCATCCTCTTCTTCACCAATCGGGGACGCGTCTTCCAGCTAAAGGTCCACGAGCTTCCGGATGCCGGCCGTCAGGCCAAGGGCATCCCGGTCATCAATCTGATCCAGGTGGATCAGGGAGAGCGCGTGACCGCCACGCTCACGCTATCGGGCAGCCAGGTCGAGGGCTACATGGTGATGGCGACCCGCCGGGGCACCATCAAGCGTACGGAGCTGACGCAATTCCAGAATCTGCGACGCAATGGCCTCATCGCGATCGTCCTGAATGAGGGCGACGAGCTGGCGTGGGCGAAGATCGCCAACGGCGAGGAGGACATCGTCCTCGTGACCCGCCAGGGCATGGCCATCACCTTCGAGCAGGAGCAGATTCGGCCCATCGGGCGCCAGGCCGCTGGCGTGCGCGGCATCCGCCTGGCCGACGGGGACGAGGTTCTCCACATGGACTTCGTCCGGCCCCAGTCGTCACTGCTGGTCATCACCGAGCGGGGCTACGGGAAGCGCACCTCTCTCGACAAGTACCGCAAGCAGCTGCGGGGCGGTCGAGGCATGATGACCGCCAAGATCACCTCCAAGACGGGGCGGATCGTGGCGGCCCGGGTGCTCGACGGCGGCGACGAGGACCTCATTCTCATGTCGGCGAACGGCATGGTGACGCGCATCGTCGCCAAGACCGTGCGCATGGCCGGGCGTGCCACCTCGGGAGTGATCGTGATGCGCCTCAAGTCCGACGACACGGTCGTTTCCGTGGCCACCGTGGGCCAGTCGGAGGTCTCGACCGAGCCGTAAAAAGGGAGCCGGGTCGATTTAGGGGGCGGCGTGGATGCGCGTGGCAGCCGTGCCGCCCCGGTCTCAGTGCACGCTAGCCGTGCCGGCGTGCAAGGGCAATCCCGACGCTTGAACCACGAAGCTGTGCGGCGCAGCCTCTGGAAGGAAGCCTCCTCACGACGGCATGCGACCGCTTCCTGAGTGAGGCACATCCGTGGACGGACGCCTGCCTCAGCACCGCCCTCCGGTAGGTGAACATCTTGTGGGGGACATAGCTGTAGCAGGTCTGCCTCCGGTTCAAACAGACGAACCAACGCAGGATGCGTGCGTGCGCAGGTCCAAGCGCCGACCTTGACCGGCTCCGCATGCAGAGAGGAGGACGACAAACCGGAGAGCCAGGCTGCCGAGGATAGGCAGGTAGACTTCCTTGGTCAGACGGTTGTCCTCATGGAAGGTGTCGCCGGCGCTGCCGGCGCCGGTTATGTTCTGATTCGGGCGGACCAAATGTGCCTCCGCCTCAGAGACCTCGTTCCCCTGCCATACTCGATGAATAGCGATGGGAGAACATAGCGGCCATCGCAAGGGCAGATCAAAACGTCTTTGTGGCAGATGTCAGGGTTCGGCGGATCAGCCGTCGAGCGGTCGGACGAGCAGGACGTTTCGGCCGGCGGAACGGTGTCCTCGGCAGCCAGCTGCAGCCGGTCCGGTCGAGACCGGCCGCTCGTTTCAGACCAGAGGTCGGATGACGCTGACCACCTTGCCTTGGATCCGCAGCTCGTCCGGCCGGACGTAGATGGGGCTCATGCTGGGGTTGCGCGGCTCCAGGCGCACTCGCTCCTTCTCACGGTAGAAGCGCTTCAGGGTGGCCTCGCCTTCCTGCGTCACGCCGTCCAGCAGCGCCACCACGGTATCGCCGTCGACAGCGGTCTCCTGCTTCTGCACCACGACGATGTCGCCGTCGTCAATCAGGTCCTCGATCATGGAGGTCCCGCGTACCTTGAGCGCGAAGAGGCCGTCCCGGTTCTTGAGGCCCGAGGAGGCCGAGATGGCGACATAGGCGTCGGGGTCCTCGACGGCGTCGATGGGCTGGCCGGCGGCGATGGTGCCCATGACTGGCACTCGAATGGTCTCAGGCCGCTCCGGCTGGTCAACGAGGGAAATGCCGCGGCTCTTCTTGGCGTCATGATTGATGACGCCGCGAGCCTTGAGGATGCGGAGGTGGTAGTCGATGTGGCCCGTGGACTTGCCGCCGAGATACTCACCCAGCTCACGGTTGGTCGGGGGGCGATTGTTGATGGTGCTGAGCTCGTCGATGGCTTTGATGACGCGCTCACGCATCCGCTCTCCGCTGGTTCTCACCACGTTGCGCCTTCCTCTCCCTCGTTCTCATCAATATAGAACGTCTGTGCAAATTGTAGACCCAGCCGGCCGGCTTGTCAATACAAATCGACCGGCAGGCCGCGATAATCCCGGTCTAAGACATTGACCGCAGCCCTAGGGATGTCCGGCTTGCCGCCGCGCTAGCATCTGTTGCCGCGCGATGCGGCCGAGGAGCGCCGCACATGCAACGACAGGCCGGAGTTCTCCTCCATCCCACCTCCCTGCCCAATGAACAGGGAATCGGGACGGTAGGGCCCGAGGCGGAACGATTCCTCGAATGCATGTCCGCGGCGGATTTCCGCCTCTGGCAAATCCTGCCCCTGTGTCCGACCGGCTACGCCGACTCCCCCTACGCCGGCTTGTCCGCCTTGGGGCTGAATCCCATGCTCGTGGATCTGCAGTCTCTGGCGGCCGAGGGACTGCTGCGTGGCGAAGACATCGACTCCGTGCCGTCGGCCGACCCATCCGCCGTCGATTTTTCGTCCCTGCCGCGCTGGAAGAGCGGCGTACTCAGGCAGGCATTCGGGCAGTTCATGTGCGCCTCCGGCGCCCAGACGCAGCTGGACGAGTTCCAGGCGGCAAACGCCGGCTGGCTCCCCGACTTCGCCCTCTTCATGGCCCTGAAGGATGCCCATGGCGGCGTTTCCTGGAGCGACTGGGAGCTGCCGCTCCGCCGGCGCCGGCCCGACGCGCTGGCTCGCGTCGCACGAGAGCATCGCGACGACATCGCCTTCCACGTCTTTCTGCAGTTGGTGCTGGAACGGCAGTGGAGCGCCGTCAAGGCACGGGCCGAGCAGCTGGGGATCGCCATCGTGGGCGACATGCCCATCTTCGTCGCCTACGACAGCGCCGACGTCTGGGCGAATCAAGACCTGTTTCGGCTCGATGCCGCCGGGGATCCGGAGGTCGTCACCGGTGTTCCTCCGGACTACTTCAGCGCCACCGGCCAGCTTTGGGGCAATCCGCACTACCGTTGGGAAGCCATGCGCGAGGACGGGTTTCGGTGGTGGATAGAGCGGTTCCGGCGATTGACCGATCTGGTCGACATCATCCGCCTCGACCACTTCCGGGGCTTTGCCGCCGCCTGGACGGTGCCCTTCGGCAATCCGACCGCCGAGCACGGCAGGTGGGAGCCCTATCCCGGCGGAGAGCTGCTCACGGCGGTTGAGGCGGCGCTTGGCCGGCTCCCCATCATTGCCGAAGATTTGGGCGTCATCACGGCCGACGTGGTGGAGCTGCGCCGGCAGTTCGAATTCCCCGGGATGCGGATCCTGCAATTCGCATTCGACGACGGGCCTGAGGACGCCGGTCTGCCCCACAACTTCGAGCGCAACACGGTCGTCTACACCGGCACCCATGACAACGACACCACCCGGGGATGGCTGGAGAGCATCAGCTCAGACACGCGAGCCCGAATCCGCGACTATCTGGATTCTCCGCACGACCCACAGGCGTGGGATATGATTCGACTGGCCCTGGCTTCGGTGGCGGATACGGCCGTCATTCCCCTCCAGGATCTCCTCAATCGCGGACGAGAGGCACGAATGAACCATCCCGGCACCACCCAGGGCAACTGGCGGTGGCGATTCAGGTGGGAGGATCTGGAGCCCGAGATTCTCGAACACGCACACAGGCTCAACGTCAGCTTCGGCAGGGCTGAAGGAGCCGAACGTGCCTGAGCCCAGCCCGCGCAGCAAGGTAGCTCTGCTTCGTGCCAACCTCGCCTCCCGATGGGCGGTACCGGCGGAGATCCTCGCTCAGATGCCCGCTCTCGATCAACCGGCACACCGCGAGGCTGCGATCGAAACGCCAAGCCTCGATCGCGCCGTCGCCGATCTCACGGCCTATCTGACCACGCCGACCTGGTTCGATCTCGCCGCCAAGCAGGACGGCCTGCTCCAGGGTCTGCGGACCCGGCCCGTGGCCTACTTTTGCGCCGAGTTTGGCCTGGCCGACTGGCTGCCCATCTTCTCGGGCGGCCTCGGGGTCCTCGCCGGAGACGTGTTGAAGGAGGCCAGTGACCTCGGTGTGCCCATGGTGGGCATCGGGCTCCTGTACCGACATGGCTTCTTCACCCAGCGCCTCGACGCCGCGGGAAATCAGCGAGAGGACTATCCCACCGTCCATCCTGAGGTGCTGCCGTTGGAGGCAGTGCCGGATGCGCAGGGCAATCCCCTGACCGTCTCCATTCCCATGGGAACGGACGAGGTTGGGGCGCGGGCATGGCGGCTCGCCGTCGGGAGACTGAGCCTTTACCTGCTGGATACAGACCTCGCCGGCAACCAGCCGGACCAGCGTGTCATCACGGCCAATCTGTACGGCGGCGATCGGGAACGGCGCATCCAGCAGGAGATCGTCCTGGGGATCGGTGGGGTGCGCCTACTCCACGCACTGGGTATCGACCCGGGCGTGTACAGCATGAATGAGGGCCACGCGGCCTTCCTGGGCTTGGAGTTGCTGGCCCAAACGCTCAATGGAAAGCCGTTTGAGGAGGCCCTCGCGGACGTCCGCGGACGGATTGCGTACACCAATCACACGGTGCTTCCGGCGGGCAACGAAGTCTTCTCGCGGGATCTGGTTCGCCGCTATCTCGCGCCCGCGTTCGAGCGGCGCGGCATCGATCAGGACCGCCTGCTCAGCCTGGGCGGAACCGGCGACTTCTCCATGACCGAGCTGGCCTTCCGGCTGGCCGGAAAGGCCAACGCGGTCAGCCGTCCCCACGCGGAGGTCATGCGCCAACGCTGGCCCGACTTCACGGTTGAGCCGGTGACCAATGGCGTTCACGCCCCTACATGGGTCGGGCCGCGGGTTCGAGCCCTCCTTGACCGGGAGGCTCCGGGCTGGTCCGGCGAGGAATGCCGGGAGGCCGCGTTTGCGCGCGTCCCACCGGCCGAGCTATGGAAGGCCCATCGCGACCAACACGCGACGCTGATGCGTCTGGTGACGGCGGTCGCTCCCCAGGCCCTATTCGATCCTGATGCCCTCACGATGGTGTGGGCCCGGCGGTTCGCGCAATACAAGCGGGCCGGCCTGCTGGCGTCCGACGTCGATCGGTTACGAACCATCCTCCGCGATCCGGACCGTCCGGTGCAGCTGATCATCGCCGGGAAGGCGCATCCGGCGGATGAGGCAGGAAAGGCCATGATGCGGGATCTTTTGGCCACCATTGGCGCCGCGGGGCTGTCCGACCGGGTGGCCTTCATTCCCGACTACCGGCTGGAGGTGGCGGCAACCCTAACCGCCGGCGCGGACCTCTGGATCAATACACCGCGGAAGCCCCTCGAGGCCAGCGGCACCAGCGGCATGAAGGCCGGCGATAATGGCGCCCTGCTGCTCACCGTTCTCGACGGCTGGGCATCCGAAGTGGAATGGCACGGCATCGGCTGGACCCTGGCCGGTGAAGACGACGGGGAGGACGCGGCCCGGCTCTACGATCATTTAGAGCGAGAGATCGTGCCCACCTTCTTTCGTCGCGACTCCGACGGAACGCCAGGTGACTGGGCGGAACGGATGCGACGCACCCTGGCACTGACGCTCAGCCGCTACTCGACGCGGCGCATGCTACACGAGTACCTCGACGAGATCTATCTGCCGTTGATCCGCACCGCTCGAGCATAGGCAGGCTCCCGCCTTCGGGCACGACTCTAGTCGGTCGAGCTGAGAATGTCCTCGATCTCGGCCAGGTCATTGTCGGTCAGGTGACAATCGGCCGCGCCCACGTTCTCATCGACCTGGGACGGTCGTTTCGCGCCCACGATGGAAACCGTTACCCCGGGCCGGGATAGCGTCCAGGCAACTGCCAGCTGACCCAGCGTCACGTCCAATCGTTCTGCCACGCTTCTCAGCCGGTCGATGACGCGGAGATTGCGGCGGAAGGTCTCACCCTGGAAGAGCGGATCGCTGCCCCGAACATCTGATGCGGGAAGGCGGTCGCCCTCCTGATACTTGCCGGTCAGCAGGCCCTTCGCCATGGGACTGTATACGACCACGCCGATCCCGTTTTCTCGACAGAACGGCAGGATCTCGGTCTCGATCTCGCGCTCGAGGAGGTTCAGCGGCGGCTGGAGGGAATCCAGGCGCCGGACCTCCAGGCATTGCCGCATGAGCTCAACGCCGAAGTTCGAGGCGCCCACGAAGCGCACCTTGCCGTCTCGCACCAGGTCGGCCATGGCCTGCATGCTCTCCTGCACGTCGGATCTGGGATCGGGCCAGTGCATCTGATACAGGTCGACGTAGTCGAGCCCAAGTCGGCGCAGACTGCCGTCGATCGCTCGTTTGATGGCCGTGGGACTCAGGTCATCCCCACTGACCTTGGTGGCCAGAAAGAAGTCGTCCCGGCCCATGCCGGCCACTGCCTCGGCGACGATCTCCTCGGAGTGCCCGGCGCCATAGACCTCCGCGGTATCGATGAACGTGGCTCCCAGCTCAACCGACCGGCGGATGGCGGCCACCGTCTGCCCGTCGTCGACCGTGCCCCAGCCGCTGCCGCCGGCCGCCCAGGCGCCGAACCCGATGACCGATACCGCCGGGCCCTCACTTCCCAGCCTGCGTGTCTCCAACGATCCCCTCCCTTCCGCCTCTCTTGATTCCAACCGTCTGTCGGTCGCTTCTCATTCAAGCAGAGCCGGATTCATCTCCCGGGCCGCTCCAGACCCGCGGCGGTTAGGATTGACTCTTCCGCCTCGCGCATCTCTCGCTCCACTTCGGGGTCGTCATGCCGAAAGCCCAACAGCTGCAGAGCGCCGTGCACGGAGAGCCAGGCGATCTCGCGCCGCAGGTCGTGTCCGTAGGCGGCGGCCTGCTGGACCGCCCGCTCGTAGCTGATGACCACATCGCCGAGCTGTCGCGGCTGATCCGGGGGCAACACAAACTGGTCGCCCCCCTCCAGCGCCGAGAACGAGAGCACGTCCGTGGGCTCATCCCGGCCCCGATAGCGACGATTCAGCTCGCGGAGGGCCTCATCGTCGGTCAGGCGCACGGTAAGCTCGACGGTTCCCGCAACCTGGACGTGGTCCAGGGTGGCGGCGACAACCCCAGTGACCAGGCCATCATCGACCGCCATCTGGGCGGCATCCAAGACCACGTTGATCCGGTAGTCGTCAGCTTTCGACGTGAGGCTCGCGGGCGGTGGTGATGGTCGGGGTGACGGGATACTCGATTCGGGGGTGATAGATGCCGTTGAGCACGGCGACGAACGCTGCTCGGGCCGCCTCCAGGTCGCGTAGGGTGAGCTGACACTCGCTGAGCTGCCCGCCGGCGACACGCTCGTCGATGATGCGGTTGACGGTCTCGTGAATGGTCTGGGGCGATCGAACGGTGCTGCCTCGCACCGCCGCCTCGCAGCCATCGGCCAGCATCAGCAGACCACACTCCTTGGTCTGGGGAAGCGGGCCCGGGTAGCGATAGACCTGGGCATCGGCGTTGGCGTCCTGCTCCAGCGCCCGATGGAAGAAGTAGGGCATGGTCATGGTGCCGTGATGCTGGAGGACCGCGTCGCCGATGATGGCGGGTAGGTGGGCCTGTTTGACCAGCGTGGCCCCATGGGTCACGTGCGAGCGGATGATCTCGGCGCTCTCCTCGGGCCGGAGGTCGTCGTGAATATTGGCTCCGGCCATCTGGTTTTCGATGAAACAGAGGGGATTGGTGATCTTGCCGATGTCGTGATAGAGGGCCATGACGCGGGCGAGCAGGCCGTTGGAGTCGATGTCCCCCGCCGCCCGCTCCACCATGGATGCTACGACCAGGCTGTGGTTATAGGTGCCCGGCGCTTCGGCCATCAGCCGTCGCAGCAGCCGCTGGTCGGGATGACCCAGCTCCAGCAGGTGCAGGGTGGTTGTGACGCCGAAGGCGTTTCCCAGCACGACGAAACCACCAAATGCCAGGGCGCCGGTTACAAACCCATTGGCCAGCGAGGCGGCCGCGTAGTTGCGCAGCGACGTGCCGTCATAGGTGCCGGCCAGCAGCTGGAACGCCGCGATCACGCCGGCCGCCGCCACCGCGACATACAGCCCCGCGAGGATGAAATCGTTGAGGCGCCTCAGGTGTCGCACCGCGAGCGCTCCGGTGACTCCGGTCAGGAGGTAGAAGCAGGTCAGCT
The DNA here is from genome assembly GCA_021323865.1 of Pseudomonadota bacterium. Taxonomy (GTDB): domain Bacteria; phylum Chloroflexota; class UBA5177; order UBA5177; family JAJPKF01; genus JAJPKF01. The sequence continues at coordinate 73,140 of JAJPKF010000025.1, read as the reverse complement.
CGAATGAGCCCCCCACCACCCAACCGACTAGCATGGCGAGCACGACGGCCAGGCTCACCCCGACCTCACTGGAGATCAGCAGCGCCGCCAAGACACTGCCCGCCGCAGCGGGAAAGAAGTACGGCAGAAGCACATGGCCCGGAACCATCAGGCGGGCCACGAGGACGGTCGCCAGGATGATCGCGTCGAGCAGGACCATCAGCTTGTGATTGGCGGTCACGTCTCGATAGAAGGAGCGCAGATACCACAGCACCAGGGTGATGACGATAAGGGCGAACAGCACAGAGCCCGTTCGTTGACCCCAGTCGGCCGTCTGTGCCGGCGAACCCACCGCCCGCAATTCCTCCAGAATCGCCGGAGTGACCACCTGGCCCCGACGGACGATGACCGTACCGGGAAGGAGGGTCACGGTGACGGGTTTGAGATGGGCAACCGCGGCCTGCTGCCGCTTCTGGGTTGCCGCCACGTCCGGAGTGAGTGTCGGCGTCAGGAACTGGTCGAGGACGGTCGTCACCATGCGGTGTACCGGCGGCGCGAGCCGCGGCGGGAGCGTCTGGTACAGCGACAGCTCAATATGCAGGATATCGGTGGCCACGAACCCCCGAACCTCGAGGCTGGCATTGAGTAGACGCATGCTCCAGTAGCGCGTGCTGCGCCATTCAGCCGCCGACAGATGGGGTAGTCCGCGGACGGCAATCCCGGACGCCTTCAGCAGCTGGCGAATCGCCGAGTCGCGAGCGGCCCCGGTCAGTCCCGGCCGCTGCAGCACGGCTTGGATGTTCTGAAACAGCAGCAGCGCCTGCTGCCGGCTCTGCTGGGCTTGGGCCAGGTTGCTCCGATACACCGGGGCCACCGTGGCCATAACCTGCTGATTCCGACGATTGGTTGCCACCGTATCCACAAAGGTCACCCGGCTGGCGGCCCGCACCGTCACCGGTGACGCCTGACCGAGGATCGGAAGGGACCGAGTCTCCAAGGGCGAGCTGACCAGCACCGCCAGGCCGGCGACGATGACCAGTCCGTGCAGAGCCAGGAACGCGGGATGGAACCGGCCGCTTTCCTTCACGAATGCCGCTCCGTCGCGTCCGCTAGCGGGCGGACCGGCCCGCGAGCATCTCCCGCACGACTGCGTTGACTGCCGATCCCTCGGCGCGACCCTTGACTCGAGGCATTACCGAGCGCATGACCATGCCGGTGGCGGCATTGGGATTGGCGGCCGTCTCCGGAGGAAGCGCGGCGACGGCTTCGGCGACGATGGCCCGCAGCTCGTCCTGGGTGAGCTGCTGGGGCAGGTAGGTCTGGAGAATCTGGAGCGCTGCCGCTTCCTGCTCAGCCAGATCATGCCGCCCTCCCCGCTCGAACTCCGTCATCGCCTCGCGACGCACCTTGGCCTCTTTGACGATGACGCCGACGACATCGTCCTCGCTCAGGGGGCTCTGTCGCGCCTTGTCTTCGTTCTGGAGGGCCGCCTTGACCATCCGGATCACCGAAACCCGCGAGGCGTCCCGGCTCTTGAGGGCCTCACGATAGTCCTGCTCGAGCCGGTCTCGCAGGCCCGCCTGTGTCGCCATTCTCCCCTCTTCATGGCGCCGCATCTGGGCAGGATTGAGGCCACTCATTGTAGATGTGCCGGGCTCGCTTCTCTCCGGCGAGGCCCAATTCAACCCAGTGAGGCAACCCTCCCTAGACTGAATGGACATGACCGAGTCAGCGGAGCGGATCGAGATCGCCGTCGATCGCGCCGAGTGCATCGGTTCGGGACAGTGTGTGGCGGTCGCTCCGCGCGCATTCCGTCTGGACGACGCCATGAAGGCGGCGGTGATCGATCGAGGCTGAAGATCTCGACGCGGTCCTGGAAGCGGCCTACATCTGTCCCACCCGGGCCATCTACGTCTCTCAGGGAGGCCGGCCGCTGTTCCCCTGAGCGGCGGGTGCCAACGCGGGCGCCGCCTCCTCGGACGTGTAGTCCCGAATGGTGCGTGAGAGTAGCGAGATCAGGCCGACAACGCCGACGGTCACAAAGCCGCCCAGCGCCACCGCCTCGCGGGTCCCGAGGGCGGCGGCCGCGGCCCCGGCCTCCAGATTGCCCAGCTGTGGGCCGCCGGCGACGAACATGGTGTTGACCGCCGTCACCCGTCCTCGAAGCCGGTCGGGCGTGGCCATCTGAGAGATCGTGCCGCGAAGGGAGGCGCTGACCGCGTCCGCGGCGCCCGAGAGGGCCAGGAACAGCAGGCCCAGCAGGAACCAGGGCGCGAACCCGAAGGCGGCCAGGGCCACGCCATAGACGCTTACGGCGAGCAGAATCACCAGCCCCTGACGGCGCAGCCGGCCGAACAGACCCAGGAGCAGAGCGCCGATGACCGCACCGAACGAACCTGCTCCGTACAGCAGCCCCAAGCCCTGAGGACCAGTGTGGAAGATGGTCCTTGCGAAGACGGGAAAGAGAACCGTCGAGGCGGCGAAGAAATTGGCCAGAAAGTCGAGGCTCTGCACCGACAGGATGACGCGATTGTGAATCATGAAGCTCCAGCCCTCGCGTATCGCGGCCATACTCACCTGCCTCGTGGCCACATGGCCGACGCGGGTGTGCATGAGGATGACCGCCATCAACACGAAGCTGTAGGACACTGCGTCGGCGACGTAGTTGGGAACGATGCCCGCGACGCCGATGACCAGGCCGCCAATGGCGGGCCCGGCGATGGTGGCGAACTCGCGTGCCGCCACGATCAGGGACATGGCGCGGGGAAAGACTGCACGCGGCACCAGATGCGGGACCAGCGAGGAGCGAGCCGGCTGGTCCAGCGCCTGAATCGCCGAGGTGACGGCCACGATGCCGTAGATGAGCGGCGGGCTCACCCGTCCGGTCGCCGTGAGCACCGCCAGCATGGCCGAGAGCGAGGCGAGGCTCACCTGGGTCACCAGAAGCGTCAGGCGGCGGTCGAAGGCATCCGCGATCACGCCCGATCCCAGCGAAGCCAGTACCAGGGGGCCGCCTCGGGCCAGACCGATCAATCCCAGGGCCAGCTTGGAATTGGTCAACAGGTAGATCTGCCAGGCCACGGCCACAACCTGCATCTGCGTGCCGATCGCCGACAGCACCTGACCTCCCAGCAACAGGCGGAAGTCTCGGTACCGCAGCGGCTCGGTCGGGGCCGTTGCCGACCGGCGCCCAGGTCCCCTCGGCGGACCGTCTGGCGTCACACGTTCACGATAACGGCTATTTTAAGGTGGCTGGCGGCTGTCAAGGCCGCGTCTGATGCACTGGGAGGGAGATCATGGCGTCGGCAGATACCTCGATCACAGCGGCGGCCGCGCAGCGAGACGCGTGGCTGGCCGAGGCGGACATCAAGGCGGTGTTGGCCGAGCTCATCGGTACGTTCCTGTTTGTCTTTGTGGGAGCCGGAACGGTGGTCACCGCCGGCGGCTTCATCCACGCGCCGTCTGCCGTGGGTCTCTTGATCGCGGCGCTCGGCAATGGGCTCGCGCTGGCTCTTGCCATCACCACCGTGGGCCACGTATCCGGCGGCCATCTCAATCCGGCCGTCACGATCGCCCTCTGGGTCAGCCAGCGAATCGCCACGCCCCTGGCGCTGTTTTACATTGCCGCCCAGCTTGCGGGAGGGGTCCTTGCGGGCCTGGCGCTGAAGGCCATCTTCGCGCAGGGAATCTGGGCCCCCGTCCACCTCGGTGCGCCCGCTCTCGCAGGCGCCCAGAGCGTGCACTTCGGCACCGGCGTCCTCATCGAGGCCATCATGACCTTCTTCCTGGTCTTCGCCGTCTTCGGCACGGCGGTCGATCCGCGACATGTGCAGATCGGTGGCTTCGGCATCGGCCTGGTCGTGGTGGTGGATGTTCTGGTGGGCGGACCGCTGACCGGCGCGGCCATGAACCCGGCCCGCGCCTTCGGGCCGGCGGTAGCCGCCAACTTCTGGTCGAACCACCTCGTCTACTGGGTCGGTCCGATCCTCGGCGCCATCATCGCCAGCCTCATATACGGATACGTGCTCATGCCCCATGAGGAGATCGATATCGGCTCGGCTCCTCAGGTGCCGGGCGACGACATCGTTCCCGTGCCCGCTCCGGAGGTCAAACCTTATCTGAGTGACGCCGAGCAGGGCGGCATCGCCGATGCGCGCGACGCCACCGTGGAAGAGGTGCTTGTCGAGGAGGTGGACGACTCAGGACCCGAGCCGCTCACCTGAGGGCGGCCTCCCAGGCTCGCATCAACTCGGGGAGGTCCTCAAAGACCGCCGTCGGCTTGGCCGGGGAGCCGGCGATGTCCACCCTGGTGCTCACTCCCGTGAGAACCAGGAGAGCCGTCATGTCCAGGGCGGCGGCCGCGGCAATGTCGGTGTCGAGCCGGTCGCCCAGCATGGCCGTTTGCTCCACCTCGGCCCCCATCGCAGCCATGGCCAGCTCCAGCATGCGCGGCTGGGGCTTGCCGATGACGCGCGGACGTATGCCGGTGGTCGCCGTGATGGCCGCCTGTAGGGCGCCGGCTCCCGGCGCCAGGCCCTCCTCGACCGGCAGGCTGGTATCGGCGTTGGTGGCCACGAACTCGGCGCCCGATTCCAGAGCCAAACACGCCGTCCGGAGTCGGTCGTAGGTAACACCTCGGTCGAGCCCGGCCACAACTGCCGTCACGCCCTCGGCCGCCGTCGAAATCTCCATCCCGGCCTCGGTCAATGCCTGATGCAAGCCGGCCTCACCAATCACATAGACAGGCCCGCGAGTGCCGGATTCGGTTAGATCCATGGCCGTGGCGAGGCTGCTGGTGAAGATCGAGCCCACCGGCGCCCTGATGCCCATGGCTGCCAGCATCTCGGCGTTGCGCTCGGGTGAGGCCGTCGAATTGTTGGTCAGGAGGCGGTACTCGATTCCCCCGCGCTCCAGCCAAGGCAAAAGCCCATCCGCACCCTCCAGCCGGCGGGAGCCCCGGAAAAGGACGCCGTCCATGTCGATGAGCAGAAAGCGGACGGCGCTCCAGTCGACCTGCTCGGCGCCGGACGGCAAGGGTTCCCGGCTCAAGCGGGCAGGGCCGACTGCGCCTGGTTGGCCTCCGGCTGCAGGAACTCGGTCCGCGGAACCTCGACCAAATCGGCAATGTGCGGGACCACGATTTCCGGCCTGGGCTGGTAACGCAGGCGCGCGTACTTGCCCTGGCACACCAGCACGGTCGTCACCCGGTCGGGATAGAGGCGACCCATATCGGCAAGAATGGTGGTCTTGTCGTCGATGAGCGCGTAGTGTTCTGCCGGAAATGCCTCGAAGACCGCCGACATCTCCGCCTGCTTGTGCACCGTCAGCCGGACGCGACCGTGGACGGCATCGGCCAGACCGCTGCGCTCGATCTTGAGGCGTTGATAGACGGGATCGCCATCGGAGACGATAATGGTCAGGCCGATGGTCTCCAGGTAGCGAAGCGCTGCGATGGCCCCCGGATACAGGTAGTCGGCGAAGTCGACGTGCATGACGATGTCACGAACCCGGTCAACGTCCAGGTCCGGGCTGGCCTGGGCGAAGCGCTCCAGCGTAGCCGGGTAGTCGACCACCTCCTCTTCCTTGCGCACCTCCTCGTAGATGGCCCAGAAGCGATCGTTTCCCTTGGCGCCGACGGCGCTCGTAATGCGACGGCAGAGGTCGTCCTTGAGGCGGTCGTTGTTCAGGAGGGTGTTGTCCACGTCGAGAAGGAACACCAGCGACGGCATGGCTCATTATCCGAGCCCTTGCGGGTGCCGCTCACCCTGAAGCGCCTCCCACAGTGCAACAACGGGGGAAATGGACGGCAGGGGTCGCGATGTCGTCCGCGTGCCGCCGCTCTCGAAGAGCGGGGGCGGCGTCCGCCGGTGGGCTGGTCGCACCAGCGGGCATGGAGTTCAGAGTTCCTTGCCGGATCGGAGTTTGCCTGGTGCGAGCCCAAGTGGCCATGGGTCTTCTCGCGCCACACCGTATCTTGGGATGGGGGTGAGCCATGACCGGCCTGAGTCAGTACGCCAGCGAGCTGTTTGGGCCACGAGACGCGGCGCTCGAAGCGCTGCCCCGCGAGGCAGAGCGGCAGGGCCTGCCGGCCATTCACATTCCCGACGAGATCGGCCGTCTGCTGCAGATTCTCATCATCGGCTCGGGAGCAAAGCGGATTCTCGAGCTGGGTACGCTATTCGGCTACAGCGCTGTGTGGATGGCCCGGGTGCTTCCGGCCGGCGGGACGATCGACACCCTGGAAGCCGAGCCCCGGCATGCCTCGGTGGCCCGGGCCAATTTCGCCGGGCTGGGTGTGGAGGATGTGGTCAACATCCACGAGGGACCGGCGCTCGAGACGCTGCAGCTGCTCGACGGCCGTCGATATGACCTGATCTTCATCGACGCGGACAAGGTCAGTTACCCGCGCTACCTCGACTGGGCCATCCGGCTCAGCCATCCGGGATCACTGATCGTCGCGGACAATGTTTGGCGGCAGGGCTCGGTGGTGACCGGCGACGACGAGAACGGCCGGGCGATGGCAGAGTTCAATCGCGCCGTCATCGCCAACCCCCGCCTCGTCTCCACCATGATTCCCACCAGGGATGGGGCGGATGCGCTGCTGCTCGCGACGGTTCGGCCTATCTAGGCGTCGGGCTCCGGCTGGAGGGTGACTCCCGGCTGCCGGCATCTTCCCGCGGAGGCAGGGAGACGCCGCAGCGACTTGTGCCGCCGGTAGGGCGTGGGAACGGCGAGGGGGATGGCCGCCGGCTTGTCGAACACCCGGTGCGGCGGCTCAACCTCGGGGGTCGCCACGGTGGTCTCCTCCGCGGGACCCACCTCGCCGATGGCCTCGCAGGCCTGCCGGAACAGGGGCACCAGGTTGGGATCGAACTGGCTTCCCGCCGCCTTTTCGAGACGCTCGAACGCGATCTCAGCGCTCATCGCCTTCCGGTAGGGACGGTCGGCGGTCATGGCCTCATAGGCGTCGGCAATGCACACGATGCGGGCCTCGAGCGGGATCTTGTGGCCGGGAAGCCGGTCCGGATAGCCCGTTCCGTCCCAGGTCTCATGATGCCAGCGAACGATGCCCAAGCCCTTCCGGAACTGCTTGTAGTGGCGGAGCATGTCATAGCCGATGATCGGGTGCAGCTCCATCTGCGCTCGTTCCTCGGGGGTGAGCTTACCCGGCTTCATGAGGATCTCTGAGGGAATGCCGATCTTGCCGATGTCGTGGACCAGCGCGCTCAGCTCGATGTTGGCGATCTGCTCATGGGACAGCTCGGCGGCCTCAGCCAGGGCGACGCTCAACCTGGCCACCCGCTTCGAGTGGTTGTAGGTCAATGGATCCCGGTGGTCGATGCTCTCGGACATGGCCAGCACCGACTGCCGGGTTTCCTGCTGAATGCGAACAAATGTTTCGATGCTGAAGTATGCCATAACGACCGGAAGGCCAACCAAGGGCGCAAACGCGGGCAAATAGAGCCAGAAGCCGCCCAACATAAGGCCCAGGCCGATGCTCGTTGCTTCCTGAAGGACCGTCTTCAGGTGGTTGGCCTGGTACACCTGCCAGATCTTCTGATGCGACAACATGGCCACCATGGCCGCTACGATCAGGCTCCCGGCGACGTAATACACGAGAGCCAGCGTCATCATGGCGGCAAAGGCGTGCAGCAGCGAGGGTCCGTTGGAGCTCTGGAGCGCATGGGCTCCGCCCACCAGCCGGAACAACAGCGCTGCCGCCGCCACCGAGACCACCACGTGGCCGGTGTTGAAGAAGGCCTTCACCACCGACCGCCGTGCCTGTGTCAAGCCGACGGCCACGGCGGCCACCAGGATGGCCACATACCAGGGCAGCACCACGATGGCGGCGATGACGGCCACACTGCCGATGCTGTGGCTGGCCGTCTCGGGCTCGAAGGTCGTGAGCGGGATGACCATCCGCTCCGCCAGTATGCCCAGGCCCACAAAGGCGGTCGCGGCCAGCAGTACCCTGATGCCCAAGTGCGGGAATGACCGGACTAGCTCGTCCGCGGAAAGCGCGGTCACCAGGACGCCCACGGCGACCACCACCTGCCAGTACGTTCTGGCGACAGGGGGAAGCTGCTTCATTACCGCGCCGCGGTCCAATCGCAAATCATGGCATACCAGTCCGCATTTACGGTAGCGTTCTGACGCCGATTGACAAGAGGGACCGGGTTGCGATTCGGTTACGCCGGCAGTCCCGGCACGCGTGAGTTCCGTTCGGAGCCGCCGGCTTTCCGGTATGGACTACTCGAGAAATAGGAAACCGGAGCCGTCCCAGGGCGAACGACTCCGGTTCCTATTCGGCTGAACGAATGCCGAGGCGAGAAGCCTCGTCAGCCGTGGGCTATGGGCCCCACCAGTGGATGGGTGCTCCGGACGCCAGAAGCGTCGCGAGGAGCGCACCACCGGCCACGACGAGCCGGACGGCGTAGGTCTTCATCCCCTTCTCCTTTCTTGCAGTCTGCGGATTGCTCCGCTATTGCGACCGAACGACGGCTGATGAGTGACTGGGAAACGCAGAGATCCGCTTGACGGAACGGCCGGTCGAGCACCGGTGCATTTCCGCGATGACCACGGAGAACCCACCGATCGAAATCAGGATGTCCCCGAGGCTATAGGGGTTCGAGTGGATCGGCAGCGGCAGAACAATGTGGTCGTCAAGCGCCGCCAAACGGCTGGATGGGCCGGCCAGCGAAACGTTGCTGACCACGCGGCGATTGCGAATCTGGGCCACGAGGCCGTGCCCCCGAGCCAACCCCAGCGCGTGCGCATCCGCGGGCATGGTTCCGCCGTTGGCGGCGATCGCGATGAAATTCAGGGCCGCGCCGGCCGTCAGGATCAAGACCGGCCACCGAAGGCGGGCGAGGTTGATTGACAGGCCGGCGAGGATGAGGAGGAGGGACAGGAGGTAGATGGTGTGCCCGTAACGCAGATCCCAGCCGGCGGTGTCGGTCATGGGATTGAAGAGCAGCAGCTGCACCCCCAACCCGGCCAGGAGCGCCCACACCCACCGGAGTGGCGTCTCCGCCAGTGCCTTGAAGGTGCCGCCGGTCAACTTCCCGACGATCAGCCCTGCGGCAATGGGGACGGCCAGCAGCATCACTTCTCCTGGAGTCAGAGCCGGGATGCGGAGTTCGGCCGGCCCTGGGTTCGTCGTTGACCGCCCTGGCTAGCCCGGATTGGCTATTGCCGGAACTGGTCACCACCACTATACGGGCGGGTTATGTTGAACCGACAGCGCGAACGCGACGTGCACTCACCCGCCTACTCTCCCTATGTCCGTTGGATTATGCACATCCAGCGTTACCGTAGCACCGAATCTTGTACTACAATGCTTGTGCAACAAGCACCTTTGTGGTTAAGAAATCTTCAAGGAAGCACTCGCGTGATTCAGCCATCGGCACACGCTCCGCGCGTCAGCTACCGGCAGAGCTATCGCCGCTGCGGGAAGGCGAGCTGCAGAACCTGCCGCGACGGCCGCGGACATGGACCCTACTGGTACGCTTCCTGGCGCGAGGGGAGCCGGGTGCGTACGTCCTACGTCGGCAAGACGCTTCCGGGAGACCAACCTCGATGGGAAGGCTCGATCGTGACCCTGGGCCGCTTCGAGGTGAGCATTGCCGGTCGGGGGCCAATCCGGTGCACCCCACGAACTCGCGACCTTTTCACGATGCTCTTGTCTGCACCGACCGGGCGGCTGCCTCGTGAGGAGGTCGCGGGGACGCTGTGGCCGGAGTTCGATCCGCTGCGTGCCCATCAGAACCTGCGCACCGCCGTCTCCAGCCTCCGCCGTCTCCTCGCCCATTCGCAGTGGGTCCGCATCGAGGGGCCGTCTGTGCGCCTGGACATGCCCTCGGTGCGGCGAGACGACGTGGTGTTTGCCGAGGCAGCGGTCGCGGCGCTGGAGCGCCCCTCATTCGACGTCGTTGCTCGCGCGATTGGCGCCTACGGCGGGGAGTTTCTGCCCGACGACCGGTACAGCGACTGGACGATCTATCGCCGGCAGGAGCTGGCGACGCTCCGGCGGCGGCTCGTCCTGGAGGCCGCCCGCCTGGCCCAGTCCAAAACCGAGATGGAGAGCGCGGCCGGCTGGGTCCGGAATGTTCTGGCCGGCGATCCTGCCGATGAGCCGCTGGCCCGGGCGGCCATGCGCCTCTACCACCGATCCGGGCGGCGCACCGAAGCGCTCCGCGTCTACGCCCGACTGGAGCGGGCCCTCGCCGACGAACTGGAGGTTGAGCCGGAGCCCGAGACCCAGAATCTGCGAGCCGAGGTCGTGAAAGGACCTAGCTCCGGCGAGGTTTCAGCCTGAGGAAGGCGCTACCGGTATGCCGCCACCCGCACCGTGACGCCGACGCAGGCGTTGTTGCAGTAGCCGAGCCGGTTGCGAACCTGCGCGATGGGCTGAAGGGCGCCCGAGGAATCGCACCCGCGCGCGATGAGGGTCACCTCGCCCGTTTCCGCCGGCTCCCAGGCATACGTCCATTCGCGCCAGCAGTACCGTCCATGATCGGGACCAAGCTCGGTGGCCTCCCAGGTGACGCCGCCGTCGACACTCACCTCGACTCCCGTCACGTCGCCCTGCCCCGACCAGCAATAGCCTCGCATGGGAACCGTCCCTCGTAGGGTCGCGCCGTCGACCGGATCAACGATAATGGCGCGCACGGCCATGCGTTCGCAGGGGCGGACGCCCTGTTCGTCCTCGATGACATAGTCGTCCACCTGAAACGCGCCCAAGAATGGCTCCCGCCGGGCGGAGATGCGCGCGAGCCACTTGACCGACGCCATGCCGTACCACCCTGGAACAATCAGTCGCAGCGGGCCGCCGTGGTCAGGGGGCAGGGGCGAACCATTCAAGTGCGTCGCGAGTAGCACGTGGGGATCGGCGCAGACCTCCCGTGCGAGCGAGCGCTCGTATGTGCGCCCCGCGCCTTCCGGATCCGGGGGGTCGCCGTCAAGGCCCGCAAAGACGATCTCTCCGGCGTCCGGAGACGGGCCGGCCAAGTCGAGCACGTCTCGAAGAGAGGGACCCTGCCAGACCCCCGTGCCCACAGCCCCGAGCCGCCACTGTACGCCGGGAGCCGCCGGCATCAGGTAGGCGCGGCCATTGCCCGCGCACTCCAGCGTGACGATCACCTCTCGCTGCGGCAAAAGGCGAAGCTCCTCGATGCTGAACTCCTTCGGCCGCTCCACCAGACCGTCCACCACCAGTGACCGCCATGGCTCCGGAGGGTCGGGGAAATGACTCCGGATGTAGAAGGAGTCGGTGCCCGTCAACAGGCCCGTCTGCCGGCTCAGGTCGGTTTCGACGTTGAGCGGCTGGCCCGAACGGACCAGGTCCGGAGACGACTTCGAGGTGGGAGGCGTCAGACCGCGGGGATCGAGGCGGTTCCCGGCTGCGCGGCGACCCGAGTGAGCCGCTCGACATCCGCGTCAACCATCAGTCGAACCAGCTCCTCAAAGCCCGCCTCGGGCTCCCAGCCAAGTGTTGCCTTGGCCCGCGACGCATCGCCGACGAGATGGTCGACGTCGGCCGGGCGGAGCAGCTGGGGATCGAACCGCACGTACTCGGCGGGATCCAGACCCACGTGCCGGAATGCAGTATCCACAAACTCTCTGCCGGAGTGACTCTCGCCGGTCGCGATCACGAAATCGCCCGGCTCCGGCTGCTGCAGCATCAGCCACATCGCCCGCACATAGTCCCCTGCGTACCCCCAGTCACGGCGCGCATCCAGGTTGCCCAGGCGCAGCTCGTTGGACAGTCCCAGCTTGATCCGGGCCACCCCGTCGGTGACCTTCCGGGGGAAGAACTCCAGCCCGCGGCGCGGCGACTCGTGGTTGAAGAGGATGCCGCTGCAGGCGAAGATGCCGTAGCTCTCGCGATAGTTAACCGTGATGTAGTGGCCGTAGACCTTGGCCACGCCGTAGGGTGAGCGTGGGGAGAAGCGGGTCGACTCGTTCTGCGGCGTCTCAGGAATGCTTCCGAACATCTCGGAGCTGGAGGCCTGATAGAAGCGGGCGTCCGGCTTCACGATCCGGATCGCCTCCAGCACGCGAGTGACACCCAACCCCGTGAACTCGCCCGTGAGAACGGGCTGATTCCAAGAGGTGGGCACGAAGCTCATCGCGGCCAGGTTGTACACCTCGTCGGGCATGTACTCGCGCAGAATGGTCTCCAGTGAGGTGGGATCGAGCAGGTCCCCCTGAGCCAGCTCCATGCGGTCGGCCAGGTGCTCGATACGCCCGTAGTTCTCGAGTGAGAGCCGCCGCAGCATCCCGATGACGCGGTAGCCCTTCCCGACCAGGAAATCGGCCAGATAGGAGCCATCCTGGCCTGTGACTCCCGTGATCAGCGCTGTCTTCACGACGTCGCGTCCTCCTTCGCACCCTCGGTCTCCAGCCGGCGACGCCAGTAGTCCAGAAGGTCGCGAGCTGAATCCCTCAATGATATTGAAGGCGCCCAGCCGGTGTCACCTCGAAGGCGAGATACATCGCCGACGAGGACGGCAGGCTCGAGCGCTCGGTGCTCCGATGGGGCACGGTGGACCTCCGGCCGCACCGCCGCGAGATCCAGCAGCATGTCCAGCAGGTCCCTCACCGGCCGGCCCTGACCCGAGGCGATGTTGTAGACGGCGCCCACCTCGCCCTGCTCGGCCAGTAGGGCAAGTGCCCGCACGACGTCGCGGACGTCCGTCAGGTCGCGAACACGATCGATATCCCCCACCTGCATCTCGGGCGGCCGCAGCCCCAGCTCCGCCTCCGCGATTTGTCTGGCGAAGGCGCCCGAGAAGAAGGTCTCCGAGCGCCTCGGCCCGACCTGGAGAAAGGGACGCACCCGGATCACCGGAAGCCCATGCGCGGCGAAGTACTGATACCCCATGAGGTCCTGGGCCACCTTGCTCACGCCATAGGGGGTGACCGGCAGCAGCCGGTAGTCCTCGCGGATGGGACTGTCGTCTGGTTCGGGAGAACCGTACTCGTCGGCGCTTCCGGCCACCAGGACGCGCTCGACACCGCCGATAGACACGCAGGCTTCCAGCAACGACAGCTGCGAGAGCACGTTGTTGCGATAGGTGCCCAGGGGGTCCTGCCAGGATCGGGATGTCGAGCTTTCCGCGGCCAGGTGGAGAACGACTCGGGGCCGCACCGCGTCTACCAGTGCCCGGGTGGCGACAGGGTCGGTGAGGTCGAGCCGGTGGATGTTCGGCCCCGAGAGCGAGGCCTCTGCGGAAGGCCGCCGGCTGGTCCCGTGAACCGTCCAGCCCGCACGGAGATAGTGCTCGACCGCGAATGAACCCACGAATCCCGAGGCGCCGGTGATCAGCACCACTCCCGGGTGATCGTTCCCCGGGACGCCCGCCCTAGCCGACGGTTCCCAACCTGCGCATCTCGGTGACCGGCTCACCGGCGGCAACCTTGGCCAGCGTGCGGCGTATTTCGTCGGCGTCGCACTGAGCCGCCAGGCTGAGGAGAGCGGTGATGCGCGTCTCCAGCTCGGAGAGGTTGGGCTCAACCCCGTCCTCCACCGAGACGATGGCTGGATTCGAGGTCGGCCGCGTCTTCTCTCCCAGGAACACAAGGTCCTCGGTGAGCTTCTCGCCGGGCCGCAGCCCGGTGTAGCGAATCTGGATGTCGACGCCCACACGGAGACCGCGAACCCGGATGATGCGCTTGACCACGTCCGCGATCTTGACGGGATCGCCCATATCCAGCATGAACAACTCCCCGCCTGATGCCAGCGCCGAGGCTTGGATCAGCAGGCTGACCGCCTCCGGTATGGTCATGAAGTAGCGCTCCACGTCGGGGTGGGTGACGAGCACCGGGCCGCCGGCGTCGATCTGGCGCACGAACTCCGGCAGGGCGCTGCCCCGGCTGCCCACCACATTCCCGAAGCGCACGCTGCAGTAGATGGGCCCAAGACCCTGATGCGCCTTGGTGACGAGCTCGCCGATGCGCTTGGAGAACCCCAGGGCGTTGAGCGGGTGGACCGCCTTGTCGGTGGAGACGAAGACGAAGCGCTGCGCCCGGTGGTCGGCCGCCAAGCGGCACAGATTGAGGGTGCCCTGAACGTTGACGAACACCGACTCCTCGGGATGGCGCTCCAACATGGGGACGTGTTTGTAGGCGGCGGCGTGGAAGATCACGTCGGGACGGCGTGCACGGAAGATGTGCGCCATCTTGCCTAGGTCGGTGATGTCCCCGAGGATCGAGACCAGCCGCGAGGCGTCACCCAGCTCGCGGATGTCCCGCTCCAGGTAGAAAAGCCCGGTCTCGTTGTTGTCCACGGCCAGGAGAACCGCCGGACGGAGCTGCATGAGCTGGCGGCACAGCTCCGAGCCGATGGAGCCGGCCGCGCCGGTGACGAGCACCACCCGGTCGGTGGCCACGCTCTCCACCAGGTCGAGCTGCTCGGTGTTGGTGACCGGGACCCGGTTCAGCAGGTCGCCGAGGTTCACGTCGCGCAGCCGGATGGGCGCCTGCCCGGTCATGAGCTCGCCGCTGCTGGGCAGCACCTGGATGCGGGCCGACGTCTGCTGGGCCAGGCCGAGGAGGCGATCCATCTGCTTGGTCGAGGCGCTGGGTATGGCCACGCCCACGATATCGATGGAATGCTCCGCGACCAGTGCCGGCAGCTGATCGATGGTCCCCAGAACGGGCACGTCATGGACTCGTCGACGCCGCTTGCCGGGGTCGTCGTCGACGAACCCGACCGGGTGCTGACGCCACTGGGGGTTTCCCAGCAGGTCGGCGGCCACCAGCTGGCCGGCCTGTCCGGCGCCCACGATCAGCACTCGCGACCAGCCCTCATCGGTCCGTGGTCGCGCTCGCAGCAATCGAGGCCAGATGCGGGCCAGCAGGAAGCAGGCAAGGGTGAAGGCGCCGCCCACGATGACTGTCCCGAACGGAACGGGGCGCGCGGTGAGGTGTCCGGTGCCCGTCCACAGGCTGAAGCCGACCACGGCGAAATCGCCCAGCCCCACGACCAGCGTCGCCACCACCGTGGCGTCTACCAGGCCGCGAACATCGGCGATGCCCGCGTATTGCCACAGCCGCCGGTGCACCCCGAATAGGTAGTTGCAGATGGTGTAGACCGCCGCGATGACCGGCAGCGACAGCAGCAGCGGAGTGATGCTGTCGGTGGGAATCGCGCGGGGGAAGAAGCGCAGATAGTCGGCGACCACGAAACAGATGGCCGCCAGGAGGGCGTCCCGCAGAAATGTGAGACCGTGCAGCCGCAGGCGCTCGAACACCTGCGCCTCAAGCCACTCGACTACGGTTCCGATGGGTATCTCCAGGGGGTAGAAGAACGATGGTGGAGGGAGCGATATATCCTCTCACATTAGGAGCGGAAGAGTCTCGCCGCCGTGGCGAGAATCAGGCGCACGTCGACCCGAAGCGACCGGTTGCGGACGTAGCGCAGGTCGCTCTGCAGCTTGGCCGGTAGCAGCCGCCGGCGGTAGTCGGCGTCCACGTCCTGGCCCCGTAGCATGCGCTCCTCGTGACGGTAGGTGAGCTGCGTGGGGCCGGTGATGCCGGGACGCACGGTCAGGATCACGGCATTCTCGCCCGAATAGGCGTCGGCGTAGCGTGGATCCTCCGGTCGCGGCCCCACCATGCTCATGTCGCCCGCGAGGACATTGAGCAGCTGGGGCAGCTCATCCAGCTTGGAGCGGCGCAGCAGCCGCCCCAGGGGAGTGATCCTGGGATCGCCGGCCGCCGTGATGCCCGGTCCCATCGTTTCGGCCCCGGGTCGCATGGTGCGGAACTTATACATCCCAAACTCGCGGCCGCCGCGGCCCAGCCTGCGACCTCGAAAGAGCACCGGACGCCCCGACGTCAGGAGGATGGCGACCGAGACCAGCAGCCAGACAGGGGAGGAGAGCACCAAGGCTGACAGGGCCAGGATGAGATCCAGGTCCCGTTTGCAGGCCTCGTACACAGGTCTACGCCCGGTGCCGCTCCACGATGTCGCCGACGGCGTCGATCACGTCGTCCACGTCGGCGTCCGACATTTTGGAGTAAATGGGCAGAGACAGCATGCGCTCGAACTGCGCCATGGCCACCGGGAACATACCGTCCTGGAAGCCGTACCTCTGACGGTAGTAGGTGAACGTGTGCAGCGGGATGAAGTGGACGCTGGTGCCGATGCCGCGAGTCTGCAGCTCTTCCACGAAGCGGTCACGTCCGATCCGCAGGTTCTCCGGGTGAAGCCGCAGGATGTACAGATGCCAGGAGTGCTGGACATGAGGCAGATCGGCCGGCGGCTGTAGCTCCGGCCTGGACTTGAAGGCCGCGCTGTAGCGGCGCGCGACCTCCATGCGGCGGCTGAGCATGCGCTCCGCTTTGGCCAGCTGGGACAGGCCCAGGGCGGCAGCCATGTCGGTCATGTTGTATTTGAAGCCCGGCGCGACAACGTCATAGCGCCAGCTGCCGGAGGCCCCGTAGCGGTTCCAGGAGTCACGGCTCATGCCGTGCAGACACATGACGCGGGCCCGGTCCTCGTAGGCGTCATTGTCGGTCAGCAGCATGCCTCCCTCGGCCGTGGTGATGGTCTTGGTTGCGTAGAAGCTATACGCGGCCAGGTCTCCCAGGGTGCCGATGGGTCGGCCACGGTAGGCTCCGGGAAAGCCGTGGGCGGCGTCCTCGATGACAACGAGGCCGTGTCGGCCGGCCAGCTCACGCAGCTCGTCCATGGGCGCGGCATGACCGCCGAGATGGACCGCCATGATGGCCCGCGTGCGTGGGGTGATGGCCGCCGCTACCGCTTCCGGGTCCAGACAAAGCGTCACCGGGTCCACGTCCACCAGCACCGGCGTCGCATCGAAGTAGCGCACCACCTCCGCGCTCGCCGTGAAGGTCAGCGTGGGAACGATCACCTCATCCTCTGGCCGCAGGCCGATGGCGTCCAACGCCAGGTGCAGGGCGGCAGTTGCCGAGTTCACCGCCAGCGCGTGTCTGACGCCCACGCGTTCCGCCATCCGCCGCTCGAACTCCTGGGTGCGCGGGCCGGTGGTGATCCAGCCGGATCGCAGCACCTCGACCACGGCTTCGACATCCTCTTCGTCGATCTCGGGGGGCGCGAAGGCGAGCGGGTTATCCGCGCGAGAGACTGCGGGCCGGGAGGTGGTGGTCATGCTGATCGCCCTTCATTCGATATCTCGACCGGTGATACGGCTGTCCTTGGGGTTGGCTTCATGGTACGCGAGCCACGACCAGCCAGGAGCGGGGATGACCCGGTCGAGGCTGCAGGACCTGACTCGACCACGGCCAGCGCCGTCCGGAGCCGCTGCCGAATCCGTTTAGCTCCGGCAGATGGTTGGCCGGAACCATGTAGCTGTGACAGGTGTTCAGATCGTAGGCCTCCGGCAGTGCACGCCCATTGAGCCAATACACGATGTCGGCCGTCATGCCCAGGTCCGAGACGCACTTGTCCTGGGTGCCGCCGGACCCGGCGCGGCATCCCCGCGCCAGACCGGGCGGGGCGCCGCTGATCACCCTGCGAACGCGTGTGGCGAGGTTGAGGAGCACCACCCTTCCCGTGAGTGGTTGGGTCAAGTGACCGGGCTTGTACTGAATCCAGGCGGCGTACTGGCCGTTGGTGACCGCATCGCCGGAGTCGTGGTTGGAGGTCAGCATCGTGAGCCGGCGTTGGACCGGATCGTAGCCATACACGTCCATCTGGTTGGAGCAGCCCTTGCGAAGCGCGCCGACCCAGAGTGTCGTGGAGAGCGAAGGCGCCTCCATTCCCTGTGGACAGGCGGTGAGGCGAGAGAGAAAGACGCGGGGGTCGCGCTTGGGGAGGGTGACGGCGTGGAGTGCCAGCTTCCACTGGGTCTCGGCCCCGGTTCCATGTCCACCCACCCGCGTCAGCGTCTCGAACGCCGCGGTGTCCTGAGATAAGGAGACGCTCTCCACGGCGGCATTGCTGCTGTTGGCCCGAAAGGCGACCGTGCGCGCCCGATCGGTGGTGCGATTCATGGCCCACACGGAGGAGCCGCGGCCACCCGTGACCTGGGCCAACAGCCAGTCCTGGGACGCCTGCAGGGCCTGTACGGTGGCGCCCGAGGAGAACGTGAAGCGCTTGTGAGGCGAGTAGTGATCCAGCCGCGCCTCGAAGAGGCTCTCCGGCACGGCGCCACCCTGGGGACGTGGTGAGGTCTTGGTCCAGAAGACCGTGTTGCCCCAGACGGCCGACTGGAGCACGGTCCCGCTGTTGGCGAATGAGTGCACGCGCACGCCGCCGGTGGTCAATACGGCGGCGCCCATGGCAAACACCGCCAGGGACCGCGCGATCATGCCGTTCAGATCACACCTCGTTTCGCTTCGTTTGCGGGACAGCCGTGCCCGAAGGAGCCGCCCAGCGGCCACTGTAGTCTACGGGGACCGGGATAGCATAAGAGGAGCATTCGCGGGAGGCCGGCGTGACCGACGACCAGTCACAGATCCCGTTCGAGCCGACCACGGCCGACGGCGTCGAGGTGAAGTCGGGGCTCCATCAGGACCCGAAACGACCCGAGCGGTCGCAGCTGCCGCCAGTCCGGCCACCGGCCAAGCTGCCGGTCCCCGGTGTCCCGACGGCGGCTGAGACCAAGCTGGTCGATCCCGACCACACCCGTTTTCGGGGTCGAAGTAAGTACCGCGGCTGGGCTTGAGCCGGATCGCCCCCGCTTCCGCGACGCCCTCGAGCATCCGACCGCCTTTGCCATCACGGGCGCCGCGGTGCTCTCTGCCCAGCTCAGCTTCTACCTGACCGGCTCCGCGCTGCCGCTCTATCTGCGCCACTCGGGCGCACCGGTCGCCCGTATCGGTCTGGACGTCGGCTCAGGGAGCATCGCCGGCCTGATGCTGACGCTGGCGGTGGGACCGCTCCTCAACCGGCGGGGTGTGCGCCTGTTCATGGTGGCCGGCGCCTGCCTCTATGCCTGTGCCGGGGCCGTGATGCTGGCGTTTCCGGTGGAGATCGCCATCACGGCAGGCAAGCTGCTTCAGGGAATGGGGGCGGCGCTGGTCACCCCCAGCGTGTATGCCGCCGTGCCGCTGCTGGCGCCGCGAGCGACCGGTATCGCCATGGGCCTCGTGACCACGTTGGGCAGCGCGCCGCTGGCGATCGGGCCGGCGTTGGGGCTGGTGCTCTACGCGCATGGCGGTCCCGTCTGGCTTCTCCTGCCGACCATCCTTCTCGGCGCGGGCAGCGCGATCGTGAGCTGGTTGCTACGTATGCCCAAAGCCGACGAGGTGACGCCGCCGGCCCCGTCGCCGGGCTTCGGCTACGACCGCCGCTGGACACCCGCGCTGACCGCGAACATGCTCAACGGCGTGTACTTCGGCGGCATCGTTGCGTATCTTCCACTGGTTCTGGCCCGCACCCACGGGCCCAATGCGGGCATCTTCTTCAGTGCCGACGCGGTCGGTGTGGTCCTGCTTCGCTTTCCCGGTGGAATGCTGGCCGACCGGACGCGCACCAGCACACCCATGCTGCTGGGTCTCATCGTGACGATGATCGGCCTGGCGGCGTTTGTGCCGACGACCAACCTCCTCTGGTTGATCGCGGCCGGCGCCGGAACCGGCATCGGCGCCGGGCTCTTCGCCAGCGGCCTGCTGACGGAGATGGCCGGCCGCAGCACGGCCGGCAACCGTGGGACCGCCATGTCGCTCTCGGTTGCCACGGCGAGTCTGGGCGTCTTCCTCGGCGGAGCGATCTCCGGGCTGCTGATCCGTCCGACGGGGTTCTCGGGCGTCATCGTCTTCGGCGCGGTCGCCGAGGCCCTTGGCATCCCGCTGGTGCTGCTGGTGCGGCCCATCGGGCGGGACCCGCCGGTGGAGGCCGTTCAGGCCTAGTGTCCCCACAGCCGCGGCTTCATGCTCCGACAATCGGCATGACGGGTGGTCTTTACCCGAACCGGCAGCCACTGGTTGACGCGACTGACCGGACGCTGGTACGCTTGCGGCACGCCCCGACCGGCTCCGCGGCGTTCCGAGCCGTCTTCCCACGACGCTTCCCACCCGCAGTCCGATGATGGTGAACGCGACCCCCGGGTGGCCGGCGATCAGCGAATCGCCAACTCGGACCGGTGTCGCCCTGTGGAGTGCGGCAGGACGGGGACGCCGTGTGCTGGGGGCAGGATTACATCGGCCATACACCGCAGCCTTTGAAGGGCCAGTTCATTGACGTGCAGCCGGGCGGCATCCACGGACCGGTGTGCGGGCTGCGACCATCGCATCACATCTCTTGCTTTCAGGACAACCTGACCAAGTACCATCCCTGGATATACGGAAGGTACAAGGAGATCAGCGTGGGGTGGGAGACGACGAAGAGCCGGGAGATCTGTGCGCGGTGCATGAGAACGGCGACCTGCAATGCTGGGGCGTGCAGGGGCTGACAGTCCCGGCCGCACGGCCGTAACTGGGCTCAGAGGGACGACGTGACTCGCGTTCACGCGACCGCTACTCCGGTCGTTCAGCCGGTGGGATGACCGGTCACAAGGCCGCGCCCGTCACGAGACGAGCCTCCCATGGAATCGCTTGTCGACCCCAGTCACTCCTCGGTCAGGACACGATCCGGGAGAGCACCAACGCTCCCAGGAACAGGAAGATGGCGGCCCCGACCGGCTCCGCGGCGTTTCCGAGCCGTCTTCCCACGACGCTTCCCACCCGCAGTCCGATGAACGTGAACGCGACCGACTGAAGGGCGATGAGCACAACCGCCAGGAGAGGAGACGCTCCGATCAGCCCGAACGCGGCTCCCGCCGCCAGCTCATCGATGCTCACCGACAAGACCGCCATCAATCCGATGCGCCCTGCCTCGCCCGCCTGGTCGCGGCCGGTTATCGCTTCGATCAGCATCCAGACGCCGATTGCAACCAGCAGTCCACCGCCGATCCAGCCGGCCGGTCGGGCGGCTCGCATCGCGATCTGGTAGCCCGCCACCAGGCCGATGGATGCCATGACGGCTTCGGCGGCGGCGAAGCGGAGGGCAAGTTGCCACCCGCTGCGCCCCCGGCCACTCGCCCCGATGGCGGCGGAGGCGGCCAGGGTATCCAGGCCCAGAGTCAGAACCAATGCGACGAGCTTCCAGATATGCGCCACGCCTTCCGCCACGTCGAGAGTCGCGATTCGCCGGTCTGCTGCCGCAGACGTCACACGGTCAGCGGCTGCTCGGTCAGGATCGCCAGGAGGCGTTCGGTCGCCTCGGCCACATTCTCCGCGGAAGTCTGCCGACCCAGTGTCAGTCGCAGGCCGTTGCGGGCCAGCTCGGGGCTGAGTCCGATGGCCAGCAGGACGTGTGAGGGGTCAGTCTGGCCCGCATGGCAGGCGGAGCCGCTGGAACAGCTGATCCCCTGCCGGTCCAGCTCGACCAGCACGGACTCGCCGCTCCGATCCTCCAGATAGAAGCTGGCATGTCCCGGTAGGCGCTCGGTGGGATGGCCGGTGAGGTGAATTCGGGAATAGCCGGCCGTTACGCGTTCGATCAGCTCGCCGCTCAGGCGCCGCAGCCGGGGCGCCTCGTCCGACCGTTCGGCAGCCGCCAGACTGAGCGCGCGGGACAGGCCGACCGCCCCGGCAACATTCTCGGTCCCCGAACGCAGGCCTCGCTCCTGCCCGCCGCCGTGGAGTGTGGGCCACAGCTCCGTTCCACGCCGGACATAGAGCGCTCCCACACCTCGCGGACCGTACAGCTTGTGGGCGGAGAGCGAGAGGAGGTCGACGCCCAGATGATCGACGTCGAGCGGAAGGGTGCCCGCGGCCTGGACCGCGTCGGTGTGAAACGGGGACGCCGGGTTGCGCTCCCGGACGGCAGCCCTCAGGTCGGCGATCGGTTGGATGGTGCCGATCTCGTTGTTCACGTACATGACGGAGACGAGAATGGTCTCCTTGCGGACCATCTGCGCGAGTGTCGTGGGATGCACCCGGCCGTAGGCGTCAACTGGCGCCTCCTCGACGTCGAAGCCCCGCCGGCGCAGCTCCCTGCCGGCTTCGAGCACCGCCTCGTGCTCGATGGCCGAGAGGAGCACGTGATTGCCCCGGGAGCGACCGGCTTCGGCGGCCCCGAGTACTGCCAGGTTGTCGGACTCCGTCCCCCCGGAGGTGAAGACGACCTCATCGGGAAGGCAACCAAGCACCTCGGCGACCTCCGTGCGCGCTTCGGTCAGCGCCACGGCCGCCTCCGCACCGAGGGCATGAACGCTGGACGGGTTCCCGAACACCTGCTGGAAGTAGGGGAACATGGCCTCCAGCACCTCTCGCCGCATGGGTGTGGTGGCGGCGTGATCGAGATAGATTCGGTCCGTCAGGGCAGCACCTCCAGCTCCAGGCCGATGTCGAGGGCCGGAACCGAATGCGTCAGCGCGCCCACCGAGATGTAGTCAACTCCTGTCTCCGCCACAGCCCGTACGGACGCCAGCGTGATGCCGCCCGAGGCCTCGGTCAAGGCCCGGCCGCCAATGGCCTCCACGGCTCGTGTCAGCTCTTCCGGCGGCATGTTATCGAGCAGGATCAGCTCCGCGCCGCCCGCCAGAGCTTCCGGGATCTGGTGGAGGCCGTCGATCTCGATCTCGATCCGTAGCGGATGGGGTCGCTCGCGGACCGCATCGAGCGCCGCGCCGACCCCGCCGGCCGCCTGAATGTGGTTGTCCTTGATGAGGATGCCGTCGAACAGACCGAACCGGTGGTTCCGGCCGCCGCCGCAGCGAACCGCGTACTTGTCGAAGAGGCGCAGGCCCGGAGCGGTCTTGCGTGTGTCCACGATGGTGGCGTGTGTGCCCGCTACCATATCGACAAACCGGCGGGTCATGGTGGCAATGCCGCACATCCGCTGCAGGAGATTGAGCGCAACTCGCTCACCGGTGAGGATGGCAGCCGCGCTCCCGCAGACAGTGCCCAGCGTCTGACCGGCGGAGATCCGTTCCCCCTCGCCCACGCGGGGCTCGACCGTCAGCGAGGCGTCGATGGCCCGAAAGACCTCGGAGATGACCGGCAGACCGGCCATCACTCCCTCGGAGCGGCCGGCAATCTCCCCGCGGGCGCGAACCTCGTTCGGCACGGTGAGCCGCGTGGTCAGATCGCCCGGCCCCACATCTTCGGTCAGCAGCCGTTCGATCACGGATCGCATCTCCAGGATGGACGGCAACGGCGGCGCGAGGGCCATGCTAGGCCGGAATGCGCGCCAACAGCGGGGAGGCGAGAGGCCGGAAAGCACGGCCGTGGCGTGAGACGACGATGTTGCCGCGCCAACGCGGATCCATATGGGGATGATCGAGCCGGTAATGTGCGCCCCGGCTCTCGGTTCGCATCAGGGCCGACTCCGCCAGGAGCCGGCTCAGTAGCACCAGGTTCCGTACCCGTTCCGTTCCCGCGGCGACCGGGTCTCGACGCGCCACTCGTTTGCTCGTCAGCCACTCCAGGTGCTGTTCCAGCGCCGCGCCATCCCGAACGATCCCCAAACGCTGCCAATTGCGCTGCCGTAGGAGACGTGCGTCCGAGGTGCCGGCCCCGAGCGAATCGTCCGGGGGCGAGGGCTCGACGATCGGCGACAGGGCCCGGCCGTCCGCGGCCAGCGCGGCCCGCCGGCCGAACACCAGGCCCTCGAGGAGTGAGTTGCTCGCCAGCCGGTTGGCGCCGTGTACGCCCGTGCAGGCAACCTCCCCGGCGACAAAGAGGCCGGAAAGCGTCGTGCGACCGTCCAGGTCGGAACGAACGCCCCCCATGAAATAGTGCGCCGCGGGCGCGACGGGGATGGGCTCACGGATGGCGTCCACCCCGGAGCGCGCACATCCGGCGATGATGGTCGGAAAACGGTGCCGCAGATGATCCTCGCCGAGGTGAGTCATGTTCAGAAGGACGGGGCCGCCGGCCGACATCTCGTTCCAGATGGCTCGTGCCACCACATCTCGCGGCGCCAGCTCGGCATCGGGATGATATCGCTGCATGAAGCGCTCTCCGGCCGCATTCAGCAGTATGCCACCCTCGCCCCGAACGGCTTCGGAAATCAGGAAGGGACGACACCCGGCTCGGGTGAGGGCAGTCGGGTGGAACTGAAACAGCTCGAGGTCCATGAGCTCCGCGCCCGCGCGGTAGGCCAGCGCCAGTCCGTCACCGGTCGCCCCGGGCGGGTTGGTGGTTCGGGAGAAGAGCCCGCCGGCGCCGCCCGTGGCCAGAATCACGCGACCGGCCGGCACGAGCTGGGTCTCCGCCGGCATTGGTCCGACGATGGCGCGTACGCCGGTTACCCGATCGCCGCTGAGTGCCAGCTCGGTGACGCGGGCGTGCTCGACGACGACCGCGCCCTGCGCTCGAACATGTGCCAGCAGGCGCCGCGCGATCTCGCTGCCCGTGGCGTCGCCGCCGGCGTGGAGGACGCGGGCGGAGTGATGTCCGCCCTCGGTGGTCAGCTCCAGCCTCCCGTCGTGGCCATCGAAGCGGACACCCGCCCGGGCGAGAACCTGGAGGCAGGCGCCGGCCTCATCGGTGAGAACCTCCACCGCCGAAGGGTCGTTGATGCCCGCGCCGGCCGCCAGCGTGTCTTCAAAATGCCGCGCCGGCGAGTCGTCGGGGCCAATTGCGGCGGCAAGGCCGCCCTGGGCATATCGGGTGTTGGAATCGAGCGCCCGGCCCTTCGTCAAGATGGTCACCCTCCTGCCCTGCTCCCGCGAGACGGAGGCGGCAACCAGGCCGGCGATGCCGGTTCCGACCACGACCACATCCGCTTCGTGCATCACTCCGGCCGAGCGAGCGCTAGGCAACGGCGGCCATCCGCTCCCGGGCGGTGCCGGGGGCAGCCGATACATCCAGCATCCGCTGCAGCGCGATGCGTGCGAACCCGGCGGTGCGCGAGTCGACCGCGATGCGATTGACGACACGCCCATCCATGAGATTGTCCAGCACCCAGGCGAGGTACGCTGGGTGGATGCGATACATGGTGGAGCAGGGACAGACGATGGGGTCCAAGCAGAAGATGGTGCGATCCGGATAGGCGGCGGCCAGGCGGTTGACGAGGTTGATCTCGGTTCCGATGGCCAGCACCGAGCCGGGCCCCGCGGCTTCGACGGCCTCGACGATGAACTCGGTCGATCCCGAGGCGTCGGCCGCCTGCACGACCTCTCTCCGGCACTCGGGATGGACAATGACAACCGCGCCCGGATAGTCCGCGCGTGCGCCGGCGATCTGGGCCACCGTGAAGCGCTCGTGGACGGAGCAGAAGCCCTTCCAGACAATCAGGCGCGCGGCGTCGAGTGCCTCGCGCGATTCGGCCAGCCGCCTGGGGTCCCAGACCGTCACCTCGGCTTGGTCCAAGCCGATTCGGTCGGCCGTGTTGCGACCGAGGTGCTCGTCGGGGAAGAAGAGGACCCGGCGGCCGTGTTCATAGGCCCAACCGAGAATGCCCGCAGCGTTCGACGACGTGCAGACGATTCCGCCATGCTCGCCGCAGAAGGCCTTGAGCGCGGCCGCTGAGTTCATGTAGGTGACCGGTATGACGTCCACGCCACATCTCGCCGTGATCTGGTCCCACGCGGCCAGCACGTCCGGCAGGCTGGCCATGTCGGCCATGGAGCACCCGGCCGTGAGGTTGGGCAGCATGACGATCTGGTCCTCGCTGGAAAGGATGTCGGCGCTCTCGGCCATGAAATGGACACCGCAGAAGACGATGTATTGGGCTTCCCGGCGGCCGGCGGCCAGCTGTGACAGCTTCAACGAGTCGCCGAGAAAGTCGGCGTGCTTGACGATCTCGTCGCGCTGGTAGTGATGGCCGAGGACGACCAGTCGCTGACCCAGAGCGGCTCTGGCTTCGCCGATGCGCCGGTCCAGCTCCTCTGGGGAGAGATGCCGGTACTCCTCGGGCAGGGGCTGCTGCCGTGCCATTGCCGCGGAGCGCGGCGGCCGGACGTCGCCGCTGGCGCCGGGACCGTAGGTGCTGGGGCGGGAAGTGCGCTGCAGCTCGTCGAGGGAGACGAACGAACCGCTAGCCATGTCGGGCCCCGGAAGACCGGACTAGGAAGTGTGGAGTCAACACTTGTTCACGACGGACAGATACTGGGGTCATGGTCGCTCCCCTCTCTCGCTAGGCTCTCGACCCCGACGGTTCGGTCGTCAGGGGCTCGGCCAGGTTCTCGATGGACAGGCGTCGGGGACTGTAGGCGAAATGCCGGTCGTTGAATCGGTAAAGCTGCGCCGGTCGTTTCTCGCGGCGGGACAGGCGGTCGGTGGGAACCACGACCCGCTCGGAGAGGACCTTGCGCCGGAAGTTTCGCTTGTCCAGCTTCGCTCCCAGCACCGCCTCGTAGACCTCCTGAAGGTCAGTGAGGGTGAACTCGCGCGGCAGCAGCTCAAACGCGACGGGCGTGTACTGGATCTTGTTCCGAAGCCGCCAGAGCGCGTATTTGACGATCTCCTCGTGATCGAAGGCCAGGGCCGGAAGGTCGTCGAGCGGGCGCCACTCCACGCCGGTCCGCTGAACCGTGGCCGCGGCTTCCGGCTGCACGATGGCGAAGTATGCCACCGAGATGACCCGGCCCCGAGGATCGCGCCCGGGCACCGTTCTTCCCCCGACACTTTGCGCGGGCCGGTCGAAGGTCTTCAGCTGCTCCACCCACAGCTCCTGTGAGAAGCCGAGGTCGCGCAGCTCGCGCCACATCGTCACCTCGATCTGCTCACCGGGCGGGTTGATTGCGCCCGGAAGCGCCCAGACCCCCTCATAGGGGGCCCAGCTGCGCAGTCGCAGCAGGACGTGCAAGCGGCCCCCAATTTGGGTAAAGAGCACGGGATCGACGCTGATGCGCAGACTAACCGCGGCGTCAGGCCACGTCTCGGCGGCCGGGTGGCGGGAGAGGGTCACCATTGAGTGTTCAACCTACACTTAATGTACACCCGCGGAACGGGATCCGTCGAGCTGTGCAGTAATGCGTGCCCATGGCGACGAGGTTGTGGCTGCCGGCGGCCGCAATGAATGACGGGTGCAGAGGGCTCGCGGCCTGAGCGTGCTGACTGAGGGTTGCGTCCCGACGGCGGCAGCACGTATCGTGTAGACACCAGTCGCCGCTTGATCGGTCTACACACGGCGCCTTCGGAGGAGAGAGATGATCACCCGTCTGCTCGTCGCCGTACCCGTCATCGTGTTCGCCGCGACCTTGTCAACCGGGGGGGGTAAACCGAGCCGCAGCTTCGACTTCCGCCGGGCGGCGCCAAGACGCTGACGTGGGACCTATTCCACGCGGCGCTCTGGCACGACCTGCATCAGGGCTACCGGATGACGGCGGACTACAAGCACAAGCCGAAGAAGTGGGCGCTGGGTCCGATGCTCACCTCAGTCGACACCTCCGGGCTGGACGGTCCCAGCGGCGGCTGGGGCACCGGAAACGGCTTCAGCCACTACGTGAGCGTGACGGCCTACCAGTCCGGCCCAAATGGCGGGATCAAGTTCTTTGACACGTCCCCGGGTCCGGACGGGACCGCCCACGGGCCACACACCTACAAGGACCCGATTACCAACCAGCCCGACTCTGCCCAGCAGTTCTACGAGAACCAGGTGCTCGGCCAGTTCGACCATAGCAACAACAAGGGTCGCATCCAGACGGATGGGGGTATCCTGTTTTGAACGGGCCGCACTGGACGGCGTCGAAACGCGCGGTGGCCGCCGTCATCCTCGGGGCGCTGATGGCCACCGGCACTTCCCCAGGCACGGGTCCGTTGACCCGGGCCGACGTCGGTCCCAAACGGATCCAGCCGGTCATCGGCATACGGTCCTTCGCCTTGCCGACAACGAACCTCAAGGTTGCCGCCTACCGGTCCTACGTCGTCAACGAGGGTGGTCCCGACCGGCTATGCCGACACTCGCATGGCCAGATAACGTCGTGCGTTATCCAGATTTGGGGCGGCAACGTGGGTAGGATATGGAAGCCGGTGCTGCTCAAGCAGTTCCGGACGATCTGGGATCCGCAGGGGCTGATCGTCTCGGCGCACTGGATCGTGTGGCCGGCGGCTCCGTGGGGCCGGAGCTACGCGTGGAGAATCTACGCCTTGAACCGGAGCACCCGGCGTCTGTACGTGGTGGACTCCTCGGACAAGGAGGGCGTGCCGCGGGGGCCCTTCTTGTTTCCGCAGGGCTCCCTGTACGGTGACACCATCGGCTACTCGTATACGACCTGTCATGCCGCGTGTGACCGGAGCGGGTACGGGCCGACGTTTGTGGCGACGATGCGGCTGCCGGACGGACCGAAGAAGATCCAGGTCTCGAGTCAGACGGCAGGCTGTCCGGTCGGCGCCGCCGACCTGTGGGGCAAGACCCTTGTCTGGGTGGAGTCGTTCTGCGAGGGGCCGCACAGCGACGAGATCTTCGTCAAGGACCTGGCCACAGGGCGGGCGCGGAGGCTCACGAATGGCAGGAACACATTCGCCCCGGTGACGAACGGCCGGTTCGTCGCCTGGCGATATCACGACGCTCCTCACGTGGGCCCCAACTACGTTTGGGTGTACGACACGAGGACGGGCCGGCGGTTCCGGGCCAGCCGGGTCATCGGTCCGTGGCACAAGGGATGCCGCCGCAAGAATGTCGACACCTGCGTCTACGAGTGGGGGCCGCTGATGAACAGCCGGGTCGTGGCGTTCAGCAGCGCCGGTCCCCAACCGAGGGGTGGTGTGCACGCCCCGTTCTTCCTGGACCTGTGGACGGGACGGGAGTACGGCTTTCCCCGGGGACAGGGTGGGACGCCGGAGCCGTCCGTCGGACCGAGGCTGATCTGGAGTGAGTGCTCACCCCCTGGGTCGTTCCCGTGCCGGCGTCCTCGTCTGTTCACCGCCATCGCGCCCTGAGCCGCGCGGGCGGCGAATGTGCCGCGCCTGACGCCGAAGCTCGCAGCCGCCCTCGGCATACTCTGCCGGACCCGGGGCGGCCAGAAAGAGCGCGCTTCGGGTTAGGCTATCTGGCGGTCCGCTTCTCCTGCCGGTCGCCCAGCTCGAAGAGATGGATCAGATGGAGGATGCTGCGCACAGATCCCTCCGAGAGCTTGCGCTGCTTGCGCAGGTACGACGCCAGCGTTGCCTCGTCGACGATGCCGTCCCGATCCTTGACCCGGACGGTGCCGATGGCATCCAGCATCTCCATGATGTCGATTCCCAGGGCGTCGGCAAGCACGCCCAGAGTACGTGCCGACGGCTGCTTGACGCTGCCGCTCTCCAGTGCGTTGATGTAGGCGCGGGAGAGATTACAGCGCCTGGCCAGCTCGGCCTGGCTGAAATGACGTGCCTCTCGTACCTCCCGGACAAATCGACCGATGGGAGGAGGGCCAAACGCGACGTCCGTGACGATGCTCGACTGTCCCACTGTCTGTTTCCTCTTCCTCGATTCCACTATCTCAGTGCAATATAACTGCTTGGTGAGACTTCTGTTCGACTGAACCGTGTCCCGGTCGCTTCCTCTGTGCCGGTTCGAGCGTTTCGCCGACAGCCGGAATGCGCGTACACTTCCGGCGACCCCACCACATTCATTGTCTGTTGTCAAGATTAGTTTTCGGTGTGATTTGCCGCGAATGACGCCGGGCTCGACTCGCCGCCAGCGAACATAATGCAAGTATGGCGAACGACACCACCATCGAGACCCTGGCCCGCTACCTCGACGAGAACGGTCTGCAGTACGAGCTGCAGCTCGAGGATGAGCGTATTCTGCTGGGCATCGACGGTGTCCCCATGATCGTGCGCTACCGCGCCGAGGCGGCCGTCCTGCTCATCACCGTGCCCAACATCCTGCGTGCCCCACAGGAGGGCCATGGCGCTCCCTCTCCCCAGGCGCTCGACACCTTCCTCCGCTACCTCATGGATGCCAATTACAAGCTCATGGTGGGGCGCTTCGGCTGGGACCATCGCGACGGCGAGGTCATATTCGAGGTCGCCATTCTGTGCACCGACGCGCCCGTGACACGCGACCAGTTCATGGCCAATCTGGTGCTCGCCGTGCAAACGGTCGAGAAGCGCTACCAGCAGCTCCAGCGCGCGCTGTGGTCGGGTCTGTCTCTGGAGCAGCTGCTGCAGGGCGAGGAGGAGCTGCGGGGGCCGATGATTCCGGGAACCGGCCGGGCCTAAGCCGCGGGCCTCAGCGTCCGGTGCGCCCCACGACCGTGCCGATGGTGCGGGCGATGATGGCCAGGTTCAGGGGCAGCGACCGGTGCTTGATGTAGTAGAGATCGTGACGCAGCACCTCCAGGTGCTCGTCGACACTGGCGGCGTATCCGACCTTGAGCTGTTTCAACCCCGTGAGACCCGGGCGCACGGCGAGCCGCAGACGGTAGAAGGGGATCTCCCGCGACAGCGTGTTGGTGAACTCGGGGCGCTCGGGTCGCGGGCCCACCAGGCTCATGTCGCCCCGCAGGACGTTCCACAGCTGCGGAAGCTCATCGAGGTGGGTGCGACGCAGGAGCCGGCCCACCGACGTGACTCGGGCGTCGGCCTCGCGTGCCCAGCGCGGACCGCTCGCCTCCGCATCGACGCGCATGGAGCGGAATTTGTGGATGATGAACCGTCTACCGCCCCGTCCCAGGCGTTCCTGGCGGTAGATGATCGGGCCCGGTGAGGTGAGGCGGATCAGCAGGCCGATGACGGGGAAGAGGAGGATGCAGGCCCCGAGGCCTATGATCGCCCCCAGCAGATCGAGGGCCCGCATGGAAAGCTCCTCCATGGAGCTGGTGGTGAGCCTCGTCGGGAGGGCGGCCAGCCACTGGTCTCCCACGTGTTCGACGGCGATCTTGCCTGTCAGCTCCTCGTAGGCGGTATTAAAGTCCAGAACCTCGATTCCCCGTTCCACCGCCGACGTGAGAGCCGCGATCGCTCCGGCGGAAAGATTGAGACGGGGAGCCACTACGACACGGTGGATCCCGTGGCGTTCGGCCACGTCCAGCAGGTCACCGGCCGCGCCCAGGGCACGAGCATCGGGCACATCGTGGGCCACGAATCCGACCAGACGCTGGTAGCTCCCGGCCCCCGCCGTGGCCTCCTGCAGCGCCGCGAATGACGCCTGGGTCCCAAGGAGTAACGCACGTGTGGCCCCTGAGGGCCGCCTGAGCAGTGCCGCGTACACCGAGCGCCAGCCGAGGATCAGCGCGGGAGCCGCCACGACTGCGAGGGCAAGGGCCGGCCGTGGATAGGTCTTCAGGAATAGCCAATATCCCGCCAGAGCCGCTCCGGCGGAGACCAGGGCGACCGTGAAGGTGATGCGCAGGGAGCGCGGCAGCCGGTCGGCCACGTCGAGATCGTAAGCGCCCGCCAGCCAGGAGACGGCGAGCCAAACGCCCGCTCCGCCGATCACCCAGGCCCAGGGCATCGAAGCCATGTTGTCGGCGGCGGGATGGACGCGGGCCTTCCAGAGTGAATACGCGGCCATCATGGAGACGCCGACCGCCAGCGCGTCGACCGTCGCCAGGAGCAGCCGGCGCTCCTGGACGCGGAGAAACGGGAGCGAGACGCGGTTGACGGCGCCTCCCAGCGCCGTCCGGTCTAGAGCGCGCGGAGTCTGGGCCACGGTTGCGGCTCGCCGCCGTGACCGTTCTCGACGGCGTCCACGAGCACTCGCCCCAGCTCCTGACCGAAACGCTCGGTCGAGAAGCGCATGGCGTTGGCACGGGCCGCCGCCGGCCGGAAGGCATAGGCATCGAACCCGCGAACCGTCTCCTCCAGGCAGGCCGCGGACTGATCGTCGAACAGCACACCTGTGACCCCATGCCGGACGGTCTCGAGCGCTCCACCACTGCCGTAGGCGATCACGGGTCGACCGGCCGCCTGGGCCTCCACGGGGGCGATGCCGAAGTCCTCGTCGGACGTGAAGACGAAGGCCTTGCAGGTCGCGTACAGCTGGGCCAGCCGCTGGTCGTCGACCCGGCCCAGAAAGCGCACGTTGGGGGCGGCGCGACTACGCAGCTTGGCGGCCTCGGGACCGGTACCCACGACCACCAGCGGCAGGCGCAGCCGGCTGAACGCGGCCACCGCAATATCCACGCGCTTGTGCGACACCAGCGAGCTGACCAGCAGGTAGTGGTCGCCCACCGTGCCCGTGGGGAAGAACCTGCTGGTCTCGACCGGTGGGTGCACGACGGTGCTCTCGCGCCGGTAGTACTTCCAGAGCCGGCGCTGCACGTTGCGGGAGTTGGCGACGTAGTGATCCACCCGATGGGAGGCGGCGACGTCCCAGGAGCGCACGTAATGCAGCAGCGGATTGGTCACCGACCGGACGAGCGGATTGGAGGATCGCGCGTAGGCGTGCTGCCAGCTCCAGGCGAAGCGGAGCGGCGTGTGGCAGTAGGAGACGTGCACGGTGTCGGGCGAGGTGAGCACGCCATGGGCGAAGGCGCTGGAGAGCGAGAGCACCACGTCGTAGCGGCGAAGGTCGAGCTGCTCGACGGCCATGGGATACAGCGGTAGGTAGGCGCGGAAGAAGCGCTCGGAGCCGGGCAGGCGCTGCACGAAAGAGGTGTGCACGCGCCGGCCACCGAAGTTGGGTAGGTTCTCGCCCTTGACCACGGTGGCGTAGATGTCAGCGTGGGGCAGCATGTCCGCGACGGCCGTCACGACCCGTTCGCCGCCTCGCATATCCACCAGGCGCTCGGCGACGATGGCCACCCGCTTGTTGGCGAGCAGGTCGTCATGCGGAAGGGGTGGAAAGGCGGCAAGAGCGGACATTGGGCTCCTCCTGCAGGCAGGATGGAGGAGCCGCGCTCGGGGCGTCATGGCCCATAAGTACCCTGACGCGGGAAGGGTTCCGAGGCCTGACCTGCGCTCGAGGCGACTTCCGCATCGGGAGCGAAGATCGCTCGGCTACGGGCAGAGAGAGCGATAGAGGTGCAGATGAGCCGCAACAATGCGGTCCCATCCCGTTTCGGCGAGAATGCCCTTCGATCCCTCGCGCAGCCGCTCACCGACGCTCGGATCCGCGACAAGTGTTCCGATGGCGCCGACCAGGGCCTCGGGATCTCCGGGCGGAACCAGAAGAATCGACCGCACGTCGAGTACGTTCTCCACCTCCGGCCCCGTCGTCGAGACGATGGGCAGCCCGCAGGCCGCCGAAACGAGGAGTGAGGACCGCTTCAGGCTGGCCCCCTCGTCGAAGAGCAGGGCCGCGCAGTCGGCGCAGCTCAACAGACGCACGGCCTGCTCGTCGGTTGCCGAGTCCACCCACCTGACTCGCTCCTCTATGCCGAGCTCGGCGGCCAGCGCCCGGAGCGTGTGCGGATAGCTGTCGGTCGGGGAATAGGCCCCGCCGACGACCAGGAGTGTTATCGAGGGCGGGAGTCTCCGAACGGCCTGCAGCAGCGTCTCCAGGCCCTTGTTGGGGAGCAGGAACCCGAAGAAGGCAACGATGAAGGCGTCCTCGCTCAGACCGAGGTCCCGTCGCGTCTCCTGACGCTGCGCCCGATCCATGGACGGAACGGCCATGGTCAAACCGGCCGGGACAACGGCAACCTGCTTCCACCACAGGATTCGGCGGATGAACTGCGCTTCCCAGGGCGTGGTGACCACGATGGCATGACTGAACACGACCGGAAGCAGGAATGCCAGGCGCGCAACCGTACGGAGATTGACCGGGCGCGCATAGTGCAGGGTGGTCACGACCCGATGACGGGGACTGAGCAATCGGATGAACAGTGGGAGCAGATACGCCGCCGGCTTCAGCCGCGTCGCGCGTGTGGGGTGCTGTAGATGCACGATATGAGGGGACAATGCTCGGATCCGTAGAACCAGACGCAGCACTCTGCCGAGGGTCCAGTCCTCGAGCCGGCAGCTGATGAGCTCGCTTTGGCCGGCCTGGGCGCTGGTGACCACCCTAACGTCGGCATGGGTCGCCGCCAGACCGGTTGTCAAGCGTTCCGCGTACGGGGCGATGCCACAGCGCATCGGCGGCCAGGTGGGTGCCAGCAGCGTGACTCGGAGGCCGTCCTGATTCGCCGCCTGGTCCATCCGCCGGTAGGCGGCCATCATGGGAGCCGCCAGTCGGAGAGCCGTACCGCGGCCGGCGACCGTTCGAGAAGATTCGCTCGCTTGCGCTGCATCGGGGGCAGCAGGCGCATGACCTCTCTGGGCCAACGAAACGCGAGTCCGGGCTTCCTTAAGAGAAGGTACACCTCCAGCGCCAGGTCATAACCGCCGATCCAGGGAAGGTCTCGGAGCGCCTCCCTCGAGCTGTCGTTCTTGAGCAGGCAGAGATGGCGGTTCCGGATCAGCAGAAGCTGGCGGAAGGTGGCGCCGGCATCGCGCCGTCCGCTGCGTGCCCGACTGAGATCGTCGTGGACGTGCCATCCTCGAGCCTCCGGCACGTAGATCGACTCCCAGCCCAGCCGCCGGGATCGCCAGGCCAGGTCGGCGTCCTCGTAGTAGGCGAAGAAGTCCTCGTCGAAGTACTCGCCGTCCGGAGCGACATCCTCGAGCATTGATCGTCGGTACAACGCCGCCGAACCGGATGGCCCGAAGATAGGGCCCGCAGGGCGGCTGAAGCCGGATGCGGGGCGTCCGTGATCCCGATCGTGAAAGCGGCGAAAGCGGTCCGGGAAGAGCCCCGTGGAGTCGAGCCGGTCGGAGGCGCCAGGCGATCCCAGGTACAGGGTTCCGCATGCCGACCCCGCCTGGGGGGCTCCGGTCATGGCTGAGGCGAGCGCCTCCAGGAAGTCGGGAGCCAGGACCACGTCGCAGTTGAGCGCCAGAACGAAGTCTGACGTCGAGCGTTGGAACGCCTCGTTATGGGCAGCGGCAAAGCCTCGGTTCTCGTGGTTGAGTATCAGCTCCAGGTCGTCTCCGTGCTCTTGAAGCCACGCCGCCGAGCCGTCGATGGAGGCGTTGTCGGTCACGAGGATGGCGGGTTTGAGGGTTTGCGCCCGAATGGCGCGCAAGCACTCGGGGAGGTGGCGCAGGTGGTTGTAGTTGACGATGGAGACGGTAACGCTAGGCGGCATGCGTTCGTCGCCCCGGCATTCGCTCAGGTGGGAAGGAAGGCGCCGCCTCGGCCGCCGGCGAAGCGCCCGCGGAACCTCGGGAGAAGATCCACCTGGATCCGATGTGCCAGGTACCACACCTCGAGACTTGGCCGGTACAGGGTTGGGTGAAGGCAGGCAACGGCTCGCCAGCTCTGATGGAACCGCTCTGGGCTGATCGAGTTGCGGCTGGGACCATGCTGACGGTACCAGAGCCGGGTGCGGTCCGTCCCCTGAAAATGCCAGCCACGCTCCGCAATCGACAGGTAGATGTGCCAATCCTCGTGTGACTGCAGTTCGACGGAGCCGTACCCTGCCGTTTGCTCATATGCCTCTCGACGGATCAGCGCCGCGCCGTGAACGAAGTTGCCCAAAGCCAGTCGAGCCTTGGAATATCGCTTTGGTCGCTGATGGCCGTGCCTTGTCCCAAAGTACGAGACGCCGGTGTACACGACGCCGGTCCGCGGGGATCCGGTCATAACCTTTGCCGTCTGCTCCAGGTAGGTCGGTTCCAGGCGGTCATCCGCGTCGAGTGTGACAAAGAACGTGCCGGTGGTGGCGGCGATCCCGGCGGCCTTGGCTCGACAGGCACCGACCTTCGGCAGCTCGATAACCGGGAGGCCGTACCGCCTGGCAATCGCGCCCGTCATGTCTTCAGAGCCGTCGTCGACCACGACCACTTCGTTTGCCGGACGGGTCTGTTCGAGCACGCTCCCAATCGCGTTTTCCAGAAAGTGCCCATAGTTGTGACTGGTGATGATGACGCTGATGTCTGGCTCGCTACTCACGGCTCGGGGTGCTCCCACTGACGTACCGCGTTCGGAAGGAAAGGGTCGCGTGTTGCGTATATGAGGCCCAGCGCGGCCTCATCCCGCCGGATGCGCACCTGGAACCCGGCATCGGCGAGCGTCTCAGTAATGAGGTGATACTCCGGACGATGGAACTCGACCAGCACCTCGTCGATTCGAGCGAGAGCCTCTGACAGACCGCCGCTTCGGAATATCTCGAACTCGGACCCCTCGCAATCGATCTTGCAGCTGAGTCCATTTGCTCCCTCTGCCGCACACTGCTCTACCGCGTCCCGGAACGGCACGACCTCGACCTGTTCGAGGTCTCCGACCTCGCCATGCGCCGCCGAAGCCGGCGGCGTGGTCGTCGATAGCTCCGACGAGACGCTGGGGCTGTATCGGGCCACGACGGTTGCAGCCTCGCCTCCGACGGCCTGCTGCATCATTTGGACTGTCGAGGTGAGCCGGTTGAGCGACACGTTGGTTCGGGCCAGATCTGCGGTCGCGACAAACGGTTCGTAGGCGTGCACGACCGAGGCGCCGGCCAGGGCAAACCATATGGCGCTGTCTCCGATGTTGGCGCCGATGTCCAACACTGCCCGCCCTCGCGGCCGAAGCATGGCATACTCGCCCTCCACAAAACGCCGAAAGATGGTGGAGAGATCGGAGACGAGCGAGGCTCGACCGATCTCAAACTGCACGCCACCAGGTCCACCGAGGCGGATACGCTCCTGCGCACATTCCGGGATGGTCCAGCCGGCGTCGACGAGGGGGATCAGGAACGCTGCCAGGGCATTCAGCACGCCGCGTTGGCGGGCATCAACCGATATGCATTGCCCCCGGTACTCGACATGGAGACGCCCATCTCGCGCTTCCGTGCGTGCCCCGAGCCGGGCCAGCTCCACTGCCCCTCTGAGGCTCTGGGTGCGGGCCGCGATCAGTGAGAGCCGCAGGGATCGCGTCCGTCCCAGGAGACTGCCGAAACGACTGAGGCGGCCCGCGTGCCGGTGGGCCGAGGTGAGTACCAAACGCGGGACCTGAAGCTTCCTGTGCGCGAGGGCAGACGGAG
Organism: Pseudomonadota bacterium; assembly: GCA_021323865.1. Taxonomy (GTDB): domain Bacteria; phylum Chloroflexota; class UBA5177; order UBA5177; family JAJPKF01; genus JAJPKF01. Next base: position 36,361 of record JAJPKF010000025.1, on the reverse strand, counting down.
CGTTCATGCCGTGACTGTCCGTGGCACCTTGGCTGCCTCGCGCGGTTCGTCCCCAGCCGTCCGGTGGCGCGGATGCAGGAGTATGCCCACCGACCAGGCGATGAAAAGACCTGACGCGAGAACCAGTGCTGCCGGCCCACCCAGGGTGCTCATTGTCAGGAGCCCCAGGGCATAGGCGATTCCGGCGCCGGCGATCAGCAGCAGCGGGCGTAGGGCTGCCGGTCGAGCCCCAAGGGCACGGAAAACCAGCAGACCCACGGCGAGCGCGTTGATCGCTTCGGTGATGTCCGTCGAGAGGGCGGCGCCGGCCTGGAGATATGGCGGTATGAGCACCAGATTCAGGGCAATATTGGCGGCGAGGTCGAGGCAGACGATGGCCAGCGCCGGTCTCCACAGCCGGAGGTTCACGACCATATAGGAGAGAAGGACATTGACAAACATGGCTGGTAGCCCCAGCGCGAGGATGCGCAAGCTGAGAGCCGATGGGTGATAACCGGCCCCGGCGGCTATGCCCACCACCAGAGCCGGGGTCACTAGTGCGGGCAGAGCGAAGACGAGCCCGAAGGCCAGCATTGCTTCCAAGCTGTCTTGGAATGAACGACGCATGGCGGTGTAGGCCAGGTCGGTCATCCGGACCAGCTGTGGGAAGACGAGAGCTCCCGCGGCCGCTCCGAACCCCAGGGCCACGTCGACGTAGCGAGCGGCAACGGAGTAAAACGCAACCGACCGGCTGCCCGCCAGGAGCGCAACAAGAAGAACGTCAACCCGGTAGTGCGCGACGCCGATGGCGATGATCGCGGCCAGGGGAGTCGAGCGCAGCAGAAGCTTCCCGCCCACACCAGGCCTGCGGCTCGGGCTGAAGCCCAACCTTCGCGAGAGAAGAAGCCATCCTGCACTCGACCCGAGAATGGCCGGGATGCCAATCGCGGCCAAGGCAATGGTGAGCTGGCTGGCTCGAAAGGTTGGAACCGGCGCTCCCACGTCAAGAAGGACCATGAGCGCCAGGCCCATACTCCGCGCTCCCAGGTCGCAGACGGTCGGGATCGCGGTTTGCAGCCGGATTCGGCCAAGCACATTCGATGCGAGGCGGAAGGGGAGAGCGGGAACGGTCAACAGACCTATACAGAGGGCCGGCCAGTCGTTGAACCGAAGCCCCAGCGCGTGCGCCGCAACCACGGCTGCCACCACCAGGCCGTAACAGAGCCAGGCGGAACGCCTCCCCAGAGCCAGCACCGACCCGATCAGAATCTCGACATCGGCGGGTTCCCGAATCGCGTCCCGGGTGACGGTGGATTCGAGGCCCAGATCACAGATGGCACCGGCGATGGCCGCGCCGGCCACAATGGTCGCGTAGACGCCAAACTCGGGCGGGCGAAGATAGCGAGTGGTGGCGGCCAGAATGCCCGCCATCAACACCAGTGAGCCGGCCCGGCCGGTCAGCTGCAGCATGATCTGGCGGATCACGCGCATCCACGGAATGGCCGCGCCGTCGCCTTCGCGGGGCGCGCAATGTGGTTCGGCGGGTTGCCCCGCCGGATGCAGGGTGTCCATGTCCTTCTCCGATTGCGATGTGCGCAAGTCGCATCGTCAGCGCAATAGGACAAAGGGGCGGCGGCTCATTCGTGGGCTGGGTCCGGCCGCGTGAGGGGTCTTGCTGGAGGTCCAGTTCTGTCACCGCGGTCCCAGCCGGACGCCGGTGACTGCGACTGCAGGGCCACACGCTGAGACCGCCCCTTCCCTGATGGCAAAGCCGCCTCCAATCGAACCGCCGGCGCAGGATACGATCGTCAAGCGGGAGCGCTCGAGCTGTTTGCCTCTATGATGAGGGCGCGGTTGCCTGCCGCATGCCTCCACCTCCCGTTCACGCGCATTGCATGTCCCAACGGAGGAGTGAGATGCACATCAATCCGGGAGATACGGCGCTCGTCCTGATCAGCGCGGCATTGGTGCTGCTGATGACTCCGGGACTGGCCTTCTTCTATGGCGGACTCGTTCGTCACAAGAACGTTGTGACGATCATGCTCCAGTCCTACGTCTCCATGGGCATCGTGACCATCATTTGGGTGGCCTGCGGGTTCAGCCTGGCCTACGGTCGGGATCATTGGGGGCTCATCGGCGACCTGGGAAACCTAGGCCTCCGGGGTGTCGGCATGGCGCCCAGCCCCCTCTACGCAGTCACTGTCCCCTTCCTGGGCTTCTTCCTGTTTCAAGTGATGTTCGCCATCATCACGCCGGCCCTCATTACCGGCGCCTTTGCCGATCGGGTGGGCTTCCGGGTCTACCTGCTCTTCCTGGTTCTGTGGAGTCTTCTCGTCTACATTCCCTTTGTCCATTGGATCTGGGGTCATGGGTTCCTCGCGACCATGGGAGCGGTCGACTTCGCCGGAGGCATGGTGGTGCATCTGTCGGCCGGCATGGCTGCGCTCGCCTCCGTCTTCATCGTGGGGAACCGCAGGCTCAGTGCGGAGGAGAAGACACTGCCGCACAACCTGCCCTTTGTCGCCCTGGGCACCGGACTGCTCTGGTTCGGATGGTTCGGTTTCAACGGGGGGAGCGCGCTCGCCGCCAACGGTGTGGCGGCGGTGGCATTCGTCAACACCAACACGGCCGCCTCGGTCGCCATGGTCACCTGGCTACTCATCGCCTGGTGGCATACGGGAAAACCCAGCATGTCGGGTGCGATGACGGGAGCAGTAGCCGGCCTCGCCACCATCACGCCTGCCGCCGGGTTCGTACCGACGTGGTCGGCGCTGGTCATTGGATTGGCGGCCGGCTGCATCTGCTACCTCGCGGTTATGTTCCGCTCGGCCCGCAATTGGGATGACGCGCTCGACGTGTGGGGCGTTCACAGCGTGGGCGGGGCGCTCGGGACCGTCCTGACGGGCGTCTTTGCCAGCGCCGCGGTCAACAGTGTCCGCGGGCTGATCGAGGGAAGCTGGCACCAGGTGGGAATCCAGATTCTGGCCGTGGCCATCACTGCCGCATACGCCTTCGCCATCACCTACCTGATCCTCAAGGTACTGGGAGCCTTCATGGATGTTCGGGTTTCGGAGGACATCGAGTTCGGCGGTCTGGATGAGATGCTCCACGGTGAGGCCGCGTACCAGCCGTTCTGGCCCGCGCCGGCGACGCCGTCGTCGGCCACACTCCTTGAGGACGGTGGAGTGAACGGCTAGGGACCCTTCGCGGCGGGAACCAATCCGACTCTCCGCCGACCGTCTGGCATTTTTGCCAAACGGGTGGTCCCTTGGGCCCACCCCAGTCGCGTAGGCCGAGTGTGCCATATCGGGCTCTCGTTGATCCCGATATCCTCGCTCCCAGGGAGGATAGGCCATGGAAGACCTCGACCCGACCGCGTTGATGACCGGTCTCGCAGCGCCGCGCCCGCCGGCCTACCTGCGTCAGCGGCCGATGGCCTATGCCCGACGAGGGCTCACCAAGCGGCTCGATCCACACCTGGTCGGATTCCCCGACGAGGAGACGCCCCCACGGCGTGGGTTCCGTCGCCGGCTCTTGGGTCTCTTCCCGCTACTGGATCAGCCTGCCTGCTTCTTGCTCTCAGCCATCCAAACGCGGTCGGTTTATCTGGCTCGAGTCGCCCTCCGTAACGGCACGTGCCGTGACCTCGTTCGTCTCCTGATGACCGGCGCGACCGTGAACCGCTCCAACAAGATGGTGCACATCTCCCACAACGGATCGACCCTGCACGTCCGCGGCGAGGCGCAGCTTTCCTACGCGTCGGCACGGCGTTTCTTCGTCCCGCTTGCCAAGTCGGGATGGACCGCCATCGACGAGCCGCACACTGACGAGGTGTTGATGCGAGGTCCCAACTCGCTTCGCTTCACCCTCGACAAGAGCAAGCTGGAGAGCGGCATGTGCGCACTCTATCGCCGGTTCGTGGCCAAAGAATATGAGATGCTTGACGTCCAGGGCTGCCAGATTCTCGAGATCGGTGTGGAGTTCGGCGATACCGCTGTGGCGTTCCTGCGCCGTGGCGCCGTGACGGTCTACGGATTCGAGCCGTTTCGCCGCTCCTTTGACCGGACCCTGCGCAACATCGCGCTTTGCGGTCATGGCGGCAAGGTGCATCTCTTCCAGAGCGCCGTCTCCGTCGGCCTCTACGTCCCCTCCGGCTTGGAGGACGAGGAGGGTCCCGAGGGCTTCCCCTTCCCCTTCATGACCGGCAAGGAGATTTCGGGGTATCGGGACGAAAACGGTGTCAGTTTTATGACACTCGCCGACGCGGTCGCCAAGTGCCGGCCGGATCTGCCCATCGTTTGCAAGATGGAGGTCGAGGCGGCCAGCTCCGACATCTTCCAGAGTGAGGATGTGCAGGAGTGCATCGCTCAGTTCGATCGCATGGTGGTCGAGCACCATAGCTCCGATGCCGACCTCGTGGTGCAGCCTCTCCACGATGCGGGGTTCTCCACCCACATCGTTCGCCACGCGCCGGACCTGAACCTGATCCTCGCCATGCGCTGAGCCCCGTCAGGGGCAGCTGATAGAACCCGCCCGAGCTACGACACGTTGGCGACGGAAGCCGAATCTCAGGTGGGTCGCGACCAGCTGTCCTGACAGCTCGACGAGGCCGCGGTGCTGAACCCAGGTTGTTCGTCACCTGTCGACTGAGTGACTAGCCCAAGCGAAACACCGCGTAGCGCACGAAGTAGGAGCGGCCGCGGGCAACGCGCGTCCAGCCGTGCCAGGCGCCCCAATCACAGATGGTACGCGGACCGCAGACGAAGATCAGCGATCGTGTGCCGTGGCGTGAGAGCAGACGGATGAGATCGTCGAGGTCGCCGGGAGTCTGGGCCCACAGCACGGCCTTCTGCGGCAGGTTGGAGACCAGACTGTCGACCGAGGGATCGCCCACCGAGACGACCGTGTGGGGAGATAGGGCCGCGATCGTCTGGGCGCTCGCCGACCAGTCACGCTTTCCGGTCACGAGGGCCATCACACCGATGGCCTGAAGCCCCAGGCTGAGGGCAAGGAGCACGGCGAAGCTGTATGTCACGAGCCGCCGGCTCGCGCCGTTTGCCGCCAGAGTCAGCAGCTCGCGACGGCACAGCAGGGCCAGTATGATGCCGATGGGAAACACGAACAGCAGGTATCGCGGCCCCCACTGCGCGCCCCCGTAATCGAAGGCGAACAGCATGGTGGCCGCCGCTCCGCAGAACATCAGCAGCCACAGCGCAACGCTGAGCCGGCTCCGCGCCAGGATCAAAGGGCTCCAGAGCGCCCAGATCAGCAACGGCGCATAGGCCAGCGGATTGTCGTTGGTCCATGAGTAGTGCGAGAGCAGGTTGCCCGCGTACAGCAGGGCGAGGGCCAGCGCTCCCAGGGTGACGGCCGGAAGGAGCCAGGATCGCCGGAACCGGCCGATCAACCCGATCAGGGCCGACAGCAGTACCAGCCCGCCGGTGGCAATGCCGCCCGCCGTCAGCCATTCCAGATGCGCGAGACGCCCGGCGGCGTGGCCGGTGGTGGAGATTGGCGCGCGTCCCGGACTGGCATGGCTCAGCCCCAGTGCCAGCGGCTCCGGGTGCAGCAGCATGATGGCGCCGACCGGCAGCAGAAAGGCAAGCCCCGCCAGCCCGATCGCCAAAGGCTTCCGCCGGTCCAGTCCCAACATCGCCGAAAGGACCAGGACGAGCACCGAGGCGATGAGCATCTCCCGCCGCATCAGTACCGAGGCGGAGAGCAAGAGACCCGATCCCGTCGCCATGAGTCTCGACGGGTGGGTCCGTGTCAGGCTCCGCAGCAGCAGAGCTGTCCCTGCCAGGAACAATCCCACGCCCCAGGTGTGCTCCCAGAGCGTGAGCGAGTAGAACAGCACCGGTGTCGCCAGCGCCGTGCAGATGAGAACGAGGTTGCGGTTTGGACGGAGCCCGACCAGATCGGCGAGCGACGCCTGGGCCCAGAGCAAAGCCGCGGTTCCCGCTACCTGCGGCAGGATCAGACCAAGCGAGCCGAACGCAACGAGCGCCAGCGCGGTCAGGTACTCGAACGGCAGCGAGTAGCCGGCAAAATCTCGGCCGCGTAGCCACGCCGTCAGCGGGAGCACGAAGCGCCCGTGGGGATCGAGACGGGCGAGCGGGTACGGAATGGCGGCGTCCGTCCAATGCCTGGCGATGCTGCGCGCGGCCAGATACTTCACGCCGGCATCGGCGCTGAAGAAGGTCGTGAAATGGCCCAGGAGCAGACCGATCGCGATGAGCCCTGCCGAGATCGCCCCCACCAGGACGGGCAGCTCGAACCGCCGCAGGCGTGCGCCCATGGCTGTCCCCGCCTGCATGCCCGACCGTACCCCGGAATATGCCGTAGCCTGCATGCATCTCAGGTGAGCTGGCGCCCCGCGGACGGCCATAGGAGGATCGGGAGGCACGCCGTTCTTTGCTATGGACAGTGGGCCGGCCGGCGGTCATGATGCCTTCCGTGAGTGCAACGGGGATGACGGCGCTCGAATCGCGGCGCCGCACGGTCGAGCTGTCGGCGCTATGGGAGACGCCTCTCCGGCGGGCCATGCTGGCGACGGCGCTCTGGCGCCTGGCGGTCGGCGTTTGGGGAGTCGTGGCACACGGGCTGGGTGGCCGAGGTCCCTACGCCGCGCAGACGCTCCTGCACCGTGGCTGGCCGGCGAATCCCTGGAGCAAGCTCATCGATGCGGGCGTCCGCATGGACGCGTGGTGGTATGCCCGGATCGCCCTGCACGGGTATGGCTACAGCACGCGCCATCTTTCGTCCATCGTGTTCTTTCCGCTCTATCCGGGCTTGGTCAAAGCGGTCAGCCTGGTCACCGGCAACGTCTACGTGGCCGGAATGCTCCTCTCCACCGGTTGCCTCTTTCTCTCCGTCTACGTTCTCCAACAGTGGCTGAACGACCACGGTATGGGCGACCGGTCGGCCCTGGTCATGGGCCTCCTGCTGTGCTTTCCGTTCGGGTTCTTTTGGGCATCCATGTACGGCGAGTCGCTGTTTCTCCTGCTCACCGTCACCGCCTTTGTCGCCTGCGAGCGCGGAGCCTGGGGCGTGTCGGCTGGGGCCGCGTTTCTGGCCGTACTGACCAGGCCAACCGGACTCATCATCGCGCCCTGTTTGGCCCTGCTGCTCTGGCGCCGGCGAGCGGGCGGTTCCTTGGCCGGGCAGCACAGCGGCCTGAGGGCCTGGTCATGCGTGCTGTCCGGGCCGCTTGCCTACCTCCTGTTCGCCGGCTACCAGTGGCTCCGGTTCGGCACTCCACTGGCATCGATCCGTGCGGAGGCCGTCCCACCGTTCAGCCGCGATCTGAGCCAGGCCCTTTCCGACCTGCTGCTGCGCCGTCCGGGCTTCCCCTCCTGGTACCTGGCCTTCATGCTGGGCATTGCCCTGGTCTTCCTGGCGGGCGTGCCCGTGGTCTATCGACGGTTCGGCCCGGCCTACGCGCTGTTCGCCGCGCTGGCCGTCCTCTTCCCGCTCGCCTCGGGTCTCACCTCCATGGAACGCTATGTCCTCATCGACTTCCCCGTCTTTGCGGCCGTTGCGACGATCCGGCCTCGGGTGCTGGTGGTCGGACTGATGACGTTGGCGTTCTACGCGCTGCTGGCGTTCATGACCCTGTTCATTGCCGGATACACGTTGATCTAAGCAATCATTCGGCGGTCACCTTTTTCCCAAGTGATCCTCATCCTCGGTCCTTAGGCTAGAAATTGAGAGGATTCTGAACAGAAAGGAGACCGAGATGCTGAAGAAGGCTATCGCCGTCGTGGTCCTGACGCTGGCTGCAGCGGGCACGGTGGGTGGTGTGAGCTACGCCGCCGGGTCCGTGAGCCATCCGGCACGTGCGAAACACAGCGCACGTGTTCGGAGTCCCAGCTCGAGCACGCCCTGCCCGCACACGAGATCGGGTAGCTCGAGCAGCTCGACGAGCTCGACCGGCTCCCTCTGACCGGACGGGCAGTTACTTCGGGGCCGGGGAATCAGCGCGCCGATTCCCCGGCTCCGGCCATTTGTGAAGGCAGACTTAGGGGGGCGCTTCCGTCCAGGCGTGCTCTCGGTGTGGCGCTGCCGATCGGATTGCGGCCGGCTGCCTGGCGCTCTCGGGCGGCTGCTGCCACATCGAATAGCGGCGGTCGAAACCACCTGGGGAATCGGCTCCTCCAGAAGCGCGCGACCTGACAACGGACACTTTTGAGAGGCCGGTTGACTGCGTTCGACTGAAGTGCGGAGCGGCTTGAGCCACTCTGCCCTCGGCCTCTGGGCAGACCGTTCTCATTTGCCTGTCCCGGGTGCCCCAGCGTGGTTCAGCTTCCCTCCCGGTCCTTCGAGCGTGGCCCGATGCGAGTCTTGTGATCGCTTCCGCGGTCTTCCGAGAGGCGCCGCTCGTGCTCGAGCAGCCGGATCTTGCGCGACGCTTGTTCGCCGGGCTCGCCCGGCCAGGGGCGCAGCGGTCCTTGCGCGTGGACCACGCGGTGGCATGGGACCAGAAGGGAGAAGGGGCAATTGGCCATGATGTTGCCCACGGCCCGGGCCGCCCGAGGGCGCCCGGCGCGCTCGCCGATCTCGCCGTAGCTGACGGTGGTGCCGAAGGGAACGCCCGAAGCCACCTCGCCCAGGACGGCGAGCGTGAAGTCGGTCTGCCGGCCGAAGTCCAGCGGAACCTCGAATCGCGTCCGGCCACCGGAGAAGTACTCGCCGATCTCCTCGACGGCCTGCACGGCAATCTCCTCTGCGCGGTCCCGGCGACCATCCTCGGGTCCCATGACCTCGTAGCCTTCGCGCGCCAGGCGCTCGAAGAAGGGGGCGTCTTCCTCAAAGCTCGATGTCACCACACCGCGGTTGCTCGCGGCAACGAACAGCTCACCCAAGGGCGTCAGGCAGGCGGCAACGCTGACCGCACTCTCGGCGACCGGATCCTCGACGTTGCCGTTGTCGGTTATGCCCGTTCCTCCCGCGTCGATGTGAGCCCTGGGACATCGGCCCTCGTCCGTCTGGCCGTCAGAACGATCGGCCCTCCCCTTGCCGGAATGAGGGGGCCGGTTCGCTACAATGATGCCAGCCGCGACCCGTGCGGGTGTAACTCAGCGGTAGAGTGTCTGCTTCCCAAGCAGAAAGTCGTGGGTTCGAGTCCCATCACCCGCTCCAAGCGTCTTCGTCAATGTCGGCCCAGACACGGACTATTGGCCAAGCGGATCGGTGGGTACCGGCATCCGTTTATCAGGCTCGCCTGCTTCTGCGCCAAATCGCAAGAGCTCGACGGGACGCCTTTGACGATTCCAAACCATGGCGTCGCCGAACTAGCTGGGCTGTACAAGCCGTCCGTCCCGTTCCGAACCTTGGGGATGAGGGTGGTGGAGCAATGTCTGTAGGGCATGACGGAAAGGACCGGCCCGAACGCTTCATAGGGGCTCGTCTGTCTTGAAACCCAGGGAAGTGAACCCACGAGCGCAGGTGGTCATGGCTGGCACTGCCGGTTCTGATCCACATGCCATGCATTTCATCCGCCAAGTGGTCCGAAGCGGGGGGAGGTTCGACATTGCCTCCCTGGACCCGGACGCGCCCAAGTACGCCTGTCGCTCGAACCGTACCTAATGCCGTTGAGTGACGGGAAGCACAGAGTCAGTTTCTCTCTAGCGCTGCAGTCGAGCTTTCCGAGGGGCGCGGCTTTGCTCATGGACGCCTGATCGGCAAGCACGCGTGGGTCGTGAGCGCTCCTGTCGCCGAGAGATCGGTACTTGCCCCAGGGCCATGAGACGTCGCTGATATGCTCACTGCCCTGATCGAGCGACGCAATACAGGCAGAGCCCGATGCCGTCCGGATCCTTGAAGTTGAGTATCGAACCGAGCGGGGTAGCCTGAACGCCAGAGTGGACGACCCCCTAGCGGTCGAAAAGCGACGCGTAGGCCTCCATGTCCTCCTGAGTGGCCACACGGAAGCCGAAGGCATCAAGCCCGACGCGGGTAGGATCGAAGCCCGGCTGAACGGTAGCGTGTTCCACCAAACCGAGATACAGATCCGATCCGTTCACACGATGTACGCGAGCCCGGCGCGTTTCGTGTTCCTCATTGAGAACGGTCTCCAGCTCAGAGAGCGATTCGTACCACCGGCAGCTGCGGTCAAGATCCGTGACGGTGAACGATATGTGGTTGGCACCAATCGGGTTCAATTTTCCTGCTTCGCGGGTGAGCAACGCCCGGGTCGATTTCAGGATAGAACCGGGCAGTTGGGAATGTTTTGGGAATCCCAGCGCAAGGATCATCGTGTTAGTCATTGGCATTTCTCCCTGAAGGGATTGGGAGCGAAGCATGCCGTGTCGTTGGGCAAATTCAAAACAGGCAAAGGGAGGTCCGCGATGTCACCGATATCGAAGCGGCGGGATAACCATGTACGATCCCGGTCACTGAGAATCGCGTTTTCCTTGGGCACCATCTTGATTTCGACGTCCATGCTCGAACTGAGCCCCGTCGCCGCCTCCGCGGCGACGGTCAAGGCAACCGTGTGCAACGGAGTATTGCCGGCCGGCACCTATAAGAACGTCGACGCGTTAGCCGGCTGCACCATCAACAATATGTCCATTTCCGGGAACCTAAAGGTTGAGCCGAAAGGTACGCTCACGATGAACGGCCCCGGTACCGTAATCGGCGGCAACCTCACTTCGAAGAATGCTTCGTGGCTTTCACTTCACGGAAACACGTACGCCACTTTCGGCATCGAGATCAAAGGGAATCTGGTTGTGCGGGGAACGCTGTCACAGCCAGGCAAGAGCATCGAGCCAATTTCCGGACACAACAGTTTTTGCGATACCCAAGTAGATGGAAAGACGAAGATCGTCGACAATACCCGAAAGGCCGGTTTCGCCATAGGAGCCTACGAGTGCGGCGCCGGAAATAACTTCGTCAAAGGCCTAAAGCTCACCGGCAACAACGGCGGCTTGTTCGTCGGCAGCTTCAACATCGTCAATCCTCTCAACAGCTCCTTCGCGAACATTGCCTCCAGGATCCTCATCTACGGCAACAAACACGGCAAGTGGATTCGGCACAACTCCATCACCGGGAACTGCAGGCTGTACGGCAACACGCCTCCCATCGCCGGAAGGGGCAACGTCGCCGGAGGCACGAACACCTGCAACCGCAAGGCGTGAAATCACGGCAACATCCACCCACGAACTCGGGCTGGGGCCCAGGTTCTGTCCCTTAATCGTGAGAGGGGAGCCGGATCCCGCCACGCCGGCGGTAACGCCGTTGCCGTAGTTCGAGGACGAGCCGGGAGTCCCCGCGAAGCGGTTGGTAAGACTTGGTCAACTCTAACCGGCTAAGCGATTGCGGCCAGCGTCTTCCCGTCGGAGTGGACAAGTCGAAGCGCCGGTTCGGACGCGACCTGGGCTTCCAGGCTGCGGACGAAGGCGTCCACAATCTGGGCGTCCCACTGTACGCCACGACCTTCGCGAAGAATCGACACAGCCTTCGCCCGCGACATGCCGGCCCGGTACGGCCGGTCACTGGTCATGGCGTCATAGCTGTCGGCGACGGCGATGATGCGTGAGCCAAGCGGGATGTCGGTTCCGCGCAGCCGGTGTGGGTATCCACTGCCGTCCCACGCTTCATGATGATGTCGCACGATGTCGATGCCTCGCCGGAAGCCGGGGTGCTTCCCGAGGAAGTCGGCGCCGACCTCAGCATGAGACGCCATGATTTGCCATTCCTCTTCCGTCAGCTTGCCGGGTTTGTTCAGGACGGCGTCCGGAACCGCGATCTTGCCGATGTCATGCAGCCGGGCGGCGGTGACGATGAGCTCAACCTCAGGCCCTGTCTTCTCCATTGCCTGGAGAATCCGCGTAACAAACTCAGTCACACGTCGGGAATGACCACCCGTGTAGGGGTCGCGCAGATCGACGGTGTCGGCCATGCCCTCCAGCATGGCTCGGGTGCCTTGATGGAGCTCCTTGGACCGTTTGGTCGAGATGTAGACGGTTCCCGCCGGCAGGAGTAGCAGCGGAGCCGCCCACAGTGCGTGGCCGATCAGGACCGTCGCCATCACTCCGATGACATACTGCGCCGCCTCAGCGGGTCCCGCCTCCCGAACCATGTCGATGATGACCCGAAGCGGGCGCTCGCCCGACATTGGGCTGAGGGTTGCGGGCGAGCTGATCATGTCCCACCAAAACATGGTCGCGGCTGCCAGGATGAGGATTACGGGTAGGGGCAGGCCGGTGTGGAGATGAACGATCTGCGAGCCAACGAAAACGGCCACGGCCCAGCGTGCAGCGTCTGTAGCGATGTCGCTCGGATAGTTGCCCTTGTGCTTGTTGACGCTCACCTCGCCCGCGACCATTGCCAGGCCTGCCAGGAGCCCCGCCATGGGCGGCGGTAGAAGCACTGCCATCAAGAAGAAGAAAATGGTGGTCATCTGGACCTTGGTGTTGACGCGCACGTGTATGGGGAACTGTTCGGCCAGGATCACACCACCAAAGAGGATCACCGGCACGAGCGCGGATACCGCCGGAAGGCCGAAACCGACTTGCTGGGTCAGCTGGGAAGTCGTAAGCATTGCGAGCGCCAGGGTCACGCCCAAGATCGCGATCAAGGGCTGAGGCACAAGCTTTTCTTGGAGACGAGCGAGAGGGATCATCCTGGACTCTCTTTCACAACGCCGTCTGCTTCCTGATCCGATCTCTTCGATTAGCACTTGTTGGTGCCGGCGACCTGGTTGGAACTGACGGACAGCGAGGTATCCGCGCTGCACGTGAGGTCTTGCTTGAACCCGTTGCCGGAGACGGTAACGGTACCCAAGTTGTTCTGAATCTGGGCGTTCTGTGCAATGGTGTTCCCGCCGCAGCCGGAGGATCCGTTGCCGACGCTCAGAGTGCTTCCGTTGACGTCACCGCTGACCGTCAATGCCTTGGAAACCGTGGCGCTACAGATGCTGTTGGCACCGGTGAGCTTGGTCAGATTGAGATTGCCGTTGAGTGTTGCACCGTCAATGTTGACGGTACCCCCCGCAGGGACCTTGAGGTCTCCATTGACCGTCAACCCGGATGCGTTGAGTTGTGCGTACTGCATCACTCCGGAGACGGAGCCGCTCTGAACAGTGACCGTTTGGGCAACAGAGAGATTGGAGGCGTTCAGGACCCCACCCGGCTGAACGGTTAGCGGGCCGCCGAGGGTCAGGTTGGTGACGTTGCAGGTCACACCACTGGGGACAGTAAGACCCCCGGTTGCCTGACCCGTAAGAGTGGCGTCACCCTGGCAGGTTGAGTTCGATCCGGGCTGATACTGGAAGTCCTGCTTGATCGAGCTATTGCTGGATCCCGACTGCTGGTTGTAGTTTTCGACGGTGCCATTGGTGGTAGTGGCGCTGATCGTTGTCTGAACATTCGACGTGCTGGTCTGAACGCTCACCACGTCCGTAAATGAAGCATCGCCCTTGCTGTCCATGGCCGCCTTGTCTGCGACCCAGCTCAGGGTCTCGGGCAATAGACCGTCGTACTGAACGCTGGCCACCGTGGTTCCCTTGGGGATGTGCAGGGTGAAATTGACAGCATTAACCGAAGAAGTGGCCGTTCCGATCTGGGCCACCAGGCGGACACTGATCCCATTGGACAGCGTCACCAGTGGGTCGCCTCGGCAGCCCGTCACTCCATAGGCGCTCCCCGTCGTGAGAAGCGTCGCGCTCAATCCTCCTGCCAGAGCGACAAACGTCAGCAGGGTCCTTCTCCCCGGCCGTCCGGCGGTTCGATCCGCCCTTGCTCTTATGAACCCGATCATGTTCGCTCCTCTGCCATCGTCATACGTACAAAGCTGTCTCCGACCGGGCCAGCCCGTGCGGGGTGGCCGTCATCGGCTAGTACCTGTGTAACCGTCGTGCGCCCATATCGCCGTTGCGTTGGGGTTGCGACGGTTACAGTTCCGCAACGTCGTAAGAGTGCCACAGTGCAACGACGGCCACCAACAGGACAGGCAACCCCGTGCCCATGACTGCCCTCCCGATTGCCGGCGGGCAGGAAGCATCGGCTCCGAATGCACAATTTGTACATGAATCAGAAACCGGTGAATGTCCTACGAAAGACACTGGCCGAGGCGATTGGCCTGCCACGGGCCTCGAAGGAGCCGGTCTATCTCACTCGGTGCGGTCGTCGTATCGCCGCCATCGTCGACGCGGATGTCTACGATGCTCTGGTCGAACGGGCCGAGGATGCCATTGACCGGGCAGAGCTCCGAGCTGTCCGCGATGAGAACGACTTCGTCCCGTGGGAGGAAGTAAAGGCCGATCTCGGCATGCTGTGAGGACCGCCTCACCGGGTCGAAATCGCCCGGCGAGCCATAAAGGCTTTACAGCGGCTGGCCCGGGCGGATCAACAGCGCGTCCGCGCCGCGATCGATCTGTTGGCGGAAAACCCGCGGCGCCCGCCTGGCAGGCCTTGGTTGGAGAGCCCAACGTCTATCGCGTGCGGGTAGGCACCCATCGGACTGTCTACGAGGTTCTCGACGATCGCCTTGTCGTGTACGTCGTGTGGGATGGGCACCGAAACGATGTCTACCGCCAGTAGGTTGCGACGGGTAGGGCCAACCGCCACGCTCAGCCCGGCGAGGTCAAACTCCACTTCCACGTGTTCCCGTTGGCCGATATACCACCCTTCACGGCCAGACCATGCACCACAAACGGTGTGGAGGCCGCCTGCACCAGATCATTCAACACCGGATACGCGTTCTTCTCCGTGTGACCTGAACAGGTGACGGTTTCGGTGCCCGTCGGGTTCCATATGCTGCCCCCAAAGCCGAAGAAGCCGGCCTTTCGGTAGTCTCCCAGTGGTTCCGTGGTTCGCCAGAGCATCGCCATCGGCACAAACCCTTGGGCGATCTTCCTCGAGAAGGATCCGCCGTACGTGCAGCCGCCGTATTTCCCTGATTCCTTCCAGGTGAGTCTGCCCGACGTGGCCACGTAGTCCGCGCCGGCAAAGTTGGTGCCCCGCTGAAAATCCGTGGGGAAGGTTGGCTGAGCGGCGAAATGCAGGTGGACTTTGTCGACGAGCGTCCCATTCCCCTTGATCCTCGATCTCAGGTCCCCGCTCCATGACCTGCAGCCCGCGCCGGTGGCGGCAACCACGGGACTGTTGATGCCGCCGTCCTGAGTGTCGGGTGCGATGTTCTTGGTTGCGCTGCTGTTGCTCATAACCAGGACAAGGCTGGTTATGTGCTCGTCTGGCCGATCAAGACAGAATGCCGCGCCCGCCTTGCCCGGGTTGCCGGGAACGGTCAGGTCGACCAGCGAGGGCTTGTTGTTATTGATGCCCACAATAGCGCTCATGTGGAAGTCGGGGTTGTAGGCCAGCGTGAATCCGGCCGACACGGTCACGGTCCGAACGGTCTTATCGAACGTGAATGACTGATAGAGCGCGGAGAGATGCTTGATGCCGTCCCACTGGCAGCAGTCCTGCTCGCCACCACCATCGGTAAGCGGCGTGACGGCAACATGGTTGTATACGGCGTCGAGGTTCGGTTTTCCGCCGTCCCACTTTTCGTAGACGTCCGCCGGCGCGTGATTCCAGTTATCGAGGGCGAACTGTGGCCACAGTGAATTCAGTCCGCCTGACACCGAGTCGTCGATGGCCTTCAGGAGCGGCTGTTTCTCCTCCCTGCGCCAGATGGTGCCGATGACCTTCGGCCCATCGAGATGCTGAATGAGCAAGGCGAACAGATACTCGCCGTAGTAGCGGTTGAAGGTCGGCTCGGTCTTGTCGAGCGGATCTTCGGTGGTGGTCATGTACGCCGAGCTGAAGGTGTGTTCGCGGTTGTCGGTTGGGTATACGAAGTTCTCGGCCCACTCGCCCGTGGATTCGCGCCACCACTGGTCACCGCAAGAGACGTTGAGGGCGAATTGGAGCACGTGCATGAACTCGTGGGCAAGCACGTCGCGACCGGTCTTCTCCGACAGGGATCCGAGCATGTCAATGTACGCAGCCGTCTTGTCACAGCCGCTCTTCGCGTGGGTATCGCCGAGCGCGCCGCCAGGCAGGCTCGGAACGAGGCAAATATTCAAGGGGTCGCTCACCGGAACGACGCCCATCAGGGTGGTGAGCTTATGCCAGATCGTCGAATCCAATTCCTGAACGAGTGGGATCGCCGTCGCTCGTTGATTGCCCGCGCCGGACCGGGCGTCGTACCAAAGCCGGAAGGGATGGGAGCCGTCGAGGTGGGTCCAGTACTTGGCCTGCTTCCCATTGGGCGGACAGGGCGCCACGGTTTCGTTCGGGTTCGGCTCCGACATCGACCCGTGATTGGCGGTCGACTGTGGACGGCGGATGTGCGACGTGGCAAGCCCGCGGGCCGTGGGATGCTGGATGACTGCCGCAACGGCCGACCGCGCTGATCCCGCACCCAGAAGCGCGAGCACCAGCCCCAAGGCGGCAAAGAGTCTCGGCATGGCACGAGATCGAGACGAAGAACGACCCCGCATGGCGGCTCACATTCCCGAATCTCGCGGATTCGCGCGTAGCGGAGCGGTTCGCGTTACGAGACGCAGCGACTTCTTCAATCGTAGCAGTGAGGCTACCGCAGCAGACTGCCAAGCTTGGCGGGCGGAGAGAACGCCCTCGCCGACCCTCCCGGCGCCTGCCGAGGCGTGACCGAGACAACTAGCCACAGGGCCAGTCCGTCGCCATAGGACATTCGGGCCGTACCGGGCTAGCCCACCTCCGCCATTGTGAGCCTACCGCACGGACGGAGGAACACACCCAAGATGCAGTACGCGACGCAGCTTTCCCGCCCGCTGGCGGGCTCGGAGGTGAGCCCCTTTGGGCCGGCCGACGTTCGCCGGGTCACTCGGCGCGGCCTCGCCTACCTCGTCGACCTGGCCGCATTATTCGTCATAGTGGTCCTGGGCAGGGCCGCCGGCTGGACCCAACCGCAGACGCTGGCGACCGGAAGTGAGAGTGCGATACTGGCGACCTACCGGCAGATGCTCTCGGCGGGCAACCTCCGGCACTACCTCATCGCCGCCCTGATCACCTTCGGGTACTTCACGCTGATGGAATGGCTCTTCGGCTCGACCATTGGAAAGTGGGTCTTCGGGATTCGGGTGGTCGACTTCTCGGGACGGCGCATCTCCTTCGGTCAGGCGCTCTTCCGGAATCTCCTCCGGCTCATCGACGGCTTGTTTGCGGGCGTCGTCGGTCTCTGGTTCATGTTCAACAACGAGCGGCGCCAGCGGCTGGGGGACAAGGCGACCGGGACACTGGTCGTCAGCCGATAGGACGGGGTCGAAGGTGGCGACCCGGGTGACTCCGACACCCGGGAGGGGGGAGGGGCTGACGCCCTCGACCCCCGCTCGGCAGCAACTCCGGTCCTCCGGACCGTGCATACTGCTGCCCCTTCATGGACGCGTTGATTTATTCCGGGCGCTGGCTCCTTGCGCCCCCGTTGTGATCGTTCCCTCAGGACCACTTCCAAAGGACTGAGCCAGAAACCCTTCAGTAACACTCATCGTGAGTGACTGCAGGGCATTGCGGGCGACACGATCGGTGCCGTAAGCTGCACATAGTGTCGACCGCTCGCATCACGCTCCGAAGCGGCGGCGGTGAAGGGAGAACACCCGTGTCCCAGAGAATTGCCGTCGCGGTCGTCAGTCTCGCCGCCGCCGTTGCCCTGTGGCTTCCGAGCGCATGGGGAGGAACGGCGGCTGCCGCCGGCCGGAGCCACCTCCTTCGACAGGCCGTGCCTCTCGCCGTGGCCTCCGGAGCGGCGCGGCCCATCGGCCGCCTCAATCCAGAGCGCCGGCTGTCCTTTGCCGTCACCCTCAGGATCCGCAGCTGGGGCGCGCTCAATCGCGCCTTGATGCAGGAGAGTACGCCCGGCTCGCCCCGTTTCGGGCATTACCTCAGCCAGAACCAGGCGAACCGGCTCTTCAATCCGACTCGCGCCCAGGAGGGTCAGGTCACGGGCTGGCTCCGAGAGCACGGAATCCAGATCACACGCACGTATGCCAATCATCTGATCGTCGACGCGCGGGGTAGTGTCGGGGCGGTCGATCGTCTGTTTCACGTGTCGATCCTCCGCTATCACGGAAGGCTCTACGGCCGGTCGGCGCTGTTCTTCGCACCCTCAACCGCGCCGCTGATCCCGGCGCCTCTGAGTCGCATCGTCAATGGCGTTGTGGGTCTCGACAACACCTCCCGGATCGTCGCCCTCCCGGCTCGCCGGGTCACCCGCCTGCCGATCAGCGGGCGCGGAGACAACAACCTGGGCGGCTACTACCCGTCCGATTACCGCGCCGCCTATGCCGTGCCCTCGTCGGAGACCGGACACGGACAGCACATCGGCGTGACGCTCTTCGACGATCCTCCCAGCAACCACGCCCTTACCAACTGGGCGAAGCATGTGGGTCTCGGCTCCGGGCTCGCACCAACCACCACCAGCGGCCGGCTCGTGGTCCACAAAGTGGACGGCGGTGTGAGCAGCGGTGATTCCGCCGAGTCGGGCATCGATATCGAGAATTCCTATGGCATGGCCACGTCGTCCGTCATCGACTACTGGGAGTTCAACGACTCGACCGCCACCGGCGGCATGGATGCCCTGAACAGCGCGGGAACCACCGGACCCAAGGCCATGGGCTTCAACGGGCTCCACATGGAACGGCAGATCTCCAGCAGCTGGGGTACCTGTGAGGACTCCGGAGACGGAGCCATCAACGACGATCCGGTCATGGCCAGTGATTCGGCCACCGGTCATAACTTCCTCTTTGCTTCCGGCGATACCGGGTCCTACTGCGGCGAATTCGCGAAGGCCGGCAAGGACGATCCCTTTCCGCAGTATCCGGCTGACAGCGCCTACGTCCTATCGGTGGGCGGCACCGCGTTCGGCCCCGGGAGCGACAAGTTCGCGGCCATCACGCTGTCGAGCTATCCGGGAGAGGTGGCCTGGTACTACGATCCCCGTGGCAACGTCCACTCGGACCAGTGCTTCTCGACCTCGGTTGCCTGTCCCGAGGGATCCAGCGGCGGGTTCAGTAATCGTTATCGACGCCCGTCATGGCAAAAGGCCCCGGGCCTCGGGCCCAACGGCGGCTCCTGCCCCTTGAATGGCACCTCGCGTGTGTGCCGCGCCTTCCCCGATGTGGCGGGGCCGGGCGACCCGAGCTTCTCGGGCGCCGTAATCTGCTACAGCGGTGGCTGCGAGGTGGATGGAGGAACGAGCCTGGCCACCCCCGTGTGGGCCGGCGTCCTCGCCGACATAAACTCCTACCTGACCACGCAGGATCTGGTGCTCGGATTTGCCAATCCCGCCTTCTACTATCTGGCTCGCCAGGGCTCATACCACTCCGATTTCCACGATGTGGTCTGTCCGAACTCGTCAACGGCGACGGACAGGGGATGCACCAACGGCAAGTTCGCCACCGGGCCCGGATGGGATGGAGTCACCGGGCTGGGAACACCCAACGTTCCCAATCTCCAGTCGGACCTGGCGCGGTAGCGCCCGGCACGGAGTATGCTGCGAACCGCGTCCAGGAGGTTCAGTGATGAATGGTCATAAAGCCCAGGCATCTCTTGCCGCGCTCGGTGCGGTGCTGATCGCGCCGTTCCTCGCCGGCGCCGTCAGCAGCGCCCAGGCGATCGGCTCCTCCGGTGCGGCTCGGGCGCTCGTGAGCAGGTCGCTGGGAAAGGTGATACACAGTAATGGCTTCCGTGTCGTTCTCGGCTATCGCGTCAGCGAGCGAATACCCGGCCGCAGCCGTCCGGTCTCGACCGTGTTCGTCGAGTATCTACGTGTTCGGTTCCGTCCGCCGACCGAATTCGAAGGCTCGGTATCGGTTCGCTCGCCTGAGCTGGTCGGTCACCGCTTGGGCAAGGAGTGGCTGCGGATCGTACGAGTCGGCAAACGCGAGGCTCTCCAGGCGCATCACGACGGGACCTGGGTCTGTACTCGAGTCGGCCCCTCGTCTCACTCGCGGCAGTTGACGCTGGCCGGGATCGGCCGCCTGCGCGACTACCCCGTGGTGGAGAACCTGGGACCCACCCAGTACAAGGGCCATTCGGTCTGGCGCATTCGGGCGTCGGGATTGATCAGCATTCCGTCCGGCAACTACCCGCCCAAGCCGCTAAGGGTTCGGGCCACCTCGACCTATTTGATCGGCCGCGCCACCGGCAGGCTCTTCCACGTCTCGAGCACGGGACGATATTCTCGGGGCGAGCACCGTCGCAGGCACATTCGGCTCGGCGTGTGGATTCATTTTTGGAACTATGGTCGTCCGCCCCACGCGCAGCTTCCTTCCTCCTGTGGGTCCCACGGCCAGTCCCCCGCGGCAATCTGGCCCTAGCGGCTCTGTCCGGCCGCACGGCGACCGCCTCGAGCGCCTACTGCCAGGGGAGGTACGCCCCTCCACGACCGAGAGACGTATCTGGCCAGCCCGTTTCCGGCAGACTTGAAAAGCGAACGAGTCGTCGGGTTCGCCTGACACTGAATCAACCCAATCGCCGAACGACGTCCTCCCGACTGGCACTCTCCTGCGCTGGTGATCGATGGCGGGCCCACCCACGGGGGCAAGGGCCGACTCGAAAGGAATGATTGATGAGAGCGTCCGAACGACGGTTTCCACCTCTGAGTGGGTCCGAGCGCGATGTGCTGAACGGCTTCTTGGATTACCAGAGGGACACCCTGGAGTGGAAGTGCTCGGGCCTGACGGGCGACCAGCTCAAGGAGCGGGTCGTGCCGCCCTCACCGATGACGCTGCTGGGACTGCTCCGGCACATGACAGAGGTGGAGTACTTCTGGTTCGAGGACATCCTCCTGAACCGCCAGGATCACTTCCGCCTGTATTCCCCATTGCCGGACAAACCCGACGGCGATTGGCAGGACCTCGATTCCCATACGCCCGAGGAGGTGCTCAGCTCCTGGAAGGAGGCCTGCGCAGTCGCACGCCAAAATGCAGCAGCCATGGAGGGTCTCGACAGCCCGGCAGCCCGGGAATGGGACGGCCAACCCGTCATGCTCCGGTGGATCCTTGCTCACATGATCGAAGAGTATGCCCGGCACAACGGCCACGCCGATCTTTTTCGCGAGGGCATCGATGGCGAGACCGGGGAGTAGAGGACTGGCCTGGAGCCGACCCACCTTCCATGTGAGCGAGCCCAGGAAAGTCGCCGACGAAATCTGGGTTTGACAGACCACGGCAGCAGTCCCTTGGCTGCCGTTCTGCTTCCAAGGCTGCTCATTTCATCGATGCGGGCCACGGCCTCTTGCTGAGCTAGACAGCCCTTGGCACCGGCTGCAGGCGGCGTGCGCCGGGAACGCGTTCCGTCTCACCCAGATCGAAGTCCGTCTCTGCCCAGTGGCCCCGCGGGGCTCCGGGGCGCACCTGAGGGCCTCACCTGTCAAGCCGCGGATGAATAGGACCATCGGGCTGGCCCGGTACTATTGCGGATATCCCGAGAGGTGAACAGCGTAGGCCCGGATGGCTGAACCGGGTGTCCCACTGATCCGGAGCTTGGGACGCACGGCCTATTCGGTGATCCCGGCGGCCCCGCGACCCACGGGCAGGATATTCGCCTGCCCACCTCACACGAAAGGTGTTCCTTGGCATGAAACGCATCATCCTCCTACCCGCGTCGCTCGCCGCGGCGCTGCTCATCGGCGGCAGCACGGCGGCCCTGGCCGCCGGCGGTAGTACCTCCCTCACCGTCAGCGCCGGATCGGGCCTGACGATCTCCGGCGCCGCTCCTGGGACCTTCGCGGCCACCCTGAACGGCTCTGACCAGACTGTCGCCACCACCCTCGCCAACTATCAGGCCTCGGATACCACGGGGACCGGACACGGCTGGAACGTGACCTTCCAGGCCACGCAGTTCGCCTGTACGGCCGGCACCGGTCAGTGTCCCGCGGGAGGCGATTCTCTGCCCACCGGCTCGCTGCTCATGGCCCCCGAGACGGTGGCTTGCAACTCAGGCACGGACTGCGCCGGCCGGGCCTCGGCCCCCACGGTAAGCATCGTCGCGAATACCGCCCTCGACGGCGGGTCGGCGGTCAAGGTCGCATCCGCGGCCGCCAACAAGGGCATGGGCACCTACACATTCACACCTGGCCAGCTCGGCGGCGCCGGCAACGCCCTCACGCTGGCCGTTCCCAGCTATGCCTATGCCTCGACCTACAACTCGACCCTGACGGTCTCCGTCGTTTCGGGACCGTAACCGTCAACAGCCTGGAGGGCGGCACGGCCGTCCTCCAGGCCCGCAATCAGATCCACAGATCGAAGGAGAAGGAGACCCATCGTGGCGATCAATCGATCGTGTATCTTGGTGGCTTCCGCCCTCACGCTCATCGGCCTCCTGCTGCCTCTGGGGGCCGCGTCTGCGGCGGCCGCCTCGAGCCCACCCGCGCGAATCCGGTTGACTCCGAGCAATGCGCGCGGCCAGCAGGTGAATGGGCCGGGCTATTTCCGCATTGACGCCCGGCCCGGCTCGACCGTCCGTCTCTATGCTTCGCTGGCCAATCTGGGCGGCCGGCCCGGCACGGCACGTTTGGTACCGGTCGACGCGCGAAGCGCCGTGTACGGCGGCATATCCTACAATCTGCCCACGGATCCCCGCCGTCGGGTGAGCAAATGGATCCATCTGGCGACGAGCCGGGTGCATCTGGCGCCTGGACAGGCCCGTGTCATCCCTTTCACGGTTCATGTGCCGGCGACGGCGCACCCAGGGAAGCACATCGGTGGCCTGACGGCGTTTGTGCCCACGGCTGTCGGAGCTTCCCAAGGGTTCGGAGCGCTCAGACTCCAGCTGCGGGTGGTCGCCGCCGTGGTGGTGACCGTCCCCGGCCGGATGCACCGGCGCCTGGCGGTCACCCGCGTGGCGGCTGAGAATCAGCCGACCGGTCTGTATGTCGTCACGCATATCCGGAACACCGGGCGGTTACTGGCCCGGGCCCACTTCCTTCTTCGGGTCACCCGCGTGGGGGCAACGCGACCCATCCTGAGCCGGCGATTGTTCTTGGATACCATGGTTCCCGGTACCAAGGTGGCATACCCCGTTCCCTGGCCGGCGAAGGTTCGCTACGGCCGGTATCGGGCTTCCGTACAGCTGAGCTATCACGGTGGTACGGCCGCGTGGAAAGGGAAGGTCCGGGTGTCGCCGCCGGCGCCACCGCCTCGGCGCCCGAACGTCCCACAGAGCGGGCCTATCAGCCAGCTCGGTGTCGGTCACGGCTCGACCGCTCCACTGGCGATCGGCATCTGTGGCGCGTTGCTGCTCTCCTTTGCCGCGTTCCTGCTCGGACGGCGACGCCGGCCGGCGAGCCGAACACCGACCGAGTAGCGCACCAGGACGCGTCACCCTCACCGGAGGTCAGCCATGAGGCGGCTCGGGTCCCTGATCGCAGTGGCAGCCCTAACTGTCCTGGCCCTCGTTCACGCGCCGGCATATGCCGCCGGAGGAGTCAACACCTGGTCGTGCTCAACGGGCGATTCCGCCTCCGGTTGCTCCTCCAGCACCCTGAGCCCCATGACCACGGCCCGGGCAAGCCTGAGTCTCGTCAACGCCCCGACCGCCACCAGCCTCTATGCCCTGGGAGGACAGACGGCAAGCGCGAGCTACACGGGAGCCAACCAGGCCTATTCCCCCACCGGCAACACCTGGAGCTCGAAGACCGCGGATGGTACAGCCCGGGCCGGAACCGGCGCCGCCATCAGCGGCTCGACCATCTACGTTTTCGGCGGACAGAACTCGTCGGGCTACCAGACGACCGCGGAGTCATACTCGGTCTCTGGAGACAGTTGGACCGCGCTCACGGGCATGCCCACGGCGCGCGCGTATCTCAGGGCGGCGGTCGGCCCGGATGGACTGATCTACGCCATGGGCGGCACCAATGGGTCGAGCTATCTGAGCACCGTCGAGGCATGGAGCCCGAGCGCGCTGAAGTGGTACTGCTCGACCACGGTGACGGGATGCAGCACGACCTCCACCCCACCGGTGGCTATGCCCACGGCCCGGTCCAATTTCGCGGTGGCAGTAGGCTCAAACGGCCTGATCTATGCCATCGGCGGACAGACGGGCGCCTCCACCTACACCAAGGTCGTCGAAGCGTACAACACCACCACCCGAACCTGGACCTGCTCGGTCGGTGATGCCGCCTCCCGCTGCTCCTCTACGACCCTCGCCGCCATGCCCACCGCACGGGCGGCGAGCGCCGGTGTGACAGCCAGTGGCCTCATCTACGTTGTTGGGGGCAGTAACGGGTCCAACCTTCCCCTGGTCGAGGTCTACAATCCAACCTCGAATACCTGGGCCTGCTCGACCGGCGATAGCGGCAGCGGCTGTGCCTCCTCGGTGCTGACGCCGCTGCCGACGGCTCGGCAGAACGCCGGCGTGGCGGTCGGCTCCGACGGACAGGTCTACGTGATTGGCGGAAACAACGGCAGCTACCTGTCGACGGTCGAGGCCTACAACCCACCCACCACGCCGGGAACCCCCACGGGCGTCAGCGCGGTGCCGGGGAGTGGAACGGCGACCATCAGCTGGACGGCGCCGGTCTCCACGGGCGGCATGCCCATCACCGGGTACACCGTGAGCTGCTCTCCCTCCTGCACGCCGGTCACGGTTGGCTCGAGCTCGACGGCCGTCGCCATCAGCGGGCTCACCAACGGGACCAGCTATACGTTTACCGTGGTGGCCAATAACTTCGTCGGCTCCAGCTCGGGCGCGACCTCCAGCGCCGTGACTCCCTCAACCTGTACCGCCGGAACGCCATCCGTCTCCGGGGCCGGGCCGGGGTCCTTCTCGACGACGTTGAACGGCTCCAACCAGACCATCTACACCACGCTCGCGACGTATACGGCCACCGACAACGCCTGTGGTGGATGGAACATCACCTTTCAAGCTTCGCGACTGACCTGCACGGCGCCCAGCGGTCAATGTCCGGCCGGCGGTGATTCTCTTCCGGCCGGCTCGCTGTTCATAGGGCCGCCGACGGTTGCGTGCAGTACCGGCACCTCGTGCCTGGGCGTCACCGGTCCCCCGTCGATCTCCATCTCCGGTACGACGGCGCTCGACGGCGGAGCCGCCGTGAAGGTCGCATCGGCAGCCAGCAACACCGGCGATGGGTCATACGTGTTTACGCCGGCGAACCTGTCCGGCTCGGGCACGCCGTTGGGCCTCAGTGTCCCCAGCTCCGCCTACGCCACGACCTACACCTCAACGGTGACGGTGTCGATCGTATCCGGGCCCTAGCGGGCGGTGACGGATAGGAGTTTAGTGCACGGCTGAGCCAGGCTACCGGTCCTGAGGCCACGAACGGTCAGTCCCACAAGGCCTCGATGGTGCGCATCACGAGCGGCTCGATGACCGCCGTGTTGGGCTCGGCAGCAAGTTTGGAAGATTCTTCCACCTCTCGCAGCCGGGCCAGACCCTTCTCTGCCTCACGCTCAATCTGAGCGAGCGTCCATTCGCCCCGCTTGATTGCCTTGATCTCCTCGGCATCAATACCCGTCCGGTCAACGTGCATCTCTCCCGTCTCGGCAAGCTCCAGTCCCATCCTGAGGAGCCGGAGGCAGTGAGCACAGTTCTTGGGCGAGTAGTGATGACGCTCGAATTGCGCCCGCCGCTCCTTGCCCAGCCGTCCCATGTGGTTGGGATGCCCTGCCCGTCGCAGCTGCGCGACAGCATAGCCGATGAAGGCGTCGAAGACTCGCCGGCTGAGGAACGCCTGCCGGTTCGGGATCCACTCATCCCACAGAGGATGCCCCTCAAGCCGCACGGATTCGGGCAACCAAAGGAGCCCCATCACATTCGGATTGGCCTTGAGCAACAGGTGCGAGAGCTTCGAGACGGAGTAACAGATGATGTCGAGCTCGTCGTACGTCCCCGCCGGTGGCGTCCAGTGCTCCCACTTATTCAGTCCGTAGACAAATCGCCGGGGCGGCTGCACGATCCACATAACATCCACGTCGTCAACGGACTCCGGGTCATCTGAGGGCAGGTGGGTGCCATGAGCCATTGATCCGACATGCCCGGAGAAGAGTGTGCGCGCAGGCCAATCGAACGGCCACGCTTCGTGAATCCGATCTTGGTAGTTCACCCGGATACCCTACGAAAGCTCATGGCAGACGGAGACCTCGAGCGTCTTCTCACGGATGCCGCAGAAAGGCGCTTCATTCCGAATTGTCACACCCAGACTCGTTCGGTCCGCGCTTAGACGTATTCGCGTCAGCTTGGACGACCGAGATGGGGGGCGAGATTCGGCTGCCGGTTTCACAAGGCCGGCAAGGACACAAAGCGACTCCTTTCGTCGTGGGGCAGAGGGAAATGCCACCATCGCCCACAAGCTGGAGGGAGCGGCAGTAATAGAGCGGCTGGCCGTCGCGGCCGGTGTCCGAGCTCCCGCTGTCGGCCCGCCAGGACCTGCCACCCTCTGATGGAAATCCCCGGAGTCGTTTGTTCGGCCGAGCGCTCTGTGCCTCAGACGGGCAGTAAAAAGACGGGATCCCGGCGCTGCGCCGGACTCCTAGCGATGCCCCTGAGCCGTCGACCTGACCCAGAAGCCCTGGAGGGACGGAAAGCCCGGCCGGCCGGTCGGCATACGAGAGAAGAGGGCAAGAGCGGCTCCCCAGACGAGGTGGCTGCCGGCCACGACTGCGACCCGGCCCTTGGGGCGATCGCCGGCCGAGGGATAGAGGCCGAGCCGCGGTAGGTACCCAAGATAGCCGGCCGCCCAGAGCGCGAGGCCAAACAGCGCGCCCACTGCCGGCTGACGAGTCAGGCGACCGACCGTCATACGGTAGACGACCGCGAAGAAGGATCCGTACCCGAAGTGCGCCATTATGGACAGCGCCGTGAGCCGGTCTTGGTCGATGTGACGGCGCAACCCCACCCTGCGGGCGACGCGCTCGGTGATCCGCTTTGGTGGAACCGGCTCCTGTACGGATCGAGCGCCCAGATGGTGCCCCAGCAACATAAAGAACGTCATAACGCTGGTGGCTCCCAATCCGGGGAGCACGCCGCTGAGCCCTACGGCGGCCTCACGGCGAACCAGCTGCGGAGACAACAAAACCATCAAGCGCCTCTGACGCAACTCTCGTGCCGGGGACCGGGACCACGCATTCATCCTGTTTCGATGGCCCCCTCTCGTTCCAGGAAGCCGACGTCGAGTGTTCGGTAGGTGCCATCGTCAAAGAGCACCGTGATCTCCCCGTTCTCGACGTGCTCCACCACGCCGGATCCGAGTGTCGCGTGCTGCAATCGACGTCCGACCGTGAGATCCGGCCGTGCGGGTTCCGCGCAGTCGACCCGGCCAAGCGCATGGTTATCGCAGAGGCATGCCTTGGCGTCCATCTCCTGTCCGAGGTAATTGAGGATGAACCGGCGCCGGCAGCCGCTGCCCTCGGCGTAGTGGCGCATCATCTGTACGCGGCTCTGCTCGATCTCCCGGAGGTGATCCCGCTGCTCCGCAGTGAGATCCTCGGGATTGAAGTCCCGCAGCAGGCGGATGCCCCGTGCCGTTCGTCGAACCACGCCCAGACGGTCCAGGAAGGCGACGACGCGGAGCGCCTGTGAACGGCTCAACCCGGTCTGTGCCCGAATGAGCGAAAGAGGGGTTGGCCTATAGAGGACGAGCGATCTGCGCACCGCGGCCACCGCCTCTGCCGACGGCAGCCCGCGGTTCGACAGGAAGGCTGCCTTGTTCAGGTCGGCGCCGCGATGGATGAGGGTGCAGCGGCTGAATGCTCCGTCGCGGCCGGCGCGTCCCGCCTCCTGGAAGTACTCCTCCAAGCCGGCGGGCGTCTGGCGATGGAGCACAAAGCGGACGTCCGGCTTGTCGACGCCCAGGCCGAAGGCGTTGGTGGCGGCTACCACCCGGATGTCACCGCTCATGAAGGCCGTCTGCACACGGTCGCGGTCCTTGGCAGTGCGCTGTCCGTGATAAAAGTCTGCCGCGACGCCCCATTCCCGCAGCCATGCGGCAGTCTCCCGGGCGGCGGCGGTGGTGCGAGTGTAGACGATGCCGCTGCCCTGCATGGCCTCTCGGAGCTGCTCGTCCAGCGGCGAGCCGTATCTGTCCTCCTCTCCCCGAAAGATGGCTTCGAGGATCCGCCGGTCGTCGCCCACGTGAACGGCACGCCGAACCTCAAAGAAGAGGTTGGGCCGGTCGAGGCCGCGAACGACGATGTCCGGGTCCCGGAGCCCCAGCGCCTCGACGATCTCGTCTCGTGTGGATGGCCCGGCCGTGGCCGTCAGTGCCAGGAGGACCGGCCGGCCCAGAGACTCCGCCACGCCGGCCAGCTCCAGATAGGCGGGACGAAAGTCATGTCCCCACTGGGAGACACAGTGAGCCTCGTCGACCGCCAGCAGAGAGACGGGCCGCTGTCGCAGCGCATCCACGAAGTCGCGGTTGGCGAAGCGCTCCGGGGTGACGAAGAGGAGCCGCGTCTCCCCGCGTCGAATCCGCTGGAGCTGCATCTGCTCCTCCCGGCCGCTCTGCGCGCTGCTCAGCTCCGCGGCCTCGACGCGCTCGTCGAGGGCCTCAGTTTGGTCCTTCATCAGCGCCAGAAGCGGGGAGACCACCACGGTCAGGCCGGGCAGCAGCTGCGAGGCCACCTGATATACGAGCGACTTGCCGCCTCCCGTGGGGAGGATGCCGAGGACGTCGCGACCGGCCAGCAGCGAGCGGATCACCCGCTCCTGACCCGGCCTGAGCGTCGGATGCCCGAATTGGTCGCGGGCGACCCGTCTGATGTCCGCGGGACTATGGTCAGCGGGTGGAGCGCTGGACGCGACGGTGGAGGCCAAAGCGGGTCTCAAACGCAGGGAGCGTGCCAGCGCGAGCTTTGAAACGCGCACATGATGCATTTGCGCACGAGCCATGCATCACTGCTGCCCTCGGCAGGTTGTGGCGGCCTAGCGGTGCGGGAAACCTTCCGGCTCGATCTCTCGGAGGATCGACTCGAGATCGGGAACCAGCTCGGGAACGCTCTGCTTGACCGTCACCCACAGAACGTGAGGGCCTCCGTCCCATCGGACGGAGGCCCTCAAACGAGACCTTGAGAAGTACTCGCTGCCTAGCCTTATCCGTCCTGATCGGGCCGGCAGATGCCGGGCGGCATGGAGGTCTGGCCGTGATCGTCGGTCCACTGGTTGGCGGTACCGGCCGTGCCGGAGCCGGTGGAGTCGTCACGACAGTCGTGTCCGGCCGCGGTTCCGAAGGCGCTGTTGTCCACCAGGTGATTGTCCTGAGCGTCCGCTTCCGCCCGGAAGCCGTTGAACCGGTTGGCTCGGGCCGTGTTCTGCTGGATCATCAGGTCGGTGGTGGCCGGCAGGGTGGTGCAGCTATCGGTCGGTAGGCAGGGCTCCTCTGTCCCCGCCGGTCCGAAGCCGAAGTCCAGCGCGATGTCGTTCTGGGTGAGGTAGTTACGGGCAATGCGCAGCCCGGTCGTCTCGAACGCCAGGATGCCGGCGGCATCATTGCCGTTGGGGTCCTCGACGCCTCCGGCGTACTCGTTCTTGGCGATGTAGTTATCCTCGATGCGACCGGTTGCCTTGCGGCCGAACTGGACGCCGTTCCTGGCGATGATGGGGTTGATGCCGTTGGGATCGACCGTATCGCCAAGGATGACATTGTCGGCGACCAGGGCGCTCGTGCCCTTGCCGTCGATGGTCACGCCGTTCTTCTGGTAGTTGTCGATCACGTTATCCACTACTTCACCGCTGCCCGACTGTCCGGCGAAGTAGCGGCCGATCCGTACGGCGAGGCCGTCCTGGCAGCCTCCCAGGGCTTGATTGGCATCCTGAATGAAGGTGATGTGATTGTCGTAGATGTCGGCCGAGCCGCCACCCTCGACGAAGATGCCGTAGTGCGTCGGTTGAGCGCACCCCAGCGCGTCGGCATCATTCCATGGCCCTCTGACGGTGAAGTTGTGAATGTCGACGCCGGTAGTGCCGTTGACGAGCAGGATCGCGTCGATGTTGGGGGCCGGCGGGGGAGTGGGCGGGAATTGGACGAAGGTGTTGCGCACGTCCGCCCCCTCCAGATCCAGGTTGTCCCGGGAGTGTCCCGAATTGTCGATGACCACGTGCTCGGGATAGACACCGGGACAGACGAAGACTTCGTCGCCGGCCGATGCCGCCGTCACGGCGCTCTGAATGGTGTGGTACGGGGTGGTCTCGCCACAGGACGTGTCGCCCACCGGAGCGACGACGAGCACCCGCCCGTGATCGTTCGACGACATGGATACGCTGGCGGAAGCGGTAGCGGCAGGTAGGCCGATGCATACGATGGCACCGGCCAGGATCGCCAGGGCACGACTGATCTGCCTCATAGGGTTCCTCCCTCGATGGCTGATTTCGGCCGAGCCGGGCGCCGGGAGCGCGGCCGCTCCCCCCTTCGCCGAGACTCACCCGAGACTATGACCGCTTCGGTAAACGGCGGGTCAACAGAAGGTGAACACTTGGTAAATACCGGCGGGTGTCCGGGCTCCTTGGCCGATGAGGCCGGCGCGCTGTTCGTGGGTGGTCCCAATACGCCGCGAACGCTGATCTCCCGAGGAGAAAGGGCAAATCGATGCGTTGGAACGACCCACGCACTCAAAGAAGGGGGCCTGATGTTCCCGTCGGGCCGCTACATCCGAAGCAGGGACAGATCTTCCCGCCGCCCAGTTCTCCGCCGCCTCCCGGGCAGATGCCTCCAGAGCGCCGCGAGGGCAACACGGGACGGCCGGAGAGGCGCGGTTAACGAGCAGACCGGCTGACGTCGGAGGGCTGGCGATCGTCGCCAGCCCTCCTTCCGTTCTCCAGCCTCGAAGTCAGTCGCACTTATAAGCACGACTCATGTCGCCAATGCATGGCCGCATGAACCGGCCGGCCGACCGTGAATGCGCGGCCTGCTCTAGCCGGGCGAGCCGTACCCGTACCAGCAGACGTCGTTGGCGTGCCGCTTTGTTCCGGGTACATAAGGTACCGGGATGGGCTTTCCGAGAGGCTTCTCGTTGAGGGTCCAGATGGCCTTGGCGATGCCCGTCTTGATGTAGCTCAGCTCGAAGCAGGCGTCATCGGCGTAGGGGGCGGTCTGCGGCTGGCCGCCGAAGGAATTGACGAGCCCACCGTTGGGGAGCCGGATCTTCTTGATGTCCTTGAGATGGTAGGTCCAGAAGGCCGCGACGACGGCGTTGTCGAGTCCGGCGGCGGTCTTGATCGGGCGCCAAACGATCTTGACGTCATTGGCCCGGCAGGGCGAAAGCGGCGGGTCGCCCGCGATGAGCAGGCCGTGGTACGTCCATTCCACGGCCACGGGTGGCAGCTGGAGGGCCTTGACGCAGTGCCCGACCTTCCAGAAAACCTCGAAGTTGTTGGCCTGGGACGGCCCGCTGATGGGCTTCCCGACCGGCTTGCCGTCGAAGGTGAAGATGATGCTCGGGTCACCGGCCGACGGCCCTTGTCCGGCATGATGGCCGCGGCCCTGGGCCGCGACTCCTAAGGAGAAGCTGAACATGACGGCGAGGGCGAGTACCGGAGCGATAGACCACGTAAAGCGACGGTTGATACGCACGGAATCCTCCTAATTGGGGACCTTCAAGGCCGCCTCGCGGCAGCCGAACGAAAAGGTGGTGTGGCTTAGGACACGAGTTTGAGCCGCCGTCCATGGCCGTCCAGGCGGGGGATCACGGCAGGGACCGGCGGCGCCCGGGAGGTTCGAGAGTACCCGCTCGATCAGACTCTCACGGCTCTCGCCTTCCGGCGCCTGACATGACGGCGTGCCGGCCGGCCGGGACATCGCGTCCAATCCGTTGGCTGGAGCCAACCTACAAAGCGAATTATAAGCCACCATGATGAACGCCACGTGAAGCACCCGGGACGTCGGCTGGGCCCAAGCCCAGCGTGGCGCCGGTCGTATCGGGGGCGTAATGCAGCAGTCCGGCGCCCACGAAGGTCCCGGCACGCGCCGGGAGGCGCCGCGGGCACGCTGCTCTACGGTATGCCCGAGGAACCGGTTGACTGTCGCCGTCCGCCGGCCGCGATTGCATGCGGATGAACTTCTCCGGGTTGCACTGCAAGGAGATGCAGAAGAGCCCGCATCGACGCACGGCCCGCGGGGAAGTCCGGCGCGCGCCGGACAACTCGACTCGCCGGGTTATTCCGCCTGCCTCGTCGGGGCCTAAGAGCGTCGCGTTGAGTCACGCCCTGTCAGCGATTCGATCTACCAGGCCGGCACCGGTGACGCCCATCTCGGTCCTGCCGGTATGCCGCGGCTCCGCCCACTCGAGGGCCACTTGATATAGTCGATTCAGACCCAGCCTGCGCACCCGGGAGCGCGTGTGATCGATACCACTCAGGCCACGTCCCCGTCTCCGCCGGCGGCCCTGCCCGAGGCCGGACGGTCGCCCTGGTACACGGCGCTGGGACAGCTCGGCGTTCCGCTGATGGCCATTTTGCTGGCCCTCATCATCGGCGGCATCGTCATGGGAGTCGCCCTCAAGAGCTTTACCGCTCCCCTGACCGGCTACTGGGATCTGCTGGTGGGCGCGTTCGGTACGCCCTACGATGTCGAGGAGACGCTGGTCGCCTCGATTCCGCTGATCTTCGCCGCCTTCGCGGTCGCCTTCGCGTTTCGGGGCGGCCTCTTCAACATCGGGGCCGAGGGCCAGCTCTATGCCGGCGCCATGGCCGCCACGGCGGTTGGCATCACCTTCACCTGGCCGGGATGGGTCCTGCTGCCGGCCTGCGTCCTGGCGGCGACCTTGGCCGGCGCCCTCTGGGCGGCGGTGCCCGGGCTGCTCAAGGCTTATCGGGGCGCCCACGAGGTCATCACCACCATGATGCTCAACTACGTGGCGCTCAACCTGATGCACTACATGTTGATCAATTCCATCACGGGCACTCCCGGCCCCCTGGAGGGCCCGCTGGCCGGCAATCCGGTCTCCCGCGGTGTGAACGCCACCTTCCCCGTCATCGTGCCCGGATGGCTGGTCGCCAACGCCCGCTTGAACGCCGCCTTTCTGCTGGCGCTCGTCTGTGGAGTCATCTTTTGGTTCATCCTGTTCCGCACCACGCTGGGATACGCCATCCGTGCCACCGGCTTCAACATCAAGGCCGCTCGCTACGCGGGAATCAACGTGAATCGCACCATTCTGCTGACGATGCTCATCTCGGGCGCGTTCGCGGGCCTTGCCGGCGTCTCCTACGTGTGCGGCGTGGGGGGCCAGCTCCAGGACACCTTCGATAACTTCACCTTCGGGTTCGACGCCATCGCCGTGGCTCTGCTGGGAAAGAACAGCGCGATCGGCGCGATCCTGGCCGCCATTCTCTTCGGCGCGCTTGATCACGGCGGCATCAACATGCAGGCGACCGCCGGCATCGACACCCACATCATCTCCATCATTCAGGGGTTGATCATCTTCTTCGTGGGAGCGGAGGCGCTGGTGCGCTTCCTGAGCCATCGCGGATACAGCGTGATGCGGTTCCGCACGGCTCGGCCAGAGGCGGACGTTCCGGCTGAGCGAGCGGCGGTATGATCGCCTTCCACCTGCTCTTCCTGGGTGGGACATTCTGCAGCGCCGAGGCCTGCAGCGTGCTCTCCAACCCGCTCCTGTGGGAGACAACGCTGGTGTCGGCCACCCCCCTCGTCCTGGCGGCCATGGGCGGTACCATCTCTGAGCGCTCCGGCGTGGTCAACATCGCCATGGAAGGGATGATGCTGGTCGCGGCGTTCTTCAGCGCCTACGTGACCGACAAGGCGGCATCGCTGGCGGGCCTCGCACCGTGGGAGGCGGCGCTGGTGGGAGTCGTCGGCGGCATCGTGGCAGGGTGCCTCATCGCCGGCCTGCACGCCTGGGCCTCGATCCGCTTCCATGCCAATCAGGTGGTGACCGGCATGGCCATCAATCTGCTGGCCCTGGGGTTGACCAGCTACCTCTACTACACCCTCTACGGCTCCCAGGGAACGCCGGGCAATCTGGCCGGTATCCCCAACTGGAATGTGCCGGTGCTCAGCTCGATCAAGTTCATGTCCCTCGGCCCCATCCTGTTCCAGGAGAACCCCATCACCTACCTCGCCTTTCTGTCCGTGGTGCTGGCGCACATCTTCCTGTTCCGGACCAGGATCGGGCTCCGCCTCCGTTCTGTGGGGGAACATCCACGCGCCGCCGATACGGCCGGCATAAACGTGCAGCGGCTGCGGTATCTGGCGGTGACGCTGTCGGGCGGCCTGTCCGGCCTGGGCGGCGCCTATCTGGCGCTGAACGGGCCCCACGGCCTCTTCAGTGACAACATGACCAGCGGCCGTGGATTCATCGCCCTGGCGGCCATGATCGTGGGCAAGTGGACGCCGTTCGGCGCCATGGGCGCCTGCCTGCTGTTCGGCTTTGGACAGGCGCTGGCCATCGCCCTGGCCGGCCAGCTAACGGTCGGCTCGTACCAGGTGTCCGTGTACATCCTCAACATGCTGCCCTATGTGATCACCATCCTCGCCGTGGGCGGCCTGATCGGCCGGTCCATACCGCCGGCCGCCGATGGATTACCCTACGACCCTGCCGAAAGTGCCTAGATGACCGGGCCCGCCGCGCCCGCAGCGACCCCCTCGGTCGCCGCTCGCGAGATCACCAAGCGGTTCGGCCCTCTGGTGGCCAACGATCGGGTCAGCGTGGCCGCCTATCCGGGCCAGATTCTGGCCATCGTGGGAGAGAACGGCGCCGGCAAGTCCACCCTCATGAACGTTCTTTCCGGCTTGCTGCAGCCGGACGGCGGCGAGATCCTTCGTGACGGCCGGCCCATCCGGTTTCACAGTCCCCGCGATGCCATCCGGGCCGGCATCGGCATGGTGCATCAGCACTTCATGCTCATTCCCGTCTTCACTGTGGCCGAGAACGTGGTGTTGGGCACCGAGCCCGTCAGCTCTGGTCTCTTCGACAAGCGCCGAGCCCGGGAGGTCGTGCGGCGGTTGTCGGACCAGTACGGGCTCAAGCTCAACCCCGACGACCGTGTCCAGAACCTCCCCGTGGGACTGCAGCAGCGCGTCGAGATCCTCAAGATCCTCTATCGACAGTCCGAGATCCTGATCTTCGACGAGCCCACTGCCGTTCTGACTCCGCAGGAAACCGAGGAGCTGTTCGTCGTCCTCCGCGACCTGGCCAAGAAGGGGAAGACCATCATCTTCATTACCCACAAGCTCAAGGAGGTGATGGCCATCTCGGATCAGGTGACCGTGCTCCGGCTCGGCAAGGTGGTGGCCAATCTGACCACGGCAGAGACCAATCCGGTCGAGATCACGCGCCACATGATCGGCCGTGACGTCATGCCCAGTGTGGAGAAACAGACGGTCGGTGGGGCGGACACGGTGCTCGAGGTTCGGGACCTGCACTGCCAGTCGGACCGTGGGGTGGAGGCGCTCCGAGGCGTGAGCTTCCACGTCGACGCGGGAGAGATCCTGGGCATCGCCGGTGTGGAGGGGAACGGCCAATCGGAGCTGGTCGAGGCGTTGACGGGCCTACGATCCGTGGTCTCGGGCGAAATCCTGCTGCGCGACCGGAAGGGGAAGCGGCGGGCCCTCGTCCATCGCACGCCCAAGCAGATCCGGCGGATGGGCGTCAGCTTCATTCCCGAGGACCGGCGCGAACGCGGGCTGATCCTGACCTATTCGGTGGCCGACAACCTCATCTTCGGTGTCGAGGACACGGCGCCCTTCTCCCGCCGCGGAGTGCTCGACCCGGGCCGGATCATGGCCAACGCGCGAAAGCTCATCCCGGAGTTCGATATCAGGCCGCCACGACCCGATGCGCCCGTGGGCACGCTCAGCGGGGGCAATCAGCAGAAGGTGGTGCTCGCTCGGGAGTTCTCCGAGAACCCATCACTCCTCATCGCCTCTCAGCCCACGCGCGGTCTGGACGTCGGGGCAGCCGAGTTCGTGCACAAGGGCCTCATCGAGAAGCGCGAGCAGGGCGTGGCCATCCTCCTGGTTTCGGCGGAGCTGGATGAGGTGATGGCGCTGGCCGACCGCATCGCCGTGATCTACGAGGGTCAGGTCATGGGTGTGTTCCGCGCGGGCAGCGTCGACGAAGGCCGGCTTGGGCTCCTGATGACGGGAGGAGAGGCACGGGCCGAAGAGATTGCCATCGATCTCACCGCGCCGGCGTTGGAGGCTACGGAGGGCGGCTGAGGCGGACGCCTCGCCCGGCGATGTCGGCACAGCGTTCCGACGTACGGTTGTGCCCACGCCGCGATGCTTCTGACTTGTGGCGCTCGAGACAACGCGTGAGTTAGCGACTAAGGGAAAGAAGCGACGATTGTACGCTTGCCTTGGGCGAACTCCACGAGAAGCTGGGGGTGCTTCCCCGCCAGCTCGTTCATCGCCCGGATGAGGCGCTGCTCCTCCTCCGGAGCTCCCGGTCGATACCGCTGCGTCGACCGATTCTGCTCCACTAGCC
>JAJPKF010000014.1 GCA_021323865.1 Pseudomonadota bacterium | reverse complement strand
GTCAGGTTGTAGCCGGCGATCTGGACGGTGCTGAACTTCTTGATGCTGCCGTCGGGGTTGAGGCTGCCGTTGCTCCCCGAGGCGTCGAAGCTGAACTGGGCCACGCCACTCTTGGTGGTGGCGATCTTGTTCAAGCGCTCGGCCGAGTCGTAGCCGTAGGTGGTGACCGTCGAGTTCGGGTAGTCGGTCTCGGTGAGATTGCCCCCCGAGTCGTACTTGAAGCCGGTGGTGTTCCCCAGCCAATCGGTCAACGAGGACATCCGTCCCTGTCCGTCGTACGCATAGGCCACGGTGTTCCCGTCCGGGTAGGTGACGCTCGCCAGGTTGCCGGCCTGGTCCCAGACGTACTTCATCTCGTCGCCGTTGCCGTCGGTCTCGGTGGCCAGGTTCCCCTGGCTGTCGTACCCATAGCTCACGCTGTTCCCGTCGGGATAGGTCACTAGGATTGCTACATCGGCTCCGGCGCCGGAGACGCCGCTATCGAAGGCCGTCAGCGGCCCAGAGTGGACTACATCGTGGCCACCTGCAGCCACCCACACGCGAATGCCCTCGCGCGGAACGTCCATGTCCGATAGAATTGCGACGCGCACCCTAGTACTCTTCGCACTAATAAGATACCGCCTCGACACGAGAACGTCAAGATGCGGTTGGCGACAGGCGGCGAGGCACTTTCCAATCAGATTAGGAGTCGGCGTGTAGAGCGACGACTCATTATCTTAGCTGGGCTTTGCACCACAACCAACTACGTGGAGATGAGTTTTGGTCCAGGTTGCAGAGTTTTGGTTCAAGTGGACGATGGAGGCAAGGACGAAGTTCTCGACAACTATCAGGATTGCAAGGAAGCCCGACGCCACGCAGAACTTGGGCAATTGGGCTTCCCGCCTTTTCGCAGACAGGTTGATTATGCTGCCGTGCGTTGATGGTGACGATATTCGAACGCTTCGGGACTGAGCTGCCCCAGGAGTGAGTGGCGCCGCCGGCGATTGTAGTAAGCTTCGACGTACTCGAAGAGGGCCTGTCTGGCATCGGCCCTCCTGTGCCAGCGGCGGCGGTACATAAGGTCGAGCTTGAGCCTTGAGAAGAAGCTCCCGCGACCGCGTTGTCGCAGCGGTTTCGCTTCCGCTGACGCTCTGCAGGCAGCGCCCCCTCTCGAGGACCCGGCCGTACGCCTCGCAGGTGTACTGGCAGCCTCGATCGGAGTGGTGGACGAGTCCGGGAGCCGGCCGTCTGGCCTCGAGTGCCATGGTGAGGGCGTCGGTTGTGAGCTGGGTGTGGAGGCCGTTGGGCATTGACCACGGGGGAAGTCCACCCAGCGTGAGAGGCGACGTCAGCCGGGCCATGCGGGCAGCCCGGAAGTTCGACACGGCGCAGGGAACGCGGTCCTGCGACTTGCCAGGGTCAGCGCTAGGCGCTGATCGTTACCTCGTGATGTTCCACGGGGCGATATTGAGGATTCGATCGTAGGAAGGTGTCCACGGAGGTCACGCAGGCAAGCCTGATGTCATAGCGGCGGTTTCCGCCGTACCGGCGCAAGGCCTCGCGGAAGGCTGTTTGGGCTTTCGGTCGATCCTGAAACACCGACAAGCACGTGCCGACTTGGTCCTGAGTATCCGCGACCGCCAGCACCCAAATCCAGCTCTTCATTTTTCCGGCCCCTCAGCATGCTCCGTCTCTTCATTATGTCTCGCTCGCCGATGAGATGCGAACGCGACCCCGACGGAGGCTAGCGGATGAGCATCGCCAGATGGTTTGTCGTGGCAAGCTGAAACGCGTTGTTGCCCACGACAATCCAACGAAGGCCCGCCAGCACATAAACCAGCTTGGAGCCGCCCCGGACGGCGTACCACCAGAGGACGCTGCACAGAGCGGCGCTGAGCGCCAACTGGGGAAGCAGCCCGTACTTACTTACGAATGGCGCAACGATCGGGTTGCCCTCGTGGAGGCCTAGGTGGAGTGCGACTCCCGTGGTCAGCAGATCGAACCCGGTGGCCAGGGCATATAGGAGTCCGGCGAGCATGCCGTATTGTAGCGAGGTGCTGGCCAGAATGGGATAATCCCGGGTGCTGAGACACTGGAGAACGCTTGCGTACCTGGCCGCCGCAGGCCTTATCTGGTTTGCCGAGGGCTACGTATTCACGCGGGCGTTCGGATTCGACACAGTGCAAACGGCCGCGGTCTCTGCGTACTTCGCCGCCGTCTTTGCACTGGCCATTTGGATCACCGTGAAAGCCTACCGAAGGTTCGGCGGCGGGAATACCTCCGGCGGCCTCTCACCGGAGCTGCTGGTCAGCATGGCGCCCGCACTCACCTTGATCCTCGGCTCCTTCGCGGCGCTTCCCATCTTCATGGCGGTCCTCATCGCCAGAGCCGCACTTTCGTAGAAACGGCAGCCACTCGAGACGACTTCGAGCCGCGGGCTAGGCTGCCGCCGTCCTCCCTCCGAACCGTTCCTTGACCCAGCCCACAATCGTATCGGTCGAGGTGCCGGGGGTAAAGATCTGCGCCACCCCGGCCTGCTTCAGGATCTCGGCGTCTTCTTGAGGAATCGTTCCGCCACCAAACACCACGATGTCGGCGGCTCCCCGTTCCTTGAGTAGCTCCAGGATGCGAGGAAAGAGCGTCATGTGAGCGCCCGAAAGCAGGCTGAGGCCGATGCCGTCAACGTCCTCCTGCACTGCCGCGGACACAACCTGCTCAGGCGTCTGATGCAGACCCGTATAGATCACCTCAACACCGGCATCCCGGAGAGCCCTCGCCACCACCTTCACTCCCCGATCATGGCCGTCCAGGCCCGCCTTGGCCATGAGTATCCGAATGCGGCGGCCGCTCACGGGCTCAACCATCAGTCGGTTTCATCGGGAGCTCACACGAACACCGGCTCTCGCCAGGTGCCGTGAACCGACTTCATTGCTTCGGTCACTTCGCCGACGGTCGCGTATGCCCGAACTGCCTCGAGGATGTAGGGCATGGAGTTCTCATGCCGGGAGACGGCCTCCGAGAGGCAGTGCAAGCGTCGCTCGACGAGGTCGTTGTCGCGGGCGGCTCGCACCTCCCGGAGCCTCGCAACCTGTGATCGCTCGATCTCCGGGTCGATCTTCAGTATGGGGATCTCGTCCGTTTCCTGGGCAACGAAGTCATTGACCCCGACAATCACCTTTTCTTTGTTGTCGAGCTGCTGCTGGTAGTGGAAGGCGGCATCCGCAATCTCCTTTTGGAAGAAGCCTTGCTCGATCCCTGGTATGACTCCCCCCAGCTCCTGGATCTGGCCGAAGTATCTGTTGGCTCCGTCCTCCATTCGATCGGTGAGCGATTCGACGAAGTAGGAGCCACCCAGGGGATCGACCGTGTTGATCACCCCGGTCTCGTGGGCAATCACCTGCTGGGTACGAAGCGCGATCTGCACAGCCTTCTCGGTCGGGAGGGCGTAGACCTCATCCATGGAATTGGTGTGCAGGGACTGCGTCCCGCCCAATACCGCCGCCAGGGCCTCCAGGGCGGTTCGTACGATGTTGTTCTCCGGCTGCTGCAGCGTCAGTGACACGCCGGCAGTTTGGGTGTGGAACCGCATGAGCCAGGACCTCGGATTCGCAGCGCCGTACTTGTCGCGCATGAGACGAGCCCAGATTCGGCGCGCAGCCCGAAACTTGGCGACCTCTTCGAAGAAGTCGATGTGTGAGTTCCAGAAGAAGGAGAGGCGCGGAGCGAATGAGTCCACGTGCATTCCTCGGTTCAGACAGGCGTCGACGTAGGTCATGCCGTCTGCGAGGGTGAACGCCAGCTCCTGAATAGCGGTTGAGCCGGCCTCCCGAATGTGGTAGCCACTGATGCTCACCGGGTTCCAGCGAGGGACATGCCGGCTCGCATATTCGATGCTGTCGACCACGAGATCGACGGAGGGGCCTGGAGGGGACACCCATTCCTTCTGGGCGATGTACTCCTTCAGAATGTCGTTCTGATTCGTGCCGCTCAGCTTCTCTGGCGGCACCCCCTGCTTCTCACCCACGGCAATGTACATAGCAAACAGTACGTTTGCCGGCGCATTGATGGTCATGGAGGTGCTCACTCGATCGAGTGGGATGCCTTCGAACAGGGTTTCCATGTCGGCCAGCGAGTCGATGGCAACCCCCGTTCTCCCCACCTCGCCCAGTGCACGAGGGTCATCCGAGTCGACTGCCATAAGCGTGGGATTGTCGAAGGCCACAGACAGGCCCGTCCCACCCTGTTGGAGGAGATAGTGAAACCGCCGATTTGTCTCACGTGCCGAGCCGAACCCAGCGAACTGTCGCATTGTCCACAGGCGTCCGCGGTGCATGTTGTTATAGATCCCCCGGGTGAAGGGAAATTGACCGGGGAAGCCGATGCCATGAAGAAAATCGTCTTCACGTAGATCAAGCGGGCTGTACAGCGGTTCGATGACCTGATCGGAGACGGTCGAGAACTTCTCGTCGCGGTCGCGGCCGTAGTGTTCAAGCCACTCGCGGTATCTGTCGCGAATGGCAGCTTCGTCTTCAGAGATCACCTGGAACCTCGCGAGACCAGTCTAGCGGCCCATGGGATGGCCGGCAGTCCATTCTGACAGGGGAAATGGCGGGGCGGGATCGTCCCGCTACGAGCCTGCCGCAACCCGCTTGGCTCCCTCTTCCATGAGCTGGTCCGCGGCCGCATAGGGATCGAGTCTCCGGTCGGTGACCGCCTGCACGGCGCGGCGGAACCCCGACGCCTCAGTGCTTGGCACGAGAACTTCCTCTCGGAGCCGCCGGGCGGCAATTTCGACCACCTGGCGCTCCAAGCGCCGGCGGCGGCGCTCCTTCAAACCCCCCTTCTCTTCCAGAAAGCGACGATGCTTGAGAATCGCTTGCCAAAGCTCGTGAACCCCATCCTCGTTTGTGGCCACCGTCTTCACGATGGGCGGTGTCCAAGCCCGCTGCCGGGGATCGAGACGCAGGAGCTCTCGAAGGTCGGCCGCCGTCCTGGCCAATGCAGGGTGATCCGCCTTGTTGATAACGAAGATATCGGCTATCTCCATGATCCCGGCCTTGATGGTTTGCACTGAGTCGCCCAGACCAGGCATCAGCACGACCACGGTCGTATCCGCAAGCTCTGCAACCTCCAGCTCCGATTGCCCCACGCCGACGGTCTCGAGAATCACGTACCCCATCCCAAGAGCGTCGAGCACGTCCCTCGCTTGCGAGGTGGCAACGGCGAGGCCGCCAAGGTGGCCCCGACTCCCCATGCTCCGAATAAAGACGTCCGGATCGACGGTGTGGCGCATCATCCGAATGCGGTCGCCGAGAATCGCTCCGCCGCTGAATGGGCTGTTTGGATCCACGGCGATGATGCCCACGCTTTCTCCGTCGCCCCGTGCGATCTGTGCGATGTCGTCGACGAGCGTGCTCTTGCCAGCCCCGGGTGGCCCGGTTAGTCCCACGGTATAGGCGTTTCCGGTTTGGGGATAGAGGCGTCGGATGAGCTGCTCCGAAGCCCGCTCGTCGTTCTCGATGAGTGAGATCGCCTTCGCTGCCGCCCTGTGGCTCCCTGCCAAGATGCCGTCCACGAGGTTCTGGGATGCTGCCGCTATGGCCATACAGTCACCGTCCAGTCAGAACCACGGA
Organism: Pseudomonadota bacterium; assembly: GCA_021323865.1. Classification (GTDB taxonomy): domain Bacteria; phylum Chloroflexota; class UBA5177; order UBA5177; family JAJPKF01; genus JAJPKF01. Next base: position 108,380 of record JAJPKF010000014.1, on the reverse strand, counting down.
TTGGAGTGCGGCCGCGCACATCATGACGTGTGCGATTCGCTCAGCCGCCAGCGAGGATGTCGCGGGCAATAACCAAGCGTTGGATCTGATTCGTGCCCTCGTAGATTTGCGTCGCCTTGGCGTCTCGAAAGTAGCGCTCGGCCGGGTACTCCTTGATGTAGCCATAGCCCCCGAAGAGCTGCAGGGCATCCGTGGTCGCGCGCATGGCGACATCCGTAGAGAACATCTTGGCCATCGAGGCGATGCGCGTGAAGTTCTCGCCGGCGTCACAGGCGGCCGCGGCCCGTAGGGTAAGGAGCCGGGCCGCCTCGATTTCCGTGTACCGGTCCGCAATCGTGAACTGAATCGCCTCCTGATCGGTGATGGCCTTACCGAACTGCCGCCGCTCCAAGGCGTATCGAGCCGCTTTGTCCATAGCGCCGCGGGCGAGACCGATCGCTTGAGCGCTGATGCCGATGCGACCACGGTCGAGCGCCTTCATGGCAATGCGAAACCCATCTCCCTCAGCACCCAACAGGTTCTCGCCAGGAACGTACGCGTCGCGCATGATCACTTCGCCGGTGGGCGATCCATGCAGGCCCATCTTCTCCATCGGGGCGCCAAACTCGAGTCCCGCCGTATCCCGATCCACGATGAAGGCTGAGATTCCGGCGGCTCTGGCATGGTCATTACTACGCGCCAGCACGATGTAGACGTCCGCCACACCCATGTTGGTGATGAAGGTCTTCGTTCCGTTGAGCCGCCAGCCGTCGCCATCGGGTACCGCCGTGGTCTGCAGACTTGCGGCATCTGAGCCGGCTTCCGGCTCGGAGAGGGCAAAGGCTCCGAGTTTCGAGCCCGCGGCCATGCGCGGAAGGTATCGCCGCTTCTGGTCTTCCGTTCCGGCAAAAAGGATCGGCTCGCTGCCCACTGAGGTGTGCACGTCGAGAATCACCGCCAGACTGCCCGACTCCGCGGCGACCTCCTCGACGAACAGGGCGAAGGAGACGTGATCCAGGCCGGCGCCACCATACTCTTCGGGAATGACAATGCCGAGTAGGTCCAGACGAGCGGCAGCTTCAACAAGGTCCGCCGGGAACTGATCCGACGCGTCGATCTCTGCCGCCCGAGGCGCTACTGTTTCCTGCACGAACTCGCGGACGGCGTCGCGAATGGCCTTCTGGTCTTCAGTAAGCTCCACGATCATGACAGAGCAGCCAGCTGTTGTCGGGCCACGACGAGCCGCTGGATCTGTTGCGTGCCCTCGTAGATCTGACAGATCTTGGCATCTCGCATGTGACGCTCCACCGGATACTCACGCATGTATCCGTATCCACCGAAGAGCTGCACCGCCTGATCGGTTACGGCCATGGCCATGTCGCCGGCGTAGAGCTTCGCCATGGCCGACTCTCGAGCACATGGGATGCCCTTGTCTCGAAGGTACGCGGCTTGGAGCATCAGACTTTGGGCCGCCTCGATCTGCGTCGCCATGTCCGCGATCGCAAACTTGATTCCCTGGAAGTCGGCGATTGGTTTGCCGAACTGCCTCCGCTCCTTGACGTAGGTCACTGCCTCCTCGAGCGCGGCCCTGGCAATGCCGATTGCCTGTGCGGCGATGCCGATACGGCCGGCGTCCAGCGTGTCCATGGTGATCTTGAAGCCCATGCCCTCCTCACCCAACCGGTTGGCGGCAGGTACTTCGACGTCGTCAAACACAATGTCAGTGGTCGTTGAGCCGCGGATGCCGAGCTTTTCATAGTGGGTGGTGAAAGACACTCCGGGCCATGACTTTTCGACAATGAAGTCGGTGATGCCCCGGGATCCGGCATTCGGATCCGTCTTAGCCGTTACTACGTAGAAATCAGCCTTTTCACCGTTGGTGATGAAGATCTTTCTTCCATTGAGGCGGTAGGACTGACCCTCGCGGCGGGCGTTCGTGCGAATCGAGGCGGCATCTGACCCGGCCTCCGGCTCCGTCATGGCCAGGGCGCCAAGCGCCTCACCAGTGGAGATGGGCCGTAGGTACCGTTGCTTCTGATCCTCGGTTCCAAAAAGCCAGACCGGCTCCCCGAAGAGCGAGATGTTCACGTCCATGATCAAACCGGTAGATGCACAGGCTTTGCATAGCTCCTCCACCACAAGGGCGAACGTCACGTAGCTTAGGCCGGCTCCCCCGTATTCCTCCGGGAAGGGGATGCCCATCAGCCCCAGCTCCGCCATCTTTCGAACCAGGTCCTCCGGATATTCGGCCGTCTCGTCGATATCGTGGGCGCGCGGCCGAACCTCCCGCTCCGCAAACTCCCGAACCATGTCGAGAACGCTCTGCGCTTCCGGGTCCAGTTTCCAGTCCACAGCAACTCCCTGTTGGGCTTCCCCATTATTCCGGTCGTACCGCGTCGCGCCACGTTCGCTTGCGCATGCGCAAGGGGAGTCAAGTAACGACGCCGGCATTCGACCCGATTCCAGTCTGATCATCCACACGTTCGGTGACATAAGCGGAAGCTCTCTGCTCATCCAAAGTCCCTCTCCTGTCGGTCTTCTCGGCCGCGGGGTCCCCGATCGGTGAGGATGAGGGATGGCTTTGAGGGATTGGCGCGCGTCAAGCGAGAATCAAGCGCACAGGGGGGGACATGGCGGAGACAGCGCCCGAGAAGCTGGTAGTCGTCGGATCGTCGGCCGGCGGGATTGAAGCCCTGACACGGCTCGTTCAGAAGCTGCCGAGCGACTTTTCGGCGCCGATCGTCATTGCTCAGCATCTTGCTCCACAGCGCGTTAGCCGGCTGCGCGAGATTCTGACCCGAAACACCTGCCTGAGTGTCATCACTGTGGAGGACCAAGAGGATCTTGTTGCCGGCGTCATCTACGTGGTCCCCTCGAACTTCAACGTAGAGATCAGTGACCACGACGTTCGTCTCGAGACCCCCTCGGACGGCGGCCCCCGCCCCTCAATCGATCGTCTGCTGAGCAGCGCAGCAGAGGTCTTCAAGGAGAACCTGATCGCCGTCATTTTGACCGGGACAGGGTCGGATGGCCCGGCCGGTTGTCTTCGCGTGAAGGAACACAACGGGACGGTAGTGATTCAGGATCCCGAGACCGCCAGGTTTCCGGCCCTGCCACTATCACTGAGTCCATCGGTAGTCGATGCCAGCTCCACTATGGAGGACATGCCGGCCCTGCTCGTCGACCTCCTGAGCCGCTCATCAGGCGTTGCCGACGGACGTGAGGCCTCCGAGTTCGACCGATTGATCGCCAGGTTACGAGATCGGCATGGGATCGACTTCGACCAATATCGGAGCCCGACAATCATTCGCCGACTTCAGCGACGTATGGCGGTAACCGGGCAGTCGACGGTGAGTCAATATGCCCAGTATCTCGAGGCGAATGCTCAAGAGTATCAGCGACTGATCAGCAGTTTTCTGATCAAAGTGACGGAGTTCTTCCGCGACACCGAGTTGTTCGAGTATCTTCGGGACCAGCTGCTGCCGCGGCTGATCGAAGAGTCACGATCGCGAGGCAATGAGCTACGATTCTGGTCTGCCGGCTGCTCCACAGGGGAGGAAGCCTACTCACTGGCCATACTCCTAGCCGAGGCGCTGGGAGAACAACTGCCTGGTTATCACGTTCGCATCTTTGCCAGTGACCTCGACGGCGACGCCATCGAATTCGCACGCCGAGGGGTGTTCTCAGCGTCCGCTCTGGAGTCCGTTCCGCCGGAGCTGCGTGACAAGTACTTTACCGACCTGGACGGCGAATACCAAGTGCGCCGGTCCATCCGCGGGCTCATGATCTTCGGACAACACGATCTGGCCGAACGGGCTCCATTCCCGCGTATCGATTTGCTCTTGTGTCGAAATGTCATGATGTACTTCCTACCGCCCCTGCAGGAGCACGTGCTGAGGGTGGTTGGGTTCGCACTGCGACCGGGAGGATATCTGGTTCTCGGCAAGACCGAGACGACGAACCCCCTTTCGGAGTACTTCACGGTCGAAGAGCTCAAGCTGAAGATCTACCGTCGAGAAGGTCGAAAGTTTCCCTCGATCGTCCCAATTCGGCGATCGACCCGCCCAAGCGTCGCGTCTTCATCATCTCCTCAAGACCTGGCGCCCTATGTCGGTCCCAGCTCTGCCGCACGAAACGGGGCTCGGCCGGCAAGCAGGGTTGATCGTCTCGAGCGGCTTCTGCTCCATTTGCCGGCCGGGATCGCGGTGATAGATCGCCAGTACAACGTGCGAAGCCTGAACTCGGCGGCCAGGGAAATGCTGGGCATCTATGGTTCCGCGGTCGGCGAGGACCTGGTCCACCTCGCCCAAAACGTCGATGGCCGTAGACTCAGATCTCTTATCGAAGAGGCATTCCGGGAAGGCAGAGCGTCGGTCATTCCCGAGATCGGTGCCGCCGAAACCCTTGACCAACCGCAACGGCACCTCAGAATCACCTGCAGCGTCGAGCGTCAGCCGGCATCCGGGTCTGAGCAGTCCGCGATCCTCCTCATCTCAGACATAACCGGCGATGTGCTGCAGCGACAGGAGCTGGAATCGGCCCTCCGCCAAATCGAGGCAGGGTCAGAGCGAAACAGCGCCCACGTGGAACGAATCAAGGATCGGAACCGAGAGCTACTTCGAGCGAACCAGGAGTTGAACACCGTCAATGCCGAATTGAGGGTGACGAACGAAGAAATCCGAGCCATCAACGAGGAGCTCCAGGCTTCCGGTGAGGAGGTCGAAACTCTCAACGAGGAGCTGCAGGCCAGCAACGAGGAGCTCGAGACGCTGAACGAAGAGCTTCAGGCGACGGTCGAGGAGCTCAACGCAACCAACGAGGATCTCCGGGCGCGCACGGCGGAACTTCAGGATTTGGCACTGTCCTTGGAGAACGAGCGCCGGCGTTCGGAGCTGGAGCGCCTTCGGCTCTCTGCGGTGCTCAGCAATATGACAGACGCGGTGGTAGTGGTGTCACGCGCCGGAGAGATCACGCTTTCGAACGACGCGTATCAACAGATGTTCGGGGAGGAGCGATTTCGACCTCGGGACACTGAGGGGAACCTGATACCACCCGAGCAATCGCCGTTCGTTCGAGCCGCTCGTGGAGAGCGGTTCAGTCTGGAATTCACCCTTCCGGGCGACACCAGAGCCCCAAGCTACTACGAGGTCAATGCCCAGCCGTTGACCGCCGGTGAAGAAGAATCGGCCAGCGTCCTCGTAATTCGTGACATCACCGATCGCAGTCTTCGGCGACTGCAAGAGCAGTTCGTCGCTGCCGTGAGCCATGAGCTCCGGGCTCCGCTTACGGTTCTCAATGGCTACCTGGCCATGATTCACCGTCAGGGTACCGTGGACGAACGCACACGTGGTTATGTCGAGACGAGCCGCCAACAGGTCAGCCGGATGCAGTCGCTCATCCGAGAACTACTCGACTTATCTCGATTGGAGACAGGCCAACTCGTACTCTCTCTGGAAACCATCGACCTCGTAGAGCTGGTCGAGAACACCATCATGCCTCTCCAGTCGACCAGCGACGCTCAAAGGATCCGATTGCATAAACCCCGCTCGACCCTACGTGTAGCGGCCGACCCCGCCCGTATTGAACAGATCTTGGTCAACATTCTGAACAATGCCATGGAGCACGCGGCCGGCAGCGAGTACATCGACGTCCGAGTTCGAAAGCTGGGCAATCGTGCCGAGATTCACATTCAAGACTACGGACCTGGCATCCCCGAGGAAGACCTCAAGACCATCTTCGGCCGCTTTGTGCGCGGCAAGGATGAAACCCGAGGCAGCGGTCTTGGGCTCGGCCTCCACATTGCCCACGAGCTGACCGTGGCGCATGGAGGAAGCATCGACGTCACATCGCGGCTCGGAGAGGGAACCACCTTCACGGTGCGACTGCCCCTCAGCCCGAACGGAGTCTAATCCCCGTCATCACCCACAGCGGCGGAGCGGCTATCCGGATTCCCCGTCTGCAAGTAGCTCCACAATGGTTGCCTCCCCCTGCGCCGTGCCGCTGCAAATCGATGCGGCGCCATATTGCACTCCCCGCCGGCGCATCTCATACAGCAATGTTCCCAGGATGCGCGCCCCGGACGCGCCAATTGGGTGTCCGATGGCGACGGCACCGCCGTTCACATTCACTTCGTCGGGTTCCATCCCCTCTAGCTGCATGACGGTCAGGGCGACCGCTGCAAACGCCTCGTTGATCTCAAACAGCTTGATCTCATCGAGCGGGACCCCTGACTTGCGGGATGCGTCACGGAGCGCATAGGCCGGCACACGGGCCATTCTGACCGGTTCGTCGTTCCCCTCACCCATGGCGACAAACCGACCAATTGGGCGCACGCCGAGCTCTTTGGCCCTGGATGCGCTCATGACCAGCATCGCAGCGGCACCGTCGTTGACCCCCGGTGCATTTCCGGCGGTGATCGTGCCTCCGGGCTTCAGGGGCGGCAGCTTCGCAAGGCGTTCCAATGTCGTATCCGCTCTTGGCTGCTCATCCCGATCGACGATGACCGGATCACCACGCCGTTGGGGCACAGACACGGGGACGATCTCTTCATCCAGCCTTCCGGCGGAGAGAGCGGCTTGGTAGCGCTGCTGGCTCTGCAATGCCCACCAATCCTGCTGTTCGCGGCTGATCTCGTGTTCAGCCGCGCCGGCGCTCCCGTATTCGTGCATGGCCACCGCCCCAATCGGGCAGGACAGACCATCCTTCATCATGGCGTCATACACGGTCGCGTCTCCCATCCGATAGCCCGTTCTGCCTTCCATGAGGAGGAACGGCGCTCGGGTCATGCTCTCCATGCCACCGGCCACAATCACCTCGGCATCCCCGGCCCTGATCATCTGTGCGGCCAGGTTGACGGCCTTGAGTCCCGACGCACACACTTTGTTGATCGTCAGTGCGGGTGTCTGGACCGGAAGCCCTGCCCGGATTGCCGCCTGACGTGCGGGCACCTGGCCCTGACCCGCCGTCACGACCGTGCCCATAATCACGTGATCGACCTGGTCGGACGCGACGCCGGACCGATTCAGAGCGCCCTGAATCGCTACAGCCCCTAGGTCGACGGCTGTGAGGTCTTTAAGTGTTCCCAGCAGCCGCCCAAAGGGCGTGCGCACCGGCGCCGCAATCACCACGTCGGTCATTACTCTCTCCAGACAGCGAACCTCGCGAGAACGGCCCTGTTCGACCGCACAGTCCCTCGTACAGGACTGGGCCAGTAATGCCCCATTATGGGGTTGGCGGAGGCGCGATTCCGTGACATCAGGGGCGGTAAGCCGGGCAGTACTGGCCAATTCAATCTGCCTTTGGGCTCTGCTTCTCGCCTCGTGTGTCGCGGATCGACACCCGGCTTCGTCGCGAGCAATTCGCCGTCTTACGGCCGGCGAAGGCGGGATCTACCGCCCTCCGCCCGGCTCAGAGTCATGGCTGAAGCATTCAGTTGTGCTCAGCATCTACGGAAGAGGATTCGGCATTGCTCCCATCCTTGGACGGCTGGGCATGGACAGTAGCATCACCGCCATGCATCGACAGGTCCAGCCCTATAAGGCCGGCGTGAAAGGCAACGACGGCGGGCGGCGGGTGATCGTGGCCATTCATCTCATCTACGGGCTGGCCATGCCGTGTTCGGACTCCCCCGGCTGCCTGCTCTACCTGGATGACACCGGCGTCAACATCGTGAACCAGTACATCAAGCCGGCTCTCCGCATGCACTGGCTCGTCATACTCGACGTCCAGCTTGGTGCAACTTCCCCAGAAGCCGCTGTGGCGCGGATGATCCGACGGGGTTACCTCCGTTTCGACAACGTTGAGGTGGCAATCGATCCTGAGTTCCATCTGGTTCCCGGCTATTCGACCCCGGGCTACCCCTTCGGCTCTGTCTCCGCCGAGGACATCAATCGAACGATGGCTATGTTAGGCGGCTATGTCTGGCGCCGGCGGCTTCCCCACAAGAAGATTTTTCTGGTGCACCAGTTCCAGCCCCAAATGATCCCTGAACGGTGGCGCCTCCGTACCCACTTGCACAACGTCGACCTCGTGATCAACGCCGATGGACTCGGTTCACCAGGCTTGAAAGCCGAGACCTATCACAGCTTGATCGGCCCACAGATCAAGCATGGAGTGGAGTTTCGAGGAATCAAGCTGTTCCTCCCCAACCCTTCAGCGCCGTCTCACTACTCGGACCAGCCTCCCATGCAGTGGCGGCAGGTCTTCGGGCACTGGCCGGCCGTGATTTCCGGCCGGCGCTATTGGGTCCACCCGGCTCCGAGCGTGGTCATCATCGCCTGAGGTTCAGTCGGTACGGACCTGCCGGCTCCCGCCTCAAGACTCAGACCGAGTGGCAAGGGCCGTCAGACGGCCGTCAGACGGCCGTCCCAATCCGGCAGGTCGCGAGCCCTCGCTTCTCGAGATACTGCTGGTGGTAATCTTCTGCTTCCCAGAACGTTGAGAGAGGCTCGATCTGCGTTACGACCGGCCGAGAGTGATGAGACTGTTCATCCGTCTTTGACCGCTCCGCTATCTCTCGTTGACTCTCGTCCACGAAGAATATCGCCGACCGGTACTGCGCGCCGACATCCGGCCCCTGCCGGTTGAGCTGGGTCGGATCGTGCGCCTTCCAAAAAACCTGGAGCAGTTCCTCATAGCTGACCCGTTCCGGATCGAAAGTCACCTCGACCACTTCAGCGTGGCCGGTTCGTCCCGTGCAGACATCCTCGTAGCTCGGTTGCTCCAGATGCCCGCCCGAGTAGCCCACACGTGTGGAGATGACGCCCGATACCTCGCGGAACGCCGCCTCGACTCCCCAAAAGCACCCGGCCCCAAAGACCGCGATCTGTCCGTTCATTTGCACCCTCCTGGTTCGGCCAAGTCTCCGCGCCCACTCAGAATACCTGCCTCAGCCCTCAGTCCATTTGTCATACTGGCTCAATACTCGTCACGGAGATGGCATGCCAAAGCTGGAACGTCTGGACTGGGTGGAACCGCTGAGTACCGGCCGCGGGGTTACTCTCTCCGACGATGACGATGCGAATCTATTCCTCGCCGAGAACTCGACAGCGCTGCTGCTCGGCGTTCTCTACGACAGTCAGTTTCAAACTCGGCGAGCCTTCTCGATCCCGTATCGACTGCGGGGCAGACTGGGACACTTCGAGATCAACCGTCTCGCCTCGGAGCCGGATGCCGTCCAGGCCGCCTTCACTCAGAAACCGGCTCTCCATCGCTTTCCAAATCGGTATGCTCAACTTACCTCGCGGTTCGCATCGGTGATCGTCGACGATTTTGACGCCGATGCAGCCCGCGTCTGGACAGAGTCATCGTCGGCGGATGACCTGGGTCGTCGACTGATGGCCCTACCCGCCTTCGGTCCACAGAAGACCGACTGGACTGTGGGCATGCTGGGTCGCCTTGGCGTCCTGCGATTTGATGGTTGGCAAGATTTCCGATACGAGGCGGCCGCCAAGAAGGCCGACGCGAAGCCGACTCTCTAGGCCATCTGCCTGTCTCCGCTGGCCGGAGCCCAGATCTTGTGGACCGGGTACACCACGACGCGAGGCTCACCGGCAATGCCCATCTGCTCCACGCCGGGCATCAATCGGGTATCCACGAAACGTTGAAAATCTTCAGCGGACTCCCAAACGTCCGTCACATGAAGGCCGGTTTGGTCGATAGCGGCCACGTGATAGATCCCTCCCTGTGGCGGCTCACGCCGCCACCCCACCAGATCCTCGATCGTGTCGTATTGATCCACGGTTATGCCGTCCCAATCCATGCGCATCACGATCGCCATGAGGCATCTCCTCGTCTCTGGTCGGATGTGGTCGACCGGACGAGACAAGCCTAGGATCTATCTCTTCCAGGCTTCTTCCATCCACCGCCAAGACGGAAGCGTTAGATGCGGCTCCAGGGGAGACAGCCCGCCGCTTTGGCGCACTCCTGGGTCGCCGACCAGAGCGCGGAGCTAAAGGAGCGAGCACGGTCGCCACGACGAAGAACACGGAAGGAAACCAGATGGGAGGCGTGCCGGGAGCTCGAAATCAGAGACTCCCGGCACGAGCGGAAGGAGGATCTCGACCTAGGCAGCGCCATTCGTATCGAGGAAGCGATTCTGCTCATCGCCACGTTGGTACAGGGCCCGAATGCGCTCTTCCAACACCTTTCGATAGAGATCGCGGCCGGCCTGTCGGTACGGCTCGGCGTCGGGTGAGTGGAAGGCCACGTTGAAGGCTTCCCAGGCATCCGCTTGAAGCTTCTGCGCTGCGACCAGGCTGTTGGCGTAGCTCTCGGCTGTGTTGAAGCGATTGGATTCGGCCAGATGACCGGCCACTTCTGTCACCTCACTTCTGTCAAAGCTTCCTTCACTTCCATGATCCGCGGCTGGAGTGAAGGCTATCTGACTGCCGTCTGAACATTTCCTGAATTTTGATCGTTCTCGAGCGGCCGCTCTTAGCCAGGAGATGGAGGTTGCGGTGACCTGTATCGATAGGCAAGATGGGCCACCCGGGGAGCGGGGTTCATGACCTCGCTTCCCTCCTCCTCAGCCCGTTGGACAATGTCCCGCAACTGACTGATGTAGTTGGAGAGCCTCAAGCAGTGGACAGCGTGATGTTGTCGATCAGACGGGTGTCTCCAAAGTAGGCGGCGATCGCGAGCAATGCGGGTTGCGAGAGGGGCTCAGAAACCGGCTGCAGGTCTCCCAAGCCCACAATCTCCACATAGTCGAGGGACGCACGCGGGGCTCGGGCCTCGATGAAGCTGCGAACAGACGCAAGGAGCCTGCCCGGGTTGCGCTCGCCGTGCCGGTACAAGCGGTCCGCGGTGAGCAGAGCCGCCCGGAGGGCAGGCGCCTCGGCTCGATCTTCGGCAGTCAGATTGACGTTTCTCGACGACAGCGCCAGACCATCCGGGTCTCGGACCGTCTCGATGGTGCGCACTTTAACCGGGATCGCCAGGTCACGCACCATGTGTTGGATGATGATGGCCTGCTGCATGTCCTTCTGGCCGAAATAGGCTCGATCGGGGCGTACGATGTTGAACAGCTTGCCGACCACGGTTGCCACACCCCGAAAGTGGCCCGGGCGAGACGGGCCACAGAGGTGGTCTGCGAGCCGGCCCGGGTTGATCCACACCTCCTGGCCGGCCAATCCGCCTGGATACATGGAAGCATCGTCCGGAACGAAGAGGATGTCTCCGCCGGCTTGAGCGGCCACAGCGCGATCATGCTCCAGGTCGCGGGGGTAGCGGCCGAAGTCCTCATGGGGTCCGAACTGACTGGGATTGACGTAGATGCTGACCGCGATCAGCTCATTCTCGGAACGAGCCTCTTCAATGAGCCGAGCGTGTCCCGCATGCAGATATCCCATCGTCGGCACGAAGCCGATCGACCGACCCTCGCATTGGGCGTGGCCCGAGAAGGCGCGCATCTCCTCGAGCCGCCGGATCTCTTGCATCCGGACTCTCAGGACCGATCAGCGGTGCTGAACATCGATGTGCTTCGATATAATGCCCTGATTTGCCTCACGGCAGCCGATTCTCCGCCATAGGAAATGCCTTGTCCCCAACCGCTATCCTGCGCCACCGCATCTTCGCCGCCCTGCTGGGTATCGGCATTCTCGCGCTCCTGACGAGCACCGCGGCGCTCGTGATCGGCAGCCTCACCCGAACGCCTTCGCCCCAAGCCGCATCTTCCATTCCCAAGACCACCAGGACTTTGGATGTCAGCTCTCTGCTGACCAGCATGCTGCAGAACCATGGACACCTGTCCAAACAGGGCCTTCGAGAGTTGGAACGGCCATACATCACCTTCATCGGTGACACCCTGTCTCCCTCGGACGACAAGCTCACCGGAACCCTGGAGGTCATCATACCCCCGGGTGTCCCTCCATTCCTGACATTCGGCGGCAAACCCGTCTTCAATTGCGCCGGTCCTTCCTGTGTTCCCTACAGCAAATTTGCAAACGACACCATCGACGCAAGCATGCTCGTCACCAACGCGGGCGTGAATTTCGAGCTGCACGAGCCCATCAAGCTCAGTTCCCTCTACAATGCCTCCATCCTGGGCGTGCATGAGTTTCCGGTGACGATTCCGCTGAAGGGATACGCCGGGCAATATCCTCAGGATCGATACACCGCCAACGTCTCCCTTGGTCTCGCATTTCCAAGCGGGATGAAGCCCTCTTTCGAGACCGGCATCCATCGTGAGGTGCGCACACTCCAAGCAGGCACGGTGAGCAACACCTACGATGTCAGAACCAGTCCTTCGCCGGCTACCTATCAGAACCTGGTCTCGAATGCCCGCGACACCTTTGCGCTGAACATCAGCCGCAACTGGTATGACGAGTTCTTCGTGTTCTGTGTCGCCCTCATCCCGACCTTGTTCGCACTGCTGTTCCTGCACCTGCTCTTCTTCAGCAGGCAGGGCCGTGGCACGGGGCCCTACTTCGAGCACTTCACCGAGGCGCTCATCGTCGCCATCCTGTCAGTGCTTCCGCTTCGAGCGGTACTCGTACCCGGCGACATCAGCGGACTGACCCGAGTGGATCTCACACTTGCCGTCGGTCTCGTTCTCATCGTCGCCGTATCTGCCGGGAAGTACGCCGGTGAGATCTGGTCGCGGTCCCACCCTACGCTGCTTCACGGAGAGCACGAAGAGGAGCCTCCGCTGGAGCAGGAGCTCATTCCTGCGGCCGTGGCCGCTCCGGAATAGCCGCTCGCAGAATGGGCGGCGGCAAAAGCCTCGCCCGGGCCGGCGCCTCGGGGATGTCTAGAGATCCAGCATCCTTGCGATAACCAGCTTTTGGATCTCGGACGTCCCCTCTCCGATCTCACCGATCTTGACGTCGCGCCAATACCGAGCGACCGGGTACTCTTCCATCACGCCGTAGCCCCCATGGATCTGGACCGCCTCATCGGCCGCAAGGGTGGCGATTCGAGACGAGAACAGCTTTGCCATGCCTGCTGCCATGGCGAAGTCCTTCCCCTTGTCCTTGAGCCACGCCGCCTTGTAGGTCATGAGGCGGGCGTGCTCGATCCGCGTGGCCATCTCGGCGATCTTGAACTGGATCCCCTCGAAGCTCCCGATCGGCTTCCCAAACTGGGTGCGCTCTCGGGCATACTTCACCGACGCGTCCAAGCAGGCCTGCGCCAGTCCCACTGAGAGAGCCGCGATGCTGATCCGCCCTCCGTCCAGGATGGTGAGGAACTGCCGGAAGCCCTTTCCTCGCTCGCCGAGCAGATTCTCCTCAGGGACCCGAGCGTCCTGAAACGCGAGCTCGTGGGTGTCAGACGCCCGCCAGCCCATCTTGTGGTAATCCTTAGCCACCGTGAAGCCCTCTGTCTCGGCCGGAATGATGAGATTCGAGACCTCCGCGTGACCGTTCGATGAAGGTCCGGTCACGGCAGTGACCGTCACGCCGGCTGTCAGGCGAGTCCCGGAATTGGTGATGAAGGACTTGGTGCCGTTCACCACCCAGGTCCCGTCCCCTAGGCTCGCGCGAGTCTGCGTGGCCCCGGCGTCCGAGCCGGCGTTGGGCTCCGTCAGGCCGAAGGCCCAGAGCCTCTCTCCACTCGCCAGTGATGGAATGTACTTCTCCTTCTGTTCGCTGGTTCCGAAGAGTAGGAACGGCATCGTTCCCAGCGAGACATGCGCCGCCATCGTGATGGCCACCGAAGCGTCCGCCCGGGCCAGCTCTTCGACTGCCAGGGCGTAGGAGATGGTGTCGGCCCCTGCACCGCCGAATTCCTCGGGAATGGGCAAGCCCATCAATCCCAGCTCGGCCATCTTGGACACGATCTCGTACGGAAACTCCGCACGCTGATCGAATGCGGCTGCGTGGGGAGCCACCTCCGCCTCCGCGAACTCGCGCGCCGTCTGCTGAATGAGCCGCTGCTCATCCGAAAGCTCAAAGTCCACTTAGTGGGCCTTTCGCTTGCGAATCTCCTCCGTGAGAGCCGGAACGATCTGGAAGAGGTCGCCGACTGCACCAAGATCGGCCAGCTGGAAGATGGGAGCGTCGGGGTCCTTGTTGATGGCGATGATGGTGTCGGCCGTCTGCATGCCGACTCGGTGCTGCACGGCCCCGGAGATGCCGATGGCAATGTAGGTCTGTGGCTTCACCGTCCTGCCGGTCTGACCGACCTGATGCGGATAGCTGATCCAGCCGGCATCCACGGCGGCACGAGAGGCGCCGACGACGCCTCCCAGCTCGTCGGCCAGGTCCTGTAGCATCTCGAACGGCTCTGGACCACCCAGTCCGCGACCCCCGGACACGATGATGCTCGCCTCGTCCACTGGGACCGGCGCCCCCTCCTCCTGCACCGTCTCCTCACGCTTGGCCCGGGTGGCCTCGCCCTCCGGACGGTAGCTGATTTCCTCCAGCCGGGCGGTCTTTGGTCGCGCTTCCGCCCGAAACGCGTTGGGCCGGATGGTAACGACCGGCGGTCGACCGTTCTTGACTCGAACCGTGGTAGTGTAGGCGCCACCGAAGATGGTCTCGGTGGCCTCGAACCGCCCGTCCACCACTTCGAGGCCAATCACATTGGCGATGACGCCGGTTTGGAGTCGCACCGCCAGCCGGGCCGCCAAGTCCTTGCCGTCCTGGCTATAGGGAAGCAGAATTGCTCCCGGCTGCAAGGAGCCGATCAGCGACTCAACAGCGCCCACGAGTGGGTCGCCGAGATACTGGTCGAAGGTTTCGTCGTCCGAGGCATGCAAGACATCGGTGCCGTACTGTCCAAGCTGGTCAAGAGTCTGAGTCGCCCCTTGGCCGAGCGCCACGGCGTGCACCGAGCCTCCCGCGGCAGCCGCGAGATCAGCCGCCTTTGCCGAGATCTCGAGACTCACCCTTCGCGGACGTCCCTCTTCGTGCTCCACATAGAGCAGCACGTCAGTCATGCGATCACCTTGTTCTCAGCCAAGAAGTCGGCGATCAGCTTGGCTGCTTCGGAGGGTGGCTCTGTAAGCATGCGCCCGGGTTCCTTGGCAGGCCTGGGCGTGGCCGCCACGACCTCCGTCCGCGAGCCGGCGATGCCGAGTGAGGCGGGCTCAAGACCCAGGCCACCGGCATCGAGCTTTGTCACCTGCTTGCGCTTGGAGGCCATGATGCCTTTGAGCGACGGATATCGAGGTTCGTTGATGGCCTTCACAACCATCACAACGGCGGGTAGGTTCGCTGAGATCACCTCGTATCCACCCGAGAGCTGACGTCGTACACGGAGCTGACTGCCCTCGATATCGAGCTTCTGGACGTAGCTGAGAAACGGAAGACCAAGGTGCTCCGCCAGCGCCCCGGGCAGGAGACCTGTTCGCGCGTCTGCGCTCTCCTGGCCACACAGTATGAGATCGTACCCTCCGGACCGGAGTGCGGCAGCGAGAGCCGTGGCTGTCACCCAGATGTCCGAGCCGGCGAGGGCGGAGTCGGTTATCAGGACGCCCCGGTCAGCCCCCATCGCCAGGCCTTTGCGCATCGTCTCCTCGGCAGAGGCCGGACCCATAGTCACCATTGCGACCTCGCCCTCATGCGCCTCCTTCTGGCGAATGCCCTCTTCAAGGGCATACTCGTCAAAGGGATTGAGCACACTGTCGAGGCTGGCCCGATTCAACCGAAAGTCGTCGGTAAGCTCCTTGCGAGCAGTGGTATCGGGCACCTGCTTCACGCACACCGCGATCTTCACGACGATGCCACCTCCACACAGAAAAACCCGCTTGATGCGGGCTCGAAGACGGCGACCTTCTCACCGGGCGGACCCTACCGGTCCGGCGGCCATCCCAACCTACCACGCTCATAATGGCAAGCCGGAGCGGGTCTGGTAGCGCATACGGGATTCGAACCCGTGATCTCCGCCTTGAGAGGGCGGTGTCCTAGGCCGCTAGACGAATGCGCCACGCCTTCGGAGCGACATGGCTGCGGGACTAGGATTCGAACCTAGACTAACTGATCCAGAGTCAGCCGTCCTACCGTTAGACGATCCCGCATCGGTCCTGAAAAGTCTACCAAAGCAGTCCTTCAGACCCAGGCGACCGCGGCACGCTTTCATTGACGCGTCCGACTCCTGCGAGAATATTGCGGCAGGTGGCAGCCCGCCAAATCAATCAGGGGATGCGGGCAGAGCATGCGAAGACTGCTGATCACTGATCTCGACGGTACGGAGATCGGAGCGATCCTCGAGCAAGAGGACGGCACGCTTCAGGGTGAAGGCAAGGGCCGATCGTTGCTCGAACAGGCGCCCGGTAAGACCTTCGAGGATTGGCTCGAGGCCGATCACCACTCCAAATACCTGCACTATACGGAGCAGACGGCGGCCTAGCCGCGAGGTCAGCTCAGTCGCGCAGGAAGGGGCAGTGCTGATGTGCTGCCGCCGAGCAGATATCGCGGACGTATTCGTTGTCCAGCAATACGCCACGGGCGCGGCAACGCATTCCGGCCTGCTCTCGCATGAGGGCAGCCGCGAGTGGGCGCGTCAGCTCGAGGGTCGGACTGCCGACCGCCTGGAGTTTCGGACAGGCCGTCGCCCCGGCCCGAGCGGCGGGCGCGGCGGGCGGAGGCTGCACGCGCGGGCGTCGTCGTTCGGGTGCGGCGGTTCCCGCACGTGTCTGGCTCGACTCTTGGAAGAGCCGCGCGAGCTTGGAATTGCGCGAGAGAAAGATGAACTGACCGGACGAAGAGCCGGTTGGCGCGGAATGATCCAAGATTTTCTCCTCCAAGAATCCCCTGCTGATCCACTCAATTTGAGCTTACGGAGCCGGCCGCCCCGCGTCATCGACCAAAAGTACCGAATCGCGGTAGGAAATTGGTACTAGAGGCAGGCCGAACGGCTTAGCCGGCAATCGAGGAAGGGCTAGCCCATCTGGGCTGCCAGGCAACCCATTTGCAACGGTGGAAGCGCTGACCTCAACGATGCTTGCCGAAATCATCCACAGATCACTTTGTTATGTAACCGCGAGGGCTGCCGGCTGAGGTAGGCCCGAGCGACCGTTCCCCACCCTAATCACCTTCCGGATCGCCTCTTTGCGCGCGGGCTTGCGACTTCCTCCCACCCGGGGAAACGAGGTCCCACTGATTCGATCCCTGGGGAGAACGTCGTAACCGTTCCGCTCGTTATGTCAGGGAGCCCTCACACTGCCGATGGGCGTGGAGATAATCGGGCACAGAGCCATCGGCCACAACCGGGCCTTGTCAAGGAGACCGTTCATGACCGCCTCTGCATCCCCAAGCTTGCTTCGCCGATATCTCGACCACATTCCGGCCGATGACGCCGATGCCCAGGTCGTCGCCCTGTACGCCATGCTCGATACCATAGCCGTGGACAACCCTCTGGTCGCCAGGGCGATTGTCGGCGAGCTTCGCGATCAGCGACGCAATCTGAAGCTGATTGCCAGCGAGAATTACTGCTCGCTCCCGGTGCAGTACGCCCAGGGAACTCTCCTCACGGACAAGTACGCGGAGGGCTATCCCTTTCACCGTTTTTACGCTGGGTGCGAGAACGTCGACATTGTCGAAGCGGAAGCCGCACGTCTGGCCTGTGAGCTGTTCGGTGCTCAGCATGCCTACGTCCAGCCCCACTCGGGCGCAGACGCCAACCTGGTCGCCTTTCTTGCGATTCTGGGCGCTCGCATCGAACGACCCATCCTCGAGTCGCTTGGAGAGGACAATGCTGCCAAGCTTGACCGTCCTCAATGGGAGACGGTGCGGCGAGCCCTGGGCGAGCAGCGTATCCTGGCCCTTGACTACTATTCCGGCGGTCATCTCACCCACGGCTACCGATTCAACGTCTCCGCCCGACTCTTTGACGTGCACACCTACACAGTCGACCGCGACACTAACCTCCTCAACCTCGACCAGATCCGGGAGCAGGCGCACGAGGTCAAGCCGCTCATCCTCCTCGCCGGCTACAGCGCCTACTCCCGAAAAATCAACTTCGCCAAGATGCGGGATATCGCAGACGAGGTTGGAGCTGTGTTCATGGTTGACATGGCCCACTTTGCGGGCTTGGTTGCCGGGAAAGTCTTCACTGGTGACTACGATCCGGTGGCGAGCGCTCACATGGTCACGACCACCACTCACAAGACGCTCAGAGGCCCGCGGGGCGGGCTGGTCTTGTGCGATGTCGAGTTTGCCGACTACGTCGACAAGGGCTGCCCCAGCATTCTGGGCGGTCCGCTTCCCCACGTTCTCGCCGCCAAGGCCGTAGCTCTGCGCGAGGCTTCCCGGCCCCAGTTTGCTCAGTATGCGCGCCGAATCGTCGAGAACGCGGCCGCCTTAGCCGAGGCGCTTCAATCTGAGGGGCTCGAGGTACTGACCGGAGGGACCGACAACCACCTCATGCTCGTGAACGTCTCGACCAGCTACGGCGTGACGGGACGGCAGGCCGAGACTGCCCTCCGGGAATGTGGCATCACCTTAAACCGAAACGCTCTGCCGTTCGATCCAAATGGCCCCTGGTACACCAGCGGTCTGCGCATCGGCACGCCCGCCGTCACCACGCTCGGCATGGGCACCGAGGACATGCGCACCATTGCCGCCGCAATCACCCGAGTCCTGTCACATGCCCGTCCGGCGGCTGCCAAAGCGGGCGGGACGAGCAAGGCGAAGTACGATCTCGAGCCGGAAGCTCGAGACGCGGCCCGCAAACAGGTCGCCGAACTTATGCGGCGCTTCCCCGTCTACCCGGAGGTTGACCTGGAACAGCTGGAACAGCTGGTGGGACTGCCTGACTCAGGCTGACCGATCAGGTCCTTGCCCCACGAAGGGTCAAAACGAGAAGAACTTCAGCTGGTTGAGCGGCCAGTACGCGACCAGCGCCTTGCCGATGATGTCATGCCGAGGAACATACCCCCAGACATGAGAATCGAAGCTGTTGTTGCGGTTGTCGCCAAGGACGAAATAGTCGTTCGGAGGCACGCGCCTCGGCCCCCAGCTGTAGAACGGACGCGCGAGGATATACGATTCCTTGATCCGGTGGTGGTTTACCCAAACGCCTGCGCCATCCTTGACGCGGACCAGGTCGCCGGGAATACCGATCACCCGTTTGATGAAGTCCTCACTCGTGTTGCGAGGATAGCGGAACACGATGACATCGCCATGCTCGGGACCGTGAATGAGGTAGTCGACCTTGTTCACGAGCACGAGGTCACCATTGTGAACCGTGGGAAGCATGCTCGTGCCCTGGACCCGAAAATTCTGGACCGCGAGCCGCACTACCAGAAAGATAATGACGGTCAGAATGACTGTTTCGGCGATCTCTCGAACCACCTTCGAGGTTCGTTG
This sequence comes from Pseudomonadota bacterium, assembly GCA_021323865.1. GTDB lineage: Bacteria > Chloroflexota > UBA5177 > UBA5177 > JAJPKF01 > JAJPKF01. Next base: position 89,148 of record JAJPKF010000014.1, on the reverse strand, counting down.
TGTGCTCACCGCCTGAGTGTGCGTGCTCAGGGAATCATCCTCCAACAGGCGACCGCTCCGTTACAGTACCATCCAAGGCTACTCGACCGGATGCGACCGTCTTGCAGCTACGGTTCAGAGCGTTGAAGTCGTGGGAAGGGTTCCGGAAGTCGTAGCCGCGAGCACAGAGGCGGCCAGCAAAGGCAGCTGCTCCTCGCTCACAGTCCTTAGATCGAGGAGCACCCGGCCCCGCTCGATCCTGCCGATGACTGGCGGCTCCTGCATGCGCAGGCAGCGACTCAGCGCCTCGGCCGGCTGCTGTGTGGCCAGAGCAAGCGCGACGGAAGGCAGTGTCTGTCCAGGTAAGCTTCCACCGCCAACCGTCGCCTCTGTATCCATGATTTGCACCACAATTCCGGCAGAACGCAGCCGCTCGGCCACCATCGATGCTCGCTTCTGCAACACCTCTGGCGTGAGTGCCAACATTGCAATGACCGGCATGCGCTCCGGTTTGCCTTCGAGGTAGTGGGCCAGCGTCGCGTGGAGGCCGGCCAAGATAGTTTTGTCCGGACGTAAAGCGCGGGCCAGCGGCAGCCGTGCCAATTTCGATACAACCTCGCGCTTGCCGGCGATGACGCCTCCCTGAGGACCGCCGAGCAGTTTATCAGTGGAGAACGTGACGACGTCGGCTCCACCTGCCAGCGCTTCGGCCGGTGTCGGCTCGTGAGCGATCCCAAACCGCTCCGTGTCCACCATCGCCCCACTTCCGTTGTCGACGATGAGCCGCAAGCCGTGTCGTCTCGCGACAAGAGAGAGACGCTGGATGGGGACGGAGTCCGCGAACCCGACCACCGAGAAGTTGCTCCGGTGCACGTGCAGTATGGCCGCCGTGCGCTCGGTAACGGCCCCGACGTAATCCTCTACACTGGTCCGATTGGTTGCGCCCACCTCCACGATCCGGGCACGAGCCTGCCTCGCTATGTCAAGAATTCGGAATCCATCTCCGATCTCAACCGCCTCACCTCGGGAGGTCAGAACCTGCTTGTCCGCCGCGAGGCCTGCGAGGGTCAGCAGGATGGCGGCCGCGTTGTTGCCCACGACCATGGCTGCCTCGGCCCCCAGGAGCGGGCGCAGCTGAGCGGCGATCGCCTCGGTCCGCGACGCGCGCTTTCCGGTCATACGTGAGATTTCGAGGTCCGTGTAGCCGGCGGCGTCCTCCATGGCCGAACGAATTGCCGAGCCGAGCGGAGCGCGCCCGAGATTCGTATGAAGAATGACCCCGGTGGCATTGATCGCAGGCACCGGATGGGGGGCAACGAGCCGATCCAGCCGCGCCACCACCCTGGCGGCGATCGTAGCCGCGTCCGTCGGCGCCGGAGACCCATCTCGAGCCTCGTCGACGACCTCTCGGATCAGTCGGACCAGCACGCCATGGTCGATCCCAGCACGGACATGGCGCAGTCGCGCATCGCGCAGAACCGCGTCGACCGATGGTGGCCGCTGAGCCGCGTCCGGGCTCAGTGCACCACGAAGGAGAGGATGATCATCACCACAACCAGGGCCGGTGCCAGCACGCCGAGCAGGCGCAGATCATGGCGGAGAAAGTCGTAGTTGGCGACCACAATCTGAGCCGGTGCACGGCTGCCGCGTGCCCGTCCGGGGCGTACGGGAGCGGCGGCTGAGCGTGATGATGGCGCGACCGGCCGGGCAGCCTGGGGAGATGTGACGGCTGCCATGGGCGCAGTCGAGGCGGCCGCGAGCTCATCCTCCTCGAGGAGGGCCGCCCGCTCGGACGCACGGGCTTGGCGCTGGCGGAGGTGTTGTTGCCGGCGCGCGCGCGAACTTCGCGCCTGCTTCTTGGGGGGCATGTCAGTCGTTCACCCAGGCTCAAATTCGGACAAGGGCGCAAGGCGCAAGTCTGGGGTATTATACACGGGCAACCCGTCCGGGGAGGGCCGGACGGCGCGTCTGGGACTACGGAAGGAACGGGGGCGTGCGCTTGTTCTTGACGTACTTCGATCATCACGTTTTCGGCTTCTGGCTTAGCCTGGTGATCGTGGTGCTTTTGCTCCTCGTGTGGCTCACGGCGGCGGAGCGCCGGCGGCGCCGGCTGGCAGACCGGTTCAATGAAACGCTCGGTCGCGTCGAGGGCCAGAACGTGCCGGCGATGCTGACGGAGTACCTCAACACGGTCAGCCGCATCGCGGAACAGTCAGGGCAAATGGAAGAGCGGGTGAACCAGCTCTCTGCTGCGCTTCCCAGTGTGGTCTCTCACGTGGGCTTGGTGCGATTCAGCCCCTTTCACGACACGGGTGGTGACCACAGCTTCTCCATGGCCATCCTCGATTCCCGGGGGGACGGGGTGGTCGTCACGGCCCTCCATTCGCGACAAGAACACAAGCTGTTTGCGAAGCCGGTGACCAACCGCACCTCCCGATACGCCTTGACGAACGAGGAGCGGGAAGCGATCGACAAACCAGTGGCAGTAGAGGCGGCGCCTGCCGCAGGGTCTGGCGGCTAGGCGGACTCGACGGGTCGCCTTCCCACGGCGATCATGCGCGGGCTGGTCCAATCATAGGGGCCCAGCTCGTAATCCCCGTAGAGCGACTCCAGCCCCAGATCCGCGAGCCTCAGTAGCAGCTCGAGCTCGAACCGGTAGATCCAGCGCGTCTCGAGTATCGCCGTTTCGGTGCTGACCGTCTGCCCAGACCAGCGTTCGTAGCTGATGGTGAGCGTCAGCATCTGGCGCCGAGGATCGGAACGGGTCGAGTCAAAGGCTCGTATCACCTCCGTCCCGTCGCGGTGCTCAAAACGACGGCGCACTCGGTCATCGTCCTCGGGTCCGGGAAGGACATGCGGGTTGACAAGGTCCATGACGAGCAAGCCGCCGGGCTCGAGGTGCCGACGAAGCGCTCCCAGCGCTGCGATTTGGTCCGAGGACGTGGTCAAGCAGCTGAAGACGTCGAGCGGCACGATGACGAGATCGAACCGGCGCCCCACATCAAAGTGCCGGATATCGCCCTCAACCAGATCGACATCCAGGCCATCGAATTTGGCCCTTGCTCTCGACAGCATGGCGCGGGAACGCTCAACCGCCCAGACCCGGCGGCCCGGCGCCGTGAGCGCCAGCGGGACCCGGCCGGTACCCGCTCCGGCCACCAGCACGTCGCCCCCAACCCACTCCACGAACTGCAAATACATAGTAGTGTCGGATGTGAGGGACGCGTGTTCGGTGTCGTAGTAGGACGCCACGACATCATATGGGTTCATGACAGACCTATAATCAGACGCATTCCTGAGGGCGGCGGGCGTCCACGAATGGCAGGAACACCCTGGCGCGACTGGCAGCACGGCGACTGAGCGTGCCTGAAGAGGCGCCCCCTCGCGACATCCTCATTGTCGACGACGAGGCGGACATTGTCTCGTTCCTGTCCGACGTTTTCACTGACGAAGGATTGGCGGTGCGTACGGCAGGAAATGGCCGCGAGGCGCTCGCGGCAATAGAGGATCGTCCCCCCGCGCTTGTCATCCTCGACCTCATGATGCCGGAGATTTCGGGCTTCGAGGTCCTCGACGCGCTGCGCCGCTCGGGCGATCGGCGACCGCCGGTCATCGTCCTGAGCGCCAAATCGTCGCACGGGGATATCGTCGAGGCCCTTGAGCGCGGCGCCTGTGACTTCATCCCCAAACCCTTCGAATTGGACGACCTCCTGCTCCGAGTCAAGGTCTGGATGGATCGGGGCCGGGTCGAGGCCAGCCCCACGACCCTACGCGTCTTCACCCTGGCGCCCTTTCGGGTCTTCCTGGGCGAAGACCTGCTGCTCGACGAGGAAGCCGGAGATCCGCGTACCCGGCTCATCTTCAAGTACCTGATCACCCACTCCAACCAGAGCATTGACCGCGACAGCCTGCTGTATCTGGTGTGGCCCGACCTCGATCAGGCCGTGGCCGACAAGCAGCTGGACGCCCGTCTCGAACAGCTGCAAGCCCTTGCCCGCTCCGACCTTCCCAACCACGAATTCATCGAGGTCGACGGTTCTTCAGTCCGCTTCGACACCTCCCAGGATTACTGGTGCGATGCCGACGAGTTCGAAGCCCAGGTCCGACTTGCGCAGCAGGCGCAGGAGTCTGGTGAGATGGACGCGGCCCTGGGCACGTTCCTCTCGGCGCTGGCCCTCTACAACGACGACTTCCTGCGGGAGAACATCTACGACGACTGGCCCAGCGATCGGAGAGAGAAGCTTCGCGAGCTGTGGATCTCCTCTCTGTTTCGGTCCGGCGCGATTTGCGCGGACCGCTGCGAATTTAGCGACAGCATCCGGTTCATGCGCAGGGTGCTCGACGCCGATCCATACCGTGAGAACGCGTACCAGGCACTCATGCTCTACCTCACCAAGGCCGGTCGGCGGAGCGAAGCCATCCAGCTCTACCGTTACGCCGAGCGTCTCTTTGCCCAACATCTGGCTGCTCAACCGGCCCCCTCGACGCGCATGCTGTACGAGAAGATTCTCCGCGGAGAGGCCGGCTGACCAAGAGCTCGGATCTCCTCTCGGTGGATGAGGCTCAGGCTCGGGTCCTAGCCCTGGGCTCACCCGTCGAAGCCGAGGACTGTGTGCTTCGGGAGGCGCTGGGGCGCGTAACGGCTGGTCCGGTTCACTCCCGGATCGCAGTACCACCCTTCGCCAACTCGGCGATGGATGGGTTCGCACTTCGGGCCGCCGATACCACTGCGCCCGGACCCGGTGTGAGCCTGCGGACCATCGGCTACATCCCCGCGGGCGCGCAGTCGCTGCCGGCCGTCGGCGCCGGCGAAGCGGTCCGAATCATGACCGGAGCGCCGTTGCCGCCTGGCGCGGATGCCGTGGTGCCATTCGAGGAGACAGATTCCGACGGAGACACCGTCCATGTGCGGGCAGGTATCACGGTCGGGAGCTGTGTCCGGCCGGCCGGTCTCGACGTCAACCCTGGCGATCAGATCCTGCCCGAAGGCACCCGCCTTGGTGCGGCTCAGCTCGCCGCCTGCGCCTCCGTTGGCCTGGCAACCCTCTCCGTGCGACGAAGACCGGCCGTAGCCATTCTCACCACGGGAGACGAGCTTGTGGATCCGGGTGCTGCCCTAGGGCCTGGCCAGATCTACAACAGCAATGCGTATGGTCTGGAGGCCGCCGTTCAGGAGTCCGGTGGGACTCCGCTGCGGCTGTCACCCGCTCGCGATAGCCCCGAGGCCCTGCGCGACGCGATCAAAGGCCTTCCGGACGCGGACTTGATCCTGACTTCGGGAGGCGTTTCGGTCGGCGACTTCGACTACGTGAAGGCCGTCTTCGCATCAGCCGGGGAGGTCGGGTTCTGGCGGGTCAGGATGCGCCCCGGGAAGCCGCTGCTGCTCGCCTCCTTAGCACGGCCGGATGGACAGCGGGTACCCGTGCTGGGTCTGCCCGGGAATCCCACCAGCACCATGGTCACCTTTGAGGTGTTTGGTCGACCCTTGATTCGTCGTCTTCTGGGCCAGCAGCCTGAGGTACCGAAGCCCCTCACCGCACGATGTGTCGACCGGCTCGACAATCGCGGCGGACGCGAAACGTTCTTCCGCGTGGTCCTCGACGACGAGGAGGGGCTGCTGTCCGCTCGACTGTCCGGTGGTCAGGATTCCTCCATGTTGGTACCGTTGGCTCGCGCAGACGGCTTGGCCCGAGTGTCTGCCGAGGTCGAGACCGTCGCTCCCGGAGAGACCGTATTGGTCTATCCGTTCTCTCGCTGGTCACGATAGACGATCGCCCTGAATGGCCCGCCACTGCTTGCGCGTCCTGCTCGCCTTCGGTGGTCCGGCCAGTACTCCCGCCCCTTCATTGCCCCCCAGTGACATCATCATGGCGATAAGGACCAGCGCCAAGAGCAACACCAGAGCCATCACGAGCGTCATCACACGCGCATCACGCAAACATGCAGAGCAGCCGCTGGAGGGTCACCCGAACCGCTCCTGGACCCGTTGCAGCACCGGGATCAGGTCGATCCCGTCCTTGAGAACAGGGCCCCAGATGTCTCCGATGGAGTCCAATCGATCGAAGATAGAACGAATGTCAAACGTCCGGGGATCCAGCGACGGAGTGACCTCGTCCCAGCGCAGGGGTGTGGAGACGGTCGCGCCAGGCTTGGGCCTTGCGCTGTAGGGCGCCGCGAGGGTCTGCCCATCACGGTTCTGCAGGAAATCGAGATAGACCCTCCCCCGCCTGCGGGCGGGCATGCGTTCGACACTGGTGGTCGCCGGAAGTTGTGCGTGCACAAGCCCGGCGATCAGTTCGGCGAACTGCTTCCCCTGGTCGTAGCCATAGCGAGCGCCCATGGGCACGTAGATGTGAATGCCCTTTGATCCCGATGTCTTGGGATACGAGGGTACCTCCAGCTGGTCGAGCACGCGTCGAACGACGACCGCAGCCTCCACGACCGTCGTGAAGGTCACGTCGAGCGGATCAAGGTCGATAACGATGTAGTCCGGCCGGTCCAAAGACTCGGTCCGGGAGTTCCATGGGTTGATCTCGATGCAGGCAAGATTGGCCAGGTAGATGAGCGTCGCCTCTTCCTGACAGAGCAGGTAGCGAACGTTCTTGCCGTGGGAGGGGGAGTGGATGGAGCAGGTTTCGATCCAGTCCGGCGTCTCCTTGGGCATGTCCTTCTGGAAGAACCCCTTCTGCGTGATGCCGTTGGGGTGCCGGTGCAGCGACTCGGGCCTATCCTTCAAATAGGGCAGGATGAACGGAGCGATGTCCCGGTAGTAGGAGATGAGGTCTCCCTTGGTCAGCCCTTCCTCCGGCCAGAACACCTTGTCCAGGTTGGTAAGCTGCAGCCGGTGACCGCCGACCGTGAGGCTCTCCGCCTTGGTCCGGACCGGGAACTGACGCGCCGCCTGCTCCGGTGGCGGCTCGACCCGCTCTTCTCGATGAACAGTGCGCGGATCGAGATCTGGACAGACATGCTCGAACACGGGCTGACGTAGGATTCCGGACTCTGTCCACTGGCGAAAGGCAACCTGGCAGACGATACGGGGTTCCACCCAGGTCACCGGCATGTTCGTCTTTGGCACTTCCTTGAAGGGACACGTCTCTGTCTTCAAGGGTTGGAGACGCTCGATCAGGCCGGCCAGTGTCGGCTCGTCGAACCCGCCGCCAGTGTGGCCGACGTAGAGCAGATGGTCCCCATCGTAGACGCCGAGCACCAGAGCACCGAAGTGCTTACGGCTGTTGCGGGGCTCGGTGAACCCTCCCACCACCGCCGCCGTGTGCAGCAGCCGCTTGACCTTGAGCCATTCGGAGGTTCGCCTGCCAGGTCGGTAGGGTGACGCGCCGTCCTTCGCCAGCATGCCCTCGAGCTGCTGCCGGCTGACGGCCTCGAAGAAGGCGCATCCGCGGTCCTCCACGTGATCGCTCAATCGCACCAATCCGCCTTGGTCGCCCAGAAGCCGACGCAGGACCTCCTTCCGCCGGCGAAGAGGCAGCTCGCGCAAATCGTGGCCGTCCAGATAGAGGAGGTCGAAGACGTAGTAGAGCAGCGTGCCTCGGTGGCCCTTCTGGTAATCCTGTAGCCACTGAAAGTGTGAGCGTCCCTCTTCGTCCACCACCACGATCTCTCCGTCGAGAACGGCGGCGTGACCCAGAAGCTTGAGCTGCGACACAATGGCCGGATAATTAGCCTCAAACGACAGCTGGTTGCGGGAGTAGAGCCGGACATCCCCTGCCGCCTCGACCTCGGCAATCGCTCTATAGCCGTCCCACTTGACTTCAAACAGCCATCCCTCTCGGTCGAATGGCGCATCCACTTCCGTCGCCAGCATTGGCCGGACGCCGCGAGGCATCTCGCCCCGCGGCGCATCGTCGATAGCGAAGCGCTCGGGAAGACGATCGCTGTACCAGACCTCACCCGCGGCCGGCGCCCCCGCCTTGATCTCCTCCAGCGTGCGGCCGCTCTGCACCGAACGGTCTCGATCGAGGCCGCTCTCTTCCGATGCGAACTCGTCCTGACGTTTGACCAACAGCCAGGCGTTCTCCTCCCGTCCCTTCAGGTGAATGATGTCGAACAGGCCTCGCAGCTTCTGGCCACTCAGAAACACTGCCACGTGCCCCTTGTGCAGGCCCACCTTCACCTCGTGCTCGATATCCTCGCGAGACGTCGCCCCAGGTGTGGCATAGGTCCCTTGATCCCAGACCATGACCGTGCCGGCGCCATAGTTGCCCTTGGGAATGATGCCCTCGAACGCGCGGTAGTCCAGCGGATGGTCTTCGACCATCATCGCCAGCCGCTTGTCGGCCGGGTTTTGAGATGGGCCTTTGGGTACTGCCCAGCTCTTCAGCACGCCGTCAGCTTCCAGGCGGAAGTCGTAGTGCAGCCGCGTGGCTCGATGCAGCTGAACCACGAAGCTGGGTAGGCCGGCGGACGGCTCACCGCCAATCGGTTCCGGCGTTTGGTCCAGGTGGCGTTTCTCGACGTACTGATCCAGAGACATGTGCCCCCGCCTTGCGCCCCAATCTAGTCCACAACGGAGGGCGGAAGACCTCCGGAAGACGGGTGCGCTACTGTCTGATCATGAGGTTGTTCGAGGCGGGCATGTACGGCGTGAGGCAAGCGGTGCGAGTGGCACGTCCCTACGGGTTCCACCTGTTTCTGCTTGCGTATATGGCCGGCCTGCTGCTGCTCGACATGCTGACGCACAGCCTGCTCATGCAGTCGATCATTGGGCTCATCACCTTCGGAGTGCTCGCGTTCGCACTCCGCGCATCGTCACCACTCGAGCGCCGGCAGGTATGGCTTCTGGTGCTGCTGGCCACCCTTGTCGAGCTCGACTGCTCGGTCTTGTGGGGTGTGTACCGCTACCGGCTTCACAACATCCCGCTGTTCGTCCCTCCCGGGCATGGGCTGATCTATCTCTTTGCGCTCACCTGGGGCCGCACCCCGTTGATGCAGTCGCACGGGCGCCTCTTCGCGCGGCTCGCGTCGGGGGTCGCCATCGGTTGGGCACTGCTCGGGGTCACGGTCTCCGTGTGGCTGGCACACCGCCCGGATCTCCTGGGGCTTATCCTGCTGCCCATCTTTCTGTGGATCCTGCGAACCCCTTCAGGCGCCACATACGTGGGGGCCTTCGCCGTGACCTCGCTCCTCGAGCTCATGGGGACGGGACTTGGCAGCTGGACCTGGGCGGCATCGGCCCCCGTTCTCCACGTGCCCATCGGCAACCCGCCCTCCGTGATCGCCGGGGCTTACTGTGTCATCGAGCTGGGCGCACTGAAACTCAGCCGGCTCAACCGGTCCACCGGTCGGGAGTGGATTGGCCACGAGGAGCGCCTGCCCGCCCGTGCCCTCGGATGGGCAGGCGCTCACTCTCGGCGCTACTTGACGGTGTAGCTGTACGGGAGCAAGGCGACCTGATCCCCACTTCCCGTGATCAGGAAGTTGCTGTCGATGGCCGCTGCGTCAACGTAGAGCACCCCATGAATCGACGTGCCCGCCGGAGCGCTGGGCTGAATGCGGACGGTGATCGTGCCGCTCTTTCCCGGCTGGAGCACCAAGGGCTTATAGGCATGGGACGACTCGTTTGCGGCGATGGCCCAGAGGTCTCCGGTCGCGGGGGTCGCCCCGACATCGAAGATCTTGGTCGTTGCCAGCGCACCGATGTTGACCGAACGGTTGGGCGCCGGCTTGCTGAACGGCCCAATCTCACTCGGAAGAGCTAGCCAGAACCCAAAGGGAACCTGCGAGCCGCTCAGCGTGGCGATCGAGGCGCTGTCGCCGGTCCCCGGATCGATGAAGGGATAGCCGGAAACCTCGGGGGAGCCGACCTCGCCATAGGGTGGCGCGCCGTTGGCGTTGACCACGTCGATGCTGACGGGCGGCTTGGGCGCGGAGGATTCGGCCAGAACCGTGAATTGGGTCGTGAGGGGGGGCACCAGGAAAACCGGCGTACCGCTGTTGGAGGGGTCAAAAGGAACCGTAACGACCCCGCCGCCCAGGGAAAGCGGCGCGGTCTGGTTGAGTCTGGGATCGACAAAGTAGCTCTTGGCGGTGTTCCCTGTGTTCTTGATGTGCACGCTCACCGACTCCTTCGAGCCGAGCCCCAGTCTGACCTTCGGCGACTGCGGCAGGCCCGATGCGGTCACGTCGACGGTGTTGAAGCTGATACGACCGTCGATTGGCAGCGTGTTGTGAACCCCAGAGATGTTGTTGTTGATGAAAACGACGAACTTCCAGAGGCCACCGCTCGGGTTGGCCTGGAAGAATTGCATCGTGTTGGTGTACCGGGTAGGCAGGCCGAAGCTGTCGCTGCTTTGATTCGTGTTGACCTTAGTGATGGTGCTCTCGACGTTCACCGGCATGCCGGAGGGGTTGACCAGGACACCTTCCAGGTTGTAGTGGTTGTCCTTGATCGACGTATTGAGGCCCAAGCTCTTCAGTCGGGACGGAACCCTGAACTGGTAGGTCAGGACCTGCCCGGGCGCACCCGGCCGGCCGTTCCCTCCGGTCAAAGTTCCGTCGAACGTACCGCCATGAGAGCCGAGCGGAATCAGGCTGCGCAGCGTGACGGGCACGGCCCCCGCCTGACTACTCGCTCCGGCGCCACGCGGGCCACCAATAGTTACCTCGCCATTGAGATCCCCGGAGACATGGCCGATCTTGGTTCGGATCGAAAAGGAGCGTGACTGTCCGGGACCCAGCGTTGCCTTTGCCGGAGAAACGTGGGCGACCGAGTGTTGGTTTGAGGTGGAAACGTCTAGGGTGACGCCGCCCTTATAGGAGGAGCTGGAGGGGGCGGCCTTCGTCCATATGAGAGCCTCCCACGTTCCCGAAGCGGGGAACCGAACGTCAACATGGCCGTACCCGCTGAACGGCACGGGCGGCCCGAGATCCTGAGGCAGTGAGTAGGCGGCGATATCGCCCTTGGGATCAAAGAGGGTCACGCGCGCCAAGCCTGACGGATCTGCCGCGACATCCCAGGCGATTGAGGCATCCAGCCGCTGGGCACCGGAAGGAACCTGGAACTTCTGGATGACGTAGGCACGCTTGACCCCGATCTCGTCCACAAAGGTGTGCTTCGACCTCGGATCGAGCTGGATGCCGTACGAATGGTGATAGGTCGGCGAGCCGAATGCCTGCAGCTGCGGCTGAACCACCTGACTGACGGAGCCGTCGTTGGTCACATGGATGTGGAACGTCTTCGTCGATCCGGCAGCTCCGGAAGCAGATAGGGTGCTGGGCGTCACCAGCAACGCATCACCTTGGCGGCGGCTCGCGTTGTAGGAGATCGCCGCGTTGACGGCCCGGAGCGAGTCGATCAGCCCGGCTCCCTGCTCATAGGAGGGCTCGCCGAGATCGACCGCGGTGCTCATGATGATCTGCTTCACCACTGCCGGAGACGGTGACTTGCCGTGGTGGGCGCCACGGTAGGCCTCGATGACGAGCGCCGCCTCTCCAGCGGTCAGTGGGGCAGACTCACTGGTGCCGCCCGTGAGCTGAATCGGCGAGGGCTTGCCGTTGTTTCCCAGGCAGTCTGCATACAGCTTGGTGTTGGCGTCGCAGAGGCCCCATCCGAGGTCTCCGGGAGCCACCACGTCCACTCCTCCGCCGCCGCCCTGGGTGATGCCTCCCGAGCTGAGTGAGGAGATATTGTCGCTCAGGTACCCTCCCTTGCCGAGCTGATCGCCGGCGAAGAGCGTCTGCTTGTAGGCCCGAAACTGAGTCGAGGCGCCGACCGTGATCACCTGCGGCAATGTGGCGGGTGGCCCCAGGGCACCCGCGGTGCCGGCATCACCTGACGAGACCGTTACCACCACGCCATCCGCCACGGCCTGCTTGTCGGCCAGCGAGGTCGGATCGAGGCGGTTATCGGGATAGGAGTAACCGCCGAATGACTCGTTGATCACCCCCGCGCCGTGATCGACGGCGTACTGAATGGCCGCCACAAAGGAAGACTCGAAGGCGCCAAGCTGGCCGAAGACTTTGAGGCCCATGAGTGAAGCGCCTGGAGCGGTACCCATAATTCGAATATTGGGGCAGCCGGCTGCGGCGTGCCCCTTGTTCAAGAACGAGTTGAGACTGTAGACCTCCCGTCCCTGTGCGGCGATGGAGCCGGCGTCGGTGAATGCTTCTCCTCCCGGGGTCGGGGCATTGGGGCCGTCACCGCTGAAGTCCTTGTAATCGACGAAGACGTGCTTGCCGTTAGCGCGGATAAAGTCCGGGTTGTTGATGTTGATGCCGTCGGCGAGATAAGCGACCGTGACACCCTTGCCCGTGACCAGATTCAGTGCCTGATGACGGTGACGGTTCCGGTACGCAGTCTGGGTGAGCTGCAGCGCTTCCGGCTCCAGAGAAGGCGTGCAGGAGGCCTTTCCGGTTCGGCTCACACCCACCGCCCTCGCGGAAACAGCGTGATTCATCTGCCGTGGAGCGGGGATAACCATATCCGGCACGACCGCCCGAACAAGCGGCTGCGAGCGAAGGTAGCGAAGCTCGTTCACGGATACCGTGGCCCGAATGGCGTCGATGATGTGAAACGGCTCAACCTCGCGCGCATGCACCTGTCGAAGCTCATGGAGCAGCGGGCGCTGGGCTCTCGTCGTCATCTCACGGCGTGCCGTGAGGGCCGAGACGGTCCGACCGCGAAGCGCGGAGAACTGGCTTCGCAGAATGATGACCATGCGCTGGGTGGGAGTGGCGGAGAGCCGGCGAATTTGTGCCGGCGAAACGGGAGCAATGAGATTGGTTTCAGCCCGCCCGGCAACCCCTGAGAGTCGAAGAGCCGACGACGCGGCGACCGGTCCCAGCGAGACCTGGCCGAATGCAAGGGTAACGAGAGCGATGAGCGAACCGGCCGAGAGACACCGCATAGCGAGCGGCTTCACGATGGCGTCCTCCTGGAGAGTCGGTCTGGCGTCGTGGCGCTCCAGCGGACGTCAGTTGCCCATTGTATTTCGTGAGCCGGTTACGCTCAAAGGCGGCCGTCCGGCCACGATTTAAGACGTGGGAAACCGTTGCATGGAGCCCGATCTCAGGCGAGACGACTCGACGCTAGCCGCGCCGGCGGATGGCGAATGGAACAAAGAGCAGCGGCAGCAGCCCGATCACCACGAAGGTGTGCAAGATCGCCGTGAGCACGACTGACAGCGCCAGGCTGAGCACCAGGGCTACCGCCAGAACCCCGATCCGCAACCCCGCTCACTCCGACCTGTTCGCAGCCAGGGCCAGCCGCAGAGACGCGACAGCCTCCGCGATGCCGTCGGCCGTCGGACGGGGGGCAACCGTCGTGATCCAGCCTGCATCATTACCAATGCGGCGCTTCACCGCCGCGGCGGTCTTTTCTCCCATGGACACCATCGCCGGACGCCGGCCGAGGCTGCCGCGGAGCAGCGTATCGAGGATGGCATGCGCCGCCGAAGGGCTCAAGAGAACCACGACATCGAAGCGGTCAGACCGAATGTCTTCGACGGCCGCGGTCACGGCCGCTTCGTCGATCGAGGTTCGGTAGACAACCGCGCACGTAACCTGATGGCCGGCATTCGATAGGTGGTCCCCAAGCACTGAGTCGCTTCGCGTCGACTGAAGGACGAGAATGCGCGATGCCGGCAGTGGCTCCATGGCCTCGGCCAGCCCCAGAGCCCCCCGTTCAGACGTGATGGTAGAGATCAGCCCCACCTCCGTTAGGGCGCTCGCGGTGCGGGGCCCTGCCGTGGCGAGAAGGAGCCGTCCCTCCCCTACCGCCCCTCTCAACTCCGTGAGACGGCTCTCGAGGGTCTCGACCGCCGCCACGCTGGCGAAGACGATCCAATCAAACTGGGCCAGATCCCAAGGAATCGCCTCCGGGAGCAGCTTGAGGGTCAACACCGGCGCGACGACCACGTCAAAGCCCCTTCCCGTCAGCTCCTTCGCCAGGCGCCTTGCGGTTGCGCCCGAGCCGGCCGCCAGCAGTCGGGTTCGAGTCCCCCCGGAGGGCCTCAAGGCTGAATCCTGCTCGACGGCCACTCGCACCGGGCAATCATAACTTCGGTCCAGCACTGGACCACGGCGATGTTGGGTAGAGAGTTAGTCCTGGAATTGGGAGAGTGGGTTCAGCGGCTGTTGAACCAGTCCCACCATCGGCGATACCCCTGCCACTGCCGCTCCCGAATGATGTCCTCGGCGTCCGCGTGATTGCAGTCGTCGAAGTACATGCAGGTTTCGGCCGTTGCGGAGCGGTACTCCGCATGCACACGGCAGATACTGTTCGACCAGAACGGACAGTGGCGGCAGCTTTTGTTCTGCCATGGGAAGGCAACCTGGAGGGCTGTGGCAGGTTCCGTCCGGTAGTACCCCGCGTCACAGGCCGCCTTGAGCCGGATCAGCCAGTCGGTTTGGGTCTCGACGACGTTCTTGGTTGGCATGATGGAAGCTCGACGCCGCCAACGCAGAAAGCGTGCCAGCCCGCTGCAACCATCCACTCCGTTGCCGGAAGGGGAGGACTCCCGGAGGGCCGATGCGACGGCTGAGCCTGCCGGCGGATCCGGGCAACAGATCCAACGGCGGCCCCAGGCGACCACCCTCCTTCCACGCCACCGGTATACGCCCCTCAGGGTTGTCTCGATCTCCGCGTTTCGCCACAGCTTGGTCATCGATCCCTCGTGCGCCGCAGCGGAGAGAAACCTTTGAGAGCAACTGTCGATGCACGATGACGGCAGACTGCGGCGAAGACGCTCCCGAAACTAGCTGCCTACGCCTGCCGTTCCAAGGCCCTTCGCCGAAGGCACCGGACCCGAGCCCTCCTCGATGAGGGCCTGATCGAGCCGTCGCAGCGCCTCTGCTGCCTGGTCCTCCGTGACGATCAGCGGCGGCAAGAGCCGGATGGAGCTGGCTCCAGAGCCCAGGACCCAGAGTCGCTGCTTCTGGACTGCATTGCGCACGATCGCGTCTCGAAGGGCCGGTGCATGCCGCTTGGAGGTGCGACCCTCCACGATCTCCAGGCCAATCATGAGCCCTCGGCCGCGAACATCGCCGATACACGGATGGCGGTCCTGAAGCACCGCGAGGCCCTCCAACATAAAGGCGCCAACATTGGCAGCGTTCTGACGCAAGCCCATGTCCTCAATGGCTTTGAGCACGAACAGTGATGTCAGTGCCACCCGTGGCTCCGCCGAGAAGGTTTCGGAATGGCGGCTGCCTCGTCGAAAGAGGGGCGCCCTCCCGATGGTGGCTCCCAGCGGTGATCCGCCGCCCAGCGCCTTCGCCGAGGTGATCATATCCGGCACCACGCCCGCGTGCTCGATCGCCCACCAGCGACCGGTCCTTCCCAGGCCACACTGAATCTCGTCGGCGATCAACAGTGCGCCGAACTCGTCGGCGATCCGTCTAAGACCCTGAAGGAAGCTATCTGGTGGTACCACGATGCCTCCCTCGCCGACGATCGGCTCGACCACGATGCCGGCAATGTCCGAGCCCTCAACCTCTATGGCATAGCGGAGCTCGGCGAGCGCCGACTGCGAGCACTCCTCAGGATCGGAGCTGCGGCTGCGATACGGATAGGCAAAGCTGGTCCGTATGACTGGCAGTCCCTGCGGAAAGCCTTCCCGATGTACGCCGCGGCTTGCCGTGAGGGCCAGGGCGAAGCCGGTTCGACCGTGGAACGACGGCCGGAATGCGACGAACCGCTGGCGCTCCGTGGCATCCATGGCGGCCTTCACCGCGGTCTCGATCGCTCGGCCCCCGCTGGTCGTGAAGAAGACGTTCTTCTGGAAGTCGCCGGGAGTAATGGCGATGAGACGCTCCGCCAGGAGAGTCTGGGGAATGTTGTCGAAGTCCTGCCCCGGCACTTCGGTCACGACGTCACGAATCTGCTCCTCGAACTCCCGAAGGCTCTCGGGTCTCCATCCCAGGGCGTGAACGGCGACGCCGGCGGTGAGATCGAGATACTCGTTCCCCTCCAGGTCATAGATGAACATGTCGTGACCGCGGGTGTGATCTACCACCGGGTAGATAGAGCGGTCCTGGGTGGACGTGGCGATGACTCGCCCCGCGCGCTCCGCCCAATACGGACTGGATAAGGGGATCTCGCCCGCGTGTGCCACGAGATCGCGGAGGAGGGCGGCGTGACGATCATCCATCGGCGTGAGCTCCTTCTTGGCTGAGAAATAACATAATGGCTTTCTGCATGTGCAGGCGGTTCTCGGCCTGATCGAAGATGACCGAGTGTGGGCCGTAGGCGACCGACGCCGATACCTCCTCGCCGATGTGCTGCGGAAGGCAGTGCATGAAAACGAAGTCCGAATCGGCGGAGGCACAGAGCTCGTCGTTGACCTGATAGGGCGCAAGCCGGCGCAGGCGGTCTTGGCGCTCAGCCTCCTGGCCCATGGAGATCCATGTGTCGGTGTAGACGATGTCCGCGTCCCGCACCGCCGCGACGGGATCCTCGGTCACGCTGACCGCCGCTCCGGTGTTGCGGCCCAGCTCTTCAGCCGACCGCCGGTAGTCCTCATCGGGCTGGAGACCGGGAGGGGCGCCGATGCGAATCGAGATGCCGGTCAATGCGCAGGCCAGCAGCAGTGAGTTCGCCACATTGTTGGCGCCGTCGCCAATGTAGGCAAGTGTGAGCCCTTCCAGCTTGCCCTTGTGTTGATGGATGGTCATGAGGTCGCTCATCGTTTGCATGGGATGCTCCCGGTCGCTCAGACCATTGATGACCGGTATGGATGCATGAGCCGCGAGCTCCTCGAGCGTCTGATGCCGAAACACTCGAGCCATCAGCATGTCGGCGTAGCGCGAGAGCACCCCCGCGGTGTCGCGAACTGACTCACCACGGGAAAGCTGCGATGAGTCGCGGTCGAGGTACACGGCGTGACCCCCGAGCTGTGTCATGCCGATTTCGAACGAGAGACGCGTTCTTGTCGACGTCTTCTCGAAAAACATGACCAGGGTTCGCGAACGGAGGTGGTCCTGGAATGGGTTGCGTTGAAGCTCGATTGCGCGCTGCAGGATGCACTCGATCTCAGGTCGAGATACGTCACCCTGGCTCAGGAAATGCCTCGACATACCCCTCCGGCGGCCTGGCTTCAATCGCGGGATTCTATCATTGGGCTGTTCGTTTCACCCCATATTTCGGGAAGAAGTGGGTGTGGAAGACGACCGCGATGAGAACCGGAGGCCACCACGTGACCGGGACCACCACAAGCGCTCCACGTCGGCTGGGCGTCATCTCATGAGGGCCGTTATCGCCTTCGGCGGGAATGCCATTGCCCGCTCGGGTCAGCGGGGCACCTATCAGGAGCAGCTGGCCAACATCCGTGAGATGAGCGCTGCCCTGGCCGACTTGGTGGAGGCGGGGGTCGGAGTGGTGATCACCCACGGCAACGGTCCGCAGGTGGGTCAAATCGCGCTTCAACAAGATTTGGCATCCGCCGCGGGTATTCCTCCGATGCCCTTTGACGCCGCGGGAGCCATGTCCGAAGGGCTCATCGGCTACATGCTGCAGCAATCCCTGCACAATACGTTCGTCGAGCGAAGGATGGAAGCCGGCTGCGTGACCGTCATTACCCAGGTCGTGGTCGCGGCATCCGACCCGGCGTTTCGCAACCCAACCAAGCCGGTTGGCGGCTTCTATACTCGACCCCAGGCTGAGGAGCTGGAGGAGACGAAGGGCTGGACCATGGTGGAGGATGCGGGACGAGGCTATCGCCGCGTGGTCCCGTCACCTCGGCCGCTCACCATCGTCGAGTGGCCTTCGATTGCCCATCTGGTGGAATCCGGCGCCATGGTGATCGCCGCGGGGGGCGGAGGGATCCCAGTCGTGGAGACCGAATCGGAGTCGGGAGCTGCAACCCTGCGGGGTGTGGAGGCGGTGATCGACAAAGATCGCGCCTCTGCTCGCCTGGCCGCCCTACTCACCGCTGATGTACTGGTCCTCCTGACCGACGTCGAGCAGGTTGCGGTGCGCTACGGAACGCCGGAGCAGCGCTGGCTCGGCCGCGTCTCGCTGGACGAGATGCGGGAGCACCTGGAGGCCGGGGAGTTCCCACCGGGCAGCATGGGGCCAAAGGTGGAGTCGGCAGTCGCCTTTCTCGAGCAGGGAGGAAGGCGCGCCATCATCACCTCCGTGGGCCGCTTGGTACCGGCAGTGCTCAGGGGTGGGGGCACTGAGATCCTGCCCGATGCCGGTTCCCTCGCAGCAACGGGGGACCTGACGGGAGCGGCCCATGGATAGCCGCTCCATCCAGGAGATCCTGCCCCACCGCTTTCCCTTCCTGCTCGTCGATCGGATCGTGGAGGTCGAGGAGTCCCGGCGGGCTGTCGGCATCAAGGCCGTGACCATCAACGAGCCGTTCTTTCAGGGGCATTTTCCCGGTTATCCGGTCATGCCCGGCGTCCTCATTGTGGAAGCCCTGGCTCAGGTGGGCGGAGTAGCCCTACTCGCCGCTGAACGATTCCGGGGCAGGCAGCCGTTTCTGACGGGGATCGAGCGGTTCCGGTTCCGGCGCCAGGTCGTGCCCGGCGACCTCCTCACCCTCGAGGTGACCCTCACGGGTCTCCGGGAACAGTTCGGTAAGGGTCACGGAATCGCCCGGGTGGGCGAGGAGCTGGCCGCCGAGGGCGACATCCTGTTCGCCATCGTCAAGGACGGGACCGTCGAGCGAACGTGAAGCTGTGAAGCATGCGCTCCGGCGGATGGTGCTCGCGGCAATTTGGTTCGCGACGGCCTGTTCCGGACGGTTGATCCGGCATCTGGGCGGAGGGGAAGGGCCAGCCCTTGATGGCCGGCAGGTGGCGCTGATCCGGCTCGACCTGCTGGGAGACGTGGTGATGTCGTTGGTCGGCGCCAGGGCCATCAAGCAGCGCTTCCCCGATGCGCACGTGACCATGGTGACGCTGCCCCAGACGGCCGCCGCGGCGCACGCCTCTCCCGACGTCGATCGAGTGGTGGCCGTCGACACCAATCTTGTGCGCTCGCCCCTCACCCTCCTCCGCCCCGAGACACTTGCGCACCTCATCAATGCTCTGCGCGAGCTGCGGGCCAGGAGATTCGATCTGACCATCAGCCTGCACGGACGAACAGCAAGCCTGCTGGCACTTGTCACACGATCCCGCCGCAGGATCGGCTTCGCGGGCGATGCCTATCCATCGGCCCTCGACGAGCCTCGACCAGGCGGGCGGCAGTCCCATGCCCGCCTCCGACTCCACGACACCGACCACACCTTGGCCCTCATTCCGACGCTGCCAAATGGGGCCCAGACGGACGTGCCCGCGCCCCCACTGACCGTGGCGCCCGAGGCGGTCAGGCAGGTCAAGATCCTCCTCGACGGGCACGGCATCGCGCCGGATGGCCCGCTGGTGGTCTTCCATGTCGGCAGCGGCTACGGTGACTTCAAGCGCTGGCCGGCTGCCTCATTCGCGGAGCTGGCTCAACGGCTCTCGCAGTCTGGTGCCCAAATCGCGGTCCTCGGCGCCGCCTCGGAGGCCCAGCTCGTCGAGTCCGTGACCGCCGTAGCGCCGGCCGTCTCGCTCGCCGGAGAGACCACCTTCGATCAGCTCTTGGCGCTCCTGCAGCGGGCGGATCTGCTCATCAGCGGGGATAGCGGCCCCCTCCATCTGGGGGCGGCGCTAGGGGTGCCCGTCATCGGCGTCTACGGGCCCACCGATCCGCTGGTGAACGGACCGAAGGCGTGGAGGGGACAGCCCGTGGAGGTGCTCCGGCGCGACATCGCCTGCAGTCCCTGTTACAGCGTGCGCGTGCGCGCAGAGTGTCCCCTGGGCGATCCCATCTGCATGCGCCTTGTCGGCCCTGCCGAGGTGTTCGAGCGGGCGATGGGGATGCTGAGAATGAGCGGTAAGGCCGGTCGCGCCGGCCACGTTCGTGGCCCGGCCTAACTTCCCCCAAGTACTCCCGACTAGCCGACGAGCGCCTGAGACGTCGAGAACATCAGCTTCTTGTGCCTCAGGAGGATACTCTCCAGAATGCCCAATGCCGCAAGGCAGGTGATCAACGAGGAGCCT
The DNA here is from genome assembly GCA_021323865.1 of Pseudomonadota bacterium. Lineage (GTDB taxonomy): Bacteria > Chloroflexota > UBA5177 > UBA5177 > JAJPKF01 > JAJPKF01. The sequence continues at coordinate 69,180 of JAJPKF010000014.1, read as the reverse complement.
CCGTAGCTCAGCAGCGGGAGGGGAATACCGGTCACCGGCATGATCCCGATGTTCATGCCAACATTGATGAAGGTCTGGAACAGGAACATGGCCAGGATGCCCGTGGCCGCCAGGCGGCCGAACACGTCGGCCGCCATGAACGCAACACGGGCCATGCGCATGAGAAGCAGCCCATAGAACAGAAAGAGGACCAGCAGTCCCAGGAACCCAATCTGCTCGGCGATCACTGAAAAGATGAAGTCCTTGTCCTGGACGGTGAGAAAGTTGAGTCGGCTCTGCGTGTTGCGACTGAACCACTCCCCAAACGGCCCGCCCGAGCCCACGGCGATCCTTGCGTGGATGATGTTCCATCCGCTCCCCAGTGGGTCCTTGTTGGGTTGCAAGAACGAGATCAGCCGGACGCGCTGGAAGGGCTGCATCATGTGCCAGGCGAACGGCGCTGCCGCCACCGCCGTCACGGCCACGCTCCCGAGGTAGACCGGCGGCGTGGAAGCCATCACCATGGTGGCGAACCAGATCGTCCCCAAGATCATGGCGGTCCCGAAGTCAGGCTGACGGAGAACCAGGACGGCGGGAATAGCGACGATCGCCAGCGAGCCCAACAAGGTCGTGATCTCGCTCATGCGCTGTTCGCGACGGCCAAGAAACCATGCAAGCATGAGCACAACGGCCAGCTTGGCCGGCTCCGAAGGCTGCAGCTGGATGAAGCCCAGGTTGATCCAACGCTGGGCGCCAAGGGCGCTGTGGCCCAGCAGGGCGACCGCGACCAACCCCATCAGGCTGATGACATACAGCGCCGGTGCAATCTTGGCGATGAGCCGGTAGTCCAGATTGGTCAGCGCCCAGAAGACCAGCAGACCCATGACCAGATAGGTGGCCTCCTTGTAGGGGGTGCTGGCAGGAACGCCGGGCGCCCAGTGCGATATGGCGTAGAGCATCGCCGTACCGAAGCTGACCAGGAGCACCGGAATGATGATGAGCTGCCAGTCGAAGTTGCGCCAGTGCTTCATGCGATCAGTTCAGGAAATCGAGCTTCTTCTCGACCATGTTGAGCCAGTTTGGGTCCTTGCGGTGGAAGTAGTCATCCACGATCTTGCTGCCCACCGGCGCGGCCGCGAACGCCCCTTCAGCCTCGGCGTTGGGCACCACCACCGCCACCGCGATCTTGGGGTGGTTCACCGGAGCGAAACCGATCCACCAGGCGTCCACGCTCGTTCCCGTCTGTGCGGTACCGGTCTTTCCCGCCATGGGGATCTTGTGGTCGACGTTCCAGTACGAGGTTCCGGAGGTCGAGGAGACGCCCAGAGCCATTCCTCGTCGGATGAGATTGATGATCCATGGCGCCACGAAGTGGCGTCGGACAAAGTCGGGGACCAGGGCGTAATTGTGGCCGGCCAGGGGCCGACTGCGGTTCGCCGACGTGATGCCGGCCACGATCTGCGGTCGCACCAAGTTGCCACCGTTAGCGATGACCGACGCGACTCGGGCCATCTGGAGCGGCGTGACCAAGTTATCGCCCTGGCCGATGCCCATGTTGTAGGAGTCGCCGTAGGTCCAGGGAGCATGCTTCGTGCGTCGCAGCTCCCGAACGCTGGGTACCAGACCCGCCGCCTCATTCGGGAGCTGGATCCCGGTGGGCCGTCCCAAGCCGTACCGACGCGCCTCACGCCCCAGCCGCCACGGTCCCAATCCATTCCCGGGAATGGCGGGGCCACCCCCAGCTACCTGATAGAAGAAGATGTCGCTCGACTGTTCAATGGCGCTCACGACGTTCACCGGGCCCAAGCCGTGCGGGTTCCAGCCGTGGAAGACTCGACAGCCCGCACAGCGCTCCAGCGTGCCCGTGTCGTCGACGTAGGTGTTGGGACCGATCACGCCGTCTTGAAGACCTGCCGTAGCCGTGATGACTTTGTAGATCGACCCCGGAGGCATGGCGCTCTGGTAGGTGAGGTCGAACAGCGGGTGCCACGGGTTCCGCACGATCCGGGTGATGGCGCGAGCACGCCGGCGGCCGGGCGGCATGGTGAAAGCGTTGGGGTTAAAGCTGGGCAGGCTGGACATGGCCAGAATCTGGCCATTGTTGGGATTCATCACCACGGCCGCCGCCTGGGGAACGGCGAGCTTCTGCATGTCCGCCCGGAGGGTGGATGTCACCTCGGTCTGCAGGCGTGTGGAAATGGTGAGCTTGACGCCATCGCCAGGGACGGGTTTTCGAACCCACTTCCAGGGACTTACCTGATTCCCGAAGGCGTCGATCTCCGAGGACTGCAGCCCGTTGATGCCGTGCAGGGTGTGCTCGTACTCGGCCTCGATGCCCGCTTGACCGGTCAGATCGAGGGGGGTGTAGCGTTGGTACGCCCACGGCCCATGCGAGTAGAGCCGGTACTGCTGGGGACCAATGGCCCCGACGTACCCGAGGATGTGACCCATCGACCACGGCGCCCGGACGAGGTAATGGCGCCGGGTGTAGTTGACGCTGGCATCAACCCCCGGGAGCTCATTGGCATGGGACTTTACGAGGTAGAAGGTGCGCAGGCTGACGTTGGTCTTGATGGCGACCGGCCGGGTCGGGTCATGAAATTGTGCACCGGCCACGATACGCCGGATTCGCCAGGGAACGGGGGCGCCATGCAGCAGCCGGGACAAGAGCCCCGACTCTTGGGCGCCGGTCCGCACCGGCCATTGATCGGGCGTCGCCGTCACGTCGAGGCTGGGCAGATTGCGAACCAGCGGGTGGCCGCGCCGATCGTAGATGATCCCCCGGGGCGCCAGCACCACTCGGTACTGCAGCTTCGTCGCCACTGCCTGGGCCCGATAGGCATTGACCTGAACCACCTGCATGTACCAGAGGCGGCCAATCAGTATGGCAAAGCACAGCGCCACCAGGCCCCGGAGCAGGACATAGCCGCGTGTTCGTCTCACCACACGGTCCGAGCAACGGGATGGAGGCGGCGATCGAGCATCTGCGCGCCCACGTACAGGATCGGATTGATGACGGCGCTGTAGATTGCCACCCCAATTACGGTGCGCAACATGAACGGGTTCAGCAGCACGTCATGACGGACGCTGGCCACGACGACCACGGCAACCCCGTAGTAGAGCATCACGGCGATCGCGCCCGCCACCAGAGGCAGGAGCACATGCGTGCGCATGAGCGCCGTTTCTCCCAAGCTGATGAGTCCGGCGATGACTACGAAGGCGGCGGATGAGGTCCCGAAGGGCAGGCCCGAGTAGAGATCCAGGAAGATGCCGCCAATCAGGCCCCACAGCATGCCCTCCTCTACCCCCCGGATCAATCCCCAGTCGAGCACGGCCAGCAGCACGAGGTTGGGCTGTGTCCCAAAGGCCGTGAGGTGCCACACCACGCCTTCCTGCATGGCAGTGATCAAGGGCAGCACTAGAAGCGCCGCCAGTAGGGATGGGTTGAGTCGCCGGGCAGTCACCGCAGACCGAGTCTCCGGACGGAGGGTCGATACGTCAGACGCGCTCCCGGCCCGAAGTTGCGGATGATCTGGACATACTCGAGGTTGTTGAGATTGGCCGCGGTGTGGAGCGATGCGGACTGAAAGGCCTGCACGCTGCTGCCGTGCACGGCGGTGATCTGACCAATCAGGCTGCCGATGGGGAACTCATTGCCAAGACCCGACGTGACCACCAGGTCGCCGGCTCGCAGCCGGCGGCCCACCAGAACGTTCTGTAGGCTTGGGCTCTCCCCGTAGGGCGTGCCCACCACTCCCATCGCCCCAGTCCGGGAGTCCATTGCCGGAATGTTGATGTTCTGAGCAGTGAGCAGGCCCACCGTCGCGTCTGCCTGAAAGGCACCGGTAACCTTTCCCACCACGAAGCCGTTGGGGTCCACGACCGGATTGCCCACCCGCACGCCCTCGTCGGTTCCCGCATTCACCTCCACGGAGTCGCCCAATCCGAGGAGGCTGCCCCCGATCACCCGAGCCGGCTGAAGGGCAAGATGGGGGTTGAGATCTCGGAAGTTCAGCTCCCTCGACAGGGCCCGGTTCTCCCGAACATAGATGGGATATTTCGCGAGTCGCTGGTCGAGGATGGCGTTCTGCTTTCGGAGCTGATTCACCTGCCGCTGCAGCGAGGGCAGGTTGGTCAGCGAGCTGACCGCGCCCGTGACGTCGTCGGTGACGCCCGCCACCACTGACTGAACGGGAACGAAGACCGGTGACAGCACACCGGCGACGGGCTCTACCCGAGGGCCGACGACCAGAAGCGCGACGCACGCGAGGAGGAACGCGATGACGATCCTCCGGCTGCTCCGGTTCTCAGCGGCTCCCTGTCTCATGGTCATAAGGCATCAGGAGCTGCCTCGTGGCGCCGCCCGCCTGGCGTCCTCAGCTCCTCGTTTGTCCTCCCGTCTACGCCGAATGCGCATGCGCGCCGTCATCTGGCGTCACGAATACCCGGCGTAACGTATCCAGGTCTTCCAGACACCGTCCCGTCCCCCGGACCACTGTGGTAAGAGGGTCCTCGGCTATCTTAACCGGCATCTTGGTCTCATTGGAAATGCGTGTATCGAGGCCCGAAAGCAGGGCGCCACCGCCCGCCAGGGTGATGCCCTGATCCATGATGTCGGCGATCACTTCCGGAGGTGTCTCCTCGATGGTGGTGGTCACCGCCTCCACGATCATGGCCACCGGCGGTTCGATGGCCTCGCGAATCTCCGTGCTCGTCATCTCCACCGATTTGGGCATTCCGTGCACGACGTCGCGGCCGCGAAGGACAATCCGTTTCTCCTCCGCCAGCGGGTTGGCCGAGCCCACATCCAGCTTGGCCTGCTCGGCACTGCGCTCGCCGATGAGGAGCCCGTGCTCCCGGCGGGCATAGTGCAGGATCATCTCGTCGATCTCGTCTCCGGCGACGCGGATCGACTTGCTGATCACGATGCCGCCCAGAGAGATGACGGCGACCTCGGTGGTGCCCCCGCCGATGTCGACGATCATGCTGCCCGAAGGCTCGGTGATCGGCAGGTCCGAGCCGATGGCCGCGGCCATCGGCTCCTCAATCAGATAGGCTTCTCGGGCGCCCGCATTCACGGCGGCGTCGGCAACCGCCCGCCGCTCCACCTCGGTCACCCCCGAGGGAATGCCCACCACCACTCGGGGGCGCGGCAGGAGCGCGAAGTTCTCATGCACCTTGGTGATGAAGTACTTGAGCATGCTTTCCACGATCTCGTAGTCGGCGATCACGCCATCCTTGAGTGGACGGATGGCCACGATGTTGGCCGGCGTCCGGCCCACCATCCGCTTGGCCTCGTCGCCGATGGCGAGAACGCGCCGGCTGCGTTTGTCGATCGCCACCACGGAAGGCTCCGAGATGACCACGCCGCGGCCACGAACGAAGACGAGCGTGTTCGCCGTTCCCAGGTCGATGCCCAGGTCTTTCGAAAACAGGCCGAACACAGCGCTCAACGGGCTGCGCATGTGTTGCTTCTCTTTCCCGCGGCCGAGCCATGAGGCGGCGGCCGTCCATGTCTCCCCCGCCCCACGCCTCGAATGCGGAAGCGTCGACTCCCCGTGCCGGAGCAGAAAGTCGCGCAATTGTACCACCGAGGGGGGCAGAGCCTGACCTCGGTGCGTCCCCCCGAAGTGGCCGTCGCACGGCCGTAAATGGGGCGTCCAACTGGCGAAACTGGGAGCCGGCTGCTAGAATATGCCGTAAGGCAAAGGAGGTGATGTGCAGTGGATAGTAGTTGTACGAGCTGCGTGAGCGAAACGTCCTGCACGGAGGTGCGCGGGCGGTAAACGTCCCGGCAGGGAAGTAGCCTGCCTCCTTTGTAAGGAAGTTTGGCAACGCGGAGGGGCGCCAGAAAGGCGCCCCTCTTTCTTATGCCTTGAAATCGTCCGGAGGACCCATGACGACCCCTGTTCAGGACGCAGCCCACACCAGTGATTCCCAGGAGCGGATCGTCTGGATGGAGACGTCCGACGGCGTTCCCCTCGAAGGGGTGCTCATCACTCCGGGCAACGCGTCTACTCCTTCCTGGATCGTCGTGTGGATCCACGGCAGCGCGTCGCACTTCTTCGAGCCCGCGTTCGTGCGCATCGGGCGGGCGCTGGCGGGCCGGGGAATCTCCTTTCTCGCCGGCAACACTCGCGGCCACGACGGCATGTCGGTGCTATGGCGCGGCGATGAACCCATGGCGGCCGGGGCCGCTTTCGAACGGTTCGACCAGTCGGATCACGACCTGGCCGCCTGGATAGACTTCAGCCGGCATCATCACGCTGGCCCTCTGGCGCTTGCGGGTCACAGCCTTGGCGCCTGCAAGGTCATCAATTTCGCCTCGCGTTCGGATTCGGATATCGACGCGCTGGTGGTGGCGTCCCCGCCACCGGCCTGGCCGTCGAACCCTGAGCGCCTCGAGCTCGCCAGGCAGATGGTAGCCGCGGGTGAGGCTGAGCGGCTGCTTCCGCAGCTCCCGGGATCGGCCCCCTGGAACCTGGTCAGCGCGCAGACCGTCGTGACCCGTGAGGAGTGCCTCATGCCCTCCCTGTATCCGGAGGCGGGGCCGAGCAGGCTCAGCCAAGTCCGGTGTCCCATCCTCGTGCTCATTGGGGGCGAGGAGGACGTTCCCCTCGGGTGGCTGCGAGACCGGCAGCAGGATGCGCCGTCGGCGGCGGGTGTGACCCCTATGACGGTCGAGGGTGCCGGGCACTTCTACGAGGGTCGGGAGGCCCACGCCGCCGCCGAGATCGCACGGTGGTTGGAGGGTCTCACGGGATGAGCGGAGAGCCGGGAGAGCCGCTCGGACAGCTGGACCTCTCGCGTCTCAATGAGGCGCCGGCGGGACACATCGGCTCGGTGATCTGGCACTTCGCCTCTCTGGGCTCGACCAACACACTGCTCAAGCGGCTGGTGGCGCGGGGCCAGGCGTCCGACGGTACCGTGGTGGTCGCGGACGAGCAGCTCGAGGGCCGCGGCCGGCTCGGACGCGTGTGGATCAGCCGCCCGGGCGCCGGTCTATTCGTGTCCATCTATGTCCCCAGCTCGACGCAGGTGCCCCTCTCGTGCACCGCCGCACTTGCTGCCCAAGCGGCCATCGCGGACGTGGCCGGTCTGAGACCATCCTTGAAGTGGCCCAACGACATCCTTGTCTCGCATCGAAAGTTGGGAGGCGTGCTCGTCGAGCGATCGGCGGAGGGAGCGGTCGTCGGTGTGGGCATAAATACCAATGCACAACAGCCTGACCTTGATAGAATCAGCCCAGACAGTACGTCTATACTGATGGCAACGGGCGGACGGGTTGATCACACCCGCCTGCTCGACTGTCTTCTACGTCGGTTGCAGGAGCAGTCTGACCGGAGCGCCCAGGCTCCTCACGAAGTCTTTGAAGAGTGGCGAGAACGCTTGGAGACGCTCGGACAGATGGTGGAGGTAGAGACCAGCCGCGAGACGTGGATTGGTCGGGCCGTGGACGTTGCGGAAGACGGCTCGCTTCTGGTAACAAATGACAAGCGGCTTGTCCGCGTCTATGCCGCGGACGTCAAGCTACGGCCCGGTAGGCAGGCAGCGCCCTAGCTGACTCACAGCCCGCCGCGCATCGGATCGCGCGGGCATCCCGGCAAGCGCTGCCGAGGAGGTTCAAGAACGTGCAGTACAAGCAACATCGATTGACGCCGGAGGGCAAGGCCCGTCTCGAGGCGGAGCTGGAGCAGATCCGCAGCGTCGAGCGGCCCCAGCTCGCCCAGAGCCTGAAATCCTGGCACGAGGGCGGTGACATCACGGACAACAGCGCCTTCGAGGCCATGAAGGAGCGTCTGGCAGCCTTGACGGATCGCATGGTCGAAATCGAGACCCTCCTGCGCGAAGCGCAGATCATCGACCAGAACGGTCATGGGGCCAACGGCATCATCGAGATCGGTTCTGTGGTGACCGTCTCGAAGGAAGATGGTCAGCTGCAGCACTACACGATCGTGGACTCTCTGGAGGCCGTGCCGCACGAGGGACGCATCTCGGACGCCTCGCCCATTGGCTCTGCCCTGCTCGGCAAGAGAATCGGCGACAGCGTAACCGTTCAGGTCCCCAGCCGGACCCTCATACTCACCGTCACCGCGATCAGCTAAGCCCCCGTGAGCCATGAGCCGACCGACTGGGCGGCTCAGCGTCGTCAGAAGCTCCAAGACCTGCTGGGCCTTGGGCTGCCGGCCCATCCCACCACCTTTCACACCAGCCACAGTGCTCGGGAGCTTCACGAGCGGTTCGATGAGCTGGAGGGCGCCACGCTCACCGTTGCCGGTCGCATCATGGCCGACAACCGTATGGGCAAGGCGGCATTCCTGCGTCTGCAGGACGCGACTGGCCGCATCCAGCTTTATGTCAAACGGGACGTGGTCGGCGAAGAGCTGTGGCAGTATTACCGGCTCCTCGATCGGGGTGATCTGGTCGGGGCTACCGGACCCCTGTTCCGCACGAAAACCGGTGAGGCGACCGTGGAGGTCCGGAACCTGGTGCTTCTCCAAAAGTCCTACGCGCCCTTGCCCGAGAAGTTTCACGGGCTGCAGGACGTGGAGCTGCGGTACCGGCGGCGATACCTCGACCTGATCGCCAACGAGGAGTCTCGCACCATCGCGGTTCGCCGCGCGCGCATGATCGGCGCCATTCGGGAACATCTGCACGGTCTGGGCTTCCTGGAAGTCGAAACGCCGGTGTTGCAGCCCCTCTACGGTGGCGGCGCCGCCACGCCGTTCGTGACCCACGTCGACGCCTTCGACATGCGCGTCTATCTCCGGATCGCCGACGAGCTGTACCTCAAGCGGCTCTTGGTCGGCGGTTTGGAACGTGTCTACGAGATCGGCAAGGATTTCCGGAACGAGGGCTTCTCACGCAAGCACAGCCAGGAATTTACCATGCTCGAGCTGTATCAGGCTTATGCCGACTACCACGACATGGCCCGCCTGATGGAAGAGATGGTGAGCCGTCTCGCGGTCACTCTGATGGGTGGGACCGTTGCGTCGTTCGACGGGCAGGATGTCGAGACGGCTGTTCCCTGGCAGCGGACCACATTCCGCGAAGCCATGCAGGAGCTGGCTAAGCTGAACGTGACGCCCGATACCGGGGCTGCTGAGCTGCTCGAACACGGGAAGCGGCATGGCGTGGTGGTGAGCGACGCGATGTCGCGGGGGGTGCTGCTCGACCAGATCTGGAGCACGATGGTCGAGCCGCGGCTCATTCAGCCGACGCTGGTCATGGACTACCCGATCGACTTCCCCGGCAGCACGTTTGCTCGCTCAGGCAAGAATCCCGGCGAGGTCGAACGCTTCGAGGCCTTTGCCGGCGGCATGGAGCTGGCCAACGCCTTCTCCGAAGTCAACGACCGCTTTGAGCAAGAGGAGCGCCTGCGCATGCTCGCGGCCCAATCGGGGACGAAGTATGACCCGGATGAGGTCGACCAGGACTTTCTGACTGCCCTGCAGTACGGCATGCCTCCGGCCGGCGGCCTTGGGATCGGTCTCGACCGCCTGGCGATGGTGCTCACCGGGGCCGACCACATCCGGGAGACCATCCTCTTCCCCCTCCTCCGTCGCGCCGAGGACGCAGAATGCTGAGCCTCACGTTCATTCGTGAGCATCCGGACCTCGTAAAACAGGCCGTAACCGCGCGCCGCGAAGACGTCTCCGTCGACGAGATTCTGCGCCTGGACGAGGAGCGCCGGCGCATCACGCAGGAGGCGGACGAGCTCAAGCGTGAGCGCAACGAGACCTCGCGGGCCATCGGCCGTGGCGAGATTGCTGGGGACGAGCTGACGGCGGCGAGAGCCCGGATGGGCGAGGTCGGGGGGCGAATCCGCGACCTGGACGGGCGGCTGGCCGGTCTCGGAAGCCGCCTCGACGCGTTACTGCTCACGGTTCCCAACATCCCCGATCCCAGCGTTCCGGTTGGCATGACCGAGGACGACAACGTCGAGGTCAAGATCTGGGGTGGGCAGCGCTCCTTTGGGTTCCAGCCCAAACCGCATGATGTGCTGGGTCAAGAGCTGGGGATCTACGAGACCGCAGCGGCCGTCCGCATGTCCGGGACTCGCTTTCATACCTTGACCGGCGCCGGGGCGCGTCTCTCGCGGGCGCTCGCGGCCTTCATGCTCGACATCCACACCGGTCGCCACGGCTTCGAGGAGCTGTACGTCCCCTACCTCGTCAAGCGCGAGGCGATGGTGATCTCTGCGCAGCTGCCCAAGTTCGAGGAGGACGCCTACTACCTGGAGAAGGAGGACATGTTCCTCATTCCCACGGGCGAGGTGCCTCTGGTGAACATGCTGGCCGGCGAGATCGTCGACGCTGCTCGTTTGCCCATCAAGTACACCACCGTTACCCCCTGCTTCCGGCGCGAGGCGGGCGCGGCGGGCCGCGATACCCGCGGCCTCATTCGGGTGCATCAGTACGAGAAGGTGGAGATGGTCATGTTCACCGAGCCGGAGCAGAGCGCTGCCGCCCTGGAGGAACTGCTGGGCTACGCGGAGGCCGTGCTCCAGGAGCTGAATCTGCCGTACCACGTCCTGGAGATGAACACCTCGGATCTCGGGTTTGGCCAGGTCAAGAAGTACGATCCCGAGGTGTGGATGCCGGGCCAAGGCGCCTACCGGGAGATCAGCAGCTGCAGCAACCTGGGCGCCTTTCAGGCGCGGCGGGGAAACATGCGCTACCTTCCACCGGGCGAGAAGCCACGGCTGCTGCACACACTCAACGCCTCCGGGCTCGCCATCGGCCGGACTCTCGCCGCACTCCTGGAGAACTACCAGGAGGAGGACGGTTCAGTGCGACTGCCCGAAGTGCTGTCCCCCTACCTCGGTGGCCGGACGCAGCTCACGGCCGGCTCTGCGGTCGCGTCCGCCTAGCCCGTCCACGAGGCCATGCGGGTATGGCCGGGACGTTTGAGGTCGGTGTTGAGCGGGAGGCCGCGCACGACCCACGAGCTCGACTCGTAGTCGTCGTGGTGGAACTCAAAGATCATGCCGTCGGTGCCGGCGGGCGGCTGAGGAATCGCCGGCAGGTTGGTCATGACCCTGCCGTTGTAGGTGGGCACGGCCGCGGTCAACGTCACCCGACCGCCTGATCCCAGCTTCCAGCTGTAGTCGACGCCATTGAAGAAGATCGTCTTTCGCCGAGAGTCTTGGGTACAGGTCAGTACCGAGACCCTCGAGTTGAGATAGCCGCCGGTCATGTATTCGTAGGTGACGGGCGGTGAGGTCCAGAGAGAGCCTCCGGCGCGGATGCACTTCTTGTGCGGGCCGGGCGGCGCCAGATACCACTTGAAGTTCACGGCGCTTGCCGCACCCGTGGCGACGTTCGAAACCGTCTGGGGAGCGTTGTTCGAGTGACGGCCGAGCAGCACCACCTGGGGGACGGCAGCGAGAGCACGAATTGGAGCCGTGTCCGCCATGTGTGCCGCAGCGGCGGCGAAGGGGCTCTTCGGCGGCGGCCCTGCCGTCCAGTACACGTCGTTCATGTGCCCGACGAGCCGCACCCTCTGCAGCGCCTTCCCCTTTTTCATCCAGGTTGCCGCCTTCAGCCTGCCTGGTCCCTGGAAGAAGATGTCGGCGCCGTCGACGTGCTTTGGCAGGCACCCCCGGGTGACGCAGTCGCTCTTGCTGCATTGACCGGCGTGGAAGCAGACGGCGAGCTGATAGGGGGGATCGCTGCTTCCTCGCCACAACGCCTTGGCAAGCAGGTTATGTTTGCCCATCGTCAGCTCGATGCCCTTCGAGCATGGCACCACGACCGGCCACGTCTGAGTGGCAACCTTCATCCTCACGAGCCACACGATGACGATGGGCGCGAACCGATCGTCTCGAACACAGGTCCCGCGTTTCCACAGGAGACGCAGGCCGGTGGCGCAGCGCCTGGACGAGGCACATGGGGCCGAGAACACCTGCCGAGCCGAACCGCTTCGGTCGACGACGAGAGCGGGAGAAGCGGCCGAGGCTCTCAGTGATCCGGTTTGGGCGCCGGCCCCGGCGGACACTCCGATGACGGCGCTCAGAACGACGCCGCACGCGAACAGGGCTCGCATGGTCAAACGGCCGGCAGGCTGCATGGACTGGCTCCCTCCCCCAAGGGTCGGCGCCGTCGCTCCCCGATGGTGCGACGCCGCTCGCTGCCATGATAGCGAAGTGATGCCGAGGGTGCAAATCGGCCCTCGGAGCCGGTCTGACCCGGCCCGTTTGGACGCTACGCGTCTATGGCCGGCCCATCTCCGCAGCCGCGGTCGGCGCAACCTCTGAGGTGCAGAAGGGACAGCGCGTGGCCTCCGCGAAGATGGTGCTCAAGCAGCGAGGGCACTCGCGGCTCGGTTCCCTCTCCGTCAATTCGCCCAGCCAGACTGCCACGCGACTCGCCGGCGCGTGGGCCAGCCAGTAGGCGATCCCGATCACGATCAGCAGGGAGATCGCAGGGCTCAACACGGCCCCGAGTTGCACCGCCTGACCGTTGATCACGACGACGGCATAGCCGAAGCTGGACCAGTGGAAGAGGCTGATGACCAGCTGGATCAAAACGTTTGCGAGACCGTCGAGAAAGTCACGCACCAGGAACGCGGCCAGCACGGCGGCGAATATGGTGAAGACCGTCGCGCCGGAAAAGACGGATCGGGGTCCGGAGAACAAGAGGTTCCTCCTAGCGTTCGGCCCAGAGTTTAGATTACTCCGCGACCCATCAGGGCGTGCAAATTCTGTGCTTGCTTCTGGAGAATTGGGCCGTGAGCAGGAATGGTACACCTGGATGCAGAGCGATTTGACCGCGGGCCGCAAATCCGTTTAGGGTGATGCCGTGTCGATCCGTACATGCCCGCACTGCGGCAGAACAACAACGTCCTTAACCTCGAGCTGCACTAGGTGCCATCGGCGCTTCGATGACTCGGAATCTGACGCGAGTGGAAAAGAACCGGAGAGTCCGGTGACCCTCCCTGGTAGCAGACCAAGTGGCCAAATCGTTCGGACCTACCGTGGGACCCAACGCGAAATTGCACGGAAGCTCCAGAAGGATGTCTCAAAGCTATCCCCAAAGGGATACCGGATGGTCTCTCAGTCGGCCACCCCAGGACACAAGACGCCTTTTCGAGCGAGCTGGCGCGTGAAGGACCAACTAGTAGTCGTGTTCGAGCCCGCTACCCAACCTGAGTCCGAGGGGCGCCAGAGGAGCCAACCGACAGTCGACCGAATAGGTCAGCTGGAGCGACTCGCGGCCCTCCGTGAGAAGGGGGTGTTAACTGACGAGGAGTTCGAGACCGAGAAGCTGAACATCCTGAGGCAGCCCAGCCTGAACTAGAAGGCCAGGGTAGCCAGGACCAGCAAACCCAGGAACCCTGTATAGTCCTGGGCAGTCACCAGACGCCAACTAAGACCTCTTTGACAGCGATTGGCGAAGTGAGCCACTTTGGCGTAGCAACGTAGTGAAGTGCTTGGCGGAGGGAGAGGGATTCGAACCCCCGGTGCTCATCACACGGCTGTTTTCAAGACAGCTGCCATAATCCACTCGGCCATCCCTCCGAGTGCACCCCAGATTCTAGGGCCGGCGGCGCCCAGGGCCGGTTGGGACACGCACATCACGAGACCCAGTTGCCGGCTACCGACTGCCTCTCAGCAGCGTCGATCCCGTGAGCCGCCCGCGATCCACGCATCTGCATATGGTCTCCAGACGGGCTCTGTCGGACTCGTCGGGCCTAGATGTGGTACTTCCGGCACAGCTTCTGAATGCCTTTGCACAGCGCCCGCTGCGACATGAACTTGTCCTTGATCACCGTCGATTTGATCGAGGAGCGCGTCACGGCAATGGGATCGAAGATCGCCGCCCGCACCTTGCCGTAGCCGACGTCGACTGTGCTGTCGAAGTTCGAGGGCAGCGGCTTTCCGGCGAGCAGGGAGGAGGCGGCATCCGCGGCGGCACTGGCCTCGAGATACCCGGGCTCGTAAACGGTCATGCCCTGCTGGCCACGGATGATGCTGCGCAGACCGGCCAGCGTCGCGCCCGCCCCGGTGATCCAGACCCGCCGTTTGTAGTGCACATCGCGTAATGCCTTGATCACGCCCTGAGAGAGCACGTCATCGCCCGACAGAACACCCTGCACCCGGTTTCGGTCTCGAAAGAGGGCATCCACCATATCCCACCGAGCATCGGTCGTCGACCAAGTGTTCGTCCAATACGTCCCGATGCTGATGTAGGCGTGGTGACGGATCTTGGCCTGCAGTGTGTGCGCATAATAGCCGTCGAACTCGGCGCGGGCCAGGTCGTCGTCGATAGGCCCGTTGATGAAGACCAGGCGCCCATGCTTGCGCACGTGGTTCAGGATCGAGCGACCTTCCAACCGGCCGGCATAGGTCTGATCGAAGCCGGTGTACAGATCCAGCTTGTTGCCCTTGATCGGACGGTCATAGCCGATGACCTGGACATGGCTGTGATGGGCCTTGGTGATGATGCGCGCAGCGGCCCGAGCGTTGATGGGCGCCACGACCAGCACCTTGGCGCCGCTCTTGATGGCGGTCGTGGCCTGGCTGAGCTGGGTCGATTGCTTGCCGTCACTGCCCAGAACCACCACGTTTGCGGTGGGTGCGTCGGTATGCAGGCGGCGAACGAAGTAGGCGGCGTTCTGCGCCCATCGAGCGCTCTTGGTGCTGGGCAGGAGCAGCCCCACGCTTCCCGATGTGCTCGAGGCCGCCGAGGCCCATGAGTGGCCCGCGACCAGCGCAATCACCAATGCAGCAGTCAGCGCCACCGGAAGCGGGTCTCGACAAGCTGCCGCCATACGCCGGCTCAGGGCAGAGAACCTCAGAAAGATGCTGCCGCGACCACGCTGCCTGTGGAGAGCCCGACCCGTGATATTCCCGGCGTCCATTTCGTCCAGTCCCTCAAGTCTACGGAGCGTACATGACAGCCGCATGAAACGATCGCCTACGACGCCATGTTGACGCGGCCGGGCCAAGGGAGCCTTTTCAGCTCACCGGTGTATCGCTCAATGCCCGGGCCAGCCTGTGGAGGGATGGCCGAGGTGAGGGATGGGCTTGAGTTTGAACGATTGAGGCAAGGCCGCGGATGACAGCCGCGGCGGGACTGGACGAGGAGGCTTTGCAGCCGGCCTCAGCGGCAGGGGCACGACAGGCTGACAGGAGGCCGGCGCGGCCCGGGGGAGCGGACGGTAGAAGGGCGGCTGGAGCGGAAACACCGGAGGGCACCAAGGCCGGCAACGCCTGCTCCGTGCAGGGTGGCCCGATCGTGTTTCATACACGGGCCGCGAGGCGAGGAGCGCGACGGCAAGCGGCGCAACGGCAGGCGGCACAATGACGTATGGATCAACTGCGGGACGATCTGCTGGAGTTCATCGAGCGGGCCATCGACGGGCTGAGCGCCATCCTGGAAGACCTGGGCGACGAGCTGGCCAACCGGCGCCCCGACCTGCCCGGGGCCAACAGCTGCTTCGCCATCCTCACCCACTGCCTGGGCGTCATGGAGTACTGGGGCGGGGAGGTGATCGCGGGCCGCTCGATCGTCCGCGACCGGCCGGCCGAATTCCTGGCCACGGGCCACGTGGCCGATCTGGTGGAGCGAGCCGGCCGGGCCAAAGCTCAGCTGCGCGTCGACGTGGCCGGTCGCGACCTCCGAGACCCCGTGAGCAAGCGGCCCGCGAGGCTGCCCTACGTCAACAACGGCTCCGTCCTCGACCATGTCCTCGAGGAGGTGGCCCAGCATCTCGGTCACGTGGAGATCACGCGCGATCTGCTCAAGCGCCAGGCATCCCGCGAAACCGGCTCCTAGCCGGGTGCCGCCCGAGACGGCTCAGCATTGGAGCGCCCTCAGGTAGGGTGCTGTTTGGACGCTCCTCAGACGTTCTCGATATGCTTAAGCAGTAACCGGGGAGAGGTCGCATAGAGGCCTAGTGCGGCGGTTTGCTAAACCGCTAAGGGGGGTAACCTCCTTCGAGGGTTCGAATCCCTCCCTCTCCGCCAGAGCCCATACTGCAGCCGAATGTAGCGCCGAAGAATTCTCCTCTTCGGTGGCATTTTGTTCTCAACAACCGGTGAGTACCGCAAGAGGTCCCCGTGGACCGAGCGTTCACGTCCCAAAGGAGCGGGATCGTCATGGAGAAGCGTGGCGACTCCGTGCGATACCAGCCACTGTCGTGCCTTCCCGGCGTCGAGGTGACGAGAACGGGAGGGCGCGGCAGCATCACGTTCGGTGTAGTCGGCAGGCAGCAGCGGGAATTCATGCGAACCGGGTTGGGGTTTCCGGGGCCGGTTCCGAAGACGGGTTGGTCTTCCTGGACATCGCGGAACCGGAGGTGGTCGCAAACCTGACCGACGACGGGACGAAGGCATCTCGAGCGCGAACGCAGAGCCCTTTCGCGTCTGTTCGCAGCGAAATCTGACGATCCCGGCTGCCTTTAGCACCTGTGGCTTGTGCCGTCAAATGGCGCGCCCCACAAGCTGCTCAGGATCGCTCGGGCCGAGTGATGAATTGCGTCCCGCCTCGTATTGGTCGAACCTTTGGTACCACCGTTGGCATCAGTCTTATCCAGTCCACTTCTCAACGTTGGTCAAGGAAGCATCCGGAGGACCTTCCGCGAGGTGAGGCAGCCGCAAGGCCGAATCGACCGGCGTCCACACGATGCGACGCGCTAGCTCGTCGGCGTGCTAAAGCGCTTCCCGGCTCCCCCCAGCCTGCGAGGCGACGCTTGGCCGGACACCCAGATCGATCAGTGTGGCGACCACGAAGGAGCTCTTGCCATCGGTGTAGGCTTCCCGGTCATTCGGAAATCGTCGGGCGAGATCACGCTTGAGACCGACGTATCTCCCACGCAGCTCTGCGTCGGCCCGCAAGGCATCGCGGAAGGCCAGCCGCTCGCGGAATATCGGTGACTTCACCGGAATCGCATGAAGATGATGCTCCCGATGCGAGAAGGATGGGCGGCAGAACCAGTCCATCACCTCCGTCCGATACGGGGCATACTGCCATCCTCGACCCGTCAGCCGTTCGATCATCGGCCGAGACGCTTCAAGAGAGATGACGCCCACCATGATGTCGACTGTCGGCTTGGCTTCCAGGCCGGGAACCGCCGTCGATCCGATGTGATGGATCTCGTCGTCGACGATCCATTCGGCGGCCGCCCCGCGTAGCGCCTCCCGCTGCTGCTGAAACCGTAACGGCCAGCTCGGGTCATACGGAACGATCCGAATTTCCTCATCCGGCTCGCGTAGCCAGGGCCGGTCGTTGGTTGTCATGGCCTCTACTGGGCTCCGCCGCTTTGCCGCGGCCGTTGATCCGCACCATGGTTGCAGCAGGACGAGAGTGGCGGCCGGAAGCCGGCTGACTGCCCCGGGGTTATCCAAAGGAAGGTCAGACATGACAACCGGATCTCTGATACAGCCAGGTCTACACTACCGACGGGTATGCGATTCCGTCAGGCCCTGCGGCAGCGGCCCCGCTTTGACCCACCGCAGACGGCGAGGACCGGCGAGGAGGCGACGCCGCCCTGGGTTCTGAACCGCCAGACCACAGCTCCGGTCGAGCTTCTCAGAGCATAGATGCTGTGGTCGTCCGATCCGACATATACCACGCCGTTCGCCAGAGCTGGAGACGACGAGACCGACCCGCCAGTTGCATGGGTCCAGGCCTTCCGTCCGGTAGATCGGTTGATTGCGTAGACGGAGAAGCAGTGCGGCAGCTCGCTTCCGCTCTGACAGCCGACGAACACGTCGTTTGCACCCGCCGCTGGCGCCGTCGGCACACATCCGTCCGTCGCGTACGCCCAGATCTGGCTGCCGCTACGCGCGTTCAACGCGTACACATGGCTGTCGCATGCGCCGACGTATGCCACTCCATTTTTGACCAGCGGCGTCGTCTCCACCGAGGTGTCCCCCAGGATGTGAAAGCTCCACTTCTTCCTTCCGGTGGTCGCGTCGAGGGCGTAAACCTTTCCGTTCCCCGACCCGAGGTAAACCACCCCATCCTTCAACCGAGGAGCGGCCTGAACGTCGCCGCCGGCATTGAACGACCAGACGACCCGCCCCGTGCGGCTCTGTACGGCCGCCACTTTGCCGTCTCGGTAGCCGACGAAGAGCAGGCCATGCCGGAATGCCCGCGAGTAGAAGCAGCAGGCCGGTGACGAGAAGCCGTCACCGACGACACGCGTCCACACCTTCTTTCCGTTTCGGGCGTTGAGGGCGTAAAGCACGCCGGTGGCGCAGCATAGGCCGGAATCGACGAATACCCGCGTGCCGTTCGTGGCTGGGGACCCGTTGATCACATGGCCCATGCGAGAACGCCACAGGAAAACGCCGCTCCCGGCACTGAGCGCATATACGGACCTGCCCGAGGTGAAGTAGACGTTGCCATTGGCGAGGACTGGCTTCGAACGGATGGGCCCGCCGGCTTTGTAACTCCAAAGCTTGTTACCGTTCGTGGCATCGAGGGCGTACAGCCGGTGGTCGGCCGAGCCGACGTAGACGACCATTCTTCTCGAGCCAGCCCCCGCGCTCCGTCCCGACTCACAGGAGGCTGACGAGCTGGAAGCAGGGGTCGAAGCCGGCCGGCAGAGCGGCGCTCCGATCACCCGCCCGATCTGGCCGGCAAGGGCTCTCGGGTCCGGGAGCGACAAACACCCGGCGATTGCGACGGCAGCGAAGAAAACGGGCGCCCGTGATCCGAATCGCATGTGACTCTCCCAGAGCCGAAGTTTCGAGGCCGGCGCGAGCGGGTCAGTAGGAATCTGACCCTCGGCTAAGAGTACAAGATGTGCGGCAATCTTTCGTTGTGGTTGACACTCAGGGATTCCCTGCAACGGGTATGTCTAGAGGGGCATCACGTCAGCCTTCGGGCCATAACCCCGTGTATTGTTAGGTACCTGAGCACATCGAAGTCCTTGGCTCTGCTTTCGTGCCTCAGGGACGCAGAACCGATTGGAACAGAAGCGAGTTCAGCCGTTTGCGAGATCCGCAGGTGAACGATTCAACTCCGTACAACCTCGCGACTGAAGGGTTCAGCAATCTGACCCTCGTACTGAGCGCCTGGTCGGGAGCGGTCAAGACCGGCGACCCGGGGCCAATCGCCGACATCCTCGACGAAGAGGTGGTGTGGGAGGGCCGCTACCCCGGTCAGATCTGTCGTACGCCCACAGAGGTGCTGGGATTCCTGCGCAACGGCCTGGCCCAGGGCCGACGGGTGACCCGGCTGGAGGCAAGACAAGAGGGCGACCGCGTCTTCATGATCGCTCATGGTCCCGACTTTGAGGACGTGCGTCCCGACGGCTCCCGCACTCCGCGGCCAACCGCCGGATTGATTTTCACCCTGCGTGACGGGCGCATCGTGCACATGAAGGGCACAGACTGAGGCGGCCGACGGCCTGCTACGGAAGCATGTGACGCTGCGGCGGGACGACTCGCTGTATTTCCTTGGCGGCCGGCGGAGCCGAGACGTCCAGAATCCGTTCCCGCCGAATCCTGCGCCGGCACGGAAACTACCTCCGCTTCCCGGAGTGAGACATGAAGATCAAAAGGCAGATTGTGGTGTTCGACGCCGCCCCTGACCTGGAGGCAGAGAGCCGCTTCTGGGCGGGGCTGCTTGACGGAACGGTCGAGGCCGAGGACGACTGGCACAGCCTGCTCGTCGACGGCGAGTGGCGGATGGGGTTCCAGCTCGCGCCCAACCACGTCGCACCCAAGTGGCCGAACGGCACACCCCAGCAGATCCACCTCGACATCTGGGTCGACGATCTCCCGTCTGCCCACGACAAGGCCATCGCTCTCGGGGCCCGGCTGCTCCAACCGGCAGAGGACCCCAATGCAGCCGAACAGTTCCAGGTCTATGCCGATCCGGCTGGTCACCCGTTCTGCCTCTGCTGGGCGCTCGGGATCATGACTAGCCGCATGCCTGAGCTGGACACGGTGACGTTCCACGAGCAGGACGGAACCGCAGGTATACCGGATCCGTGGTAACGGTGCAGATTGAGGCGCCGGGAACCGCTGGTACGTTAGCGTGATGCGATGATGTTTGACGGCTGGCCGCCAACCGCAATTGAGTTCTTCGAAGGCCTGGAGGCCGATAACTCCAAGACCTACTGGCTCGCGCATAAGGACGTATACGAGCGCGACGTGAAGTCGCCGATGGAGGCGCTGCTCGCGGACCTGACGGAGGAATTCGGCGAGGCGCGCCTGTTCCGCCCCTATCGGGACATCCGCTTCAGCGCCGACAAGTCGCCCTACAAGACATCGATCGCGGCAACCGTGGGCAGCATGTACGTGAGTCTTTCGGCGGAGCGGCTGGCGGCCGGTGGCGGAATGTACCACATGGCGCCGGATCAGCTCGAGCGCTATCGGGAGGCGGTCGTTGGAGCGCCGGGACGGCGGCTCCAGGAGATCGTCAATCGATTGAGAGCCACGGACGCTGAGGTGTATGGTTCCGATGCACTGAAGAGCGCGCCCAGGGGCTACCCCAAGGACCACGAGCGGGTCGAGCTGCTCCGCTACCGGGGCATCGTGGCCATGGGATCCTGGCCGGCGGGCCGCTGGCTCTCCACACCTGAGGCCGAGCGCCGAGTGGTGCAAACCTTCAGAAGCGCCCAGCCATTGCTGGAGTGGCTGAACGAACACGTGGGTCCTTCATCCGAGCCGGCAAACGCCTCGCGGCACCGGTAGGCGGCCGGGACAGCCTGGGGGGGCGCGGTGCGCGAAGCGGCCCCTATTTAGGAGGCAGAGATCGGGCATAACCCGACCCGCGCCGCACCCAGGTATCCAGCTCGTCGTCAGACCTTAGGTCGTCAGCGGAGACACGCAGCCAGCCGGGCATTTCACGCCCCCGCATCAGCGCGACCTGGGCAGGCGTATTCGACACCAGCGTCTCAGACTCATTGGGGTCGACACGAACGAGCGCTCCTCCCTCGCCGCTCGCGGCGATGGCCATGTTGCCGCGGACCAAAAAGGCCAGGCCGCCGAACATCTTCTTTTCTGTGACGTCGGGCTCTGCCGACAAACGTTCCCGGATCCGGGCGGCCAAGGTCTCGTCGTAGGACATGTACTCAACTCTAGGGCCTGCTATCTCCGGAAGGCTGCGCCTTAGCTGTATTGGCGCAGCTCCGGCCAGGTGCGGACCCAGGGTCGGCGGAGACCGGTGCATAGGTACACATGCCCGTCCCACTCCTGGTTGTGCACTCCGGCCGAATTGCGCAGCGTGGCCGCGATCCGGACGTGGGTGAAGTACCGGAGGAGATATGCAGTCGCCTGTGCCTCGCTGACATCCTCCGGCCCCGGCTGCACGGCTACCACGGTGGTGGCACGCCGGTTCCCAGGCCCCCAGAACCACTCGTTGTTGTGGCCGCTGACGGCGGTGGGGAGACCGTCCCTCCGGCCCAGCTCGCTGATCGCGCCGGCCTCGCCGTAGTCACCCGTGAATATGACGGCCTGGGCCCGCTGGCGGGCGGGGAGTGAGAACCAAACCCGAGCTACGGTTCGGTCCAGCTCGGGCCACCCGACCTGCTCGGCCAGAGCGGCGCTGACCCCGGCGTCCTTCGCGGGAAGGACGGGCAGAACCAAAGGCATTGCCACAACGGTGAGGATCGCCGTCGCCGCCAGGATCAGGATCGACCGAATCCGGTACACCATCCACCAGCGCTCGATACTCACGGCGCCTGCGGCGAGGAGGTACACGTACCCCGCTGCCAGGTAATAGATCTTGGCGCCGGTGGTGACTGCAAACAGCACGAAGAGCAGCGCGAACGCCCACGCCAGCGCCCGCCACAGTGGACGACCCGACCCCCAAAGGAATCGGATCCCGAGAACCCAGAGCCAAATCAGGGCGATGCAGACCATGAGGAGCTGTCCCACGAGCCAGGTCCCGATGTTGGCGACTCCGCCATTCTCCTGATTGAGCGTCTGCGTCATCGCCAAGGTCGGCCAGTTGTGCAGCGCTTGCCACCACAGATCCGGGATGGCGAAACAGATGGCAATGGCCGCCCCCACCAGAGCCCAGCGATTGAAGATCAGGCGCCATCCGCCACTCAACAGGGCCCCAACCACCACGGCGGCGGCGAAGAAGCCGATGCTGTGCTTGGTGGCCAAACCGAGGCCCAGCACCACACCACCGGCGATCCAGTAGCGGCAGTCGCCGGTGCGGCCGATGCGGACCACGACCAGAGCCAGCGCCGTCCAGAACATGATGTCCAGCGTGGTCGGCTCGAGCAGGTCGCCGACACCGAGCAGCACCGGCATCGTGGCCGTCGACAGAGCGGCCAGTATCTGGGCTCGAGCCCCTCCACCCAGCTCGCGAGCAAGGAGAGCGGCAAGGACCACGGTGACGGCGACCGACAGGGCTGCCCACACCCGGAGACCGCTCAGGGACACTCCGAACAGCCACAGGGATATTCGGGCGAGCAGCGGCACCATGATCGGTTGATCGACGTAGCCCCCCTGCAGGTGGCGGGCACAGTCGAGGAAGTACAGCTCGTCACGGTGGAACCCGTACCGGCTCGAGAGCGCCATCTCCAACGCCAACAGTGCGACGGCGAGGATGAGGATTGAACGCAGGGCCAGGTCAGCCGGCGACGACACCTGCGGGTCAGGCGGGATCTCTAGACCTCTGGCGGCTTCATCGCTCTGGAACCAGCGCGTGAAGTACGTTAACCGTACCGGCCGCGCCCGGCACGGTGCTGACGGTCACCTCGACAAAGCCGGCCGCCTCGACATCTCGAACGAGCTGATCAAACTCTTCACGGGTGAACCCGCCGGGCTCGCCCGGACCGACCAGTGGTTCCAACAGCAAGAGCCGGCCGCGGGGCGCCAGCACTCGATACGCTTCGGCGAGGCCGGCGTGGCGATGCTCCCAGTGATGAACGGAGCGGAGCGCCCATACCACCGTCGCCCATCCATTGGCCACCGGCAGATGCTCTGCGGAACCTCGCACCAGACGCACAGACCGCGCTCGCCGGAGGCCATTGAGCACCCGGCCCACCCGAATCATCTCGGGCGATGGATCGACGCCGACCACGGCGGCGCACCGACGAGCCGCGGCGCGAGCCAGGGTGCCCGGTCCGCAGCCGATATCCAGCAGGCGGTCCCCGGCGCCGAGACCGGCCAGATCGACGACCGGTTCGGGGGCGATGCCTCGCCGGTAGATCAGCAGGAAGGCCATCAGCGTTCCCCGAACGGGACCAGAAAACCGGTGATGCCGCGAGTGCCCTGTGTTCATTCGCGGCTCACAGTCCGGCTTGGCCCAGAAGGCAGATTTTTCATATGCTGGGGCCTCCACTCCAGCTCATCGGCCGGGATGGCCGCTCTCGGAAAAGCGTACCGCATGCCTCGGAAAGCGGACCCGCATGCCCAACCCCACACCTGCCGGAGCCGGCTTCAGTACCTAATGGTGCTCACAGACGGCGCGGCGGCCACACGACGAGTGATCGAGCGGTGTGCATGGCTTGGAGGTTGGGCGGCTACACTCTGCTGAGTCCGCTTCGGCGGGCGGTGAGTGTATGACGGGAGCTTTGCCGTCGGGATGAGCATTGCGCCACGAGAGGCCATACCCAGCTGCCGTCGGCACGCCATGCCGTGGGGACACCGTTCGCCGTCGAGATGAGAATCGCCACCTGGAACGTCAACTCCGTCGTCGCGCGTCTGCCCCGGCTGGTCCAATGGCTGGAGATGGTGCAGCCGGACGTGCTCTGCATCCAGGAAACGAAGGTCGCCGACGAGCAGTTCCCTTCCCTCGAGATCAGGGCGCTGGGGTACGATCTGGCCCTCCACGGCACCGGCCGATGGAACGGGGTCGCCATCCTCTCCAAGGTCGGGCTGGAAGACGTGCGTCGGGGCTTCGACGGCGAGCCGGGCTTTCCCGAGCCGGAGGCCCGTACGCTGGCCGCGACCTGCGGCCGGGTGCGAGTCCGCTCCGTGTATGTTCCCAATGGGCGCGAGGTAGGCTCCCCGGCCTTCGCCTACAAGCTGGCCTGGCTGGAAGGGCTCGTCAGCGCCACCATGGCCGAAGCCGGGACCGGAGACCTGGTCATCTGCGGAGACTTCAATGTCGCTCCCACGGACGATGACGTCTGGGATCCCCTGGCATTTGTGGGATCAACGCATGTGACTGTGGAGGAGCGTTCGGCCGTGACCGCGCTGACCGAGCTGGGCTTGGTCGACGTGCAGCCGCGCGCCCTGAAGGGCCGGCCCTTCACCTACTGGGACTATCGAGCGGGGAACTTTCACAAGGGCATGGGAATGCGCATCGATCTGGTGCTGCTGAGCAGCGGACTGGCGGCCCGAGTCGAAGACGCATACATCGATCGCGAGGCTCGCAAGGGCACGCTCCCCTCAGATCACGCCCCGGTGGTCGTCGACATCGCCGACTGAAGCCAGATCTGTCGAGGCGGTGGAACCTAGCTGGCTCCCGCCTCCTCTTCGGGCCGCTTCCGGGCACGGCTCGGCGCCACCCGCGTAGGCTCGCCCTCGACCTTCGGATACTGCGGCGGCCAGGGGGCTTCGGGGATGCCGGCTTCCGTGTCGCGCTCGTGCATGGCCAGGAGGGGCTCGAGAGACTGCGCACAGCTGGTGATGCCGCTCCAGGGATCTCCCTGGGATGCTACCCGTACGGGAACGGAATCGATGGTGAGCGTCTCCGGGTGGATCTGGTCCAGCTCGTCCCAGGCGAAGGGCGTCGAGACCTGTGCGCCGGGCCGAGCGCGGACGGACCAGGCGGCGAAGACCGTCTTGTGCGGAGCATTCTGGTTGAAGTCGACGAAGACCCGCGTGCCTCGCTCCTCCTTCCACCAGGCCATGGTCATCAGCTGCGGATGGCGGCGCTCCAGCTCCCGCCCCACCGCGACGGCCGCGTGGCGCACGTCATACGACGTCCATCGCGGCTCGAGTGGAACATAGACGTGGATGCCCCGATTCCCGGTGGTCTTGGGGAAGCCGGTGAGGCCGTGTTCGGCGAGGAGGGAGCGCAGCAGACGGGCCGCCTCTTGAACCATGGGGAAATCGACGCCCGGGCTCGGATCGAGGTCCAATCGCAGCTCATCGGCATGGTCGGGATCGAAGGCGTGATACGGCCAGGCGTGGAACCCGAGACAGCCCAGATTCACGGCCCAGAGAACGTGCGCCAGATCGGCGGCCACCAATGCCCGAGAAGTCGTGCCGTTCGGCGTGCTGACAATGGTCGTCTCCAGCCAGTCGGGCCGGGAGTCGGGGACGCGCTTCTGAAAGAAGGAAGGCCCTCCAGCGCCGTCCGGGAAGCGCTGCATCAGGACGGGCCGGCCGCCTATGGCTCGCATGAGCGGCTCTTCGACGGCCAGATAGTACCGGACGAGATCCAACTTCGTGTCTCCGCGCTCCGCGAAGAACACCTTGTCGGGGCTGGTGATGCGGACCTCCCGGCCGGCCGCCTCCACGACGGCGACGTTCTCAGCCACGACCGACCAGTTGGCCGGCTGAGGGGGCCGCCTCGCTCGGCGCGGCGACGATCTCGCCGAACGTGAGACGCAGCCACTGCCCTGCTCGGCACACTGACTCACCTGTCCGCGTCGATTTCGGTTCCTCTGAGCGTACCCGACCGGCCTCCTCCATGAACCGCTCGGCCGACCGCAGGGATGCGGCGCATCCGCACGGCAAGGTTGGAGCGTGGGGCCCGAAGCCAGTCACGCGACCAGTCAAGAGTGTTCAGGTCAACCCGGTTGTGCGACCTGGCAGCTCCGTCGCAGGGACCGGACAGAGGGTGCCTCCATGGGCGTCAGGATTGAGAGGGAGGCCGCCTGGCCGCCGTCTCTATCGGATCTCCCCGTGTTCCACGCCGGCTCCGACGTCGCCCACGTCGAGCCGGGTAACGGCCAGACAGGCGACGAAGATGACGATCAGGGCCGTGAGCACCAGGCTTACCTTGCCGTCACTCCAGCCCAGTCCACCGAGGTAGGGCTTGCCCAGCCAGTCGGCCACCGAGGCGCCCAGCGGCCTCGTGATCACGTAGGCAAACCAGAAGGCGAATACCTCGTTCAGCCCGAACCACGCGTAGCCGATCGCGGGCAGGGCGAAACAGATTGTGAAGAGGATAACCGAAGCAAAGTAGCCCAGCCCCAGTGTCGAGGCGGTGAGATCGCCCGCAGCCGTGCCGAGAGCAAAGGTGGCGATGACGGTGGCCCAGTAGAACAGCTCTCGCCGTCCGGCCAAGACCGTATGGATGGAGAGCGTGCGTTCGCTGACATACCACGCGGTGAAGACCAGGGCCAGACAGACGCTGAAGAAGACGGTTGAGACGAGATAGGGAATGTGCAGCACGACGTGAAGCACGTCGGCGGCCATGGTCCCAAAGACGGCCACCATGGTGACGGCGAGCCAATACGTCCAGGCGACGTAGCGGGGAGCGGCGAGCTGCAGGGCCAGCGACACAACCAAGCCGAAGCAGCCCAACAGGACCGCTACATACGGGTTGATTTGGAAGACGAAGAAATCGGAGGTCGACTCCCCCATCGCCGTCGTGAGGAGCTTCACGACCCAGAACAGGACCGTAATCTCCGGAACCTTGCGCAGCCCCGTCTTCAGGAGACGAGCCATGGGACCGCGGCTGTGCTGCGTACTCAACCCGGCGATGATGCCTCATCCTACCGGGCGCAGATCCCGATGACCCCATGGCACCCAACCATGCCGGCCCATGATAGGACGGGATTGGAGCCCGACGGCAGACATAGAATCCTGGGAGTCGGAGGCACGAGGAGGTCACCGGAGGTGGGCAGGACACAAGAAAAGCGAGGCCCTGGCTTTGTGGTCCTTCGGCGGATCGAGGGTGCCATGTGGGAGGTCGTGGGCGAGGCCGAGCGCCGGCCGGGATTGACCGCCCGGAAGGCACGGGCTCAGGCCGTTCAGGACGCCACGGCAGGATCGGCCAGGCCGGGCGAAACCTACGCGGCCGTGCTGCGCAGCGAGTGGGCCATCGCCATGGACATCTGATTTCGCTGAGCCCACACCGACGGTGAGCGGCGCAAACCCGGCCGACGAAAGCCCCGCAGAGGAAGTCCGCCGGATGGCGGAGCTGGCAACGCCCGCGGCCATACGGGTCGCGGCAACGCTGCGCCTCGCCGACCACTTTGCCGAAGGCCACACGTCGGTCCACGCCCTTGCCGGTGTATGCGCTGTCGACGAGAAGACCCTGGAACGACTCCTGGCTCACCTCGTTCAGATCGACCTGTTTCGACTGGATCAAGAGGACTCTTACTCCCTCACCCCACCTGGAGCAGCGCTCCTGAGTGACGATGCTGCCGGACTGCGGGCGCGACTGGATATGCGCGGAGCGGTAGGGCGAGCAGATCTCGCCTTCATCGAGCTGCTGCACTCGGTCGAGACCGGCGAGCCGGCGTACTCCGCCCGCTACGGACGCTCATTTTGGGAGGATCTGGCGGCGACACCCGAATTGGCGGAATCCTTCGACAACCTCATGGGCGCCGACGTGGGCCGCGAGTCGGAGGAGATTGTGGCGGCCTATGACTGGGGATCGCTGCAACACGTCGTCGACGTCGGTGGCGGCAATGGCCGTCTCCTCCAGGCCATGCTCACAAGCTCTCCCACGCTTCGCGGAACGGTTGTGGACCTCCCGGCCGCCGCGGCGGCCGCACGGCTGGCCTTCGCTGAGGCGGCGATCTCCGACCGAGCAGACGCGATTGCCGCCAGCTTCTTCGATCCGCTGCCGGCCGACCGGGGCGGCTATCTGCTCTCGGCTATCCTGCACAACTGGAACGACCATGATGCGCAAGCCATCCTCCGCCGGTGCGCGGAAGCAGCTGGTGAAACCGGTCGGACCTTCGTGATTGAACGAGCCGGCGGAGCACGGGTCAACACTGAGCGGGACCTTCGGATGCTGGTGTATTTTGGCGGGCGGGAGCGCTCGGCTGCGGAGATCGCCGGCCTCGCCGCCCCGATGGGTCTGACCGCGCGCGCCACGTACCGTGCCGGCCCCAACGAGATCGTGGAGCTGGTAGCTACATCAGGTCGAGCGACTCCCTACGGCTGACCCGTCGCTTCATCGGCGGCGAGCCCAGGCTGCTGATACACTCCCAGCACATTTCCCGCGGGGTCGCGGAAGGTGAAGAACACTTCGGAAGCCGCCGGGTCGACCGGCTGGACGATCTCGGCCCCCAGAGACTCCAGGCGCCCTGAGGTGGCACGGGCGTCGGCAACCATGACGTAGACCAACAGACCCGGCTCCGTCATGGCCGGGCGGCCCGTCACCCAGGTCCCGCTGACTCCGCCAACCGTGTCGTCGAATGCGGTTGCGCCGTCCCCACGTTGTCGGATGCTCCAGTCGAAGGCCGAGGCGTAGAACTGCGCCGACGTCTCTATGTCCTCGGCGGGGATCTCGATGTAGCAGATCTTTCCGGTTTTATACGCCGGCACGCGTTCCTCCCAGTCTGATGATCGGCCCTATCCCAGAGCCGGTTGTGCGATGACAATGGGGCATGCCTGCCTCCGTCACCATCTTTGCCGCGTCCCGTTTGATCTACCTGGACGCGGCCGTGACGATCGTCGTCCTTCTCATCATCTTCTACCGGCGTCCCCGGATTGATCTGCTGCGCTGGGGGCTCACCTCGGCGCTGCTGTTGATCATCTCCTACGGCTTTGCCCAGGTGGGCGCCATGGTCTACGACGACCGGCGGCCCTTTGTGGTCGATCATGTTCGGCCCCTGATCTCCCATGCACGCGACAACGGCTTTCCCTCGGACCATGCACTGCTGGCCGCCGCGCTGGTGGCGCTGCTCCTGGTCGCCGGCTCCTGGGTCGCCATCCCGGCAGCGCTTGTGGCATTCCTGATTGACTGGGCACGGGTGGGAGCAGGGCTCCATCACGTGATCGACGTGGTGGGCAGCTCCCTGTTCGTCGGGCTGGGGACGTTGATAGCCGTGGTCGCCGTTGGCCAGCTTGTCCCCCGGCTGGAAGCACGACTTCCCTCGTGGCTTCGGACAGAACCGGTCGGAGGCCGCCGAGCGCCGGGATAACTGCGACTAGGCGGGGGTGAGCTCCCGCGAATCAGTGGCTCGCGGCCGGCTCACGGATGCCGGTGTCAGCTGCCACTGCATGGCCCCGGCGGCCCAGGTAAGGCCCGCCCCGAACCCCACCATCAACAGGGTGGCGCCGGCCCGAAGCCGGCCGGCTTTCTCGGCCTCGCAGAGAGCGATGGGAATGGAGGCGCTCGAAGTGTTGCCGTAACGGTCGATGTTGAGGAAGCAGCGCTCTGCCGGGAAGCTGAGCCGCTTGAGGGCCGAGTCGATGATGCGCTCGTTGGCCTGGTGCGGAATGAAGAGATCAATATCCTCGGGGCCGAGCGCCAGACGGCTCATGACCTCTCGGGTCGAGTCGACCACGACCCGTGTCGCGAAACGGAAGACCTCGGGGCCGGCCATGCGAATGGTGTGGAGGCCCTGGTTGACTGTTTCGCTGCTGGCGGGCTGAAAGCTGCCCCCAGCCGGGAGAAAGAGGGCCGAGCCGCCGCTGCCATCCGCTCCCAGGACAAAGGTGGGGTCAAAGGTGCCCTCTTCGCTGGGGGTTACCACGACTGCCCCCGCCCCATCCCCAAAGAGGACGCAGGTGCTGCGATCAGTCCAGTCCATGATTCGAGACAGCACCTCGGTGCCCACGACGAGGATGTTGCGGTATGCGCCCGAGGCGGCAAGGCAGCTGGCAGTGCTGAGTGCGTACATGAACGAGGTGCACCCGGCCTCGACGTCGAACGCGCCGCCCCGGATCCCCAGGTTGTCCTGAATGAGACAGGCGGTCGCCGGGAACATGTAATCGGGAGTGGCGGTACCCACAATGACCAGATCGACTTCTCCGGCGTCGATGCCTGCCGACTCGACAGCCCGCGTGCCGGCGATGGTGCCCATCGAAGAGGACGTCTCATCCTTGGCAGCGATGCGTCGCTCCTTGATGCCCGTACGTTGAGTGATCCACTCGTCACTGGTGTCGACCATCTTCTCGAGGTCCTGATTGGTGAGGACCCGCTCGGGCACGTACATCCCACATCCGCGTATGGTCGCCCTTCTACTCATCACTGACCTCTCCCTGGGGCTCACCCGGCTCGATGCGCATCAGCTCCTGGTCCTTCTCGACCAGGTCGCCATCCTGCACGCGGATGGAAACCACCGTGCCACCGACCTCCGATTGAACCTCGTTGAACAGCTTCATGGTCTCGATCAAGCCCACCGTCTGACCGGCGACAACCAGCGCACCCTCGGAGACGAAGGAGGGTTGCTCCGGAGCCGGACGGGAGTAATAGATACCGTTCAAGGGTGCGCGAACGGCAACCGTCGCGTCCTCCTCCGAGGGAGCCGGGTCCGACACGACGGGCATCAGAGTCGGGTCCTGGCGGACCCGGATTCGGATGTCGTCCCAGCTCAGCTCCAGCTCCTCAACCTCCGTGCCTTCCAGCTGGGCGACGACCGCTGCCACGGTGGAGGGGATAACTTGGCGGGCAGGCGGTGTCACGGCATTCCGACGGCCGAGCGGCGACGGTCGGGGGTCGTCGGCCAGGTCAGGCAACCCTCTTGAAGGCGAGCGACACGTTATGGCCGCCGAATCCGAAGGCATTGCTCATCGCGACCTCGACGTCGGCCTGCCTAGGCACATTGGGTACGTAGTCCAGGTCGCACTCCGGATCGGGATGCTCGTAGTTGATCGTTGGGGGAATGCAGCCGGTGCGAATGGCCTGGATGGCGAAGACGGCTTCCGCGGCTCCGGCAGCACCCATCATATGCCCGGTCATGGACTTGGTGGAGCTGACCGCCAGCGAATAGGCCGCATCGCCGAAGGTCTTCCTGATGGCGGCGGTCTCGGCCCGGTCATTGCCCGGCGTGCTGGTGCCGTGGGCGTTGAGGTAATCGACGTCTTCGGGCTCGAGCCCGGCACGATCGAGAGCCATCTTCATGGCGCGAGCCGCTCCCTCGCCGCCGGGCGCGGGATCGGTGATGTGGTTGGCGTCCGCGGTCGAGCCGTAGCCCACCAGCTCCGCCAGCGGTTCCACGCCGCGGTTGATGGCGCTGTGATACTCCTCGAGGATGACGATACCTGCGCCTTCCCCCATCAGGAAGCCGTCGCGAGTGGCATCGAAGGGCCGGCTGGCCTTGGTGGGTTCGTCGTTGCGTGTGGAAAGGGCCCGCATGTTGGAGAAACCGGCCAGACCGATAGGGACGATGGGCGCCTCGCTGCCACCCGCGATCATGATCTGCGCCTGGCCACGGCGGACGATCTCGGCCGCCTCACCGATGGCGTGTGCGCCGGTCGCGCAGGCAGAGACAGGACTGAAGTTGGGGCCACGCGCCCCCAAGAGGATGGAAACCTGTCCCGGCGCCAGATCCGGCACCATCTGGGTGATCAGGAACGGGCTGATGCGATCCGGGCCCCGATCATAGAGGAGCTTGAACTGGTCGCTCAGGGACTGGATTCCGCCGATACCGGAGCCGATGACGACGCCGATGTGATCGCCGTTTGACTCGTCCACGGTCAGCTGGGCGTGACGGAGGGCCTCGACCGATGCCGCGAACGCGTAGTGCTGGAAGGGGTCCATGCGACGCGCCGATTTGCGATCCATGAACTCCGTCACGTCGAAGTTCTTGACCTCGGCCGCGATGCGAACGGGGAATTCACTGGTGTCGAAGCCACTGATGTAGCCGGCGCCCGATCGGCCCTCGACCAGACCCTGCCAGGTCTCGCACAGCGTATTGCCCAGTGGCGACAACACGCCCATGCCGGTTACGACGACACGACGATCCTCCACCTTACTCCTCCAGGAACATCAAGCTGCCGCCCACGCGACAGGGCTAGGCAGGCGTCAAAACTCGCGAGTGGTCCGCGGCAACGTCTCGGATTCGTGCTTCCACCTGGTCGACGACCCAGTCGGGCGTGGAGGCACCGGCCGTGATGCCCACCCGTTCGATGCCCCGCAGCCACTCGCTCTGCAGATCCTCGACCCGCTGAACCTGATAGGCGCGGGCCCCTTCTTCCTCGGCAGCCTGCACGAGCTTTCGGGTGTTGGCGCTTTGCACCCCACCCACCGCCAGGACGAGATCCACCTGGCGCGCCAGATCCCGGACGGCCCGCTGACGTTCTTTCGTGGGCTTGCAGATGGTATTGATCACACGGATTTCCACACCTCGGGCGACCATCCGGCCGACCAGCTCCTTGGCCACCTCGATGAAGAGCTGCACGTTTGACGTGCTCTGCGCAATCAGGGCGACCCGACGGGTCGGCTCCCAGCCCTCGAGGTCTTCGAGCTTCTTCATCACCGTTGCCTTGCCGCCCGTCCACCCAACGATGCCGCGCACCTCCTTGTGCTGCGCATCGCCGTAGACGATCACAGAGTACCGCTGCTGCACGAGGTCGTAGGCCGTCTTCTGGATACGAGTCACGAGAGGGCAGGTCGTATCAACGACTTTGAATCCGCGGCGCTCCGCGACCTCCTCGAAGTCGGGCGGCGCGCCGTGGGCGGTAATGGCCACCACGGCTCCCTCGGGCGCCTCGTCCAGACTATCGATCACGTGCACGTTGATGCCTTCCAGCTCCTCCGCGACCTGCGGATTGTGCACGATGGCGCCAAGGGTATAGACCGGTGTGCCGCTCTCACCCAGCTCGCGAACGACCTCTATCGCGTCCCGGACCCCGAAGCAGAACCCCATCGAGGCAGCCCGAACAATCTCCACCAGCTTCCGGACCCTCCGCGCGTTTGTCCATCCATTCTACGTGGCAGCAGCTCGGATTCCGGGCGTTCCAACGCCACGGCGAGCGCCATCCACAACAGGGCGAGGACCACCACGTGGACGTGTACGAACCGGTAAATGCCTGGATCGAGCCAGGGCGCGATCAGCAATGTCAGCGCCTGCCGGCCATATCGCCCCGCCAACGCCACCGCGGCAACCGGATAGATCACCGCCAGATCATGGAACAGGAAGTGATTGGCGAGCAGTGCCGTCAGCGCAACGACGGCGAGGGGATTGGACCCCATACCCTGCAGACGACCTGCAAGCAGCAGCCAGGCCACGCACGCAATCGCCGCCAGCCAGATGAGGGTCGCAGGCGCGCCGTAGCCGAGGGCGGCATGGAGCTGCGGCAGGAGCGAGTAGTTGTATTGCGCGCCCCAATGGAACTGCGTCGTCCAGTGAGCCGACGCCAGAGCCACATGGGCGAACTGCCGGTATGTGCTGAGCCCGCCGGCGACGAGCCCCGTCACCAGAGCGGAGAGGAAACCGGCGGCCGCACCGGCCATTTCCGAGGGTCTCCGTCTCGCCACGAGCACGAGGATCGGAACCAGGAGGAGCGGTGGCTTCAGGGATAGCAGGAAGACACCGGCCGCCAGGCTCGGCCAATCCCAGGCGCCGGGAGCTGAGCCCTTAACTCCGATCCGGACACCCCGCAGAAAAAGCATCACGCCCAGACACAGGAGGCCGGAGGATTCACCCTGAGCCGTCGAAACAACCATGGGCAGGCAGCCCAAACAGGCCAGGCCACTCAGCACCGGCTTGCCTGCGCCCAGTGTGCGAATGGCAAGGAGGCACGCCAAAAGGAAGGCCGCGAGGTTGACGGCCGTCCAGAGACCATAGGCCGACCCTATGGGAAGGCGCGCCAGCAGGCCGAACAGAGCCGCGGCATGGGGCGGGTAGGGGAAGGGAAGGGCAATGGGTCGATGCGGCGCAACCAAAGTTGCCTCGACATGGTAGAGCCGCTCACTGACGTAGGCCGGGGTCAGATGGCCGGCTGCGGTCAGCTTTCCGGCCGCGTAGAAAACGCTGAAGTCGTTGTGTTCCGGATTTGTGATGCGTCCGATCCAGCCCAATCCGAGGAAGCCCGAGGCGATCATGGCCAGGGTCGACCAGGCAATGGCCACGGCGCCGAAGACGGAGGGCCGCCGTCGCAAGGCTCCGCCCGGCGCCTCATCTTCTGCGGAGACGCTCACACGACACTGTTGACGCCTCGTTCTGACCTGCCAATCGCCACATCGTACGGGCAGCTACGAAGCGACGATCTGAAACGCCGCCTTTCCCGCGCCCGACTTGCTGCCCAAGCGGCACGTTACCCCGGCATGCGCGGTGCCCAAGGCCGTGCTGCCCACACGCCAGGACCAGCGGATCCGACCCTGTCCATTGGCGGTTCTCGTGCCCTCCAGCGCACGGGCATGCGAGACGTAGCCGTCGGGATAGGTGACCTTGATAGTGCAGGCCGCTGCGGCACGGGTGGCTGCCGCGATCGTCAGAAGGTGGCCGCGAACGACGGTCTCCGGATGCGCAGAGACGGCAACCGGCATGTGCCCCACGTGGCCAGGCATGCTTCCCCCCGTATCGTTCTTCCAGTCGCGAGAGAAGATCGCTTCGGCGGTGCCGACGAGCCTCTCTCGCGCCAGGATGATACCCATCTCCCGATTGCGATCGAGGGACGTGGAGGATATGTTCTCGGAGCCGACGAACATCCGCGTGCCGTCGACCATGATGACCTTGGCGTGGACGTAGGGGCTCCTCTGGATAGCCACCTTGACGCCATGGCCCTGGAGCCGGGCTACGCCGGCGGAGTTGTCGGAGGTGATCAGACGCACCTTCACGTGCCGGCGGGCAGCATGAATCAGGTGAGCCTCGATGGAGCCGTCCGCCATCTCCTCCTCATAGAGGAAGAGCGTGTGGTGAGCGGAGTCGATGAGCGCCGTGATCGCTCGGCGGGAGTTGAGTGGACTGACCACCAACCTTCCCAGCCGCAGCCTTCCGGTCGACTTCCGCCGCCAGTCAGAAGCGAAGACGGACCCGATCAGCTTGGCGTAGTTGGGGTCATGGTCGACAATGCCGACCTCCCGGTTGGCAAAGAAACCGCTGTAGGTGAAGTTGAGCGTGAAGATGGCGGCGATCCGATTGTCGACAACCATCGCCTTCTCATGCGTGAAGGTGAAGGCTCTCTCGTTGGCCCAACGAACGGACACGCCTTCTGATTTGAGAGCCCTGTAGGCGTCGCGAGCGTAGGACCCGCCACCAAAGGGACGCTCTTCGAGTAGTACGCGCACGTCGACATGCCGTCGGTGAGCTGCGCCGAGCGCCGCGATGACACGGGAATCGTCGAGCTCGTAGATCTCCAACCGGATCAGCCGGTGTGCGCCACGGATCAAGCTCAGGACGGGTGAGTCACCGGCGCCCGGCTCCACAAGCTCAGAGATGCGGGGCCGGGAGGCTGCCTTCGAAGCGGAATCCGGCGAGACGAAGACCACGGCGACCAGCGTCATCAAACCGAGGACGGTTCGTCCCTTCATGAGTCACCCCTCACCGGTTGTCCAATTGTGGGTCCACGGGGCGAGGGATGTCCACCGGGCCCGTGGCAGACTGTGACGTGCCCGAAGGTCTGGTCGTGGATGCCGGCCGCGTCTTCGAATGGCTCGGACGGCCGGACGTGGCGGTCCTGGACACCCGGTCGGCTGTCGCATACCGCGAAGGCCACATTCCGGGCGCCGCCAACCTACCGGCCGGCTTCCTGATCGGCCCCCTCGGAGACCCTATCAGCCCGGCGCTACTGTCACGGCAGCTCCAGCGGTCAGGCATCGCACGGGACGACATCGTCGTGGCCGTGGATGAGATGGGCGGCCAGGGAGCCGCATTGCTGCTCTGGATCTTGCATCTCTACGGTCATGACGCCGTTCAGCTGCTGTCGGGAGGCTGGGCAGCCTGGGTCGAGGCCGCGTACCCGGCGGAGTCCGGTCCATCTGGACGGGAGCCGGCCGACTATGAACTCGGCCAAGGCCCTCCGGGAACCGTCCTGGCCCTGGCCGAGGACGTGCGTTCCGATGGAAGCATTCAGCTCGTCGATAGTCGCAGCGCGGAGGAATTCGGGGCCGACGAAGGATCCCATATCCCTGGGGCAATCAATGTCGAATGGACGCGCAATCTGCAAGTCACCCCGAATGGCGCTGCCTGGAGGAGCCGCGGGGATCTTGTGGACCTCTATCGGTCAGTCGGTGTGAACAGCTCTCGTCCGGTCGTTGCCTACTGTCACTCGGGCCCGCGCGCCACGGTGACGTACGTCGCTCTGCGTGAGGCGGGCTTCCAGAACGTGAGCGTGTATTTCCGCGGCTGGCGAGAGTGGGAAGCCCAAGGAGGACCTTCAAACCGGCCGTAGCCGATGTCGACGGGCCACGGACGGGGCCATGGGCGAAAATGAAGCGTCGCGAAAGGAAGACAAATGGACGAGGAACGAGAGGACGAGCCGCAGTCACCCATGGCGCCGGACGAGGCGCACGTGGTTGGGCACTTCGAGCCGGAGGCGATCGGGAACGGCCTTGACGGCAGCACTACTCTGGAAGCCGGGATAGCCGGAGGGCTGACCGACGCCGGTGGCTCCCGCGAGACCGAACGCCGCGACCAGGACTGGGTGCCGTATGTCGAGGTCGATCAACCGGTACAGCGGGTCGACGAGTCGGCGTAGCCTTTCCCTGCGGCCTGCCCCGAGCCGATCGGAAGCCGATCTCGTATGACCGCCAAGAGGGCGACGGAAAGACTCAGTCGTCCGCCGCTTGTTCCGTCTGCACGAGCCCCTTTGTGCGAACCCAATACTTGAGATCCTGTTCGGCTCGCTTTTGCGTCGGGCCGCGATAGCCGTGTGCCACGGGACGGTGCTCCTCGTCGAGCAGCACGATCTCATACAGATCGCCTCTCCGAACAAGGGACACGAATCGCGGCTCAGTCATGACCTCGACGCCTGCGTCCCGACGGCCGGCTCCTGACGCACGCCCTTCACCCGAAGGCTCTGGCTGGCCGGGGCCAGATGGCGGGGGCTCTGAATGTGCTCCGACATCCAGTGCTGACGGGAGTACTCGAACATCGCGACCGTGGCCGCGGCCACGACGTTCAGTGACTTGACCAAACCCGCCTGCGGTATGAAGACCACCGCATCGGCGGCGCGCAGCACCGGCTCAGACACACCGAACATCTCGGCGCCCACGACGAGGAGCGCCTTCCGCGGGAATGAGAACCGAGCAAGGGAGACCGCCTCCGGCATCTGTTCCAAGGCCACAACGGCGTAGCCTCGCTGCCGGTACTCGTGGATGGCGCCCAACAGGTTGACCGCCCATTCAACCGGTTGCCACCGCTCCGCCCCCATGGCCCCCGCGATATCCGGCTCCTCCCGATCGGTGATGACCCGCTCGACCATGAAGGCCTCGGCGGCACGCAAGATGCCTCCGAGGTTCGACGCCTTGTCGACGTTATCCACGGCAACCACCAACGGATACCGTGGTTCAGCCCGATAATCACGATGGCGGTGCTCCCGGCGCACGACGCTGCGGTCGGATGGCATGTTGGCTCCTGGACGCCATTGTACGGCAGCAAACGCGAGAGAGGGACTGAGTTGATACGAATACTTCGCACGGTGCTCGCCCTCGAGGGCTTGGTCATTTCGATGCAGACCTACCGACAAACCCGCAAGCTGGAGGAACGATCCGAGGCCGGCGATCTCGCCGCCTCCGGCGCCGTTGCTCTCACGCCCCAGGGTCGCTTGTTCAACATTCCCAACGGCCTGACTGCCTCCGCCTACTTTGCCGTAGTTGCGCTGCTTTCAGTTACCGGCCTGCTCGACCGGAGTTGGGTTCGCAAGGCCGCCGTCACCATCTCCTGGCTTAGCCTCGGCGTGAGCGGATTCTTGGTCTTTTCCCTCCTGTTCGTTCTTCGACGCAACTGTCCGCTTTGCATCCGGGCCCACGCCCTCAATTTGGCGTTAACGCTGGCCGTTAATGCTCGAGCAGGGCGTCTAGATCCGCCGGCTCACTGACCGGCAGGTCGCAGGCGTAGTTCCGGCAGACATAGGCGGCCGGGCGGCCATCAAGCAAACCACGCCCGGCGAGCAAAGGCAAGCTCTCATCGATGGCGACATGCGGCAGGGCAACTGCGAATATCGCGTTCGGCAAGAAGTGAGTGTAGGCAACCTGCATAAGAGACCGCATGCCGATGTCATCGGGATCGCCGGCGATGACAATCTCCTGGGGCACTGCCAGCGAGAATTCGAGTGCCGCAAGCATCTGCCCAAAGGAGGTGGGATGCCTGCCGAGGGCCGGAAGCACCAGGGCAATCGTCTCCAGCGCGGAACGCCGGAACGTCTCGTCATCTGTAACTCTGGCCAACCTGAGTAGAGCCAGGGCGCCGGTGGAGTTGCCGGAAGGGATGACGTTGTCGAACAGGGGCTTGGGCCGCACCGGAAGCTCTCCCTCTCGGGCCGTACCAAAGAACCCGCCCCGGGGATCGCGGAATTCTCCAAGGAGCGTTTCGGCCAGCGTTCTCGCTGCATCGAGCCATTCGGCCTCACCCGTGACGGCAAAGACTGAGAGCAGGCCCTCGATAAGAAACGCGTGGTCGTCAAGAAATGCCGGAACTGCCGCTTCTCCCCTGGCATACACATGCAGCAGCCTCCCGTTGGGTCGAAGCCGCTCGAGCAGGAAGCGAGCGTTCCGCCTGGCCGCCTGCAGATAATCCGGACGGTCGAACGCCACGCCCGCGATGCACAGGGGCGGCAACATCAGGGCATTCCAATCGGTCAGGACCTTGTGGTCGAGGCCCGGCCGCACGCGAAGCTCGCGAACCTCCCGGAAACGACGGATGCTCCTGTCCAGAGACTCGCGGACCATATCCACCGGGGTGCCGACGGCCGCCGCCACCTGCTCGAAGCTCTGATCGACGGTCAGGATGGTCCGGCCCTCAAAGTTCCCCGCGCGCCGAACCCCGAATCGAAGACTGAAGATCTTGGCATCGTCCGCATCCAGGACAGACGCAACCTCCTCCGCAGACCACAGATAGAAGCGGCCCTCCTCTCCCTCGCTATCCGCGTCTTCCGCTGAATAGAACCCACCTTCGGGGGAAGAGAGATCTCGTATCACGTAATCCAACGTTTCCTCGACGACGCGGCGCCAGTGGGGAGCTCCTGTCGCCTGCCATCCCTCGAGATACACCCGAGCGAGGAGGGCATTGTCGTAGAGCATCTTCTCGAAGTGCGGAACGGTCCAGGTGGCGTCGACGCTGTACCGGTGGAATCCGCCACCCACCTGGTCATAGATGCCGCCCTGAGCCATCCGATCCAGAGTCAGCGTCAGGATGTCCAGCGCGGCACTGTCGGCGGTCCGCTTGTACGTCCGGAGGACGAAGGCCAGAGTCGGAGGCTGGGGGAACTTGGGGGCTGTCCCGAACCCGCCGTTTACGGAGTCAACCTGCGACCGCACAGTACGGAAGGCCTCATCGAGGACTTCAGGTGTTCCGGACGATTGTGCTGAACCGGTCAGATCCAAGGCTTGTCGAACCGTTTCCAGGAGCCGGTCGGCGCTCTGCTCGACTCGCCTCCGGTCGTTCTGCCATGCGAGCGCAACCGACTGGAGCACCTGAGGCCAGCTCGGCATGCCTTGCCGGGCCTCGGCGGGCCAGTAAGTTCCGCCGAAGAACGGCTTGAGCTCCGGAGTCAGAAAGACGTTCAATGGCCAACCGCCCTGACCGGTCATCAGCTGAACCGCCTCCATGTACACCGCGTCGACGTCGGGCCGCTCCTCGCGATCGACCTTCACATTGATGAAGCTGCGGTTCATCAGCTCGGCTATCGCGCGGTTCTCAAAGGACTCGTGGGCCATGACGTGGCACCAGTGGCAGGCGCTGTAGCCGATGCTGACCAGCAGGGGTTTGTCCTGGAGATTTGCTTGCTCCAGAGCCTCCGGTCCCCATGGGTACCAGTCGACCGGATTCTCAGCATGCTGCTGGAGGTAGGGGCTCTTGGTCTGCGCCAAGCGATTTGTCATCACGCGCC
This sequence comes from Pseudomonadota bacterium, assembly GCA_021323865.1. GTDB lineage: Bacteria > Chloroflexota > UBA5177 > UBA5177 > JAJPKF01 > JAJPKF01. The sequence continues at coordinate 29,429 of JAJPKF010000014.1, read as the reverse complement.
TCGATTCAAGAGAGGGAGGTCCGCGGCCACGCCAGGGAGACACTTGGCCGGCACCCTCCAATTCTCGGGCCGGTCCGCTGGCAGAATGTGATGACGTCGCGGGAGGTGGGCAACGGCGTGTCCGTACGTCAGCCGTCGCTTGAGCTCGAACCCGCGGACCGCCTCCTGCTGGTCGACGGTCACAATCTGATCTTCCGTGCCTTCTCGAGCGTTCCGCGGTCCATTACGGACCCGAACGGCCGGGCGGTCAACGGTATCTATGGGTTCTTCGGCACGCTGCTGCGCATGCTGCGTGACCGCCGACCTCGTTGGGCTGCCGTGGCCTTCGACGTTCCAGAGATTCCGACTTTCCGGCATCGGCTCTTTCCCGCATACCAGGGCCAACGCGGGCCACTCGGGGCCCCTCACGCCGAGAACTTCGCGTGGCAGGTCGAGAACATGATCCTGCTGCTCGAGCACTTTGGACTCGCCGCGCTCACGGCCCCCGGCTTCGAGGCTGACGACATCATCGCCACTCTCGCCAGGGGCGGCAGCGTAGCCGGCGTGCCGTCGCTGATCGTGACGACGGATCGCGACCTGCAACAGCTGGTACAGCCGTTGGTGCGCGTGCTCGTGCCCGGAAAGAAGCCGGTCGAAATCGGCGCCGAGGAGGTCAAGGAGCGCTTGGGTGTTGAGCCGTCTCAGATCGTTGACTGGAAGATTCTTGCAGGCGACGCTTCCGACAATATCCCGGGCGTGGCCGGCATCGGAGACCGGAGCGCCGTCCAGATGCTGCGGCAGTACGGTTCCCTCGCCGCCATCTATGACTCATTGGACCGCCTGCCACTCCGGCAGCGGCTGGCGTTGGAGCGGGGCAGGGAGACTGCCCAGCTGTTCTCGCAGGTGATCCGCCTGCATGACGATCTTCCCTTGGGCGTCGATCTCGACGACCTGACCGTCGACTATGGGGTGTTGCCCGAGAGAGCCGGCGATGGCCTTCGTGAGCTTGGGCTTCGGCCGCCCGAGAACGCAGAGGCATGATCATCGAGGTGCTGGGCGTTCCCATTGATCTCGGGGCAGATCGTCGCGGGGTCGACATGGGACCCAGCGCCATTCGGTATGGGAACCTCGTCGGCCAGCTGGAGGCCTTCGGCCACCAGGTCACCGATCTCGACAACCTTCCGCTCATGCTGGGAGACCGACTCACCGCACCAGATACAAAGGCGAAGTACCTGACGGAAATCGTAGCCATGGCACGCACGGTCATGGAGCGGGTTTCCGACTCCTGCCGCCGCGGGGCGGTGCCATTGGTCCTGGGCGGCGATCACAGCGTCAGCCTCGGATCGGTGGCGGGGGCCGCCGTTGGCCGATCGGTCGGCCTGATCTGGGTGGACGCGCACGGAGACTTCAACACCCCCGAAACCTCCCCGAGCGGCAATGTCCACGGTATGATCCTCGCTGCGCTTGCCGGCTACGGCGATCCCGCCATGACCCATCTCACCGGTGAACCGCCGATTGTGCAGCCCTCCCGCATGGTGCTCGTCGGCGTCCGCGAGCTGGATCCCGGGGAGCGGGCCCTGCTTGGGGAGGCGGGAGTCCGCGTTCTGACCATGACTGATATTGACCAGCGCGGCATGGCGACGATCATGCTGGAAGCGCTGGAAGCCGTCCGCGAGGCCGATTTGATTCACCTCAGCCTAGACCTCGACGTCGTCGACCCGGTTCGCGCGCCGGGAGTGGGGACGCCCGTGCCGGGCGGAATCAGCTACCGCGAGGGCCAGCTTGCCATGGAAATGATCGCGGCAACCGGGCGTCTCGCATCACTGGACGTCGTGGAAGTGAACCCGATCCTGGACGACCACAACCAGACGGCCGGGCTGGCAGTCGACTTCATCCTCTCGGCGCTCGGAAAGCGCATCTTGTGACGTCTTGACCTGGCGAGCGGCCCGCAGGAGAAGCGGCGGACGCAGGGTGAGCCATCATTGATTCCCTACTCTGACCCGAGCGAGCCTCAGCACCTCACCCCGTTCGTGAACGCGTCCCTCATCGCGGTGAACTTCGCGGTCTTTTTCTATGAGCTGCATGAGCAGTCCATCGGACAGCTGAACCACTTCTATCTCTCGTATTCCGTGATTCCCTGCGAGATCTTTCAGCGCTGCCACGACTTCTCCGGTGCGCCCCAACCGGTGTACCTGACGATCGTGACCTCGATGTTCATGCACGCTGGATGGCTGCACATACTCGGCAACATGATCTTTCTCTGGGTCTTTGGGGACAACGTCGAGAACGCCATGGGCCACTGGCGGTATCTCATCTTCTACCTAGCGTGCGGGGTGGTGGCCGCCATCACGCAGTCGGCAATCGACGTGGGGTCGACGATTCCATCCCTGGGAGCGAGCGGCGCGATCGCGGGCGTGCTGGCGGCCTATCTGGTCCTGTTGCCGACCGCCATCATCCGGACGCTCGTTTTCTGGTTCATCATCCCCCTGCCGGTCGGCATCTACGCCTGGGTCCTCATCGGCTTCTGGTTTGTCGAGCAGCTCTTCAGCGGCGTCACATCCCTCGGGCCTTCCGCGCAGACCGGCGGGGTCGCCTTCTTTGCGCACATCGGAGGCTTCATCTGCGGCCTGCTCCTGGTCTGGGTGTTGCGACAGCCGCATCGCGTGGACCGCATGAAGACCTACCACCGGCGACTCCATGGCGGGTATGGAACCGGGCCTGGATAGGTCGACCTCAAGGCCCATGATGATCTTGTACTATTGTGCACAAGTCCACGAGGTATGGGGTCGTTGCCATCGCCCACCGAGGAGAGCAAGGGATGACCGCGCTGCCGGAGCCGGCGCCTCGTCGGGCGCCCTACGCGCCCGTTGCGGCGCTTCATGGCTTTCTCGCCACCATCAAACACGGAAGAACCCCTGGCCGCGTCGACGTCGCCTATCTGAAGGGGCGCTCACTCGCCAAGGGGAACGAGTGGGCCCTCTTGAGCGCCTTGAAGTTTCTGGGCATCATCGACGCCGCCGGCCGGCCCACAGCCATCTTCCGGCGGCTCCAGGGAACGGAGGACGCAGCCGCGGATACTCTGCGGGGGTTGGTGGAAACGGCATATGGGCCTCTTTTCGAGCAGGGAATCCATGGCGGTTCGGCGTCTGAGCTCCGAGCGTGGTTTGCCCGCAGATCCTCAGCCTCGCAGGCCGCCAATGCCACTCGCTTCTTCCTGGAGCTCTGCCGGCTCTCCCATATCGACGCGCCGGCGCCGAACGGCCGTCGGGGAGGCGAAGCGTGGTCCTCAGTCTCTGGGGATCCGCCGGGGAGGATCGGCACGCCCGCGGAGAAATCGGCGCGCCGGCTTCTCATTAGCAAGCTACCCTCGTATCGGGAATGGCGAGGAACACCGGAGCAATTCCTGCGGTTGGTCGAAGCCACTCGGGACCTGGCTCTCACCTTGTAAGCCAAGGCGGGAGGACTTGTACAGACAGTACAAGGGCCTCGCCTTCACGACAGCCGATTGAGTAGGATGAGCGCAGGGCGGAGGTCGGGGGACTGGTGAGCGGAGGTGCGTGCGGTGACTGAGTTCACTCACCTCCACGTGCACTCCGACTACAGCCTGCTCGACGGGCTGGGTCGGATCCCGGTGCTGGCGGCTCGGGCCAGGGAACAAGGTATGGGGTCGCTCGCGCTCACCGACCATGGCGTCATGTTCGGCGCGATCGACTTCTATCAGACGCTGAGCAACCACGACATTCGGCCCATCATCGGGATGGAGGCTTACGTGGCCTCCGGATCACGGAAGGATCGCTCAGGTTCGGCCTCTCACCTGACTCTCCTCGCCGAGAACGAGGCGGGCTACAGCAACCTGATGCAGCTCACCACCAAGGGGCATCTCGAAGGCTTCTATCGAAAGCCCCGGGTCGACCATCAGCTCCTGAAGCAGCACAGCGAGGGCCTCATCTGCCTGTCCGGATGCGCCAGCGGCGAGATCGCCCGGTTCATTCTCGACGGAAATCTCGACAAGGCCGAGGAGTCCATCGAGTGGCATCGGTCGGTGTTCGGGGATCGCTTCTATCTCGAGCTGCAGAACCATGGACTCGACTTCCAGCAGAACCTGAACAAGGCCCTCATTGACTTCAGCCGCTCACTCGGCATCCCCCTGGTCGCCACCAACGACGTCCACTACGTTACCGCCGAGCAGTCGCGCGCTCACGACGTGCTGATCTGCGTGCAGACCCAAACGACGCTGGACGACCCCAAACGAATGAGGATGGGCACCAACGAGCTGTATTTGAAGTCTGCGCAACAGATGAGTGAGCTATTTGGCGACGTGAACGGCGCGCTGGAGAACAGCATCGAGATCGCCCAGCGCTGCCGGCTCGAGCTCGACTTTGGCCGCATGCACTTGCTGCCCCATACCACCGTCCCGGAGGGCATGACTCCCGCGGACCATCTCAGAGCGCTGTGTGAGCAGGGCGTGCGCGATCGCTATGGTTCGGCCGCCCAGACCGATGCCGTTCAGGGACGGCTCCGCTTTGAGCTGGACGTCATCGAGAAGACCGGATACGTCCACTACATGCTCTTGGTCCATGACTTCATTCACTTCGCCCAGAATCGGGGCATCGCCATCGGCGTGCGGGGCAGCGCAGGGGGCAGCATCGTCGCCTATGCTCTGCGAGTTACCAACATCGATCCGATCGCGCACGGTCTATCCTTCGAGCGCTTCCTGAATCCCGAGCGCGTATCGATGCCCGACATCGACGTGGATATCGCCGATGATCGGCGCGACGAGCTGATCCAATACGTGACCGGCAAGTTCGGCCGTGAGCACGTGGCCCAGATCATCAGCTTCGGCACCATGGCAGCGCGTGCGGCACTGCGCGATGTCGGACGAGCCACCGGCGTGCAGCTGGGCACCGTCGACTATCTGGCCAAGCTGGTGCCGTTCAACGCCCACCTGGCTGACGCCCTGCAGCGAGTCCCGGAGCTGAAGGCTCGCTACGAGGAGGACGAGATTATTCGAGACCTCGTCGACAACGCGATGGAGCTGGAGGGCGTGGCCAGAAATGCCTCCACCCATGCCGCGGGCGTGGTGATCTCCGCCGAGCCGCTTGCCGACCATGTTCCTCTGTACAAGGTGCCGAAGGGCGAGGCAATCACGACGCAGTACGCCATGGGTCCTCTGGAACAGCTCGGGCTGCTCAAGATGGACTTTCTGGGCCTGACTACACTGACGATCCTGCAGCGAGCCCTCACCTTCATCGAACAATCGACCGGCACACGGATTTCTCCGGAGTCGATTCCCCTCGACGATCCCGAACTGTACGGGCTGTTGAGCCGGGGCGAGACCTTCGGGGTCTTCCAGGTTGATGGTGCCGGCATGCGCCGGCTTCTCCGTGAGATGCAGCCCGACCACTTTGAGGACATCGTAGCCCTGATTGCGCTGTATCGCCCGGGCCCCATGCAGTTCATCGACGAGTTCGTTCGGCGACGGAACGGAACCGCCACCATCACCTATCCCCATCCAAGCCTGGCCTCAGCCCTCTCGGACACGTATGGGATCGTCGTCTATCAAGAGCAGGTGGTCCGGATGGTGGTCGAGGTCGCGGGCTTCACGATGGGCCAGGCCGATTTGGTGCGGAAGGCCATGGCGAAGAAGCAGCCTGAGCTGTTGGCGAAGTACCGCGCCGATTTCGTGAAGGGCGCCGCCGGTAAAGGAACCAAAGAGGCGGACGCCGAGAAGCTCTTCGACATTATTCAAGAGTTTTCCGGGTATGGCTTCAACAAAGCCCACTCGGCCGCCTATGCCGTCATCACCTGTCAAACCGCCTACCTCAAAGCGCACTATCCCGTCGAATACATGACCGCTCTTCTCTCGGCCCAGCGCGAGGACTCCGATAAAGTCAGTGAGGCCCTTGGGGAATGTCGCCGGCTGAAGATTCCGGTGTTCCCCCCCAACGTCAACGCCAGTGAGGTGGACTTCTCCATCGAAGACGGCGGAGTCCGATTCGGTCTCGGCGCCATCAAGAACGTCGGATCGATGGCCGCCGAGTCCATCGTGGCCGAGCGCGCCGCTGGGGGGCCGTTTGCCTCGGTGGGGGATCTGTGCCGGCGGATGGATTGGCAGCAGGTAAACAAGCGAACCCTTGAGGCGCTGATCCGTTGTGGGGCCTTGGACTGCCTAGGTGACCGGGGTCGGCTGGACTTTAACCTCGATCGACTTGTGGCCTATGGGACGCGGGCGGCGAGGGAAGCCGCCAGTGGTCAGGTGAGTCTCTTCGCAGGGTCGGAAGCCGAGGTGATCGAGCCACAGCTGGAGCCGAGATCCAATGGCGACCAGGGGAGCTGGCTGCGCTGGGAAAAGGAGATGATCGGCGCATACCTGTCGCACCATCCGTTGGAAAGCGCCATCGATCGGCTTGCTCGGCTCGGGGTCACGCCGCTCTCGGAGCTGGACGCGTCATCCGAGGGGCAGAAAGTCACCGTCGGCGGCATTCTCGATGCCGTGCGCAGCTTCACCACCCGGAAGGGTGACCAGATGGCCACCGGGCAGCTCAACGATCTCAACGGCAGCATCGACGTGGTTTTCTATGCACGGGTCTTCAGACGTGCCCGGGAGTGCATTGAAAACGATTCTGTGGTGGTTGTTTCAGGGACCGTGAGTGTCACCGAGAATCAGCCCGAGATTCGAGCGGACTCTGTCCTCCCCATCGACAGCCCCGACCTCTCCGACCGGCTCATCCAGGTGGAGGCAGAATCCGAGGAGGAACCGCCGGTCGACGGGGTAGCGCTCCCCGAACCCATTCCCTTTCCTGGCTCAAGCCGGCAGGGTCAGACCGTACCCATGGGCAGCCCAATACGGCTCATACTCGACTTTCAGCGGTCCGAAGATCGCAAGGGTGATCTCGAGAGACTTGTCGAGATCTACGAGATTCTCCGCAAACATCCAGGTGATGACCGGATTCTGCTGGTCGTTCACTCCGGTTCCCGGTCACGCCCGCTCGATCTGCCCATCGACACTTCCCGTCTCAGCGACCATCTACAAGCCGAGCTGCGAGGGGTCGCATCGCAGCTGGCACTTCGGATCGAGCGACTCGGCGCCTGACCCCAGCGCCCCGGTTCGCCTCGCAATTGCGCTCCCTTCACGCCCCGGGTGATCGGCACCGGGCCTGCACATTGCTGTAGACATATATATAGATCAGCCGTGCCTTCCACCCTGCGTAGGCGGCGTTTCTGTCCTGATCGAAAGGAGTGCATTATGCGCGCTATGTGGTCCGGAGCAGTGAGCTTCGGCCTGGTCAACATACCCATCCGCCTCTACAGCGGCACGGAGGACCACGCCCTCGATTTCCACATGCTGCACAAGACCGACCTCCAGCCCATTCGTTATGTAAAGGTCTGCAAGGCGGAGGGTGAAGAGGTCTCGATGGCCGACATTGTCAAAGGCTACGAGTATGAGCGCGGGCAGTATGTGGTCATCACAGACGAAGATTTCGAACGGGCCAGCCCCCGAAAGACCAAGACCATCGACATCCTGGACTTCGTGGCCGTTGACGAGATCGATAGCATCTATTTCGAGAAGCCGTACTATCTCGAGCCGGACAAAGGAGCCGACAAGGCCTACCGTCTGCTGCGCACCGCACTCGAGCAATCGAAGAAAGTCGGCGTGGCGAGGTTCGTGCTGCGCAATCGTGAGCAGCTCGGCGTCGTCAAGCCAATGGGCGAGCTACTGGTACTCGACCAGCTGCGGTTCGCCTCACAGGTCCGCGAGGCCTCCGGGCTCAAGACGCCGGAGGTTGAGGTCGACAAGCGCGAGATCGACATGGCCCTGGCCCTCATCGATCAGCTGACCGAGAGCTTCGATCCCGAGAAGTACCACGACACCTACTCAGACGAGCTGCTCAGGGTCATCCACGAAAAGGTTGAGGGCAAGGTTCCCGAGCCGGGTGAGCCCGCGCCGGTCATTACATCCCAGGTTCCGGACCTGGTTGCCCTTCTCAAGGCGAGCTTGGAGCAGCAGCCCAAGCGGGACAAGCCCAAGTCCCGGAAGGAAGAGCGCGAGAAGGAGAAGGTCGCCTAGGCGCTCGAACCCGCAGGGAGCAGGTCTCGACCAGTTTCTTGCGTGCCGGCCTGCCCTGCTGCCCTGGTTCTGTGATCCCTTGCGACCGCCACGAAGCGATCGAAGAGGCGGCTGAACTCCGGCTGCGTGGAGTTCCACAGGTCCTCGGGGTGGCATTGCACACCCACAACGAAATCTCTATCCGTCATCTCCACGGCCTCAATGATGCCGTCGTGTGCATGTGCCACGACATGTAACCGGTCGGGGACGGATCGAAGCGCCTGGTGATGAAGGCTGTTGACTTCGATCGTCTGGGCCTGGAGGATCGCTGCTAGTTTCGAAGCCAGATCGATGTTGATGGGGTGCGCCAGATGGTCTCGCGGTTTGTCGCGTCGCTCGTGACCTCTGAACCCCTCTGAGGGGAGGTCCTGGATCAGAGACCCACCCAGCGCGACACAGAGCGACTGCATTCCTCGACAGATCGCGAGCACCGGCAGGTCCAACTCAAGAGCCGTAGCGATTAGTGGCATCTCGGTGACGTCGAGCGCCGGGTCCATCGAGCCGAGCTGAGGAGAGGGCTGCTCTCCGTAACACTCAGGATCGAGGTCGACGCCCCCGGGCAAGACGAGACCGTCGATCATACCCACGAACAACAAAATTGAGATTGAGTCTTCGGCCGCCGGCAAAATCACCGGCGTGGCACCGTGGTGGCGCAGCGCGATGATGTACGAGTCGAGAACGGCATGGGCCGAGCGGCCAGAGTCGCTCGCGGTATGGGCCGGCAACCCAACAACCGGGCGGCTAGTCGACATGGTCCAATTCACGGCGGCGCGGAGCATCCATGTCCCCGATTATCGCCACGGGAAAGGCTTGGTTCCCCGAGGCCATCGAGTAGGATGGAACGATGCAAGGCGGCTCCGGTTGAGCGAGGCTCTTTCCATCTCCGGCCGCCGCCTCGGCCTCGCCGACGTGGTGTCTGTGGCCCGCCAACGCCGGCAAGTCGTGTTGGGCGACGAGTCGATGAAGGCCATTGAGGCGTCCGCGGGCGTCGTCGACCGTATTGTCGATGATGCGACACCTGTCTACGGGGTCACGACCGGATTCGGCAAGTTCGCCGACCGCGTGATACCACCCGAGTCAACCCGTGCTCTGCAACGAAACCTGCTCCGCAGTCACGCCGTCGGAGTGGGGCCTTCGGCCAACGAAGAAGTGACGCGGGCAATGCTGCTGTTGCGGGTCGTTGCTCTCGCCCAAGGCGCGAGCGGCATTCGCCTCGGTACGGTTCAGAGTCTGCTGGATCTCTTGAATCGCAACGTCTTGCCGCTAGTTCCTGAGAAGGGGTCGGTCGGCGCAAGCGGAGACCTTGCGCCGCTCGCCCACCTGGCTCTAGTTCTCATCGGCGAAGGCGAGGCCTGCGTCGGCGGCAAGCAGATGTCGGGAGCCGAGGCTTTGACAACTGCCGGCCTGATCCCGGTCGAGCTTGGCCCCAAGGAGGGGCTCGCCCTGATCAATGGAACCCAGGCCATGACCGCGATCGGCGCATTGGTGCTGTACGATGCCTGGAATCTCTGCAAGTCTGCGGACGTGGTGGGCGCCATGAGTCTGGAGGCGGTTCGGGGAACGAACCGCTCATTCGACCACCGGATTCAGGCTCTCAGGCCCCACCCGGGGCAGTGTGCGTCAGCCTCGAATTTGAGACGGCTGACCGCTGACAGCCCGCTCATGGTGTCGCACCGACACGATCGCCATAAGGTGCAGGATCCCTACTCGCTGCGGTGCATGCCGCAGGTTCACGGTGCCAGCAGGGACGCCCTGGCATACGCAACCCAGACGGTGGAGATAGAGCTGAATTCCGCCACGGACAACCCGCTGGTCTTCCCGGACACCGGAGAGGTGATCTCGGGCGGAAACTTTCATGGACAGCCGGTAGCCGTTGCTCTCGACACCGCAGCCATAGCAATCGCCGAAATTGCCGATATCTCAGAACGGCGCACTGAGGCGATGCTTGATCCTTCCTTTAGCGAGCTGCCCCCATTTCTCACCCGCCACGCGGGCGTCGACTCGGGCTACATGGTCTCGCAGTATACGGCGGCTGCATTGGTCTCGGAGAACAAGGTCCTCTGCCATCCCGCGAGCGTCGATTCCATTCCCACCTCCGCCAATCAGGAAGATCACGTCAGCATGGGGGTCACGGCCGCCCGAAAGGCCCGAGACGTCCTGCTCAACGCGGAGACGGTGCTGGCAATCGAGCTCCTCTGCGCTGCCGAGGGACTGGACTTCCGCCGGCCGTTGCGGTCATCGCCCTCCCTACAGGCCGTGCACGACCGGGTACGACAGGAGGTTCCTCACCTCGAGGACGACCGCCCCATGAACCACGACATCGAAACCGTCAGAGCTCTGATTCACGAGGGCGTCATCCTTGAGAGCGCGCAGACGCATTCCGGAGAGCTCGACTGATGTCCTACAGCACCCCGGCTCGCGCTGCCGTTGCACCTTCCTCACCCGATCGCCGTGTCTGGACCAGCCTGGACGCCCTTGTCGTACTCGTGATGGCGTTCATCCTCTATGTGGTGGCTGATGTCATCCTGGCCGTCATCTACTACATCGCGGCGGGGAAACATACCCCTTTCTGGTTGGGGCCGGTCTCGTATCTCTTTCTTCCTCTGTCTGCCGCACTGGTGATCTACCTGTGGTTGATCAAGCGACGGGGGGCGACTCTGTCGGCGCTCGGTTTCAGGGTTCCCGTCCTGCAGGGCATGCGAGGACTTATCGTCCTTCCCGCAGTCCTCATTCCGGCTATGATCGCCATTTACATCGGTGAGGCGATCATCATCGAAGCGTTCGACCACCTGACTTCTTTCCACATCAAGGGCAATGCTCGGGAGCTCCTTCTGCCGGGCCAGACACACATTTCGGTCGGTCAATACGTGCTGCTCATGGTCGTGGCGGCTCTTGCGGCCCCGATCACCGAAGAGACGCTATTCCGGGGTGTCGTCTTTCAGGCCATCCGCAGTGATGTATCGGGCAGCCTGGGAACCGCACTGACCGTTGCCGTCGCCGCAGTTGTGAGTGGCCTGGCCTTTGGGCTCTTCCACCTTATCGGCGGCGCATCGGAGATCTATGCCTTTCCCGTGCTCGCCTACCTGGGCATCGTGCTGGCCTTAACATTTCAGTTCTCCGACTCCCTGGCATCCTCGGCGTTTGTGCATGGCTGCTTCAATGGCATCGCCGTGACGGTGTTGTTTCTGCGGTGAGAATCGGCGTGGTCGCGGACACGCACGCGCCCCGCTACTCACTGCCCTCGATCTTGCACCGTGCATTCGCCCGTGTGGACCTCATCGTCCACGCCGGAGACCTTTGCACCGAATCGGTTCTGGACGAACTCGGCGCCACCGCTCCCGTCAGCGCCGTGGCCGGAAACATGGACGCGCGGGACCTCGCCATGCGCCTGCCCGAGCACTTGAAGCTCACCTTCGGCGATCGTGCCGTGGTCCTCATCCATGGCCACCAGGCCGGGACGGCGCTGCAAGCGGCGCGGCGCGAGGCCCGAAGGCTATCTCCGGGCGATTGCGTCATCTTTGGCCATAGCCATCAGGCCTATAACAGAAGTGAGAACGGCGTGCTACTATTCAACCCAGGCTCGCCCACCTGGAAACGGTCGGCGCCGGCTCGAACCTACGGCTTCCTTGACGTATCAAGCGTCATCCGGGGAACAATCAGGCAAGTCGAGGACTGATCCAGACTCGCTGGGGTCGCACGACATCATGCGCAAACCATTTCGCTTCTCGCCCGCCGTACTGACCTGCATGCTCGGGCTCCTGTGTGTGGCAGGCCTGGGAACGCCGGCGGTCTCGGCCGCCGGATCGCCGAAAGGTACGCCTGGAACCCAGGACCCACACGCGACCCCCACGGTCGTGGTGACCCCGACGACGGTGACGGTCACGCCACCTGCAAGCCCGTCACCCACGGCTACAAGCCCCCCAACCCCAAGCCCGACCAGCATTCCCACGCGGGTGAAGCCAACACCAACGGCTCGACCGACGACCATACCGCACCACTCGGGCGGGTTTCATCACCACCACCACGGCGGCACTCATCCGCACCGAACCGGGGGGCAGCACCCCAGCCATCCCAGCACCGGCTCATCGACGCCGAGCAATCCAGCGCCACCCTCTGTCTCCCTGCCTACCGTGGCAGATCTGCAGGCAGAGGGGCGGCTACCGGGCAACGGAACAATGCCACCGGCGGTCCGTCGGTGGGCCTACCTCATGCTTCCGGCTGCTCGAGCCAACGGCATTCCCGCGGACATGATCGCGGCGGTCATGACCGTGGAGTCGGGAGGTGATCCGCTTGCCTGGAATTCCGGAAGCGATGCCCGAGGGCTGATGCAGATTCTCCATGGCCCGTGGGATCCGGCCAAGAATGTGGACGTGGGCGCCTCCATGCTCGCGGGCTTCAAGCAAGAGTTTGGCACCTGGCGCCTGGCTCTCGCCGCCTACAACGCCGGCCCTGGAGCGGTGAACAGCTACGGAGGCGTACCTCCATATCAGGAAACCCAGGACTACGTGGTCGTCGTCCAATACCTGTACGAAAGGTACTCGAAGCATCCCCTTTCGGCCGGGGCCCGCAACGCGTTCCAGCGATCTGTGCAACGCTTCCGACGCCACCATCACTTGCATCACCTCCATCCGCATGTATCGACCCGCCCTCCACGGGGCCAGCTGGCCATTCCCGACGGCTGTGATCCGTCCGGCGGCTGTCGCCCCATGGCTTCGAAGGATCCCGTGGCCGATCCGCTCTGGCCCCTTGGAGGATCCAGCGATCCATTGCCTGCCGTAATCCCCGCGGCCTAGCGGGTGGGCGACCAACTGCCATACGCATGCCGTCTCTCAAGCCTCCGTCAGAGCCTCTCCGAGCAGGATCTGGTCGTCATCACCCCCGGCGCAGATCTGGCCTATCTGACCGGCCACCGTTCGACTCCAACTGAGCGTCCCGTCTTTCTCCTTGTCTTCCGAAGCGGCAAACCCGCTCTCGTAATGGCACTCTTCGAGGCCCGGGCGCTTCCGGACCTCAGAGACGTTCTGGACGTCATCGCGTACGGCGAGCACGACGACGTCTACTCGCTCACTGCAGACGCGATACGGACCCGTGGAGAGTCGCACCATGTCGCGATTAGCGATCAGGCCTGGGCTCGACCACTGCTCGGTCTGCAGGAAGCGATGCCCGAGGCCCGATTCGTTCACGCATCACCAGTCATCTCGCCGCTACGGATGCGAAAGGATGCAGCGGAGGTGGAGCTGCTTGCGGAGGCGGCTCGCAGGACCGACCGGGCACTCGAAGTCTTCATTCGCCAACCGGTGAAAGGGGCCAGCGAACACGATCTCTCGGGTCATCTCAGACGATTGCTCGAGGATGAGGGTTTGGAACAACCGGGTGCCATCATTGCCTCGGGACCAAACGGCGCGTCTCCACACCACCGGCCCGGAGATCGGCGGGTCAAATCAGGTGATGCGCTGGTGGTCGACTGCGGGGGCCGGTTGGAAGGGTACTTCTCGGACATCACCCGTACGTTCTCGGTCGGTCCGGCAGGGCGGGAGCTGACGCAGGCATACGAGCTGGTTCGACGTGCCCAAGCGGCAGGCCTTCACGCGGTTCGACCCGGCACCAAGGCAGGAGACGTGGATCGCGCGGCCAGAGACGTCATCGAGGACGGAGGGATGGGGCCATTGTTCATCCATCGCACCGGCCACGGATTGGGGCTCGACGGACACGAGGAGCCATACGTGATTGGCGGGAACCAACTGCTCCTCGAACCGGGCATGGTCGTCACTGTAGAGCCGGGCGTATATCAATCGGGAAGCTTCGGCGTCCGCATCGAAGACACGGTTGTGGTGACCGAGGACGGCGTGCGAGTCCTCAACGCCTTCCCCAAGGAGCTGATCCTGCTCTGAGGCGGGGGCTCCCTCGGCGCGTCACTCCATCGGGCTGGCGTAGACTCCCTGCTGCTGTGTCTCAGGGTCCGGCGCGGCCGCTTGCTCGGCGGCGCCTACGGCCGTATCCAGCTCACGCTTGACGCGTTCGATGATCCGCTCTCGCTCACCGTCGCGCCAGGAACCTGATTGGGTCAATCGCGCGTCCAAGAGCGCGATTGGGTCCCGTGCGGCCCATTCCTCCAGCAGATGCTTGGGCACGTAGAACGCATCGTCGTGCTCCGCGTGTCCCCGCATGCGGAACGTCTTGGCCTCAATAAGCGTCGGACCCTGTCCGGCCCGAGCTCGGCGGACCGCCTTGCGCGTGACGGCATTGACGGCAACCACGTCATTCCCGTCGACCACCTCACCCGGGATCCCATAGGCCTTCGCCCGAATGGCAAGATTCTTGACTACGAACTGCTTCTCGGTGGGGGTCGAGTAGGCAAAGCCGTTGTTTTCGACGAGCACCACGAGGGGAAGCTTCAGCGTCGCGGCGAAGTTCACTCCCTCATGAAAGTCCCCGGTGTTGGTGCCGCCGTCTCCGATGTAAGCGAGGACTACCCGATAGTCTCCGCGTCGCTTGGCCGCGAGAGCCACGCCACAACAGAGTGGGATAGTGGCTCCCAGCATGCTTATGGGCGTGAGGACGCCTCGTTCCACATAGCCGAAGTGCAGGTTGCCGTCACGTCCTGAGCTTGGTCCCGAAACTCGCCCGAGCCACTGGCCGAAGATGCGATCGATGGGCACACCACGGACGATCGAGGCGCCGAGATCCCGAATGAGCGGCGCAATATAGTCGCCATCTTCCAGGGCGTACGCCGAGGCTACGGCGGTGCCTTCCTGGCCGAGGCTACGGTACACGGCCCCCACCAATTTGCCTTGGAGGTAGAGGTTACGAACCCGGTCTTCGAGGGAGCGAGTCAGCGTCATGTAGTAGTACATGGCCACCAGATCGTCCCGGTCCAGGACGGCGGTTGATTCGCCTGCCAGAGCCGTTGCCAAGGTCTGTCTCCCCTAGATCGGTAAGTTGACCGCGCCAACCATCCAGGCTATCAATACACACCCCGCAGCGAGCGCGACGACCAGGATGACGGTCGTGGCATAGTCCCGGACTGAGGCACGACCAGAGCCGGACGACGGGGCTCTCGGCTCGCTCGGACAATGCGGCGAAGCGTCACCTCCGACCACCGTTCATTTTATGAGGGTGTCGCTAGAATCTGAGGATGCGGATCGCGCTCACGGTGAACGGGGAACGCCAGGAGATCGACGTCGAGCCACGTCTTCTGCTGGTGCATCTGCTGCGAGACCACCTGGGACGCACCGGCACCCACATCGGCTGTGACACTTCCAACTGTGGGGCCTGCACCATCCTGCTCGACGGGGACGCCGTCAAGTCGTGCACGCTCCTGGCTGTTCAGGCAGACGGCTGTGCCATCACCACCATAGAGGGGCTTGCAAGTGGCAGTCAGATGCATCCGGTGCAGGAAGCGTTCTGGGACAATCATGGTCTGCAATGCGGCTTCTGCACACCCGGCATGATCATGGCTGCGGTGGCTCTGCTCGACCGCACTCCGCGTCCAAGCGAGGAGGAGATCAAGCGAGGGCTGGAGGGCAACCTCTGCCGCTGTACCGGGTACGTGAACATCATCCGGAGCGTCCAGGCTGCGGCCGAGGCCCTGGACCGGTCCGGCTCGGTGCCCGCGGCTTAGCATGACCCCGGCTCCGTTCGACTACGCCGCGCCTACCAGTCTCAAAGAAGCCCTCCGTCTTCTGGACAATCGGAGCGCTGATCCCAAGATCTTGGCGGGCGGGCACAGTTTGCTGCCCCTGATGAAGCTCCGCCTGGCGGCCCCCGGCGTGTTGGTTGATCTGCGACGCGTGCCGGATCTGCGGGGCATCCAGGCGGGTGATGGACGCCTCGTGATTGGCGCCATGACCCGGTACGTCGACCTGGAAGGGTCGCCCTTGCTCCATGAGCATGCGCCCATCCTCGCGCAAGCGGCCGGACTGGTGGGTGACGCACAAGTGCGTAACCGAGGGACGATTGGAGGCGCGATAGCTCACGCTGATCCGGCGGGAGATATGCCGGCCGTCATATGCTGCCTGGATGCCAGCCTCCATCTCGCCTCTCCTCGAGGAGAGCGAACTGTGCCGGCGACCGAGTTCTTTCGCGACATCTTCGAGACCGCCTTGAGTGAGGACGAGATCCTTACTCATATCAGCCTGCCGATCCCCTCGACCCCGCCGGCACAGCACTATGTGAAGTTCCGGCGACGTATGTGCGACTGGGCGATCGTGGGCGCGAGCGTGAGCGTGACGTGTGACGATGAGCGGATCACCGCGTGCCGGGTATTCTTGACCAATGTCGGCCCGATTCCCACGCGCGCCACCGCCGTGGAATCGGCGCTGGAGGGCCGGAATCCTACCGCCGAGACAATCTCACAAGCGGCACGAGGCGCCGGAGCCGATCTGAGTCCCTCGTCCGAGTTGAACGGTTCGGCCGACTATAAGCGCCATCTAGCGGGCGTCACCTGCAGCCGGGCTCTTCAGGACGCTCTGGGAATCGGTCGGGCCTGAGCGCCGGATCCGGGACCGGAGCTCGGTCTTCAGCTGCATTCACGACGCGCTGGCAGCTGGCAGGCTTCGGCGGCGTCGTGCTCGTCATCGGTATCGCGCTACTTGTCGGACTACGAGTGACCGAAACTCAGCGACCGGTGGTCACTCATTGTCGAGGCGCCGGCTGCCACAAGATCCGCCATATCATCTTTCTCATCAAAGAGAACCACACCTTCGACAACCTGTTTGGGCGGTTTCCCGGAGCCGACGGCACGCGCACGGCTCTGGAAGACAACCGCCGGGTTCCCATGGCCATTACGCCAAACCAGCTCCACGACGATCTGTACCACGTTCGCAACGCGCCCTTCGTCGTCATGAACGGCGGCAAGATGAACCGGTTCTACAGTGTTCCGTTTGCCTTCCAGAACGGTAGAGACGTGGCTGATTCCGAATTCGAGCGCCAAGAGATCCCCAACTATTGGACCTACGCTTCCGACTTCACGCTCGCAGACCACTTCTTCTCGACGATCATCGGCTCGAGCTTCCCTAACCACCTCGTCACCGTTACCGGACAGAACCTGAACACCGTCGAGGACCCGAATCATCTGCCCGCCAAGCTGTGGGCGTGGGGGTGCGACGGGAGTCCGGTGGATTACGTCAAGTGGCAGTCCAATGGTCGCAGCGGCTTGGAGCATCCATGTTTCAACGCACAAACCCTTGCCGACGAGGCCAACGCAGCTCGAGTGAGCTGGCGGTACTACGCGGCGCCGATCGGCAATATCGGCTACATCTGGTCGACACTCGACACCATTCGACACATCCGCTACTCGTCGCAGTGGCGTCGCAACGTGCTCCCGGACAATCAGTTTGCTTCCGACGTCTCCCGGGGAAGACTGGCAGCGATTACCTGGCTCACCCCAAGCTGGACCGTTTCCGACCATCCTCCGACGAACATGTGTCGCGGTGAAAACTGGACTGTTCAGGCCATCAACGCCGTGATGCGATCACGATTCTGGTCGAGCACTGTCATCGTTCTGACCTGGGACGACTATGGCGGCTTCTATGACCACGTGAGGCCACCTCGGATCTCCGCCTACAGTCTCGGCCCCCGAGTGCCGGCGATCATCATCTCTCCATACAGCCGAACGCACTTCGTCGACCACCGCCAGTACGACTTCCGCTCCGTGTTGACCTTCATCGAACATCAGTTCAGCCTGCCCCACCTGGCCGCCTTCAACCGCAACGTGGCCAGCTTGGGGCAGACGCTGAACTACAACCAAACGCCGCGGCCGCCCGTGCTTCTGCCGACTCGAACGTGCCCGCAAGCAGGTACCCCTCCGCCTCCCGGGTACTAGTTCTCGGCGCGACCGGCACGGCCGTCCGGATGCATACTGAGCCAAGATCACCTGCCTTCAGGAGGCCGCGGATGGCTACCCTCGCGCTCGGCTGGATGAGAGACCTACCGGATCCCCGCGACAAGCAGTTTACGCCCGCGTTGGCCCAGCTACCAAAGCTGCCTCTCAAGGTCGACCTTCGGCCCAACGCACCGCCGCCATACGATCAGGGTCACCTCAACTCGTGCACGGCCAACGCAATCGCGGGCGCTTTGCAGATCAACGAAATCAAATCCGGGAATGCCAGCTCTTGGACGCCCTCCCGCCTGTTCGTTTACTACAACGAACGGGTCATCGAAAACACCGTGAACAGTGATCCGGGAGCGCAGATCCGGGACGGCATCAAGGTTGTCCACAAACAAGGAGTCTGCCCCGAGGCTGACTGGCCGTACAACACGGCCGAGTACGCGGTTAAGCCACCCGCCAACGCCTACTCGGACGCCGCCAAGGATCTGGTCAGCCTCTACCTTCGACTCCAGCAGAGCTCCCTCCATCTGCGTGCCTGCCTGGCCGAGGGGTATCCATTTGTGTTCGGGATCAGTGTCTTTTCCAGTTTTGAGTCGCCCCAAGTGGCATCGACGGGACGTGTGCCGCTACCTCCACATGGGGACTCATTCGTGGGCGGCCACGCAATCTGTGCCGTCGGCTACGACGATACGACCCAGCAGTTCACCTTCCGCAACTCCTGGGGAGCCGCCTGGGGAGACAGTGGGTACGGCTACCTGCCCTATGCATACGTGTTGGACTCCGGCTTGGCCTCAGACTTCTGGACCATGCGCTCGACGCCCGATGTTCAACAGTACCCGGACAGCTCGGGAGGGAAGCTGGCGGCCGCCTAAGCGCATCCCGGGAGGAGTCACTGAACGGACCGATGGAATGGAGCCTTGGTACCACTGGAATCGGAGTAGCGTGGACTGGGGGTTTCCGATGAACGGCGGTTTGGTTATCGTGGCGATCGTCGGAGTCGCTCTGTTCTGGACCTTTCTCTACTGGTGTCTCTACCTGGCCGTAAAGGCTGCCATTCGAGACGCTCGAAGGCCGGAATTCGATCCATCTCGCGACGATCGCCCATTGATGCCGCCCGCCCCGAACCGAAGTCAGCAGAGTTCGGTGAACCCACAATCTGCTCCGGCCGTCGCGCTAGGCCCAACGTTGACGGGCAACGCGTTCAGGGGGTAAACTTTTGAGATTGGCGAGGCCGTATCTGGGAGGGCGTCTTTGGCGTGCGCTGGGCGTGAAACATCGCTCGACGACCTGATCGTCGAGGCGATGGAGCGACCGCTTTCGCGGCGTGATGTGCTGCGTCGCGGCCGCAATCTGGGCCTCACCGTGGCCGCCTCAGGCTTCCTAAGCGCCTGCGGCTCCGCGGTCTCGGCACACTCGGCCCAGCCGGACCGTCCAGGGCCTCACCCCCGTGCCAGGTACCTCGTCATGCTCATCGTCGACGCCGGCCGTCCCGACTACCTGACCTACACTGAGCTCCCCAACATCAAACAGCTGATGACCCGCGGCACGTACTACGATCGCGCCTGGGTTGGTCAGCTCGAAGCAGTGACTCCGGCTTCTCACGCCAGCATCTCGTCCGGCTGCTTTCCTTCCTCGGATGGCGGCATCCTGGGCTTCTGGTGGGAGGACCCGGCGAGCGGAACAACGTTCAACTCGGTCCCGCTCGACGGTAGTGATCCCGACAGTCTGTCGGTCCTGATGGCCAACGCGGGCACGCCAACCATGGCCGAGTATCTGAAGCGACACGATGCACGGGCCAAGGTCTATGCCGCCAGCGGCCAGAAGTTCTACGCCGCCGACGCGGTGGGTGGACCTGCCGCCGACTACATCAGCTACTTCAAGCCCACGGGCTCCGGTGGCTGGGGGCCGACTTGCATCCCCGGGCATGATCTGCCGGCCTGGATGCTCAATCAAACCGGCATTACGCAGCGCAGTTATGCCGGCCTGCCGTTGGGCAAGCAGGATGCTTTGGTGGGCGAGCTGGCGCTAAAGGTCGTCCGTCAAGAACGGCCGCGCATCATGATTCTCAACCTGCCAGAGATGGATTGGCCGGTGGCCCACATCGACGGCGGGCCTCGCTCTCCCAATCTGGTCAGCACCCTGATGAAGGGTGCGGATGCAATGCTGGGCCAGCTGGTGAACGAGTATGCATCCGCAGGCATCCTCCACGAAACGGTGTTCATGGTGCTCGGTGATCACGGGGTGACACCGCTGGAGCGTTTTGTGGATCCCCATGCCATAAAGGGCGCCATGGAAACGGTGGATACCGTGGTTTCCTATGACACGCATACGGGGGCATTTGGCTGGCTGGCGGATGAACGGCTGGCGGCGTCCGCCGCCAATGCAGTGGAGCAGGCCAACGT
Organism: Pseudomonadota bacterium; assembly: GCA_021323865.1. Lineage (GTDB taxonomy): Bacteria > Chloroflexota > UBA5177 > UBA5177 > JAJPKF01 > JAJPKF01. The sequence goes on along the minus strand of JAJPKF010000014.1, from coordinate 9,112 downwards.
CCCCAACGTGACTGCCGTCTACCACCTGGCGTATCGGAATGGGAGAAGGACGTATCTTCCCGCTCCGAACACCGCCCGGGCCACCCACGACACGCTGGGACGCGCCTATCAATACCTGCTCCACACGACGGCGGGCGAGAACGCGCCGCATGTCGTGTGTTTTTACCCGGAGCGGACTGGAACATTGGGCTCCGGCGGCACGCTCACACCTTGGAAAGGGGACCACGGCGGTCCATCCTGGGGCTCACAAGCGATTCCACTCGTGATGGCGGGTCCGGGCGTCAAAGCTGGCCACGTGTCTCACTTTCCGGCACGCCTCGTTGACCTGGCGCCGACGGTCATGCGCATGCTGGGCGTGCCTTACCCGACCACTGACGGCATTGTGCTCGCCGACTGCATGCAGTCACCGATCCAATCGGACATGCGCCGGCAACAGAGCCTGGCCTCCTACCTGGTGCCCTATGCCGGGGCGCTTCGACGGCAGTCTGCCCTCGAAACATCCGGCCTTCCACGGATGCATCAGATCAAGCACCCATCAAGCAACTCGATCGGTATCAGTCCCTCCTACTGATGGACGTGCCTCCCAGGTCACTCGGCCCGCCACGGCCGCGGGGCGGGGCGCTGCGTCCCCGAATCTCTCTACCGAGACTGGTGATAACCATCGTCTGTCTGGTGGTCGCCATTTTCCTGGCCTGGCGAGTGCTGACGACCGCTATCGACGGATTTGCTCGGCTGGTCGGTTTGACCGGCAGCTCTGTTGCCACTCCCACAGTTACCTTCCACCGCGTCTACATCGTCAGGTCGGGAGACACCGTGTCGACAATCGCGGCGAAGTATGGCCTTCCGGCCTCACTGCTCGTCACGGCAAACCACCTCCGACATCCGAATCAGATCACTCCGGGCCAGCGCTTGATCGTGCCCTATCCGTATCACCCGCTGCTGACCCGCCGCCTCATTGCATCGTCGGCGAGACGATCGGGGTTGGATCCGGCATTCGCCACCGCTGTGGCGTATCAGGAGAGCGGGTTCGACGAGAACCAGATCAGTCCGACGGGAGCAGTCGGGATCATGCAGCTGGAGCCGGGAACTGCCGAGCTGGTGGCTCATGACCTGAGCCGTTCATTCAACATCGGAGTGGAAGCAGATAACATCGCCGTCGGCGAGTACTGGCTGGGGTATCTGGTTCGTTACTACGGTGGAAATGAATGGAAGGCCGCGGCGGCCTACTACGAGGGTCAGGGCAATCTGGCCGCTCACGGCTATCTTCCAGGTACCGGCCGCTACGTGGCCGACGTCATGGCCCTGCGCCGCTTTTTCGCCCACCACCAGACAGCGCTGCCACAGCACTAGTTGACGGAACCGCGCCCCTTCGCTGCCGTACCGGCAAGGCCATCGGCCACCGCGTTTTGCTCTCGTGGGACGTGTTCAAACCGGATCTGGACGAAGTACGGAAACGCCCGACGGACGTTGTCATGCAGAGGCTTCAGCCGGGCGTTTCGGACCCGGTATTCCCCCCGCATCTGCTTGATCACCAGCTGGCTGTCCATGCGCACGGTGACATGAGTCGCCTGCAATCGGTATGCGGCACGCAAGGCCAGAAGGAGAGCCTCGTATTCGGCCTCGTTATTGGTCGTTTCACCCAAGTACTGCTGTCCCCGCTCGATCTCCACTCCAGAAGGCTCGAGAAGCACATATCCGGCTCCCGCGTGGCCAGGGTTGCCGAGTGAGGCTCCGTCCGCATGAGCAATCACCCGCCGCTCTGGCGCCGGGCCCAGCGGCACCTCGTCAGTCACTGACTAAGTCGGCCGACTCGAAGACGTCGACCCAGACCAGAACCGGCTACGACGGCTGATTCTCTAAGCCTGACGCCAGGTTCGGGAACTGCAGCGTCAAGGCCCGAATGATCTGCTCGAGTCGGGCATCTTGAGCCGCCAGATGCTGGTCTTGTATGGAGAGATGCTCCTGGATCTGGTTGGCCTCATGGAAGGTCGCCTCCGCGTCCTTATAGGTGTCCTCGGCTCGCTTGTCCGAAGCTTGCCCAAGGATGTTCTGTCCGACCATGATGACCGACAGCATCACCAACTGGATGAACGTTTGGCTGATCCACTGGATGATGGGCAGCAGGCCGCCTCGAAGCGCCTGGGGTAGCGCGATAAGTGCCAGCACGCCGAATGCGTATGCACACCACATGGTCCCGACACCGTTGGTCAGGATGATCGCTACTCTGCCGTTGAAACCTGGCCCGTGCTGATCCTCGACCTTTACGGGGGCTTCATGTGCGTGGTTGGCGATATGCGGATGCAGCTTGTGAACAAATGCAAATCGTGATGCGGGCGGCGCTCCGGTTGCCATGCGGTCCTCCTCCGAAGTTCTCGCGCGATGATAACTGGCAAACCTCGACGGCTACTCGGCTTGGAGAATCTCCGTCAGCGTAAAGATGGCTTGGAACGCGAGACCGGCGGCCGATATCCTCTGGGCCGCGCCCTCTTCCCGGTCGACCAAACTGATTACCTTCTCGACCTGGACCCCTTCAGACCGCAGGGCGGAAACGGCCTGGAGGGCTGAAGAACCAGTTGTCGACGTGTCCTCCAGCACGACGCAGGTCTGTCCCGACTCCCACGGACCCTCGAGGAGCCGGCCGGTTCCATGCTGCTTGCTGGCCTTGCGGACCAGGACGCCATCAATCGTCGGTGGGATGGAATCGCTGGCGACTGCGACGGCGGCGACAATCGGGTCGGCGCCGAGGCTCATGCCGGCCACGAGATCTGGCCGAGGCATTCCCAGCGAAGCCAGAACCACTTCGCCCACGAGGCTTGCTCCTCGACCCGATAGCGTGACGCGTCGGGCATCGAGGTACGTGGTGGAAGGCTTGCCGGAGGCAAGCACAAACTCGCCGTGCAAAACAGCATTCGTATGAAGGAGCTGGAGCAGCTCTTTGCGACTGCCCTCGACCCCTTCCTGCCCCCAAACCACTTGCCGGACGAGCGGTTGGTCGATATCATGATCGAAGCCACGTCGGGAGCCGGAGGATCTACCAGACATGAACAAACTCAGCCCCAAGCAAGGGTACAGGCTGCTCGCCGCATTGAGCATCGTCGCCGTCGTGGGCCTGGGCGCGGGAAATCGAGCGAGCTTCGCCCACACGATCCATTCCGCACCGAAGTTCACGATCCGCAATCTCGGCACGCTTCACGGCGGCTTCGACGCCGAAGCCTTTGCCATCAACAATGCCGGCGAGGTGACGGGCCAAAGCAGCGTTGTGGTACGAAGCGGACATTCCAACACCGTGACCACGCATGCCTTCCTCTATCACAGCGGCCGGATGACAGACCTCGGATCGCCGCCTGGAGCCTTGGCCTCGTATGCCCACGGGATCAATGCTTCGGGTCTGATGGTGGGGGCCGTCCGCACCCGAAGCCGCGGTGAAAAGGCCTACGTCGCCCGCTCTACGAATGGCCATGTGGAGTGGGAGCCGCTTCCGGGCATCGATGGACGTCCGGCCAACGGAATGGCGGCGGCCGTCAACGACTCGGGAGCCATTGCCGGCACCACGAGTGGGCGCGCCCCGGCCAAGTGGAATCGAGGCAAAGGTCGATACCACCTCCATAAATTGAAGGCTTCCCGTAGCGGCCAGGCGTTTGCTGTGAATTCCCGCGGCGACGTGGCCGGGTCTACCACTTCGAAGACCGTCCAGGCGGAAGTCTGGCTTGGGTCGGGGAAAGTCGTTCGGCTTCCCGGCCTCGGAGGCAGACACAGCGAAGCAACCGCGATCGTGGATCCGAGCGACTCGCTGATCCGGGTCGCGGGGAGCTCCTTCGATCAGTCTGGTCGGAATCACGCGGTCGTCTGGACCCTCAACCGGCACGGGAACCGATGGATCGCCGGACGCCCAAAACTGCTGGGCACTTTGAGCGGATATCGCCACTCGGAGGCCTACGGCATCAATCGAGCCGGCTGGGTCGTCGGAATCGCCTTCAACAAAACCGCCTTCACCGCCTTCCTCTGGCGGAGCGGCAAGATGACCAGACTCAGGTCGCTGGTTCATGCCTCCGGATGGCAGCTCACGTGGGCGTCCGGCATCAACGACCACAATCAGGTCATCGGTTGGGGCAGCTTCCACGGACGAGAGCGACCCTTCGTGCTGACGCCTCGCTAGACAAGCCAACCGCTGCTTACAGGTTGTAGACGCGAAGCAGCCGCTTTTCCGTTTCGCTCTCGATGCTTGCCTCCACCTCGACATAGGAAGCCAAGCTCGAGCTCTGAATTTTTGGCTTGAGTAGCTCGTCCAGCTGAAAGAGGCCGGCCGAGTTGTTCATCAACACCTCAACGCAGATTGGCTTCTGCCGGCCGGGCCCGATCTTCACCCGGTCGATGGCAGCCGCGGAAAGCGAATGGATGTTTACCTCGCCCTGCTCGAAAGGGATGCGGGATCGACCCTGGGTCATGTCAAGGGCATCGGCCACCTTCACGACGCCGGCTTCCAACGTGTACGTCGTCTCGTCCGACCGATGCGCCACCACCGCGTGGAGCGTCTCGCTAACCATGATGGTCAGTTCGGGCTCGGAGTATATCGAGCGCAGAAGCTCTCGGGCGATGGGCGCGCCCAAGACCAAGCTATACAGCTCATGCTCGTGCCGGTGGATCGACATTCCGATGTCATGCAGTGCCACCCCGAGGAGGATGACGACCTCGGCGTCTTGATACGTGAGCCCGTAGTTGAGAACGGCGTTGAACTGAAGGTCCGCGCTCTGAAGCAGGCGCGCGAGCTTGAGAGCAATGTTGGCAACAATGCGAATGTGCACGGGACCGTGGTCGCTCATACCTGAACGATCGACCGCGTTGACGTTGGCAGAGCGCCAAAGTTGATGCAGCCGCTCGTCCGTATGGATCTCGTCCAGCAGCTGGGCGAGACGGGGATTCCGGCGCGTGGGAACTGCAAGTAGTCGCCGCGGCTGGAGGGCTTGGTCAACGCCGTCCTCCTGGTAGCTGACCTCGCTCCCACGGGTGGTGAGCGTGTCTTCGGCAACGTTCAAGACGACACCTCGACGAATTGGGAGGCGAAGTAGTCGGTCCTGAGAGGCTCGTCCGTTACCAGCTCGAGCGTCTCGTTCCAGGGATGCTTGGCGCCCAACGCGAACAATCGCTTACGAAGGAGGCCGCCGGTTGCAGGCTGAAGGAACCAGGAATCGCCATCCTGATGACTGCTGAGCGTGTGTTGAATCTGACTCGCCGTCAGTTCCCCGAGCAAGTAGTTGTGGTAGTAAACCGGGTACAGGGCGAGGTGAATCTTGGCTGCCCAATCGGGCGTCTCGCCATGCCGGCGACCTTCAGGAATGGTCAGCATCTGAAACCGCCCCACGAGCTCCCACCAAAGGCCATTCAGGTCGGGGCGGCGGGGCTCTTGGTAGAGCGCCCGTTCAAAGTGGGTCATGACCAAGACCCACCGAACAAACGTGAGCATCTGAAACGCCAGATCCCGGTTGGCCGCCTCGGTTAGGGATGCGACATCGTCCGCTCCGGCAACCGCCGAAAGCCATCCGGGATGGTGCGTCAGCCGGCCCATAAGCATGGCGATCGCCTCCGTTGAACTGGTATGGGCCGGCCCCCGGAGAAGATATGGAAGCTCCGGATCCAGGTACTTGTCATACACGCCGTGCCCGAGCTCGTGAAGCATGGTGGTAGTCCAAAACTCGTCCGACCGCAAATTGCAGAGCACTCTCACGTCATCGCTGAGGGCATCGATGTGGATGCAGAAGGCGTGCTGGTTCTTGCCCGGCCGCTCATAGAGGTCGCTCCGCTCTATGATGTCGCGGACCTCCATGCCCATCCGATCGAAGGCGTCGACTGCGAGCATGGCGACATCCTTGCCTTCAAAGACGGGATCCAAGGAAACTCCGCTCAGTGGAGGCGGCTCCTGAAAGAACGGATTGGCATAATGCCACGGCCGAAGCGCCCCCACTGACACGCCGAATCTCTGGGCGAGACCCTGATCCAGCTCTGCCTTGAGCTGCGCAAACGGCCCGCGCGTTTGGACCTCCAAGTCCTCGAAGAGGTCGAATAGATGTGCTTCTTCGATCTCCTGAAGGTGCAGGCTCTGCGCGTAGTAGTCTCGATACCCGAGATCTTGCGCCGCTTCATTGCGAAGCTCTGCGAGCCGCACGATGCGTTCGGCGACCACAGGCCCGATGCTCTTAGAAGACTCCCACGCCGCTCTGACGGTCGCGCTGTCGGTCTCCTCACGAAGGATTGCGTTAAGGTCGTTGTCATTCACCTCACGCCCTTCGAACGAGGCGCGAAAGCTGGTGAAATCGCCTTGGACATCCGCGGCAAGCCGGGCGAGGGTCGCGACGCGATCGGGACGGTCCTGGTTGGCGGCGAAGTTGTAGTACAAGCGCTCGATCTGTCGTCTCAGGTCTCCGTCGACAATCGCATCACGGTCGTAGTAGTAGTCGCGGATAGTCTGCCAATCTTCGGATCGCTGAAAGATTTGATGGAAATCGATCTCCAGCTGAACCATTCGCTCCTTGGCTGTCTCGGCGCTCGTTGTTTCCATATCCCATACCGCCGCCTCCAGCTCCGATCCGATCCGGTGCATCTCCTCGGAATAGCGCTCAACAAACGCCATTCTGGCCTTGTCAGTCATCTCGGCTCCGCCGCTTTATCCATCACACCTGGCCGAATTCTCCCACGCACATGCACTCGTAAAGCCAAGCGACGGTGGGGCTGCAGGTGCTTGTCCGACTGCGACGTCAGGCATCGGCGAGCGAACGCCTCGAGACTCGGAGGAGCACGACGGCCGGGGGAGCACAACTCGGCCATGGTGCGAAGGGCCAGGAATATCGTAGGATGAGAGAGTGTGTGAGGGAGGGTCCCGGTTCGGGCGTACTGCGTCCGCACCCGAGAGGCTCTAAGCGTGTCACACATGGAACCAATGAGATGCATTAAATCGACCGGCAGCAGCAAGGTCCGGCGGCCTTCCCGAGCCGGCAGGTTTCCAGTCCGACTGGCCATCACCATTCTTGGCGGGTTTGGGCTCTACCTCCTGGGCGCCGCCTACCTGCCGTCCCTTACTCTGGCCAAGCCACAAGGGCCCCACAGCCGCCTCGTGGCCATACCCCATGCCCGCCGGAACAGCTCCGCACTCTGCATCGGCGGCGCCTCATGTCCCATCAAGCATGTGGTCTTCATCGTCAAGGAGAACCACACGTTCGACAACATGTTCGCCCACTTCCCGGGCGCAGACGGGACCCAGTACGCACGGATCGGTAAGCACCGGGAGCTGCTAAACGTCACTCCCGACCATCTTCCCTTCGACATCAGCCACAGTGGCGAAGCCGCCTCCTATGCCGTCAACGGCGGCCGTATGAACCGGTTCCGCAAGCTGGGGGGCGCCGTCCAGTTTGGAAAGGACTATGCCGACTCCGCCTACCGGGCGAACGAGATTCCGGCCTATTGGGCCTATGCCCAGCGCTACGCGCTGGCCGACCATTTCTTCTCGACCATCATGGGCGAGAGCTTCTCCAACCACCTGGTTCTCATCGGCAACCAGTCCGCCGGCACTATCGACAACCCCCGAGGAGGCGACGGATCTCGCTCCTGGGGCTGCGACGCGTCCACCGGGTCGCTGGTGGCCGTCCGCTCTACCACGGGGCAGGTCAGTCAGGTACGTCCCTGTTTCGACTTCACGACCCTGGGCGACGAGGCGGGTCAAGCCGGAGTCTCATGGCGCTACTACGCGGCTCAACCGGGCCAGTGGGGCTATGTGTGGGCCGCCTATGACGCCATCAATCATGTCCGTTATGGTCCGGCCTGGAAACAGGCCGATGTGCCGTATACGCAGTTCAGCTCGGACGTCAAAGGCGGGCACCTGCCGGCGCTGAGCTGGCTGATGAGCGACTTTGCTCAGAGCGAACATCCACCGGCGAGCATGTGCCAGGGTGAGAACTGGGACGTCAAGCAGATCAACACCATCATGAAGAGCAAATACTGGCGGTCAACCGCCATTGTTCTGGTGTGGGATGATTTCGGCGGTTTTTACGACCACGTCAGGCCACCCGTCATTAACAACATCGGATTTGGGCCTCGAGTACCGGCTATCGTGATCTCGCCGTATGCCCGCGCCCGGTATGTGGCTCACACCACCTACGACTTCAGCTCCATGGTCCGGTTCGCCGAGGATGTGTTCGGGTTGCCTTATCTTCCCGGCTACGACCCCAGTGTCCCGAGCATCGCAGGCATGTTTAACTTCCATCGCAGTCCCGCATCACCGCTTATCATGCGCCAGCAGAACTGCCCGGCGTATTCGCCCGGCTTGACCACGGAGGGGACCCTATCGTCGTTTGGGTCTCAGGGATCCACATCAGCCCTGGGCATCCAGCTCGATGGTGGAGTTCAAGCCACAGCCTTCGCGAAGTCGTCGGTGAAGGCGACGGCGGTCGGCGGCCGCAAGTTGAGCTCCCTACGACAGATGACCGTCGGAGACCGCGTCCAGGTCCAAATGGTTCCCGACCCCACTCAGGCCGGCTATTACCAGCTGAACTCTATCCAGGACTTGAACATTTCGCCCGGACATGCTGAGGGGACGGTCGCTTCCATAGACAACACTCACGACCGCATTGCCATGAACGAGCTGGATGGCTCAACGGTACCGGTGCAGCTGAGTCCGGGAACCCAGATCAAGAACGTCGATGGCTCTAGCGGAAACCTCAGTTCGCTCTCTCCCGGCACTCCGGCCGACGCCACCGGGCTGCTGAATTCTCGAACCAACCATCTCTTCGCCGTCAGCACCGTCAAGGTCATGCTCCAGCCCAATCTCTACTGGGCGGCGCCCGATCCCATCACCTACGGCACCGCCCTCGACTCCACCCAGCTCGACGCCACCGCCGATGTGCCCGGCACCTTCTCCTACAGCCCAGGGAGCGGCTCCACGCCTGGTGCAGGTAGCCAACCGCTCACTGCCACGTTCGCGCCGGCAGACGCGACCAAGTACATTCCCGCAAAGGTCGAGACCACCCTCACCGTCAATCAGGCGACGCCCAATCTCTCCTGGTCCACTCCCGATCCCATCACCTACGGCACGGCTCTCGACTCCACCCAGCTCGACGCCACCGCC
>JAJPKF010000004.1 GCA_021323865.1 Pseudomonadota bacterium | reverse complement strand
CGGACACGCAGGTGTCGATGAAGATGCCGTTGGGCTGGAAGATGCCGCCGTCCTCGTCCTTGAAGCCGATATTGTGCGAGCCGAGCCAGGAGATGCCGGAGGTGGCCGGTCCGGGTGAGATCGTGCCGCCGGCGTCAGTGATCTTCACATAGAGGGGACAGACGCCGAATCCGTCCTTCCCAGCAGACTCGGTGACGGCAATCGTCCCGCTCTTGGTCGAGCCGCCATGCCCATTCGGAGACTGATGCGATTGCGATGAACACGGCGGAAGGATGCGGCCGACTCCGTCGCCGCCCGGAGGTACGTAGGCGTACGACGGTCGAGAGAAGGACAGCAGAAAGTCCAGCTCCGACGCCGTCTGCCGGCCGGGCAGGATCCTGACTCGCACCTTCCTCTTGGTTACTCCGACGGGGTAGGAGAGCGTGCCGGCAGCACTCCGGTAATCCACTCCTGCCTTGGCAGTGTCGTCCTTGGTCGCGTAATCAAGATACACGGGCGCCGTGCTGGCAAACGAGAGGCGGACCTTGAACGTCATGGTCGTCGGTCGCTTCGGGCGCCGGTGGACCGCGCGTGGGGAAGAGGAGGTCAGCACCGTGGGGAGCCGCAAGTTGGCATTGGTGATCGTGAACTGGTCCCCGCCCGAAACAAGGTCGGATGTGCGGTCCTGCATGTTGTCGGCCCACACCGAGTCTTGCTCCGCGTAATTGACGGATTGAATGTAGCTGCCGAGCGGGGAGCCGTTGACCGTGGTACCTGCGTACCCGATCGGAGTGTAGGGCGGGACACCGCCGCTCGTGGGATTCTCCACGCCGTTATCGAGCGTGCCGATGTAGGCGCTGTTCCCGGACCCTCCCGAGAACACCACCGTTTTGGAGAAGCCAGGCGCTGCATAGCTGGCCGTGATGCCGCTGGCGCTTCGCGTTTCGGACAGGTGAACCTGGTCGTAGGGCTGCGTGGCTCCCCAGCCTCCGAACTGGAAGTAGGCGCCGCTGAAGTTGAGCTGGTCGTACTGATCGTAGCCGCCGCGGTTGCTCGTGGTGCAGAAGTCTTGGATCATGACGTAGTCGCCGTTCATCTCCAGGTTCTGCTGGAGCCCGAAGGTGTAGTTGCGCAGGCGGACGGGTACCGCGTCGCAGTTCAAGTTGGGCACCGTGACGGTCGTCGATATCGACACCGCCCCGGTTGTGGGTATGTCGAAGGCATAACCCGACTGCCCCGGGAGCTGCTGCACCCGTCCGGGGGTCGACGTCGACGTGGGGCGGACCGGGGGTCCTCCCGGTTCAAGGGGCCGAGCGTGAACTAGGGGAGCGCCGTGGCTCAAGGCGAGCTGGGGAAAGCCCGGCGCTTCTCCTGGTGACCCCGATGCCGTCGCGCGAGCCGCGTTGGCCGGGATGGTGCCGAGAAGGGCAAGCGCCATGACTGCAGCGACGCAGAGCGCGCCGCGGCCACTGCCGGCAGCCGTCAGCCGCCGATGTGTGCGGCTCGCCGATTGATTGACACGTGTCGGGAAGGACCGGGTTGGCATGGCTCCTCCGGGTCTGATGGGGAAAGAATGTAAAAGCTCCGGAATTCGTGTCTAGTATCGTCCCTCGTGCCCCATGCTGTCCAGGCAAGATGAACACGAATTCCGAACACGATTTGTTCGACGGCCGTCCCTGGCCGATAGACTTGGGTCGCCATATACAGGTGACCTGGCCGGGGACCGCAAGCTTGGACAGGGAGTCCTCTCTCAAAGGAGTTGGACCGGCGGCCCTTCGTGGGCCGCCGGTCAACCATATGGACTGCCGAGCTTGGGGCTAGAAGACGATGAGCGGCTTGACGATCCCGTCGAGCTTCTGGTCCATCATCTCGAATGCGGCGTCGAGGTGCGTGAACGGGAAGGTATGAGTGGTCATTCGCGTGGGGTCAACGCGTCCCGACTGGATGATCCGCAAGAGGCGCTCCATCCGCACTCGACCGCCCGGACACAGGCCGTTGACGATCGACTTCTCCGACATTCCGACGCCCCAGTCGAGCCGGGGGATGTGCAGGAAGTCGCCGTGGCCGTGATAACCGACATTCGCGATCGTGCCGCCGGCCTTGGTGACTTTCACCGCGTTCTGGAAGGTGAGGTCTGAGCCCAGAGCTTCGATCGCCGAGTCGACCCCCTGTCCACCCGTCAGATTCTGGATGGCCTCGACTGGGTCCTCCTTGGAGAAGTCCACGATGATGTCGGCGCCGTAGGAGCGGGCAAGTGTCTGTCGCTGCGGAACCGAATCGACGCCGATGATGAGCCCGGCGCCGCGCAGGCGCGCTCCGGCCGTGGCCATCAGGCCCACGGGGCCCAGGGCGAAGACGGCGACGGTGCCACCAATCGGAATGTTGGCCAGCTCTGCGCCGAGGAAGCCTGTCGAAAGCATGTCGGCGCAGTAGACGGCGGCGTCATCGGCCACTTCGTCCGGAATGTGAGCCATGTTGGCGTCGGCCAGATTGACGTGGAAGTACTCGGCGAAGACGCCGTCCTTGATGTTGGCGAACTTCCACCCACCCAGAGGCTGGTTGGACTGCGACGAGTGGCCCCGCTGAGAGGCCTCGTCGAGCCAGTCCGGTGTGATGGCCCCAACTAGGACCCGGTCTCCCGGGCTGAAGCGGGTGACCATGGAGCCCACCTCGTGCACGATGCCCACGGCTTCGTGCCCAAGGGTGAGGTCGTCGCGGGGGCCAATGGCCCCGTGTACGGTGTGACCGTCGGAGGTGCAAATGAGGGCCCGAGTCGTCTTGACGATTGCGTCGAACGGTCCTGGCACGGGTATCGGTTTTTCGACAAAACCGACCCGGTCCAAGCCCTTCATCACAAACGCCTTCATCGTCGATACGTGGCTGGACGCAACGGTTGGAGTGATCGGCCTTTCAATGGTCTCGACTGACATCAGCGTCTCCTTCGACGTATTTCGACCGAATTGGACACCCCAATCTCGAACCGGCGAGATCGCCGCGCCTATCGGTCGACGGCCCGATATTGTGGCGAAACCTGATCGATATCAACCCATATGGCGCTTCGTCCGAACGGGAGGGCTGTGCCACGACGTCGCGCAACTGTGGGGTTCAGACGCGCTCAGGGTCGGGTCACCCCCGATCCGCGACGCTGGGATCGCTAACCCTCCGCCAAGGTTCTTCAAGGTTCTTTCCTCGCCATCCAAAACGAGCGCTGAAATCGGGTGTGCACCCGAGGCCAGAGCTGGCCGCGGGAAGCAACAGTCAGATGGGAGCCGCTGTCCGTGAGCTCCGGAAGAAGACGTCCGTCGAGGAGGTTGTGCTGTGAAACGCGTACTCGTTCCGCTGGATGGCTCCAGAGTTGCCGAAGGGGTTCTGCCCGAAGCCATGCGGCTGGCCGGGCCCGGCGGCCAGATCGTGCTCATCCATGACATCGTTAGTGTTCCGCCCATCGCCCCGGGGGAGAGGACTCGAGAGGCGGTCGCCCTCGAACACTCCGAGAGTTATCTGGAGTCCATCGCGTCTCAGATCCGAGCGCTCGGTTTCGACGTGACCACCGAGACCTTCGTTCGTACCGACGCTGCCGATGCCATCGACACGGCTGCCCGCATCTGGGGTGTCGATGTGATTGCCTGCAGAACCGGGGCTCGCTCACGGCTGAGTAGATTGGTTCGACCCAGCGTGGCGTGGAGTGCCCTGGCGCATGGCAAGGTGCCGGTGCTGCTTCAGCACATAGACCGGGACCCCGACGAGCTGAAGTATCCGGAAAGTCCCGCGAAGCTGCTGGTGCCGCTCGACGGATCTCCGCTCGCCGAGACGGCGATTCCCATCGCCCGATCCCTCGCTCGGCGGTGGGGTGCACACATGGTCTTGATCCGCGTCATCCCCGCGATCGAGGATCCGATGGGCAGACGTCAGCCGACCCGGTGGTCACTCCAGGATGAGCAGGAGGCTCGTCGATACCTGGCGGGGGTAGCCGTCAGCTTGACTGAGTCAACCACTCTGGTCGTCTCCAGCGGGCCGGTGGTCGACACCCTTGCAGCGTGTGGCGAAGCCCGGGAAGTTACCCACGTCGTTCTTGCCAGCCACGGGCGAACCGGTCTGGCCCGGGTCATTCTGGGCAGTATCGCCGACGACCTGGTCCATCGCCTCACCATTCCCATCGTCGTGGTTCCGGCGCTCGCTACCGTGAAACTGCCGCTCCCGAAAGCCAAGCAGGCACGCGAACGTCAGCCTCTGCCGGCAGTCTAGTGCCACACTCTGTGGAGGTGGGCCAGCGGCCGAGGCTGCCACACTCAGAACCTCATCGCCGCCATACGGGGGCCAACCGGTTTTCTCTACCGGCGATCGGGCCGGAGGTGTCCATACGCCCGATCCAGCCCTGCGACTGGCGGCGACTGCAAGTGTTCCACTCACGCCTGTCGCCGGAGACGGTTCACGCCCGATTCCATGCGATGAAGCGCGACCTGACCGAGCCGCTCGCCCATCGATTCACCACCCAAGATGGTCGCGACTTGGTCGCCGTCGTCGCCACCATGAAGCCGGACGACCGGATCGTTGGAGTTGCCCGTTACTCGAGAATCGACGCCCACACGGCTGAGGTGGCCTTCGTGGTCGAGGATGCCTATCAAGGCCGGGGAATCGGGACCGAGCTCATGCGGGCGCTTCGCCGAGTCGCCCTCCGCAATGGGGTGCAGACCTTTGTGGCCGAGATCCTCCCGGATAACGTTCGTATGCGTGCACTGCTTCACGCTTCGGGCGTCTGCCGCGAACAAACTCGGAACGGAGAGGTGACGGTCTCGCTCGCGGTTGGCGATCCGGAGGGATCGAGTTGATGCCCAGAGCCGAGTCGCTCGATGCGGCCGTCCGTGTCATCAAGTCTGGTGATAGGGTCTTCGTTCAAGGAGCGAGTGCATACCCGCAGGCTCTCATTGACGCACTCGAGCGTAGAGCAGAGACCCTACGTGACGTCGAAATCCTGCACCTTCACACACATGGTCGGGCTTTCTATGCCCGGCCCGAATACGCCCATCGCTTCCATCATCGGGCGCTCTTCGTTGGGGCCAATGTGAGAGACGCCGTGGAGGACGGCCGGGCGAGCTACGTGCCGGTATTCCTCTCGGACATCCCCCAGCTCTTTCGAAACGGCACACGAAAGCTCGACGTCGCCCTTCTCCACGTTTCTCCACCTGATCAGCACGGATTCTGCTCGCTCGGGACGTCGGTAGACTGCACGGCGGCAGCTGCCGAAGCGGCCAGTGTGCGGATTGCGCAGATCAATCCCCGCATGCCGCGAACGCTGGGAGAATCGTTCATTTCACGAAGCGACATCGACCACGCGGCGGAGGTTGACGAGCCGCTCTCCGAGATCGAGATTCCACCTCTCAGCCCCACTCACCGCCGCATTGGGCACAACGTGGCTGCGCTGGTGCCCGATGGTGCGACCCTTCAGATCGGCATCGGAGGCGTTCCCAACGCGGTGCTCGCCGCTCTCAAAGATCATCGAGACCTCGGCATCCACAGTGAGGTCATCTCGGACGGAGTTGTAGATCTTGTCGAGGCCGGCGTAGTCACGGGAGTGAAGAAGACCCTCAATCGAGAGAAGATCGTCGCCTCGTTCCTGAACGGCACCGGCCGGCTGCATCGCTTCGCCGACAACAACCCCATGCTCGAGATGCGGCCGCTCGACTACACCAACAACACTGCCGTCATCACCCGCCAGGACAACATGATCGCGGTCAACTCGGCCATCTCCGTCGACCTCACGGGCCAGGTCTGCGCCGAGTCGATTGGAAGCCGTATATACAGCGGAGTGGGTGGTCAGATGGACTTCATGCGGGGCGCGGCCATGTCCAAGGGTGGGAAAGCCATTATCGCCGTCTCGTCGACGGCCGGGGGCGGCGCCATATCTCGCATCGTTCCAACCTTGCCGCCAGGTGCGGGCGTGACCACGACCCGGGCGCATGTCCAGTACGTCGTCACGGAGCATGGGTGCGAGAACTTGCACGGCATGGATCTGGAAGAGCGGGCGATGGCAATGATCCGTCTCGCTGCGCCCGCCTTCCGCGAAGGCCTTCATCGCGCAGCGCGTGAGCTGCGGCTGATCCGTGATTGAGGGATGAGAGCGAGGCGGGTCGGCATGACCGCCGCGTGGATCGTCCTGTCTGAGTACGTCGTCGTTCCCGACCAGGGTGGAATGTTCTCCAGACCGGCCCCCACCCCGCCGTCCGATCAGGGGCGTGGATGATGGCGAGAGTCGTCCGTGTGACACCGCTGGACGGTGAGGCCAAGAAGGGTGCTCCGGTTGACATAAACCTGGATCACGTCTTGTGGATGGAGGAACGGCCTCAGGGGACTCTCCTTTTTCTGAACAGTTGGGGCGACAGGGGTGCCTCTCAGGCCATCATCAACTCGACACTGCTGGTGGCCGAATCCGAGCGGGAGATCCTCTGGAGCGTCTGTCCGTTGGAGGCAGGACGCAAGGAGTAGCCGCCGAAAGAGCGGGCCATCACTTTGCCTTGACGACATATTTCACTGTGCTCCGAAGCATGAAACTCTTCCCCTGATAGACGATCTTGCCTTGCACGGTGAACCTGTGGGTGCCTGGGGTGGTACTGATGCGAACGCCGGGCGCCAACGTGCCGACGCAATTGTTGCCCCCGATCCCGAGACCGGTGGAGGAGTCATAGCCACAGCTCCAGCTCGCTTTGACAATCTGACCGGGGGAATAGACCGCCGGGTCCCTGGGCTTGTCGATCTCGATCGTCGGTACGAGCCTGACGAAGACCTGGCCCGTGCTTCCAAGTACCCCTGCATCGTAGGGAGCTATCACGCGCTTGGAGAAGAAGCTAGAGCCTGCCGCCCCCCCTTCACCGCCCCCTGCACTGTTGCAGGGTCCGCTCGCCGTAGTGCAGGCATTGAGTCCAGTCGCGCCGCCGCCTCCCCCGAAGTAGCCGCCACCGCCGCCACCCCCGGCCCCAGCGTCAGCGCACCCGTCCTGTCGGCTGGCGCAGTTATCGATATTCGCGGGAGCCAAGCCACTCGCGTTCCCGCCCCTGCCGCCGTGAGACCGAGAGCCCGAGCTGCCGGCAACGCTTTGAGACCGCGTGACGCCCCCTGTGGTACACCCGGCATAGAAACCGCCCTTGCCCGCCTTGGTCGTGCCCATCGCCGCATCCCTGGCGCCGTCAACGGTCAGAACGGACCGATGGTTACCTGTGGCCAGACCGGGGACCACGATGCCCTTCGATGTCACGATGGGCAATGGTCCTACCGACCCGCCGCTCGGAAGCGGCTGAATGTTCTCGCCCGCCCCTCCACTGCCAGAGGAGCTACAACCGACGGTTGCGAAGCTATTGCCACTACCTCCGTTCCCGCCGCCACCGGCCGCCACAATGAGCCGCGAAGCTCTTGAGGTAATCCCGCCGCGACACCGGTGTGCCCGGCTCGAACACGTGCGAACGTCGCTCGCGCCCCCTCCCGAGCTTGCCAGCGCGCCCGGACAAGGCGTACCGTCCGTCTCACGGCAGACGCCGGGTGGCGGCGCCCCGGATGCTCCCCCACCGCCAAAGGTCCGGCCGCCGGCGTACGAACCGTTCTGTCCCACCTCGGCGTACAGTTTCTCGCCAGGTTTGACTCGAAGATAACCCTCGATGCCCTGGCCGGTTGCTTGTGGGCCGCCGACCGAGCCGCCCCACGCCCCCTGCACGCCTACACCCAGCAACCGAACGCCCTTGGGAACCACGTAGGCCTGTTCCTTGCCGGTGTAATTCAGCTGGGTTGGAGCGGCGATCGCAGCTCGGCCATCGGCCTCAGCCTGAGAGGCTGTTCCGGGCATAACGGTGGCGCCACAAAGGGCAGCTACCAGGGTCACCTTATAAAGCCACCCTGTTATGGAACGGCCCCTGACCTGCGTGAGCTTCATGGCCAAAACCGAGGCCCGCGTCGGCTGCATCGTTGTGCCCGGATTTATCACGTTTGACTCCTTTTTCCTGTCGGTACTCCTTCTATGCCAATCGTCCCTGGCGCCTGTTCTGATAGTCGACAAACAATCGATACAAATTCATATACTGTTGGTTGAAGCTCTGGGAGTATCCGGCGGCTCGCTTTTGAGCCCAACTCGCGGGGCGACGAATGGATACACAATGACCCCGAATGCTCAAGCCGGGTTCGGAGCTCTGC
This sequence comes from Pseudomonadota bacterium, assembly GCA_021323865.1. Taxonomy (GTDB): domain Bacteria; phylum Chloroflexota; class UBA5177; order UBA5177; family JAJPKF01; genus JAJPKF01. Next base: position 8,669 of record JAJPKF010000004.1, on the reverse strand, counting down.
TGCGAAGGCATCGACGCGATGCCAGGCTGAGTCAAGCCTCGCTGGGCGTGCACGCTGGGTTCAGTGCCGTGTACATCGGAATGCTGGAACGGGGCGTGAGGCGTCCCACAATGCCCGCCGCAGCTGCTCTTGCCGACGCTCTTTCGCTCTCGGAGGTCGAGCGTAATGCCCTACTCGAGGCAGTTTTACCCTCAACCCACGCAGCAGTCGGAGTCCTCCCGTGGCCGCTGACGACTTTCGTGGGAAGGCGGAGCGACTTGGCAGTAGCGGCGGATCTTCTTCGGGATCCGGACACGCGGCTGCTGACGCTGGTTGGCCCGGGGGGCGTGGGAAAAACGAGGCTTGGCATCGAGCTGGCGCGACGGATGCAGATCGAGCTGGAGGACGGCGTCGTCTTCGTTCCTCTTGAGACTCTCACCGATCCGGCATCCGTGCTGCCTGCGATCGCGGACGTGGTGAGATTGCGACAACAGAGCGGCCGGAGGACCGAGGACCTGCTCTGCGACCACCTTGCGAATCGGAGCATGCTGATTGTTCTGGACAACTTCGAGCATGTGGCTGCGGGCGCGGTTCCTGTCACACGGCTGCTCAGTCGCTGCGAGCGACTGAAGATCCTCGTGACCAGTCGCGTCGTCTTGAGGGTTTCGGGCGAGCACGTCTTCGATGTCCAACCGCTGGGTCAGCCGTCGACAGGGGATGAGCGGAAGCTAGGAGAACGGAGCTCGGATTCCTTGGTCGCTCAGGTCGCGGACTCCGACGCATCGGCGCTGTTTGTCGACCGTGCAAGGTGCGCTAATCCCGGATTCGGAATCACTGGAATGAATGCCGGCTACATCGCGGACGTGTGCCGTCTGGTCGATGGACTTCCCTTGGCAATCGAGTTGGCCGCCGCTCAGGTTGGCAATTATCCGGTGGAGTCCATCGTCCGTCAGCTTGAGCATCCGCTGCTGGTTCTCAACCATGGTCCCCAGGACTCAAGTGAACGTCACCGCTCGCTGCGCAAGACCTTCGAGTGGAGTTACCGGCTCTTGGACCGGCGCTCGCGAGAGGTGTTCACGAGGCTGTCGGTCTTCAAGGGGGGCTGCAGTGTTCAAATGGCCGAGCAGGTGTGTCGGATCGCTGGGGAAAGTCCGATCAGCCAGGCAATTACAGCCCTCTTAGACGCAAGGTTGATACGGAGAGACACCATGGGAGATCCGGATGGTCGACTCACCATGCTGCAAACGCTGGCGGACTACGCCGCCGAGAAGTTGGAGGAGCGCGGAGAGAGCCAGGTCTTTCACCGAAGCCATCTGGAAGCGTATGTCGCGTTTGCGGAAGAGTTGGAGCCGCGACTGCGCGTGCTGCCAGACTCCGTCCTGTTGAGCCAATTTGGGCAAGAACATGCGAATATCCTGGCGGCACTGGCATGGAGCGCAGAGCACGACCAGCACGCCGGCCTGCGGTTGGCTTGTGCCACCTCCATCTATTGGGAGCATCAAAGTCTTATCACCGAGGGTCGGTACTGGCTGAAGCGATTGCTGGCAGCCGCGACTGAGATGACGTTGGCCTCCAAGAGTTGGCACCGCGGTGCGATGCTGGAGACACGAGCCAAGGCACTCACCCGGGCCGGGAACTTTGCCGCTGCGTCAGGCGACTTGGACGAGGCCACGATCCTGGGACGAGAGGGACTAGAACTATACCGGCGAATCGGGAATCCACCTGATCTGGCTTGGGCGCTCAAAATGTTGGGCGCCACGGCTGTGTTCCGTGGCGAATTCCAACAGGCTCGACACTTGTTCGAGGAAGCACTGGCAATCTCAACGTGTATCAACGACAAGCCTGAGGTTCTGGCGCTAACGGACAACCTGGGAGTCACCGCTATCAGCGTCCAAGAGTATGACCGGGCAGCTGAACTATTCAAGCGTGCGGGTGCCCTCAGTCGAGAGCTCGGCGACATCCGCGGGCTCGCTCGGGCGCTGAACAACCTCGGGTTTGTCACATTGCAGAAGGGCGACCCTACACGAGCCAGGCAACTCGCCGAAACTAGCTTCGCTCTAAGGCGCCAGGCAGATGATACACGCGCATATGCGAGAGTCTTGAGCTGCTCGCGTGCACGGCACTGACGGATGACATACATGCCACCGCTGTGTTTCTCGGTGCATCTCGCAAACTTCGGCGAGATCAAGGGCTGGGCTCCGGGCCCGGATTTCTTGGTGCGCTCGTGGAAGAGGCCGAAGGCATAGTGCGGCAATCCCTTGGTCTGAGGGAATTCGACGCGGCGCTGGCGGAGGGCGCCGCCAGAAAACTTGCCCATCTCGACTCTGGCGGAGCCGTTCATGCGGCAATGAGCAGCACACTGGTATGCGATGGAGAGCTGGCATGACTTGTGGCCTTCTGGTAGTGCCGTTTATCCGTTCTAAGGTGCTGCACGGCTTCTCTGGGTAAGGAAGGTCTTGGCGGCTGCCTTCGGTGGATCGGCAAAGGTAAGGAAGCCTTCGAGGTGAAGGTTCGCCTCATCCTCGGGTCGGGGCTGAGAGAGACCGGAGGCTTCCCGAGTCGCGATCGCGACCACCCGAGCGCCGTCCGAGAACAGATGTTGAAGTGTCTCGCCGGCCACGGTCGAGGGATTGGAGCAACGGGCAAGGACCGCCTCAGGGGCGCCTTTCGTTATGAGAATCGTGCTTCCATCCGCCCGGCTCGCCGTAACCGAGACGAGCTGACGGTCGTGGTCAAAGGGCAGCATGCCCAGACGTTTGTACGAGGACAGGCCATCCGTCCCTTCCTGCAGGGCCTTGACACCCGGGGCGTTCCATAGAGCTTGATCCAAAGGGTTGCCGCTCACAGCACCATTCTCCGTGGGTGTTGCCTCGTTACAGATCAGACCCAGGAGTAGTGGTCGAGGCGAAGCACAACCGGCGGGGTCAAGCGATCCATCGAAGGCAATGGCTCCGGCGGTCAGGGTACCAGTCTTGTCCGTGAAGAGGACCTGGATGTTGCCAAGATCCTCAATGGTGACCAGCCGCTTTATGAGGACCTTCCGACGCGCTAGCTGCCGGGAGCCTGTTGCCAGGCTGACGCTGACGATGGCGGGCAGTAGCTGGGGAGTGATGCCGATGGCTATGGCCAGAGAGAAAAGAACCGCGTCGAGCCATGGCCGCCCCAATGCCAGGTTGATGATGAATATCGAGACCGTCAGGGCTCCCGCGACGCCGACCAACATCTTCGAGAAATCCTTGAGACCCGCTTGAAAGGCGGTGTAGGCCTGAGGCGACCCGAGCCCGACCGCAATCCTGCCGAAGTCGGTTCTTGCGGCTGTCGAAACCACAACCGCTCGGGCAGCTCCCTGGTGTACGATGGTACCCATGAAGGCGCAGGAGCTGAGATCGATCGTCGAGTCCGTCTTCGACGCAGGTTCGGCCGATTTGGGAGCCGGCATCGATTCGCCGGTTAGCACGCCCTCATCGCATTCCAGCTGCGTCGTCTCGAGTAGACGCACGTCGGCGGGAACCACGTCGCCGATGTGGAGCGCGATTACGTCACCGGGGACCAGCTCACGCACGTCGACGCGCGTCTCACTCCCGTCACGCGTCACCACGGTCTCGTGGTGAATGGCCGCGTGTAGAGCCGCCACCGCCTGCTCCGACCGATATTCATTGGCAAAGCCGAGACCGACACTCAGTGCCACGATCGTGGTGATGATGATGGCATCGGTGGGATCGCCCGTTCCGCCCGAGACAATCGCCGCGGCCAGAAGCAGGATCAGGAGAGGGTTGCGGACCTGCCTCAGAAAGATGCCGAACGCGGTAACCCGATGGCTATGGATGACGTTCGGCCCGAAGCGCCCCAAGCGATCGGCTGCTTCGGTGCGCGTCAGACCTTGGGATGACGAGCCAAGCGCGGCCAGGACATTGGCTGCCGGCATTACCGCGCCTCTGCCCAGGTCCAATGTTTCCCCGGCGCCGGCGCTCAAACGTGCCTCGACGGCACTGTCTTTGCCTTCTGTGGACACCCGCCTCTCGTCGCCCCCTACGAGCACGAACGATCCGGAGGGTGCGCCCTATTCAAGGGAAGCGCCTCCCGTGCCGAGACTCATTCGTCGACCGGCTCGCTCCGGCCGGCGCCGCGCAACGGCCTTTGACCCCGTCGAGGTGTTTCCTCACGGTCCGTGAGGGTTCTGGCCGCAGGTAGGAACCGGCCCCGATCCAAGGAGCAGCTGACTGAACAGATGGATTAGACCGGTCCCACCCGGCCCGACTTGAGTCGGGCGACGACGAAACGCTCGCTCGCAACCTTGAGGCGCCCCGATAGGCGGCCGGGCAGCGGCAGCGCCCAGTGCCTGAGCTGTTCTCGACCGCGACTTGCCAGCAAGAAACCTGAATCCGGCCCCTCGATCACGCGCACGTCGAGGAGCCCCGGCAGCGTTTGGGTTGGGGGAGTCGACCCCGTGAGGGCGGCAGTCACGTTCTCGGCGGCCGTTGCCCCCATGCGCATGGAGAGATAGCCGGTATGCGGCCGTTCGAGGTCGAACAGGGGAGGAATCGGCCGCTGGAAGCGAGCCGCGTCGCCGGCCGCGTACACCGACTCTGTGGCCACATGGCGATACCACGGGTCGATGGGGATGAAGCCGAGCTCGTCCGTCAATCCGGCGCTCTTCCATAGGTCCACATCTCCGGTGAACGGAGGCAGCAGAAAGCTGGCAGTTGAAGGCAGTGACTCGCCGCCCCCCAGGAAGACCTCGTCGCGGCCGACGCGGACGATTTCGGCGCCGGTCTGAAACGCGATGCCGCGATCGGCGAACAGACGCTCGAGGCGTGGACGGGCGGCGATCTGCCCGAAGCCCAGATGACCAAGATACGGCTCGGGAGTGACGAACGTCAGCCCGGCCCGCTCCCGAACGCCCTCGTCACGCAGGAGCCGGTCGATCCCCAATATCAGCTCGTACATGGCGCTGAGATACCAGGCGCCGGGAAGAGCGCCCACCACGACCGGGCCAGGCTCCCGAATGAGCCGGATGAGCCGGTCGCGCACATCCTGCGATGATTCCTGCCCGAGGATGTAGTGGTTGTGGCTGAACTCTCCGGCACCGCCGGGTACTGCGTTGGGGTTGGGGCGGGTGCCCGTGGCGATGATCAAGGCGTCGTAGTTGAATGTGGCTCCGTCAACCTCGACCGAGCGGTTTGCCGTATCCACCCTGCGGGTTATTCCGCGGATGAAGCCGATATTCCTGGATCGCAGGACGGGTGCGACGTCGAAGGATGCACGCGTGGCGGATCTGCCGAGGGCGGCGCCCACGAGCGAGGGTCGAAAGACGAAGGCGCTGCTGGGGGCGACGATGGTGACTCGATCCTCTGCCGAGAGGCGCTGACGCAGCCTGAAGGCGGCGGCAAGCCCCGCAAAGCCGGCGCCGGCGATGACGACGTGGCGCCCGGATCGGGATGACGGTGTGGTGTTGGTCGTACTGATCTCCTTCGCTCACCTCACGATAGGCGCTGCGCTCTCGACTGAACCGTCGGGTGATGAACCGATGTTTGCTGCCGCTCGGTATGACCCAGGGCCGTTCGACCTTTGGCGGCCGGGAATGACGGCGTGCGATGTGGTGGGGCGTCGGCCCTCGTCGATTGGTCGCACGCCATGGTTTCGTCGGTCCCAGATTCCGGGTCAGGACGGCACCCGCCGTTGCGGATGTGCTTTGAGAGCACCGCGCGTCCCGGAGCGGTCGGGCGCTCCCGCCCGGGATACGTTGCGATTCGCAGCCGGCCGTAGCCGTTCCCAACTGTAGGAAGGAAGGGAAGGCTCGCGGGGCGGCCTGGCCTCGCACGGACTTCGGGCCGCCGGCCCAAAGGAGACGAGATGATTGCGTGCGGCGTTGGAATGGGGCTGCTCGAAGGTCGGTGCCGAGGGGTCGCCAGTCCGTTGACCAGCTATCCACCCGTGCACCGGATGGCGTCGGTGGGTGCGGCCGCTCGCCGTCTCAGCGACGCTATTGAAGCTCGAGCCGGAGTGCGAGGACGCGGGCTCGGCTCAAGAGGCGCATGATCCGCTCAGTGTCGGACGAGTCGACATAACCCGGCCAGTGGACGAGAACAGAGAGAAGTTCTGCGGCTGCAACCGCCCGCCCCATGGTGTTGATCGCCGGGTCTGGACCGAAGAGCCGCCGAAGCTCGCCAGTGTACACATCAAGCATCTCCGTTTCGTCGACAAGTTGCCCGTCGCCGGTACATCTCGTCAGGAAGTGCGCGAGATCCTCCGGCCCGGACGCCCTCCGCACCTCATGCCAGTCAGCCCATACCAGCTCCTCGTTGTCGTCGCAGAGGAGATTCGCAGGATGGGAGTCGCCGTGGCAGAGCGTGCGGGGCTGCGCCTGGATGAACGAGAGGATCTCGGGCAACCGCTCACCGAGCCGCACTACAAGCTCGAAGCCCTCCCGCGGAGACGAATCTGGGAGATGGGAGTCGGTCAATAGCCGCTTCCATGAGGCGAGTGAATGTTTCACCGAGTCGGGATCTGCCGGCCAGGGCGGCCTCGACAGCCAGGGCCGCCGATCGAGAAATGGCCGATCGTCCCAGTACCTGGCGTGGAGCCGTGCCAGCTGCCGGACGGCTAGATCTCGCATAGCCCCGGGCCACATCCCAAACCGTGGCAGCGGCTTGTACCGGCGTAGGACGATCGCCAGCCACTCAGGCGTCGACTCTATGCGCAGCACTTCAGGCGTCTTCAGTGGGACGAGACCGCCCAACTCTCGAAAGAACCTGGCTTCCCGTTCTGCACGCTCCGACACGAGGCTCTTGCCCTGTGGAGCAAGTTTGAGAAACGCCTCAACGCCGTCGCACACCACGGGAATGGCGTAGGAGCCGGACTCGCCGGTCTGGCGTCCAGGCAGAGATTCGTGGGTTGATAGCCCGAGATCGCGGATAGCCGCGGCAAGGAGGTGGCGGTCTTCTGACCGCGCTGCTTGAGGCGCTGCTTCCTTCATGTCGCGATTGGGCGTGGACGGAGCCTGCTCCTTCAGATGAGCGCTTCGATGGGGGAACGAAAGCCGTCCGTTACGGGCCGGCGATGGGTGAAGGACCAGCCGTGCGGCCTCAATCTGGTCCTCGATCTGCCGGAGCAGGATGCGAGAGCCCATTCCGTCCTGCTAACCCCACGGAATCCAACGATTGCCCGCTTCCGGCTCAACTGCCCGAACCCCCCGAGACCACGAGGTCCTTGGCCGCCTCCTTGAATGCGGTTCGGACGGTGGCCTTGAGCTCCGGCCGTTCCCACAGCACGCCCTGCATGTGGTCATCGGCGTAACGGAGCAGCCAGCGATCCTGGTTGGGCGGGACCTGCCACCCACTGAGACTCAGAAGTTCCTGCAGGTCGTAGTGCCCCCAGCTTTCCAAGAACACCTCGGCAGCGGCGCGACCCGCCTCCTCCGCCAGGGCACGAAAGTAACCCGTTTCACTGGCCACGTTGCCGGCGAGCTCAGCCATGGGGCTCGAGCCGCCTCGATCGACAGCCTGCTGCCATGCTTGCTGCACCGCCGGGCTCGGGGCCGGAGACGGCGGCTTGTGGAGTTGGCCCGCGCTGCTGGGCGGGCGCACCTCTCCGGCTGCCGCGGGCGGCTGGTAGGGCTGAAACAGCTCTCGCCAGAAGCTCTCGGACAGCTCGTGATGAGCGTCCACCTGCTGCACCAGCATCGGGCTCTGATTGAGGCCGGGAATACCCATGAGAACGACGCGGACACCATGATCCTGGGCTTCCTGCACGCCTTCGCACAAGTCCTCGTCGCCCGCGAGGAGGTACGCCTCGGCGATGGCCTTGTCCCAGGCGAGGACGATCAGGTCGCGCACGATCCGGCTGTCGACGCCCTTCTGCTCCCCGCGGACCAGACGTCCCAACCGCAGTCGCACACCTTGCAACGTCGCGATGGTCTGCTGATCGTACTCCGGTTGACCGGTGATGCTGGCGTCATACCAGTACGTTCGGAGCAGCGGAAGCGCCGAAATGTCAGCCACATTGCCGACCAAGCGTTCCAAGATGTCCCCGAAGTCGCAGCGGACTCCCCGCCGCTCCGGCGATCCGGTGACAAGCTCGGCCACCGACGCCAGCATGTACCCGACATCGACGAATATCGCGTGCCTATCCAATCGCTACACTCCGTCTGACACTATCCGATGCGCCGCAAGCAAGGGGCCGAACGAGAGCTATGGCCCCTAACCTCTCGAACCTCTGGGGGGTCATCCGCTTCTGCCCGGGTCTGACCACGCGGAACCAGCCGTCATCCTGTCGGCTCAGGCGCAGTCGTAAGTCAGCTTGCGCGGCCCTGAATCACAACCTTCCTTACCAGCTCGACGCAGCCGGAAACGCCGGCCGCGTCTTGTTTCCCCACATAGAAAGGGAGGTCGAGAACCGGGAACGCAGTGATCCTCAGCTCCGCCCTACGGCGAAGCAGGTCGCTTGCGTCATAGGCCGTAAGGGCCGCCTCGAGGATGGCGCCGTCCCCCAATGCCGAGAAATCCGCTGAGGGGTCCCGATACTCGACGTCGCCGAAGTCGATCACCCCCACCTCGTCGTGCTTGTTGAGGATGACATTCCACTGTCCTCAACATCCGTGGCAAGAGCTACCGGATGCGCGCCTACAACGACCAGGACCGGGAAGGAGGTGCTGCTATAGTCCGATAATCGGCTGCGGCCACCTATGTACT